>NZ_VZRB01000099.1 GCF_008806595.1 Streptomyces luteolifulvus | reverse complement strand
CGCCTTGCGGCGGCGTTGACGCCGGAGGTGGATGCGGTGCTGGCCCGGTATCCGCTGCGGGAGCTGGTGACCGCGTCGCCGACGCTGGAGCTGCTGGTGGAGCGGGAGCGGGCGCTGTACGGCGCCTGGTACGAGTTCTTCCCGCGTTCGGAGGGCACGCCGCAGCAGCCGCACGGCACGTTCGCCACGGCCGCGCGGCGGCTGCCGGCGATCGCCGCGATGGGTTTCGACGTGGTCTATCTGCCGCCGGTCCATCCGATCGGGACCACCTTCCGCAAGGGCCGCAACAACACCCTGTCGGCCGGGGCGGAGGATGTGGGGGTGCCGTGGGCGATCGGCTCGCCGGAGGGCGGCCACGACGCGATCCACCCGCGGCTGGGCACCCTGGAGGACTTCGACGACTTCGTGGACCGGGCCCGCGGGCTGGGGCTGGAGATCGCGCTGGACTTCGCGCTGCAGTGCTCGCCCGACCACCCGTGGGTGCACAAGCACCCGGAGTGGTTCCACCACCGCCCCGACGGCACCATCGCCTACGCGGAGAACCCGCCGAAGAAGTACCAGGACATCTATCCGGTCGCGTTCGACGCGGACATGGACGGGCTGGTGGCGGAGACGCTGCGGGTGCTGCGGCACTGGATGGGCCACGGGGTGCGGATCTTCCGGGTGGACAATCCGCACACCAAGCCGGTGGTGTTCTGGGAGCGGGTGATCGCGGACATCGGCCGCACCGACCCGGATGTGATCTTCCTGGCGGAGGCGTTCACCCGGCCGGCGATGATGCACACCCTGGCGCAGATCGGCTTCCAGCAGTCCTACACCTACTACACCTGGCGCACCGGCAAGCAGGAGCTGACCGAGTACCTCACGGAGCTGTCCGGGGAGGCGGCCGCCTATATGCGGCCCAACTTCTTCGTCAACACCCCCGACATCCTGCACGAGTTCCTGCAGCACGGGGGCCGGCCCGCGTTCGAGGTCCGCGCGGTGCTGGCCGCCACCCTCTCCCCGGCCTGGGGCGTCTACAGCGGCTTCGAACTGTGCGAGAACACCCCGCTGCGCGAGGGCAGCGAGGAATACCTCGACTCGGAGAAGTACCAGCTCAAACCCCGCGACTGGGACACCGCCGAACGCGAGGGACGCACCATCACCCCCCTCATCACCCAACTCAAC
>NZ_VZRB01000098.1 GCF_008806595.1 Streptomyces luteolifulvus | reverse complement strand
CCGGCAGATCCGTGACTTCACCCCGCTCCAGCCGGGCTGCGTCTCGATCTACCTGTGTGGCGCCACCGTGCAGGCGGCCCCGCACATCGGGCACATCCGGTCCGGCCTCAACTTCGACATCATGCGCCGCTGGTTCGAGTACCGGGGCTATGACGTCACGTTCATCCGCAATGTGACGGACATCGACGACAAGATCATCGCCAAGGCGGCCGAGCAGAACCGCCCCTGGTGGTCGATCGGGTACGAGAACGAGCGCGCCTTCGACGACGGCTACACCGCCCTCGGCTGCCTCCCGCCGACGTACGAGCCCCGCGCCACCGGTCATGTCACCGAGATGGTCGAGATGATGCGCGTCCTCATCGAGCGCGGTCACGCCTACGAGGCCGACGGCAGCGTCTACTTCGACGTCCGCTCCTGGCCCTCCTACCTGGAGCTGTCCAAGCAGGACCTCGACGAGATGCGGCAGCCCGCCGAGGAGGGCATCACCGGCAAGCGGGACCCGCGCGACTTCGCCATGTGGAAGGCGGCCAAGCCGGGCGAGCCCGACTGGGAGACGCCGTGGGGCCGCGGCCGTCCGGGCTGGCACCTGGAGTGCTCGGCGATGGCGCACCGGTACCTGGGTTCCGCCTTCGACATCCACGGCGGCGGACTGGACCTGGTCTTCCCGCACCACGAGAACGAGATCGCCCAGGCCAAGGCCTTCGGCGACGACTTCGCGCGGTACTGGGTGCACAACGCCTGGGTCACCATGAGCGGCGAGAAGATGTCCAAGTCGCTCGGCAACTCGGTCCTGGTGAGCGAGATGGTCAAGCAGTGGCGTCCGATCGTCCTGCGCTACTACCTCGGCACCCCGCACTACCGCTCGACCATCGAGTACAGCGAGGAGGCCCTGCGCGAGGCCGAGTCGGCGTTCGCGCGCATCGAGGGCTTCATGCAGCGCGTGGTGGAGAAGGCGGGCGTCGTCGAGCCGTCCGCCGAGGTCCCGCCCACCTTCGCCGAGGCCATGGACGACGACCTGGGCGTCCCGCAGGCCCTCGCCGTCGTCCACACCACGGTCCGGCAGGGCAACAGCGCCCTCGCGGCTGACGACAAGGAAGCCGCGGTGGCCTGCCTCGCCGAGGTGCGCGCCATGCTCGGCGTCCTCGGTCTCGACCCGCTCGACCCGCAGTGGGCCGACGAGGAGAGCTGCGGCGAGGATCTGCACGGCGTCGTCGACAGCCTCGTAGGACTCGTCCTCGAGCAGCGCGAGGCCGCCCGCGCCCGCAAGGACTGGGCCACCGCGGACGCCATCCGCGACCAGCTCAACCAGTCGGGACTCGTCATCGAGGAC
>NZ_VZRB01000097.1 GCF_008806595.1 Streptomyces luteolifulvus | reverse complement strand
CTAGTGCTGCTCCGCGTTAGTTCGTGGAGGGTGGTGTGGTCCAGGCGGTGGGGTCGTTGAGGTAGAGGCCGCAGGCACAGTCGAGGGCTTCTTCGGGTGAGCCGAATGGCAGGCCGGTGGGCAGGAAGTTGTCCTGGTACTTGCCGCTGCTGGCGAGGTAGATGGCGAAGCCCCAGGTGTGCAGGACGCCGGTGAAGCGCAGGCGGCACAGTGGCAGCGGCTCCTCTTCGCCTGGCATTTCGCCTGCCACGTAGGCGAATCCGGTACGGAAACGGACGTGGACACCCGAGAGCTGGGGCCAGCGTTCCCGCGCGCGGTCGCGCAGTCGGACGCGGAGGTGGTGCTGCATGGACTCGGGCGGGTTCTTCGGCACGGGGCCTATCCTGCACGGCTGCCCGCCCCGCCACGCCATGATCGTCTCTTTCGCCGGTGAAGGGGCTGCGAGGTGCGTGGCGGGATGGGTACGGCGGTCGGGGTGAAGCTGGACGCGGTAGTGCGCGAGCGTCTGACACGTGTGGCGTTATCACTGAAGGGGCAGGTCAGGGCGGTTCTGCGGGCGCGGATCGTGCTGGCTGCCGCCGATGGTGACAGCAACGGGGCCATCGCCCGGGAGCTGGACATCAGCGTGAATACGGTGCGCAAGTGGCGTGGCCGGTTCGCCGCCGCGGGCCTGGACGGACTGCGGGACGCCGCCCGCTCCGGCCGTCCCAAGACCTATGGCCCCGCCGTGCGGGTGGCGATCGTGGCCACGGCCGCCAGCGCACCGCCGCACCCGGAGTCGGCCTGGTCGCACCGCACGATCGCCGCCAGGGTCGCAGGCACGGTGTTCGCCGCGGTCTCCGCTTCCCAGGTCGGCCGGATCCTGGCCGGCCTGGACCTCAAGCCGCACCGGGTGCGGGGCTGGCTCACCCGCCGCGACACCCCCGACTTCTGGCAGAGGGCCGCCAACATCTGCGACCTGTACCGCAACCCGCCCGAAGGCGCGATGGTGCTGTCCATCGACGAGAAGACCGCGATCGCGGCCCGCTCCCGGCGCCACCCCGGCCGCCCCGCCGCACCGGGCAAGCCGGCCCTGGAGGAGTTCGAGTACCGCCGCCACGGCACCGCCTCCCTCGTCGCAGCCCTGGACGTGCGCACCGGCGAGGTCCTCACCGAGATCATTACCCGCAACAACGCGGTGACCTTCACCGGTTTCCTCGATCACCTCGACAGGGTCATCGCTCCGGGCCAGGACATACACGTCGTCCTGGACAACGGTTCCTCCCACACCGCCAGGCACACCAAGAAGTGGCTGGCCGACCATCCGAGATGGACGGTGCACTGGACTCCGCCGCACGCTTCCTGGCTGAACCAGGTCG
>NZ_VZRB01000096.1 GCF_008806595.1 Streptomyces luteolifulvus | reverse complement strand
TGACCTGACCCTATGAGGGCGGGGGCTCCCCCTCCCGGCTCGTTCAGGGAACAATCGTTCTGGGGGAGCCGAGTCGGGGTCTGGAGGCCCGCGATGTCGGCTTACGTAGGGATCGATGTGCACCGGCGCCGGTCGCAGATCGCCGTCATGGACGAGCGCGGCCGGACGGCGGTGAACCGGAACGTGCCCAACGGGCGCGAGTCGCTGCTGGGCGTGTTCGGCGACTTGCCGGTGGGCACGCCGGTGGCGTTCGAGGCCGCCTTCGGCTGGGGCTGGCTGCTTGAGCTGCTTCAGGACCACGGCTTCGAGCCGCATATGGCGCACCCGTTGCAGTGCAAGGCGATCGCGTCCGCCCGGCTGAAGAACGACAAGGTCGACGCCGCGACCCTGGCCCACCTGCTGCGCGCGGATCTGCTGCCGGAAGCCTGGATCGCCCCGCCGGAGATCCGTCAACAGCGGGCGGTGCTGCGGCATCGTGCCCAGCTGGTGCGGTTGCGCACGCTGCTGCGCAACCGGATCCATGCGGTACTTGCCGATCACGGCTGCGACAAGGCCGGTGACACCCGCAACCGCTGGAGTTCCCCGGGCCGCCAGTGGCTTCACGAGCTGCCTCTGCCGACGGCATCGCGGACGGTGATCGCCGACCTGCTGGAGACGATGGACGCGCTGCAACAGGTCATCGACCGGCTCGACGCCTACGTGGCCGAGCAGGCCAAGGCGGACCCGCGGGTCAAGGCGCTCACCGCGCTGCCCGGCATCGGACGTCTGACGGCTCTGCTCGTTCTCGCGGAGGTCGGGGACGTGAACCGGTTCGGCTCGGCCCGCAAGCTGGTCTCGTGGGCCGGGCTCACTCCGACGGTGCGCGGCTCGGACCGCACCGTGCGCTATGGGCATATCTCCAAGCAGGGGGACCCGTGGCTGCGCTGGATCATGTGCGAGGCGGCCCACACCGCCAAGCGAAGCCCGGACTACATCGACGCCTATGCGCGCATCGCGCACCGTCGCGGCAAGAAGGTCGCCACGATCGCGATCGCCCGCAAGCTCCTGGCCCGCGCCTGGCACGTGCTGCGCGAGGCCGAGGAGACCGCCCGCGCCGAGGAGGCGTGCCCCACAGCATGACCGGCCAACATCCCCTGCGGGGAAGGACGCAAGCCCCGGGTGAGCTCGCAAAACCGCATGAGACGGCTCTGCCGCACTCGTTGACCTGAATGAGCAGCCCGGCCCCGGACCAAGGTCATGGCACCGACCCGCCGGCCGGTGCCGAATGGGTGCGTGTGAGTCCCTCTCCGCCCGACCGCATCCCGGGGAACCACACCCGACGCTCCGTCCCTCACAAGACCACCCCCACCCCCGATGCGCTGCACACCGACCACCGGGGCCGGACTTCTGTACGCCTTGACAGCCCCCGCCCTCATGGGTGCGG
>NZ_VZRB01000095.1 GCF_008806595.1 Streptomyces luteolifulvus | reverse complement strand
AGGGAGACGGCGGGCAGTCCGAGGGCCGAACGGTACTGGGCCAGCGCGTCCAGATAGGTGTTGCCCGCCGCGTAGTTGGCCTGTCCCGCATTACCGATCAGACCCGCGATCGAGGAGTAGACGACGAAAGCGTTCAACTCCCGCCCTAAGGTGGCCTCGTGCAGATTCCAGGCAGCCTCCGCCTTCGGCCTGAGAACCGCATCCAGGCGCTCGGGCGTCAGATCGGTGAGCACCGTGTCGTCCAGCACACCCGCCGTATGGACCACCGCCTTCAGCGGACGGTCGGCCGGGATCCCGGCCAGCACACCCTCCACAGAGTCCCGGTCCGTGACATCACAGGCGGCGAAGCTGATCTCCGCACCCAACCCGACCAGCTCCGCCCGCAGTTGACCCGCGCCCGGCGCATCCGCACCACGCCGCGAGACCAGCAGCAGGCTCCGCGCACCATGCTCGACCACCACATGACGCGCCACGATCGCACCCAACGTACCCGTCGCACCCGTGATCAACACCGTGCCCTCGTCCCAACGGACCGCACCGCCACCGGCGTCCCCCGCCACAACCCGCGCCAGACGCGGCACACGGAACACACCACCGCGCACCGCCAGTTGCGGCTCCCCCGTCGCCAGAACCGCCTCGGCCGAGACCTCCGCACCGGGCTCCACATCAACCAGCACGATCCGGCCCGGATTCTCCGTCTGCGCCACCCGGATCAAACCCGTCACACCAGCAGCCCCAAGATCGGTGACCTCCTCACCATCCACCGCCACCGCACCCCGCGTCACCACCACCAGCATCCGGTCCGCCCGCAACTCATCAGCCAGGAACTCCTGCACCCCGAGCAAGGCCTCCCGCACGACCTCCCGTGCCGGCCGGCCACCGGACACCACCTCCAGCACCTCACCCACCCCAACACCCGTCCCGCGACCGGCATCCGGCAGCACGTTCCACCGCACCGCGAACAACCCGTCCCGCCCGCCGGACACAGCCGCCTCACGCAACGCCTCCTTCGACAACGGTCGCAGGGTGAGCGCTTCGACGGTCGCCACCGGCGCACCCGTGGCATCCGCGAGGGTCACCGCGACGGAGTCGGGTGCGGCGAGGGAGAAGCGCACCCGGACCACTCCGGCGCCCGCGGCGTGGACGCTGACGCTCTCCCAGCCGAAGGGCACAAGGGCCTGCCGGTCCGGGTCCACTACACCGGGCAGCAGGGTGTGCAGGGCCGCGTCCAGCAGCGCAGGATGCAGCAGATAACGGCCGGCCTCCGCCCGCAGCCCCTCCGGCAGCACGACCTCCGCGAAGAACTCACCCTCACCCCGCCAAACCCGCCTCAACCCCCGGAACGCCGGACCGTACGCATAACCGAGCTCCGCCAGACGCTCATACGCACCCTCCAGCGAAACCTCCTCCGCACCAGCAGGCGGCCACACCGTCAACGCCTCACCCACCGGCCCCGCCGACGCCAGCGAACCACGCGCATGCAACGTCCACGGCACCTCACCAACCAGCACCTCCCGCTCGGACCGCGAATAGACCTCCACCGACCGGACCCCAGCCCCATCGGCCTCACCCACGACAACCTGAACCTGCACAC
>NZ_VZRB01000094.1 GCF_008806595.1 Streptomyces luteolifulvus | reverse complement strand
GGAAAAGTACCCATGACGGCGCTGTGCGCCGGCACCGTGGCGGGATGAGAATCCGGGGCGCGTAACGGCTTCTGGCCGGTGGGTGGTTGGCTTCTGTGCGCGGGTTGAGTGCTCTGTGGCGCCGTTCGCATGCTGGTGGGGTGCGGTCCGGGCAGACGTCGGTGACGCTTGGTATCCACGAGTCCGGGGAAAAGTATGACGCTGGGGCTTGAGGGATTGTTGACTGCTGCTGCGAGCGCGAATCTCAGACTCTTTGGATCAGTAGGCCCCTTCCGGGCGGCACGTTGATGGGTGCTGTCACGGAGGAGGCCGGGCATGCAGGTGATCTTCGAGCGGTGTGCCGGACTGGACGTGCACCGGGACACGGCGGTGGCGACGGTGCGCTCGCCGGGTCAGCGCAGAGGTTCACGGGCAACGGAGACCCGGACCTTCAAGACCACCGTGCGCGCGCTGGCCGACCTGGGCGACTGGCTGGTCTGCGAGGGGGTGGAGCTGGTCGGCATGGAAGCGACGGGGGTGTACTGGAAGCCCGTCTTCGCCGCGCTGGAGGGGCGGTTCACCTGCTGGCTGGTGAACGCGGCACATCTGCGGAACGTGCCCGGCCGCAAGACCGATGTCGCTGATTCGGTGTGGATCGCCCGGATCCTGGAGTGCGGTCTGGTGCGGCCGTCGTTCGTGCCGGTGCAGGAGTTTCGTGAGCTGCGGGATCTGACGCGGGCGCGTACGGCGGTGTCCCAGGAGCGGGTGCGGGTGATCCAGCGGCTGGAGAAGGTACTGCAGGACGCCGGTATCAAGCTGACCTCGGTGGCCTCGCAGGTGTGGTCGAAGACGGCGCGGGCTGTGCTGGAGGCGCTGCTGGACGGGGTGACCTCGCCAGTGGAGCTGGCCGCGCTGGCCAAGGGACGGCTCCGCTCGAAGCGGGAGGCTCTGGAGGAGGCTCTCGAGCACCGCTTCCGTATCGAGCACCACGGTGTCATCGTGCGCGGTCTGCTGGCGCATATCGACGGACTGGAGCAGCGGCTCGACGCCTACGATGCGGAGATCGCGATCCGGCTTGCCCCGCACCAGGAGGTCCTGGAGCTGATCCAGACCATCCCCGGGGTCGGGGCGAAGGTCGCCCAGGTGCTGATCGCCGAGATCGGTCTGGACATGTCGGGGTTCCCGTCCTCGGCTCATCTTGCCTCCTGGGCGGGGGTGTGTCCGGGCAATCATGCTTCGGGCGGCAAGCGCAGGGGCGGACGCAGCCGGCCCGGTCCGAAGTGGCTGAAGGCCGCGCTGACCGAAGCGGCCTGGGGCGCGGTCAAGGCCAAGGGCACCTACCTGCACGCGCATCACATGCAGATCAAAGGCCGGGCGGGCGGCTTCAAGGCTCTCGGTGCGACCCGCCACGACATCGTCGTGGCCTACTGGCACATCGTCCACGACCAGGTGCCCTACCGGGAGTTGGGCCCCGACTGGGCAGCGAGGCGATTCAGCCCCGAGCAACGCGCCAGGCGGCTGACCGCCCAGCTCGAAGCCCTCGGTTTCGACGTCACCATCGGACCCGCAGGAACCGGACCCGCCTGAACCGGGCTCGGCAGGAGTGCGGCCTCGCCGCGAGGCCGCACTCAAAGATGCCCGCGGGACCCCGGATTCACATCTCAGC
>NZ_VZRB01000093.1 GCF_008806595.1 Streptomyces luteolifulvus | reverse complement strand
TCTGACGCGTAAATAGGTCCAGGTCAGGGGCTGTTTGGGCAGGGCTGGGTGCCCGGTGGTCGTCGAGGCCGCCGGGCACTTGGTCTGTGAGCGGTCAGGCTGCGCCTTCGATCGGGTTGAGGGTGACGGTGTAGCCGAGCTGGTTGAGGGCGGTGATCGCGCGGCGCGTGGCGCGTTCGGGGTCGCGCTGGACGAAGTAGGTGCCGCCGAGTTCGCGGTAGGGGACGTTGCCGGTGAGCATGTGCCAGATCGCGGTGATGATCGAGTGCTCCACGGCGACCAGGGCTTTCATCGGTCCGCGGCGGGCGGTCAGCCGCTTGTAGCGGGCTTGCAGGTAGGTGTCCTTGGTTCTCGCTGCGCCGAAGGCAGCGAGTCCGAGGGCGCCTTTGAGGTAGGGGTTGCCGGGGCGGACCTTGGTGTTCTTGGTGCGGCCGGCGGACTCGTGGTGGCCTGGGCAGACCCCGGCCCAGGACGCGAGGTGCCCGGCCGAGGCGAACCGGGTCATGTCGCCGCCGGTCTCCGCGATGATCACTTCGGCGACGGCCTGGTTGATCCCGGGGACGGTGTCGAGTAGGTCGAGGGCGCCTCGAAAGGGGGCCATCGCCTCCTCGATCCGCTGGTCCAGCTGCCGGATCGCGTCGGTGAGCTGGTCGTAGTGGTCCAGGTGCAGCCGGGTGAGGAAGGCGTGGTGGGCGCGGAAGCGTCCGGTCAGGGCCTCGGTGAGTTCGGGGATTTTGTTGCGGAGCTTGCGTTTGGCCAGGTCCGCGAGGGTCTGCGGGTCGCGTTCACCCGCGATGAGGGCTTCCAGCATGGCCCGGCCCGAGACGCCCATGATGTCGGAGGCGACCGCGGCGAGTTTGATCCCGGTGTCCTCCAGCAGCTTCTCCAGCCGCTGCACGATCTGGCCGCGTTCACGGGTCATCTGGGTGCGGGCCCGGGTCAGGTCCCGCAGCTCGCGCACCGGTGCGGGTGGCACGAACGAGGGACGGACCAGGCCGTGCGCGCCCAGTTGGGCCAGCCAGGCGGCGTCGGAGACGTCCGTCTTTCGGCCGGGCAGGTTCTTGACCTGCCGGGCGTTGACCAGGATCACGTTCAGGTCTTCGGCCAGCAGGTAGTAGAAGGGCTTCCAGTAGTCCGAGGTCGCCTCGATCACGACGAGGGTGACCTCGGCGGCGAGCAGGTGATCCCGCAGGGCGAGTACGGCGTTCGTCGTCGAACCCCAGGTCGTGGTCTGGGTGGTGAACGTTCCCCGCCGCTTCGTGCTCGGAGTGCGGACGCACGCTTTGGCGTCTTTCTTGCTGATGTCCAGGCCGGCGCAGCGTTCGTGCAGCACGTCCACGGCCTTGCTCCCTCCCTCACCGGACGACCGGGCGACTCGCCGTTCCGGGAGGGCCAGGGTGGAACAGGAATTCTGACGCGCGTGCTTCGCAGCAACACTCCACGGTTCCCGTGGACGGCCCTCGGCACCATGCTGACCTGCGAGCTCACCGGCATCACAGATGCCTCGGTTTCGGCCGGAACGAACACCTTCAGCGTCCCCGAACGGCATCAGCCCACGTCAGGGCAGACAGAAGCATGTCCGGCGCGCGCCACGGCATTTACCACGCCCCCGGCGCGCACCGAAGGTGCGCTGAGTCGCTGACCTG
>NZ_VZRB01000092.1 GCF_008806595.1 Streptomyces luteolifulvus | reverse complement strand
TCACCCCGCTGATCCTGCACGGCGGCATGCCGCCGGCCGAGCGCGCCCGGGTCCGTTCTGCCCTGGCCCAGGAGCACGACGAACCGCTGGTGCTCCTGGCGATCGACAAACTCGCCGGCGAGGGCTTCGACGCACCACGCCTCGACACCCTCTTCCTGACCAGCCCCATCTCGTTCAAGGGACGCGTCATCCAGCAGGTCGGCCGAATCATGCGCAACACCGAAGCACGGAAGTCCCACGTCGAGACCCACGACTACCTCGACGCCGACGTCCCCCTCCTGGAACGCATGCACCACAAGCGCCGCCGCATCCTCGAACGCCGCGGCTTCACAGCCACCACGCCAGAGCACCTGCCGCCCACACCGGCCCGCATACCTGTCCCCACCGCCCGGCGGCCCCGGTCCGTAGCTGCGGCGCCGAACGTGGCCGAGGTGCGGGCCTGGGCCCGCGAACAGGGCATGGACATACCACCACGCGGCAGACTCCGCGCACAGATCTGGGACGCCTGGCACGCCACCCACCCGGCCACCGGCGGACAGGACACCCGCCCCACCACGTAGCCGCCGACGATCACCAAGACAACCGATACCTCACTCGCTGTCACCGCCTTGACCGAGGAGGAGCCACCGATTGCTCACCATCCACCAACACCGTCGCTGCTCACCACGCCCGGATTTCCCGCATATCCGCAGGACCCAGTGCCAACGAAGCCGCGGACCCTACACGCAAGACCCTGTAGCCGAAGGGCACGCAGAAACGCGCGGTACGCGCTACCGGCTGGAGGCAACGTCCCCAGCCACGTAGGCGAGCAGTTCACTCAGGGATGCCCCGTTGGGCGCGGGCGGCCGGGTGCGCCACTTCCCCGGCGTTTCCCGGACCATCTGCCCGGAACCACGTGTGCGTGCTGGGCCAGGCCGTCGTCCACGGCGGCCACTTCCCCGTCCTGAGCACGTCCGGTGACGACGACCGGCCCCATGGATCGGGTACAGGGCGATGCCTCGACGTGCGCTCGCCAGGGCCCATGCGGTGATGTTCTGCATGAGCCCCAGCACGCCTCCGCCTCCGTGCATGTGCAGGAGGGCCCGCCGGTGGTGCACGCCTTGATCAAGGCCGCCGGTCGTTCCGATGTGGGATCAGGTCGGCGTGCGCGGGCGAGACCGCGGTCATGATGTCCCTCATCCGGCCCTCGTCCGAGGTCCCCTCCGGGCCGGCCCGTTCGGCCCGTCCAAGGCCCTCGAAGAGTTTGCGCCGGAGCATGGCCGACGCCGGGTTGGAGTGCTGATCATCCATGCAGACAGCGTCAGGCCAGTCCCCTGTGGACAGACTCCGGCGAGCAGCGCCCCGGCGTCGTATGGGCGGCCGGGTGGTCGGCTCTCACTACTGCGCGGGCGGGACGGGCGAATCCGCGTCGTCCGTGTCCACAAGCCGGCCAGCCAGGTCAACGACGAGATCCACGGCCGAGCCAAGGGCATCCACGTGGTGTCCGACAGCTCTCCATGCCTCCCGCAACACCTTCTCCAGCCATGCGATGTGGCGGGACAGGTCCTTCACCTCCTCGGTGAGCTGACGTATTTCCTCCCGTCTCAGGCCGAGTGCCGCCAACGCTTGATTTCGCAGGGAGTTGAGTTGCTCGATCTTCATGGCGTGGCGGCGGTGAGCGTCGGCCAGTTCCGCCGCGAGCCCTGTGGCCTTGTCCTCGGCTTCTGCCAGTCGGTCCCGAAGATCCCCCATCTCCTCCTGTGTCCGGTACAGGAGCA
>NZ_VZRB01000091.1 GCF_008806595.1 Streptomyces luteolifulvus | reverse complement strand
AGGGAATCCCGGCCTTCAGGCCGGGCGGGAATGCGATCTTCGGCCCGGAGGCGCGCAGCGCCGGAGTTCTCTGCGCCTGTGTGGTGAGGGTCAGGCTGGGCGCTTCTGGTTCTCGATGTAGTCCTTGACGATGCTCAGGGGTGCGCCGCCGCAGGATCCGACGAAGTAGGACGGGGACCAGAACACCGAGCCCGTCCCGGTCCGATTGATCCGGCCGGTGTACTGCGCGCGCAGGTAGCGGGAGCTGACGCCTTTGAGGCTGTTGACGAGTTTGGACAGGGCGACCTTCGGCGGGTAGTGGACGAGAAGGTGGACGTGATCGTCTTCGCCGTTGAACTCCCGCAGCTCTGCGCCGAAGCTCTCGCATACGTCGCGCATGATCTCCTCGCAGCGTGTCAGCATGTCGTCGTTGAAGACTTCACGCCGGTACTTCGTGACAAACACCAAGTGCGCGTGGAGGTTGTAGATTACGTGGTTTCCACGTCTGATATCGGGATCGGGTTCCCAGCGTGGTGACATGCACCAAGTGCAGTAGGAGCGAGGATCGTACGGGCTTCGCCGAGGGGGGGGTTGAGGTGATCCGTGCGTACAAGTTCCTCATGCGGCCCACCGTCCGGCAGGGTCAGGCACTCGGCGAGATGCTGCGGGACCACTGCTCCCTCTACAACGCGGCGTTGCAGGAACGCCGCGACGCCTGGCGGCATGTCTCGAAGACCACCGTCATGTACGGGATGCAGTCCGCGCAGCTCAAGGAGATCCGGGCGTTCGACCCGGAGCGTCAGGGCCGTTGGTCGTTCAGTTCGCAGCAGGCCACCTTGCGCCGTCTCGACAAGGCGTTCGCCGCGTTCTTCCGCCGGGTCAAGTCCGGCGACACCCCGGGCTATCCGCGCTTTCGCGGGGTGAACTGGTTCGACACGGTGGACTTCCCCAGGGACGGGGACGGCTGCCGGTGGAACTCCACCCCGCACGACCCCGTCACACGTGTCCGGTTCCAGGGCGTGGGCCACGTCAGGGTCAACCAGCACCGTGCCGTGGTCGGCAGGATCAAAACCGTGTCGGTCAAGCGCGAGGGCCGTAAGTGGTTCGTCCTGCTCAGTGCCGAGCAGGGCCGGCCCGACCCACTGCCCGCGACCGGCTCCGTGGTCGGCATCGACCTGGGCATCGCGAACTACCTCGCCGACTCAGGCGGCTCGTTCGTGCCCAACCCGCGCCACGGCCGCCGTGCAGCCGAGAGGCTCGAGGCAGCGCAGCAGGCCCTGTCCCGGTTCCCGCGCCGTAAGGCGACGGACCGGACCGCCAACCATCACCGTGCGGTGGAGAAGGTCGCCGAGCTTCACAGGAAGGTGCGTCGCCGGCGCCTGGACCACGCACATAAGACCGCGCTCGGCCTGGTCCGCGCACACGACTTCATCGCGCACGAAGACCTCAAGATCCGCAACATGAGCAAGGCCCCCGCACCGAAACCCGCCCCCGGCCAGCCGGGCACCTTCCTGCCCAACGGGGCCGTCGCCAAGGCCGGGCTCAACAGGTCGATCAACGATGCCGGATGGGGGGTGTTCCTGACGATCCTGCGCGCCAAGGCTGAAAGCGCCGGACGGGAAGTGATCGCCGTGGACCCCCGCAACACCTCCCGCACCTGCCCCGAATGCGGGCACACCGCGAAGGAGAACCGGCCCACACAGGAAAAGTTCCACTGCATCTCGTGCGGCCACCACGCGCACGCTGACACGGTAGGCGCTCTCAACGTTCTACGGGCCGGGCTGGTCCTTCGCGACGCCAACCCGGCGTAACGAGAAGCCCCCGGC
>NZ_VZRB01000090.1 GCF_008806595.1 Streptomyces luteolifulvus | reverse complement strand
GCAGAGGCCCCGTGACCGTTGGTGCGGTCACGGGGCCTGGGACTGCGGTGGGGTGGTCAGCCCTTGCGGGTGTTGATCTCCTGGGTGAGCTGGGGGACGACGTCGAAGAGGTCGCCGACGATGCCGTAGTCGACCAGGTCGAAGATCGGGGCCTCGGGGTCCTTGTTGATGGCCACGATGGTCTTGGAGGTCTGCATGCCGGCCCGGTGCTGGATCGCGCCGGAGATGCCGGAGGCGATGTACAGCTGCGGGGAGACGGACTTGCCGGTCTGGCCGACCTGGTTGGTGTGCGGGTACCAGCCCGCGTCCACCGCCGCCCGGGACGCACCGACGGCCGCGCCGAGGGAGTCGGCGAGCGCCTCGATGAGCGCGAAGTTCTCCGCGCCGTTGACGCCGCGGCCGCCGGAGACCACGATCGCGGCCTCGGTCAGCTCCGGGCGCCCGGTCGACTCCCGCGCGGTCCGCCCGGTCACCCGGGTGCCGGCCGCCTGCGCCGAGAACGACACGGCCAGGGCCTCGACCGCACCGGCGGCCGGGGCGGCCTCCACCGGCGCGCTGTTGGGCTTGACGGTGATCACCGGGATGCCCCTGACGACCCGGGAGGTGGTGGTGAAGGACGCGGCGAACACCGACTGGGTGGCCACCGGACCCTCCGCGCCGGCCTCCAGGTCCACCGCGTCGGTGATGATGCCGGAACCGATCCGCAGCGCCAGCCGGGCGGCGATCTCCTTGCCCTCCGCGGAGGAGGGGACCAGCACCGCGGCCGGGGACACCGCGGCGACCGCGGCCTGAAGCGCGTCCACCTTCGGCACCACCAGATACTCGGCGTACTCGGACGCCTCATGGGTCAGCACGCGGGCCGCGCCGTGCTCGGCCAGCGCGGCGGCGGTGTCGCCGGCACCCGCGCCCAGGGCGACGGCGACCGGCTCGCCCAGACGGCGGGCCAGGGTCAGCAGCTCCAGGGTGGGCTTGCGGACCACGCCGCCTGCGTGGTCGACGTAGACGAGGACTTCAGCCATGGGATTGCTCTCCTGCGAAACGAAGGGGAAGGGGCGGTCAGCGGGTCAGGGGCTCAGATGAACTTCTGGCCCGCGAGGAACTCGGCGAGCTGCTTGCCGCCCTCGCCCTCGTCCTTGACGATCGTGCCCGCGGTGCGGGCCGGGCGCTGCGCCGCCGTCTGGACCGTGGTCCAGGCGCCGTCCAGGCCGACCTGGTCGGCGTCGATGTCCAGGTCGGACAGGTCCCAGGACGCGACCGGCTTCTTCTTCGCCGCCATGATGCCCTTGAACGACGGGTAACGCGCCTCACCGGACTGGTCGGTCACCGACACCACGGCCGGCAGGGACGCCTGAAGCTGCTCGCTGGCCGCGTCGCCGTCCCGGCGGCCCGTGACCGTGCCGTCCGCAACGGTGATCTCGGACAGCAGGGTCACCTGCGGCACCCCGAGGCGCTCGGCCAGCAGCGCGGGGACGATGCCGGCGGTGCCGTCGGTGGAGGCCATGCCGGAGATCACCAGGTCGTAGCCGGCCTTCTCGATCGCCCTGGCCAGCACCAGCGAGGTGCCGATCACGTCGGTGCCGTGCAGATCGTCGTCCTCGACATGGACCGCCTTGTCCGCACCCATCGACAGCGCCTTGCGCAACGCGTCCTTGGCGTCCTCCGGACCCACCGTCAACACGGTGATCTCCACATCGTCGTCGGAGTTCTCCGAGATCTGCAGCGCCTGCTCGACCGCGTACTCGTCCAGCTCGGAGAGCAGACCGTCCACGTCGTCCCGGTCGACGGTCAGGTCATCGGCGAAGTGCCGGTCGCCAGTGGCGTCGGGCACGTACTTCACAGTGACAACGATCCTCA
>NZ_VZRB01000009.1 GCF_008806595.1 Streptomyces luteolifulvus | reverse complement strand
GCATCCCGGGGAACCACACCCGACGCTCCGTCCCTCACAAGACCACCCCCACCCCCGATGCGCTGCACACCGACCACCGGGGCCGGACTTCTGTACGCCTTGACAGCCCCCGCCCTCATGGGTGCGGTTACCAAGAGCAGTGCGGCGCCCCCGGCAGGACTCGAACCTGCGGCCAAGCGCTTAGAAGGCGCCTGCTCTATCCACTGAGCTACGGGGGCCGGTGTGGTGGCCTCTGTCGTGGTGCCCGGGTGTGGGCTGATCCGTGACGTTGCCGGGGACAAGGATAGGGCTCTCGGGTCCTCGTCCCTGTTGCTTCGCCTCCGTGGCTCGATGTGGAGGTTCGGTGAAGCGGTCCTGATAATCGCAGGCAGGTACGAATCGTGCACCGCTTTTGGCGTCTCACACACCCGGTGTTGTGCACTCGTTATGCCTGGACTGTGCCCACGTCCCAGTCGTCCCTTCCGTCCCTTGTGTCCTATCGGCGCGCAGACATGCTCATATGCTTCAGAATTCCCCTAAAATTGGGCATTCTTCGCATGTGGTGACCTTGGACGTACGGCCTCAGCTGCTCGACGCACTTTCCGCCCTGCGCGAGCGTGTCGCCGCCGCACGCTTTCCGCTGCCCCTGATGGGGGCTCCACGCGCGCGTGCCAACCGCGACGAACTGCTCGCTCAGCTCGACGACTACTTGGTGCCCCGGCTGAGGGACCCCCAAGCGCCTTTGCTGGCCGTTGTCGGGGGATCCACCGGCGCCGGGAAGTCGACCCTCGTCAACTCGCTGGTGGGACGGCGCGTCAGTGAGGCGGGCGTCCTGCGGCCGACGACACGGACTCCGGTGCTGGTCTGCCATCCGGAGGACCATCACTGGTTCAGCGGGATGCGGGTGCTGCCGGACCTCACGCGCGTGTGGGTGCCCGGGCAGGAGCCGACGGCCGACCTGCTCCTCCCGGGTGAGGACTCCACGCGAGTGCTGCGGATCGAGACTGCCGACACGCTGCCGCCCGGCCTCGCCCTCCTCGACGCGCCCGACATCGACTCCCTGGTCGCCGACAACCGCGTTCTCGCCTCCCAGCTGATCTGCGCGGCCGACGTCTGGGTCATGGTCACCACTGCCGCGCGGTACGCCGACGCCGTGCCCTGGCACATGCTGCGCACCGCCAAGGAGTACAGGGCCACCCTCGTCACCGTCCTCGACCGCGTACCGCACCAGGTCGTCACCGAGGTCTCGCGGCAGTACGGGGCGCTGCTGACCAAGGCCGGGCTCGGCCACGTACCGCGGTTCACGGTGCCCGAACTGCCCGAGTCGGCCTGGGGCGGCGGGCTGCTGCCCGCCACCGCGGTGGCGCCCCTGCGGACCTGGCTCGTCCAGATGGCGCAGGACCCGGCCGCCCGGCAGTACGCCCTGGCCCGTACGGCGCACGGCGTCCTCGACTCGCTCAAAGCCAGGATGCCCGAGCTGGCCAGCGCCGCGGCGGCCCAGCACGCGGCCGCACAGCGGCTGACCGCAGCCGTCGAGGGGGCGTACGACAGCGAGTACGCGCGCGTGCGGGGGCGTCTGCAGGCGGGGGCCGTGCTCGCCGGTGACGCCCTGAAACGCTGGCGCGCCTTCCCGCTCGACTGCTCCGCGGGCGAACTGCTCGACGCCCTGGTGGAGAGCCTCGGCACGCTTCTGCTGTGTGCCGTCACGGCCGCCGACGAACGCGTCCAGGAGGCCTGGCGGCGCGAGCCGGCGGCCGGGGCCCCAGGGCTCAACGGGCTCGATCCGACTCCGGAGAGCGCCGAGCACCGCATCGGGTTGACCGTACGGCGGTGGCGGCGGGAGCTGGAGGAGTACGCCGAAGACGAGGTGCGCACCCTCGACCGGAGCGTCGCGCCGGATCCCGAGGCGGTGGCCGCCCTCGTCGCCACCGTGCTGCTGGGCGGCCGCCGGGCACGGTCGGCCGGCGAAGGACTCGCCGGGCGGATCGGCGCGCATGGGGCGCTGCGCCTGCGGGACCGGGGCGGGCGGCTGCTCGCCGACCATCTGAACCGCATCATGCACGACGAACGCGAACTCCGGCTCGCCCCCCTCGACGCGCTCGACGTACTTCCCGAACCGCAGGCCGAACTCATCGCCGCGCTGTCGGTGTTGCAGAAGGAGAGGTGACCGGTGACCGCCGCAACGGACCGGAACCACGACCACACGGACAACGCCGATCACGCCGACGAGGCGGGTTCGACGGACGAGCGGGCAGCGAACCGCCCCTCGGCAGAGGGCACTTCCGAGAACGGCAGCCGAGGGGACGGCGCCCCGGAGGGCGAGCGTCCGCAAGGGCACGCGGCGGACGCCGGGAGCGGCCGGGCGGAACCCGCCGACGACGACCACGCGCGTGTGGATGAGCGAGGGAGGGCAGACGGCGACGGCTCCGGTCGTACGGACTCCGCGGGCGCTTGGGACGACGGGCTGATCGCCCGGCGCGTGACCGAGACCGCCACCGGGCATGTCGCCGCCGTGGAGAGCAGGGCGTCGTCTCCGCAGACGGTGACGACGCTGACGTACGACGGACCGCTGCGGTCGCGGCTGGAGGCGCTGCGCGAGCTGGTGGGCCTGTCCCGTACCCGGCTCGACAGCAGGACGCTCGCCGAGGCCGGCCGGGTCCTCGACGAGGCCGCGGCCCGGCGCAGGCTCTCCGGACAGCACACCGTCGTCGCCATCGCCGGCGCCACCGGCAGCGGCAAGTCGCAGCTGTTCAACGCGCTCGCCGGGGTGGCCATCTCGGAGACGGGGGTGCGCAGGCCGACCACCGCCCTGCCCATCGTGTGCAGTTGGAGCGACGGCGCGTCGAGCCTCATCGACCGGCTCGGCATCCCCGGGCGGCTGCGCCGGCGTCCCATGCAGAGCGCGGAGGCGGAGGCCCAGCTGGGCGGGCTCGTCCTGGTGGACCTGCCCGACCACGACTCGGCGGCCGTGCAGCACCGCGAGCAGGTGGACCGCGTACTGGCGCTCGTCGACGCGATCATCTGGGTCGTCGATCCCGAGAAGTACGCGGACGCCGTGCTCCACGAGCGCTATCTGCGGCCCATGGCGGGCCACGCGGAGGTCATGTTCGTGGTCCTCAACCAGATCGACCGGCTGCCCGGGGAGGCCACCGAGCAGGTCCTCGACGATCTGCGGCGGCTGCTCGACGAGGACGGGATCGCCCTGGGCGAGTACGGCGAGCCCGGCGCGACCGTGCTCGCCCTGTCGGCGCTCACCGGTGACGGCGTCGGTGAACTCCGCGAGGCGCTGGGCCAGTTCGTGAAGGAGCGCGGGGCCCCCGGGCGCCGTATCGCCGCCGACGTGGACGCGGCTGCGGCACGGCTGCGCCCGGCCTACGCCACCGCGCGGCGGGCCGGGCTCAGCGAGGAGGCGCGCGACGAGTTCGCGGACCGGCTCGCGGACGCGGTGGGAGCCACCGCCGCGGGCGAGGCGGCCGAACGGGCGTGGCTGCGCAACGCCAACCGCGCGTGCGGGACGCCCTGGCTGCGGTTGTGGCGGTGGTACCGGGACCGGCTCGAACCCTCCACGGGCCGCTTCCCGCAGCGCGCGCAGCAGGACGAGGAGGCTACGGCACGGCAGCGCGTCGAGCAGGCGGTGCGGACGGTGGCCGACCGGGCGTCGACCGGGCTGCCCGCACCCTGGGCACAGGCGGTGCGGGAGGCGGCCGCACGGGGTTCACAGGGGCTGCCCGAGGCGCTGGACAAGCTGGCGGCACGGGCGGGACTGCCTCCCGGGCGGCCGCCCCGGCCGGGCTGGTGGCCGGTGGCGGTGCTGGCCCAGGCGTCCATGACGATCCTCCAAGTCATGGGCGGGCTGTGGCTGTTGGGGCAGATCATCGGGTTCATGGCGCCGAACCTCGGGGTGCCGGTGCTGCTGATGCTGTGCGGCATCGTCGGCGGACCGCTCGTCGAGTGGAGCTGCCGGATGGCGGCACGGGGGCCGGCGCGGAGATTCGGCGCGGAGGCGGAGCGACGGTTGCGGGAGGCGGCCGCGGGGTGCGGCCGGGCGCGGGTGCTGGATCCGGTGGCTGCGGAGCTGCTGCGGTATCGGGAAGTACGGGAGCAGTACGGGAGGGTTACGGGGGTGGGGGCTGTGGTGCGGTAGGACGGGGGCGGGTGGGCGGGTGTGGCGGGTCTGGGCTGTGGCGCGGCGGGGTGGGGGACGGTGGGTTTCCCTCGTCCGGGTGATGGGGTTTTCCACAGGCGGGCCTTGGTCCACAGCGCTCGGCGGGCTCGGCCCGGCGGAGGCAGTCTGGCGGTGCGGCGATCGCGGCGGACGCGGTCGCCCCGGCAGACGCAGCCGTACGGGACGGGCCCGTACGTGTAGCCACCCGGCGCGGGCGCCGGGCGAGGGAGGGGTTCACGATGAACGAGACCATGGTCACCGCGGTGGGCAATGTGGCGACGCAGCCGGTGTACCGGGAGCTGGCGTCGGGCGCATCGGCGAGGTTCCGGCTGGCGGTGACCTCGCGCTACTGGGACCGGGAGAAGAACGCCTGGACGGACGGGCACACCAACTTCTTCACGGTGTGGGCCAATCGGCAGCTCGCGATGAACGTGGGGACGTCCCTGTCGGTGGGTGATCCGGTGATGGTGCAGGGCAGGCTGAAGGTGCGCACGGAGGTGCGTGAGAGTCAGAACCGGACCTCGGCGGACATCGATGCGGTGGCGATCGGCCACGACCTGACGCGGGGCACCTCGGCCTTCAAGCGCACGAACAGGGCCGAGGTGCCGACCACATCACCGCAGACGGAGCCCAACTGGGAAATCACGGCGGGTGACTCGGCGGACCCGGCCTCCCAGGAGCAGCGTGAGCCGGTCGCGGTGACATGATGTCAGTTCTCGCCCCACGCTGACCGAACTGCGGCTTATCGGCGAAAACCTTCGAGCGAACTGGTCTATTTGTCGATGAGCCCTGCTCATGCGCGGGTCATGGCGATAACGATTCCGAGTCGGATCTGTCATCGGATGCCATCACCGGGAAGCGTGGTGCGCCTCGTCCTTAGGATGCCGAGCGTAGCTCTCGGGGCTTCTGATTCTGCTGGTGGGACCGACCCCCCACGTCAACCGGTCCTGCTCGAAGGGGAATTCTGTGCATTCTTCGTTCTCTGCGCTGCAGGTGCGCGGGCGGGGCGCGGTCCGTCTCGCCGCCGCGACGCTGGTGTCCGGGCTCGTCGCCGTCGGCGTGATGGCCGGTGCCGGTACGGCCGCGGCCGACGGGACGTCACAGAGCCAGAGCGGGGCCACCGCCACCATCGGCGGTCTGAAGACATACGGCGCGGCCGTGATCCACGACGAGGCCGGGGACCAGCAGATCTCGGCCGGCCTGTTCGAGATGTCGGTCGAGGGCGGCGGCACCCTGCAGACGTACTGCGTCGACCTGCACAACCCCACGCAGACGGACGCCAAGTACCACGAGACACCCTGGAGCGGCACCTCCCTGGGCGCCAACAAGGACGCGGGCCGGATCCGCTGGATCCTGCAGAACTCCTACCCCCAGGTCAACGATCTGGCTGCCCTCGCCGCCAAGGCGGGTGTCAGCAGCGGCCTCTCCGAGCAGGACGCGGCGGCCGGGACGCAGGTGGCGATCTGGCGCTGGTCGGACGGCGCGGACGTCGACGCCATCGACCCGCAGGCCGAGAAGCTCGCGGACTACCTGGAGAAGAGCGCCCGGAACCTGGCCGAGCCGGAGGCGTCGCTGACCCTCGACCCGCCCGCGGTCTCCGGACACCCCGGCGAGCTGCTCGGTCCGGTCACGGTGCACACCAACGAGGGCAGCGTGACGGTGTCGCCGCCGGCCGACGCCGCCACGAGCGGGGTGCGGGTCGTGGGCAAGGACGGCAAGGCCATCACGTCCGCCGCGGACGGCAGCCAGGTGTTCTTCGACGTCCCCGAGGACGCGGCGGCGGGCTCGGCCGAGGTGACCGTGCAGGCCTCGACCACCGTGCCGGTCGGTCGTGCTTTCACCTCCGAGAGCCGCAGCCAGACACAGATCCTGGCCGGCTCCAGTGAGTCGACCGTCTCGGCGACGGCGGGCGCGGGCTGGGCGGAGAAGGGCGCGATACCCGCGCTGTCGGCGGCGAAGAACTGCGCCAAGGGCGGGCTGGACATCACCGCGTCCAACGAGGGCGACGAAGATTTCGCCTTCGAGCTCATGGGAACCGAACACGTCATCCCGGCGGGCACGTGGCGGACCGTGACCATTCCGCTGCAGGAGGACCAGGCGTACGACTTCACGATCGAGGCACCGGACGGCTTCGAGAAGCGGTTCACGGGCGTGCTCGACTGCCTGACGCAGGGCGCCGAGGCCGGCGATTCGACGCAGACGCTCAGCGAACCGAGCCCCGCGACGGTCGGCGGTACGTCCGCGGACACCAACCTCGCCGAAACCGGCGACTCCGGCATGACCGGCCTGATCGCGGGCACCGCCATCGGCCTGGTCGTGATCGGTGGCGCGGTCCTGCTCGTCGTGGGCCAGAGGAAGACACCGACCCGGGACTGAGCACCGGATCCTCGGACTCTGAGGATTGTCACTGCCGCCCCACCCGCAACCGACACCCCAGTGCACGCGTCGCGTAACACATGGAACGCGAATGGCTCTTCTCCCTCATCCCCCTGACGATCGGCATGGCCTTCCTCGGGTTCGGTGTGTACGGCCTCCGCCGCGCCGGTGCGCTGCGCCGTACAGGTGTCACGGCCGAGGCTCGGATCGTCCGTCACGATGTCAGGCGGGGTGACGAAGGCGCCACGTTCTACCACCCGGTCGCGGCTTGGACGGCCCGGGACGGGCGCACGTGCGAGTACTCATCCAGATTCGGTCGCGGCGTCGTCGGTAGCGCCTTCGGCGTGGGGGCGTACGTCATCGTCCAATACGACCCGGGGGCCCCACACCGGTTTGTGATCGAGGGCTGGGACATGACGTCGGTCGACCTGCTGTTCACCGTGCTGGGCTCGGTGTTCACAGTGGGCACGGTGACCGTGTTGCTCCTCCGGGTGCTCACCCTCTGACCGGGCCGACCCTGAGCTTTCGAGGACTGCTCGCGGCGGGGGCGCGCGCCCCCGCGGGACAGCCGCTCCGACTTCGCCGGCGGCGACCCCGAAGGCGGCGACCCCGAAGGCGGCGACCCCGAAGGCGGCGCGGCACGGGCTGACGGCGGAAGAAGGAGACCGCACGGTGGCCGCGGCGGTCGGCGAAAGGGGGCGGACCTCAATCGGTTGGGGCCGTTGTGACGTGCTCCGAGGAGACTTTCGGCGCTCGTCCGAGGAATCCGACAAAGGTGCTCGTGACGGCGCCTGAACGTGACGTGCCAGCTTCCGGCCCC
The DNA here is from genome assembly GCF_008806595.1 of Streptomyces luteolifulvus. Taxonomy (GTDB): domain Bacteria; phylum Actinomycetota; class Actinomycetes; order Streptomycetales; family Streptomycetaceae; genus Streptomyces; species Streptomyces luteolifulvus. The sequence goes on along the minus strand of NZ_VZRB01000009.1, from coordinate 257,969 downwards.
ATGCCTGGCCCGGTGCTTCGACGCATCGGTAGGTCAACACGCACAGCGGCAGCAGCACGGCGTAGAACGCCGCTTCGAGGACGAGATCGTCCCGCCGCCAGCGGCCGAGCGTGCCGTGGACCACCGCCAGCAGCACGGGATGCACCAGGTAGATCGAATAGCTGATCGTCCCCAGCCCGGTCAGCCAGCGCGGTATCCGCCTGTGGCGCACCGCCAGGCCGACCCCGAAGGTGAGCGCGGCCAGCAGGAACGCCAGGATCCAGGCGCGTCGTGTGGCCTGGGCCCCGTCGCCGTACCAGTACGCACTCCCCACGGCGCAGACGACCACCAGTATGGCCGTGCAGGCCGCGCGCCGCCACGTCGTCCGACCGTGTTCGGCTCGGTGGACGGCGGTGCCCAGGAACATCACGGCGAGGATCACCAGTCCCTCCCACATGGGGACCGTGCCGTTGAAAGCCACCAGGACGAGCGCCAGCACCCCGCCCAGCACGCCCCCGAACACCCGTGGCGCGGCTGACGAGGAGCTCGCACAGCAGATGGCGACCACCATCGCCATCGAGGCGAGCATGACCAGAGGGCCGGTTCCCACGGCGCCGGAGAGTGCGGGGACCGGCAGCACGACCCCTGCCGTCACGCTCACGGCGGCGAGCACGGCCAGGGTTACGGCGACCTCGGCGGACCGCCTGTGCAGCCGGACCGTGAAGAGAGCAACGACCAGCAGATAGAACGCCATCTCGTACGAGAGCGTCCACAGGACCAGAAGGAGACTGGGCGTCCCCAGCAGCTCTTGGAGCAAGGTGACATGGGCGACGGCCGCCGTGGCAGCGTTCTGCTGACCGAAATCAGCGCGGAGCTCCGCGATGCCCACCAGGTTGAGGGCGAGGACCGGGATGACGACGGCCGCCCACATCGGGTACATGCGGAAGACCCGTCCGATCCAGAAAGTCCGTATGCAGCCTCGGCGCTCCAGCGACGCGGGAATGATGTAGCCGCTCACGAGGAAGAACAGCATGATGCCGTACCGGCCGGTGTTGAACTCCGGTATCAGCTCCCGCCGGAACTCCGCCAAGAAGGTGTACGACGAGTGATCGAACACCACGACGAGTGCTGCGATGCCGCGCAGGGCATCCAGCCATCCCAACCGCGACGGGCCGGCCGGCGCCCCCGATGAGGGCATTCGTGGCGGCGCAGAGGCCGGCCGATCAGGGGGAGAGGAAACGGGGAGTGGGGGTTCCATACTCATCGCCCAACGTGCTCTTCGCTCTCTGTTTTACCCCTTGCCGATGAAGCGGTGACAGCCGGCCGGCGCCGTCACGCACGAAAGCCCAGCTCACAGCCCCCCGACCAGACGGGTTACCACCCACGGCTGGCCGTCGGGCAAGATGGGGTGTATCTGCCCACTGCCAGATTCAAGCTGCCGGACGGTTTCTCTTGGCTGAGTTCATTTACACCATGCGCAAGGCGCGCAAAGCGCACGGCGACAAGGTGATCCTCGACGACGTCACCCTGAGCTTTCTCCCGGGTGCCAAGATCGGCGTCGTCGGTCCGAACGGCGCCGGTAAGTCCACCGTCCTCAAGATCATGGCGGGGCTGGAGCAGCCGTCCAACGGTGACGCCTTCCTCTCGCCCGGCTACAGCGTCGGCATCCTGCTGCAGGAGCCCCCGCTGAACGAGGAGAAGACGGTCCTGGAGAACGTCCAGGAGGGCGTCGCCGAGATCAAGGGCAAGCTCGACCGGTTCAACGAGATCGCCGAGCTGATGGCGACCGACTACTCCGACGCGCTGCTCGACGAGATGGGCAAGCTTCAGGAGGAGCTCGACCACGCCAACGCGTGGGACCTCGACGCCCAGCTCGAGCAGGCCATGGACGCCCTCGGGTGCCCGCCCGGCGACTGGCCCGTCACCACTCTCTCCGGCGGTGAGCGCCGCCGTGTCGCGCTGTGCAAGCTGCTGCTCGAGCAGCCCGACCTGCTGCTCCTCGACGAGCCCACCAACCACCTCGACGCCGAGTCCGTGAACTGGCTGGAGCAGCACCTCGCCAAGTACGCGGGCACCGTCGTCGCCATCACCCACGACCGGTACTTCCTCGACAACGTGGCCGAGTGGATCCTGGAGCTCGACCGCGGGCGCGCCTACCCGTACGAGGGCAACTACTCCACGTACCTGGAGACCAAGGCGACCCGTCTCAAGGTCGAGGGCCAGAAGGACGCCAAGCGGCAGAAGCGCCTCAAGGAGGAGCTGGAGTGGGTCCGCTCCAACGCCAAGGGGCGGCAGGCCAAGTCCAAGGCGCGTCTGGCCCGCTACGAGGAGATGGCCGCCGAGGCCGAGAAGATGCGGAAGCTGGACTTCGAGGAGATCCAGATCCCGCCGGGGCCGCGGCTCGGCAGTGTCGTCGTCGAGGTCAACAACCTCAACAAGGCCTTCGGCGAGAAGGTCCTCATCGACGATCTCTCCTTCACGCTGCCGCGTAACGGCATCGTCGGCGTCATCGGCCCCAACGGCGCCGGCAAGACGACGCTCTTCAAGATGATCCAGGGTCTGGAGACGCCCGACTCCGGTTCGATCAAGGTCGGCGAGACCGTCAAGATCTCGTACGTCGACCAGAGCCGCGAGAACATCGACCCGAAGAAGTCGCTGTGGGCCGTCGTCAGCGACGAGCTCGACTACATCAACGTCGGGCAGGTCGAGATGCCCTCGCGGGCGTATGTCTCCGCCTTCGGCTTCAAGGGCCCGGACCAGCAGAAGCCGGCCGGTGTGCTCTCCGGCGGTGAGCGCAACCGCCTCAACCTCGCGCTCACCCTCAAGCAGGGCGGCAACCTGCTGCTCCTCGACGAGCCGACCAACGACCTCGACGTCGAGACCCTGTCGAGCCTCGAGAACGCGCTGCTGGAGTTCCCGGGCTGCGCCGTCGTCGTCTCCCACGACCGGTGGTTCCTCGACCGCGTCGCCACGCACATCCTCGCCTACGAGGGCGAGTCCAAGTGGTTCTGGTTCGAGGGCAACTTCGAGTCGTACGAGAAGAACAAGATCGAGCGGCTGGGGCCGGACGCCGCGCGTCCGCACCGTGCCACCTACAAGAAGCTGACGCGGGGCTGATCGATCTTGCGGCACCTCTACCGCTGCCCACTGCGCTGGGCGGACATGGACGCGTACGGCCACGTCAACAATGTCGTCTTCCTCCGCTACCTGGAGGAGGCCCGTATCGACTTCCTGTTCCGCCCGGACAAGGATTTCCAGCAGGGGTCCGTGGTGGCGCGCCATGAGATCGACTACAAGCGGCAGCTGGTCCACCGGCACTCGCCGGTGGACATCGAACTGTGGGTCACCGAGATCAGGGCGGCCTCGTTCACTCTCACCTACGAGGTCAGGGACCCGGACCAGGTCTACGTCCGGGCCTCGACGGTGATCGTGCCGTTCGACTTCGAGGCGCAGCGGCCGCGTCGGCTCACCGTGGAGGAACGGGAGTTCCTCGCGGAGTACCGGGACGACGCGGACGACAAGGAGGAGGCCGTCGCCGCATGACGGTGCTCCACCTCGCCGACGAGGGGGAGGCAGCGGATCTCGCCGCCTTCCTCTCCCGGCTGCTCCACTACGACCGTTCGGCCGCGGTACGGCTGCAGGCGGCCGGCACGGCCCTCGCCGTGTTCGGCCGGCCGCCGTCCTTCGAGGTCCTGGCGATCCGCGCGGTGCGGCTCGCCAAGCCGTACGAGAACGGGCTCGACGTCACCCTGGATGTGACCGTGTCGGCCGGGGAGCTGCTGGAGTCCGTCGACGAGTCGGCCGCCACGGCCGTCGTACCGGCGGCGGTCACCGGTCCGCCGTGGGCCGGAGTGCTGCCCCCGCGCGGCGGCTGGCGGGCGGAGCCGGGACTGCCGGAACCGGACGCGCTGCGTGCGACGGTCGGTGCGGCCGTCGCCGAATTCCGGTCCCGTACGCAGGAGTTGGTGCCCGAGCGGCGTACCAGGATCGAACTCGACCGGATCGGGCGGGAGATCTGGTCCCGGACGGTCGGGGACACCCCGCTGCCGGTGCGGGCCGTGCACGCGGCCCAGTCGCTGGGCTTTCTGCGGACGACAGAGACCGCGGGGGATCTGGCGCTGCTCGCGTCGGGTGCGTGGCTGAGACTGCGCACGCCGTACGGCTCGATCGCCGTACGGAATGCAGGGCTCGGGGTCCTGGACGTCAGCGTCCGCTGACGCCCCCGTCGGCGCCCCGGTGGCTGTCACACCCTGCGCATCCCCTGTGCATCAGGCCGGGTTGTCCGGGGCGTTCACCATCGAGGCCGCCGCGTACGTCAGGTACTTCCACAGCGTCTGCTCGTGCTCCTCGGACAGGCCCAGCTCGTCGACCGCGTCCCGCATGTGCCTCAGCCAGGCGTCGTGCGCCGCCCGGTCGACGGTGAAGGGGGCGTGCCGCATCCGCAGCCGGGGGTGGCCGCGGTTGTCGCTGTAGGTCGTGGGGCCGCCCCAGTACTGGATCAGGAACAGGGTGAGGCGCTCCTCGGCAGGCCCCAGGTCCTCCTCGGGATACATGGCCCGCAGGGCCGGGTCCTCGGCGACCCCCTCGTAGAACCGGTGGACGAGGCGGCGGAAGGTCTCCTCCCCGCCGACCTGCTCGTAGAAGGTCTGCTCCTGAAGCGTGCCGCGCGGAATCTCTTTCACCCGCCCATCGTCTCAGACGGGGCGACCCAGGCCTCAAGGCCTAGGACCGATCCCCGGGGAGTGGGCTGTTCCGGATCGGCCGGACCAGGTGCTCGCCTCTTGCCGTCCGCCGCCGCACAGTGGACGTATGGGCGCGCATGCTCTGGACAAGGACCTCGCCGTCCTCGCCGCCTCGGCGCGGGCGGGGCTGGTGCGTGCGATCGGCGTGAGCGGTGCCTGGGCCGCCGACCCGGTGTGGCGGGAGGCCTTCGAGGCCGTCCCGCGCCATCTCTTCGTGCCGTACTACTACGTCGGCGTGGTGGGCGGCTACGAACGGCGCTGGGGCGAGAGCCCGGACCCGCGCAGCCGTGAGCGCTGGCTGCGCGGGGCGTACGCCGACACCCCGCTGGCCACCCGGCTGCGCGACGGCGAGCTGCTCACCTCCAGCAGCCAGCCCTCACTGATGGCGATGATGCTGGTCGCGCTGCGGGTGAGGGACGGCGACAGGGTCCTGGAGATCGGCGCGGGCACCGGCTACAACGCCGCCCTCATCGCCCATCGGCTCGGCGACGACGACCTGGTCACCACCATCGACCTGGAGCCGGAGATCACCGAGTCGGCCCGGCAGCACCTGGCTGCCGCGGGGTACCACCCGGTCGTGGTCACGGGCGACGGGGCGCGCGGGGTGCCCGAGCGTGCCCCCTTCGACCGGATCATCGCGACCTGCACCCTGGCGTCGATCCCGCCCGCCTGGCCGGCCCAGTGCCGCCCAGGTGCCCGCATCCTCAGCCCGTTCGCCACCGGACTGATCGCCCTGGACATCCGCGACCCCGGGCACGCCGAGGGACGGTTCCTGCACACCCCCGCCTATTTCGTGCCGCTGCGCGGCGCGGACCGGGCGGGGCCGGAGACGGTGACCCTCGCCGGGGTGCCGCGCTGGGCCAGGGGGCACGAGCTGTTCCGCTTCCTGCTGGCCCTGACCCGCGGCAGCCTCGATCCGCAGGAGGCCTACGCGCTGTGGGAGCGCGAGGGCATGCCGCAGCGCGAGCGGTACGGCATCACGGTCAGCGGCGAGCGCGAGTGGGCGTGGCTGGACGATCCGGAGGGGCCGTACGCATGGCCCCTCGTGTGAACCGCAAGTTCCTGAACGGACAGGTCAGCCCCTGCGGATCGTGATCGTCGTCCACGCGCCCACGTGCACCCGGTCCCCGTCCTGGAGCGGGATCGGCACGAAGGGCTGGATCGGCTCCTCCGAGCCGTTGACGGTCGTACCGTTGGTCGAGTTCTGGTCGACGACCGCCCAGGTGCCGTCCGGCTGCTGGACCAGCACCGCGTGCTGGTGCGAAACGCCCGGGTCCTCCGGCGGCACCGAGAGGTCGATGTCGGGGGTGTCGCCGGTGGAGTGGCGGCGGCGGCCGATGGTGATCTGGTTGCCGGTGAGCGTGCGCTGCTGCTCGGGCGAGTACGCCGGCAGGTTGAGGCCCGCGGCCTCGGGGCCGGAGCGGTGCATCATCGCCATGAAGTACTCGCGGTCCGGACCGATGGTCGCCGTCCAGGTCGCCGGCTGCTGCGGGAAGCCGAGGCCGGGCGGCGAGTGAGGGGCCTGGGTCGAGCCGGGCTGCGGGTAGCCGTAGCCGCCGGGTGCGCCGGCCGACGGCGGGGAGATCACCCAGTCGTCGTCACCGCCGCCGAACGACGGGCCGCCCGGCTGGGGCCGGCCCGTCTCCTGCGGGAAGCCGGGAGGGGCCGCCGGACCCGAGGGACCGGACGGCTGGAACGCCTGCGGGGCACCCGCCGTGGCACCGGGACCGGGCGGCGGCGGAACGGGCCGCGAGGGGTCGCCGCCGAAGCCGGGATGGCCGCCCGGACCACCCGGACCGCCGGGATTGCCGAAGTTGCCGGGGCCGCCGGGGCCCGCGAAGGTCCCAGGACCGCCCGGACCGCCCGGACCGCCCGGACCACCGGGGCCACCCGGCCCGCCGGGCCCGCCGAAGTTGCCGGGGCCGCCCTGCGGACCACCTTGACCACCGGGGCCACCCTGCGGACCACCCGGACCACCGGGACGACCAGGACCCCCTGGGCCGCCGAAGTTGCCGGGACCCCCCTGACCGCCGGGGCCACCGAAGCCTCCGGGCCCTCCGGGACCGCCCTGCGGCCCCGTGGGTTCCCCGCCGAACGGTGGGATCGGCTCGGCAGGCCGGTTCATCTGCGACGGGCGCGAGCTCTGGTAGTCGTACGCGTCACCGCCGCCGTAGGACGGGCCGGGCGGCTGCTGGAAGCGGGCGCCCGGGCCGGGGCCGGGAGCCGGCGGGCGCGGGGCGGCCGGGGCGTACGACGTGGCCGTGTTCGTCAGGAAGTTCCACCGGCACTCCTCGCAGAACGGCGCACCGCCCTCACGGGGCGTGCGGCACTGCGGGCAGAGCTCCGGAGCGGGGTCGGGCGCGGCGGACAGGTGCGGCCGCCCGCCGGGCTGGGGTCCCGGGCCCTGCGGCGGCGGGAAACCGTAGCCGCCGCCGGGTGGCGGAGGAGGCGGGGGCGGGGGTACGGCACCGGCCATGCGGTGACCGCAGACCTCGCACCAGTCGTCGGAACCCGACTGGTGTCCGTTCGGGCAGGTCGGCATGTCGGCGCTTCCCCCTCTCCTTTTCCGGCCGCTTTGACCGGATTTCTCCAACCCCAAGGGGTCGGGCTCGCTCTTTCAGTGTCCTTCTGCGGTCACTTCTTTACACGAACAGTCTTTGTCGACCGTGTCTCGAGAGTCATCTCATCGGCCTCCGCGACCTTCGCCTTCAGTCGCACAGTACCTGTCGCGGCGTCGACCACGTCCACCACCTTCGCAAGCAGTTTCGCAGTATCAGCGTTTCCGGAGGCGCTTGCGAGCTGAACTGCTCGGCCCAGTTTGGCCGTTGCTCCATCCATGTCTCCCGCTTTGCGGAGATCCAGCCCTTGTTGGATGGCTTGTGCCAGTTCGGCCTGCCCCGTGTAGTGGGCGACCTGGGGGTTGATGGACGTCGAGGCGACCATGTCGTCGGTCCACACGGCCCGTACGAGACCCTGCGCGCCGAGGTTCTGGACCATACCGTCGGGCTGCGGAACGACCAGGGACACCCGGGCGGCGAGCATCTCCTGGCCCAGGTTCGCCGCCGGGACCTCGACGCACACGTGGTAGTCACGGGACTCGTCTCCCCAGGAGCCGGTGGGGTAGTCCCCGGCGCGCGGGCCGGCCTCCGTACGGCGGTCGGTGAGCTCCTCGACGGTGGGTGCCACTTGCTTGACGAACCTCACGGTCGTGCCGACCGGCGTCCACAGCCTGAGGGCGACGTCCGCGACTTCTTTGCCCATCGCGTTCTCCATCATCAGCGTGAAGTCGGCGGAGAGAGCGGCGGGGTCGGCGACGATGTCGGCGGTGCCGAGCAGCGCGGAGGCTATGCCTGTGACTTCTTTCACTTCCCAGTCGGTGCCCACGCCCCGGGCGTCACAGGTGAAGCGCCCCGCGCAGGCGTCCAGGGCGGCCTTGAGGTCCTGGGGCGACTCGTGCTCGTTGCGGCCGTCGGTGAGCAGGATGCCGTGGCGGATGGCGACGTCCGCGGCGCAGAGCAGACGGTCGGCGAGACCCAGCCAGGTGCCGATGGCGGTGCCGCCGCCCGCGCTCAGCTTGCGCAGGGCCTGCTTGGCCTGTTCCCGGGTGGCGGCGTCGGCGACCGCGAGGCGCCCGCCGCCCGGGTAGACCTCCTTGGCGACGTGCGTGCCGCCGATCACCGCGAAGTGCACGCCGTCGCGCAGGGTGTCGATCGCGGCGGCCGTCGCGTCCCGGGCGTTGCGCATCTTGGTCGGCGGGTAGTCCATCGAACCCGAGCAGTCGACCATGATCGCCACGGCCGCGGACGGGCCCTGCCCCGGCGCGTACAGATGGGGCGACGCGACCGCGCTGCCGATCGTGCCGCCTCCGGTGGCGGTCACCGTGACGATCGCGTTGACCTCGCGGCCGCCCTCCGGCAGGTACTCGTTCTGGTACACGTCCATCGAGAACTGCGGCACGTTCGACTTCGAGAAATTGGCCATTCCTGCTCAAATCCCCCTAGAAAACCCCGCCGAGGCAGGGCGATGACCGAAGACGGACCGGTCCCCTCCGGTCCGTCGAGGCTTCCCCGTGCGCGGCCTCAGGCGGATCCTGCCCCTTGCGGCGGGGCCGGGAACGGCAGAAGGGCCACTGTTACGTTGTCGTGGCCCCCGCCGTCCAGCGCGTGACCCACCAGCACCCGGGCGCCGTGCAGCGGCCGTACCGCGGCGTCGAGGGGCACGACCTCGGCCATCTCCTCGGCCGCCTCCGCGTAGTTCCACAGTCCGTCGGTGCACACCACCACTACACCCGGCCGGTCCGGCTTGAAGGAAGCGGTGTGCGGCTCCAGTTCGTAGGCGTCCGCGCCGAGCCAGCCCGTGATCGCGTGGGCGCGTTCGTCGGCGTACGCCTCGGCCTCGTTCATCAGGCCCGCGGCGACCATCTGCGCGGCCCACGAGTCGTCCTCGGTCAGCCGGGCCGGGGGCGAACTGCGGTCCACCGGCACCCAGTAGGCGCGGCTGTCGCCGACCCAGCCGACGACCAGCAGACCGGAGGTCACCACGGCACCGACGAGGGTGCAGGCGGGGGCGTTCTGGTGCGGGGCGTGCTCGCGGGCCGTGGCGGGCTCCTCGGCGAGCGCGTTGACCGCGTGGGACGCGGCGACGATCGCCTCGTGCATGGCCTGCTGGGGATGCGTGCCGGCCGGCAGGGCCGCGAGAAGGGCTTCGCCGGCCACCCGGGACGCGGCGAGCGAGGCGTCGTCCGGGCGGGTCGCCGAGGACACCCCGTCGCAGACGATCGCCACGGTGGCCGGGGAACCGTCGGGCAGTGTGACGCAGCCGAGGGAGAAGGCGTCCTCGTTGCGGTGGTGGCGCAGACCGCGGTCGCTGACGGCGGCCACCGGGCCGGCCTCGTGCTCCATGTGGTCGCGTTCGCGCGGCTGGGCGTGCCCGCAGTTCTCGCAGTAGCCGTCGTCGTCGACCCGGCCCGCCCGGCAGGCCACGCACACCCGGGTGCCCTCGGGCGGGGTGGGCAGCTCGGCGGCGATACGCGGGTCCGGCGCCTGCAGCGGGTACTCGTCGGGCTCCGGCGGGCGGTCGAACCGTACGCCGGAGGCCGGGGAGAGGGGCGATCCCGCGGACGGGGGCGACTGCGGTGCGGGCGACGGGAGTTCACGGCCCCCCGGGTCGGTGCCCTGGAGGTCCGCCGGCTGATGCACCGTGGCGGGCCGGCCGGGGGCGGCGGGCTCGGCGGCGGGCCGGGCCGCGCCGGCGGGGCCCGCCGGCGGTGACGCCTGGCCGTTCATGACGATCGTCGGGTTGTCAGCCGGCCGCTCGGGGACGGCGGACAGGTCGTATCCGCACGCACCGCAGAAACGGTCACCCGACTCGAGGGGTTCCTCGCAGCTCGGGCAGGCGGACAGCTGGGGCATCTGCGACATCAACTACACCCACGTCCGGGGGCGGTAACGGTTGGCACGTTCCACCAGGTCGATCCTCTCCTCGCCGCCGCGTGCGAGCCGGGCCAGCGTGCGGTACGAGCGCTCCAGTCCGAAGCGCAGGCCCCGCTCGTCCAGGTCACTGCCGAGCAGCACCCGGTCCCCGGCGGCGGACGGGGGGGAACCCTGGCCTCCGGAGAGTATCCAGTCCAGCGCACAGCCGAGCACTTCGGCGGACAACTGCTCGCGGCGCGCCGGATCCAGACCGTACGCGTCCAGCGCCTCGACCTGCCCCGCGGCGGCGGTCAGGTCGTCCAGGAACGGTGCGTCGGCGGCCGCGGCCGTGCGTTGACGCAGCCGCGCGCGGACGGCCGCCACACGTGCCGCCGTGTAGTGGATGGAGGACTCCGGAATCGACTCCAGGGTCCGTACGGCGCTGCGCCGGTCGCCGGTCGCGAGCTGGACCCGGGCCAGGCCGAAGGCGGCGCTCACATGACTCGGGTCGGTCGACCACACCAGGCGGTAGTACTCGGCGGCGTTGTCGAGCTGGCCGAGAACCTCCGCGCACAGCCCGAGCGCCAGCTTGGGCGCGGGCTCGCCCGGGAAGGCGTCGTAGATCGCGTCGAAGGCGAGGGCGGCGCCCTCGTGGTCGCCGGTCACCAGCGCGGCCACGCCCCGGTACCAGACGACCCGCCAGTCGTCGGGCCGCTCCTCCTCCAGCTTCACCAGGGCTTCGAGGGCGGTGTGCGCGTCGCCGTTCTCCAGCCGGGCCCGCGTCTGCCGCAGCCGGGTCTCGGGCGACGGGGCCGGCGCCGCGGCCAGCGCCCCGAGCAGCTCGGCCGGCGCGGTGGTCATCAGGCCCGCCAGGAACCCGGCGTTCGGATCGGCCGGGTCGACATGGGGGACGGGCAGGGCGAGGGCCGCCAGGCCCGTGTCGACGGCCTTCACGAGGCGCGGGCTGCCGTTCGGGCCGCCCGGGAGCACGGCGGAGGCCGCCGGCCGCTGCTTCGTCCCCACCGCCCGCGCCCCCAGCCGCGAGACCTCCCCGTCCAGCTTCGGGAACAACTCCGTGTCCGTGACCCGCACTTCGGGCCCGAACAGCGTCGACAGCGCCGGCCGCGCCCGCCCCGTCTGAAGAGACACGACCTCGCGCAGGACGCCCGTGAGCTGCTCGGACATCTCCTGCGCGGAGGCGAACCGGCGGGCCGGGTCCGGGTCGGTGGCGCGGACCAGCAGCCGGTAGAAGGATTCGTACCGGTGGAAGACCTCGATGGTGTCCGGGTCGGGCAGCGAGTCCACGAACACGTTCGTGTAGCCCTGGAAGTCGAAGGCCAGCACCGCGAGCGTCCGGGCGACGGTGTACAGATCGCTCGCCACCGACGGGCCGATCTCCGCGACCTCCGGCGCCTGGTAGCCCACCGTGCCGTAGATGGCCGACTCGTCGTCGTCCATCCGGCGCACCGCGCCCATGTCGATCAGCTTGAGCTGGTCCTCGGTCTGGATCGCGTTGTCGACCTTGAAGTCGCAGTACAGCAGGTTGCGGCTGTGCAGATGACCGAGCGCCTCCAGGGCCTCGATGCCGTACGCGCAGGCCTGCTCCACCGGCAGCGGGTCCCGCTTGCCGTCCGGTGTGCGGCGGGAGTTCGCGAGCTCCTTCAGCGACTTCCCGCCCACGTACTCCATGACGATGTACCCGTCCAGCGAACCCGTCCGCTGGTCGAGGTGCTCCACGAAGTTGTAGATCCGCACGATGTTGGCGTGCTCGATCTCGGCGAGGAAGCGCCGCTCGGAGATCGCGGCCGCCATCGCGTCCTGGTCGCCGGTGTCCAGCAGGCCCTTGAGCACAACCCAGCGGTCCGACACCGCGCGGTCCACGGCGAGGTAGATCCAGCCGAGGCCGCCGTGCGCCAGACAGCCCGCGACCTCGTACTGGCCGTGCACCACGTCACCGGACTTCAGCTTCGGGACGAAGGAGTACGGGTGGCCGCACTTCGTGCAGAACCCCTCCGTGCGTCCGGGCCGCTCACCGCGTGAACGTCCCACCGACGCCCCGCAGTCGGAGCGCGAGCAGAACCGCTTCCGCTCGGGCACCTCGGGGTTCTCCAGCACCATCGCGCGCGGATCGGGCCGCGGCACCCCGGGGACCTCGACCAGTCCGGCGCCGAGGCGGCCGCGCGCGGACGCACCGGAGGAGGAGCCGGAGCTGCGCACCGACACCGAGCGGCCGGTGGACCGCCCCGACAGGGAGCGCGAGAGCCGTCCCGACACCGAGCGCCGGGACTTCGACGACTGCGAGGACGTACGGGAACTGCCGCGGCTGCCCGCGCGCGAACTGCCGCTGCCCGACCCCCGGGTGCCACCGCCCACTCCGCCGGCTCCGGCGGCCGGGGAACCGGCCGGGCCGCCGGGCGACACCACGGGCGCCAGCCCGCAGGTGTCGCAGTACAGCTCGCCGCCGCCCATGTCCTCGTACGTCCCGTCGCAGTCGGGCCGCTGACAGGTCTGCTGTGCCTGACTCATGACGCTGCATCCCCCTTGTCGCTCACGCGCCCGATTCCCTCCGGTCCTGCGGCCCGCCCTGCTCCGGCACGCGCGGCGCGCCGAGCAGTTCGGCGGCGGCGTGCTGATAGCGCAGGACGGCCTGTTCGGCCACGCGCAGATCGCAGGGCGCGCTCCACAGCATCCGGCGCGCCGCGTCGTACCGCTCGATCAGGAACGGGTCCTCGGCCAGACCGTGCCGGGCGACCTTCGCCTTGTACGCGTCGAGGCGGCCGCGCAGTTCCGCGCGGACCGCCAGCGGCGCGGTGACCGCGGTCAACGACTCGCGGGCCCGCAGCAGTTCGTCCTCCGCCTTCTGCTCCAGGGACTCCAGGAGCGGGGACAGCCGGTGCCACTGGGCGTGTCTGCGGTACTCGGAGGCCGTCGCCAGCTGCTCCTGCAGCACGGTCGGCGGGCCGCTGACGACCGGCACCTCGGTCGCGGCGATCTTCGCGAGGACCTCGCCGCGGGCGGTGCGTGCCTCGGCCAGGGTGCGGTCCGCGCGGCTGAGCACGTCGCGCAGTCTGACCAGCCGCTGCTCGGCGTCCTGCCGGACGGTGAGCACGGCGTCGATCTCCCGGCGCACGTCCTCCAGGGCGCGCGCCTCACGGTCGTACACCGTGGTGTCCGGCTTGCCGCCGCCCGGTGCCGTGCTCCCCTCGGCGGGGACCCAGAAGGCGAGCGGGTCGGACACCACCTGCTCGCGCAGCGAGGTCAGGGTGCGTGTGATGCGCTCCAGGTCGTCGCCCGCCGGGTGTTCGCCGGGGCGCACACCGACGGAGTGCGCGAGCCGGCGGGTGCGCTGGAGCTCCGCGGCCAGTAAATCGATCCGCGCGGGCAGCGCCGACCATACGGCGTCGGCGGCGACGACCATGTCCAGCGAGGTCGCGTACAGCGCGTTCATCCGGTCCACGAGCGTGGCGAGCGAGAACCGCTCGCTGAGCTTGCCCGCGCCGCCGTGCTGCGTCGGGGCGTTCGCCGTGGCCGTGGCGGATCCCGCGATGGTGACGGACTCGCCGCGCAGCAGCTCGGTCAGCTCCACCAGGTCCTCGCGGCTGGACCAGCGGCGGCGGGCGCGGATCTCACGGGCCGAGTGCAGCGCGTCCGCGTAGCTGTCGAAGTACGCCCACAGCAGCGTGATCGACGCCTCCGTGGCGGACCAGCGCTCCTCGGTGGTTCCCGTGAGGTCGGCGCCCTCCAGGAGCCGGCGGCCCGCGTGGTCCTGCAGGGCGAGGAGCGAGGTCTCGATCGCCTCGTGCTCCGCGCCGAGCCGCGCCAGCGCACGGTCCACCTCGTCCCGGTCCATCACCGGCCCGGCGGGGTCCGTGGCGCCCATCGATCACCTCTCGCTGCTGTGTTGTGGTCCGTCGGTTCTGCGTCGGTCGTACGTCGGTCGTACGTCGTGGTCGTGCGTCGGCCGGGAGCCGGTCACTTGTAGTGCGCCGTGGGCGGAGTGGCCGACTCCGAATCCTTGCCCAGGGTCGCGGACAGCCACTTGTCGTACGACGCCTTCCAGTCGCCGTCGCCGCGGTAGTCCTCGAGGATCCGGTTCACCCGGCGTACCAGATCGGTGGCGTCCTGTTTCATCGCCACGCCGTAGTACTCGGTGGTGAAGGTGCCGCCCTTCAGCTGCACCGTCGGGTCCTGGGCCGCCTGGCTCGCGGCGAGCGCGCCGTCGGTCACCACCGCGTCCACCTGGCCGAGTTGCAGCCGCACCAGGCAGTCCAGCTGGTTGGGGACGGTGAGGGAGATGTCGGCGGTGGCGGGTATCTTGCCGGCCTGCTGGTCGGCGGCCAGCCGGTCGTGGGCCGTGGAGGTCGCGGCCGAGCAGATCTTCTTGCCGGCGAGCGTCCTGTCGTATCCCTTGATCGTCGAGGTCTTCGGCGCCAGCACCTGCTGGCCGGTCCGGAAGTACGGGGCCGAGAAGCTGACCTGGTTCAGACGGTCGCAGGTGATCGTCATGGTGCGGACCACCATGTCGACACGGCCGCTCTGGATCGCGGGGATGCGCTGGTTGGTGGGGATCGCCCGGAACTGGATCTTGTCCGCGCCGTAGTCGTCGCCGAAGATGTTCCGCGCGATGGCGTGCACGAGGTCGATGTCGAAGCCCTCGAGCTCGACGGAGGGGTTGTTCGGATTGCGGTAGCCCCAGCGGTAGCTGTTCTGGTCGACGCCCACCGACAGGTGGCCGCGCTTCCTGATGGCCTCGATCGTGTCGCCCGAGGCACTCGACGGGGCGGGGCTCTGGTCCTGGGCGGTGCCCTCGGAGCACTGGCCGGCCCTGGCCGGTGCGCCCTGCGCCACTCCGGAGCCGCCGAGCCCCGGCTCGCCGCCGCCGCGCGACTGGGTCAGCGGCAGCAGCAGGACGAAGGCGAGCGCCAGGGCGCACAGGGCCGCCATCGCCCCGACACCGCCCCAGCCCTTCAGACCGGCGCGCAGCCGCGCGACGCCGCGGAGGCGAGAAACGTCACTGCGTGCTGCCATCGTCACGCCCCCTTTCACCGGTACTCCGACAGCCTGCGCCCGACGCCCAGCGTCGCGCCCGCCGCGCCGAGCACCGCGAGCGCCGCCGAGCCGACGGTGAGGCCGGACATCGCGTCCAGGCCGTCACCGGCGGATGCCCTGAACTCGTTCGTCTCGTGCCGGAGCGCGGCCGCCAGGGAGGTGTCGACGTTGTCGAAGCACACGCTGGTCGACTGCTCCTTGGAGGTGCCGATGACCCGGTCGCGGGCCTTCTGGTACTCGCCGGACTCGTTGTCCTTGCGGGCCGTGCTGTGCCGGAGCTTCCACTCCTTCATGGAGCTGTTCGCGACCTGCACGGGCTTCTTGCCCGCCGGGTCGTCGGCGAGGGCGCCGGCCCGGGTCAGCGTTCTGGCGAGCGCCTCGATCTCCTGGTCGTAGCCCCAGTCGTAGGCGTCCATGACCGTGCCGTCCTTGAGCTCCTTCGTCTCCGCGCCACGGCTGACCAGGGTCAGGTTCTCGTCGCTGCGGGCCTTGAGGGAGGCGATCTGCGCGTCGTGCAGCACGTTCAGCGAACGGACTCCGTGGTCGTAGGAGTCGTTGAGCCCCGCGCGCGCGACGGTGTGGCCGACGACCAGCCACAGCAGGACCACCGTGGTCGCGGCGGTGGCGGCGACCATGCCGTGGTTCAGAACGCGGTTCGTGCGCCGGTAGTTGCGATGCTGGGCCCACGCCAGCGCGGCCAGCGCGAGGAGGCCCAGAGCGATCGCGGCCCACGGGTACAACGTCGCGTCCCCGTAGTCCTCGCGCAGCCGCTGGTTCTCCTTCTTGTAGAGGTCCTCGGCCTTCGGGAGCATCTTGTTCTGCATCGTGTCGTTGGCCAGACGCAGATAGGCGCCGCCGACCGGGAAGCCCTCCCGGTTGTTCGCACGGGCGGTCTCCACCAGGCCCTTGTACTCCGGCAGAAGCTCGTTGAGCTCGGCGATGGTGGCCGCGGAGGGTGAACCCGGCTCGGAGTTGGCGGCGGCGGTGACGAGCTTGGCTGCGGCCGTACGGACGTCGTTCTCGTAGCGCTCGCGGGTCTCCCGGGTCTCCTGAAGGCCGGCGAGATAGCCGCTGGCCGCCATGGTGTTGGCGTCGGCGAGCGAGCGGTAGATGTCGGCCGCGTCCGAGCTGAGCGGCTGGCTGCTGTGCAGCACGTCGTCGGCGGCGCCGGCCCGCTCGGTCGTCTGCCACGCGGTGACGGCGCCGAACGCGACGACGAGCAGGGCGAGGACGGCGCCGATGACGCGCAGCCGGCCGGGCTCGGTGGTGGCGGCCGCGCGCAGCTGGTCGACGCCCTCGGCGAAGGCGGTACGGCGGGGCGGGGCGGGGGCCGGGGGAGGGGAGGCGGGCCGGCCGGGCGGGCCCGGCTGCGGCGGCACCACCGGCATCGTGGGCATGCCCGCGCCGCCCGGCGGTGGTGCCGCGCTCTTCGGCGGATGTGTCACTGTGACCTCCCCCATGGTCATCCGTCGCCGCAAGTATCGCTGCCGGGACCGACAATCCGCACCGGCCTTCACTGGATCTTGATCGGATCGCAGTGTGCTCGACGGTATTCCGGCACGAAGCAGCGCCTCGCACCACCCCCTGCCCATGAATACGCCGGTGGAATCCGTTCGGTTCCAGGAGCCGCGGGCGACGGGTGCGAGGGTGGGGGTGGAGGTGGGCTACGCGAAGTACGCCCGCACCCTTGCGTGCACCTCCGCCCCCGCCCCCACCCGGTCCAGCCCCAGCAGGGCCGCCCCCAGTACCGGGCGCGCCGTCACCACCCGGGGCACCGCCTTCGGCGCCCGGGCCGCCAGCACCTCGCGGATCCGGTCGTCCAGTTGGGGATGGCGCGCGGCCAGGACGCCGCCGCCCAGCAGTACCGGTGTCTCCTCGTCCAGCAGGCCCAGCCGGGCGAGGGCGACCGTGGCCATCGCCGCCACCTCGTCGGCGAGACGGTCGACGATCGCGCGGGCGACGGGGTCGCCGTCCGCGGCTGTCGCGAAGAGGACCGGCGTCAGTTCGTGGCGGCGGGCGTGCTCGATGTGGTCCAGGTGCATGGCCTCGATGAGGGCGTACATGGAGTCGTGGCCGAAGTGGGCGGGAAGGGTGCGTGCCAGCGCCGTGGGGCCGCCGCGGCCGTCCTCCGCGCGGGCCGCGTGCCACAGGGCCTCCTCCGCCAGGCCCCAGCCGCCGCCCCAGTCGCCGGAGATACGGCCGAGCGCGGGGAAGCGGGCGGTACGGCCGTCGGGGTGCATACCGACGCAGTTGATGCCCGCGCCGCAGACGACGGCGACCCCGCGCGGCTCGGTGACGCCCGCACGCAGGATCGCGAAGGTGTCGTTGCGCACCTCGACGCCCGTGCCCCACGCGCGCGCGTGCAGCGCGGCCGCCAACTGCTCCTCCTCGACGGGGAAGTCGGCGTTGGCCAGACACGCAAACACCTGGTCGACGGACACCACCCCGGCCGCGGCGAAGGCATGTCCGACCGCCTCGGCGAGCGTGTCCACCGCCGGCTCCACGCCCACCACGGGCGGCCGGAACCCTCCGCCGCGGGCCGTGGCGAGGACGGTCCCGTCGGCCGCCACGACCGCGACGTCGGTCTTGCTGTTGCCCGCGTCGACGGCGAGGACACATGCGGTCATGCCCACGCGAGATGCTCCCGGTTGTGTGCGATCAGCTGGTCGGTGAGGGTGTCGGCGTACGCGTACTGGCCGATGAGGGGATGGGCGAGCAGCGCCCGGAACACCCGATCGCGTCCGCCGCGCAGGGCGGCCTCCAGGGCCAGGTCCTCGTAGGCCGTCACGTTCGCCATCAGACCGGCGTACAGCGGGTCGACGGCGGGGACGGGGAGGGGGGCCGGGCCCTTCGGGCCCACCGCCGCCTGCACCTCGATCACCGCGTCGTCGGGGAGGAAGGGGAGTGTGCCCCGGTTGCAGGCGTTCACCACCTGGTAGGGGCTTCCGCCCCCGCCGAGCAGTGCGGCCGCCAGGTCCACGGCGGCCTCCGAGTAGTAGGCGCCGCCCCGCTTGGCGAGGAGCGCCGGCTTCTCGTCGAGCTCCGGATCGCCGTACATCTTCAGCAGCTGCCGCTCCATCTCCGCCACTTCCGCGGCGCGGGACGGCTTCGTCCGCAGCTCCCGTACGACCTCGTCGTGCGCGTAGTAGTAGCGCAGGTAGTAGGACGGCACCACGCCCAGGCTGTCGAGGAGCGGGCGGGGCAGACGCAGGTCGGCGGCGATCGCCTCGCTGTGTCCGGCCAGCAGCCCGGGCAGGGCGTTCTCGCCCTCGGGGCCGCCCAGACGTACCCCGGTCTCCCAGGTCAGATGGTTGAGGCCGACGTGCTCCAGATGGACGTCCGCGGGTTCGACGCCGAGCAGGCCCGCGAACTTCCGCTGGAAGCCGATCGCCACGTTGCACAGGCCGACCGCCTTGTGGCCCGCCTGGAGCAGGGCGCGGGTGACGATCCCGACCGGGTTGGTGAAGTCGATGATCCACGCGTTCGGGTTCGTACGGCGGACGCGTTCGGCGATGCCGAGGACGACCGGGACCGTGCGCAGCGCCTTGGCCAGGCCGCCCGCGCCCGTGGTCTCCTGTCCGACGCAGCCGCACTCCAGCGGCCAGGTCTCGTCCTGCTCGCGGGCCGCCTGTCCGCCGACGCGGAGCTGGAGGAGGACCGCGTCGGCGCCCTCGACGCCCGTATCGACGTCGTCGGTCGTGACGATCCTGCCGCTGTGGCCCTGCCGGGCGAAGATACGGCGGGCGAGACCGCCCACCAGCTCCAGGCGCTCCGGGGCCGGGTCGACGAGCACCAGCTCCTCGATGGGCAGGGTGTCCCTCAGCCGCGCGAAACCGTCGATGAGTTCGGGTGTGTAGGTCGAGCCTCCGCCGACCACGGTGAGTTTCACTGAAGGATCCCTCGCTTTCGGACGCCGGGGGCGGTGATCATCGGCCGGGGGTCCGGGGGTTGTCCCCCGGGAGAGCACAGCATGCGTGGTTAACCCTTTACTCCGGTGAGCGTGACGCCCTCGACGAACGCCTTCTGGGCGAAGAAGAAAACGAGGATCACGGGGGCCATGACCAGCACGGTCGCGGCCATGGTGAGGTTCCAGTCGGTGTGGTGCATGCCCTTGAACGACTCCAGGCCGTAACTCAGGGTCCAGGCGCCGGCGTTCTCGGAGGCGTAGATCTGCGGCCCGAAGTAGTCGTTCCAGGCGTAGAAGAACTGGAAGAGCGCAACGGCCGCGATACCCGGCTTCGCCATCGGCAGCACGACCTTCAGCAGCGTGCGCACATCGCCGCAGCCGTCCACCTTCGCGGCGTCCAGATACTCGTTCGGGATGGTCATCAGGAACTGGCGCAGCAGGAAGATGGAGAACGCGTCACCGAACGCCATCGGGATGATGAGCGGCCACAGCGTCCCCGACAGGTCCAGCTGCTTCGCCCAGAACAGGTACATCGGAATGACGATCACCTGCGGCGGCAGCATCATCATCGAGATCACCAGCATGAGGGACAGATTGCGGCCGCGGAAACGGAACTTCGCGAGCGCGTACGCCACCGGGATCGACGACACGACGGTGAGGAAGGTGCCGAGACCCGCGTAGAACAGCGTGTTCCTCCACCAGGTCAGGAAGCCGGGCGTGTCGAAGACCTTCGTGTAGTTGCCCCACTCCCAGGTGTGCGGGATCAGGTCCCGGCTGAGCGCCTGGCTGTCGCTCATCAGCGAGGTCAGGAAGACGAACACGAAAGGGAGGACGAAGAACAGCGCGGCGGCCACGCCGAGGGAGTGGATCGCGACCCACTCCAGGAGCGCCTTGCGCCGGGCCGTGCGCTCGGCCGCCGCGTCCGGCGCGGTCAACTGCACGGGTTTGTCCAGTACTTGGGTCATGTCAGTCACCTGCCTGGATGAGCCCGCCGCGGCGCCGCATCAGCAGCGCCGTGAACGCCATGGACAGCGCGAACAGCACGAGGGCGACCACACACGCGGAGCCGTAGTCGAAGCGCTGGAAGCCGAGGTTGTAGACGAGCTGGGGGAGCGTCCAGGTCGAGTCCTCCGGATAGCCCGGCTCGAAGTTCGTGCCGGCGCCCTGGATGACGCCCGAGGCGACCTTCCCTGCGATCAGCGGCTGGGCGTAGTACTGCATGGTCTGGATCACGCCCGTGACCACGGCGAACATCACGATCGGCGAGATGTTCGGCAGCGTCACGTACCGGAACCGCTGCCAGGCCGAGGCGCCGTCCAGTTCGGCGGCCTCGTACTGCTCCTTCGGTACGTCGAGCAGCGCGGCCATGAAGATGACCATCAGGTCGCCGACGCCCCACAGGGCGAGCAGGGTGAGCGCGGGCTTGGACCAGGCGGGGTCGTTGAACCAGGCCGGGGCCGGGATGCCGGTCTTCTCCAGGATCGAGTTGACCGGGCCCGTACCGGGGTTGAGGAGGAAGGCGAACGCCATCGTGGCGGCGACCGGCGGGGCGAGGTAGGGCAGATAGAACAGCGTCCGGAAGACACCCGTGCCGGTCTTGATCTTGGTGATCAGCAACCCGACACCGAGCCCGAACACCACCCGGAGGCCGACCATGACGACGACCAGCCACAGGGTGTTGCGCATCGCGGGCCAGAAATAGGGATAGTCCCGGAAGACGTAGAGCCAGTTCTTCGTCCCGCTGAACGTCGGCGGCCTGAACCCGTCGTAGTGCATGAAAGAGAAATAGACCGTCGAGATCAGCGGGTACGCGAAGAAGACGGAGAAACCGATCAGCCAGGGCGACAGGAAGGCGGCGGTCTTCAGGGCCGCCTTCCGTCGCCTGGCGCGCAGCGGGTACGCGGTCGTGGCCATGGGACTACTGCGCCTGCGCCATGTCCGTGTCGATCTGCCGGGCCGTCCGCTCCAGGCCGGCCTTCAGATCGGTGGCCTTGCCGCTCTCGTAGTCGTATCCGAACTTCTGGATCGTGACGAGGTACACGCCCCCGTTGACGGACGCCGGAGTGGTCGGCGAGTTCGGATGGGAGGCTATCTCCAGGAACGTCTTGAAGCGCGGGTCGTACTTCAGCTTCGGCGACTTCAGGGCCTGAAGGGTGGAGGGCACATTGTGGATGGCGTTGGAGAAGCCCACCACCGCGTCCGTGTCCGTGGTCATGTACTTCACCAGCTCCCAGGCCGCGTTCTGCTTCTTGCTGGTGGCGGGGATACCGGCGATGGTGCCGGTGATGTAGCCCTTGCCGTACTGGTCGGCCTGGTCGTCCGGGACGGGCATCGGCGCGACGCCGATCTCGAACTCCGGCTTGGCGTCCAGGGCCATCCCGAGCCGCCATTCACCGTCGATCTGCATCGCCACCTGGCCGGTGTGGAAGGGGTGCTTGGGACCCCATTCGTCACCGAGCCCCGAGCGGTACTTCTCCAGCTTCTTGTAGCCGCCGAGTTCGTCGACGAGCTTCTTCTGGAAGGTGAAACCGGCCGCGAACTTGGGGTCCTTGGCGAGGTTCGACCTGCCGCTGGAGTCGAAGTACGTCGGCGACCACTGGGCGAAGATGTGCTCGGTCGTGCTCTCCCAGCCGTGGTAGTTCGGCATGAAGCCGAGCTGTGTGTAGGAGTCGCCCTTGGTGACGGTCAGCTTCTTGGCGTCGGCCTCGAACTCGGACCAGGTCTTCGGGGGGCTCTTGATCCCGGCCTTCTCGAACGCGGTCTTGTTGTAGTAGAGGCCGTACGCGTCGCCCAGCAGCGGCACCGTGCAGCGGTTGCCGTCGTACTGGGTGTACTCGTTCATCGCCTTCGGGAAGGTCGCGTCCGGGTCGATGCCCGCCTTCTTGAAGAAGGGGTTGAGGTCGACGAACGCCCCGGAGGAACAGAACTTGCCCACGTTGTTGGTGGTGAAGGAGGAGACCACGTCGGGGGCGTTGTCACCGCCGGCGCGCAGGGCCTGGTTGACCTTGTCGTCGGTCATATTGCCGACGATCCTGACGTGGATGTTGGGGTGCGCCTTCTCGAACCCCGCGACCAGTTCCTTCACGCCCTTCTGCTCGGACGGCGCGCTCCAGCCGTGCCAGAAGTTGATCGTGGTCTCCTTCGACGCGTCGTCACTGGCGCCGGACTCCGACTGGCCGGTACAGGCGGTGGCGAAGAGGGCAATGGAGGCGGAGGCGGCCAGCGCGACGGCAGCCTTCCGGGACATTCCGGGCATGGCAGGGTCTCCCTGGGACGGGGCGGGGCGGAAAAGGGGGATGGGAAGGCGGGACGGTGGGTGCGAGGGGGAGAGGGGGGCGGGAGGGGGATGGGGAGTTCGGTCGGGTCCGGGCCGAGGCCGTGGCCCCGGCTCAGCCGGAGGTGTCGAAGACCTCGTCGCGGGTGGTCGCGAGCGCACTCTCCAACGCGCCGCGCAGCACGGGGTGTTCACGGACATCGCCGACCACGAGCCGCGGCCGGGACGCGGCCAGCTCCTCCAGCTCGGCCTGGACGAGCGCGCGCAGCACCTCGCCGCCCGAGGTCAGTGAGGCGCCGCTGAGGACGACGAGTTCGGGGTCGAGGACGGAGACGAGGGAGGCGAGACCGGTGGCGAGGTGGGTCGCGTACGTCTCCAGCAGACGCCGGTGGGGACCGTCGGCGGCGCCTGAGGCCTCCGCCGCCTGCACGGCTTCTGCCGCCCGCGCCACGACCGCGGCCGCGACCTCGGCGTGCGGGCCCGACGGGATCTCCCTGACGCCGAGCCGTCGGGCCAGCTTGGGGACGGCCTGCGAACCGGCCAGCTCCTGGTAGCCGCCGCTGTTGGCCTTGGTGACCTGCCGGACGAGCGGTGTGCCCGGCACCGGCAGGAAACCGACCTCGCCGGCGCCGCCGGTCCAGCCGCGGTGCAGCCGGCCGCCGAGGACCAGAGCGGCACCGAGGCCCCCCTCGTTCCACAGCAGCACGAAGTCGCCGTGCCCCCGCGCCGCGCCCAGCCGCTGTTCGGCCACGGCGACGAGGTTGACGTCGTTCTCGTACTCGACCGGCATCGGCAGGGCGGCGGCGAGTTCGTCCAGCAGCGTGGGGGAGTGCCAGCCCGGCAGATGGGAGGCGTAGCGCAGTCGGCCGGTGTTGGGGTCGAAGGCGCCGGGTGTGCCGATGACGAGCCGGTGGACGTCGTCACGGGCGAGCCCCGCCGCCTTCACCGCGGAGTCCAGGGCGTCGGTGACCTGCTGGACGACGGGGGTGCCGGTGCGTCTGCCGGGGGTGGGCAGTTCGTGCCGCCCGATCGTCCGTCCGGTAATGTCGGCGACGGCGGCGAGGATGCGTTCGGGGGTGACGTCGAGTCCGGCGGCGTACGCGGCGGCCGGATTGACCTCGTACAGCTGGGCGCTGGGTCCCGGGCGGCCCTCGGTGGTGCCGGTGGCGAGCACGAGCCCCGCCGCCTCCAGACGGGCGAGGAGCTGGGAGGCGGTCGGCTTGGACAGGCCGGTGAGCTTGCCGATCCGTGTGCGGGACAGCGGCCCGTGCGCCAGGAGGAGGTCCAGGGCGGCCCGGTCGTTCATGGCGCGCAGGACGCGCGGGGTGCCCGGCGTACCGGCGGTTCCTGCCATGGGGTCGACACCTGCCTTTCAGCCGTCCAGCTTCTCAGTGACCCGGTGGGTGCGTCCACGGGTGATCGCGAAAGGGGTACCTCCTGATCATTGTTAGGAAGGTTTCCTATCGGATGTCGAGAACGTAAGCCCGGGGCGAAGAGGACGTCAAGAGATGCAGCCCCCGAGGCGACGGATCGTTACCTGCGGGGGCTGCCGGTGGGCTGTGGGCTGCCGGGTGGGGCCGCCTACTTCACGTCGAGGTGGTCGCCGGCGGACGCCTTCGCGCCCGTGGTGGCGGTACCCGCGAACTGGTAGCGGTAGGTGCCGCTCTTCGAGGCCTTGACGGTGGTCGACAGAACGCCGCCGGTGCCCGAGGTCACGGTCTTGACCGTGGCGTAGGTGTCGCTGTTCTTCGCGCGGAACTGGAGGAGCACCGACTGGCCCTTGTAGCCCGCGTACTTGCCCGTCTCCCAGTTGGCCCGGGTCAGCGAGCCCTTGACGGTGAGCGTCCTGCCCGCGACCGCCGGCTCCGGGCCGGCATTGACCGTGAGCTTGGCGGCGCGCTTGACCTGGGCCGTGCCGAGGCCGCCCCACAGGTCGTAGCCGGAGTCGAAGCTGATGTGGCCGTCGGAGTCGTCCTCGTCCTGCTCGATGTGGCTGTAGAAGCCGCCCGCCTTCCAGGTGCCGGCGTCCGCGGCCTCGTACAGGCTGTCCTCGGGGTCGATGACGAGTGTCTCCGTGCACGTGTCGGTCGCCGTGGTGTCCGTCGTGCCGGTGGTGGTGCAGGTGGGCGCGGTCTCGGGGTCGATCCCGTTGTCGACCGTCCTGAGCGTGCCGCGGTAGAGCACGACGGCCGCGAAGGTCGTCTCGTAGTCGATCTCCAGGTCGGCGGGCCGGGTCAGGGTGTACGTCACCGGGACCTTCACGACGGCGTCGGTCCCGACGACGATCGCCTTCCCCTTGTTCACCACGACATCGGAGAAGACCAGGTCCGGGCTGTCGGCGGAGGCGACGGGAGCGGTCAGCCCCGTCAGGGCCAGGGCACCGGACAGGGCGGCGCCGATGGCGAGCTTTCTCATGTGTTTCCCCACATTCGAAGCGGACCCCTGGGCGGTTCGCTCCAGAACAAGGGCCCGCTGTGAGGGCGACCTTAGGGGATCTTGGGGGTGACCGGAGGTCAGGCGTCCAGGAAGGGGGCCGTGTCGAGTGTGGGGTACGGCGCCGGAAGGGGAAGGGGAGCGCCGAGGTCGACCTTGGTGTCGGTGTTGTAGTAGGCCTCGGTGGGGTCGTCGCCCGGAAGAACGGGGTCTGTGTAGCAGTGGGCCGTCTTGGCGTGGCGGTCGACGAGGACGTAGACGGGGACTCCCGCGGCGGCGTAGGTGCGGAACTTGGGGCCGGTGTCGGTCTCGTGGTTGGTGGAGGTGACTTCACCGACGAGGGCGATCATGTCGATGGGATACCAGCCTTTGTGAGCCTTGCGATACGACTCGTCGAGTTCGGTCGGCCTGCGGCGGCGGACGTAGAAGTCCGGAATGAGGAGGGCCATGGTTCTGCCGTCCTTGTGGGCGGCTCGGTAGCCGTTGCCCATGCCTACGAGGCGGAGTCCGGCTGAGCGGAATTGGAAGCCCAGCTCGAATGCACCGTCGTTGTGGTTGTCGTTCGGCGTCGGCGGCACGATGGCCATCCCCTCGACGTACTCGGGTCGAATCGGCGCCACCGACGCCTCCTCGATCGCGATCAACAGATCGATGGGGTCCTGCTGCATCATCACCGGCTCCAGGATGGGTTCGGCGCTCATCGCTCGTTCTCCTCGTCGCACTGATGCCAGGCTAAGCCCGCGCTGGGTGCCCCGGCAGAGCGGTGGGGCATCCAGCACCCCCGCGGCGCCGGATGCCCCGACCGTTCACTCGAACGAGTGTGCTGAATCGTTCCCCTACTTCGCCGGAGGTACCGCCCGCTGGGCTGCGATCGGGGAAGCCGCCGTCGACTGGGGGGACTCCGTGTTGGCGTAGACCGAAGGGGCCGCCACCGCTGCGGTCGGGTCCGGGGTGGTGGCCTCGGTGAGGGGGGTCGTCTCGCCGCCGACGATGCGGATGTCGGCCGCGTCGAACGCCCGCTTGACGCGCCAGCGCAGTTCGCGTTCCACGGTCAGGGACTTTCCGGGCATCGTCTTGGCCGAGACGCGGACCACCATCGAGTCGAGCAGCACGCTGTCCAGGCCGAGCACCTCGATCGGGCTCCACAGGAGCTCGTTCCAGGGCTCTTCCTTGCTCATCTTCTCGGCGACCTGGTCGAGCGTGGCCTTGACCCGGTCCAGGTCCTCGGACGACCTCACGGTCACATCGACCGCGGCCGTCGCCCAGCCCTGGGAGAGGTTGCCGATGCGCTTGACCTCGCCGTTGCGGACGTACCAGATCTCGCCGTTGTCGCCGCGCAGCTTGGTCACGCGCAGGCCGACCTCGACGACCTCGCCGGAGGCGACCCCCGCGTCGATCGAGTCGCCGACGCCGTACTGGTCCTCGAGGATCATGAAGACGCCGGAGAGGAAGTCCGTCACCAGGTTGCGCGCGCCGAAACCGATCGCCACACCCGCGACACCGGCGGAGGCCAGCAGCGGGGCCAGGTTGATCTCGAACGTCCCGAGGACCATCAGCGCCGCCGTGCCGAGGATCACGAAGGACGCGACCGAGCGCAGCACCGAGCCGATGGCCTGCGAGCGCTGGCGGCGGCGCTCGGCGTTGACCAGCAGACCGCCGAGGGAAGTGCCGTCGACCGCGTCCGCGGTGCGGCCCATCCGGTCGATGAGCTTCGTGATCGCCCGCCGCACCACGATTCTGAGCACCGCCGCGATCACCAGGATCAGCAGGACCCTGAGGCCGATCGCGAGCCAGGTGGACCAGTTCTGCTCGACCCAGCCGGCGGCGTTCGTGGCGCTCTCCTGGGCACCCCGGAGCGACGGGACCGCAGGGGTCGTCGACTCCGAGGGGGTCGGCGACGGCGACGGACCGGCGGCCAGTAGGACGGCGGACAAGGACACGGCAGGTACCTCCAGGTGCAGCGGCCCGCCCTCCGGCACGGCGGTCAAGATCACGAAAAGGTCACCGGACGGGCAGACCAACCACACTAACGGTGCATCGCGTGTGGATCTGCGCAGTGTCCGGGGGAGAGACGGTGTTCACCTGGGGATGAAGA
The DNA here is from genome assembly GCF_008806595.1 of Streptomyces luteolifulvus. Lineage (GTDB taxonomy): Bacteria > Actinomycetota > Actinomycetes > Streptomycetales > Streptomycetaceae > Streptomyces > Streptomyces luteolifulvus. Next base: position 231,079 of record NZ_VZRB01000009.1, on the reverse strand, counting down.
AGGGTGTGGTCGAAAACACTCCCAGCCCGTTACCGGGACATGGTGGCGCTTCCACCAGGCATGAGGGGAGACTGACTACGGATCGTCCACGGCGCGAGCCACGCGCCGCCGGCGTACAAGGAGGCCATCCGTGCCGCATGTCCTGGTCCTCAACGCGTCGTACGAGCCCCTCGGCGTCGTACCGCTTCGCCGTGCGCTCGTCCTCGTCCTCGAGAACAAGGCAGTCTGCCTCGAGGAGTCCGGCGCCTTTATGCACAGTGCAACCGTCACAGTCCCCGCACCCAGCGTGGTCCGGCTCAAGCGATTCGTCCGGGTTCCCTATCGGGGGCCCGTTCCTCTTACCCGTCGCGCGCTCTTCGCTCGGGACGGGGGCCGGTGCATGTACTGCGGTGGCGTCGCAACCAGCGTCGACCACGTCATCCCGCGCAGCCGCGGGGGCAAGCACGTCTGGGACAACGTGGTGGCGTCCTGTCGCCGCTGCAACCATGTGAAGGCCGACCGCCATCTCGTCGAGATCGGCTGGCGGCTGCGCCACAAACCCGCTCCGCCCACCGGTCTGGCCTGGCGCATCATCGGGACCGGCCATAGGGACCCGCGCTGGATGCCGTACTTGCAGCCGTACGGCGCGGACGACGCCTTGGCCCGGATCGACGGCATTTCCGCCTGAGGATCCGGGCCTTCGCATACCCCTGGTCACAGGGCGTCGCACGGTGTGGTCCGCCCCGGGAGCCCCCCGTGCTCCCGGGGCGGACGGTCACGGGGTCATGCGTAGCGCAGTTCGGCGGGGCGTACCGAGCGGCGCAGCAGGGGGAGTGCGGTGGCGGCGGCCAGCATGCAGGCTCCGTACACCGCGAGCGGGACCAGCAGGGCCGCGTACGGTACGTCCGGGACGGTGTGCTCCGTGGTGAGCGAGGCGTACCAGACGCCGATCGCCATGCCGCCGATGCCCGCCACGGTGACCGCGCAGGCCAGCGGCAGTGCCGTTTCGAGCAGCAGTGCCCGGGCCAGCACCCCGTGCGGGACTCCGGCCGCGTGCTGAGTTGCCAGGCCCCGGCGCCGGGTGGCGAGGGACTCGGCGGTGCCGACGGCGAGCCCCGTCAGGACGATCGCGAGCGCGACCAGGATCGCGGCGGCCGTCAGCTCGATCCCGTTCGTGTAGTACGACATGTCCATCCCCAGCTGGCCCATGCGGCGCGAGGCCTCCAGATCCGCGAGCAGGGTCTGCCGCACGCCCACGAAGCCCGTGCTCACGACGGTCACCAGCAGCACGGCCCCGTGCGTGCGGGACGCCGCCCAGGGATCGTCGTACAGCCGCTCCGCCGCGATGAGCAGCGCCGGGCGCTGCGCCCGGGCCGCGAGCACCCGGCCCAGCCACCGGGACGAGAAGCCCGCCAGCCATACCGCGGAGGCGCCGACCAGCAGACACAGGGCGAAGACCGTGAGCGGGCCGAGGGCGAACCCGACGACGCCGAACTCGAAGGGATCGCCGGTGAGCGGGGTCATCGCGACCAGCACGGCCGGCAGCCCCAGCAGCCCGGTCGCCACCTGGAAAGCCCGCCCCGGACCGGCGGTCGGCCGCACCCGGCGGAGCCGGCCCAGCGGCGAGGCCACCACCCCGCGCAGCGCCAGGACGCTCACGGCCGCGCCCAGCACGGGCACCAGTACCGCCACGACGGCCATGCCGGCCCAGGCCCAGGGTGCGGGACGCTGCCACAGGCGCAGCAGCAACAGCACGGAGAACACCGTGGTCACGGACGAACCGGCCAGACAGGCCGGCCCGGTCTCCAGTGCCGCGATCCGCCGCACCTGAGCGGGCGTCGCGCCGGCCAGCCGCAGCGCGGCCAGCCGCCGGTCGCGGTGCACGGCGCCGATCCGCGCGCACTGGCCGAGGAACCCGAACACCGGGATGAGCAGCAGCATCAGCGCGATGATCACTCCACCGCGGGTCCCGGGTTCGTCGAGCAGCCCGGAGCCGACCCCAACATCGTGGTGCCCGGTCATCGGGACGAGGACCATGATCACCAGTCCGATGCCCGTCGCCATGACCGCCCCGATCGCGGTGAGCACGACCCGCCACCACTCGCGCCGGTTCGATCCCCGTGTGAGCAGCAGCGCCAGCCGCAGCTCGGCCCTCATGCCGTCACCCCCGTCGGCACCACGGCCCCGTCGCTCAGCCGCACCTCGCGGTCCGCGTACGCCGCCACCTGCGCATCGTGCGTGACGAGCAGTACGGCCGTGCCCGAGTCGCGGGCCGTGTGCACCAGCGCCGTCATCACCTGCTCGCTCGCCAGCGAGTCCAGCGCCCCCGTCGGCTCGTCCGCGAAGACCACCTTCGGGCCGGTGACCAGGGCCCTGGCCAGCGAGGTCCGCTGGGCCTGGCCGCCGCTCATCTCCCCGGGCCGCAGCCCGGCCTGCCCGCGCACCCCGAACCGCTCCAGCCACTCGCCGGCCCGTGCCTGTGCGTCCCCGCGGGAGCTGCCCGCCAGCATCAGTGGAAGGGCCACGTTGTCGAGGGCGGTCAGCTCGGGGATCAGCTGCCCGAACTGGAAGACCACGCCGAAGTCGCCGCGGCGCAGCCCGCTCAGACGCTTCTCGGGCAGCCGGTCGAGCCGCTCCCCGCCGTAGGTCACCGAGCCCGCGTCCGGGCGGACGATGCCCGCCAGACAGTGCAGCAGCGTGGACTTTCCACTGCCGCTGGCGCCGGTGACGGCGAGGATCTCGCCGGCCCGGAGCTCGGCCGAGGCGCCGCGCAGGGCCTGTGTTCTGCCGTGCGTCTTGGCGAGGTCACGGGCCGCCAGCAGCGGCACTGCGTTCTCCCCGTTGTTCATGCTGTGTCGACCTCCGCGGTCAGGGTGGTGAGCCGGGCCGCCGTGGTGGTCATCCAGCGGAGGTCGGCGTCGAGGTGGTTGAGGGCGTAGTCCGCCGAGAGCAGGGTCGACAGATCCGCGCCCTTGGCGGTCTTGACCGCCGTGAGCTCGCGCATCCGCTTCATATGGGCGGCGCGCTGGGCCTTCAGATAGGCCTCCGGGTCGCCGCCGGACAGGATCGAGACGACCACCTTGGCGAAGATCTCGTTCGTCACGAACGGCGCGGGCGGGGCGATCTCCCCGGCCCAGCGGGCCAGTTCGTGCGAGCCCTCGGTGGTCGAGCGGTACATCGTCCGCTCCGGCCCGCCGTCGGCGTCGGTGCCGTCGACCTCCGCGAGGCCGTCGCGGACCAGGCGCTGGAGGGTCGTGTAGACCTGCCCGTAGGCCAGCGGACGGGCCTGCGGGAAGCGTTCGTCGTGCCGTCGCTTGAGGTCGTAGCCATGGCTCGGCCCCGAGACGAGCAGTCCCAGCAGGACGTGGCGGGTGCTCATGAGCATCATTATGTACTGGCTACATGTACTGAGTGAATAGTGATCAGAGAAAAAGTGGGGCCGGGCACGTCAGACTGGAGTACAGGATGTGACCAGAGGCACGTTGTTGCCTCGGGTACGTCTGCTGCCGCGCCCGCTGGGTAGGGCTGCGGTGACCGCTCGTCGTACTCGACAAGGAGGCCCCCGTGGCCGTATCGGCACACCTTCTGCTCCCCGCCCAGTCCAAACCCGGGGCGGGCGCCGAACCCGAGGCGCACGCCTGCGTCTTCAGCGCGGAGGGCGCCTGCGCCGAAGCCCCGTTGACCAGCGAGCCGCCGCTGCCCGACGCCGAGCCCCTCACCAGCGAGCCGCCGCTGTCCGACGCCGCGCCGCTGACCAGCGAGTCGGCGATCGCCGGCCTGGACGCGTAGAGGCCCCGATGACCGCGCCCCGGCCGGCCGAACCCCCCTCCGAGGACCTGTCCCGGCTCGCCGGACTGCACGGCGTCGCCACCTCTTACAGCCCGTCCCCGGACCGTACGGTCGCGGCCTCGGCCGACGCCGTCACCCTCGCCCTGGCCGCCCTGGGCGTCGATGCGAGCACCCCCGAGGCGACCCGGGCCGCCCTCACCGCCCGCGAGCGCGAACTGGGCGAACGCCTGCTGCCGCCGACGGTGGTGTGCTGGAGGGGCACCGACCCCGAAGCACTGGCCGCGCTGCCCGAGGGCACGCGTCTGCGCATCGAGACCGAACAGGGCGAGACGCGCGCCGCCGCCGGACAACTCCCGCCCGGCGTCCACCGGCTGACCGCCACCGCGCCCGACGGCCGCACCGCCGAGGCCCACCTGGTCGTCGCGCCGCCCCGGCTGCCGACGCCCGCCGGACGCTCGTACGGCCTCCTCGTCCAGCTCTACTCCCTGCTCTCGCAGCGCTCCTGGGGCATGGGCGACCTCGGTGACCTCGGTGAGCTGGCCGCCTGGGCGGGCCGGGCGCTCGGCGCCGGATTCGTCCAGGTCAACCCGCTGCACGCGGCCGTACCCGGCGCCCCCACCGACCCCTCCCCCTACCGTCCCTCCTCGCGCCGCTTCCCCGACCCGGTGCATCTGCGGGTCGAGGACGTCCCCGAGTTCGCGTACGTCTCCTGCGGCCCGGACCGCGACCGGGTGCGGGCCCTGCTGGAACGGGCCGGCCGGCTGCGCGCCTCGGTGCTGGACAAGGGTGCGCTGATCGACCGCGACGCCGTATGGGAACTCAAGCGGGAGGCGCTGGAACTGGTCCGCGAGGTCCCGCTCGGCCCCGGCCGCCGCGCCGCCTACGCCGACTTCCTCGCCGAGCAGGGCGAGGCCCTGGAGGACCACGCCACCTGGTGCGCGCTCGCGGAGGTGCACGGCTCCGACTGGCACCGCTGGCCGTCCGGCCTGCGGCACCCCCGCTCGGCCGACACCGCCCGTGCCCGCGCCGAGCTGCTGGACCGCGTCGACTTCTTCTCGCGCCTCGCCTGGCTCACCGACACCCAGCTCACCGACGCCCAGCACGCCGCGCGCGAGGCCGGGATGCCGGCCGGGATCGTGCACGACCTCGCGGTGGGCGTGCACCCCGGGGGCGCCGACGCCTGGGCGCAGCAGGAGTACTTCGCCGCCCGGATGTCGGTCGGCGCGCCACCGGACGCCTTCAACGCGCGCGGCCAGGACTGGGGCCTGCCGCCGTGGCGCCCGGACCGGCTGGCCGAGTCGGGGTACGCGCCGTTCCGGCAGCTGCTGCGGGCCCTGTTCCGCTACGCGGGCGCTCTGCGCATCGACCACGTCATGGGCCTGTTCCGGCTCTGGTGGGTACCGCAGGGACACCCGCCCACGGAAGGGACGTACGTCCGCTACGACGCCGAGGCCATGCTCGCCGTCCTCGTACTGGAGGCCTCGCGGGCCGGGGCCCTGGTGATCGGCGAGGACCTCGGCACGGTCGAGTCCGGGGTGCGCGAGACGCTGCGCGAGCGCGGGGTGCTCGGCACCTCGGTGCTGTGGTTCGAACGCGACTGGGGCGGCGACGGCCGCCCGCTGCCCCCCGACCGCTGGCGCGCCGACTGCCTGGCCACCGCCACCACCCACGATCTGCCGCCCACCGCCGCCCGCCTCACCGGCGAACACGTCGAACTCCGCGACCGACTCGGCCTGCTCACCCGCCCCCTGGACGAGGAACGGGCGGAGGCCGCCGCCGACACGGGGGAGTGGCTGGAGCTGCTCACCCGGCTCGGCCTGCTGCGGGGTACCGGGGGTGCCGTCGACTCGTTCTCGGAGGAGGCCGAGGTCCAGGCGGTCCACCGCTTCCTGCTGCGCACCCCCGCCCGCATGATCGGCGTCTGGCTGCCGGACGCGGTGGGCGACCGGCGCCCGCAGAACCTTCCCGGGACCTGGGACCAGTACCCGAACTGGCGGCTGCCGATCGCCGACGCGGAGGGCCGGCCCGTCACCCTGGAGGAGCTGGCCGGGGCGCCGAGGCTGCATGCGCTGATGGACGTGCTGCGGGAGCGGGCGGGGGAGTCACGCACCTGACGATGCGCGCCGAGGTCCCGTACGGCACCCCCGGACGCGCGCCCCGTTCGGCCGTTCGCTACGTTGGCCCTGTGGACAAGAAGAATGCCCTGCGCGCCGGCACCCTGGCCGCCGGTACGACGCTGATGATGCTGCTCATGTCGTCCCCCGCGCTCGCGCTGACCCGCGACGACGGCGACGACCCCGGCTCGGGCCTCAGCGTCATCGAGACGCTGGGCCTCTACGTCATTGCCCCGATCGCCCTTTTCGTGATCATCGCGGGCCTTGTGATGGTCCTCGACAAGTCGGACCGCCGGCCGAAGGCCAAGGCGAAGGCCTGAGCAGGCCGGGCCTTCCTGTCCCGAGCCCCTTGACCGGGCTCACCGCACACTCCTGCGTGGGCGCCGCTGGCGCCACGGAGGAGCTTGAGGTCCGCGGGCAAGGTGACCGTGGCGAGGAACGCCGGACACAGCGTGGTGCCACGACGAGCACCACGCTCGTGCGTGCCCGCGGTGAGCGAAGTGCGGCCCGTCGCCGACCCGGACCGCGAGATCGCGCGGGTGGGCGAGGTGCTGCTGGGCCAGACCCGGGAGCTCATGGCCGTACTCGGTGAGCGGGCGGCCGCGGTCGTGCCCGAGGATCTGGCGCCCCTGCGGGACGCCGCACGGGAACTCGTCGACGTGGCGCCGTCGATCGTCGAGACCTGGGCCTCGGAGGAACACACCCCGTACCAGGGCCACTTCGCGACCCTCGGTGTCGCCGCCCGCCGTATCCCGCTGCGCGCCGCGGCCATGATGCGCCGGGCGCTGGCCCGCACCGACCCCGAGCTCTGCGACACCCTCGGGAACCTGGTGCGCGAGTGGTGCCGGCAACTGGAGAAGTCGTACGACCTGCGGTGGGTGCCCGTGTCCGTGCAGACCGGACTGCATGTGCGGAGCATGCTCGACACGGCCCGCCTGGTGTGCGCGACGGGCGGGTGACCACCCCGGTCACCCGCCCGCCGGCACCACCGGCACCGTCGGTTACGCGCCCGCGGCCTGCGCGTCCGCCGCCTGCGCCTTCAGCGCCCGCTCCACACCGGAACGGGACTCGGAGATCAGGCGTCGCAGTGCCGCGTTGGGCTCCGCGGCGGCCAGCCACGCGTCCGTCTTGTCCAGGGTCTCCTGCGAGACCTGGACCGACGGGTACAGCCCGACGGCGATCTGCTGGGCCATCTCGTGCGAGCGGGACGCCCAGATGTCCTTGACCACCTCGAAGAACCGGTCCGTGTACGGCGCCAGCAGCTCACGCTGGTCGGTCTGGACGAAGCCCCCGATGACCGCCTCCTGGACGGCGTTCGGCAGCTTGTCGGACTCGATGACCGAGGCCCAGGCCTCCGCCTTCGCCTCAGGCGTCGGACGGGCGGACCGGGCGGTGGCCGCGTGACGCTCGCCGGCGGCCGTCCTGTCACGCTCGTACTCGGCCGCGATCTCCGCCTCGTCGAAGCGTCCGACCGCCGCGAGCCGCTGCACGAACGCCCAGCGCAGCTCGGTGTCGACGACCAGGCCCTCGATCGTCTGCGAACCGTCCAGCAGGGCCTCCAGCAGGTCCAGCTGCTCCGGCGTACGGGCCGTCGCCGCGAACGCCCGCGCCCACGCCAGCTGGTGGTCGCCGCCCGCCTCCGCCCCGCGCAGGTGCGCCAGCGTGGCGTCCGTCCAGCGGGTGAGCAGTGCCTCGCGGGCGGCCGGGTCGGCGTACAGGTCGACCGCCAGCTTCACCTGGCGGTGCAGCGACTGCACCACACCGATGTCGGACTCCTTGCCGATGCCCGACAGCACCAGGGACAGATAGTCGCGGGCGGCGAGCTCCGCGTCCCGGGTCATGTCCCAGGCCGAGGCCCAGCACAGCGCGCGCGGCAGCGAGGCCTCGAAGTCGCCGAGGTGCTCGGTGACGAAGGCGAGCGACTGCTCGTCGAGGCGGACCTTCGCGTACGACAGGTCGTCGTCGTTGAGCAGCACCACGGCCGGACGGCGCCGGCCGGCCGGCTGCGGTACGGCGGTCAGCTCGCCCTCGACGTCCAGCTCGATGCGCTCGTCCCGCACCAGCTTGCCGCTGACGTCCTCGAGCTCGTACAGGCCGATCGCGATGCGGTGCGGGCGCAGGGTCGGCTCGCCCTTCGCGCCGGACGGGAGCGCCGGGGCCTCCTGCCGGATCGCGAAGGAGGTGATGACACCGTTCGCGTCCGTCTCGATCTCCGGGCGCAGGATGTTGATGCCGGCGGTCCGGAGCCATTTCTCCGACCAGTTCTTCAGGTCGCGGCCGGAGGTCTCCTCCAGCGCGCCCAGCAGGTCGGACAGCCGGGTGTTGCCGAACGCGTGCCGCTTGAAATAGGCCTGCACGCCGGCGAAGAACTCGTCCATGCCGACATAGGCGACGAGCTGCTTCAGGACGCTCGCGCCCTTGGCGTACGTGATGCCGTCGAAGTTGACCAGCACGTCGTCCAGATCGCGGATCTCCGCCATGATCGGGTGCGTGGAGGGCAGCTGGTCCTGACGGTAGGCCCACGTCTTCATGGAGTTGGCGAACGTGGTCCAGGAGTGCGGCCAGCGCGACTCGGGGTAGTACGCCTGGCAGGCGATGGAGGTGTACGTGGCGAACGACTCGTTCAGCCACAGGTCGTTCCACCACTCCATGGTGACCAGGTCGCCGAACCACATGTGGGCCAGCTCGTGCAGGATCGTCTCCGCGCGCAGCTCGTACGCGGCGTCGGTCACCTTGGACCGGAAGACGTACTGGTCGCGGATGGTCACCGCGCCCGCGTTCTCCATCGCGCCCGCATTGAACTCCGGCACGAACAGCTGGTCGTACTTCTTGAACGGGTACGCGTAGTCGAACTTCTCCTGGAACCAGTCGAAGCCCTGCCGGGTGACCTCGAAGATCGCGTCGGAGTCCAGGAACTTGGCGAGCGAGGGCCGGCAGTAGATGCCGAGCGGGACGGACTGCCCGTCCTTCTCGTACACGCTGTGGACCGAGTGGTACGGCCCGACGATCAGCGCGGTGATGTAGCTGGAGATCCTCGGCGTCGGCTCGAAGACCCAGGTGTCGTCCTTGGGCTCGGGCGTCGGCGAGTTGGAGATGACGGTCCAGCCGGTCGGCGCCTTCACCGTGAACTGGAAGGTCGCCTTGAGGTCCGGCTGCTCGAAGGACGCGAAGACACGGCGCGCGTCCGGCACCTCGAACTGGGTGTAGAGGTAGGCCTGCTCGTCGACCGGGTCGACGAATCGGTGCAGGCCCTCCCCGGTGTTGGTGTACGCGCAGTCGGCGACGACCCGCAGGACGTTGCGGCCCTCCAGCAGCCCGGGCAGTGCGATCCGGGAGTCCTTGAAGACCTCGGCCACCTCGAGCGGGTCGCCGTTGAGCGTGACCTCGTGGACCGCCGGGGCCACCAGGTCGATGAAGGACTCCGCGCCGGTTTCGGCGACATCGAAGCGCACCGTGGTAACGGACCGGTAGGTGCCGCCCTCCTGCGCGCCGGAGAGGTCGAGATCGATCTCGTACGAGTCAACGGTCAGCAGCTTCGCCCGCTGCTGCGCCTCTTCGCGAGTCAGGTTTGTGCCAGGCACGCGGTCATCTCCTCGTTATGTGTGGGTTGCGCCATCCTTCCACGTGACCTGCACACAGCGCGATGTCCAGAACCCGCCGGTGAGCGGGGCGGACACACGGAAATCCGGGCGCAATGCGTCCACGCCCGGCCCGTCGATCGGTGACTCGTTGTCCGAGGCGTCAGGCCTTGAGTTCCGCTGCCACCAGCTCCGCGATCTGCACCGCGTTCAGCGCAGCGCCCTTGCGGAGGTTGTCGTTGGAGATGAACAGGGCCAGACCGTGCTCCACCGTCTCGTCGGTGCGGATGCGGCCGACGTACGACGCGTCCTTGCCGGCCGCCTGGAGCGGCGTCGGGATGTCGGAGAGGATCACGCCCGGCGCGCCGGCCAGCAGCTCCGTGGCACGCTCCACGGACAGCGGACGCGTAAAGCGGGCGTTGACCTGGAGGGAGTGCCCGGAGAAGACCGGCACGCGCACACAGGTGCCGGAGACCTTGAGCGCGGGGATCTCCAGGATCTTGCGGGACTCGTTGCGCAGCTTCTGCTCCTCGTCGGTCTCGTGGAGACCGTCGTCGACGATCGAGCCCGCGAGAGGCAGCACGTTGAAGGCGATGGGGCGCTTGTAGACCTGCGGCTCGGGGTAGTCGACCGCCTCACCGTCGTGGGTCAGCCTGTCGGCGTCCGCGATCACCTTCTGCGCCTGGCCGTGCAGCTCGGCGACACCCGCGAGGCCCGAGCCGGACACCGCCTGGTAGGTGGCGACGACCAGCGCCTCGAGGCCCGCCTCGTCGTGCAGCGGCCTCAGCACCGGCATCGCGGCCATCGTCGTGCAGTTCGGGTTGGCGATGATGCCCTTGGGGCGGTCGGCGATCGCGTGCGGGTTCACCTCGGACACCACCAGGGGTACGTCCGGGTCCTTGCGCCAGGCGGAGGAGTTGTCGATCACGACCGCGCCCTGCGAGGCGACCTTCTCGGCCAGCGCCCTGGAGGTCGCGCCGCCCGCGGAGAACAGGACGATGTCGAGGCCGGAGTAGTCGGCGGTCGCCGCGTCCTCGACGGTCACCCCGTCGAGCACCGACCCCGCCGAGCGGGCCGAGGCGAACAGCCTGAGCTCGGTGACCGGGAAGTCGCGCTCCGTGAGAATCCTGCGCATGACCGTGCCGACCTGACCGGTGGCTCCGACGATTCCGACCCTCACGGCTACTCCCTCTGTGCGTCTTCTGCGTGCATGCCTATATGTGCATGGTGCCTGGCCGAGGCTTTTCCATCATGCGGCCGACCCCGGTCCGCCTGTCCAATTCTTTGGGCGTCATGCCCGAGGGCTGGGACGTCCACAGAGGTCCCCCGGTTGCGGAACTCCCGCTCCTGCCCCTCTGAGCTGCAGAAATTGGCTCCGGCCAGGCCTCGTGCCGCAAGCTGTGCTGCCCCGGGCGACGGGTGTGACGTACGCCTCGGCGAGACTCCCGGAGATCCGGGTGAACGTTTCCGGGCGCTGCGGCGTCGTAGAAGAAACGCGGTGAGGGGGTGGCTTGTGCTGCGCAGAAAGGCCCGCCGTGTCCAGCAGGACGATCACGGTGATCCTCTGGACGCGGCTCAGGAACGCCGGGTGCGGGCGGTGCTCGCACTGGGCGGAGTGCCGCAGGCGGACCTGCCGGACGGGGTGCAGCAGGTCCGTCTGCGGCTGCTGGAGCGGGCGGCGAAGGGGTACGAGGCACCGCGCGACGTCTCCGCGTGGGCGGCCGTCGTCGCCTCCAACCTGGCCATGGACTGGCACCGGGCCAAACGCCGCCAGGAGCGGATCGGTGAGCGTCTCGCCTCCCTGCGCCAGCTGGAGCACCCCTCGGGCGAGGACACCAGCGTGCTCTCCGTCGCCGTCGCCCAGGGACTCGACGAGCTGCCCGACTCCCAGCGCCAGGTCCTCGTCCTGCGCTTCTTCGCCGACCTGCCGGTCCGCTCGATCGCCGAGGAGCTCGGCGTCCCGGAGGGCACGGTCAAGAGCAGGCTGCACACGGCGGTACGGGCCCTGCACACCCGCCTGCACGAGGACGAGGTGGTGTGACATGACCGCCGGACACGAGACGTACGACGGTGACGCGCTGATGGCCGCGATCACCGGCGAGGGGCTGCCGCCCAAGGCCCGCGAGGACGCCGCCTTCCTGGCCGAGCACCGCTCCGCCGTGGCCGATGTGGCGCTGCTGCGGGAACAGTTGGGGATCATCGCGGCCGCGCTCCAGGAACCCCCACCGGTCGCGGAACCGGCTCCGGTACGGACACCACGGCCCCGGCGGCGGCCCTTCACCCTCGCCGTCCGCACGGTCGGCGTGGCCGTCGCCGCGGTCCTGGCCTCGGGACTGGGGTGGCTGGTCGTCCAGGCCGGCAGCGGCATCGGCGCCGGCAGTGCCGACAGCGGCGCCGGCAGCAAGAGCGCCGCCGACAGCAACGCCTCCCAGGCCGCCCCCGGATACCTCGCCTGCGCCCGGCTCGTGGTCGAGGGCACGATCACGGCGATCGAGCCGCTGCCCGGCGAACCCGGCCGGGAGCGGGTCACCCTGCGCGTGACCCGCTACTACAAGCCGGACAGGGGCAAGGACGTGCTCACCTTCGTGCGGGACGAGGAAACGGCGCCCCCGGTCCGCAAGGGCGACCACATCCTCATCGGCATCCAGCGCCGGGCGACCGCTCCGGACCTGTGGGCCGTCGGCAACCGGGAGATCGCCGACGAGCGGGCCTGGCTCACCGGGGCGGTGACCGAGTCTCCGGCGCCGGCGTGCGACGGGTACACCGGCGGATGACCAAGGGGCGGGCGCCCTGCCGGACGCCCGCCCCTCGCCGCCGTACGACTACGGCTGCCGTATGCCCACGGCTACGGTGTGACCTTCTCGATCTTCACGCTGCCGATGCCCGCGACCGAGCCGCGCGCGTTCACCAGCTGGACCTGGCCGAAGAACTCACGGCCCTCCGGCGCGGGGGCCGCGGCGGTGACACTGGCCGCTACGTTCGCCGACTGACCCGTGCCGAGCTTCACCGGCGTCGACTCGTCGACGCTGACGGTGCCGAGGGCCGAGGAGAAGAACACGTCCCGGTAGTCGTACTCCGTGGAGCCGGCCGGGACCGCGTAGCCGACGACCTCGATGGTGTACGTACCGGCGGCCGGGTTGGCCACGGACACGGCCTCCTCCGAGTCACCGTCGGCGGACTGGCCGACCTGCTTGCCGCTCGCGTCGAAGACCGTCAGGTCCAGGTCCGCGGAGGCGTCGGAGGGCTTGCCGATGGCGACGTCGAGGGACTTGGCACCGGCCGGGACCTCGACCGTGGTGGTCTGGGTCTCGCCCTCCTTGATGGACGGACGGGCCGTCTTGGACGAGCCGAGCGGGCCGCCGACCAGCTTGCCGTCGATCGCGGCGAAGCCGTTCGTCACCTTCCAGGAGGCGTCGGCCGGGGTGCCGACCTTGGCCTCGGGCACCGTCACGACCTCCGGGTCGAAGGCCGCGCCGAGGACGGTGACGTCCAGCTTGTACGGGTTGTCGAGCAGCGGCGACGTACGGCGTGACTCGACCTCGATCTCCCAGACGCCGGGCTGCGGGTCCGCGTACGCACGCACGTCGGGCCTGCAGCCGTTGCCGTCGAGGTAGTTGTTGTAGCAGTTCGGGGTCGAGGTGCTGTCGACCGGAACGCCGTACGGGTGGATGGCGATGAACCGGGTCTGGCTCTTGCCCTTCAGCCCGCCGATCGCGACCTCCAGCGACCTGGCGCCCTCGGGCACGGTCACGAAGTACGACTTCGAGCTGTTGCGCTGCACGGTGTTCGACGCCGAGAAGGTGTACTTCAGCGGCGCGGAGACCACGACCGTGGTCAGGATCTGCTTGTCGACGCCCTCGGTCCTCGGGTCGTCGACCTCGAGGATCGCGCTCTTCAGACCGGCCGTGGGCGACTGCGCGGTGACCTTGACGGTGACCGGCTTGTTCAGCCCGAGGCTGATCTCGTCCTTGCCGACGATCCGGAAGGTGCCGGCGGCGTTGTTCTCGAAGTTCAGCTCGTGCCGGATGGCCTTGTCGGCGCCGGACGTACGCGTGACCGTGATCTCGTACGACTTCTTCACGCCGGCCTTGAGGCCGCCCTCACGGTCGTAGAGGCCGGTGCCGAAGCCCGGCGTCTTCAGCGCGTAGTCGATCGCGGTGTCGACCGGCGCCTTGACGGTGTAGTCGTGCGCGGTGGCGCCGTCCTTGATGGCGTCCCAGGCGTCCACGATGTCGATGAGGCCGGCACCCTCGGCATAGGCCTGCACACCGCTGATGTGGTCGGCGGTCGAGGTCAGGGCCGTGCGCAGGGTCGCCGGGGTGAGCTCCATGCCCTTCCGCTTTGCGGCGCTCAGCAGCAGCGCGGACGCGCCCGCGGCCTGCGGGGAGGCCATCGAGGTGCCCTGGAGCATCGAGTAGCCGGCCGGCAGCGAGTAGCCCGCCTCGGCGACCGGGGAGCCCGGCAGCCAGGTCTGCGTGGTGTTGATGGAGGCGCCCGGCGCGGACAGCGTCGGCGTGAAGCCGCCGTCCTCACGCGGACCGCGCGAGGAGAAGGGCAGCATCGCGTAGCTCTTCTCCACCTGCGAGCCGTAGTTGGAGGCCCAGGTCTCCTTGGAGATGGACGCGCCGACCGAGATCACCTTGTCGGCCAGACCCGGGTCGCCGATGGTGTTGGCGCCGGGGCCGGAGTTGCCCGCGGAGATCACGAGCTGGACACCGTAGGTGTCGATCAGACGCGTGTACAGCTCGGCGCGCGCGTTGTTGCCGTCGTTCAGCGCGGGCAGGCCGCCGATCGACATATTGACGATGTCGACACCGCGGTTGACCACGAGGTCGATCATGCCCTCGGTGAGCGCGACGTTGGTGCAGCCGCCGGTCCAGGTGCAGGCCCGGGACGAGACGATCTTCGCGCCCGGGGCCGCGCCGTTCATCCTGCCGCCGAACAGGCTGTTGGCGGCGGTGATGCCGGCGACGTGGGTGCCGTGCTCGGACTCGATGACGCCGATGTTGACGAAGTCGGCCTTCTTGCCGACCCAGTCACCGCCGAACGGGTCCATCGGGACGTCCTTGCGGATCTCCACGACGAACGGCTGGCGCTCGACGACATCGGTCGAGGGGTTGTCGGTGCCGAAATAGCCGATCTGGAAGCCGTCCTTGTACGGCTTCATCGGCTCGTCGTCAGCGAAGTCGTAGTTGTTGTTCAGGTCGACCCGGACCGTCCCGGCGGCCGCGTCGTACAGCACGCCCCAGGTGTCGGTCGTGTCGCCGTCGCGGTTCGCGTCGCCCTTGGCGTCGCCGCCCGTGGTGGCGGACTCGCGGAACAGGCTGATCTGGTACGACCCCGCGGGCGCCGTCCAGGACTTGCCGCCGTAGGTGAACGCCGGGCCCGACACGGACGAGACCATCGGACGCCAGGTCGCGTCGCTGTCCAGGATCGGGTCGGTCGCCGTCACCCAGTCGACGATCTTCCGCTCACCGGTGGTGGTCTTCTGCAGCGCCGGGTGGCCGAGGTCCACACCCGAGTCGAGGATGCCGATGGTGACGCCGCGGCCGTCCGCCTTCGGGTGGTCCTCGACGAAGTCCACGGCACCCGTCTCGAAGGACGGGTTGTACGGGTTCTCGGCCGGGGTCTTCTTGCCGGGCGCGGGGTAGGTCGTCGCGGTGGTGGCGGAGGCGGCGCCCTTCGCGCGGTCGGCGCTCGGCGTCGGGTCGTCCAGCGGGATGTCCTGCCGCAGGTCGATGCCGTGCACGGAGGAGAGCTTCGCGGCGGCGGCGATGGCCGAGTCCGCCTTCGAGGTCGGGACGGTGGCGCGAACGTACCCGAGCTTGTCGTAGGTGCGGCCCACGGAGCCGCCCTTGACGGCGTCCAGCTTCTCGGCGACCTGCTCGGTCTGCCCGGGAGCGGTCGCGACCATCATCGTGACGTTCTTGTCGCCGGCGGCCTTGGCTTCGGCGAGCAGGCCGGCGTCGTCCGAACCGAGCTTGGCGGTCGCGGACTTGGCGCCCGGGTCGGCGGCTCCGCTGTCGTTGCCCGCGGAGAAGGCCATGGGTATCGGCCCCGCGGCGGAGAGCGCGGCCACGAGGCCGGCGGCCACCGCGATCCGGGCCACACGTCTCGCGCCCGTTTCATGGTCACGCTGAGGGGTGAGGGTCATCGGCATCCCTTGTAGGTAAAGGAACGTGCGTCGAGCGACCGGGTCGATCGACCCAGGGTCGCGGGTCGTCCGGTATCCGACCCCGGACGATCGCACAGCCTTACCCAAGAGACAGGTACTTGGGGAGAGTTGACCGAAACGAAATGGATGTATGGGGAAAACCCCCGGTGGGCTTTAGGGGGATGAGTCCCGAAAGGTGAGGAGTGAGGCCCGGGTCAGGTCCTATCGTCCTGGTGTGCGCAAGAAGCTCAGGGTGGCGGCCTACGCCCTATGCGTCCGCGACGGACAGGTCCTGCTCGCCCGCTGGCGCGGTGCCGGCGGTATGCCCGAATGGTCCCTTCCCGGCGGCGGCATGGAGCACGGCGAGGACCCCCACGACACGGTCCTGCGGGAGGTGGAGGAGGAGACCGGCTACCGCATCGAGGCCACCGGTCTGCTCGGCGTGGACTCCCGCCGCCACACCGTCCCCGGCCGCTTCGGCCGCACCGTCGACCACCACGGCGTACGCCTCCTCTACGAGGGCCGGATCACCGGCGGCGAACTGCGCAACGAGATCGGCGGCTCGACGGACATGGCCGACTGGCACGACCTGGCCACCGTTCCCGCCCTGCCGCGGGTACCCCTGGTCGACACGGGCCTGCGCCTGTGGCGTGAACGGCCGCCGGCGGGACGGGCGCCGGACGTCCACAATTAGCACGGTCCGGCTCTGGATGCCGTTCTGCTCCCGCAAGGGGGCAGCACCCGGCCGGGGCGGCGTCCCCGGAGCAGTCGGCGGTGGCCGAGGCCCCTCCGGCGTCCACCCTTCATTACACGCTCGACCCGACGATTGACGTCGGCACCCCCGGACCGCCGTCCAGGAGCCGTGGCGCGGCCGTCGGTTACGTGCTGGTCGCGGTCCTCGCCTTCGTCACTGTCCTCGGCGTCTCGGTGTATCTGTCCGGTGGCAGGGCGGTGAACCCGCCGGGTCGCCAGGTGACCCCGAGCGCACTGCCGAGTCCGTCAGTGAGCCTGCGCCAGGAGACGGGCGGATTCGCGTGGGCGACACCCGGGGGATGGCGACGCGCCGTGCAGAGCGCGGGGGAGGTGCACTACACGTCCCCTGACGGCACCCAGGGACTCGCGGCCTCGTCCGCCGTGCGGAAGGGCAACCTCCTGAAAACCTGGCGCACGTCGGAGGCGAACGCCCATCAGGGCGAGGACTACCGGAGGATCCGACTGGCGGAGACGACATTCCGGGGCAATCCGGCTGTTGTGTGGGAGTACACCTTCACGCTGAAGGGCGTCCAGTGGCACGCCCGTCTGCTCGGCTTCACCGTGGACCGTATGACGTACCAGATCAACACCTGGTACCAGCAGAAGGCCGCCGCCGAGGCGGTCAGGATCTACAACGGGACGAAGGCCGGATTCACGGTGACCGCACAGCCGGGCACCGAGAGTCCGCCCAGTCCCCTGGACATCGCATCGAGCGGTGTGGACTAGCGCCCCCTACCCGCGAACATGAACGCGGCGTAACCACCCCCGGACTGCCCGGAGAGCGGTCCATGGCGGGGCAGGGGGAGCGGAGATCCACGTACGGTGATCGGCGCTGCGCGTTGCCGTCTCGTTTACGTGCAGGTCATTCCCGGTGCCAACGATCCAGTACGAGCGGGAAGTTCGCGGCAGTGATGTGCGGCGACCGAACCGCGGCCACTGCCGACGCAGTTCGTACTCGGGGAGATCGCGCCATGTCGCGCACACGCTCTGTCGCCAGCTCCGTGCTGGGGGTCAACCGCCGTTCCGTCCTCGCCGCCACCGCCGCCGTGTCCGTCTCAGCGGGCGTCGGATACGCCCTGCGGCCCACCGACAGCCAGGCCGCGACACCGTCCGCGGGGGAGGCCCCCGTGGCCCAATCGCGCAGGGCGCCGGCCGCGCCGCTCGCCCCGTACACCCGCGGCACCACGCTCGCCTCCGTCGCCGCCCCGCGTACGAGCACCGGTTACCGGCGCCTCGGCGACGGTGCCGGCTGGAGCCGCAAGGTCCGCGCCGAACTGGCCGCGCCCAAGTCCGGCCGCGCCGGCCGCCGCACCGCGCTCGCCGCGTTCGTGCAGCTGACCGACCTGCACATCATGGACACCCAGCACCCGATGCGTCTGGAGTACCTGCGCTCCACGGACGTACACGCCTGGCGGCCGCACGAGGCGCTCAGCGTGCCCGGCGCGATCTCGCTGGTGGAGCGGGTCAACGCGCTGCTGGGCGCCCCCGTCACCGGTGCCCCGCTCCACTTCGCCATGACCACCGGCGACAACACGGACAACAACGCCAAGACCGAGCTCGAGTGGTTCCTCAAGGTCATGAGCGGCGGCCGGATCACCCCCAACTCCGGGGACCCGCGCCACTACGAGGGCGTCCAGAACAGCGGCATCAAGCAGTTCTGGAACCCCGACTCCGCCCTCCGCGACGCCGACAAGCAGCGCGGTTTCCCGCGTCTGCAGGGCTTCCTCGCGGCCGCCGTCCGTGAGCTGAACAGCCCCGGCCTCAACCTGCCCTGGTACTCCACGGTCGGCAACCACGACGCCATGCCGCTCGGCTGCTACGGCCACGGCGACTCCTGGCTCGCCGAATACGCCGTCGGCGGCAAGAAGCTGATGAGCCTGTCCGCGGCGGAGGCCAAGAAGCTCCAGACCGCCATCAAGAACGCCTCGGACCCCAAGGGCATCGCGTTCCGGGACCTGCTCAAGGCCCACACCCGCGACATGCGTTCGGTCACGCCCGACGAGCGGCGCGCCCCCTACACCCCCGCCGAGTACATCAAGGCCCACCTCGACCCGGCGTACCGGGGCGTGGGCCCGGTCGGCCACGGCTACTCCACCGCCAACCTCGCCGCCGGCACCCAGTACTACACCTTCCGCATCGCCGACGACGTCATCGGCATCAGCCTCGACACCACCGACCCCGGCGGCCACTACGAAGGCTCCATCGGCACCGCCCAGTTGAGGTGGCTGGACCGGACCCTGCGGGACAACAAGGACTCGCACGCCGTCGTCTTCAGCCACCACACCAGCAAGACGATGGACAACACCCGCCCGGACCCGGCCCGCCCCGGCGAGCGCCGGCACAACGGCGACGAGGTCCTCGCCGTGCTCGGCCGGCACCCCCATGTCGTCGCCTGGGTGAACGGCCACATCCACCGCAATGACATCACCCCGCACCCGGGCGCGTCCGGCCGCTCCTTCTGGGAGATCTCCACCGCCTCCCACGTCGACCACCCGCAGCTCGCCCGCGTCATCGAGCTGGTGGACAACAAGGACGGCACACTGTCGATCTTCACCACGCTCGTGGAGTCCTCTGCCCCGCACCGCACGGACTTCGCCGACCTCTCCCAGACCGGCCTGGCCGCCCTCTACCGCGAGATCTCCTTCAACGCCCCGGGCGCCCGCACGGACCTCGCGGGCGACGCGGGGGACCGCAATACGGAACTGCTCCTGAAGAAGGGCTGAAAGCCGCGGCGGCCCGCCGACGCTAGCGGGGCAGGACGACGACATATGCGGCCGGGTCACGGTCGCAGGACGCCATCAGCGCCGTACGGACCACCGTCGCCTGCTGTTCCATGGTGTCGCGGAGCTTTCGCGGTGTGATGTGGACGACCGTGATACCCAGCCGCTCCAGATGCTCGCGCTTGCGGGCGTACTCCGACGTCACGGCGTCGTCCTCCTGCCGGTCGCCCGAGCGGGGGGTGCGGGTGTCCAGTTCGAGGGCCACCGCGTGCTCCGGCCAGTACGCGTCCAGGCCGCCGAGGTGCGGGCCTCCGGGCAGGCGCAGGTCCACGTTCCAGACCGGGTCCGGCAGACCGTGCTCGCGCACCATCCGGTACAGACGGTCCTCCGCGAGGGCGCGGCTCTCGGCCAGCAGGGAATCCACCGCGTCCACGACATGGGGGTGGCTCAGCAGCTTCGCCTGCGCCAACTCCCGTACCACTGCCGCGGGTTCACAGTGCCCCGCGCGTACGGCCTCGGTCAGCAGGCCGCGTACGGCGTCCGCGTCCCCCGGTTCGGCCACCGCGTCGGCCAGGGCGCGCGGGACCGGGGCCACCGGCAGACCGGTGACCTGCTCCGGGACGGGCAGATCGGCCGCACGGATGATGTGCGCGCAGCCGGTCGAGCGCAGGCGGCGCAGCCGGGGGACGAGGACGTCGATCCGGTCCAGGGCGAGCAGGGACGGGGCAGAGTCGAAGCCGTGGAGGGCGAGGGCGGCCAGGCCCGTGATCATCGTCTCCGGGTACACCGGGCGGCGCGGTCCCTGTGCGCCCGGCTGGGCCGGCACGCCGGCCGTCCGCTCCCGCGCCGCGTAGATCAGCACCGCGTGCAGCCGCTCCTCGCTGGTCGGCGGCCCGGGGTGGAGCAGGAAGACCCCCGGCAGCAGCTGCTGCCAGGGGCCGCCGGGGCGGCAGTGCTCGGTCGTCTCGGCGGCCGAGACCCCCTCGGAGCGGAGCCGGGCCGTCGTCGTCACCCGGCGGTACACCTCGGAGAGGTGGTGGAGGGGGCGGGGGGAGAGCGGGGTGTTGGGGTTCATGACCCGCAGATTCCCGCGTCCGATCCGCCCTTTAACCGCTGTTACACGCCTGTCGACAAACCTGGACAAGCCTGCGCTAAAGGACGGGTGTTCGGATGCCGAAAACCCCTGGTCCGTTCGGGGGTTACGGCGCCGCATGCCCTGATTCCGTAACCGATCCGGTCGTCCCATTGGTAGATGAACGGGTCCACCGCGGATTCTGCGGTCGCCGCGCGTGCGTCGCCGCGACCGCTCGTGTCCGCCGGGACCATGTCCCAGAGGTCCGGGACCATGTCCCGGACCTCCGGCGGGACAGCTCAGGCCCGCCCGGCCCGGCCGCATCGCGCCGTCGGACTCGTTCGCCGGCTCCCCCCGCTCCGCGTCAGGCCGGCTTCCCCGCGCCCGCCGCCGCATCGCGGGCCTGGCCGCGCAGGGAGCGGGCCAGGTCGTCGCGGGACTCCAGGATCAGGCGGCGCAGCGCGGGGGGCGCGTCCGCGTGGGCCGTGAGCCAGGCGTCCGTCGCGTCCAGCGTCGCCTGCGAGTCCTGAAGGGACGGGAACAGGCCCTGGACGATGTGCATCGCGATCTGGATCGACCGTTCGGCCCACACCCGCTCGATCACCGCGAAGTACTTCTCCGCGTACGGCGCGAGCAGCTCCCGCTGGGACGGCCGGCCGAAGCCGGCGAGAGTCGCCTCGACCAGGGCGTTGGAGAGCGCGTCCGACTCCACCACCTGCGCCCAGGCCTGCGCCTTCACCGCCGCCGACGGGCGGGCCGCGAGACAGCGGACCTGGTGGCGCTTGCCGGACGCCGTGTCGTCACGGGCGAGTTCGGCCGCGAGCACGGCCTCGTCGGCGACGCCGTGGGAGGCCAGCGGCTCCAGGAACGCCCAGCGCAGCTCCTGGTCGACCTCCAGCCCCTCGATCTTCTCCGTGCCCTCCAGCAGGTCCCGCAGCAGCCGCAGATCGGCCGGGTCCGAGGCCGTGGTCGCGAAGAAGCGCGCCCACGCCAGCTGGTGCTCGCTGCCCGGAGCGGCCTCGCGCAGCTCCCGCAGCGCACCCTGCGCCAGCAGCCGCCCGCCCGTCTCCCGCCAGTCCGCGGCCACGTAGTTGACCAGCGCGGAGTTCGCCCACGCGTGCAGCATCTGCAGCACACCGATCTCCGACTCGCGCCCGGCGCACCGCAGCACCAGGTCCACGAAGTCCCGCGCCGGGAGCAGTGCGTCCCGGGTGAGGTTCCACAGTGCCGACCAGCACAGCGCCCGCGCGAGCGGGTCGGTGATGTCACCCAGGTGACCCCGCAGGGTCTCCAGCGAGGTCTCGTCGAAGCGGATCTTGCAGTACGTCAGGTCGTCGTCGTTGACAAGAACCAGCTCGGGCGCCTCGGCACCGGCCAGTTCCGGAACGACCGTGCGCGGACCGTCGACGTCCACCTCCGCCCGCGCGTACCGCACCACGCGGTCGTCCTCCCGCCGGTACAGCCCCACGGCCACCCGGTGCGGGCGCAGCTCCGGGTGGGACTCGGCGGCCTCCTGAAGCACCGCCAGCTCGGCGATCCGGCCCTCCGTGTCCAGCAGCACCTGGGGGGTGAGGGAGTTGACCCCGGCCGTCTGCAGCCACGCCCGCGCCCACGTCGCCATGTCGCGGCCGCTGGTCTCCTCAAGGACCGACAGCAGATCACCCAGCCGGGTGTTGCCGTACGCGTTCCGCTTGAAGTAGCGCCGCGCGCCCTCCAGGAACGCGTCCTGGCCGACGTACGCGACGAGCTGCTTCAGTACGGAAGCGCCCTTCGCGTAGGTGATGCCGTCGAAGTTGAGCTTGGCGTCCTGGAGGTCGCGGATGTCGGCCGTGATCGGGTGCGTGGAGGGCAGCTGGTCCGCGCGGTACGCCCATGCCTTGCGGCGGTTGGCGAAGGTGATCCAGCCGTTCTCGAAGCGGGTGGCGCCGACCAGGGAGAACGCGCCCATGAAGTCGGCGAAGGACTCCTTGAGCCACAGGTCGTCCCACCACTCCATGGTGACGAGGTCGCCGAACCACATATGGGCCATCTCGTGCAGGACGACGTTCGCCCGGCCCTCGTACGACGCCTGCGTGACCTTCCCGCGGAAGATGAACTCCTCCCGGAAGGTCACCAGGCCCGGGTTCTCCATCGCGCCGAGGTTGTACTCGGGCACGAACGCCTGGTCGTACTTCCCGAAGGGGTACGGGTAGTCGAAGTGGTCGTGGAAGAAGTCCAGGCCCTGCTTGGTGACGAGGAAGACGTCGTCGGCGTCGAAGTGGGGCGCGAGGCCCTTGCGGCACAGGGCGCCGAGCGGGATCTCCAGGCGGGTGCCGTCCTCGAAGGTCCGCTCGTAGGAGTCGGTGACGTAGTGGTACGGGCCCGCCACCACGCAGGTGATGTAGGTGGAGATGGGCTTGGTCTCCGCGAACCGCCACACCCCGTCGGTGAGTTCACCGGTCCCGTTGCTCCAGACCGTCCAGCCCTCCGGGGCGCGTACCTCGAAGCGGAAGGGGGCCTTGAGGTCGGGCTGCTCGAAGCCCGCGAAGACGCGGCGGGAGTCGGCGGGCTCGTACTGGGTGTAGAGGTAGACCTCGCCGTCCTCGGGGTCGACGAAGCGGTGCATGCCCTCACCGGTGCGGGAGTAGGCGCACTGGGCGTCGACGGTCAGCTCGTTCTCGGCGGCCAGGTCCTCCAGGGCGACCCGGGAGCCGTCGAAGACCTCGCTCGGGTCGAGGTCCTTGCCGTTGAGCGAGACGGCGGTCACGCTCGGCGCGATCAGGTCCGCGAAGCTCGACGCGCCCGGCTCGTTGCAGCGGAAGCGGATCGTGGTGACCGAGCGGAAGGTGCGCGGATCGCCGTCCCCGGCGTCGACGGCGGACCTGAGGTCCAGGGACACGTCGTACCCGTCGACGGACAGCAGGGCGGCCCGCTCCCGGGCCTCGTCGCGGGACAGATTCTCACCGGGCACGGGTGCACTCCCTCGTGGTCGCGTGCAAGGACGGCTTGCCGATGACGGCTGAACAGGACCGATCCTGCCATGTGCGCCTGACAGGGGGCACCAGGGAATGGCCGGGTGGACCTGGACGTTCTCACCGGAATACGGGTAAGCGTTCCTCTTGAGGAGAGACATGTCGGAGAAGACCCCCGTCGACTTCTGGTTCGACCCGGTGTGCCCCTGGGCCTGGATGACCTCCCGCTGGGTTCTGGAGGTGGAGAAGGTCCGCGACATCGAGGTCCGCTGGCATGTGATGAGCCTGTCGGTGCTCAACGAGGGCAGGCTGGACGAGCTGCCGGAGGCCTACGCCGAGAACATGCGGCCCGGCGGCAAGACCTGGTGGCCGGTCCGGGTGGTGATCGCGGCCCAGCAGCTGCACGGCGACGATGTGGTCGGCAGGCTCTACACCGCGCTCGGCACCCGCTTCCACAACGAGGGCCTCGGGGTGAACCGCGACAGCATCGCCGCCGCACTCGCCGACGCGGATCTGCCCGCAGACCTGATCGAGTACGGCGACAAGGACACCTACGACGCCGAGCTGCGCGCCTCCCACAAGGAGGGCATCGACAAGGTCGGCCAGGAGGTCGGTACCCCGGTCATCTCCGTCCCCGGCCCCGCCGGCGAGGAGATCGCCTTCTTCGGCCCGGTCGTCACGCCCGCCCCCAAGGGCGAGGAGGCGGCCCGACTCTGGGACGGCACCCTCGCGGTCGCCTCCGTCCCCGGCTTCTACGAGATCAAGCGGACCCGGACCAAGGGGCCGGACTTCAGCAACCTCTGAGAGCCTGTGTGACACAGGCTCTGAGCCGTCCGCCGGGTCACTCCAGGGCGGGGATGCGGAACTCCTCCGGCAGGCTCGCCCCGTCGGCCTTCTTGTACCAGCGCTGGAACCGCAGACAACCGACGGCGGTGCAGCGCCAGTAGTCGTGCACGTAGTCCCCTGCCACGAGTCCCCTGATGGCCGCCTTCTCGCCGGCCGTCAGGGGACGGAAGTCCTGCATGCCGCCGCAGTTGCGGCAGTCCAGGTACTTGGTCACGCATTCCTCCGCTCAGCCCGGCATCCTGCCGCGGGCCCCGGCCAGTTTCTGCAGGTGCTCCTGGTATCCCTTCGCGTAGTACGCGGCCCGACCGGCGTCCGGTTCGACGACCGCCGTCGGCTGTGTCCAGGCCGACGTCTCCAGCGCGACTCCGTAGCGCTCGGCCGCCGCGAGCACCGCGCCCCGTGCGCCCACCTCGCCCTCGACGACCCTGAGCGGCCGTCCGAGCACATCGGCGAGCAGCCGCATCCAGGCGGGGCTGCGGGTGCCGCCGCCGCAGACGGCGAGGGAGCCCGTCAGGCCGGCCGCCTCCAGACAGTGGCGGGCCGCGTAGCCGATGCCCTCGCACACCCCGCGCACCAGGTCGGCCCGTGTCGACTCCAGGGAGATGCCGGTGAGTTCGGCGCGCAGTCCGGGCGCCACGAAGGGGGCGCGCTCGCCCGAGGGCGCGAAGTACGGCAGCACACGCACCCCGTGCGCGCCCGGCGGGGTCGCGTCGAGCAGACCGTCCACCTCCTCGTGCGGGACGCCCGTCGTCGACAGCACCCAGTCCAGCGCGGCCGTGCCGACCATGGCGGGCATGGCGCGCAGCCAGTGGCCGGGCCGGTCGGTGGAGATGTACAGGCCGGCCGGCTCGCCGGACAGGTCGAGGTCGGTGGTCGCGACGAGGGCGGCCAGACAGGTGCCGACGATGAGGAGCCCGTCGCCCGCGGCGGTGACCCCCGCGCCGAGCGCGCAGGCCGGCAGATCGTAGGGGCCGTTCGAGAGCCGGGTGCCGGGCGGCAGGCCCTCACCGCGCGCCGGTGCGGTGGCCAGGCGGTCGTGGACGGGGGCGAACAGTCCGCGGCGGTGGGTCAGGCCCAGCAGCTCCACCACGCCGTTGTCGTACGTCCTCGTCCTCGGGTCGAGAAACGGCATCGACGCGTCCGAGACATCCGTCGCCGCCGGTGCGCCCGTCAGACGCCGGAACACCATGTCCTTGCAGTAGAGCGCCGTGGCCGCCGCGTCGAGCGACTGCGGCTCATGGCTGTCCAGCCAGGCGAGGAGCGGGCCCGGGCAGCCCGGGAACATGGTGCTCCCGGTGCGGCGGAACACCGTTTCGACGGTGCCGTCCGCCAGCCACTGGTCGAGCAGTTCGTGCGCCCGGCCGTCCATCCAGGAGACCGCCGAGCGCACCGGCCGGCCCTCCCGGTCCACCAGCCACACCCCGTCGCCCTGCCCGGTCAGCCCGGCCAGCTCGACCGGCTCCGCCCTCCGCGAGGTCAGCTCGTCGAGAACGGCGACGACGGAGCCGTACACCTCCTCCATGTCCTGCTCGGCGAACCCGCCGTGCAGGGCGAGGCCCACCGGGCGGGCAGCGACCGCCAGTTCGCGGCCCGTACCGTCGAAGGCCGCGGCCTTCACCACGGACGTGCCCACGTCGATCCCGACGTACATGCCGGCCTCCTCAGGTCTTCGATCCGCAGGGCCCGTACGCAGTCAACAGAGGGTGGAACGGTAGAAGTCGGGCGTCAATCCCTCGCACAGGCGAATCCTTCGGGGCAGAGTGATCCGGACAGAGGGCAGTGCACGGCCCGGGCGCGGCGTGCGGGAGGTGCGGATGGCGGACGAGCACGGGGGCGGGGACATGGCCTGGCTGGGGATCGACCTGGGCACGCAGAGCGTCCGTGCGCTGCTCGTCGGCGGGGACGGCGAGGTCCTCGGTTCCGGAACGGTGCCCCTGGCCGGGCGCCGCGACGCGGTGCGGCACGAGCAGGACCCGGGCGCCTGGTGGGAGGCGGTACGTGGGGCGTCCAGGGCCGCGCTCGCCGGCCGGCCGCCCGTCCCGATCGGCGGCCTCGCGGTGTGCGGCACGTCCGGAACGGTGCTGCTCACCGACGGCTTCGGCCGTCCGCTGACCCCGGCGCTGATGTACGACGACGGGCGCGCGTCGGCCCACACGGCACGGCTCAGGTCGGCGGGCCTGCGGGTGCAGGACAGCTGGGGGCTGCCGAAGGCGCTGTGGCTCCTCGACGCGTATGGACCCGGGCGGATCGCCCACCAGCCCGACGTGATCACCGCACGTCTCGTCGGCAGACCCGTGCCGGCCGACTCCAGCCATGCCCTGAAGACGGCGTACGACCTTGAGCGCGACGCCTGGCCGGAGTCCGTCCCCGGTCTGCCCGGGGACGTGCTGCCCGATGTCGTACCACCCGGCACCCGTCTCGGCGAGGTCTGCCGGGCCGCCGCGGAAGCCACCGGCATCCCGGCCGGCACGCCCGTCGTCGCCGGGATGACCGACGGCTGCGCGGCGCAGATCGCCGCCGGAGCGCTGCGGCCCGGCGCCTGGAACTCCGTGCTCGGTACGACCCTGGTGCTCAAGGGGGCCTCCTCGGCGCCCGTCCGGGACGCGGGCGGCGTGGTCTACAACCATCGTTCCCCGGACGGGACCTGGCTGCCCGGCGGGGCGTCCAGCGTGGGCGCGGGCGCGCTCACGGCGGCCTTCGCCGGGGCCGACCCGGCCGCGATGGACGCACGGGCGGCCGCGTTCGAGCCGTCCGGCGCGGTCGCCTACCCGCTGGTGTCGCGGGGCGAGCGGTTCCCGTTCCTGGCCCCGGACGCCTGCGCCTTCGTCCTCGGCGAGCCGGCCTCCGACGCCGACCGGTGGGCCGCGCTGCTCCAGGGCGTCGGTCTCACCGAGCGCCTCTGCCACGACTACCTGCACCACCTGGGCGCCTCGACGGCCGGGCCGCTCACCTTCACCGGGGGCGGCGCCCGCAGCGCGTACTGGAACCAGCTGCGCGCCGACATCCTCGGCCGCCCGGCCCGCGTACCGCAACAGACCGAACCGGCCCTGGGCATGGCGGCGCTGGCCGCCTACGGCACGGGCACGGCACCGACCCTCGCGGACGCCGCCGAGCGCATGGTCCACATCCGCACGCTCATCGAACCCCGCCCCGGCCGAACGGCACTGTTCGCCGAGCCGTACGCCCGCCTCGTCGGCGAGCTGGAGCAGCGCGGCTGGCTCCCGGAAGCGGTCGCGGCGCACGCGCGTGGTCGGCTGGACCGGGATACTGCCGGTTCATGAGTACGACCCTGCTGCTGGCCCGCCATGGGCAGACCGTCTGGCACGCCGAGAACAGATACGCCGGGGTCAGCGACGTCCCCCTCACCGACACCGGCCGCGCCCAGGCCGAGGCCCTCGGCCGCTGGGCCGCCGCTCACCCCGTGGATGCGATCTGGACCTCCCCGGTGTCCCGGGCCGTCGTCACCGCGGAGCCCGCCTGCCGCGTTCTCGGGCTCACCCCGCACCGCGAACCCGGCCTGCGGGAATGCGACTTCGGGGTGGTGGAGGGCCGTACGCTCGCCGAGTTCGCCGCCGAGGACCCCGAGCGGGCCGCCGCCTTCCGCGCCGACCCTGTGGCCCACCCCTTCCCCGCTGCCGAGGACCCGCTGGCCGCGGCTGCCCGGGGCACGGACGCCCTGCGCCGCATCGCGGCCGTCCACCCCGGCGAACGGGTCCTGGTCGTCGCCCACAACACCCTGCTCCGCCTGGTGCTGTGCACACTCCTGTCCGTCCCGCCGAGTGAATACCGCCGCGTGTTCCCGCAGCTGCGCAACGCGGCCGTAAGCGAACTCCGTATGGAGGGACGGTCGGCCGGGCTCGTCTCGCTCAATGTTCCTTGCGAGGCGGGCGAGTTCTAGGACGGGGGAGGCCCCGCGAGTCACGTCCTCGCGGGGCCTCCCCTTTACTCCGCCTGCCCGGTGAACGGTGAGAAGACGATCACGAGGCAGGACGTCTCAGGGAGCGAGCAGCAACACGTCCGTACGGGACTTCGCGGCCGCGTAACGCCTCGCCACGTCCTGCCAGTCGACCACCTGCCACATCGCCTCGATGAAGTCGACCTTCTGGTTCCGGTACTGGAGGTAGAACGCGTGCTCCCACGCGTCGAAGACCAGGATCGGGGTGGCGCCCTGGCCGACGTTGCCCTGATGGTCGTAGACCTGCTCGACGATCAGCCGCCCGCTCAGCGGCTCGTGGGCGAGGACGCCCCACCCGGAGCCCTGCGTGGTCGCGGCGGCCTTGGAGAGCTGCGCCCTGAACGCGGCGAATGAGCCGAAGGACTCGGCGATCGCGTCCGCGAGCTCGCCCAGGCCGTCCGCCGCGAGCGGCTCGCCGCCGCCGTCGCCGCTCATGTTGTGCCAATAGACCGAGTGCAGGATGTGCCCGGACAGATGGAAGGCCAGGTTCTTCTCCAGGCCGTTGACCGAGCCCCACTGCTCCTTGTCCCGCGCCTCCGCGAGCTGCTCCAGGGTGTCGTTGGCCCCCTTCACATACGCCGCGTGGTGCTTGTCGTGGTGCAGTTCGATGATCTCGGGGCTGATCACGGGCGCGAGCGCTGCGTAGTCGTACGGCAGTTCAGGAAGCGTGTAGACGGGCATGCAGGTCCCCTCCGACCTCTTATTGCAAGCAACTTGCAACTACACATTAGCAACAAGAAGACTCGCGCGTGCGCAAGGAGCGGTTTTGGCGGGAACCTACAGAGGCGCTCTTCCGCGCCGTCATGCGCTGCACCACCCCACCTCCGTGACCGGTGTCACGCCAAACCCGGTGTCACACCCACCCTTTGTGGAGAGTCCACCAAGCCCGCGTTCCACCCTTTGTCCGCGCCGACGATGATCGGCCCGAGCACGCCGGGATAGCGTCGCCGTGTCCCTACGTGTCACACGAACCCGCGGAGTCCCCATGAGCACCGCTGTCGCCGCCCCCGCCCGCACCGGGCAAGTCCTTGCCGACCTGATCCCCGCCTCCCGTGTCCGGGACGTCGCGCTCGTGCTCGGCGGTGCCGTGCTCACCGGCCTCGCCGCCCAGCTCTCCGTGCCCGTGCCGGGCTCCCCGGTGCCCGTGACCGGCCAGACCTTCGCCGCGCTGCTCGTCGGCACGACGCTCGGCGCCGGCCGCGGCTTCCTGTCGCTCGCCCTGTACGCGCTGGCCGGTGTCGCCGGTGTGCCGTGGTTCGCCGGCGGGACCTCCGGTGCCGCGGCCGTCTCCTTCGGCTACATCCTCGGCATGGTCCTCGCCTCCGCCGCCGTCGGCGCCCTGGCCCGCCGCGGCGCCGACCGCTCGGTGCTGCGCACGGCGGGCGCGATGCTGCTGGGCGAGGCGATCATCTACGCCGTCGGCGTCCCCTACCTGGCCTTCGCCGCCGGTATGTCCGCGAGCGCCGCGATCGCGGCCGGCCTCACCCCGTTCCTGATCGGCGACGCCCTGAAGGCGGCCCTGGCAATGGGCCTGCTGCCCACGGCCTGGAAGCTCGTCAGGAAGTGACCTCGTAGTCCGCGAGGTTGTGGTCGTGATGCAGGAGGGCGGGAGCGCGCTGGCGCTCCCGCCCTCCTGATGGTTGCCGCTCCTTCGTTCAGCCCTGCTGCTCCCGCGGCCGCCGCTGCGACCACCACAGTCCGGCGGCGCCCGCCGTCAGCAGCCCCGCGCCCGTCAGTCCCAGGGGCAGGACGTCGCGTCCGACACCGGTCTTGGGCAGTTCGTCGCCGCCGGGTGCCACCGGCTTGTTGTCGGTGCCGAGCAGCAGCGGGGTGGCCGGGGCGTTGGGGGACGGGTTCGTCGTACCGAACGGAACCGGGCCCTGCTGCCAGTACGTCTTCTTCCCGTCGGCGGCCTGCACGGGCAGACAGATCTTTCCGGTCTTGCCCAGGTCGAATGTCGCGTCGACGGCGTACGACTTCGACTGGCCGGCCGCGAGATTGTCGAGGGGGCAGGCGAAGCCGCTGTTCGAGCCCTCCGGCAGATTCTTTTCGTCGATCGGAGAGCAGCCTTGAACGTTCTTGACCGTCAGGCCGTCGAAACCGACGACCAAAAGCTGGATCTTTCCGCTGTCCTTTGTCCCCTCGTTCTTCACCGTGGCGGTAATCGCCGTCTTTTGCGAGCTGTTGTCGACCGAGATCTTCTCAGGCAGCAGCGTGGTCAGCTCCACGCCCGCCGGCGCCTCGTCGACGGCCTTTCCCCCCTTGCTGCTTCCAGGTCCCTGGTCGTCCGCGCCGGCGGCGCTGGAAAGGATCATCACGGCCGAGAAAGATGCCGCGACCAGCGATCCGGCGATGGTCGTCGTGCGACGAGAACTCATGTTCGTCCCCCTTGGCTGCGCCTGAATTCGCAGTACTTGAAGAGGTACCACAAGATTTCTCCGCACTATGCTGGTACGGCATGAAGTGTGACCATTGTGTTTCAGTAGGGGCGTTGGCGGGGTCGCAGGGATCGTAGAGATCGCCGAGGGGGTGCAGCGGATTGCCGGGGAATACGGGAAACACGAGGAGCGGCGGGGCTCCAGGGTCACTGGTGACGGGGCGTTATCGACTGGTCGAAAGTATCGGGCAAGGGGGAATGGGGCGGGTGTGGCGAGCCGCCGACGAAATGCTCGACCGGCAGGTCGCCGTGAAAGAGATGCGCATCGACGGCCTCGACGCGGAGGACGCCCGTACCCGCCGTGAACGCACCCTGCGCGAGGCCAGGGCGACCGCGCGCATAGACCATCCCAATGTCGTGCGCGTCTACGACGTCGTCGACGAGGGCGAACGCCTGTGGATCGTCATGGAGTTGGTCGCCGGCCGCTCCCTCGAACGCATACTGGCGGAGGAGGGACCACTGGGCCCGTGCGAGACCGCCCGCTATGGGCTGGGGCTGGTGGAAGCACTGCGGCAAGTGCACGCGCGCGGCGTACTGCACCGGGACATCAAGCCCGGCAACGTCCTGGTGGAGCACGGCGCACGACGGATCGTGCTCACGGACTTCGGCATCGCCGCGATCCAGGACGCCAAGGCGCTCACCATGGTCGGCATGCTCGTCGGCTCGCCGGACTACATGGCCCCCGAGCGCATCTCCGGCCGCCCGCAGGGCCCGCCGTCCGACGTGTGGTCACTGGGTGCGACGCTCTGCGCGGCCCTGGGCGGCCGCTCCCCCTTCTCCCGCGACACGACTCTGGCGACGCTGCACGCGGTGCTCTACGAGGAGCCCGAACTCCCCGCCGCGGCGGGGCCGCTGCGCGAGATCCTGTCCGCCCTCCTGGAGAAGGACCCCTCGGTACGTCCCTCCCTGGACGACCTGGAAGCGGCCCTGCGCTCGGTCGCCTTCCCGCCATCCACACCGACCTTGCCGGTGGGGGTGGCGGAGCCACCGGAGAGTTCCGAGGGCCTCGATCCGCGTATGAGCCCTGAGGCCACGGCGTCGGGGGACTTGCCTTCCGCGGACTTCCAGAAGCCGAGGCCCACCCCGGTCGCCCTGGACGCCCGCGCGATACCCCTCGTAGCTGATCCGAGGCAGCCCGCGCCCGAGCCGGTGAGCGACGTGATCCCGCCGTCTCCCCCCGTCCCGCCCGAGGAAGAGCAGCGTTCCACCCACGACTTCGGCCTGGTCCGTGCGCCCGCACCCTCTCCCACCGTCCCACCGGAACCCGCCCCCGCACCCCTGGAGGAGCACCCGCAACCGCTGCCCGACGTCCCCGCGACACTCCCCGAACGCTCCGCCCCACACATCGCACTCACCGCACCCGGCCACCCCGTCCCCCGACACCCCGTCCCCCGACACCGCGGCTCCTCCACCGAGCCCGCCCCGGCGGAGTTGCCCGGCCCCCCTGTTCCGGTCGACCCACGGCCTGGTCGTCGTCGTACGGTGCTCGCCGCCGTGGGTGCAGTCGCCGCCGGAGCCGTCGTCGCGATCGTCCTCGCCGCGAACTCCGGGTCGTCCGGCGACAACCGGGCGGGGCCCTCCAAGTCCCCCGCCGTCTCCGCGAGCACCCCGGGCGACAGCCCGTCGTCCACCGTCGAGGGCACGACCAGGCCGCGGACGCTGCCGCCGGGCGTGCACGAGGAGGCGGGCGGCTTCGCGTGGGCGACGCCCAAGGGCTGGCGGCGTGATGTGAAGACGGGCGCCGAGGTGCACTACACCTCACCGGACGGGAGGCAGGAGCTCGCGGCCAAGTCGTCCCTTGCGCGCGGCGATCTGATGGGCACCTGGCAGACCTCGGAGGAGAACGCCCGTCAGGGCAGGGACTACCACAAGATCCGCCTGGAGAAGACGACGTTCCGCGGCCAGGAGGCGGTGGTCTGGGAGTACACGTTCACGCTCGAGGGCGTCCCCTGGCACGCCCGTCTGCTGGGCTTCAACAAGAGCGGAAAGTCGTACCAGATCAACACCTGGTACCAGCCGGACATCGAACAGCAGGCACTCAGGACCTACGGAAACGTGAGGGACAGCTTCACGGTCCTTTGACCGCAGCGGGGCCCGTGGTGCGCGCACCACGGGCCCCCGGCCGGCTCATGTACTAGTCGAGCACCTTCACACCCGCGGGCCGGCCGCCCCGGATCTTCTCCTTCACGACGGCGATGACCAGCACGACCGCCGCGACGAGCAGCGACAGCAGCACGGTCTCGCGTCCGTCGTGCTCCGTGTCCGTGAGCATGTAGCCGAGGACGAAGACGATCAGCGCGGCCGTCGCCCAGGTCAGATACGGGTACAGCCACATCTTCACGACCAGCTTCTCCGGCGACTCCGCCTGGATGATCTTCCGCATCCGCAGCTGGGAGAAGCAGATCACCAGCCAGACGAACAGGGCGACCGCACCGGAGGAGTTGACCAGGAAGAGGAAGACCGAGTCCGGGAACTTGTAGTTGAAGAAGACGGCCACGAAGCCGAACACGACCGACGCGACGATCGCCGCCAGCGGCACCCCACGGGACGTGGTCTTCGCGAACACCTTCGGCGCGTCGCCCCGCCGGCCGAGCGAGAAGGCCATGCGGGAGGCGGTGTAGAGGCCGGAGTTGAGGCAGGACAGCACCGAGGTCAGCACGATGAAGTTCATGATCTGACCGGCGTGCGCGATGCCGAGGGAGTCGAGGGCGGCGACGTAGGAGCCCTGCTCGGCGATGGCCTTGGAGTCCCACGGCAGCAGGGTGACGACGACGAAGATCGAGCCGAGGTAGAAGACGCCGATACGCCAGATGATGCTGTTGGTGGACTTGGTGACGGCCCGCTGCGGGTCCTCGGACTCGCCGGCGGCCAGGGTCGCGATCTCGCTGCCCATGAAGGAGAAGACGACGAGCAGCACACCGGTGAGGATGGCGCCGGGTCCGTTGGGCAGGAAGCCGCCGTGGCCGGTGAGGTTGCCGAGGCCGGCCTGCTCGCTGTCGACGCCCGGCAGCACGCCGAACACCGCGAGCCCGCCGACGACGATGAACGCGCCGATCGCCACGACCTTGATCCCGGCGAACCAGAACTCGAACTCGCCGTAGGAGCCGACGGACACGAGGTTGGTGGCGGTCAGCACCACCATCACGATGAGCGCCCAGCCCCACTGCGGGACGGCGGGAATCCACCCTTCGAGGATGCTCGCTCCGGCGGTGGCCTCCACGGCCAGCACGACGACCCAGAAGAACCAGTAGAGCCAGCCGATGGAGAACCCGGCCCAGCGGCCGAGGGCACGGTCGGCGTGCGCGGAGAAGGAGCCGGAGGTGGGGTTGGCGGCGGACATCTCGCCGAGCATGCGCATCACGAGGACGACGAGCGTGCCGACGAGGGCGTACGACAGCAGGATGCCGGGTCCCGCGGTGGCGATGCCGGAGCTGGATCCGACGAACAGGCCTGCTCCGATGACGCCACCGATGGCGATCATCGACAGATGGCGGTTCTTGAGTCCTGCCTGGAGGCCGCTGCCGGGTTCGCCGGGGGCTCCATGGGCGTGACCGGCCTTCGGGAGGGTCGGCTGCGTGGTCATGGACGGAATTCCTTTGCGCCGAGTGAGCTGTCTCCCGTACGAGCGGCGTACGGGCCGGACCAGTGAATCGGAGGCAAATGGATTCGTGAACCTTTGAATCCAGATCGTTACTTGAGGTTTGCTTGAGGTTCTGTGGTTCACCTCATGGTTTCCTTGGTCAAACCCCCGGCGCTGCTGCCCTGAAACAGGCGTGTCACACTCGGACCATGCGCGTGTATCTCGGCTCCGACCATGCCGGCTTTGAACTCAAGAACCACCTCGTCGAGTGGCTCAAGGCGGCCGGCCACGACCCCGTGGACTGCGGTCCGCACATCTACGACGCCCAGGACGACTACCCGCCGTTCTGCCTGCGTGCCGCCGAGCGGACGGCCGCGGACCAGGACGCCCTCGGCGTCGTGATCGGCGGCTCCGGCAACGGCGAGCAGATCGCCGCGAACAAGGTCAAGGGCGTGCGTGCGGCGCTGGCCTGGAGCGAGGAGACCGCGTCGCTCGGCCGACAGCACAACAACGCCAACGTCGTCGCGGTGGGCGCGCGCATGCACACCCGGGAGGAGGCGACGAAGTTCGTCGAGACCTTCCTGGGCACCCCGTTCTCGGGGGACGAGCGTCATATCCGCCGTATCGACATGCTGGCGGAGTACGAGGCGACGGGCGACCTGCCGCCGATCCCGGCGCACCACCCGCAGCAGTAGGCGGTTTTTTCGAGCCCCGCCCGTCAACGGACCGAGACGGGCGGGTGGGTGGCAAGGACTGGGAAGGACACGGCCAGGTGCCAGAAGGGCACACGATCCACCGACTCGCGCAGGACTACGGCACCGCCTTCGCCGGCGCGGCAGCGCATGTCAGCAGTCCACAGGGCAAGTTCACCGACGCCGCCGCCCTCCTCGACGGCACACCCCTGCACACCGCCGACGCCCACGGCAAGCACCTGTTCCTCGGGTTCCGGGACGCCGACTGGATCCATATCCACCTCGGCCTCTTCGGCAAGGTCACCTTCGGCCCGGCCCCCGCGCCCCCGCCCACGGACACCGTCCGGCTCCGCCTCGCCAACAGCACCTCGTACGTCGATCTCCGCGGCCCCACCACCTGCGCCCTGATCACGGACGCCGAGAAACAGGCGATACACGACCGGCTCGGCCCGGACCCGCTGCGCCCGGACGCCGACCCGCGCGCGGCATACCGGCGGATCTCCCGCAGCCGTACGACCATCGCCGCCCTGCTGATGGACCAGAAGGTCATCGCCGGTGTCGGCAACGTCTACCGCGCCGAGGTCCTCTTCCGGCACCGCATGGATCCGTACCGGGCGGGCAGGGATGTCACTCCGGACGAGTGGGACGCGATCTGGGCCGACCTGGTCGGGCTGATGCGCGAGGGTGTCCGCAACAACCGCATCGACACCGTCCGCCCGGAACACACTCCGGAGGCGATGGGCCGCCCGCCGCGCGTGGACGACCACGGCGGCGAGGTCTACGTCTACCGCAGGGCGAACCTGCCCTGTCACATCTGTGGCGGCGAGATCCGCACCGCCGATCTCGCCGCCCGCAACCTCTTCTGGTGCCCGGGCTGCCAGCAGGGGTGAGGCGGGGTCAGAAGCCGTGCGGCAGCCAGGGCGCGACGGTCGATCCGAATCCGACCGCGGCCTCCGTGAGCGCCCCCTGCCGCAGCTCCCGCACCCGCCCGGCCGCGCCCAGCGCACCGAGGCTCACACCGCCGAGGTAGGCCGCTCCCAACTCCCGTACGGACAGAGCCAGATCGGGAGTGTCCCGGGTGCGCTCGCAGGACGCGCCCTTGGCGTCGCCCGCGAGCCGCCAACGCCCCGTGTTCCACGGGCAGAAGGCGTCCTCCACCTCGAACACGACGTCCACCGGCGCCTGGTACGTCCGCGCCTCCAGCGCGGCCCCCACGTCCACCAGCCGGAGGTGCAGCGAGTCGCGCACCAGCAGCGAGCAGCGCCGGATGTCGGACACCAGGTACTGCCACGGCTCGTCGACCGGCCGGCGCGGCGCGTCGACTGTCGACGTCAGGTCGATGTCGAACAGGAACCGCCACAGCGCCGCGTGCGCCGCCGCGTCCAGCGCGTCCACGTCCTGCGCCAGCACCGTGCCCTTGGGGCCCGCCGGTTCCCAGTCCGCCCTGATCCGGAAGCGCGCGTACCCGACGACCTCCCCGTCCCGCTCCGCGACCACGCACTGGAGCGGAGACGCACCCTCCCGGCTGCTCTCCGGGTCCAGCAGCCACAGCCGCTCCCAGCCGGGAATCCGGGCCACCATCCCGGGCCGCCGCGCCACCAGTTGTGCGTAGACGGCCTCGCACGCGTCGATCACGTCGGCGGGCTCGGCGTACCGCAGCCGTACGTCGTCCGTGCCGGGCGGCACCGTCAGCCGGACCCGGCCGGTATCGATCCGGGCGTTGACATGGTGCGTCGCGGCGGCGTACCCGAACCGTCCGTAGATCTCGGGTTCGGAGGCCGTCAGCACGGCCAGCGGCTCGCCCCAGGAGCGTACGTCGTCCAACTGCCGCCGCATCATGGACGTCAGCACCCCGCGCCGGCGGTGCGTCGCGGCCACGCCGACCATGGTGACGCCTGCGGACGGGACGGAGGCGCCGCCGGGCACGGTCAGCCGGAAGCTGAACGCCCCCGCCGAGCCGATGCACGCGTCACCGTCCCAGACGCCGATGGAACGGTCCGTCTCGGTGAGTTCGCGGAACAGCGCCCGCTGCTCGGCCGCTTCGGGGATTCCCCCGAAGGCACGGAGCAGGCTGGTGTACCACTCGTCCCATTCGTCCTGCCGCAGCACCCGCAGATCAGTCCCCATGCTCCATGCCTATCAGGGCATTGCGGGACGAGCGAGCGAATTTCGCCCTGGCGGCGACGTGACGGCTTTCGGTGAAGTTCACTGTGAAGTTGAGTCTCGGACGGGGGACAAGTGGGACCTCCCGTGCCAAGAAGCTGGTCCGATGGATAGGGTCCCGAACTAATGGCAGCAGGACGAGAACGGCGCGCAGAAGCCGAGACGTTCGCGGCCCGGTTGAGGATGGAGTGGCACCGGGCCCGGGTCGGCCTGCGCAGAAGCGCCGTGGACTACTTCCGCGGGGACGGCTCGGACTGGGTCGCGCTGGCCGGACTGCTCGTCACGGTCCCGCTGATCGCGGCCACGACGCTCGCCAACTCGGTCTGGTGCTCCCCGGCCGCGCTGGTCCTGCCCATCGTCGCGGGCGGCCTGCTGCTGCGCCCGGCGAGCCTGCTCGGCCTGTACGCGGCCGCGGCGACCGCGCTGATCGTGGAGTCGGTGCAACTGGGCCCGTACACCGAGGGCCCGTCCCGGGTCACACCGGGCGTGGTCCTCGTCGTCGCCGCCTGCGGGTTCTTCGGTCTGCTGATCGCCCAGTTCCGCAGCCGGGTCGGCGTGCCCTGGCGGCGCGGCGGCACCATGCTGTTCGACCTGCGCGAACGCATCCGGGTGCAGAGCAAGCTCCCCAAGCTGCCGCAGGGCTGGCACCGGGAGATGGCGCTGCGGCCGGCGGGCGGCCAGTCCTTCTCCGGCGACTTCGTCGTCGCGGCCCGTACCAACGGCGGCCGCACCGTCGAAGTCGTGCTGACCGATGTGTCCGGAAAGGGCATGGACGCGGGCTCGCGCGCCCTGTTGCTGTCGGGCGCCTTCGGCGGCCTGCTGGGCTCGCTGCCCCCGCACGCCTTCCTCCCGGCCGCCAACGGCTATCTGCTGCGCCAGGACTGGGACGAGGGCTTCGCGACCTCCATCCATCTCGTCCTCGACCTGGACTCCGGCGACTACGAGCTCTACTCCGCCGGGCATCCGCCGGGCCTCCAGCTCAGCGCCGGCAGCGGCCGCTGGGAGGAGAAGGCGGCCGAGGGACCGCTGCTGGGTGTGTACGACGGTGCCCAGTTCGACCCCGTGAAGGGATCGCTCCGTCCGGGTGACGTGTTGATGCTGTTCACGGACGGACTGGTGGAAACGTCCGACCGCGACATAGTCGAGGGCATCGACCGCCTCACCGGCGAGGCCGACCGCTACGTCGCCGGCGGCTTCCACGGAGCCGCCTGGCACCTCATCGAGGCGGTCGCACGAGACGTCAACGACGACCGCGCCCTGCTCCTGATCTGCCGCGAGGGACCGACCACCACGACCGCGCCACGCTAGGGCCGTCCGTCCGGCGAGGGACACTGGAGGGGTGACCGAGATCTCCCGAACCTCCTTGACCCTGGCCGAAGTCGAGGCCGTCGCGCGTGCCGCGCACGGGGGGCAGACCGACAAGGCCGGACGGCCCTACGCCGAACACCTCCAAGCCGTTGCGGAGGGCGTACGGGCCCGCGCCGGTGACGAGGAGCAGATCGCCGCCGCCTGGCTGCACGACGCCGTCGAGGACGACGCGCTCTCCGCGCGGTGGCTGGAGGAGGCCGCACTGAGCCGCCGTACCAAGGACATCGTGCTCGCGGTCACCAAGCGGGCCGGGGAGCCGCCCGAGGCGTACGCCGCGCGCATTCTCGCCACGCCCGGCGCGCTGCTGGTGAAGGAGGCGGACCTGGCGCACAACGCGGACCCGGCGCGTCTCGCGGTGCTCGACGAGGCCACCCGCACCCGCCTGACCGAGAAGTACGCCGGCATGCGCGCACTGCTCGGTCTGGTGGGCGACTGAGTCGGCGACGACTGACGGCCGCCCGCGCGGGGACCTGCCGCCTACGCCGCGACCGGGCCCTACCGCCTACGCGGGGACCTTCTCGCGGCGCCCGCCCCGCTCCCGCTCCCGGGCGAGCTCCGCCGCGTCCCGCTTGAATGCCCACTCCATGCTCGGCTCCATCGCGAACCGGAAGATCCGCTGCACGGGCCGGGTGCACAGCAGTGTGACGGCGGCCGCCGCCAGGACGGTCAGGAGGATCTCGCCCAGCGGCCGGTGCAGCGCGGGGTGGTCGAACCAGCCCGCGTAGTCGCCGCCCTTGATCAGGAAGCCGTGCAGCAGATAGCCGTACAGCGTGCCCGAGCCGAGCGCGGTGAACCACATGCTCCGGCCGGGCACCCAGGCGAAGAAGCACGCGGTCAGCAGCAGTGAGCAGCCGAACATCGCGAGCACCATCACCGGGCCCGTCCACCACGGCGCACCCAACTCCTGAACGGCGTCACGGTGGTAGAACCACGCAGTGTTCATGCGCGGCACCGCCCACCAGCCGACGGCCAGCGCGATCATGAACACCGGCACCGCCAGGATCCGCACCGACCGCCGGCGCACCAGCCGGAAGTGCTCGGGCTTCATGCACAGACCGAGCACGAAGTACGGCAGGAACTGCAGCACCCGCTGAAGATCCAGGTCATTGCCGATGTCCGGGGTGACGGACGCCAGCATGGCGATGCCCAGCGCGAGCGGAAGCGGGTGGCGCACCAGCTTCCACAGGGGGGTCGTCATCCGCCAGATGAACAGCGCACACAGGAACCAGGTCAGATACCAGGGGTCGAGGAGGCTGATCTCCGCGTGCGGGGCGTCACCGACGACGCGCTTGAAGACGGAGTACGCGGTCTCGAAGACGATGTACGGCACGGCGACGCCGGTGACCAGCCGCTTCAGCCGGTCGGGGCGCATGTCGAAGCTGCGCGAGAAGAAGCCGGAGATGATGATGAACGCCGGCATGTGGAAGGAGTACACGACCGTGTACACGCCCTCCAGGATCCGGCTGTCGTCCTTGAGCGGCTCCCAGGCGTGAGCCATCGCCACGAGCACGATCGCCAGGTACTTGGCGTTGTCGAAGAACGCGTCGCGCTGCCCGGACTGTCTGTTCGGGGCGCTCTGCGAGCTTGACGAGGTTGGCGAGGTTCGCGAGCTCTGCCGGTTCTTGCTGTTCCGCGGCGAGCGCGGACTCGGCACTCCGTCGGCCGGCGACTGTGCCGGGGGGAGCGGCGCTCGGTTGCGGCCGGGGGACGAGGCGGCGTGGAACATTTGAGGCACCCTAGCGTTCACTGAGCGTTTCCGTAAAACCCTCGACGTCATTCCTGCTTATCGGCTCCGCGTACCCCCGATTTGGCGAAGTCGGCATCGTTGTCGACGTGATGGCCGACACATCTCCAAAGAAGTCACCGGTGCCCCGATTTGCACGCTGATTGTCACGATTCATCCCGACTAAATGGTGCATAAAGTAACCCTTCCGACGGGCCTGCGTATGACCTCGATGAACCTGCGGCAACAATTCGAAATCGCTGCGAACACGGTGTGTGGACACCGAAACCATCCCGTCGAATTCCCCGTGCGGGTGCGCCATCGAATTACTGTGCGGGGCGCGGTCGGCGGGCCCGTGCCGCGCGGGCGTGTGTGCCGGTTCCGGTCCAAGACGGTCAACGATGCGTCACGCGTCGCATATGCGGGCCGCGTTGGTGGCACGATGGTTCTGGCGGGGGTGCACGGGGTTGCATCCCCGGGCCGGGAGAGCGGACCGACCGAGGGTGTGATCAGTTGTGGCCATTTCACTGTCTGTGGTGCTGCTGTTGGCGATCATCCTGGTGGTGTTGATCCGAGGCGGCTCACTCAAGGCCGGCCCGGCCGTGGTCGCGGTGCTCTTCGGCTTCTTTCTCGCCTCGACCGGCATGGCCGACGACATCCAGCGGTTCCTCGACTCGATAGCCGAGACGATCAACTCGATCCAGTTCTAGCCGGTCCCGGGGTCCGGCACCCCGGGGTGAAAACCACACAAAAAGGGATCGGGCAACCAGGCAAAAGGCCTCCGGCCGATCCCTGACGGGGACCGGCCGGAGGCCTTTCTCGGAGCGGGCGACGGGAATCGAACCCGCGTAGCTAGTTTGGAAGACTAGGGCTCTACCATTGAGCTACGCCCGCGCAGGGCACACCGCGGACCCGTTGATCGCGGCGGCACTTCAGGCATCGTAGCGGGTTGTCGCCCCTCATCGCACACCCCGTTCCCGTCCGCGTCGGCTCGCACGGCGGCGCCCGTGAAATGCGGCAGCCGCGCTGCCTGCGGGCATGTACCCTACGTGTCGCACACCAGACGGGGTGTGGCGCAGCTTGGTAGCGCGTCCGCTTTGGGAGCGGAAGGCCGTGGGTTCAAATCCCGCCACCCCGACCACTGTCCCCGGCTGTCCCCGGCCGGGGTCCCGCCACCCCTTGGTCGTCTTGGACGTCTCGGTCGTCGGACCGATCGTCCCGGCTGTCAAGCCGACCGTCCCGGCCGTCAAAGCCGCTCCTGGCCGTCGAACCGGTCGTGATCGACCGTTACCGGTCGTCCATCGGTCGTCCACCGGCCGTCACCGGCCGTCACCGGCCACGCGCGGGCCCACCCCGCCTGATCGCCTTTGGGGCGTGTCCTCGCTGCCGTTACTATGCAAGCTGCACGCCCGTGTGTCTCACCTCTGAAGTCCTCCGGGCGGCGAAATCCGCCGGACCAGTCTGGCCCCGGCAGAAACCAAGAAGTCAGCCACAAGGAGACCGAACCGTGAAGAGCGCCGTGGAGACCCTGAACCCGACCCGGGTTCGGCTCACTGTCGAGGTGCCCTTCGAGGAGCTCAAGGACAGCCTCGACGCGGCGTACAAGAAGATCAACCAGCAGGTCACGGTGAAGGGCTTCCGGAAGGGCAAGATCCCGGCGCGCGTCATCGACCAGCGGTTCGGCCGCGGTGCGGTCCTGGAGGAGGCGGTCAACGACGCGCTTCCGAAGTTCTACACGGAGGCGGTCAACGAGGCCGAGCTCAACGTCCTGGGCCAGCCCGAGGTCGACATCACCGAGCTGAAGGACGGCGAGACGCTGAACTTCACCGCCGAGGTCGACGTCCGCCCCGCCATCGAGATCCCGGACTACTCCGGCATCGAGGTCGAGGTCGACGCCGTCGAGGTCACCGACGAGGACATCGACAAGTCGGTCGAGCAGCTCCGCGAGCGCTTCGCCTCCACCTCCCCGGTCGAGCGCGCCGCCGAGGACGGCGACGTCGTCACCATCGATCTGGAGGCCAAGGTCGACGGCGAGGTCCTGGAGGACGGCGTCGCGAGCGGTGTCTCCTACACCATCGGCTCCGGCGAGCTCCTCGACGGCATCGACGACGCCGTGAAGGGCCTGGAGACCGGTGGCGAGGCCACCTTCACCTCCGAGCTCAAGGGCGGCTCGGCGGCCGGCAAGGAGGCCGAGGTCACCGTCAAGGTCACCCAGGTCGCCGCGCGCGAACTGCCCGAGCTGGACGACGAGTTCGCGCAGCTCGCCTCCGAGTTCGACACCCTCGACGAGCTCAAGGCCGACAGCCGCAAGCGCCTGGAGCACATGAAGCAGTTCGACCAGGCCACGCAGGCCCAGGAGCGCGTCCTGGAGAAACTGCTCGAGCTGGTCGAGGTCCCCGTCCCCGAGAAGCTGCTCGAGGACGAGATCAACACCCGTAAGCACAACCTCGAGCACCACCAGCTCGGTCAGATGGGCCTCGAGCTCGCGAAGTACCTGGAGATCCAGGGCAAGACCGAGGAAGAGTTCGACGCCGAGACCAAGGAAGCCGCGGTCAAGGGCATCAAGACCCAGTTCGTGCTCGACGAGCTCGTCAAGCTGGAGAAGCTCAACGTCAACCAGGAGGAGCTCACCGAGCACCTCATGCGGCGCGCGGCCTCCTCCGGCATGTCCCCCGACCAGTTCGCGCAGGCCGTGGTCGAGGGCGGCCAGGTTCCGCTCCTGGTCGGCGAGGTCGCCCGCGGCAAGGCCCTGGCCGTCGTGGTCGAGGCCGCCACGGTCAAGGACACCAACGGCGAGATCATCGACCTGGACGACGAGGACGAGGTCGAGACGGCCACGGAGACGGTCGAGGCCGCCGAGGGCACGGCCGAGGAGCCCGAGGAGAAGCCCGAGGGCTGAGCCGTACGGCACCTTCGGACACGCTTGCAGGACGGGCCCCGGGTACGTTGGTACCCGGGGCCCGTTCGTCTGCCCGAAGGGGCGCGGGGCTGTACCGGTCTGCGGCTTTGCCGCGGGGCCGCGACCAGCCACACACCACCCGCATCCGGCCACGAACCGGAGTCACACCGTCGCTACGCCCCCGGCGAACACCCCCCATACCGGGATTCCCCGAAGGGACCAGCGCGTTAGGGTCCATGAGTACGAGGGCAAGGGGACTGGAGTCCCCGGCCAAGCCCCCGGACGGGAACACGTGAGACGGCCCGGCGCCGTCGTAAGACGAGCAGGTGGATACGTGACGAATCTGATGCCCTCCGCCGCCGGCGAGCCTTCCATCGGTGGTGGCCTCGGCGACCAGGTCTACAACCGGCTGCTCAACGAGCGGATCATCTTCCTCGGCCAGCCGGTCGACGACGACATCGCGAACAAGATCACCGCGCAGTTGCTGCTCCTTGCCGCGGCGGACCCCGACAAGGACATCAACCTCTACATCAACAGCCCCGGCGGCTCGATCACGGCCGGTATGGCGATCTACGACACCATGCAGTTCATCAAGAACGACGTGGTGACGATCGCGATGGGCCTCGCCGCCTCCATGGGCCAGTTCCTGCTCAGCGCGGGCACCCCGGGCAAGCGCTTCGCGCTGCCGAATGCCGAGATCCTGATCCACCAGCCCTCCGCGGGCCTGGCCGGCTCGGCCTCCGACATCAAGATCCACGCCGAGCGGCTGCTGCACACCAAGAAGCGCATGGCGGAGCTCACGGCCCAGCACACCGGTCAGTCGTTCGAGCAGATCACCCGCGACTCCGACCGCGACCGCTGGTTCGACGCCGAGGAGGCCAAGGCGTACGGCCTCATCGACGACGTCATCACCGCGGCCGTCAACATGCCGGGCGGCGGCGGCACCGGGGCCTGAGGCCCCAGCACAGCCCCCAGCCGACCGCCTCAGCCCCTAGGAGAGAGACAGTGAACGACTTCCCCGGCAGCGGCCTGTACGACCGCACACGCGCCGAGTACACGGGTCCCGCGGCGGAGTCCCGTTACGTCATCCCGCGCTTCGTCGAGCGCACCTCGCAGGGCATCCGCGAGTACGACCCGTACGCGAAGCTCTTCGAGGAGCGCGTGATCTTCCTCGGCGTCCAGATCGACGACGCCTCCGCCAATGACGTCATGGCGCAGCTCCTGTGCCTGGAGTCGATGGACCCCGACCGGGACATCTCGGTCTACATCAACAGCCCGGGCGGCTCCTTCACGGCGCTCACGGCCATCTACGACACGATGCAGTTCGTGAAGCCGGACATCCAGACGGTCTGCATGGGCCAGGCGGCCTCCGCCGCAGCGATCCTGCTGGCCGCGGGTACGCCCGGCAAGCGCATGGCGCTGCCGAACGCCCGCGTGCTGATCCACCAGCCGTACAGCGAGACCGGCCGCGGCCAGGTCTCCGACCTGGAGATCGCCGCCAACGAGATCCTCCGGATGCGCGCGCAGCTGGAGGAGATGCTGGCCAAGCACTCCACCACGCCGATCGAGAAGATCCGCGAGGACATCGAGCGCGACAAGATCCTCACGGCCGAGGAAGCGCTGTCGTACGGCCTGATCGACCAGATCATCTCCACCCGGAAGATGAACAACGCCGCCGTCCGCTGAGCGGAAGGCTGCACACGTCTG
Organism: Streptomyces luteolifulvus; assembly: GCF_008806595.1. Taxonomy (GTDB): domain Bacteria; phylum Actinomycetota; class Actinomycetes; order Streptomycetales; family Streptomycetaceae; genus Streptomyces; species Streptomyces luteolifulvus. The sequence continues at coordinate 186,599 of NZ_VZRB01000009.1, read as the reverse complement.
CCGCCCCTTGGCCCGGTTTGACACGTTCGACGTCAAGCGAACCGGGCCAAGGGGGGCCCGAACGGGGGGCCCGGCAAGGTACCGTCGGATTAAGGCAGCACCAGGAGCCGCTGGACCTAGGCGTCTCCCAGGCGAAGGGGAAGCACACCGTGGCACGCATCGGTGACGGCGGCGATCTGCTCAAGTGCTCGTTCTGCGGCAAGAGCCAGAAGCAGGTCAAGAAGCTCATCGCAGGGCCCGGTGTCTACATCTGCGACGAGTGCATCGATCTCTGCAACGAGATCATCGAGGAAGAACTCGCCGAGACCAGCGAGGTGCGCTGGGAGGAACTCCCGAAGCCCCGCGAGATCTACGAATTCCTCGAGGGGTACGTCGTCGGTCAGGAGGCGGCCAAGAAGGCCCTCTCGGTCGCGGTGTACAACCACTACAAGCGGGTCCAGGCCGGTGAGAACGGCGGCGCCCAAGGCCGCGACGACGCCATCGAGTTGGCGAAGTCCAACATCCTTCTGCTGGGCCCCACGGGCTCCGGCAAGACGCTCCTCGCGCAGACACTGGCGCGCATGCTCAACGTCCCCTTCGCCATCGCCGACGCCACGGCGCTGACGGAGGCGGGTTATGTCGGGGAAGACGTCGAGAACATCCTGCTGAAGCTCATCCAGGCGGCCGACTACGACGTCAAGAAGGCCGAGACGGGCATCATCTACATCGACGAGATCGACAAGGTCGCGCGGAAGAGTGAAAACCCTTCCATCACCCGCGATGTGAGCGGTGAAGGCGTTCAGCAGGCGCTGCTCAAGATCCTCGAAGGCACGACGGCCTCGGTCCCGCCGCAGGGCGGCCGCAAGCACCCGCACCAGGAGTTCATCCAGATCGACACGACGAACGTCCTGTTCATCGTGGGCGGTGCCTTCGCCGGCCTGGAGAAGATCATCGAGTCCCGGGCGGGCGCGAAGGGCATCGGCTTCGGCGCGACGATCCGCTCCAAGCGGGAGCTGGAGGCCAAGGACCAGTTCGAGGACGTCATGCCCGAGGACCTGGTCAAGTTCGGCATGATCCCCGAGTTCATCGGCCGCCTCCCGGTCATCACCTCGGTCCACAACCTCGACCGCGAGGCGCTGCTCCAGATCCTGGTCGAGCCGCGCAACGCGCTGGTGAAGCAGTACCAGCGCCTGTTCGAACTCGACGGTGTGGAGCTGGACTTCGAGCGCGAGGCCCTGGAGGCCATCGCCGACCAGGCGATCCTCCGCCAGACGGGTGCGCGCGGTCTTCGCGCCATCATGGAGGAGGTCCTGATGTCGGTGATGTACGAGGTCCCGTCCCGCAAGGACGTGGCCCGCGTCGTCATCACAGCGGACGTCGTCCACTCGAACGTGAACCCGACCCTGATCCCCCGCGACGCCCGCAACGGCCGCGGCCCGGGCGAGCAGAAGACGGCGTAGCCGCACCGCACAGCACGCGGAAGGGGCCCCGGTCAACCGACCGGGGCCCTGCGCTGTTGGGCGACAGCGGCGTCAGGCCTTGACGCGCACGTCCTTGCGGACCTTCGCGGTCAGGTCGGCCGCATCCTCCATCGAGGTGCTCTTGCCCGCGGCCAGGGCGGCCATGTCGTACGAGAGCACGTACGTGAGCGTGCTGTGGTCACCCCAGATGCAGAACGGCATCGTGATGGTCTGACCGGACTCCTTGGACTCGATCTCCTGGCACTTCATGATGCCGTTCTCGAAGCCGGAAGGCGTGAACTCCTTGGGGCTGCCCAGGAGTTTACTGCCGGAGTCGGCGTCCTTCTCGGCCTCCTTCTTCATCTGGGCGAACATCGCGTCGACGACCTTCTCCGGGTCGTCGATGGTGCCGTACACGCCCGCGAACATCAGCTGCTTCGACGTGAGGCCCGACCCCGCGGAGTACGCCGCGCTGACGTCCTTGGGGTTCTGGACACCCCACGACTCCGCGTCCTTGATGTCGTTCTCGGTCAGGGTGTCGGTCTCGGTCTTGTCGCCCTTCTTGTACTGCCCGTCGACGATCGTGGCCGGAGCCGTGAGCTTGTGCGCCCCGTCGTCCGCTATGTCCGACCCGCCGCTTCCGCCCCCGCCGATCACGAAGTACGCGCCGACCGCGATCGCTGCCACGACCGCCACCGCGCCGATGATCAGGCCGGCCTTCTTGCCGCCGCCGCCCGGAGCCGGGGGCTGCGGGACGCCGTACGGAGGCTGCTGCCCGTAGGGCTGGGTCTGCTGCGGCGGAACGCCCTGCGGGGGCTGCTGCGGATAGCCGTAGCCGGGCTGCGGCTGGCCGGGAGGGGCCTGCTGGGGGTAGCCGTAGCCGGGCTGGGGTGCCTGCGGCGGCTGCTGGCCGTAGGGGCCCGGCTGGCCGTACGGTCCGGGCTGCTGGGGCTGCCCGCCGTACGGGCCCGGCTGGTTGTAGCTCATTTCTGGGTTCCCCTCCAGATGCTTATGTGTTCCTGACATCCTGGCGCAGGGGTGGGGCGCGCAGTGCAGCGGGGGGCGCACCGTTACAAAGGAATCGCGTTTCGGGACACGCCTGCGACACCCCTAAACTGAGCGCGTGACCGAGAACGCTCAGCAGCAGCCATCAGCGCCCGACACCGAACTGCCGACCCAGTACGCGCCGGCCGATGTAGAGGGGCCGCTGTACGAGCGCTGGGTGGAGCGGGGTTACTTCGAGGCGGACGAGAAGAGCGACAGGCCGCCGTACACCATCGTCATCCCGCCGCCGAACGTCACCGGCAGCCTGCACCTCGGGCACGCCTTCGAGCACACCCTCATCGACGCCCTCACCCGCCGCAAGCGCATGCAGGGCTTCGAGACGCTGTGGCAGCCGGGCATGGACCACGCCGGCATTGCCACGCAGAACGTCGTCGAGCGCGAGCTCGGCAAGGAGGGCAAGTCCCGGCACGACCTCGGCCGTGAGGCCTTCGTCGAGCGCGTCTGGCAGTGGAAGGCCGAGTCCGGAGGACAGATCGGCGGTCAGATGCGCCGCCTCGGAGACGGTGTCGCGTGGTCGCGCGAGCGCTTCACGATGGACGAGGGACTGTCCCAGGCCGTCCAGACCATCTTCAAGCGGCTCTACGACGACGAGCTGATCTACCGCGCCGAGCGCATCATCAACTGGTGTCCGCGCTGTCTGACCGCCATCTCGGACATCGAGGTGGAGTACCAGGAGGACGACGGCGAGCTCGTCTCCATGAAGTACGGCGACGGGGACGACACCATCGTCGTCGCCACCACCCGTGCCGAGACGATGCTCGGTGACACCGCCGTCGCCGTCCACCCGGACGACGAGCGCTACCGGCACCTGGTCGGCAAGCTCATCAAGCTGCCGCTGACCGGGCGTTCCATCCCGGTCGTCGCCGACGAGCACGTCGACCCCGAGTTCGGCACGGGTGCCGTCAAGGTCACCCCGGCCCACGACCCGAACGACTTCGAGATCGGCCAGCGCCACAACCTGCCGTCCCTGACCGTCATGGACGAGCACGCCGTCATCACCGCCCACGGCCCCTTCCAGGGCCTGGACCGCCTGGAAGCCCGCTCGGCGATCGTTGCCGCGCTGCGCGCCGAGGGCCGGATCGTCGCCGAGAAGCGGCCCTACGTCCACAGCGTCGGCCACTGCTCGCGCTGCAAGACCACCATCGAGCCGCGTCTGTCCATGCAGTGGTGGGTCAAGGTCGGCCCGCTCGCGAAGGCGGCCGGTGACGCCGTCCGCGACGGCCGCGTCAAGATCCACCCGCGGGACATGGAGAAGCGGTACTTCGACTGGGTCGACAACCTTCACGACTGGTGCATCTCGCGGCAGTTGTGGTGGGGACACCGCATTCCGGTCTGGTACGGCCCCGAGGGCGAGGTCGTCTGCGTCGGCCCCGACGAGGAGCCGCCGGGCGGCGAGGGCTGGCGCCAGGACACCGACGTCCTGGACACCTGGTTCTCCTCCGGTCTGTGGCCGTTCTCCACGCTGGGCTGGCCCGAGCAGACCGAGTCGCTCACGAAGTTCTACCCGAACTCCGTCCTGGTCACCGGCTACGACATCCTCTTCTTCTGGGTCGCCCGGATGATGATGTTCGGCCTGTACGCGATGGACGGCACCTCGCCGTTCCACACCATCGCCCTGCACGGCATGGTCCGCGACCAGTTCGGCAAGAAGATGTCGAAGTCCTTCGGCAACGCGGTCAACCCGCTGGACTGGATGGACAAGTACGGGTCGGACGCGCTCCGGTTCACGCTGGCGCGTGGCGCGAACCCGGGTGTCGACGTCCCGATCGGCGAGGACTGGGTCCAGGGCTCCCGCAACTTCGCCAACAAGATCTGGAACGCGACCCGCTTCGCGCTGATGAACGGCGCGACGGTCGAGGGACCCCTGCCGGAGCCGTCCGCCATGTCGGCCACGGACCGCTGGATCCTGTCCCGCCTCAACTCCGTCGTCTCCGAAGTCGACGCGTTCTACGAGGACTTCCAGTTCGCGAAGCTCTCGGACGCGCTGTTCCACTTCGCGTGGGACGAGGTCTTCGACTGGTACGTCGAGCTGTCCAAGACGACGTTCCAGGCGGGCGGCGAGGCGGCCGAGGTCTCCCAGCGCGTCCTGGGCGAGGTCCTCGACGTCACCCTCAAGCTGCTGCACCCGGTCGTCCCGTTCGTCACCGAGACCCTCTGGACCACCCTCACGGGCGGCGAGTCGGTCGTCATCGCCGAGTGGCCGAAGGACAGCGGCTTCCGGGACAAGGCGGCCGAGCAGGAGATCGAGACCCTCCAGTCCGTCATCACCGAGGTCCGCCGCTTCCGCGCCGACCAGGGCCTGCAGCCGGGGCAGCGCGTCCCGGCGCGCCTGACCCTGGACGGTACGGCGCTGGCGCCCCACGAGGCGGCGATCCGCCAGCTGCTGCGCCTCCAGCCCGAGGGCGAGGGTTTCTCGGCGACGGCGACCCTGCCGGTCGCGGGGGCCACGGTGGCGCTGGATCTGTCCGGCACGATCGATGTGGCGGCGGAGCGGAAGCGGCTGGCGAAGGATCTCGCCGCCGCGGAGAAGGAGAAGGCCCAGGCGAACGCCAAGCTCGGCAACGAGGCGTTCCTGTCGAAGGCGCCGGACCACGTCGTGGACAAGATCCGGACGAGGCTGGCGAAGGCGGACGAGGACATCGCCCGCATCAAGGCCCAGCTGGAGCGGTTGCCGCAGGCGTAGGCGAGCGCGGCCCGCGGGCAGTCGTGCCGCCCCAGGCGGCACACACGCCCGCGGGCCGCGTACGTAGACTGGGCCCCGTGAGTGAGCCCGACTCCTTCGACGAGATGATCGCCGCCGAGACCGACCGTGACCCCGATCTCGCGGTCATCGAGGCCGGCAGCCGTACCCTGCGCACCCAGGGCGGCCCGTCCGCCGCCGCCGTACCCGCCCGCCCAAAGGACCCCGAGGTCGACAAGGCCCTGCGCGAGGTCGAGGCCGAGCTGGCGACACGGTGGGGCGAGACCAAGCTGGAGCCGTCGGTCAGCCGTATCTCCGCGCTGATGGACGTGCTGGGGGAGCCGCAGCGGTCGTACCCCTCCCTCCACATCACCGGGACCAACGGCAAGACCTCCACCGCCCGCATGATCGAGGCCCTGCTCGGCGCCTTCGAGCTGCGCACCGGTCGGTACACCTCCCCGCACGTCCAGTCGATCACCGAGCGGATCAGTCTCGACGGTGCGCCGATCTCCGCCGAGCGGTTCGTCGAGACGTACCAGGACATCAAGCCGTACATCGAGATGGTCGACTCCCAGCAGGAGTACCGGCTCTCCTTCTTCGAGGTGCTGACGGGGATGGCGTACGCCGCCTTCGCCGACGCACCCGTCGATGTCGCCGTCGTGGAAGTGGGCATGGGCGGCTCCTGGGACGCCACCAACGTGATCGACGGGGATGTCGCCGTCGTCACCCCCATCGACCTCGACCACACCGACCGCCTCGGTGAGACGCCCGCCGAGATCGCCGCCGAGAAGGCCGGCATCGTCAAGCAGGACGCGACCGTCATCCTGGCCCAGCAGCCAGTGGACGCGGCCCAGGTGCTGCTGAAGAAGGCCGTCGAGGTCGACGCCACCGTGGCGCGCGAGGGGCTGGAGTTCGGGGTCGTCTCCCGTCAGGTCGCCGTCGGCGGGCAGCTGCTCACCCTGCGCGGGCTCGGCGGTGAGTACACCGAGGTGTATCTGCCGCTGCACGGCGCCTATCAGGCCCACAACGCCGCCGTGGCGCTGGCCGCGGTCGAGGCGTTCTTCGGGGTCGGCTCCGAGCGGCCCGAGCCGCTCGACGCCGAGACGGTCCGCAAGGCCTTCGCGTCGGTGGCGTCGCCGGGCCGGCTGGAGGTCGTACGGCGGTCGCCGACCGTCGTACTGGACGCGGCGCACAATCCGGCAGGGGCCCGCGCCACGGCCGAGGCCGTCGGCGAGGCCTTCGACTTCAGCCGGCTGATCGGTGTGGTCGGGGCGAGCGGGGACAAGAACGTGCGGGGGCTCCTCGAAGCCTTCGAGCCGATCTTCGCCGAGGTCGTCGTCACACAGAACTCCACCCATCGTGCGATGGACGCCGACGAGCTCGCGGCGATCGCGGTCGAGGTGTTCGGCGAGGAGCGGGTGCAGGTCGAGCCGCGGCTGCCCGACGCGCTGGAGGCCGCGATCACGCTCGCCGAGGAGGAGGGCGAGTTCGCGGGCGGCGGTGTGCTCGTGACCGGCTCCGTCATCACCGTCGGTGAGGCCCGAGTGCTCCTGGGGAGGGGCTGACTTCCGTGCGTACGCTCTGTGCTTCGACCCTGATCGGTGAGTTCTTCATCATCGGTTTCGCCGGGCTGGTCGCGATGAAGGACCCCGATCTGTCCATGGCGGCGGTGTGGACGGTCAGCGGCATCGCCATGTTCCTGAGCCTGGTGCTGTGCGGCATGGTGACCCGTCCCGGCGGCGTCGCTCTCGGCTGGGCCTTCCAGATCGCGCTGATCGCGTCCGGTTTCGTCATCCCGACGATGTTCTTCCTCGGCGCGGTGTTCGCGGGCCTGTGGTGGGCGTCGGTCCACTTCGGACGGAAGATCGACGAGGCGAAGGCGCGATTCGCGGCCCAGGCCGATGCCTCCACGCCTGACGCTGCGTAACAGGTGTCCGGACGCCCCCTGTAATCTCGTGACCCCCCGCACCACCCTGCACCTGAAGGAGCCCGTCGTGACCCAGCGCACCCTCGTCCTGCTCAAGCCCGACGCAGTCGCTCGTGGTTTGACCGGCGAGATCATCAGCCGCATCGAGCGCAAGGCGGGCTGGCGGATCACCGCGCTGGAGCTGCGCACCCTGGACCAGGACACGCTGGAGCAGCACTACGGCGAGCACAAGGGCAAGCCCTTCTACGAGCCGTTGGTGGAGTTCATGTCCTCCGGTCCGGTCGTGGCCATGATCGTCGAGGGTGAGCGGGTCGTCGAGGGTCTGCGTGCGCTGGCCGGCCCGACCGACCCGATCGCGGCTGCCCCCGGTTCCATCCGCGGTGATTTCGGTGTGATTGTGCGGGAGAACCTGATCCACGCCTCCGACTCCGAGGAGTCCGCCGAGCGCGAGGTGAAGATCTTCTTCCCGGGTCGCGCCTGAGCCGTCGGATGCGTTGTTCACTGAGCCACCGTCAAGTCGCTCACGCGGTCTGACCTGGGGCGGCCGAATAATTCCGGCCGTCCCCCGGCATACGCGTGGCCGATCGGGGGAACGAGTGCCCCCGATGGACCGTCTCCACAAGCGAGGCGGCACATCATCTGCTGACAATGGCGAAGACCCTCGCGCAGTGTTCGTGCAAGCGCGTCTACGATGGAAGCCTTCACGTCACAGCACCCACCTCGCCTACCTGAAAAGCCCTCAGAAGCTCATGGGAAGGCCAGTCGAATCCTGATGGGGAACTCAATGTCGTTCATCGGCCGTGACATGGCTGTCGACCTCGGGACCGCCAACACGCTGGTGTACGTCAGGGGTCGCGGGATCGTACTCAACGAGCCGTCCGTGGTCGCGATCAACACCAACACCGGTGGCATCCTCGCGGTCGGTGCCGAAGCGAAGAAGATGATCGGGCGCACGCCCGGCAACATCGTTGCCGTGCGTCCGCTGAAGGACGGCGTCATCGCCGACTTCGAGATCACCGAGCGGATGCTCCGCTATTTCATTCTGAAGATCCACAAGCGGCGGTATCTGGCTCGTCCGCGGGTCGTCGTCTGTGTGCCCTCCGGCATCACCGGCGTCGAGCGCCGTGCCGTCATCGAGGCGTCGTCCCAGGCCGGCGCCCGCCAGGTGCACATCATCGAGGAACCCATGGCGGCGGCCATCGGATCCGGCCTGCCGGTCCACGAGGCCACGGGCAACATGGTGGTGGACATCGGCGGCGGCACCACGGAGGTCGCGGTCATCTCCCTCGGCGGCATCGTCACCGCCCAGTCGATCCGGGTCGCGGGCGACGAGCTTGACAACGCGATCATCCAGCACATCAAGAAGGAGTACTCCCTTCTGCTGGGTGAGCGGACGGCCGAGCAGATCAAGATCACCATCGGTTCGGCCTACGACCTCGACTCCGACGAGCACACCGAGATCCGCGGCCGGGACCTGGTCTCCGGGCTGCCCAAGACGGTCGTCATTTCCGCAGCCGAGGTGCGCAAGGCGATCGAGGAGCCCGTCAACGCCATCGTCGACGCCGTCAAGACGACCCTCGACAAGTGCCCGCCGGAGCTGTCCGGCGACATCATGGACCGCGGAATCGTTCTGACCGGCGGCGGAGCCCTGCTGCGCGGCCTCGACGAGCGGCTGCGCCGGGAGACCGGCATGCCGATCCATATCGCCGAGGACCCGCTGGACAGCGTGGCGCTCGGCTCCGGCAAGTGCGTCGAGGAGTTCGAGGCGCTCCAGCAGGTCCTGGACGCCCAGCCGCGCAGATGACGTAACTCTTCGATTCCGCCGTACGGGATGATCTCCTCTCGTACGGCGGATCGTTGATATAGAGGCATAAGCTCGCCCATAAGCCTCTGCACACCCCGGACACCCGCACATTTCTGACACCTGCACATTCCAATGAGGAAGGGCACGGCCGCCGCACGTGAGGGACACACGAGAGAGCCGGCTGCTCCTGGTGCTGCTGATCGCCATCGCGTTCGCACTGATCACGGTGGACATCCGCGGCGGGGAGGACTCCCCGGTCGACGGTGCCCGGCAGGCCGCGGCCGCGGTCTTCGGCCCGATCGAGAACGGCGTGTCGGCGGCGGTCGACCCGGTCGGCAACGCGGTCTCCGCCATCCGTGACTCCGGTGAACGACACGACCGGCTCGCCGCGCTGGAGAAGGAGAACGCGGCCCTCAAGGCCAAGCTCGGCAGCGACGACCGCAGCCGCAGCCGGCTCAAGCAGCTCGACAAGATGCTGAAGATCGCGGGAGAGGGCCAGTACGGCATCAAGGGCGCCGAGGTCATCGCCATAGGAGCCGCCCAGGGCTTCTCCTGGACGATCACCATCGACGCCGGCGCCAACGACGGCATCAAGCGGGACATGACCGTGCTCAACGGTGACGGGCTCGTCGGCCGCGTCACCACCGTCGGCCCGAACACCGCGACCGTGCTGCTCGCCAGCGACCCCGACTTCACCGTCGGCACCCGGATGGAGTCCACCGACGAACTCGGCTTCGCCTCCGGTCAGGGCGACCGCCCGCTGCGCGTCGAACTCCTCAACGGCAAGGCCGAGGTGAAGAAGGGCGACCGTCTCGTCACCTTCGGCTCCCAGGCCGACAAGCCCTTCGTGCCCGGCGTGCCCGTCGGCGTGGTCTCCCGCGTCGACCCCTCCGGCGGCGGTCTGACCCGCATCCTCTATGTGACGCCGTACGTCGGTTTCACCAAGCTCGACATCGTCGGTGTCGTCGTCGAGGCCCCGAAGAAGGACCCCCGCGACACGGTGCTGCCCGCCAAGCCCAGGCCGACACCCACGCCCACCGTCACGGTCACCGTGACCCCGTCCGCCGAGGCGCCGCTCGACGACCAGATCCAGCAAGAGCAGTAGGAGCTGTAGCCCATGCGCGTCAACCGGATCCTGCTCTCCTCCGCCCTGATCGTCGTCGCCCTGGTGCTCCAGGTGAGCGTCCTCGCCCGCCTCCATCTGCCCGGTGCCGTCCCCGACCTGCTGCTGCTCACCGTCCTCGGCCTCGCCATGGTGTACGGCCATGTCGGCGGCGCCCTCGTCGGTTTCGGCGCCGGTCTGCTCGCCGATCTCGCGCCGCCCGCCGACCACGCGGCCGGCCGCTACGCCCTCGTGCTCTGTGTGATCGGCTATCTCGCCGGGCTCATCAAGCCGGAGACCGGCCGGCTCAAGTCGGCCACGGGCCCGATGCTCGTGGTGGTCGCCGCCGCCCTCGGCTCCACCCTGCTGTACGCCGGCGTCGGCGCCCTCGTCGGCGACACCGCCGCCCGCCAGGTGGGCCTCGGCAGCCTGCTGTTCTCGGCCGCCGTGTACGACCTGCTGCTCGCTCCGTTCGTCGTCCCCGGGATCATGGCGCTGGCCCGGCGTGCCGAGAACGACCCGCTCGCCGAGAGCGGCTCCGCGGCCAAGACGACCGACATCTCCTCCGGCTGGCTCTCCTCCGGCACCGGGCTGCGGATCGGCAGCCAGCGTGGCGGGCTGCGGGTGAAGGCGGCCCGGGCGCGGGTGGCCCGCGCCGGGCGTATCAAGGGGGTCAAGCGGCTGTGAACAGGTGGGCGTTGGCGGTCCGGGCTCACAGGTCCGTCGTATATGACTCGTGCACGCACGCGTACCAGCACTCCGTGCACACCCACTGCCTGCACACGCACTGCTCGCACACGTTCTGAGAGGGGGAGGCGGCCGCAGTGACCAACATTCCGGAGACCGGTCGGACCCCACGGGTCCAGATCCGGCTCGTCGTCATCCAGATCCTCGTCCTCTCCCTGCTCGGCACCCTCGGCGGGCGCCTGTGGTACCTGCAGATCCGTGAGGGCGCCGAGTACGCCAAGGAGGCGTCGGGCAACCACGTCCAGCAGGTCGTCCAGCCCGCCGTCCGCGGCTCGATCCTGGACGCGCGGGGTGTGCCGATCGCCGACAACGAGACCCGGCTCGTGGTCTCCGCCTCCCGCACCGACCTGATGAAGATGGCCGACGACGGCAGGGCCGTCCTCACCAAGCTCGCCGGTGTCCTCGGGATGGAGCCGAAGGAGGTCCGGCAGAAGGTGCGGCTGTGCGACGCCAAGACGCCGCAGCCGTGCTGGAACGGCTCGCCGTACCAGCCGATCCCCATCACCGACGAGGCCACGCCCAAGCAGGCCCTGCAGATCCGTGAGCGTGCCGAGGACTTCCCCGGCATCACCGCCGAGCCGGAGGCCGTGCGCCGCTACCCGGGCCCCGGCAAGGCCAACACCGCCCAGGTGCTCGGCTATCTCTCGCCCGTCACCGACGAGGAGATCCAGCAGGCCAAGGACACCGACTCGCCGTATCTGCGCTCCGACCAGGTCGGCCGCTCGGGCTTGGAGCGCGCGTACGACAAGGAACTGCGCGGCAAGGCGGGCGTCACCCGCTACGAGGTCGACAACCTCGGCCGGGTGATCGGCAAGGCCGAGGCGGACGCCGCCCAGCCCGGCTCCAACCTCGTCACCAGCATCGACTCCCGCGTCCAGCGGGTCGCCGAGTACGAGCTGAACGAGGCCATGAAGCAGGCCCGCAAGGAGTGGGACCGCAACACCCAGGAGAACTACAAGGCGGACTCGGGCGCGGTCGTGGTGATGGAGGCCAAGACCGGCCGGATCGTCGCCATGGCGTCCAACCCGACGTACGACCCGAACGCCTGGGTCGGCGGCATCTCCCTCAAGGACTACCGCAACCTCACCGGCAAAGGCTCCAACTATCCCCTGCTGAACAGGGCCATCCAGGGGCAGTCGGCGCCCGGCTCCACCTTCAAGGTGATCTCGACGGCCGCCGCCATCGAGGCCGGGTACCCCTTCGACGGGCGCTACCCGTGCACGAGTTCGTACTCGGTGGGCGGTCAGGTCTTCAAGAACTTCGAGTCGGAGAACTTCGGCCCGATCTCGCTCGGCCGCGCCCTGGAGGTCTCCTGCGACACCGTCTTCTACGGCCTCGCGCACCGCGAGTGGCAGAGGGACGGCGGCATCAAGCCGAAGAAGAAGGCGAACGACTACTTCTTCAAGGCCGCCCACCAGTTCGGGCTCGGCAAGGAGACCGGCATCGACCTGCCCAACGAGGTCACCGGACGGGTCCCCGACCGCCAGTGGAAGCAGGACTACTGGAAGGCCAACAAGGACGCCTGGTGCAAGCAGGGCAAGAAGGACGGCTCGTACGTCGAGAAGATCGCGTACGAGAACTGCCTCGAAGGCAACCAGATGCGCGCCGGTGACGAGATCAACTACTCCATCGGCCAGGGCGACACCCTGGTCACCCCGATCCAGATGGCCACGATCTACGCGGCAATCGCCAACGGCGGCACCCTGCACGACCCGACGGTCGGCAAGGCGATCGTCAGCGCCGACGGCAGGACCGTGCAGGAGATCAAGCCCAAGGCGCACGGCAGGCTGCCGATAAGCGGGACCACGCTCGCCGAGATGGACGAGGCCCTCGCCGGCGTCGCCACCCGCGGTACGGCCGCCTGGCGGTTCGCCCAGGTCGGCTGGCCGCAGGACAAGATCCCGATGCACGCCAAGACGGGTACCGCCGAGGTATACGGCAAGCAGACGACGTCGTGGTTCACCACGTACACCAAGGACTACGCGGTCGTGATGACGATCTCCCAGGGTGGAACGGGTTCCGGCGCCTCCGGTCCCGCCGTCCGCAACATCTACGACGCGCTGTACGGCGTCTCCGACGACGGTGCGATCGACAAGAAGAACGCCCTGCTGCCCTCGCCGCAGAAGGGCCTGCCGAAGGTCCGCACGGACGGCACCATCAAGTCCCCGAAGGTCGCCAAGGACCCGGCCGAGGACCAGCGGGCGAGCCAGGAGGGCGCGCCCGAGCCGGACGCGACGCAGGCGGCGGCGACCGTGCCGACGCCCACCACGGGCAACCGCGACACACGGCGGCGATCGCGCCGGCGGGGAAGCCGGAGGATGCTCACATGACCGGCGCCAACTCCTTCTCCGTCTCCGGGTACGGGCCCGAACGCGCGGGCTGGACACGCGTGTTCGCCCGGGACTCGCTCGCGCGCCGGCTGGACTGGCCGATGCTGCTGGCGGCGATCGCGCTGTCCATGATCGGCTCGCTGCTCGTCTTCTCGGCGACCCGCAACCGGACCGAGATCAACCAGGGCGACCCGTACTACTTCCTGATCCGGCACGTCATGAACACCGGCATCGGGTTCGCCCTGATGATCGGCACGATCTGGCTCGGCCACCGCACCCTGCGCACGGCCGTGCCCATCCTGTACGGCGCCTCGGTCTTCCTGATCCTGCTGGTGCTCACCCCGCTCGGCTCGACGGTCAACGGAGCGCACTCCTGGATCGTGCTCGGCGGCGGTTTCTCGCTCCAGCCCTCCGAGTTCGTGAAGATCACGATCATCCTGGGCATGGCGATGCTGCTGGCGGCCAGGGTCGACGCGGGCGACAAGCCCTACCCCGACCACCGCACGGTCCTCCAGGCCCTGGGGCTTGCCGCCGTGCCGATGCTGATCGTGCTGCTCATGCCCGACCTCGGGTCGGTCATGGTGATGGTGATCATCGTGCTGGGTGTGCTGCTCGCCTCCGGCGCCTCCAACCGCTGGGTCTTCGGGCTCCTCGCCGCGGGCGCGATCGGTGCGGTGGCCGTCTGGCAGCTGCACATCCTGGACGACTACCAGATCGCCCGCTTCGCCGCCTTCGCCAACCCCAGCCTCGACCCCGCGGGCGTCGGCTACAACACCAACCAGGCCCGTATCGCGATCGGTTCGGGCGGGCTGACGGGCGCGGGACTCTTCGAGGGATCGCAGACGACGGGCCAGTTCGTGCCCGAGCAGCAGACGGACTTCGTCTTCACGGTCGCGGGGGAGGAGCTGGGCTTCGTCGGCGGAGGCCTGATCATCTTCCTGCTCGGCGTGGTCCTGTGGCGAGCCTGCCGTATCGCCCGTGAGACGACCGAGCTGTACGGCACGATCGTCGCCGCCGGAATCGTGGCGTGGCTCGCCTTCCAGTCCTTCGAGAACATCGGCATGACGCTCGGCATCATGCCGGTCACCGGTCTGCCGCTGCCGTTCGTGTCCTACGGCGGTACGTCGATGTTCGCGGTGTGGGTGGCGGTGGGGCTGCTGCAGTCGATCCGGGTGCAGCGGCCTATGTCCGCGTAGGCATGCGGTGGTTGGGGTCTTTCAGCCGTTCAGGCATCCTTCAACTTTTGTACCCCCTGTCATAACGCTCCGCCGCCGACTAGATTCGGTTCATGGCGGACACAAAGCGTGAGATCGAGCGGAAGTACGAATCCGACGAGAGCGGACTGCCCGACCTGACCGGAGTCGCCGGTGTCGCGGCCGTCGTCGACAAGGGCGTCGTACAGCTGGACGCCGTCTACTACGACACCGCCGACGAACGCCTGGCCGCGGACTCGATCACCCTGCGCCGCCGCACCGGAGGATCCGACGCCGGCTGGCATCTGAAGTTCCCCGTCGGCCCCGGAGTGCGGGACGAGATCCAGGCGCCGCTGTCCGACACCCTGCCCCGAACGCTGGCCGGTCTGATCCGCTCCCGGCTGCGCGACACCGGACTCGAGCCCCTGGTCCGGCTGCGGTCCGACCGGGACGTGCGCGACCTCGTGGACGCGGGAGGCCGGGTGCTCGCCGAGGTCGGCGTGGACTCCGTGCACGCCGAGCGGCTGACCGGGGGCGGAGGCAGCGCCCAGTGGACCGAGATCGAGGTGGAGCTGGCCGACGGCGGTGACCCGGCCTTCCTCGACAAGGTGGAGAAGCGGCTGCGCAAGGCCGGCGTACGACCGTCCTCGTCGGCGTCGAAGCTCGCGCGGGCCCTTGTGGAGACCACCCCGAAGAAGGACCGGAAGAAGCGCAGGGCACGGCCCTCCCCGGAGCCCGTGACCGCAGGCGACCACGTCCTCGCGTATGTCCGCGCGCAGCGGGACACCATCGTCGAGCTCGACCCCGCCGTCCGGCGGGACGTCTTTGACTCCGTGCACCGTATGCGAGTCGCCACCCGCCGGATGCGCAGCGCCTTCCGCTCGTACGGAAAGGTCCTCGACCGGGCGGTCACCGACCCGGTCGGCGAGGAGCTGAAGTGGCTGGCCGGTGAGCTGGGCGTGGACCGGGACATGGAAGTGCTCACCGAGCGACTGACCGAGTCCCTCGGCGCAGTGCCCCGGACCCTGATCTCCGGCCCGGTCCGCACCCGGCTGCGCACCTGGGCGAACGCCAAGCGCGGCGGATCGCGCCGCCGGCTGATCGGCGTCCTGGACTCCAAGCGGTATCTGACCCTCCTCGACACCCTGGACGCCCTCGTCGCCGAGCCGCCGCTGCTCGAAGCCGCCGCCGGCAAGCCCGCCAAGGTGATCGCCAAGGCCGTGCGGAAGGACTTCGCGAAGGTGTCCGCGTTGGTCGAGCAGGGGCTGGAGCTGCCGCCCGGCCACGACCGCGACCTCGCCCTGCACGAGGCGCGCAAGAAGGCCAAGCGGTCCAGGTACTCGTCCGAGGCGGCCGTCCCGGCCCTCGGCGACCCCGCCGCCGACCTGGTCAAGTCCATGAAATCCCTGCAGAACCTCCTCGGTGACCATCAGGACAGCGTCATCACGCGCCAGACCCTGCGCGAGCTGTCCGCCGTGGCGCACGCGGCGGGGGAGAGCTCGTTCACGTACGGCGTGCTGTACGGGCGCGAGGAGCAGCGGGCATCTACGGACGAGGCCGAGCTGCCGGGGCTGTGGAAGGAGATCACGGGCGGGACGAACATCTGAGCCCGCGGACCGAGCGCTCGGACGGGGTCCGTGCCCGCGTTAGGCTAGATGGTCATCCCCGTCAGCTCACGAAGGTTCGCGAGATGCCTGCCGAAGCCGCCGAATCGGTCTTCCCACAGCTCGAAGCTCTGCTCCCGCATGTGCAGAAGCCGATCCAGTACGTCGGCGGAGAGCTCAACTCCACCGTCAAACCGTGGGAGTCGTGCGACGTCCGCTGGGCCCTCATGTACCCGGACGCCTACGAGGTGGGCCTGCCCAACCAGGGCGTCATGATCCTCTACGAGGTACTGAACGAGCAGCAGGGCGTCCTCGCCGAGCGCACCTACAGCGTGTGGCCGGACCTGGAGGCGCTGATGCGGGAGCACAAGGTCCCGCAGTTCACGGTGGACAGCCACCGGCCCGTGGGCGCCTTCGACGTGTTCGGCCTCTCCTTCTCAACGGAGCTCGGCTACACCAACATGCTCACGGCCCTGGACCTCGCCGGCATTCCGCTGGAGGCCAAGGACCGGGGCCTGGACGATCCCATCGTCCTGGCCGGCGGCCACGCGGCCTTCAACCCCGAGCCGATCGCCGACTTCATCGACGCGGCGGTCATCGGCGACGGCGAGCAGGCCGTGCTCGACATGACGAAGATCATCCGCCAGTGGAAGGCGGAGGGCCGCCCGGGCGGCCGCGAGGAGGTCCTCTTCCGCCTCGCGAAGACGGGCTCGGTGTACATCCCGGCGTTCTACGACGTCGAATACCTCCCCGACGGCCGTATCGCCCGCGTCGTCCCCAGCAGGTCGGGCGTCCCGTGGCGCGTGTCCAAGCACACCGTCATGGACCTGGACGAGTGGCCCTACCCCAAGCAGCCGCTGGTCCCGCTCGCCGAGACCGTCCACGAGCGGATGTCGGTGGAGATCTTCCGCGGCTGCACCCGCGGCTGCCGCTTCTGCCAGGCCGGCATGATCACCCGCCCGGTGCGCGAGCGGTCGATCACCGGCATCGGCGAGATGGTCGACAAGGGCCTGAAGGCGACCGGCTTCGAGGAGGTCGGCCTGCTGTCGCTGTCGTCCGCGGACCACAGCGAGATCGGCGACATCGCCAAGGGCCTCGCGGACCGGTACGAGGACGACAAGATCGGCCTCTCGCTGCCGTCGACCCGCGTGGACGCCTTCAACGTGGACCTGGCCAACGAGCTGACCCGCAACGGGCGCCGCTCCGGCCTGACCTTCGCGCCCGAGGGCGGCTCCGAGCGCATGCGCAAGGTCATCAACAAGATGGTCTCGGAGGAGGACCTGATCCGCACCGTCGCCACCGCCTACGGCAACGGCTGGCGCCAGGTCAAGCTGTACTTCATGTGCGGTCTGCCGACGGAGACCGACGAGGACGTCCTCCAGATCGCCGACATGGCGACCCGCGTCATCCAGAAGGGCCGCGAGGTCTCCGGCTCGAACGACATCCGCTGCACGGTGTCGATCGGCGGCTTCGTCCCCAAGCCCCACACCCCCTTCCAGTGGGCTCCCCAGCTCTCCGCCGAGGAGACCGACTCCCGTCTGGAGAAGCTGCGCGACAAGATCCGCGGCGACAAGAAGTACGGCCGCTCCATCGGCTTCCGCTACCACGACGGCAAGCCCGGCATCGTCGAGGGCCTGCTCTCGCGCGGCGACCGCCGCATCGGCGCCGTGATCCGCGCAGTCTACGAGGACGGCGGCCGCTTCGACGGCTGGCGCGAGCACTTCTCCTACGACCGTTGGATGAGCTGCGCTGACAAGGCGCTGGCGGACTTCGGCGTCGACGTCGACTGGTACACCACGCGTGAGCGCACCTACGAGGAGGTCCTGCCCTGGGACCACCTCGACTCCGGGCTCGACAAGGACTGGCTCTGGGAGGACTGGCAGGACTCCCTCGACGAGACCGAGGTCGAGGACTGCCGCTGGACGCCGTGCTTCGACTGCGGTGTCTGCCCCGCGATGGACACCAGCATCCAGATCGGTCCGACGGGCAAGAAGCTGCTGCCGCTGACGGTCAAGAAGCCTGCGACCAGCGAACACGCTCACTGACGTGAGCGAGGCATTGCGGCGCATCGTGGAGGCCCTGGGGGACGGCGGCGAGGAAGAGGCGGTCGCCGTCCCAGGGCGCTAGGGCTAGGTGCTCAGCGCAGGCACCAGGGTCCGTGCCGGATGGTATGAGAACGCCGCTGTCGGTTCCGCGGGACTCTCCGGCGTCCACTGTGAGGTGGAGTGGATCTGAGGGCTCGGACGGGAGCCGTACTCGGCGACTTCCCGGTGTAAAGATCATGTCCGAGAAGAAATGATCCACTGGAAGAAGGGCGCCGTCAGGCGGCACCGCTGATGCCGGAGACCACGAAACGCCGATGGAGGGGCGAGAACTCAGTCTCGGGCTCGCCGGCGATGCCGGCTTCCTTGACGGCAGACACGAGCCGGTCGGCGAAGAACCGCTCGAAGTCCTCTTGGGTGTTCCACACGTCGGTCACGTGCAGCGAACCTCCCTCGAACCAAGCCACGTGCAGGACCGCGCCTTCCGGTACCTGCTCCTCCCAGCGCACCGCGTCCCGCACGGTGTCGTACTGCGCGGGCGTGACTCCGGACCAGCGCAAGGACAGCACAACAGCCATGGGTATCCCACCTTTGTCGTTCGGTTCCCTCCGCCCAGTAGATCGGTACGTGCAGTCGATCGCCTTTCGCTGTAGGCCGATCGTGGAGTCTGCCCCCGGTACGACACATGGCCACAACTGAGCAACACCGGCAGAAGCTGCTGCCGCTGGCGGTCGAGGAATCCACTCCGCCGGCTGAAGCGGGGCATCGAGGTGAATGAGCCGCTGCGGCGCATCTCTGAGACTATGACCTGGATCACAGAGGAGAGGTGGGTTGCACGCATTCTGGAGCTCTGTCGAGCGTCCCGCCCTCCTGGCGCGGGCTGGCGTTACCAGCGGCATGCCCCACGAGCCCTCGGCCCTGCACCACCTTCAGCTGTCTGCCCCCTCGATCGAGCGCTATATGGCATCCCGCCTGAGGGAGCAGCTGACTCTCACAGAAAAGGAGGCGCCACGTGCAGCACTACGAGGCCCAGGATGAGCATCTCTCGACCTCACCAGGCGCAACTCCCGAGTCGGCGGACGACTGCGTGCAGCGGATGATGGACCTCCTGCACGCCGCGATCATCCCTCAACTTCTCGTTGTGGCAGCCGAGTTCGACATCGCGGAGTTGCTGGCCGACGGGCCGCTGCCGGTGCCGGAGCTCGCCCGCCGGAGCGGAGCGAACCCCCAGGCGCTGAACCGGGTGCTGCGGGCGCTGGCCGGTCACGAGGTCTTTCGGGAGGTAGAACCCGGGGTGTTCGCCCTGACCCCACTGGCCGAGACACTACGCGCCGACGCACCTGGGGCGGTGCGGGCCTGGACCAGGGTCTGGGGACTGCCCGAGAAGCTCCAGGCGATCAGCACGCTGTCGTACTCGGTTCGCACCGGTCGCCCGGCGTTCCCGCACCTGCACGGCACTGACTGGTGGTCACACCTGGCTGCCCACCCCGATCAGGCCCAACTCTTCAATGACGCGATGGGCGGCCTGGCCCGCCGAATCCACGCCGCGGCTCTGGAGAGCTGCGATCTGACCGACGTGGCACTGGTGGTCGATGTCGGTGGCGGGCAGGGGCATCTGCTCGCCACGATCCTGCCGCGCTACCCAGAACTGCGCGCCATCCTGCTGGACCAGCCGTCGGTGGTGGTGGGAGCAAAAGCGGTGCTGGAGGCGGCCGGCGTCGCCGACCGGGTTGACCTGGTGGGCGGGGACTTCTTCGACAGTGTGCCGTCCGGCGCGGACGCCTACCTGCTGTCGATGATCCTGCACGACTGGGACGACGAGCAGTGCGTAGCGGTACTCGACATGATCCGGCGGGCGATGGCGCCCAGCGCCCGAATCATGGTGGTCGAGTCCCTCATGCCGGAGAGCAACGCACCGCACGACGGGAAGCTGCGGGACGTCATCATGATGGCGCTGCACCCCGGCCGGGAGCGCACCGAGGCGGAGTACGCCGCGCTGTTCGCCGCCGCAGGCCTGCGGCACGTCGCAACGACGGCGCTGGCCTCCTCGACGGGACTGCTGGTCGCCCGCGCCTGACCAGCTCCTGGGCGGGCAAGGTGTCCGGCGCGCCTTGCCCGTCCCCCGAGCCTGATCCACGGGGGGTCTGCCCGCCTGGGTGATCAGCGGTGGCGAGCCGGAACACCCGCTCATAGCTTCGCCATATGACGAAACGACAGATGATCTACCTCGCATGCACCGGGGCGGTCCTGGCGACGGGGCTGGGTGCCGCCCCGTCGGCGGGCCTGCCGACGGTGCACCGGGTGGAGCCAGGCGAATCGATCCAGGCGGCCGTCGACGCCGCGATGCCGGGGGACACCATTGTCCTCTCCCCGGGCACTTACCGTGAAAGCGTCCGCATCACCAAGTCGGACCTGACCCTGCGGGGATCCGGCGCCGCTGCCAGTGTCCTTGTGCCCGGCGCCGCTTCCGCCGGCACGTGCGCCACGTCCGGCCACGGCGTCTGTGTGACCGGGGCCGCCGGCAGTCCCGTTGCCGGCGCCACCGTCCGCTCACTGACCCTGAAGGGCTTCGCGAAAAACGGACTGTGGGCGTCGCGGACCGACCGGCTGACGGTCCGCAACGTGACTGCTGAGAACAACGGCCAGTGGGGCGTCGCCCTGGAGCGGTCCGTGCGCAGCGCATTGAGCCACAACATCGCCCGGAACAACGGCGACGCCGGGCTGTTCGTCGCCAACACCAACGACCACGGGGAGGAGGGGGCCCTGGACACCAACGGCACAGCGGTCCACCACAACCTTCTCGTCGGCAACCGGATCGGCATCACGGTCAGGCGCTTGCGGAACGTGTTCGTCGGCCACAACGAGGCGACCGGCAACTGCGCCGCGGTATTCCTGGTGGGCGACGAGACCCCGCCACGCGCCGGGGCGCTGAGCGTGCACCACAACTACATCCACGCCAACAACAAGTACTGTCCCAAGAACCCCCGGCTGCCCTTCCTGCAAGGCTCCGGAATTGTCCTGACCGGCGTGGAGAAGAGCCTGGTGACCAAGAACCTGGTTCAGGACAACGTGGGCGCGTCTCCGCTGTCGGGCGGCATCGTGCTGTTCAAGAGCTTCGTGGCTGCCTTCAACGAGAGCAACGACATCCGCGACAACGTCCTGCTGCGCAACGGCCCAGCCGATCTGGCCAACCGGGACGACGCTGCCAAGGACAACACCTTCCAGCGCAACACGTGTGCGGTCTCCGAACCCGCCGGAATGTGCTGACCGGTCCCGCGCCCACTCCCGAGGCTGCTCAGGGCGTTCAAATCCACCAGGCGTTCGTAGACCCGCTGGGGGTTGGGTGCGCCGAGTCCGCCGCTCTTACAGTTGCGGCACCGTAGGTAGTGGTAGGTCCCGAACTTGTTGTTCGTGATCTGTACGGTCAGGTTCGTCTTGCAGTCGGCGCCGCGATGGACACCAGCATCCAGCTCGGGCCGACGGGCAAGAAGCTGCTGCCGCTGACGGTGAAGCAGCCGGCGGGCAGTGGCCACAGCCACTGAGAAGAGGCGGCGGCACTGCATCCGGACGGGGCGCCGAGGCGTCCTCTCCGGTATGGATCTCGAAAAGCCGCCGCCGCAGCAGCGCGAGGAGCCCGAGGAGCCCGAGGGGTGCCTCGTCGTCGCGATCCGCATACCCGTGCGGATCGTGGTGATCGTGCTGGTCGTGCCGGTGCGGATGGCGTGGGACGCCCTCGTCGTCACGGGGCGGTTCCTGAACGACGCGGTGCTGCGGCCGCTGGGGCGGGCGCTGGCCTGGGCCGGACATGTGCTCCTCGTCGTGCCCGCGCTCTGGCTCCACCAGTACGTCCTGACCCCGGTCGGACACGCCCTCGCCTGGGTCGCACGCGGGATCGGTGCCGGGCTGGCCTGGCTGTACGCCCGCGTGCTCACCCCGGTCGGGCACGCCGTCGCCCGGCTGGTGCGGTATCTCGTCGTCGTACCCGCCCTGTGGCTGTACACATGGGTCCTCGCGCCCGTCGGGCGGGCCCTCGCGTGGGCGGTGCGCATGGTCGTCACCGGGATCGGACTGGTCCTGTACTGGACCGCCCGTCTGCTGGTCGTGCTGCCCGCGCTCGCCCTGTGGCGATGGGTCCTCGCGCCCGTCGGCCGTGTCCTGCTCGTCGTCGGACGGGAGATCGGCGAGGCCCTCGGGCACGCCTGGCGCGTCGCGGGGCACATCTCGCTCGCCGTCGGGCGGTTCCTCGGGACGCTCTTCCGGTGGATCTTCGTGGAGCCGGCGCGCTGGGTCTACCGCACTGTGCTGACGCCGGTGGGGCATGTCGTCAGGGACGCGGTCCTGCGTCCGGCCGCCGAGGCCGCGCGGGCTGTCGGCCGGGCCACCCGGCAGGCCCTCGCCACCGCCCGCGAGTCCGTCCGGCAGGCCCGCGCCGACGTCCGGCGGATGCTCTTCGGCGAGCCCCGGCGGCGGAAGGCGGTGGACGGGCGGGAACCGGCGGCCCGCGAGACACGTACTCTTGGTAGCAGTACGACGGCACTCAC
The DNA here is from genome assembly GCF_008806595.1 of Streptomyces luteolifulvus. Lineage (GTDB taxonomy): Bacteria > Actinomycetota > Actinomycetes > Streptomycetales > Streptomycetaceae > Streptomyces > Streptomyces luteolifulvus. Next base: position 164,125 of record NZ_VZRB01000009.1, on the reverse strand, counting down.
GAAGGACTGAACGACACTGGGCAAGCGACAGCCCGTAGGCCCGCCGCCCGCACCCGCGGTGCAGCGCATCCGACTGCGCTACACCAAGCGCGGCCGCCTCCGGTTCACCAGCCACCGTGACTTCCAGCGCGCCTTCGAGCGTGCGCTGCGCCGTGCCGAGGTGCCGATGGCGTACTCGGCGGGGTTCACGCCGCATCCGAAGGTGTCGTACGCCAATGCCGCACCCACCGGCACGGGCAGTGAGGCCGAGTATCTGGAGATCGCGCTCACCGAGGCGCGCGATCCCGAGCGGCTCAGGATCCTCCTCGACGAGTCGCTGCCCCCCGGGCTCGATGTCGTCGAGGCGGTCGAGGCCCGGACCTCCGGGCTCGCCGAACGGCTCACGGCTTCCGTCTGGGAGCTGCGGCTGGCCGGCGTGGACCCGGCCGACGCCGAGCGTGCGGCCGAGGCCTTCAACTCCGCCGGGGCCGTCGAGGTCCAGCGCATGACCAAGAACGGCCTGCGCACCTTCGACGCCCGCCCGGCGGTCGCGCACCTTGAAACGCAGGACGAGTGGGCCGATAGGCCGACCGACCGGCCCTGTGCGATACTGCGGCTGGTTGTTCGGCACGTGACGCCTGCCGTACGACCCGACGACGTCCTGTCCGGTCTCCGCGCCGTGGCCGACTTGGCGCCGCCGGTCCCCGCAGCGGTGACCAGGCTGGCGCAGGGGCTGTTCGATGAAGAGACCGGTGCGGTGACCGACCCGCTCGCGCCCGACCGCGAGGCAGCGGCGACCGAGAAAGCCCCGGCCGCCGTGACTGCCGCCGCGACGGCGTCGGCGTAAGGAAGGTTCCGCAAAGGGACGGACGTCGTAGCGCCGCCCTCGTACTCGGGAGCCACCTGGGTCGGGCAGCGCACCCACCACAAGACTTTCGCCAGGCCGTACGCAACATGGCGTACGGAACCGGCGAGACAGGACACAGAAAGCTCCCGTGCGGCGCCCGCGCCCCGGACGGCGGCACCGCGCATCGCGCGAGCCGCGGACGTCACCGGCACCACCGCCGGACCAGGTGCGGCGCCCGGGAGCCCGACGGGAGAAACGCCCGCATGCTCGAGCCGATCGAACCCACCGAGGGTTCCGAACTGAACACTCCCAGCGACACCCTGCCGCCGCGTCGTCGGCGCCGTGCCGCTTCCCGCCCGGCGGGCCCGCCCGCCGCGGCGTCCGAGACCCCCGCGGAGACCACCGCTCCGGCCATACCGGCTGCGGATGTGACGGCGGCGGCCGAAGCCGCTGCGGAGGCTGCTGCCCCTGCGGAGGTCGCGCCTCCGGCTCGTACGCGTCGGCGTGCGACGCGTCGTGTGTCGGCGCCGACCGGTGCGGAGCCGGTCGAGGCCGTGGTGCCGGTTGCCGCCGAGACGGTCGAGGCCGATGCCGAGGCGTCTGCTGAGGCTGTTGCTGCCGAGGTGCCTGCTGCTGTTGAGGAGGTCGCGCCTCCGGCTCGTACGCGTCGGCGAGCGACGCGTCGTGTGTCGGCGCCCGCCGACGCCGAGGCGACGGAGGCCGTCGTGACCCAGGCCGAGACCGAGGTCGCGCCCGCCGAGGCCGTTGCCGAGGCGCCCGCCGCCCCTGCTGAGGAGCCCGCGCCCGCCGGTCGTACGCGTCGGCGTGCCACCCGGCGCGCGACCGCGCCCGCCGGTGCGCCCGAGGCCGCCGAGAGCATCGAGACCGCCGAGCAGCCCGCTCCCGCTGAGGTCGCCGTGGAGCCCGAGGCCGCCGAGGTCGCCGTAGAGCCGAAGGCCGCCGAGGAAGAAGCGGTGGCCGAGGAGGCCGCCCCGCGGCGTACCCGGCGCCGGGCCGTCCGGCAGGCCGCCGGCGGTTTCGCGGCGCCCGCTCAGGCCGCCGCCGAGGAGTCGGCCGAGGCCCCGCGCCGGTCGGCGCCGCCCGCGGTCGCCGTCTTCCAGGCGCCCGTCTTCACCGAGCCGATGTTCCAGACGCCGGAGCGCGCCGCCGCTGCCGCTGCCGCCGAGGCGGCCGAGGCGGAGGAGACCACCGAGGTTCCCGAGGCCCCGGCCGTCGAGGAGGAGACCGGCTCGCGTCGCCGTCGTCGCCGCCGGGGTGGCGCCGGCGACGAGGTCCCGGCCGCAGAGACCGCCGCCGACGAGGAGCAGACCGAGTCCGAGGAGCAGTACGAGGACTCCACCGAGGCCGACGAGGCCGAGGAGACCGGCTCGCGCCGCCGTCGTCGCCGCGGTGGCCGTCGCCGTCGCCGGGGCGAGGCCGCCGAGGCCGCCGGTGACGAGGAGTCGGAGGAGTCCGAGGAGCTCGCCGCCGAGCAGGCGGAACAGGACGCGGAGGACACCGCCGAGCAGATCGAGGCGGACGACGAAGAGGCCGCGGAGGACGAGGGCCGCGAGGAGCAGGCCGGCTCCGGCTCCAGCAGCAGCCGTCGCCGCCGTCGCCGTCGCCGTCGTACCGGTGACACCGCCGCCGACGCCGAGCCGTCGTCCGACGACCCCGAGCGCACCGTCGTCAAGGTGCGTGAGCCCCGCAAGCCCGCCGAGCCGTCCGACGAGGTGCAGTCCATCAAGGGCTCGACGCGTCTGGAGGCCAAGAAGCAGCGCCGCCGCGAGGGCCGTGAGCAGGGGCGCCGCCGGGTTCCGATCATCACCGAGGCCGAGTTCCTGGCCCGGCGCGAGGCCGTCGAGCGTGTGATGGTGGTGCGTCAGCACGGTGACCGCACGCAGATCGGTGTGCTGGAGGACAACGTCCTCGTGGAGCACTACGTCAACAAGGAGCAGTCGACCTCGTACGTCGGCAACGTGTACCTGGGCAAGGTCCAGAACGTGCTGCCGTCGATGGAGGCCGCGTTCATCGACATCGGCAAGGGGCGCAACGCCGTCCTGTACGCCGGTGAGGTCAACTTCGAGGCGCTGGGCATGGCCAACGGCCCGCGCCGGATCGAGTCCGCCCTGAAGTCGGGCCAGTCGGTCCTCGTCCAGGTCACCAAGGACCCGATCGGGCACAAGGGCGCCCGCCTCACCAGCCAGGTCTCCCTCCCGGGCCGCTACCTCGTGTACGTCCCCGAGGGCTCGATGACCGGCATCAGCCGCAAGCTGCCCGACACCGAGCGGGCGCGGCTGAAGACCATCCTCAAGAAGATCGTCCCCGAGGACGCGGGCGTCATCGTGCGCACCGCCGCCGAGGGCGCGAGCGAGGACGAGCTGCGCCGCGACGTCGAGCGGCTCCAGGCGCAGTGGGAGGACATCCGGAAGAAGGCCCGCAGCGGCAACGCGCCGACCCTGCTGTACGGCGAGCCGGACATGACCGTCCGGGTCGTGCGCGACATCTTCAACGAGGACTTCTCCCAGGTCGTCGTCAGCGGCGACGAGGCGTGGGGAACCATCCACGGCTATGTCTCGCACGTCGCGCCGGACCTGGCCGAGCGGCTGTCGAAGTGGACCTCCGAGGTCGACGTCTTCGCCACCTACCGGATCGACGAGCAGCTCGCGAAGGCACTGGACCGCAAGGTCTGGCTGCCCAGCGGCGGTTCGCTGGTGATCGACCGGACCGAGGCGATGGTCGTCGTCGACGTCAACACCGGCAAGTTCACCGGTCAGGGCGGCAACCTGGAGGAGACGGTCACCAGGAACAACCTGGAGGCGGCCGAGGAGATCGTGCGCCAGCTGCGGCTGCGCGACCTGGGCGGCATCATCGTGATCGACTTCATCGACATGGTGCTGGAGTCCAACCGGGACCTGGTGCTGCGGCGCCTGCTGGAGTGCCTGGGCCGCGACCGTACGAAGCACCAGGTGGCCGAGGTGACCTCGCTGGGGCTCGTGCAGATGACCCGCAAGCGCGTCGGACAGGGGCTGCTGGAGTCCTTCTCCGAGACCTGCGTCCACTGCAACGGGCGCGGTGTCATCGTGCACATGGAGCAGCCGGCCTCCGCCGGGGGCGGCGGCAAGCGCAAGAAGCGCGGGCGCGGCGACGGTCAGGTGCACGAGCACGAGGCCGCGGTGGCCGTCGAGACCCCGGAGCTCCCCGAGGAGACCGAGGCCGAGGTCGTCGCCGAGGCCGCCGAGCCCGTGGCGCTGCCCGCGCCCGAGTTCGCGCCGGACGAGGAGCTGTACAGCAGCGTCGCCGAGGCGGAGGCCGCGGTCGGCCGTGGCCGTTCGCGCCGCCGGGCGAGCCGGCGGGTGTCGGCTCCGGCCGGCGCGCCGAAGCGCGAGGAGGCGCCGACCGCTCAGGACGTCACGGCCGAGCAGGAAGCCGCGCGTCCGGTGACGCCGGAGCCGGCCGCCGAGGCGTACGCCGAGCCGGTCGCCGTCGAGGACCCGGTGGTCGAGGCGCCGGTTGCCGAGGAGGCCGCGCCCAAGGGACGTACGCGCCGTCGTGTCACCCGCAAGGTGTCCGCGCCCGCCGGTTCGCCGGCCGGGGCGGAGGCGGCCGTGGTAACGGTCGCCGAGCCCGCGCCGCAGGTGCTCGAAGAGGCTCCGGCCGAGCCGGCTGCCGAGGCGCCCGCCGAGAGCGCGGCCCCGGCCCGTCCGCGCCGCCGTGCCGTCCGCCAGACCGCCGCGCCCACCGCGTCCGAAGAGCCGGCCGTCGTGGTCGTCCCGTCGGCCACGGAGGCACCCGCGGAGGAGTCCGCCGAGGACGCGGCTCCGGCCAAGAAGACGGCCGCGCGCAAGACGGCCAAGAAGGCCACGGCGAAGAAGGCCGCCACCAAGAAGACGGCGGCCAAGAAGACCGCCGCGAAGAAGACGGCCGCGAAGAAGGCCACGGCCAAGAAGGCTGCGAAGACCACCGCGAAGAAGACCGCGGCGGCCCAGCAGGCGACGCCGTCGGTGTCGGCCTCGACGGAGGACTGACCCGGCGTTCCTGCTCCCGAGGGGCTCGGTTTGACCCCTCGGGAGCAGGACCGTAGTCTTGACCGTCGACGTGTCCGTAGGCGCGCCACATCCCCGTAAACCTCATCCTCCAGGGCACTGGGTGCCCGGAGAGGCCGTCCGCGTGCCGGACGGCTGGACTGCGGGGGTGCCGTTCCCGAGCGAGAGAGTGAGATCCGCGTGTACGCCATCGTGCGCAGCGGTGGTCGCCAGCACAAGGTTGCTGTCGGCGACATCGTTGAGGTTGACAAGATTTCCACCGCCAAGGTTGGCGACACGGTCGAGCTCTCGACCCTGCTCGTTGTCGACGGCGACGCTGTGACCAGCGACCCGTGGGTGCTGGCCGGCATCAAGGTCCAGGCCGAGGTCGTGGACCACCACAAGGGCCAGAAGATCGACATTCTGCGCTACAAGAACAAGACCGGCTACCGCCGTCGCCAGGGTCACCGTCAGCAGTACACGGCGATCAAGGTCACGTCCATCCCGACGGCCGCGAAGTAAAGAGGGACTGAGCAATGGCACACAAGAAGGGCGCATCGTCCACCCGGAACGGTCGCGACTCGAACGCCCAGCGGCTCGGCGTGAAGCGCTACGGCGGTCAGGTCGTGAGCGCGGGTGAGATCCTGGTCCGCCAGCGCGGCACCCACTTCCACCCCGGCGCGGGCGTCGGCCGTGGCGGCGACGACACGCTGTTCGCGCTCCAGGCCGGTGCGGTGGAGTTCGGCACCAGCCGTGGCCGCAAGGTCGTGAACATCGTTCCGGTCGCCTGATCGGAAGCTTTCGCGAGGCGGACCTCACTTCCCGGCGGGGAAGCGGGTCCGCCTTTCGCGTGTTGACCAAGAGACATTCCTGTACGTAACTGGAGGCACTTCCCATGACCACCTTCGTGGACCGCGTCGAGCTGCATGTCGCCGCGGGTAACGGAGGCCACGGCTGTGCCTCCGTCCACCGTGAGAAGTTCAAGCCGCTCGGCGGCCCGGACGGTGGCAACGGCGGCCGCGGCGGGGATGTCATCCTCACCGTCGACCAGTCGATCACGACGCTGCTCGACTACCACCACTCCCCGCACCGCAAGGCCACCAACGGCAAGCCGGGCGAGGGCGGCAACCGCTCCGGCAAGGACGGACAGGACCTCGTCCTGCCCGTGCCGGACGGCACGGTCGTCCTCGACAAGGCGGGCCATGTCCTCGCCGACCTGGTCGGGCACGGGACGTCGTACGTCGCCGCGCAGGGCGGCCGGGGCGGGCTCGGCAACGCGGCGCTGGCGTCGGCGCGGCGCAAGGCGCCCGGGTTCGCGCTGCTCGGTGAGCCGGGGGATCTCCAGGACGTGGTCCTGGAGCTGAAGACGGTCGCCGACGTGGCGCTGGTCGGCTACCCGAGCGCGGGCAAGTCGTCGCTGATCTCGGTGCTGAGCGCGGCGAAGCCGAAGATCGCGGACTATCCCTTCACGACCCTGGTGCCGAATCTGGGCGTGGTGACCGCCGGTTCCACCGTGTACACCATCGCCGACGTGCCGGGGCTGATCCCGGGCGCCAGCCAGGGCAAGGGCCTCGGTCTGGAGTTCCTGCGGCATGTGGAGCGGTGCAGCGTCCTGGTGCACGTCCTGGACACGGCCACGCTGGAGTCCGACCGCGACCCGGTCTCCGACCTGGACATCATCGAGGCGGAACTCAAGGAGTACGGCGGGCTCGGCGACCGTCCGCGGATGGTCGTCCTGAACAAGATCGACGTACCGGACGGCAAGGACCTCGCCGAGATGGTGCGGCCGGATCTGGAGGCGCGCGGCTATCGCGTCTTCGAGGTGTCGGCCGTGGCGCACCTCGGGCTGAAGGAACTGTCGTTCGCGCTGGCCGATCTGGTCGCGAAGGCGCGGGCCGCCAAGCCGAAGGAAGAGGCCACGCGGATCGTCATCCGGCCCAAGGCCGTCGACGACGCGGGCTTCACCGTGACACGCGAGGACGAGGGCCTGTTCCGGGTGCGCGGCGAGAAGCCGGAGCGCTGGGTCCGACAGACCGACTTCAACAACGACGAGGCCGTCGGCTATCTCGCCGACCGGCTCAACCGCCTCGGTGTCGAGGAGGAGCTGATGAAGGCGGGCGCCCGCTCCGGCGACGGTGTCGCCATCGGCCCCGAGGAGAACGCGGTCGTCTTCGACTGGGAGCCGTCCGTGATGGCGGGCGCGGAGATGCTGGGCCGGCGCGGCGAGGACCACCGGTTCGAGGCACCGCGGCCGGCCGCGCAGCGGCGCCGGGACCGGGAGGCCGAACGGGACGAGGCGGCACAGGAGTTCGACGACTTCGAGCCGTTCTGAGGGCGTGACTGAGGGTCTCTGCGGCGGGCGTGCCATGGGCGCGCCCGCCGTTTCATGCGTTGACTCCGGGAAAAGTCCCGGCGCACAGCAGGGCAACCATGTGCTGATCCGGCGAGTCGTACTGGGCAGCACGGGGGTTGATCTTGGATCACTCCGTGGTCAACTGACCTTCAGATACCCGGAGTTGATGTGGTCGAGCCCCGCTCGCACAGTATGCGGCGCACCGTCGTGGTCGCTCTCGCCCTGCTCGCAGCCACCGCCACCGCGCTGCCGGCCGCCCATGCCCGGCCCGCTGCCGCCGGCACCGACGCCGACGCCACGAAGGTGCGCCAGGACTTCAACGGGGACGGGTACGAGGACCTGGCCGTGGGTGCCGCGGCCGCGAAGGTCGGCGGCATGTCCGGCGCTGGATACGTCGCCGTGCTGTACGGATCCGCCGGCGGGCTCAACACCGGCAACCGGAAGGTCTACACACAGGCGTCCCCCGGTGTCCCCGGCACGGTGGAGGCGCACGACCGCTTCGGTGCCCGGCTGGCCGCGGCCGACCTGGACGGGGACGGATTCACCGACCTGCTGGTCGAGAGCGACAACGAGCAGTGGGAGCAGAACGGCATCGCCCGGGACGGCAACAGGACGGTTCTCTGGGGGAGCCGAGCCGGCTTCACCTCGGGCAAGGTCCTGCCCGCCCTGACCGGCAGCAAGTACCAGGGCGGCCGGACCGTGACCGGGGACTTCAACGGCGACGGGCACCAGGACCTGGCCGGGCCCGACGATGTGCGGTTCGGGCCCTTCGGACGGGACGGTGTCGCCCGCTCCGTCCAGCAGGGTGCCGAGTTCGTCGACGACGACGTCTCGATGACGGCCCTGGAGGCCGGCGATGTGGACGGCGACGGCATCACCGACCTTGTCGCGCTGGGCCGTCACGGCTTCGACGAGAACTACGACTACACCTACTCCCTGCACTATGTGCGGGGCAGTCGTGACGGCCTGCGTCCGCCCGTCGCCCTGGACGGCGTGCAGTTCCTCAGCGACGACTCCTGGAACGACGGGCTCGCGCTCGGTGATCTCGACGGTGACCGGCGCGCGGAGATCGTCGCGGGCGGCGGTGACGCGCTGAGGATCCTCCGTGGCACTGCGAACGGCCCGGACGACACCACCGCACCCCGGACGATCACCCAGGACACCCCCGGCGTGCCCGGCGCCAGGGAAGAGGGCGACGCCTTCGGCCATGCCGTCGCGATCGGGGACGTCGACGGTGACGGGCACCGGGACATCCTGGTCGGCAACCCGCACGAGGACCTCGACGGGGTGAGCGACGCCGGCACCTTCGCCGTCGTGCCCGGCGGGCCGGACGGACCGACCGGCGCCGGAACCAAGGTTCTCAGCCAGAACAGCGCCTCCGTGCCCGGCGCCGCCGAGTTCAACGACCTGTTCGGCTTCAACGTCCACCTGGTCGACGGCGACGGCGACGGCCGGGCCGAGCCGGTCGTGGCCGCGGTCCTGGAGAACGCGTCCGACGGCGCCGTGTGGGCGTTCCGCTCGACCTCCACCGGGGTCACCGCGACGGGTTCCTTCTCGTTCGGCTCCAGCACCCTCGGCATGGTCGCGAAGGCTGCCGGGCTCGGTCGCAGCTTCCCCCGCTGATCAGCCCGCTTCACCTGACAGGAGTGCGTGATTCAAAGCCCGTCCAACAAGCCAGGAGAAAGCGACATGAGCAATCAGCGAAGGGCGTGGCGCACCGGCCTCGCCGTCGTCATGGCGATCACCGGAGCCGTCGCCCTGCCCGCCGCCCACGCGGGCGCCGACGAGGTCGCGCCCGCCGCCGAGAAGCTTCAGGACGACTTCAACGGCGACGGCTACGCCGACCTCGCGGTCGGGGCGCCCTACGCGACGGTCGGTGGCAAGGCCAAGGCCGGCTATGTCGCGGTGCTGTACGGCTCGGCGAGCGGGCTGAAGACCTCGACGAAGCGGGTGTTCACCCAGAACAGTGCCGGTGTACCGGGCACCGCGGAGACCGGCGACCTGTTCGGCGGCGCCCTCACCACCGCCGACCTGGACGAGGACGGCTACGCGGACCTGATCGTCGGCGCGGGCGGCGAGGACACCGGCGCGGGCACCGACGCCGGTCTGGTCGAGGTCGTGTGGGGCGGCGCCCGGGGGCTGTCGGGCGCTGCGTCCGTCGCCTCCGGCGAGGTGGGCGACCGGCTCGGCGCGCAGGGGCGCCTCGCCGCGGCCGACGTGGACGGCGACGGCGCGACCGATCTGCTGACCGTGAAGAAGCAGCGCCATCTGGCCGTGACCAGAGGGCCGTTCGCCCGGGACGGCTCCGTGGTCAACCCGGGCCAGGTGGTGGAGGACCGGTACAACAGCCGCGTCCTGGACCTGGCCGTCGGCGACATCAATGGCGACGGCATCACCGACGTGGCCGCCACCGAGAACGACGCCGACTACTTCGACTCCCGCCGGATCGTGTACTGGTACGGCACACGCCAGGGCCTCACGCCGTACACCCTCGTCTACGACATCGACGGCGCCGGACTCCAGGGCGGCGAGAACCTCGACCTCGGCGATGTGAACGCCGACGGGTACGACGACATCGTCGTGGGCCGTGCGATCGACGGGCACGGCAGCGACGCCGACACCTACCGCGCCAAGGGCGGCCGGGTCACCTGGATCCCCGGCACGGCGGAGGGACCCGACGGCGTCAAGGCGACCTTCTTCAGTCAGGCAAGCCCTCAGGTGCAGGGAGCCTCCGAGAAGGGTGACCGCTTCGGCACCGATGTCCAGGTGGGGGACGTCAACGGCGACGGCTACGAGGACGTGGTGGCTGGCATTCCCGGTGAGGACCAGGGCACCACGGCCGATGTGGGCACGGTCGTCTTCCTGCGCGGCACCGCGGACGGACTGACCGCTGTCTGGTCCCGCGTGGTCTCCCAGGACTCCGCAGGAGCCATTCCGGGGGTGTCCGAGAAGGGCGACTCCTTCGGCCAGGCCCTGCACCTCGGTGACCACAACGCCGACGGGCGGGCCGACCTCGCTGTCGGCGGGCCGGGGGAGAACGCCGGCTCGGGGTCGGTGTGGTCGTTCCTCTCGGGCGGGCACGTGGTGACCGGCGGCACCACGATCGTCTTCGGCAACTCGCTCCTCGGCACGGTCGCGTCGAACGCCCGTCTGGGTTCGGGGTTCGCCTACTGACCGTCCGCCAGACCCGTTGCGGCAAGGCGCTGTTCGTGACCGTCATCTGACGATGGTCAGCGATCTGAGGGAGAACTTCGCGGACCCGGCCTCGGCCGTGGTCGGCGCCGAGTTCGTCGGCACGTCCGTCTCCAGCAACGGCGACCAGGACCAGGCCGCCTTCCACGCCCAGTGGGACCCGCTGATGCCGGACAACCCGTGGTGGACACCGTGCGGAAGCCGGAGGCTGTCCCGAGCACGCTCGCCAGGCTGCGGGTCGGGGCGGGCCGGCCGGGCGTGCGGCTGGTGTGAGCCGAATCCTGAGTAAGAGGAGGCCGGGACACGGATGTGTCCCGGCCTCCTCTTACTCTCACCGAGACCGAAATGCTGCGGAATCTTAATAGGGAATTCCGTGGCAATGGGCTTCCCTACGAGCGGTATTCCAAGCTCGTCCGAAGATCCGTACTCCGCGGTGGGCGGCGCTGCCGCAGCCGCGGGTCGACCCCGAGGTCCCGCCGTCTCACGCGGCCGCGGCGGCGCTGAACCTGTGGACTTACTCACAGCAAATTCCGTGGAGCTCATCGGAACGTCTTGCCAATCACCAGGAGTACAAGGTGAATGACAGGTTGCGTGCACATATGCAGTGGACGGCGCTCACCTTGCACTGCGGTAACCCCAAGTGGGACCATTTCCACGTTCTCTGTCGTCTCGAGGTAGGTCACCTGTGTCACAGCGCATAGACAAGCCCCGTACCACCGCAGTGATCCTTGCCGGTGGCACCGGTCAGCGCGTGGGTCTGTCGATCCCCAAGCAGTTGCTGAAGATCGCCGGCAAGGCGGTCATCGAGCACACCCTGACCACCTTCGAGAAGGCCGACTCGATCGACGACATCATCGTGCTGATGGCGCCGGGCTACGTGCCCGACGTCGAGAAGATCGTCGCCAAGGCCGGGTACCGCAAGGTCAAGAAGATCATCGAGGGCGGCTCGACCCGCAACGAGACCACGGAACGCGCCATTTCCGCGCTCGGCGAGGGGCTGGCCGAGGGCGAGGACGTCAATGTCCTCTTCCACGACGCCGTACGCCCCCTGCTGTCGCAGCGCGTCATCGACGACTGCGTCACCGCCCTGGAGCGCTTCCAGGCCGTCGACGTCGCCATACCGTCCGCGGACACCATCATCGTGACCCGGACCCATGGCGAGGACGGCGAGTTCATCACGGAGATTCCGGACCGCTCCCGGCTGCGCCGCGGCCAGACCCCCCAGGCCTTCAAGCTGTCCACCATCCGCCGGGCCTACGAGGTCGCGGCCGGCGACCCCAACTTCCAGGCGACGGACGACTGCTCCGTCGTACTGAAGTACCTGCCGGACGTGCCCATCCATGTCGTGGCGGGCGACGAGTACAACATGAAGGTCACCCAGCCGGTCGACGTCTTCATCGCCGACAAGCTGTTCCAGCTCGCCTCCACCGCCGCGCCCGAGCAGAACGGCGAGGAGGCCTACCGCGAACTCCTCACCGGCAAGACGGTCGTCGTCTTCGGCGGGTCGTACGGCATCGGCAAGGACATCGCCGAACTCGCCGAGTCCTACGGCGCGACGGTGTACGCGCTGGGCCGCTCCACCACCGGCACCCATGTCGAGAACCCGGAGGAGGTCGACGACGCGCTGTCCAAGGCCTACAGCGAGACCGGGCGCATCGACTACGTCGTCAACACCGCGGGCGTGCTGCGCATCGGCAAGCTGGCCGAGACCGACAACGCGACCATCGAGGAAGCGCTGAAGGTCAACTATCTGGCGCCGGTGCAGATCGCCCGCTCCTCCTACAAGTACCTCGCCGAGACCAAGGGCCAGCTGCTGCTGTACACCTCCAGCAGCTACACCCGCGGCCGCGCCGAGTACAGCCTGTACTCCTCCACCAAGGCCGCCATGGTGAACCTCACCCAGGCGCTGTCCGACGAATGGGCGAGTGACGGCATCCGGGTGAACTGCATCAACCCGGAGCGCACCGCCACCCCGATGCGCACGAAGGCCTTCGGGCAGGAGCCCGCGGGCACCCTGCTGTCCTCCGAGGCCGTGGCCCTGACCTCGCTCGACGTGCTGTTGTCCGAGCTGACCGGACATGTCATCGACGTCCGCCAGCAGGACCCGACGGCCGCGGCCGGCGAGGCCTCCGGCTTTGAACAGGCCCTCGCCAGCGTGCTGGACCGCCAGGACGGCATGGCATAATCAACCGCAAATAGTCGTCTGTCATTCAGGCCTCTGTGGCTGCCCGTTCAGGTGCATTCGCAGGGGCCTGAGTCCGTAAATTTACCGGAGTCTTCACAATTCGCTTTCCGGACTTTTTCGGCATTCACAACCGGCACCCCTCCCAGAGCAGGTTCTCCGTGATAACCACCGCTATTCGCGTCGCCCGGGTGGGCAGCGCGGCCGAGCTGGCCGCGGCGGTCCTCATGATGCTGGGCTACCCCTGCCTCATGCTGGCCGCGCTCGTCCCGAGCGTTCCCGCCTTCGCGGCCGCGACCGCCGTGACGTACCTGGCGGACCACTTCCTGCACCGCAGGAACAGCTATCTGATCAACCGTCTCAGCAAGGTGCGGGCCGGTCTGTCGATCCGCTTCCTGATCAGACAGCTCCTGCTGATCCTGCTGCTGGCCCGCCTCGGCCTCTCGGACGATCTGATCTTCTACGGCGCCATCGCCTGCTTCATCGCGTTCTACGGCCTCCAGGCCCCGCACGGCGCGCTGGTCACCCTGATCCGCAACCGCCGCCGGATGCCGGTCGCCACCCGCAACGTCGACCTGGCCTCGCGCATCCGCATCCCGGACGCGCCGCCCCAGCGGCTGCTGAACCGCTCCGCGGAGAAGATCCTCCACCTCGACCTCGCGGCCGTGGTCGGCATACTCGTCTCCACCGTCGTGGACTCGCCCGTGGCCGGCTTCGTCGGCATCGGCGTCACGCTGTTCCTCGGCTGCCTGTACGTCGTCGTGCTGGTGCCGTACGTGCTTGGCAAGCAGATCCCGCCGAACGACGAGACCGTCCTGGCCGCCGTCGACGACTGGCTGCGCGAGTACCGGCCGGAGACCGTGCTCTACTTCTCCGGCTCCAAGGACTCCGCGTACCAGGTCAACATGTGGCTGGAGACCATGGAGCAGTTGGAGTCCCGGCCGCTGATCCTGCTGCGCGAGCGCGTCATACTGCAGAACCTGGCGCCCACCACGGTCCCCGTCATCTGCGTGCCCGGAGGGGTGCACCTGATGAACATGGACCTGTCCACGGTGCGGGTCGCTCTGTACGCGGCGAACGTCGGCAAGAACATCCATCTGCTGCGGGTGCCGACCATGAAGCACGTCTTCATCGGCCACGGCGACAGCGACAAGCTCGCCAGCGTCAACCCGTTCAGCAAGGTGTACGACGAGGTGTGGACGGCCGGCCGAGCGGGCCGCGACCGCTACGCCATCGCCGACGTCGGCGTCCGCGACGACGACATCGCGGAGGTCGGCCGGCCGCAGCTGGCGCCCATCGAGACCGGACAGGGCGCCCCCGAGGGCCGTATCCCCACGGTGCTGTACGCGCCCACCTGGGAGGGCTGGGACGGCCAGCCGGGCAACACCTCGATCCTGCTCGCCGGTGAGAACATCGTGAAGAAGCTGGTGAAGGCCGACCCGCCGGTCCGTGTCCTCTACAAGCCGCACCCGTTCACCGGCACCGTCAGCGCCGCGGCCGGGGCCGCGCACCGGCGGATCACCGCCCTGATCGAGAAGGCCGCCGCCGACCGCGCCGCCGACTCGCGCTTCACCGCCGACACCGCCGCCCAGACGCAGGCCAAGGCGGAGCTCGCCCGTATCCAGGCCCGGATCGCCGAGCTGTCCGGCACCGGCGACGACAAGGGCGACGAGGCCGAGGCCAGCCGTGACGGCCTGGTCGACGTGCAGAAGCACCAGGAGGTCGCCCGGCTGCGCGCCGAGTGGGACGACGCCTACTGGCGTTCCTTCGGCAGCTGGGAGCACCGGGTCATCACGGGTGCCGAGCCGCGCCTGTACGACTGCTTCAACGTCTCCGACGCGATGGTCTCCGACATCTCCAGCGTGGTCTCCGACTTCATCGCGAGCGGCAAGCCGTACGCGGTCACCGACTCCGCGGAGCTCGGTGTGGAGGAGTTCAAGCGGCAGAACACCGCCGTGCGCGCCGCGGTGATCCTGACCAACAGCGCGGCCGAGCTGGGCGAGCTGCTCGCGGCGGTCCGCGACCCGGCCGCCGACCCGCTCGCCGAGGACCGCAAGGAGCTGAAGCAGTATCTGCTCGGCCCCGACGAGCCGCCCTCCATCGACCAGTTCAACACGGCGGTGGCGAACCTCGCGATCAAGGCCCAGACGCGCAACGTCGGCCAGGAGGCACGGATCGCGGCCGCCGATGTTCAGGAGGCGGAGGAGCTCGCCGACGCGATGCCCGTGCCGCGGGCCACGGCCACCGGCGACACGGACGGAGCCGCCGCGGGCTGACCGCGGTGCCCCGGGTGAACAGGGCCCGGTTTTTCGAGGAGTGATCCTCGAAAAACCGGGCCCTGTCACGTATCCCCTGGTGTCCGTCGTGTCTGCCCGCGATCACGGTATGACCCCCGTCACGAAACCGTGGTGCTCGGGCAACCGGTTCCTCCGTGCGGCCGTCTTCCAGGTAGGCAATGAGCTGATACGGGGGAAATGTTCCGCGATGAGGGGAAGTCTGACCGTGCCGCAGCCTGATGTGACCGTGGTCATCGGGGCCTACGAAGCGATGCCGTACCTGGTCGAGTGCCTGGCATCCGTTCAGGCGCAGACCCTCGGCCCGGGGCGCATCGAGGTCATCGCGGTCGACGACGGATCGACGGACGGCACGGGGGAGTACCTGGAGGAGTTCGCCGGCAGAGCGCCCATGCCCGTCACGGTGATCAGACAGGAGAACTCGGGCGGCCCCAGCGGCCCGCGCAACGTCGGTCTCGGCAAGGCCGCCGGACGGTACGTCTTCTTCCTGGACGCCGACGACCGGCTCGGCCCCGAGGCCCTGGAGCGGATGGTCGCCATGGCCGACCGCAACGCCACGGACGTGGTCCTCGGCAGGGTCGAGGGCGTCAACCGCAAGGCGCCGCAGTCGATGTGGGGCCGGACGCTGGACCGTACCGACGTCTTCTCCTCCAACATCAAGTTCACCCTGAGCGCGCAGAAGCTCTTCCGCCGCAGCCTCCTCGAACGCCACGGCATGCGGTTCGACGAGTCCCTGTGGACCGGTGAGGACGCCCTGTTCACGATGGAGGCCTATCTGCGGGCCGACGGCGTCTCCGTACTCGCCGATCACACGTGCTACTACCTGGTCGGCCGGGAGGACGGCAAGCATGTGACGAAGAGCGGGAGCTACACCCTGCGCTTCGACTCCGCCCGCGCCCTGATGCGGCTGATAGCCGAGATGGTCCCCGCGGGCCCGCAGCGCGACATGCTCATGGTCCGTCCCTTCCTCGTCACCCTGCTGCCGCAGTTCGGCCCCAAGTACCTCAAGGACAGTGACGAGGTCCGGCGCACCAAGTTCGACCTGGCGAAGCCGCTGATGGAGACCTACTGGACCGACGGGGTCGCCCGCAGCCTCAAGGTCAACGAGCGCCTCCGGCTGCACCTGGTCGCCGCCGGACGGCCCGAACTCCTCAAGGACGTCCTGGAGTTCATGCGGGCCAAGAAGCAGCCCGCAGCCGTACTGGAGCGCAAGGGCCGCCGCGTCTACCTCGCCTACCCGCACTTCCGCGACGGGTCCGCGGCCGTCCCCGACGCCGTCTACCTCGCCGAACCCCGCGAGGCCCGCGGCGTCCCGGGCCACCGGGAGGACCGCGTCGACACCCTGCTGCGCCGGGTGGCCCGCAGGGCGCGGCGGGTGATGCCGTCGCGCGAGGCCGGACCGGGAGGACGCAGGGCGGCGGCCTGATCATCGCTGTGACCGCATTGCTAGGCCCGGTGCCTGTCGAGCAGAGTGCCCCGCTGTCCCGGGATTTCTGCCGTCAGCCGTGCCGCCATCCGTCCCCGGTGCGTCCGCGCGGCCGAACACAGGTCCTGTACGGCCTTGTTGAAGCGCATCTGGGACGGCGGATCGGCCGGGCCCAGCAGACGTAGTTTCAGCTCCGCCCGGGCCGCCCTCAGTTCGTCCCGCTCCGGGTGGCGTACCGCGTCCAGCAGCCGCGGCACCCCCGCCGCGTCCGGCGTCAGCACCGTCGCCGCGCTCGCCGTCGGGAACGCCGTACGGAACGCGTCCTCCGCCAGCCCGCTGGTGTTCGCCACCGCATACGGCTTGCCGCTCGCCAGGAAGTCGCCGATCACGCTGGACACATCGCTGACCAGCAGATCGGCCCTGTTGAAGCAGGAGTACAGCACGGGCCGTTCCGCCGTCACGATCTGGTGCTCGCCCTCCGGCAGCGAGGCCCAGAAGGCCTCCTCCCAGGCCGCCGTGGCCCGCGCCACCTCCTCGGCGCGGCCCGGCCGTGGGGCGGTCTGCAGCATCATCCGCTCGACATGGTCGGCGCCGGGGCGGCAACTGTCCGCGGTGAGCCGGTCCAGCTCGGCCGTCCGCAGGGCGAGTTCACCGCCGCGGGCCGGACGCTGTCCCGCCCGCTCCCGGTTCGCCGCCCGGATCACCTCCCGGATGCGCAGATCGGCCGCCCCGGCCCGGGCGTCCACCGAACCCGTCAGCGGATGCGGCTTGTACAGCAGCCGCACGGCCGGGTCCGCGAGCAGCGCCCGCACGAGGTTCTCGCCGGCCTCGATCACCGATGTGTTGCCCGGGTTGCCGTCCCAGCCCTCCCAGGTCGGCGCGTACAGGACCGTGGTGTACGGACCGGTGGGCGGGCCCGCGTAGGGCCGTACCGCGTCCAGTTGCGGGCGACCCGTCTCCACCACGTCCTTGTCCTCGACACCGACCTCGGCCAGCGCATACCGCTCGCGGGCCGCGGGACCGGCCACCCACACCTCGTCGTACGCCTTCGCGTACGGGTTGCACGAGGACAGCTTGTCGCTCTCGCCGTGGTTGACGAACGTGTGCTTGATCGTCGGGATGCGCAGCACCTGGGAGGTCTTGCCGGAGTTCGACGGGTGGATGAGGACCTGGAGCGTGGAGTGCTCCAGCCGCATCAGATCGGCCACCCTCGGCAGGCAGACGACCGGGATGTCCGTCGGAGCGAGCTTGTGCACCATGAACCGCTCGCGCAGCACGATCAGCGGCCGCCCGTCGAGCCCGGCCAGCGGCTCCAGCCACATGTTCGCCTGGTACGCCGAGGACACCCCGCCCGAGAAGTACAGGCCGACCGTCGGCCGGTACTCGGCGAGCCAGGCGTCGAACCAGTCCAGTACCTCCTGCTCGCCCGCCGGACGGCGGCTCGGCAGCAGGCGCGGCAGCAGGTCGCACAGGCCCATCAGGGCGAGACCGAGGGACAGGGCGATGCCGAGGGCCGCGTACTCGGTGGCACCGCTCGCCGCCGTGGCCAGCAGTCCGGCCGTCGAGGGCAGACCGAAGACCAGCAGCCGGTGACCGGGGCGGCGCAGCAGGACGGGCGGGGCCGGGGACAGACGCAGCGCGGAGGCGTCGATGTTGCGGGTGACCACCGGAAGCGTGCGGGTGCGGCGGACCAGGACGGAGACCGCCTGGATCGCACAGTGCAGCGCGTAGAAGACGAGCAGACCGGCGACCAGCGGCGCGTACTGCGTCTCGCGGTCCTGCCCGCCCAGCCGCAGCAGGCCCACGACGAGCAGCAGGTCCCGCAGTACGTGCCGCACGGTCAGGTCCGCGTGCAGTTTGGCCAGCACCGTCACCATGTCCCGCTGCCACCGGGACAGGAAACCCTCGACCGCCAGCGAGGCGGCGGTGGAGATGATCAGCAGCGGAACGTGCGGGCGCAGGGCGGCCACGGTCTGGGCGGCGAAGGCGGCCGTCAGGACGACCGCGACGATCGCCCTCGCCACGGTCTGCCGGTCCACAAGCCGTATGGCGCTCGGCGTCGGCAGGGGCTCCGGCGCAGCGGCCGGACGGTCCGAAAGCCTCGCCGTGGACCACCGGTGGGGGAGAGGTACATGCACTGCGGTCACTCCAAGGTCGCCGTAAGACGGACGATCCGGTTAACGCGTGCCGACCACTGGACGACACGCGCGTGTCCGAAAGCCTTCGAGTGAGCGCGGGTGTTACGGGGTGCTACTGGCCGTCGGTCTGCCGTGTCCGGCGCAGCGGCCGCCCGACGGCACGCCGTGCGCGGCGGATGACGGAGGTCGAGGACCCGTCCGCGGTCGCCTTGGCCACCGGGGTGGGCTTGTCGGCACCGGCCTTGACCTTCGCCACTTCCCGCTTGAGCTGCGCGTTGTCCTTGGACAGCTGGACGATACGGCTCTGCAGGAAGCCGAACCGCGTGGTGAGCGAGATGAGATCGGTGTCGTTCCAGGGGCGGATGCCCGGCGGGAACGTCAGCTTCCGCATGCGCTGCTCGAAGGCCACGCCGCCGTCACCGTGGGTAAAGGTGTTCTTCAGGCCGTTCTTGTCCAGGAACGCCGTGAAGCGCTCGAAACGCTCCTGGTGACCGCCGACCAGCTTGGTGAAGTCGGCCTGTTCGTACAGCCGCGCCGGGTCCAGGTCCTCGGCGATCCGGTCGATCCGCTGGTGCGGGATGTCGAAGTAACGGCACAGCTCCAGCGTCCGCGAGTCGGCCGTCAGCACGGTCGCGGGCGTGCCCGCCAGCAGCGCGGCGATGTTGCCGTGGATGCGGGAGCCGAAGGAGAAGTCGACCTCGCGCAGATCGTTGATCCATGTGATGGGGTCGATGTAGAGGCGGACCTTGTCCTCCGCGTACATCGGGTGGTCCGGGTGCGTCGGCATCGCCGTGATCCGGCCGTTGGGGTGCGACAGGTCCCGCCAGTGCAGCTGACGTGCGTCGCTGAGGTTCTGGCCTATGTAGCACAGGTTCGGGTAGCGCTCGTGGGTGCGGCGGATGACCTGGTCCATGCCCTGGCCCCGGACCGCGCTGTGCGAGCCGTTGATCGCGATCCGTGAGTCGGTGGTCAGCCCCGGCACCCGCTTGTGCACGCCGAGTTCCTTGCCGTGCATGAACATCGACGGGCAGCCGATGACCTCGACGTCCCGGAAGCCCATGTCCTTGAGGTACTTCTCCGTGAACTCGCCGCGCACGCCGATCGTGGCGCTGCGGTCGAGCACCGCCGAGACGAACGCGCGGACGGAGGTCTCCATGGACCTCAGCTTGTCCGGGTCGTAGTCCAGCGAGGACTGCGCGCCGACTCCGACCACGACGACCGGGATCTTCAGCTTGGTGATGAGCCGCGTCAGCTTCTGCAGCGCGGGCTCGAACGACAGCCGGAAGGCGTTGGCGAGCGGCACGACGAACGCGTCGTACTCCTCGTTGATCCGCCCCGCCTGGGCCGGGTCGATCCGCATGCGGTTCGAGACGACTTCCGTGTCCGGGGTCTCGAGAATCTTGTGCGCGGCGTCGCTGAAGATCAGGTTGCCGGAGTTGGTGGCGATGACGTCGCGGTGGAGGGCTTCCTCCACGGGGATGACGTCGTAGGGGCTCTTCCCCGATCTCAGAAGTATGCGCTTCACATCGCGAACTATAGGTGACACAAACTTCAAACTAAGTTTAAGTGCTCTTTGATTTCTATAAGCAACCAGTACAACCTTTTTGCCCTGTGCGGCGCGTGAGCACGCGGTTACGCATGGTGTGTCCGATGCCTGGACCGATGCGCGGGGCCCGCCCCCGTTCGCGTAGATTGCCGAGTGAGCGGCCGAGACCTACGCGAGGGGACAACGACCAAGGTGGCAGCGGCAAGGCAGGCAGTGATCGAGGCCCGCAGGATCGTGGTCAAGGTGGGTTCCTCGTCGCTGACCACCGCATCGGGCGGGCTGGACGCCGACCGCGTCGACGCGCTCGTCGACGTACTCGCCAAGAGCCGCAGCGGGGGAGAGAAGGAGATCGTGCTGGTCTCCTCCGGCGCGATCGCCGCGGGCCTCGCCCCGCTGGGCCTGCGCCGCCGCCCCAAGGACCTCGCGCGCCAGCAGGCCGCGGCCAGCGTCGGCCAGGGCCTCCTGGTGGCCCGCTACACCGCCTCCTTCGCCCGCTACGGCGTCCGCGTCGGCCAAGTCCTGCTCACCTCCGACGACATGAGCCGCCGCTCCCACCACCGCAACGCCTCCCGCACCCTCGACAAGCTCCTCGCGATGGGCGCCCTCCCGGTCGTCAACGAGAACGACACCGTCGCCACGGACGAGATCCGCTTCGGCGACAACGACCGGCTCGCCGCCCTCGTCGCCCACCTCGTCCGCGCCGACCTGCTGCTCCTGCTGTCCGACGTGGACGGCGTGTACGACGGCGACCCCGGCAAGCCGGGCACCTCGCGGATAGCGGAGGTACGGGGACCCGCCGACCTCGCCCACGTCGAGATCGGCAGCACCGGTAAGGCCGGCGTCGGCACCGGCGGCATGGTCACCAAGGTCGAGGCCGCCCGGATCGCGGCCGCCGCGGGCATCCCCGTGGTGCTGACCAGCGCGGTGCACGCGGCCGACGCGGTCTCGGGCGGTGACACCGGCACCTACTTCCACGCCACCGGAAAGCGTTCCGCCGACCGGCTGCTGTGGCTTCAGCACGCCTCCACCCCGCAGGGCTCCCTGACGCTGGACGACGGGGCGGTGCGCGCGGTCGTCGAGCGCCGCACGTCGCTGCTGCCGGCCGGGATCGCCGCCGTCGAGGGCGAGTTCAGCGCCGGCGACCCCGTCGAACTGCGCGACGGCCGGGGCCGCGCGGTGGCCCGCGGACTCGTCAACTTCGACGCCAAGGAGATTCCCCTGCTGATCGGCCGCTCGACCCGGGAACTGGCCCGCGATCTCGGCCCGAACTACGAGCGTGAGGTCGTCCACCGCGACGATCTGGTTCTCCTGCATCCCTGACCGGCCCCGGAACCCGTTGGCGGGCGGCCGCACGAGCCGCCCGAAAACGGGGTGAACGCCCCGGCGAGCGCGTCGCCCTCAGGTGGACGTTCCGCAAAACCGCCCCGCGGGCCCGTGCGGCCTGCTCAACTTTGTCTCAGGGACACATCCCGTACGAGCAGGCGTGCACGGTCCTGCTCGACCGTTGCGTGAAGGAGGTCGTCGTGAGACGAGTGCGCCCTGGGGCGGCGGCCCGCGGCGGCGTCAGTGGAGCCGGAGTCGCCCCCTCCCGCGCGGCCGGCGAGGAACGTGCGCTGACGAGCGTCTCGGCCGGTGACCGCTACGAGGGCGAACGGCCCGAGGAGGCGCCGCGCCTGTGGCACGTCACCCTGAGCGTCTCCGGCGACGAGGCCCCGCTCAAGGAGGTGCGGCGCGCCCTCGAACAGCTCGCGCACGACCACCCCTTCCTCCTGACCAGCAGATACGCGGGCGACCACGCGGAGATCCGCTACTGGGAGGAGGCTCGCGACCTGCACGACGCGGCCGCCGTCGCCCTGCGCCTGTGGGGCGAGCACCGCCAGACCGCGGGGCTGCCGCCGTGGGAGATCGTCGGCCTGGAGGTCATCGACCGGCCGACCTACCACCAGCGAATCGCCGAGGGCTACGGGCCGCTGCCGGCGACCCCTGTCGGAGTTCATCCCTTTTGAACCCGTCTCGCGCACTGGGACGACCGGTGAACGCAGCCCGCCCGGCGGACTACCCTTCCCTCATGACCACGCTCTCTCCGTACGACTCCATGTCCCCGGTCATCCAGGCCGCCTACCGGGCCAAGGCGGCCGCCGCCGACCTCGCGCCGCTGCCGCGGTCCGAGAAGGACGACGCGCTGCTCGCCGTCGCGGACGCGCTGGAGGTCCGTACGAGCGAGATCGTCGAGGCCAACGCCAAGGACATCGCCAAGGCCCGCGAGGCCGGCACCAGCGAGGCCATCGTCGACCGGCTCACGCTCACGCCCGAGCGGGTGCGCGCCATCGCCTCCGATGTGCGGGACGTCGTCGCGCTGCCCGACCCGGTCGGCGAGGTCGTCCGCGGCTCGACCCTCCCCAACGGCATCGACCTGCGCCAGGTCCGCGTCCCGCTGGGCGTCGTCGGGATCATCTACGAGGCCCGCCCGAACGTCACCGTCGACGCCGCCGCCCTGTGCCTGAAGTCCGGCAACGCGGTGCTGCTGCGCGGCTCGGCCTCGGCGTACGAGTCGAACACCGCCCTCGTCCGGGTGATCCGCGACGCCGTGGGCGGGGCGGGGCTGCCCGCCGACGCCGTGCAGCTGGTGCCGGGCGAGAGCCGCGACAGCGTGCGCGAGCTGATGCGCGCCCGCGGTCTGGTCGATGTGCTCATCCCGCGCGGCGGCGCCTCCCTGATCCAGACCGTCGTCTCGGAGTCCACCGTCCCCGTCATCGAGACCGGCACCGGCAACTGCCATGTCTACGTCGACGCCCAGGCGGACCTCGACATGGCGATCGACATCCTGATCAACTCCAAGGCGCAGCGCGTCAGTGTCTGCAACGCCGCCGAGACGCTCCTCGTCCATCAGGACATCGCCCCCGGGTTCCTGCCGCGCGCCCTGGACGCCCTCGCGGCGGCGGGCGTGACCGTGCACGCCGACGAGCGGGTGCTGGCCTACGCCAAGGACTCCAAGGCCACCGTCGTCGAGGCGACCCCGGAGGACTGGGAGACCGAGTACCTCTCCTACGACATCGCCGCGGCCGTCGTCGACTCCCTCGACAAGGCCGTCGAGCACATCCGGCTGTGGACCTCCGGCCACACCGAGGCCATCGTGACGACCTCCCAGCAGGCCGCCCGCCGCTTCACGCAGCTGGTCGACTCCACGACGGTCGCGGTCAACGCCTCCACCCGGTTCACCGACGGCGGCCAGTTCGGCTTCGGCGCGGAGATCGGCATCTCCACGCAGAAGCTGCACGCCCGGGGGCCGATGGGGCTGCCGGAGCTGACCAGCACGAAGTACATCGTCACCGGGGACGGGCACATCCGCCGCTGAGCCGTGCCGCTGAGCCGATCCCGGGCCCTCGGTGGGTGGTCCGGGCGGTCCGACCTTGGGATTACCCGGGGCGCATATGCGTGGGGCATGCGCCCCGTCCGTGCGCGGGCGGCGGGAAACGCGCGCGTGCCACGGGAAAGCCGCCCTGGCGGCTGGATGAATTGCCATACCGCCTGCCCAAATTGACCCCCCAGGTCTACTCTGGATCCGTGCCGGAGGACGTGGGGGGCACGCCGTTCCCTGACGGCTGGGAGCCCGACGACGACCACGACCGCGGGGTGTCGGACGAAGAGTTCGCCTCCGTGGTCTTCGACGAGGCCTTCGTACGAGCGGCCGTGGTGCACGAGCCGACCGCCGTCGAACGCCTCCTGGCCGCCGCGCAGGCGAGAGCGGAGGCCTCCGAGGCAGAGGCACGCCGGGCGCACGGCAGAGGCGAGCGCTACGAGGACGGCTTCGGCCCCGACGGGCGCTTCGGATTCGGCCATGATCCGGAACTCGACGACCTGGACGACGCCGACCCCGACGCCTGGGAACGCCGCTACGGGGCCCCGGGGACCTACGGCAGACAGGTCCGCTGGCACCGCCCCGTCGCCTGGGTGCTGGCCCTCGTGATGGGCGTCGGCATGGTCGCGCTGGCCTTCGCCGCGGTCTACCGGGGCGCGTCCTCGGGCGGCAGCCGGGACCAGGTCCCGCCGCCCGCCTCGACGGGCCTGGAACAGGGCAGCACGGCGCCACCCTCCGCATCCGCCGACTACTCTCGGCCAGCCGTATCGGCGGATCCTCGCACCCCCTGAACGGTACCCCTCCGCTCCCCGGCCGTCCTGGTGAGAACCTGTCAGAACTTGTCGCGCAGCCGGGCGTTTACCTGAGCGCCGGGAGACCTACTCTGAAGATATGGGAGGGCCTGGAGACCCACCTGAGGGGACACCCGAGGGCGGCCCCGGAGGTGCGGAGGACGAGTACCGATCCGTCGTCTTCGACGAGTCGTTCGTCCGAGCTGCCCGCCTCCAGGAGTCCTCCGCGCAGGAACGCATGGCCGACCACGCGCCCGCCGTGCGCCGCCGCCCGCCGCTGCGCCGGGGCGTGTCCCGGCAGGCGCTGATCCTGGTCCTGCTGATCGCCGTCGCCTTCGGCACCGCGATCTACATGGGCGTACGGCACCCCTACCAGACCCCCGCCGCCCGGCAGCCCGTCGAACCCCTGCGGATGACCGTCATCCCGCTCGCCCCCGCGGGCGAGGTCCCCGGCCACACCGACCCCGAGTACCTGTACGCGCACAGTCCCGCCGCACAGTTCCGCGTCGGCGCGGAGGGCGTTCCCCTGCCCGCCTCCCGGCGCACCGCCCACTTCTCGGACAGCCAGGTCGTCAGCGCCCTGACCACCGCCAAGGACTACATCGTCCGATCCGCGTTGTATCCCGAGGTCCTCACCGGCCGGGAGGTCCGCCCCGTGCGCGTCCTCCTCGACACCGACCAACTCGACCAGTTCGACGAGAGTTTCGCCCACCCGACCGCGGACGGCCGGCATGCGCCCACCGGCTGGCTGGTCCGCTTCGACCCGGCCGCCGCGGAGCTGGCCGGCGCCAAGATCCGCGTCCAGGGCACCCTCCAGGCCGCCGAGACCGACTCGTCCACGCTCGAGGTCACCGCGGACCACACGTTCGTCTACGCGCTGCGTCCGGCGGGCGCCGACGACAAGGCCGAGGTGTCGCTGTTCACCGTTCGGCGCGAGCTCCACTTCCACTTCGACCGCGACGACCTGCGCCTGCACACGGCCCAGCTGGTCGTCTCCTACGTCCAGGCCGGTCCCCTGTCCTGCACGGAGGACTCCACGAACCACCTGCGTCCACTCCTGTCCGGCCAGACGGCAAAGGCAGGCGGCCCGGCAGGCACGGACCCCTACGCGACGGGGAGCGCCACGGCGCTCTGCGGATCCTTGGCGACGAGCGCACAGCCGAGGGTGTGAGGGGGTGTGGGGGTGCGGGTTGCCTCGGGTGGGGGGCCGGGGTCGTGGGTGCGTTCGCGAGGGTGGTGGTGCGGCGCGGGGGCGGTGCGGTCCGGCGGGTGTGATCTGCGGGGGTCTGGGCGGGTGTGGGGCCCGTGGTGTTCGGGCGGGTGTGATCCTGAGTGCGCCGCGGGGCTGGTCGGTGCGATCTGTGGGGTTCGGTGAGGTGGGCCGCGGCCCGGCCGATGACTTCCATGCGGTCCGGCGGGGTGTGATCCGGGCGACCGGGCGACCGGGCGGCCTGGGCCGCACGCCGGGCTGGTGAGGGCTTGCCTTCCACGGGTGGCGTGGGCGGGAGGCTTGGGTAGTGTGACCGGCCTGTCCTGGCGGCGCGGGCGGCAGGCTTCGGCGGGTGTGAGCTGCGGCCCCGGCGGTTCCGGCGGTCCCGGCCGCAGGGTCCGGCCGGTCCGTCCGTACGGTGCCCGGGTCGGGTGGGCCGCAGGGACCGGCCGACGCGGTCCGTACGGTGCCCGGGTGGCGTGGGCCGCGGGCTCGGCCGGTGTGAGCTGCGCGTACCGGCGGGTCTGCGCCGCAGGCTTCGGCTGGTGTGAGCTGCGGTCCCGGCGGTCCTGGCCGCAAGGTCCGGGAGATGCCCTCCGTGGGGTCGTGCGGCGTGATCCGTCTGTTCCGGGCGGCGTGGGCCGCAGGGTCCGGCCTGTGCCTTCCGTGCGGTTCGGCCCGTGAGGTCCGTATGGCCCGGGTGGCGTGGGCCGGGGCTCGGCTTGTGCGAGCTGCGGGTCCCCGGTGGGTCTGCGTCGCAGCTTCTGCCGGTCGAACTGCGGTTCTGGCGGGTCTGTGCTGCGGGTCCGGCCGGGCGTGAGCCGGACGGGTCGCCAGGGGGCGAGCCGTGCGGTTCCGCCCGGTGCCGGCCGTGTGGTCGCGCGCCCGGGAACGGCGCGAGCCGTGGTGTCCGTGCCCGGTCGGTGTGTGGTGTGGCGGCGGTCAGTCGTCCTCGTGGGGTGGCCTGTCCGTCGGGGGCTGGTCCGTCGGCGGGTGGTCGTCCGGGGCGGGACCCGTGAAGCCCGTGAAGCCGCGTCGTACTCGGCCACCCAGATCCCCCGCGCCGCCGGCGATGTCGGTGACCAGCTTCATCAGCGGGTCCTTGGAGCTCTTCACATGCGTGGCGTAGTGCGCCGCCGACTCGCGGAACGAGTCCGTGACCGACGTGTCCTTGTCCTCGCTGCGCCGCGGGTAGTGGCCGTCCATGATCCGCTGGTAGTCGCGCGACTCGGCCCACTTCTTCAGCTCGGCCGCGCGCACGGCGGTGAACGGGTGGGACCGGGGCAGCACATTGAGGATCTTCAGCACGGAGTCGCGCAGGTCGCCCCCCGCCTCGTACTCCTCGGCCTGCTGCAGGAACGCGTCCACGTTCATCTCGTGCAGATGGTTGCCGCCCGCGATCTTCATCAGGCCGCGCATGGAAGCCTTCAGGTCCTGCCCGACGAGCAGGCCCGCACGGTCGGCGGACAGTTCCGACTTGCGGAACCACTCACGCAGCGCCGTCACGATCGCCATGATCGCGAGGTTGCCCAGCGGGATCCAGGCGATGCGGATGGCCAGGTTGGTCAGGAACAGCAGGATCGTCCGGTAGACGGAGTGGCCGGACAGGGCGTGGCCCACCTCGTGCCCGATGACCGCCCGCATCTCCTCCTCGTCGAGCAGCTCGACCAGCCCGGTGGTGACGACGATGATCGGCTCGTCCAGGCCTATGCACATCGCGTTCGGCTGGGGGTCCTGGTTGACGTACATCGGCGGGACCTTCTCCAGGTCCAGGATGTAACAGGCGTCCCGCAGCATGTCGTTGAGGTGTGTGAACTGCTGGTCGGAGACCCGCACCGAGTCGGACAGGAACAGCAGCCTCAGGCTCCGCTCGGGCAGCAGTCCGCTGAGCGCCTTGAAGACGGTGTCGAAGCCGCTCAGCTTGCGCAGCGCTACCAGCGCGGAGCGGTCGGCCGGGTGCTCGTACGCACGCGAGGAGATCCCCGGGAAACGCCTGCGCTGCCTGCTCGGTACGTGCTCGTGCCCGTTGTGCTCGTGGCCGTCGTCGGACATGTCTCCCCCATGTGGGTATGTGTGGCCCTTGGCGGACCCTTGTGCGACCCTTCGCGCCCCCCGAAGCCGAGCCCAGCCTAGGCGGAGTTAGCGTGGACGGGCAGTACAGCGAAGGAGTCCCGTCATGGAGCGCCACCCCGTGTCCGCCTGGCTCACCGAGGCCGCGAGCGCCGCCGAGCAGCAGGGAGCGGGCAACTTGCTCCGGGTCGTACTGATCGTGATGGTGGTGGGCTGTGTGCTGACCGCTTGGTTCGTGCTGCGGGGCTACAAGCGGAAGGACGACTGAACGCGCGGGAAGGTTCCCCAACGGTGGAGTCGGCGTGATCGCCCCCGAGCCGCCCGCTTACGATGGGCCGACATCTTTATCCCACCCACACTCGATAGGTCCTGCCGAAGATGAGCTTCCACAGCACCGCTGCCCAGTTGGTCACTCTCGCCGCTGAGGGCGAGGAGCACGGCGGCAACCACGAGAGCCTCAGCCCCTACCTCACCGGCGGCGGCGCCCTCTTCGCCCTGCTGCTCCTGCTGTGGGTCACCACCCGCTTCAACCGCGACCGCTGATCCCGGCAAAAGCCCCTTTCCGGGCTGCCCGGAGATCTGTCGGCCGAGCCTCTCAGGCCGGGCCGGTAGGGTCTGCACGCATGGGAGAGCAGGACATGCCTACCGGTCCGGCGAATGACAGGACGGATGACACGGCGCACGGTGCGGAGAACCGTCCGTCGAGCGGCACCGTCAGCCCTTCGGCCGACCGCCCGGGAAGCGGCCCGTCGCACCCGGGCAAGCGCCGCCTGGGCGTCATGGGCGGAACGTTCGATCCGATCCACCACGGACACCTGGTGGCCGCCAGCGAGGTCGCCGCGCAGTTCCACCTGGACGAGGTGGTGTTCGTGCCGACCGGCCAGCCGTGGCAGAAGACCCACCGCAAGGTCTCCCCGGCCGAGGACCGCTATCTGATGACGGTCATCGCGACCGCCGAGAACCCGCAGTTCTCCGTCAGCCGTATCGACATCGACCGCGGCGGCCCGACCTACACCACGGACACCCTGCGCGATCTGAAGGCGCTCAACCCCGACACCGACCTGTTCTTCATCACCGGCGCCGACGCCCTGGGCCAGATCCTGACCTGGCGGGACGCGGACGAGCTGTTCTCCCTCGCGCACTTCATCGGGGTCACCCGGCCGGGCCACGTCCTGTCCGACCCCGGACTCCCGGAGGGCGGCGTCTCGCTGGTCGAGGTTCCCGCTCTCGCCATCTCCTCCACGGACTGCCGTGCGAGAGTCGCCAAGGGCGAGCCCGTCTGGTATCTGGTGCCGGACGGAGTCGTGCGCTACATCGACAAGCGCGAGCTGTACCGCGGCGAGTGAACCGAGAGGGGCACCGGTGAACGACCGATACGACGCGGGGTACGAGGGCGACCAGTACGAACTCGTCGGCTACGACGAGTACGGCCGGCCGGTGTACCGACCGGTCCCGCCGCAGCAGCCGCGACAGCAGCAGTCTCCACAACAGCCCTCTCCGCAGCACTCGTACGACCCCTATGCGCAACAGGGCTACGGCTACGACCCGTACGCGACGGGCGGACAGCAGCCCGCGCCCGGCTACGACCCGTACGCCACGGGCCGGCAGACGCCGGTGCCCCCGCCCCCGCCCCCGTACGACCCCTACGCCACGGGTACGCACCAGAGCGGCGCGCCCACATCGCCGTACGACCCCTACGGCCGGACCGCCACCAGCGGCCAGCAGCCCCGCGTCGCCGAACAGACCGCCTACATCCCGCAGCAGACCGGCCCGTCCGGGCAGCCGGACGCCGCCACCCGGCCCGGCAGGGATTCCGGCGGCGAACCGGACGGCGGGTACGGCAACCCGGCCGGACGCCGGCGTGGCTCCGAGGCCGAACGGGACTACCGCACCGAGCAGTTCGCGTTCGTCGATCAGCCCGACGGTGACGACGAAGATGTCATCAACTGGCTGAGCTTCACGGAGAACCGCACCGAGCGCCGCGAGGAGGCCAAGCGCCGCGCCCGCAGCCGCTTCGTCGCCCTGGTCGTCGTCCTCGCGCTGGTCGCCGTCGGCGGCGTCGGCTACCTCTGGTACGCGGGGAAGCTCCCCGGCCTGTCCTCGTCGGGCTCGAAGACCGACACCGCCACCGCACCGGGCGCCCAGAAGCGCGACGTGATCGTCGTCCATCTGCACAACACCAAGAAGGGCGGCACCTCCACGGCGCTGCTCGTCGACAACACCACCACCAAGCAGGGCACCACGGTCCTGCTGCCCAACTCCCTCGCCCTGACCGACGAGAACGGCTCGACGACCACCCTCGCCAAGTCGGTCGACGACGACGGTTCCTCGGGCACGCGCGAATCCCTCGACACCGTTCTCGGCACCGAGATTCAGGGCACGTGGCGGCTGGACACCCCGTACCTGCAGAACCTCGTCGACCTCGTCGGCAACATCGAGGTGGACACCGACACCGACGTGCCCGACCCGGACGCCAAGAAGAAGGGCACCTCGCCCCTGGTGAACAAGGGCGAGGGCCAGACCCTCAGCGGCAAGACGGCCGTCGCCTACGCCACCTACCGCGCCTCCGGCGAGGCCCAGAACGCCCAGCTGGAGCGGTTCGGACAGGTCATGCAGGCCGTGCTGCGCAAGATGTCCTCCGACGCGGACGCCGCGACCACCACGGTCCAGACGCTGGCCCAGATCCTCGACCCGTCGCTGACCGACAAGGACCTCGGCACCTTCCTCGCCGAGCTCGCCGACCTCGCCAAGGGCGGCGACTACAAGACCGCCATGCTGCCCGTCCAGACCGACGGCACCCTGAGCGCCCAGACCAGCGCCAGCGTCGTCAAGGACGTGCTCGGCGGGACCGCGAAGAGCCCCGACCAGGGCTCGGCGGTCCGGGTCTCCGTCCAGAACGCCAGCGGCACCAAGGACAACACCGAGAAGGCCCGCGTGGTCCTCCTCAACGGCGGCTTCACCTTCCTGGAGGGCGGCACCGCGGGCTCCGCCCAGGCCGCGTCCCAGGTCCTCTACGCCGACGCAGCCGACAAGGAGAACGCCTCCGAGGTCGCCAAGACCCTCGGTCTGCCCGACGGCTCCGTGGCCAAGGGCAAGGTGTCCTCGAACGCGAACGTCTCGGTGATCCTCGGCCAGGACTACCAGCCCTCCGCGTCCTAGCCGGCAGATGCTGCCC
The DNA here is from genome assembly GCF_008806595.1 of Streptomyces luteolifulvus. Taxonomy (GTDB): domain Bacteria; phylum Actinomycetota; class Actinomycetes; order Streptomycetales; family Streptomycetaceae; genus Streptomyces; species Streptomyces luteolifulvus. The sequence goes on along the minus strand of NZ_VZRB01000009.1, from coordinate 133,539 downwards.
CATGTGATCCGATAATCACGTGGGGTGGCGTCGGCGGTCCGTGAGACCCTTGATGCGAATCGACCGCCGACGGAAAGCCTTGTAGTGACCGCCACCGACCGCTCTCTCGAGCTCATCAACACCGCCGCTCAGGCGGCCGCCGACAAGCTCGCCCATGACGTCATCGCCTACGACGTCAGCGACGTCCTGTCGATCACGGACGCCTTCCTGCTCGCCTCCGCGCCCAACGACCGCCAGGTCAAGTCGATCGTCGACGAGATCGAGGAGCGGCTTCTGAAAGACCTCGGCGCCAAGCCGGTACGCCGCGAGGGCGACCGCGAGGCCCGCTGGGTCCTGCTCGACTACGTCGACATCGTCGTCCATGTCCAGCACAGCGAGGAGCGCGTCTTCTACGCCCTGGAGCGGCTGTGGAAGGACTGCCCCGAGCTGGAACTGCCCGCCGACGCCAAGGCCACCCGCGGCAAGGCCCAGGAGCACGCCAAGCTGCAGTCCGAGGACGCCGGAGACTTCAGGGAAGTGCGATGAGTGCCCCCTCGGCAGGCAAGGCCGGCAGTGAGCCGGGCCGGGGCCGCCGCGTCATCCTGTGGCGGCACGGCCAGACCTCCTGGAACGTGGAGCGCCGCTTCCAGGGCAGCACCGATGTCGAGCTGACCGAGGCGGGCGTCGGCCAGGCCCGCCGCGCCGCCCGGCTGCTCGCCTCGCTCAAGCCCGACGCGATCGTCGCCTCCGACCTGCAGCGGGCCTCGAAGACCGCAGCCGAGCTCGCCGAGCTCACCGGCCTGCCCGTGACCCACGACGAGGACCTTCGCGAGACCTACGCGGGCGTCTGGCAGGGGCTGACGCACGAGGAGATCATCTCCCGGCACGGCGAGGAGTACGCCGCGTGGAAACGCGGTGAGCCGGTGCGCCGCGGCGGCGGCGAACTGGAGACCGAGGTCGCCGACCGCGCCGCCCCCGTCGTGCTCCGGCACGCCGAGAAGCTTCCCGAGGACGGCACGCTCGTGGTGGTCAGCCACGGAGGCACGATCCGCACCACCATCGGACGTCTCCTCGGCCTGGAGGCCCGCCACTGGGAGAGTCTCGGCGGCCTCTCCAACTGCTGCTGGTCCGTCCTCGGCGAGGGCGCCCGGGGCTGGCGCCTCCTCGAGCACAACGCGGGCACCCTCCCGGAGCCGGTGCTCGGCGACGACGACTGAACGGCGTGGCCTCAGCGCCGTTCCAGGGCGTGGGGGCCGGATTTCACTTTCCGGCAGGTCACAGGCTAGAGTTCTTCTTGTTCGCCCCGCCGAGCGGGGCGAAACACCATGCGGCTCCACCGCGTGGCACAAGGGGCTATAGCTCAGTTGGTAGAGCGCCTGCATGGCATGCAGGAGGTCAGGAGTTCAATTCTCCTTAGCTCCACAGATCGACACTCTGCCGAGTTGTCAAAGATCGGTTGAGAAGATCCCGTCCTCTTCGGAGGGCGGGCTTTTTCATTCCGCAGCTTCCTCCGGGGCGTGTGCGTACGGCACTTCGGTGAGGCGGCACAGATGCTCCCGGCGCTCTGCTCGCGACGGTCACAGCTCGGGCAGCTGATCGGCGCCGCCGTGTTCGGCACACTCTTCCTGAACCGGCTTGAGTCACTGGGGGCCTCCGGGGCGTATACCTCTGCGGAGGCGCTTTCGGCGTGCATGTTCGCGCTGGCCGGGACCGCCGCGGGGGGTGCCGTGGCCGGACTGGTACTCAGGCGTCGCTGACCGTATCGGTCCGGCCGTGGCAGAATCAAACGGCCGGAAGGGGGCGCGGCCCGACGGGAGGGAGCAGTGATGCCTGCGAGCATCCTCGAGGAGGTCGGCCACCTCCTCGAAGCAGCGTCGACACGGGACACGGTCACCCGCCTCAGCTGCCCTTCCTGCGGTTCCGTGCATGTCGCCCAAGTGCTCGGCGACAACGGCGGAATCTCCTACGTGTGCACGGCCTGCGGCCACAGCTGGAGCTGATCGATGGGTGCACACAGGCGAAAGTGCGACTGGTGCGGCAGCGGCACGCCCATTGTCCGGGACATGGAGCCGGTCAACCCCGACTACCAGTACTGGTGCGAGGAATGCGCGCGGGCGCTGATCATAAAAGGCGACCCGATCGAGACGTACCGCGAACTGGAGGGTGAGCCGATCTACGGCCGGCTCCTCGAAGAGCACTGCACGCTCAAGCGGTTCTACTCCTTTGTCACCGCTTGAAATCCGACAAATCCAACAAACTCGATGAAAGTGCCGAATCCGTGCAGAACGGAAACGATTTGGTGCTGCACCCCGTCGACCGTGTAATGTTGGCGTCGCCGCCGGGACACCGGCGGAACGCCGCAAGGGGCTATAGCTCAGTTGGTAGAGCGCCTGCATGGCATGCAGGAGGTCAGGAGTTCAATTCTCCTTAGCTCCACAGAAGTCGAAGGCGGGTCATCCGATCGGATGACCCGCCTTCGACGTGTGTACGGAGCCGTTCGCCCACGACACGAGAACGCCGGGCCGCCCGGAGCGGGCGGCCCGGCGTCGGTGCGGTCAGCGTCCCAGGGCGCGGCGTCCGCGGCCCTGGGAGAGCACCGGCAGATTGCGGGACGGCGTCTGCGCGCGCGTGTCCTCCTCGATGCGCAGGGCGAGCGCCGGGCAGCGACGCACCGCGCGTAGAGCCTTGGCCTCGGCGAAGCGCGGTACCTTCGCCTGGGCGACGGTGGGGAAGCCGTCGGCGCCGAGCTCGAAGACCTCGGGGAGGATGTCCGCGCACAGGCCGTGACCCCGGCACAGCGTCCAGTCGACGAAGATCTTCTGACGGCTGGGACCGTTGTCCTCGGCCTCGCCGCCGCCCGCGATGCCCGTCGGTAGCTGGCCGCCCTCGAAGAGCGGCAGAACGCCCTCCACGGGCCGTCCGCAGCCGTTTCCGAGGACATGCGCGGCCAGGTCGTCCGTGAACGCCTTGATGGTGGACTCCAGGAACATCGCGGAGCCGTCGGGGTGCGAGCACGCGCCGCGCCGCTTCACGTTCTTGGCGACCTGCTTGAGCGCCTCCAGAGCCGCCGGCCCGCCGCCGTTGAGGATGTCCTCCATGCCGCGCGCCGCGGCCGGCAGACCGAGGTAGCAGGGGCCGCACTGGCCCGCGCTCTCCTCGGCCAGCCACTGGGCCACGCGCAGCGACTCGCCCAGCGGGCAGGTCTCCTGGCTGATCGGCAGGATCGCGCCCGCGCCCAGCGAACCGCCCACCGCATCCAGGGAGTTGCGGGAGACGATCGCCTCGTTGACGGTCGCCGCGTCGATCCACTTGCCGTGATAGCCGCCCGTCAGCACGCCCTGCGGAACGGGCGGGGCGCCGGCGAGCTGGAGGACGTAGCGCAGCGGCACACCCGTCGGCACCTCGATCACCATGGGGCGCGCGACCGCCCCGGAGACCGTGAGTATGACGGTGCCCGGCTCGTCGTACAGGCCGGTGTTGCCGTAGCGCTCGGGGCCGATGCGCGCGGCGATCGCCAGCTGCGCGAACGTCTCGGCGTTGGACAGCAGCGTGGGCGCGCCGCCGACGCCGCTCTGCGAGGCGCTGATCTTGCGGCCCGGCGGGATGGCAGGACCGCCGTCGATGGAGCGGATCAGCGACGCGGCGGCGCCCGTGACCATGCGCACCGGATTGCGCTGCACGCTCGCGCGCAGCGCGGACCGCCGGCTGTTGCTCAGACCGCGCTCGGCGAGCGCCGCCTCCATCGAGCGCTGCGTGGACTCACGGGTGACCCCCACCACGAGCGTGCGGGCACCCAGCGCCTCCGCCACCAGGAGCGCGCCGTCCAGAATGAGGTGCGGGGCACGGTTGATCATCACCGTGTCCTTGCGGCAGGCCGGCTCGTCCTCACTGCCGTTGACGACGACGACCGGCCGCACACCGCGCTTGATCGCCGACTCGGCGACCGAGCGCAGCTTCTTGTGGAAGGGGAAGCCCGCGCCGCCGCGGCCCTTCAGATTGATGTTCTCGGCGAGCTTCGCGAGCTGCTCGCCGCCCATGGGTTCGAGCGGCCCGTGCACCTTCAGATGCATGGGCAGATCGAGTCTTTCGACAAGGTCGAAGCCCGACGTGAGCTGGGGAAGTCCGACCACGCGGACTTCTGGGACGTCGGGCAGGGCCTCGTTCACCTATAGCCTCCGGAAGGCATGTTCCAAGGTTCGCCCGAACCCGGTGCCTCGAAGTCGTACGGAGCACCGGGCGATGGTTCAGTGGCGGGACCGCTGTTGTACGTGTCGTTCTGGTTGTACGTGCCGTAGAGGGTGTTCGACTCACCTGTGTCGTACACATCACGGCCGCCATACCCGTTCGTGCCCGGATTGCCATAGGCCGGGATGTCGTATCCGGTGTCCTGGAGCGGGTCGTAGGACGACCGGGGCGCCTCGCCGACGGGGGGCGGCGACGGAATCGGCCAGCTGCCGGAGGTGCCGGCGCCGTTGTCGACCCGCGGCATCGCCTCGGTGGCCTGCATGTCCAGCGGCAGGTCCATGCGCGCGGTCTGGTCCGCCCCGAAGGGCTGCTGCGGGCGCTGCGGTGTCGAGACGGCCCGGTAGGCGGCCGCGAAACCGTTCGCAGGCTCCGGCGCCGCGGGCTGCGCGGGCGCCTCGTAGCGGGGTGCCGACGCGCGCGGCTGTGCGGCGCGCTGGTTCTCGTAGCCCGGCAGCGCGGACTCCGCCACCCTGGCCCGGCTCGCCTCCAGGTCCTCGCGGCCCGGGCGCTCCTCGGTGCCCAGGATCGCGATGATCCGGTCGGCGACCTTGCGCTTGAACGGGCGGGGTGCCGCGCGTAGAGCGAGGGCCGCGGCGACTCCGATCACACACAGTTCGTACGACACCATGAAGAACGTCTTCGCCGGGCGGCCGGCGTACAGTCCGTGGATCAGGGCCGCGCACCAGGCCGGATAGGCCAGCATGTGCATCGCGCGCCAGCGCGCGGCGACCGGTGCCGGGGAGGCGAACTGGTTGCGCAGCGCGCCGGTGATGCCCACGAAGATCATGAGCATGGCGGCCAGGGAGCCCAGGCCGATGAGTCCGCCGCTGCCCTCGACACCGAGGCTGAAGGGGATCAGCGCCGCGACCAGGACGGTGTGCTCGAGCGTCAGCTTGATCGTGATGTGTACGAGGAGGAACGCGATCGCGGCCACGGCGGTCACCCGGTGGATGCCCTGCGCGATGATCCGCTGGCGGATGTTGAGGATCATCCGGTCCTGGGCCACCAGCCCCCAGATCACGGAGCAGGTGAGGGAGACGAGCGACAGAACGCCCGCACCGAAGTTGAGGAAGTCCTGGAGCCAGGTGCCGCCGAGCAGCACGACCACAGGTATGAGCAGCAGAACGACAGCGGTCACCATCCCGTAGGCCGACCGGCCGGGTTTGGGGAGCGAGCTGTCACTGAGACGAGGGTTCATGGGGGCAACTCCGAGCGGTTCGGGAAAGCGGTCCCGCTGCCGCACTCTAAGCGGCGCCATACCGATGGGTACGGCGTTTGAGTTATTGCGTCGTTATCAAGAGCCGATGGGGTTGTGGTGATGTCCCCTTAGTGGTTGTTACGCGAAGTAACCTTTTGACCTGGGTTCAGATTTTGTCGGTGTTGTCGAAGTGGCCCATGGGGTCCGCGGGAGCGACACCCGTGTGCCAAGGAGGCATACGTATGCGCGTCGCGGTCGTCTCAAGGCCTGCGGTACCCTAACGCCATGCGTGCCGTACGCCTTCTGCTTAGCGAGCCGCGCTGATCAGTCCCGACCGCCGGTCATCGGACGGTTCGGAATCGGCGCGGCGTCCCCTCCTGTGCGAGGGGATTTTTCATTTGTGCTGGCAGAGACGATCGATGGAGCTTTGAGGATCATGAGCGAGACGAACCCCGCTGCCGCCGCTGCCGTGTCGGCGGAGGCAGCGCCGCACCGCTACACGGCCGCCATGGCGGCCGAGATCGAGGCACGCTGGCAGGACTTCTGGGACGCCGACGGCACCTACGCGGCGCCGAACCCGAGCGGTGACCTGGCGGGCGACCCCGAGCTGGTCGCCAAGCCCAAGAAGTTCATCATGGACATGTTCCCGTACCCCTCCGGTGCGGGCCTGCACGTCGGCCACCCCCTGGGCTACATCGCCACCGACGTCTTCGCCCGGTTCCAGCGCATGACCGGCCACAACGTCCTGCACACCCTGGGCTTCGACGCCTTCGGCCTGCCCGCCGAGCAGCACGCCGTGCAGACCGGCGAGCACCCCCGGATCACCACCGAGGCGGCCATCGGCAACATGACGTCCCAGCTGCGCCGGCTGGGCCTGGGCCACGACAAGCGCCGGTCCTTCGCCACGATCGACCCGGACTACTACAAGTGGACCCAGTGGATCTTCCTGCAGATCTTCAACTCCTGGTACGACGACGAGGCCGCGAAGGCCCGCCCGATCTCCCAGCTGATCGCGCAGTTCGAGTCCGGTGAGCGCGCCGTACCGGGCGACACGCGCGCGTGGAGCGAGCTGACCGCCGCCGAGCGCGCCGACGTCCTGAGCGAGTTCCGCCTGGCCTACGCCTCCGACGCGCCGGTCAACTGGTGCCCCGGCCTGGGCACCGTGCTGGCCAACGAGGAGGTCACCGCCGACGGCCGGTCCGAGCGCGGCAACTACCCGGTCTTCAAGGCCAAGCTGCGCCAGTGGAACATGCGCATCACCGCCTACGCCGACCGGCTGCTGGACGACCTGGACGCGCTGGACTGGCCCGAGGCCATCAAGCTGCAGCAGCGCAACTGGATCGGCCGCTCCGAGGGCGCCCGCGTCGACTTCCCGATCGACGGCGAGCGCATCACGGTCTTCACCACGCGCCCGGACACCCTGTTCGGCGCGACCTACATGGTGCTGGCGCCCGAACACCCGCTGGTCGAGAAGTTCACCCCGGCGGCCTGGCCCGAGGGCACCCACGACGTGTGGACCGGCGGCCACGCCACCCCGGGCGAGGCCGTCTCCGCCTACCGCGCGCAGGCCGCCTCCAAGTCCGACGTCGAGCGGCAGGCCGAGGCCAAGGACAAGACCGGCGTCTTCATCGGCGCATACGCGACCAACCCGGTCAACGGCGACCAGGTCCCGGTCTTCATCGCCGACTACGTCCTGATGGGCTACGGCACCGGCGCGATCATGGCCGTCCCGGCGGGCGACCAGCGCGACTTCGAGTTCGCGCGCGCCTTCGAACTGCCGATCCACTGCATCGTCGAGCCGACCGACGGCCGGGGCACCGACACGTCGACGTGGGACGACGCCTTCGGGTCGTACGACGCCAAGATCATCAACTCCTCCAACGACGACGTCTCCCTGGACGGCCTGGGCGTCGCCGACGCCAAGGCACGCATCACCGAATGGCTGTCGCGCAAGGGCATCGGCGAGGGCACCGTCAACTTCCGTCTGCGCGACTGGCTGTTCAGCCGTCAGCGCTACTGGGGCGAGCCCTTCCCGATCGTCTACGACGAGGACGGCGTCGCCCACGCCCTGCCCGAGTCGATGCTGCCCCTGGAGCTGCCGGAGGTCGAGGACTACTCGCCGCGCACCTTCGACCCGGACGACCACGACACCCAGCCCGAGACGCCGCTGTCGCGCAACGAAGAGTGGGTCGACGTCACCCTGGACCTGGGCGACGGACCGAAGAAGTACCGCCGTGAGACCAACACGATGCCCAACTGGGCCGGTTCCTGCTGGTACGAGCTGCGCTACCTGGACCCGCACAACTCCGAGAAGCTGGTCGACCCGGAGATCGAGCGGTACTGGATGGGCCCGCGCGAGGGCATGCCGCACGGCGGTGTCGACCTGTACGTCGGCGGCGCCGAGCACGCCGTGCTGCACCTGCTGTACGCGCGCTTCTGGTCCAAGGTCCTGTACGACCTGGGGCACGTGTCCTCGGCCGAGCCGTTCCACAAGCTGTTCAACCAGGGCATGATCCAGGCCTACGTCTACCGCGACAGCCGCGGTATCGCGGTGCCCGCCGCCGAGGTGGAGGAGCGCGACGGCGCCCACTTCTACCAGGGCGAGAAGGTCTCCCGGCTGCTGGGCAAGATGGGCAAGTCCCTGAAGAACGCGGTCACTCCGGACGAGATCTGCGCCGAGTACGGGGCCGACACACTGCGCCTGTACGAGATGGCGATGGGCCCGCTGGACGTGTCGCGGCCGTGGGACACGCGCGCGGTGGTGGGCCAGTTCCGGCTGCTGCAGCGGCTGTGGCGCAATGTCGTCGACGAGACGACCGGTGCCGTCACCGTCGTCGACGTCGAGGACACCGGCATCGACGAGGACACGCTGCGCGCCCTGCACAAGGCCATCGACGGTGTGCGCCAGGACCTGGAGGGCATGCGGTTCAACACCGCCATCGCCAAGGTCACCGAGCTGAACAACCACCTGACCAAGGCGGGCGGCGCGGTGCCGCGCTCCGTCGCCGAGCGCCTGGTGCTGCTGGTGGCCCCGCTGGCCCCGCACATCGCCGAGGAACTGTGGCGCAAGCTGGGCCACACCGACTCGGTCGTCCACCGGGACTTCCCGGTCGCCGACCCGGCGTACGTCGTGGACGAGACCGTGACCTGCGTGGTCCAGATCAAGGGCAAGGTCAAGGCGCGCCTGGAGGTCTCCCCGTCCATCTCCGAGGACGAGCTGGAGAAGGTTGCGCTGGCCGACGAGAAGGTCGTGGCCGCGCTGGACGGCGCGGGCATCCGCAAGGTCATCGTGCGGGCCCCGAAGCTGGTGAACATCGTCACGGCCTGAACACCGGCCGGGTGCGCGAGCCGTTGCCGCGGTCCCGGCTCGGGGTAGTCCCCTACGGGCAGGTTCGGGGTTCTCTCGGAACTCCGGACCTGCCTGTTGCGTTTACCGTTGAAGAGCGGCGCGGAGTGCGTCGCAGCCGGCCGAGGAGGAGCCTCGTGGAAGCAGTGATCGCAGTCGTTGCCCTGCTCTTCGTGCTCTTCCTGGTCCTCGGTGCCTACGCCACGGTGAAGGTGGTCGGCGCCGCCAAGCGCGGTGTGGACCGTACCATCACCCAGGCCCGCCGCACGGTCGAGGACCACACCCTGCGAGCCAAGTCCTTCGCCCAGCCCGGCCCGGCCGGCGAGATCGCCCAGCTGCGGCTGAAGCTGCGCACGTCGATGCGTGCCACACAGGACGCCCTGCACGCCGGCGTGGCCGAGGACGAATCGCTCAAGGAATCCCTCGGCCTGTTCGATCGGCTCAGTGCGCACGGCCACGAACTGGACGGCGAGCTCAGGCGCCTGGAGTCCGAGCCGGACCGGGCGACGCTCACCGAGCGGCTGCCCTCGCTGCGCGAACGCACCGAGCGGATCACCCACGCGGCCGACTCGCTGCGCTGGGCGGCCCGCGACCGGGCCCGCCGCTTCGCGGACGACGACCTGGACGCGCTGAGCGCGCAGATCGACGTGGAGTCCGGCGCCCTGCGGCACTGGACGACGGAGGAGCCGGCTTCCCCTGCGCCCCCGTGGCCCGAGACCCCGGCCGCCGACGATGCGGCCGGCCGGCAGACCTGGACGGACACGCCCCCGTCGCGCACCGCCGAGGAGCCCACTCGGGCCGCCATCACCCCGCCGGACCGCCGCCCCGAGTACCCCTGGCAGAAGAAGACCCGCCCCGAGAGCACGACTTGATCCGGACACGGCCGCAACAGGTGAGCGGGGCCGGGCTGCCGCCCGGGCGCTACGCCAGGTAACCTCCAGCTCATGTCCCGCCATGTCGCGATCGTCACCGATTCAACGGCCTACCTGCCGCCGAGGACGATGGAGCGCCACGGCATCACGGCGGTGCCTCTGACCGTCGTTCTCGGCGACCAGGCGCTCGACGAAGGTACCGAGATCTCGACCCGTTCGCTGGCCCAGGCGCTCCAGAAGCGCCGGCCGGTCACCACCTCCCGCCCCAGCCCCCAGCTCTTCGCGGAGACCTACCGCAGGGTCGCCGAGTCCGGCGCCACCGGCATCGTCTCCCTGCATCTGTCCGCGGAGCTCTCCGGTACGTACGACGCGGCGGTCCACGCCGCTCGCGAGGCACCCGTGCCGGTGCGGGTGGTGGACACCGGGATGGTCGCGATGGCGCTCGGCTTCTGCGCGCTGGCCGCGGCCGAGACGGCAGAGGCGGGCGGCACGGTGGACGAGGCGGTCACCGCCGCGGAGAAGCGGGCCGCGGGCACGTCCGCCTACTTCTACGTCGACACCCTCGACTATCTGCGCCGCGGCGGCCGGATCGGCGCGGCGCAGGCGCTCCTCGGCTCCGCGCTCGCCGTGAAGCCGTTGCTGCAACTGCGGGGCGGGCGCATCGAACTCCTGGAGAAGGTACGGACGGCGTCCAAGGCCATCGCGCGCCTGGAGGAGATCGTGGCCGACCGGGCGGGCGGCGCGCCCGTCGACATCGCCGTCCACCACCTCGCCGCCCCCGACCGGGCGTCGGCCCTGGCGGACCGTCTGCGGGCACGCGTGCCCCGGCTCGCCGACCTGCATGTGAGCGAGGTGGGGGCGGTGATCGGGGCGCACACCGGGCCCGGGTTGCTGGGGGTTGTGGTGTCGCCGCGGTGAGTGCGTGGGCTTCACTCGTGTGAGTGGCGGAGTTATCCACAACTGGGCGGTAATCCCCGGAATTTGACCAAGATCATCGCGAACGTGCCGAGGTGCCCGATCCTCGTCGCATGGCACTTCGATCACGCACACGCACAGCGACCGCAGGCAGCGGACCGGGGCGCGGCCCCGCCTCCGACGGCCGAACCCGCCACCGCCGCCCACCGGTCCGCAGCCGCACCCGCCACCGGCACGCGTCGGCGGACGAACTCCGCCGACGCGCGGAGTGCCTGTTCTCAGAACCCGGTGGGGAATGGCGGGAGTCGGGGAAGGGGCCGCCGGGGAGCGGGGTGGGGGCGGGTGGGTCGTACGGGGGTGCGGCGGCGGACTCGGACGTCTCGTACGGCGGGGCGGCTGCGAGCCGAGATGTCTTGTACGGCGGCGCTGCCGCGCACTCCGACGTCCTGTTACCCGGTGGTCCGGACCCGGAGGTATCGCGGGTGGCGGGTCGGCGGGAGCGGGCCGGGGCGGCTCTGCGGGAGCGGATGCCGGTCTGGCTGCAGGCGAGATGTGGCCTGGAGCGGCGGAATGTGCTCGCGCTGACGGTGCTGCTCGTCGTCGCCGCGGTCTTCGCCGTCCAGCACTTCTGGGCGGGCCGTACCCAGTCCGTCAAAGCGCCTGAGGTCGTACGCGCGGCGGCACCGTACGAAGAGGGCGGCGCAGGGGGTGCAGACGGGGAGCCGGTGGTGAAGGAGGGCGACCCGGCCGCCTCCGCCGGTGCGCCGGATGCCGTGGGCACGCCCGGGGCCGAGATCGTGGTGGACGTCAGCGGCAAGGTCCGGGATCCGGGGATCCACAGCCTGCCGACCGGTTCACGAGTCGCCGACGCGCTGCGCGCGGCCGGAGGTGTGCGCCCCGGCACCAACACCGACGGTCTCAACCGCGCCCGCTTCCTCGTGGACGGAGAACAGGTCGTCGTCGGCGGTCCCGCCCCTGTTCAGGGATCTGGTGCGGGCGGTGCGGCCACCGGGGGCACGGCGGGAGCGGCACCGTCGGCACCCGTCTCCCTCAACACGGCCACCGTGGAGCAGCTCGACACCCTGCCGGGCGTCGGCCCCGTGCTGGCCCAGCACATCATCGACTACCGCACTCAGCACGGCGGCTTCCGTTCGGTGGACGAGCTGCGTGATGTCAACGGCATCGGCGAACGGCGCTTCGCCGACCTGCGGAATCTCGTACGGCCATGAGGCGCGGCCCCGCTGACTCGCAACCGGCGTCCAGGGACCGGGGCGGAGCCGCCGTGCCCGCCCGCCCGGCCGTGCACGCCGTCCCTGGGAAGCCGCTCGGAGTCGCCCACCCGCGACAGGAAGGACCGACGGACCTACGACTCGTACCGCCTGCCCTGGCCGCCTGGGCCACGGCCGTGCTGATGGTGGACGCCCCGCCGGAGTGGATCACCGGCGTCACGCTCGCGTGTCTCGCGGCGGCCACAGCCCTGCTCGTGACACGGCGCCGCAGAGCGACCGCCGACGGGGCGGCCGTCGGCACGGCGACCGGCGGCAGGACAATCGGGGGCTGGCCCCGCGCCCCCGTCGCCGCCCTGCTGCTGTGCGCTGCCGCGGCGGCCGTCTCCGCCGGTCTGCACGGCGCCGATCTGCGGCGCGGACCCGTGCCGGCGCTGGCACGCCAGTACGCCACCGTGACCGCAGAGGTCGAGGTCAGCTCCGATCCCCGGCTGACCAGACCCCGGATCAGCGGGAACCACATGGCCCCGACCGCTGTACTGATCAACGCCGATGTACGACGCGTCGAAGAGGGGAACGGGACGGAGGCGGCGACGCGCACGCCCGTGCTCGTGATCGTCGACGCGGGTGCACGGACCAGGGCCGAGGGCCCGGCCCGTTCCCCCTGGCTCGGGCTGCTGCCGTCCACGCGGCTGAGCGTGACCGGGCGGCTGGCGCCACCGACGGTGGGCGGCGACCGGATCGTGGCTGTCCTGCGGGTGAGGGACCGGGCGGTTCCGGACGTGGTGAGAGAGCCGTCGGCGCCACAGCGGCTCGCGGGGCGGCTGCGCGCGGGGCTGCGGCAGGCTACCGACGGGCTGCCCGAGGACGCCCGGGCGCTGCTGCCGGGGCTCGTCGTCGGGGACACCTCACGGATCACCCGGGAGCTGGACGAGGCGTTCAAGGAGACGGACCTTGCGCACATACTGGCCGTGTCCGGAAGCAACCTCACCATCCTGCTCGCCCTGCTCCTCGGGCCGCCCGGCCTGGCCCAGCTCGTCGAGCGCCGGGGCCTGGCACCGCGCCTCGGTCTTCCCCTCAGGACGACCGCGCTGCTGGCCGGGGTCCTCACGCTCGGCTTCGTCGTCGTGTGCCGGCCGGACCCCAGTGTGCTGCGGGCCGCGGCCTGCGGAACCGTGGCCCTGCTCGCCCTCGCGACCGGACGTCGGAGATCACTGATCCCGGCGCTGGCGACGGCCGTGCTGCTGCTGGTGCTGTACGACCCCTGGCTGGCCCGCAGTTATGGCTTCGTGCTCTCCGTCCTGGCCACCGGTGCCCTGTTGACGCTCGCGCCACGCTGGAGTGCCGCGCTGCGGCGGCGCCGGGTGCCACCACGGTTGGCAGAGGCGCTGGGTGCCGCCGCCGCGGCGCAGGCGCTGTGCGCGCCGGTGGTGGCCGTGCTCTCGGCGCGGGTGAGCCTGGTGGCGGTGCCGTGCAATCTGCTGGCGGAGTTCGCGGTGGCGCCGGCCACGGTGCTGGGCTTCGCGGCGCTGGCAACGGCGCCGGTGCTGATGCCGGTGGCCAAGGCGCTGGCCTGGTGCGCCGGTTGGCCCGCCGAGTGGATCGCCGGGATCGCGCGCACCGGGGCGGCGCTGCCGGGCGGAGGAGTGGACTGGCCGGGCAGCTGGACCGGAGCGCTGCTGCTCGCCCTCGTCACGGCGGTGGTCGTGCTCGTCGGGCGTCGGCTGCTCGGGCACCCCTGGCTGTGCGGGGCCTGCGGAGTGCTGCTGGTGCTGGTGGTGGTGCAGCCGCCGCCGCTGACCAGGGTGATCACGGGCTGGCCGCCGCCGGACTGGCGGTATGCGATGTGCGACGTGGGGCAGGGCGACGCGACCGTTCTTGCGGCGGGCGAGGGGGCCGGGGTGATCGTGGACGCCGGACCCGACCCGAAGCTGGTGGACCGGTGCCTGCGCACCCTCGGCATCACCAGAATTCCGCTGGTCGTGCTCACCCACTTCCACGCCGACCACGTGGCGGGTCTGCCGGGAGTGCTGCGCGGCCGCTCGGTGGGCGCGATCGAGACGACGGGCTTCGAGGAGCCCGCGGACCAGGCGGAGTTCGTCCGCAGAGCGGCGGCGGCGCGGGGGATTCCCGTGACCCGCGCCATGGCAGGTGAGCGCCGGCGCGCCGGGTCCCTGTCCTGGGAGGTGCTGTGGCCACCGCCGCGTGCGGTGCCGGAACCGGAAGGTCCCAACGACGCCAGTGTGGCGCTGCTCGCCCGGTCGTCCGGGCTGCGGCTCCTGCTGCTCGGGGATCTCGAACCCCCGGCCCAGCAGGCCCTGTTGAGGACACCGGCGGGTGCGCGGCTGGACGACATGGACGTGCTGAAGGTGGCCCACCACGGTTCGGCCTACCAGGACCCGGACCTCATACGCCGGGTGGCCCCACGGCTGGCGCTGATCTCCTGCGGCTCGGACAACCCGTACGGGCACCCCGCTCCCGGCACGGTCGAGGCGCTGCGGTCCGGGGGCGCGATGGTCCTGCGGACCGACCGGGACGGGGCGCTCGCGGTGGCCGGTACGGGCGGCGGGGAGGTGCGGGTGGCGGGAGACTGAGGTCATGAATTCCGCACAGGTCGATGCCTACCTCAACCGTCTGGGTGCCGAGCGCCCGGCGCGGCCCACCGCCGGTGCACTGCGCGAGCTGCAGCTGCGCCATCTGCGGACCGTGCCCTTCGAGAACCTGTCGATCCACCTCGGCGAACGGATCGTGCTGGAGGAGAAGCAGCTGCTGGACAAGGTGGTGGGCGCGCGAAGGGGCGGGTTCTGCTACGAACTCAACGGCGCATTCGGGGCGTTGCTGGCCGCGCTCGGCTTCGATGTCACGCTGCTCGCGGCCCGGGTGTACGGGGACGAGGGGCGGCTCGGGATTCCGTACGACCATCTCGCGCTGCGGGTGCGGACGGAGGACGGGGGCGACTGGTTGGCCGATGTCGGGTTCGGGGCGCACAGCCACTATCCGCTGGCGTTCGAGGAGAGGGGTGAACAGGCGGATCCCGGTGGTGTGTTCCGGATCGCCGAGGCGGAGCCGGACGACGCCGGGGTGCGGGGCGCGGCGGTGGAGGCGGCGGATCGGGACGTCGTGATGAACGGCAAGGCTCAGTACCGCCTGGATGTGCGGCCCCGGGTGCTCGGCGACTTCGTCGCCGGGGCCTGGTGGCACAGCACCTCTCCGGTGTCGCACTTCACGCGGTCGCTGGTCTGTTCACGGGTCACGGAGGACGGAGGGAGGATCACGCTCAGCGGCCGCAGGTTCACGGTGACGGCCGCCGACGGGACGCGTGAGGTGCGTGAACTGGACACGGACGAGGAGGTGCTCGCGGTGTACCGGGACCGGTTCGGCATCGGACTCGATCGTGTGCCGACGCTGCGGCCGGCCGATCAGGAAGGCTGACGCGCGCCTCGCGCGGGGTGTCCTGCGCCGGTGCCGGACAATGGCTCGCGTGAGTGATGTGAGACATGTGTTGGTGCTGCCCGATCGCGATGCCGCCGAGGAGGCGGCGCAGGCGCTCGGGGAGCGGTTCGGGCTGGACGAGGAGCCGCAGCTGGTACGGGATGCGCTGGCCGGCGAGGACGATGCCGAGGACGCGCAGTGGCTCCTCGTCCTGCGCGACGAGCGGCAGCGGCTCGATCCCCGGGCGCTCGATGAGTTCGTGGGGGAGTGGGACGGCTGGCGCGAGGAGCCGTAGCCCCGCCGACCGGGCGCGGGCTCGCAAGGCGCGCCGGTCGGTGGCGGGGCTCGGAAGGCGCGGCGGTCGGTCCGGGGCTCGGAAGGCGCGGTGGTCGGACCGCGTTGTCGGGCCGGCCGGACCGCAGTGTCAGTGGTGCGTGCCATGCTTGTCGCGATGGCCAGGAAGACTGCGAATGACGACCCTCTCGCCCCGGTGACCCTTGCCGTGGGCCAGGAGGACCTCCTGCTCGACCGTGCCGTGCGGGAGGTGGTGGCCGCCGCCAGGGCCGCCGACGCCGACACGGACGTACGTGATCTGACCCCGGACCAGCTGCAGCCCGGCACGCTGGCCGAGCTGACGAGTCCGTCGCTCTTCGCGGAGCGCAAGGTCGTGGTCGTACGCAACGCCCAGGATCTTTCGGCCGACACGATCAAGGACGTGAAGGCGTATCTCGGGGCGCCCGCCGAGGAGATCACGCTCGTGCTGCTGCACGCGGGCGGGGCGAAGGCCAAGGGCCTGCTCGATGCCGCGCGCAAGGCGGGGGCGCGGGAGGTGGCGTGCCCGAAGATGACGAAGCCGGCGGACCGGCTGGCCTTCGTCCGGGGAGAGTTCCGCGGGCTCGGGCGGTCGGCGACGCCCGAGGCGTGCCAGGCGCTCGTGGACGCGATCGGCAGTGATCTGCGCGAGCTCGCGTCGGCAGTGTCCCAGCTGGTCGCGGATGTCGAGGGGACGATCGACGAGGCGGTCGTCGGGCGGTACTACACGGGGCGGGCGGAGGCCTCCAGCTTCACGGTCGCCGACCGGGCGGTCGAGGGGCGGGCGGCCGAGGCACTGGAGGCGCTGCGCTGGTCGCTTGCGACGGGCGTGGCGCCGGTATTGATCACGAGCGCCCTGGCCCAGGGAGTACGGGCGATCGGGAAGCTGTCCTCCGCGCGCGGCGGGCGGCCCGCGGATCTCGCGCGGGAGCTGGGCATGCCGCCCTGGAAGATCGACCGGGTGCGCCAGCAGATGCGGGGGTGGACGCCGGACGGGGTCGCCGTCGCGCTGCGGGCGGTGGCCGAGGCGGACGCGGGAGTCAAGGGCGGCGGCGACGATCCCGAGTACGCGCTGGAGAAGGCGGTCGTCGCTGTCGCCCGGGCGGCTCGTTCCCGGGGGCGGTGACGCATACCCGGCCGGTGATCCAGTCGCCGTCGCGGCGCCGGAGAGGACAATCGTGGGTAGCAGCCGCACATCGCCGAGGCAAGGAGAGGTGGCGGTCGGAATGGCTGAACACCCGCACGCAGCGGTCGTCCGCAAGGGCTACGAAGCCTTCTCACGGGGTGACATGGACGCCCTGCGGGGCTTGATGACGTCGGACGCCGCGCACCACGTCCCCGGCAGTCACCCGCTGGCGGGCGACTTCAAGGGACAGAACGCGATCATCGAGATGTACGGAAAGCTCTTCGAGGAGACGGGCGGCACGATGCAGGCCGACCTGCGCAACATCTTCGTCGACGGCCGGGGACACGCGGTCTCCGTGCACCACTTCACGGCCGACCGCAAGGGCAGGCACATCGACGAGATGGGCGGCATCGTCTTCCGGATCGTAGGGGACAAGGTGTCCGACCTCGACGAGTGCGTCGCGGACATCGACACGAGCAACGAGTTCTGGTCGTGATCCCCGCGTCCCACTGAGCACACCGAAGGCCCCGGTGACCGCCCTGGGGAAGGGCAGGCGCCGGGGCCTTCGTTTCAAGGTGCTGGATCCGCGCCCGCGTGGCGAACGCAGGCCGCGCGCGGATCCGGGGTGCCGGACGGGAGCGGATGAGAGAGGGCCCGCTCGATTCCCTCCGGCGGTCAGATCAAGGTGTGAGTGTCAGCCCTTGAGGGACGCGACCTTGGAGGCCAGCGCCGACTTCTTGTTGGCGGCCTGGTTCTTGTGGATGACGCCCTTCGAGACGGCCTTGTCGAGCTGACGCGCGGCAGCGCGCTGGTACTCGGTGGCCTTCTCGACGTCACCCGCGGCAGCGGCCTCACGGGCCTTGCGGATCGCGGTCTTCAGAGAGGACTTGACGGCCTTGTTGCGCAGCCGGGCCTTCTCGTTGGTCTTGATCCGCTTGATCTGGGACTTGATGTTCGCCACGAATGAGCCTCTACAGGTTCTGGCACGGGGCCGCACGGGTCCCGTACCGGTGATTTTCTTGGGGTGTGCCTCGCGCTGAGAGGGCATGAGACACAGCCACCCAGCGTACCAGCGGCGCTTCGGACGGCCCAAACCGGCCGCGGTCACCGGGCCGGCACCGGGCCGGCACCGGGCCGGCATCCGGCTTGTATCGGGGCACATCGGTCCCCGCCCTCCACGCGTGGGACCATGGAACCTACGTATCGATCCGACCCGAGGCATAAGGCGCCTCAAGAGACAGGACCCTGCGTGCCCGCGACCCCTAACAATGTGCCCGAGCCGAGCCGTACCGACCCGGCTCTGATCCGCAATTTCTGCATCATCGCGCACATCGACCACGGCAAGTCCACGCTCGCCGACCGGATGCTCCAGCTGACCGGTGTGGTCGAGCAGCGGCAGATGCGTGCTCAGTACCTCGACCGTATGGACATCGAGCGTGAGCGCGGTATCACGATCAAGTCCCAGGCCGTGCGGCTGCCCTGGGCCCCGACCCAGGATCCGGGCAACACGCACATCCTCAACATGATCGACACCCCGGGGCACGTCGACTTCACCTACGAGGTCTCGCGGTCGCTCGCCGCCTGCGAGGGGACCATCCTCCTCGTCGACGCCGCCCAGGGCATCGAGGCCCAGACCCTCGCCAACCTCTACCTGGCGATGGAGAACGACCTCACGATCATCCCCGTACTGAACAAGATCGACCTTCCGGCCGCGCAGCCCGAGAAGTTCGCCGAGGAGCTCGCGAACCTCGTCGGGTGCGACCCCGACGACGTGCTGCGGGTCTCCGCGAAGACCGGGGTCGGCGTCGACGCGCTGCTCGACAAGGTCGTCCGGGAGATCCCGGCGCCGGTCGGTGTCAAGGACGCGCCCGCCCGCGCGATGATCTTCGACTCCGTCTATGACTCCTACCGCGGCGTCGTGACGTACGTCCGTGTCGTGGACGGGCAGCTCAGCAAGCGTGAGCGGATCCGGATGATGTCCACCGGGGCGACGCACGAGCTGCTGGAGATCGGGACCAACTCGCCCGAGATGCTCGGTGCCGACGGGCTCGGCGTCGGCGAGGTGGGCTACCTCATCACCGGCGTGAAGGACGTCCGTCAGTCCAAGGTCGGCGACACCATCACCCAGCAGACCAAGGGGGCCACCGAGGCGCTCGGCGGCTACAAGGACCCCAAGCCCATGGTCTTCTCCGGGCTCTACCCGCTGGACGGATCCGACTACCCCGAGCTGCGCGACGCCCTCGACAAGCTCCAGCTCAACGACGCCGCGCTGGTCTACGAGCCGGAGACCTCCGCCGCCCTCGGCTTCGGTTTCCGCGTCGGCTTCCTCGGCCTGCTCCACCTCGATGTGATCCGTGAGCGGCTGGAGCGCGAGTTCGGGCTCGACCTCATCGCCACCGCGCCGAACGTGGTCTACCGCGTGGTCATGGAGGACGGCGGCGAGCACACCGTCACCAACCCGAGCGAGTTCCCCGAGGGGAAGATCGGCGAGGTGTACGAGCCGGTCGTGCGCGCCACCATCCTGGCGCCCAGCGAGTTCATCGGCTCGATCATGGAGCTGTGCCAGACCCGGCGCGGTGTCCTGCTCGGCATGGACTACCTGTCCGAGGACCGGGTGGAGATCCGCTACACCCTGCCGCTCGCCGAGATCGTCTTCGACTTCTTCGACCAGCTGAAGTCCAAGACCCGTGGCTACGCCTCCCTCGACTACGAGCCCACCGGCGAGCAGACCTCCAGCCTCGTCAAGGTGGACATCCTGCTGCACGGCGACAAGGTGGACGCGTTCTCGGCGATCACGCACAAGGACGCGGCGTACGCGTACGGTGTGCGGCTCGTCGCCAAGCTGCGCGAGCTCATCCCGCGGCAGGCCTTCGAGGTGCCCATCCAGGCCGCCATCGGCTCCCGGGTCATCGCCCGCGAGACCATCCGCGCCATCCGCAAGGACGTCCTCGCCAAGTGCTACGGCGGTGACATCTCCCGTAAGCGGAAGCTGCTGGAGAAGCAGAAGGAGGGCAAGAAGCGGATGAAGATGGTGGGCTCTGTGGAGGTTCCGCAGGAGGCCTTCATCGCCGTGCTGAGCAGTGATGACAGCGGGGGATCGGCCAAGGGGAAGAAATAACCCGCGCCATCCCGGTTTCTGGGGCCCGTTGCGCTTGCGTGCGACGGGCCCCGCGCATTTCCTCTGTAGAAAGTGACAGTCCACCGCCTCTTACGCAGTGGCCGGTCGCGCTCTAATCTGATCCCTGCTCGATAGTTACTCGCGAGTTAAACAACAGCCGCACTTGAGCCAGCCGCACCGTCGCGGGCCCCGGAGGATGTCGTGAGCGACACACAGACCTTGATCGAGAACCGTCCGCCGTCCGTGGCGGCCCTCTTCCTGGAGCGCGTCGCCGCCACACCGGACGCCGAGGCATACCGGCATCCCGTGCCTCCCGCCTCGGGTCAGGGAGCGGACGACTGGAAGTCGCTGAGCTGGGCCCAGGCCGCCGACCGGGTCTTCGCGATCGCGGCCGGGCTCATCGAGCTGGGTGTGCAGCCCGAGCAGCGGGTGGCCCTCGCCTCCTCGACCCGGATCGAGTGGATCCTCGCCGACCTCGGCATCATGTGTGCCGGAGCGGCGACGACCACGGTCTATCCGCAGACCAACGCCGAGGAATCCGCCTACATCCTCGCCGACTCCGACAGCCGGGTGCTGATCGCCGAGGACGCGGCCCAGCTCGCCAAGGCCCGGGAGAGGCGCGCCGAGCTGCCCGGTCTCACCCATGTGGTGGTCATCGATCCGGCCGGTGCCGAGACCGGCGACTGGGTGCTCACGCTCACCGAGCTGGAGCAGCGGGGTGCCGCGTACCTGGAGAAGAACCCGGACCTGATCAAGGAGCGGGTCGGTGCGATCACCAAGGACCAGCTCGCCACCCTCATCTACACCTCCGGCACCACCGGCCGCCCCAAGGGTGTGCGCCTGCCGCACGACAACTGGTCGTACATGGCGAAGGCGATCGCCTCGACCGGCCTGGTCGGCAGCGAGGACGTGCAGTACCTGTGGCTGCCGCTCGCGCACGTCTTCGGCAAGGTGCTCACCTCGGGGCAGATCGAGGTGGGGCATGTCACAGCCGTCGACGGTCGCGTCGACAAGATCATCGAGAATCTGCCGATCGTGCAGCCGACGTACATGGCGGCCGTCCCGCGCATCTTCGAGAAGGTCTACAACGGGGTCGCCGCGAAGGCCCGGGCCGGCGGCGGGGCCAAGTACAAGATCTTCCAGTGGGCCGCCGGAGTCGCCCGCGAGTACGCCAAGACCGCGCAGGACAACTTCCGGCGCACGGGCACGGCGTCCGTTCCCTTCGGCCTCGGAGCCAAGCACAAGGTCGCCGACGCGCTCGTCTACGCCAAGATCCGCGAGGCCTTCGGCGGCAATCTGCGCGCGTGTGTGTCGGGCAGTGCGGCGCTCGCGCCGGAGATCGGGTACTTCTTCTCGGGCGCGGGGATCCACATCCTGGAGGGGTACGGACTCACCGAGTCGTCCGCCGCTTCGTTCGTGAACCCCGGCGAGGCGTACCGGACCGGCACGGTCGGCAAGCCGCTGCCCGGCACGGAGGTGCGCATCGCGGACGACGGCGAGATCCTGCTGCGCGGCCCCGGCATCATGGAGGGCTACCACGGGCTGCCCGAGAAGACCGCCGAGGTCCTGGAGGCGGACGGCTGGCTCCACACCGGTGACATCGGCGAGCTCTCGCCCGACGGCTACCTGCGGATCACCGACCGCAAGAAGGACCTCATCAAGACGTCCGGAGGCAAGTACATCGCGCCCGCCGAGGTCGAGGGACAGTTCAAGGCGGTGTGCCCGTACGTCTCCAACATCCTGGTGCACGGGGCCGACCGGAACTTCTGCACGGCCCTCATCGCGCTCGACGAGCTGGCGCTCCTCGAGTGGGCGAAGGAGAACGGGCTGGGCGGCAAGCCGTACGCGGAGGTCGTGGCCGCGCCGGCGACCGTCACGATGGTCGAGGGGTATGTCTCGCAGCTCAACGAGGGGTTGCAGAAGTGGCAGACGATCAAGAAGTTCCGGCTGCTCCCGCGTGATCTCGACGTGGAGCACGGGGAGATCACGCCGAGTCTGAAGCTGAAGCGGCCGGTGGTCGAGCGGGAGTACAAGCACCTGATCGACGAGATGTACGCCGGGACGCGCGAGGCGTAGGGGGTGGCGGGGGGCTGTTCGGCGGCTGCGGCTCTGTGGTCGCTGGTCGCGCCCACGCGGCGGAGCCGCACATCGATGCAGCCCCCTCAGGTCAGTTGTCGCGTCGCCCGCTGACCAGTTGGCGTAGTTCCCGGACCTGGGCGCGCAGTGTCGGCAGGTCCGGGGGGTTCTCTCCGGTCAGTTGTTCCTCCAGCTTGGCCAGCCGCATGCTCACCTCGCCCTCGTCCGCCTGTTGCTGGGCCAGCAGGCGTTCCAGTTGCTGGTTCTTGCGGTGCAGGTCCAGGAACACGCTGACCTTGGCCCGCAGGACCCAGGGGTCGAAGGGCTTGGTCAGGTAGTCGGCTGCGCCGGTGGCGTAGCCGCGGAAGGCGTAGCCGGAGTCGTCCTCCGCGCCGGTCAGGAAGATGATCGGGACGTCCTTGGTCTGGTCGAGCCGCTTGATGTTGGCGGCGGTCTCGAAGCCGTCCATGCCCGGCATACGGACGTCGAGCAGCACGAGGGCGAACTGCTGCCGCAGCAGTGCCTTCATCGCCTCCTCGCCCGAACGTGCGCGTACGAGCGGCTCGTTGAGGGACCCCAGGACGGCCTCCAGCGCGATCAGGTTGTCCTCCATGTCGTCGACCAGGAGGATGCTGGCGCGCTCGTCGGTCGTTGCCTCAGCGCTCATGGTGGCTGTGCCTCATTCAGTCGTCGGCGGGACCGCCGCCTCCTTGGAGGTGCCCGGTCCCGTTTCCCCGTTGGGGTTCGCCTCCGTACCCTCCGTGCCCTCCTTCGCCTCCGGGTCGAGGAGGGCACAGACGACGGTGAGCAGCTGGTCCACGTCCACCGGCTTGGGCACGTAGTCGTTGGCGCCCCGCGCGATGGATTTCTCGCGGTCCCCGGGCATCGCCTTGGCCGTCAGCGCGACGATGGGCAGGCCCGTCCAGCGCGGCGTGCGGCGGATCGCGGAGATGGTCTCGTAGCCGTCCATCTCCGGCATCATGATGTCCATCAGGACGAGTTCGACGTCCGGGTTGCGCTCCAGGGTCTCGATGCCCTCGCGGCCGTTCTCCGCGTAGAGGACGGGCATGCCGACGCGGCCCAGGACATGGGTGAGTGCGAAGACGTTGCGGATGTCGTCGTCGACGATCAGCACCCGCCGGCCGGGCAGGACCTGCCCCGCGCGTCCCGACTTCCACGCCTCCAGCTTGGTGGGCGCGGGCCAGGAGTCGTCCGTGTCGTGCGGGGTCGGGAAGGGGCCGGCGGACAGTTCGTCCGGCACCGGCAGCGGGCGGTCCTCGGGGACCGGGCCGGTCGCCGCGTGGCCGGGGCTGACGACAGGGACGTACAGCGTGAAGGTGGACCCCCTGCCGGGCTCGCTCTCGGCGATGATGCGGCCGCCCAGCAGCCCGGCGATCTCCCGGCTGATGGACAGACCGAGGCCCGTCCCGCCGTACTTGCGGTTCGTGGTGCCGTCGGCCTGCTGGAACGCCTCGAAGATCACCGGGAGTTTTTCCGCGGCGATGCCGATGCCGGTGTCGGAGACCGCGAACGCGATCACCTCGTCGCTGTCGCGGACATAGCGGTGCTCGGGGTCCTTGGCCCGGGTGACCCGCAACTCGACCCGGCCCGTCGCGGTGAACTTGATTGCGTTGGAGAGCAGATTGCGCAGGATCTGCTGGAGGCGCTGCTCGTCCGAGTACATCTCGCGCGGTACGTCCTCGCCGACCGACACCTCGAAGGCGAGCCCCCGGTCGAGGGTGAGCGGGCGGAACGTGGCGTGGACATAGTCGAGCAGCTTGATGAGGGGGAGCCGCTTGGGGCGTACGTCCATCCGGCCGGCCTCGATCTTCGACAGGTCCAGGATGTCGTTGATCAGCTGGAGCAGGTCCGAGCCCGAGCGGTGGATCGTCGTCGCGAACTGCACCTCCTGGTCGGAGAGATGGCCGTCCGGATTGTCCGAGAGCAGCCGCGCCAGGATGAGCAGGGAGTTCAGCGGAGTGCGCAGCTCGTGCGACATGTTCGCCAGGAACTCCGACTTGTACTGGGAGCTGGTGGCCAGCAGGGCCGCCTTCTCCTCCAGTTCGGCGTTCGAGTGCTGCAACTCCGCCTGCTGCTTCTGGAGTTCGTCGGAACGCTCCTGGAGCTGCATCGCCAGGCGCTGGGACTCTCCCAGCAGGGACTCCGTACGGGAGTTGGCGATGATGGTGTTGATCGCGACGCCGATCGTGTTCACGAACTGGTCGAAGAACGCCAGGTGGACGTCCGAGAAGCGGGAGAAGGAGGCCAGCTCGATCACACCGAGGAGCTTGTCCTCGAAGAGGATCGGGATGATGACGACGCTGCTCGGGGCGGCCTCACCGAGCCCGCTGTTGATCTTGATGTAGTCCGGCGGTGCCTCCTCCACCAGGATCCGCTTCTTCTCCCGCGCGGCCTGGCGCACCAGCCCGTGGACCGGCATGCCCCCGGTGTCCACCGTCGCGCCCTGCGCCGAGCCGTACCCGGCGATGAACGCGAGCCCCTTCGCGGGGACAGTGGTGCGCAGGGCGGCGCCGTCCTCGTCCGGGTCGGCCAGGAAGAACGCGCCGTACTGGGCGTTCACCAGCGGGGTCAGCTCGCGCAGGATCAGGTCGGCGACCTCCATCAGATCGCGGTGACCCTGCATCAGGGCCGCGAGACGGGCCAGGTTGGACTCCAGCCAGTCCTTCGCGCGGGTGGTCTCGCGGAGGTTGGCCACCATCAGGTTGATGTTGTCCTTCAGCTCGGCGACCTCGCCCTGCGTCTCCACGGTGATCGAGCGGGACATGTCGCCCTGGGCCACCGCGGAGGCCACCTCGGCGATCGCGCGGACCTGGGTGGTCAGGTTCAGGGCGAGCTCGTTCACGTTCGTCGTCAGGCGCTTCCAGGTGCCGTACACGCCCTCCACCCGTGCCTGGCCGCCCAGTTGGCCTTCGCTGCCCACCTCGCGGGCCACGCGGGTGACCTCGGAGGAGAAGGAGGACAGCGTGTCGACCATCGTGTTGATGGTGGTCTTCAGCTCCAGGATCTCGCCGCGCGCGTCCACGTCGATCTTCTTCGACAGGTCGCCCTGCGCCACGGCCGTCGCCACCTGGGCGATGTTGCGGACCTGTGAAGTGAGGTTGTCCGCCATGTAGTTGACGTTGTCCGTCAGGTCCCGCCAGACGCCGGAGACGCCCAGCACCTGGGCACGGCCGCCGAGCCGGCCGTCGGTGCCGACCTCGCGGGCCACGCGCGTCACCTCGTCGGCGAAGGCGCGCAGCTGCTCCACCATCGTGTTGACGGTGTCCTTCAGTTCGAGGATCTCGCCGCGGGCGTCGACGGTGATCTTCTTCGACAGGTCGCCGTTGGCCACGGCGGTGGTGACCTGGGCGATGTTCCGCACCTGGGAGGTCAGGTTGAGCGCCATGAAGTTGACGTTGTCGGTGAGGTCCTTCCAGACGCCCGAGACGCCCCGCACCTGCGCCTGACCGCCGAGGTTGCCCTCGGTGCCGACCTCGCGGGCCACGCGGGTGACCTCGTCGGCGAAGGCGGAGAGCTGGTCCACCATCGTGTTGATCGTGGACTTCAGCTCCAGGATCTCGCCCTTGGCCTCCACCGTGATCTTCTTGCCGAGGTCGCCCTGGGCGACGGCGGTGGACACCAGGGCGATGTTCCGCACCTGGGAAGTCAGGTTGTCGGCCATGAAGTTGACGTTGTCCGTGAGGTCCTTCCAGACCCCGCTGACCCCGCGCACCTGGGCGCGCCCGCCGAGGTTGCCCTCGGTGCCGACCTCGCGGGCGACGCGGGTGACCTCGTCGGCGAAGGCGGAGAGCTGGTCCACCATCGTGTTGATGGTCGACTTCAGCTCCAGGATCTCGCCCTGCGCGTCGACGGTGATCTTCTGGCTCAGGTCGCCGTTGGCCACGGCCGTGGTGACCTGGGCGATATTGCGGACCTGCGAGGTCAGGTTCGAGGCCATGAAATTGACGTTGTCGGTCAGGTCCTTCCAGACCCCGCTGACGCCCCGCACCTGCGCACGGCCGCCCAACTGGCCCTCGGTGCCGACCTCGCGGGCCACGCGGGTGACCTCGTCGGCGAAGGCCGAGAGCTGGTCGACCATCGTGTTCACGGTCAGCTTCAGTTCGAGCAGCTCACCGGTCGCCTCGACGGTGACCGTGCGGGTCAGGTCGCCGCGGGCCACCGCCGTGGTCACCAGGGCGATGTCCCGCACCTGGGCCGTGAGCCGGGACGCCATCGTGTTGACCGCCTCGGTCACGTCCCGCCAACTGCCCGACAGACCCTGCACCTTGGCGCGTCCGCCGAGCCGCCCCTCCGTGCCGACCTCGCGCGCGACCCGGGTCACCTCGCCCGTGAACAGCGACAGCTGGTCCACCATCTTGTTCACGGCCCGGCCCAGGCGCCGCAGATCGCCGCGTAACTGCCGGCTGCCGTCATGCAGATCGACCCGCTGGGTCAGATCGCCGCCGGCCACCGCGTCGAGCACCCGCGTCGCGTTCGCCGCCGGCGCCACCAGCGCGTCGAGCAACTGGTTCACGTCGTTGACCCGGGAGGTCCAGCCGCCCTGCCCCGGGCTCGCCGAGAGCCGTTCGTCGAGCCGGCCGTGCCGCACCAGCTCCCGTTTGACGCGCTGCACCTCCGAGTTGAAGTGCACGCTCCGGTCCATGATCTGGTTGAAGATCGCGGCGAGCTCGGCCACGAGCCCGTGGCTCGTTTCCGGCACCTTCGTGAAGTCGCCGTCGCGGGCGGCGGTCATGGCGGCGAGCAGGGGGCGCAGATCGGATGCTCGAATCTGACCGTCTTTCTGTTCGTCTTCGACCACATGCGTAGCACTGTTCTCACTCATGGCGGCCCACTTCGGTAACTCGGCGCTTATGGGCGTGCCCAGTCTGTCACTCTGTGGGCATCGACTGAGGCGTATTCGTCCGAACCGCTCGGGGAGCTGTCCATGGGGGCCATTCCGGTGCAACGGGAGATCGTTTCCCGTGCCTCTGATGTGCCTGAGCGCGACGACGCGCGTGCCTGTGACGTGCCCGCTTATGGCGATGCGTCGGGTTATGGCGAGGCGTTGGGGCGCGACGAGGTGTCCGCGTACGACGAGGCTCCCCCGTACGACGCGCCTGCATGCGAGGGAGCGCCCGCCCACGACGGTCCGTCCCCGTACGACGACCCGTCCCCGTACGACGCCCCGCCCGCGCCCGCCGATGTGCCCGCGCCCACCACCACGCCCCCACCGGCCGAAATCCATTCCACCCTCCCCGGCAGCCCGCTCGCGCCCGGGTCCGCCCGCGCCCTCGTGCGCGCCGCGCTCGCCCAGTGGGCCGAACGCCATCTGCCCGGCACCGAACACCTCACCGACCGCCTCACCGACGACGCCGTGGTGGCCGTCAGCGAGCTCGTCACCAACGCCGTCGTGCACGCGGGCACCGAGGTCGACCTCTTCTGCCGGCTGGAGGCGCGGACCGGCGCCCTCGTCATCGAGGTCGGCGACCACCACCCCTCCCGCGCACCGCGCGGCGCCGAGGCCGAAGCGCCCTACGAGACACCGGAGTACGGGCGCGGACTGCGGCTCGTCGCCGCGCTCGCCGAGTCCTGGGGCATCACCTACCGCACGGGCTCCAAGACCGTGTGGGCGCGGCTGCCCGCCCGGGGCACGGCGGCGGGCGACGCTATCGCGGCGTACACCGGGGAGCGCGCGCTGGAGCGCGGGCTGCACGTCGCCGGAGTCCTCGCCCCCGAGCCGCGCCGGGCCGAACGGGACCGGGAGTGGCTCGACCGCGGCGCCCTGTCCTTCCTCGCCGAAGCCTCCGACCTGCTCGCCGGGCAGCTCGACGAGAACCTGGTCGCAGCGCTCGCCGGACAGCTGATCGTGCCGCGCCTCGCCGACTGGTGCGCGGTGTGGCTGGAGGACGAGGTCATGGGGCGTTGGGGCTCGCCCCGCTCCGGCGAGGCCGACAACGGCGGAGGCTGGGGCGACGGCGGCGGGTTCGCCCCCGGGCCCCGGCTCGCCCGGGTCTGGCACTGCAGCGAGAACCGCATCGAGGAGCTGCGCCGGGTCCTGGAGAAGGACCCGCCGTGCCCGCCCGACGGACTGCGCTCCGGGCCGGTCCCCTTCCCCTGGCCCCGCGAGGCCCTCGGCCCGCTCGGCACGGAGGGCTCCGCCCTCGCCTACCGGCTCGTCGCCGGCGGCCGCCCGCTGGGCACCCTCGTCATCGGACGGGCCGGGCAACTGCGGTTTCCCGACGAGATCACCGGGCTCGTCGAGGACCTCGGACGCCGGGTGGCGCTGGCCATCGGCGCGGCCCGCCAGTACGCCCGGCAGGCCACCATCAGCGCCGTACTCCAGCGCGGGCTGCTGCCCGGGGCGGTCGCCGAGATACCGGGCGTGCGCAGCGCTCTGGTCTACGAGCCCTGCGACAAGGGCGGGCCCAGCGGCGATTTCTACGACCTGTTCCCGGGCGGCGACGGCCGCTGGTGCTTCGCGCTCGGCGACGTCCAGGGCAAGGGCCCCGAGGCCGCGGTCGTCATCGGCCTCGCCCGGCCCTGGCTGCGGCTGCTCGCCCGGGAGGACTATCGCGTCGCCGACGTCCTCGACCGCCTCAACCAGCTGCTCCTCGACGACGCGACGGAAGCCGCGGACGCCGCAGCCCGCGCGCTGGTGGCCGCGGGCGGGCGGCCGGTCGGGCCCGGCGACGGTCCGCAGAACCGCTTCCTCTCCCTCCTCTACGGCGAGCTGGCCCCGTTCGACGGCGGCGTGCGCTGCACCATCGCCTCCGCCGGACACCCGCTGCCGCTGGTGCTCGGCGCGGGCGGCGAGGTCTGTACGGTCGCGCGTCCGCAGACCCTGCTCGGAGTCGTCGAGGACGAGACGTACACCAGCGAGACCTTCGAGCTGCGGCCGGGCGACAGTCTTCTGTGCGTGACCGACGGGGTGACGGAGCGGCGCTCCGGCTCACGCCAGTTCGACGACGAGGACGGCCTCGCGCAGGCGCTCGCCGGATGCGCGGGGCTGAGCGCCCAGCTGATAGCGGAACGTATCCGGAGACTGGTGCACGAGTTCGGCGGGCGGCCGCCGGAGGACGATCTGGCGCTGATCGTGCTCCAGGCCGAGTAGGCGCAGTTCAGGAGCCGGGGCCGGCGCCGGGTTTTCGGGGGCTTCCCGCGGGTGCTGGACAATGGATGGCATGCCTTCCGCACTCCCCGACGGCGAGCCCGTCCCCGACGACGGCGCGCTCCCCGCGCACGCGCTCGCCGGGGCGGCCGAGCGCCCCCTCGGGTTCTATCTCCACGTCCCCTACTGCGCGACCCGCTGCGGCTACTGCGACTTCAACACGTACACGGCGACCGAGCTGCGCGGCACGGGCGGCGTCCTCGCCTCCCGCGACAACTACGCGGACACGCTGATCGACGAGATCCGGCTGGCCCGCAAGGTGCTCGGCGACGACCCCCGCGAGGTCCGCACGGTCTTCGTGGGCGGCGGTACGCCGACGCTGCTGGGCGCCGGTGATCTCGTACGGATGCTGGGGGCGATCCGGGACGAGTTCGGGCTGGCGGCGGACGCGGAGGTGACGACGGAGGCGAACCCGGAGTCGGTGGACCCGGCCTACCTGGCCACGCTCCGGCAGGGCGGCTTCAACCGCATCTCCTTCGGTATGCAGAGCGCGAAGCAGCATGTGCTGCGCGTGCTCGACCGCACCCACACACCGGGCCGCCCCGAGGCCTGCGTGGCGGAGGCCCGGGCGGCGGGCTTCGAGCATGTGAACCTGGATCTGATCTATGGCACCCCGGGGGAATCGGACGACGATTGGCGGGCGTCGCTGGAGGCGGCGATCGGAGCCGGACCCGACCATGTCTCGGCGTACGCGCTGATCGTCGAGGAGGGCACCCGGCTCGCCCGCCGGATCCGCCGCGGCGAGGTCCCGATGACGGACGACGACGTCCACGCGGACCGCTACCTGATCGCCGACGAGACGCTGTCGGCGGCGGGCTACGACTGGTACGAGGTCTCGAACTGGGCGACCTCCGAGGCCGGCCGCTGCCTGCACAACGAGCTGTACTGGCGGGGCGCGGACTGGTGGGGCGCGGGGCCGGGGGCGCACTCGCACGTGGGCGGGGTGCGGTGGTGGAACGTGAAGCACCCGGGGGCCTATGCGGCGGCACTGGCGGCGGGGCGGACGCCGGGCGCGGGCCGGGAGCTCCTGACGGAGGAGGACCGGAGGGTGGAGCGGATCCTGCTGGAGCTGCGGCTGCGGGAGGGGGCGCCGCTGTCGCTGCTGCGGGAGGAGGGGCTGGCGGCTTCGCGCCGGGCGCTCGGGGATGGGCTGCTTCAGGAAGGGCCGTACGAGGCGGGGCGTGCGGTGCTGACGCTGCGGGGGCGGTTGCTGGCGGATGCGGTGGTCAGGGATCTTGTGGACTGATCACTCCGGCGGGTGAATCGGTGCGGAACGCCGGTTCGCTCCCTAACCTGGTTCGTAGGCTGCCGCCGTAATTGCACGGTGGCGGAAACCGGAGGGCTGCGGAGATGACCGCTGTGGACGACCGACCGATGACCACCGGCATCGTGAAGATCTTCGAGGACCTTGAGGTCCCCGAGGGCGTCAAGGCCGAGCTGCTCCGTGGGGTAATCGTGATGACGGCCAGCCCTGACATCGTGCACAACATGATCGTCGCCGATGTACAGGACCAGATCCCGCGATCGCGCTGGTCTCGCCTTCAAACTCAGGACGTCGACATCCTGAATGAGGCGAGTGAACCGGTGCCGGACCTGGTGGTCGTAGCGCGAGACCTGCTGCCTGACTCGGGCCGTCTGCTGCCGTCCCAGCTGGTCACCATGGTTGTCGAAGGTGTCTCCAAGTCCAGCGCTTACCAGGACTACGTGGTCAAGAGGTCGATCTACGCGGCGGGCAGGATTCCCGTGTATCTCATTCTCGACCCGATCATGGCGCAGTGCGTCCTGTTGACCAGGCCCGAAGGCGAGGGCGAGGACGCCGACTACCTGACGCAGCAGATCACCAAGTTCGGTGACCCGGTGTCGCTTGAGATGCTGGGGGTCGAGCTGGACACGAGCGACTTCGGCACGCTTCCCGACGTCAGGCCTCACCGCTACCCGTAACGAAGTCGATCAGCTCCTCCACCCTCCCCAGCAACTCCGGCTGCAAGTCCTTGTAGGACCGCACCCGCCCCAGAATCCCCTGCCATGCCGCCCCCGTGTTCCCCGGCCAGCCCAGCGCCCGGCACACCCCCGTCTTCCAATCCTGACCGTGCGGGACCCTGGGCCACGCCTCGATGCCCAGCGAGACCGGCTTCACCGCCTCCCAGATGTCGATGTACGGGTGCCCGACGACCAGGGCGTGTTCGCTCGTCACCGACTCCGCGATCCGCCACTCCTTCGTGCCCGGGACGAGGTGGTCCACCAGGACACCCAGCCGCGCGTCCGGCCCCGGTGCGAAGTCCGCCACGATCGACGGGAGGTCGTCCACGCCCTCCAGGTACTCCACGACCACGCCCTCGATGCGCAGGTCGTCGCCCCACACCTTCTCGACCAGTTCGGCGTCGTGCCGGCCCTCGACGTAGATGCGCCCGGCGCGGGCCACGCGTGCGCGTGCGCCGGGGACGGCGACCGAACCGGATGCCGTACGGGTGGGACGTACCGGAGCCGCGGACGGCCGGACCAACGTCACCACACGGCCCTCCAGGAGGAACCCGCGTGGCTCCAGCGGGAACACCCTGTGCTTGCCGAAGCGGTCCTCCAGAGTCACCGTGCCCGCCTCGCAGCGGATCACCGCACCGCAGAACCCCGTCCCCGGCTCCTCCACCACCAGACCCGGCTGCGCCGGTACCTCCGGCACGGGCTCGGGCTTCTTCCACGGCGGGGTCAGGTCCGGCGAGTACGGGCGCATTCGGATGACGATAGGAGAACCCCCGCCGTCACGTCGTACGGATCACCGCGACACGCCGAAGCGCGCCGCCAGCTCGTCGCGCTGCGCCCGTACGAACGCCGCGTCCACCACCGCTCCGTGACCGGGCACGTACAGCGCGTCCTCGCCGCCCAGGTCCAGCAGACGGTCGAGAGCGGCCGGCCAGTGGGACGGCACGGCGTCGGGGCCCGCCTGCGGTTCGCCCGACTCCTCGACCAGGTCGCCGCAGAAGACGACCTCCGGGGAGCCGGGGACCAGGACCACCAGATCGTGGGCCGTGTGGCCGGGGCCCACGTTGGCCAGCAGGACCTGCCGCCCCCCGCCCAGGTCGAGGGTCCACTCGCCGCTGACGTGATGCCGGGGCGGAGTCAGCGCGTCGATCGCCTCGGCCGCCACCGCGGCGTCCAGCCCGTTGCGCACCGCGTCCGTGCGCAGCTCCTCGCGGCCACCGTGGGCGAACACCATGTCGATGCCCACCGCGCCGAACACTTCCGTGCCCGCGAACGCCGTCGCGCCGAGGACGTGGTCGAAGTGGGGGTGCGTGAGCGCGAGATGGGTCACACGGTGGTCGGCGAGCTCCTCGGCCTGCGCCCGCAGCCGCGCGCCCTCCGCGAGGCTCGACCCGGCGTCGATCATCAGTGCCGAGCCCCCGCCGACGACCAGTCCCGCCGTGCAGTCCCAGCCCGGCAGCCGGCACCGTCCGACCCCGGCCGCGATCCGCTCCCACCCCAGCTCTTCCCAAGTCACCGTCATACGGCGACGCTAGCGTTGACCGCCGGTCCGGGCACGACCTCGCAGGACGGGCCTTGCCCGGTGCGTACCCCCCGGCCGTACACTGGGCCGGGGAACTCTGGCACTCGGACGGACAGAGTGCCAGGCAAGGCGCCAAGGGGACGACTTCTGGAGGTGTGCGCGATGCTGAGTGAACGCAGGCTTCAGGTGCTGCGCGCCATCGTCCAGGACTACGTCGGCACCGAGGAGCCGGTGGGCTCCAAGGCGCTCACCGAGCGGCACAGCCTCGGCGTCTCCCCGGCCACCGTCCGCAACGACATGGCCGCCCTGGAGGACGAGGGGTACATCGCCCAGCCGCACACCAGCGCCGGGCGCATCCCCACCGACAAGGGCTACCGGCTGTTCGTCGACAAGCTCGCGGGCGTCAAGCCGATGACCGCGCCCGAGCGGCGCGCCATCCAGAACTTCCTCGACGGCGCCGTCGACCTCGACGACGTCGTGGCCCGGACCGTACGGCTGCTCGCCCAGCTCACCCGGCAGGTAGCCGTCGTGCAGTACCCGTCGCTGACCCGCTCGACCGTGCGGCACGTGGAGCTCCTCTCGCTCGCCCCCGCGCGCGTGATGCTCGTGCTGATCACGGACACGGGCCGGGTCGAGCAGCGGATGGTCGACTGCCCGGCGCCCTTCGGCGAGGCCTCGCTCGCGGATCTGCGGGCGCGGCTGAACAGCAGAGTCGCCGGCCGCCGGTTCACGGACGTCCCCAGGCTGGTGGAGGACCTCCCGGAGGGCTTCGACGTCGAGGACCGAGGTACCGTCGCGACGGTGCTCTCCACCCTCCTGGAGACACTCGTCGAGGAGAACGAGGAGCGGCTGATGATCGGCGGCACCGCCAATCTGACGCGCTTCGGACATGACTTTCCCCTCACGATCCGGCCCGTCCTCGAGGCGCTGGAGGAGCAGGTCGTGCTTCTCAAGTTGCTTGGCGAGGCGGGAGATTCGGGCGTGACCGTGCGGATCGGGCACGAGAACGCCTATGAGGGACTCAACTCCACGTCCGTGGTCTCGGTCGGCTACGGTTCGGGCGGCGAAACTGTCGCCAAGCTCGGCGTGGTCGGACCGACCCGCATGGATTACCCGGGAACGATGGGAGCGGTACGCGCAGTGGCACGGTACGTCGGACAGATCCTGGCGGAGTCGTAGGTGGCCACGGACTACTACGCCGTTCTCGGCGTGCGCCGCGACGCGTCGCAGGAAGAGATCAAGAAGGCCTTCCGGCGGCTCGCCCGCGAGCTGCACCCGGACGTCAACCCTGATCCGAAGACCCAGGAGCGGTTCAAGGAGATCAACGCCGCCTACGAGGTGCTGTCGGACCCGCAGAAGAAGCAGGTCTACGACCTCGGCGGCGACCCGCTCTCCCAGGCGGGCGGCGCGGGCGCGGGCGGCTTCGGCGCCGGCGGCTTCGGGAACTTCTCGGACATCATGGACGCGTTCTTCGGTACGGCGTCCCAGCGGGGCCCGCGCTCACGCACGCGGCGCGGCCAGGACGCGATGATCCGGCTGGAGATCGAACTCGACGAGGCGGCCTTCGGCACGACGAAGGACATCCAGGTCGACACGGCGATCGTCTGCACCACCTGCAACGGCGAGGGGGCCGCGCCGGGCACCTCCGCCCAGACATGTGACATGTGCCGTGGGCGCGGTGAGGTGTCGCAGGTCACGCGGTCCTTCCTGGGCCAGGTCATGACCTCGCGCCCCTGCCCGCAGTGCCAGGGCTTCGGCACCGTGGTCCCGTCCCCCTGCCCGGAGTGCGCGGGCGACGGCCGGGTGCGGTCGCGCCGCACCCTCACGGTCAAGATCCCGGCCGGTGTCGACAACGGCACCCGCATCCAGCTTGCGGGCGAGGGCGAGGTCGGGCCCGGCGGTGGTCCCGCCGGTGACCTCTACGTCGAGATCCACGAGCTGCCGCACCAGGTCTTCCAGCGGCGCGGCGACGATCTGCACTGCACGGTCACCATCCCGATGACCGCGGCGGCCCTCGGCACCAAGGTGCCGCTGGAGACCCTCGACGGCCTGGAGGAGGTCGACATCCGTCCGGGCACGCAGTCCGGCCAGTCGATCCCGCTGCACGGCCGTGGTGTCACGCATCTGCGGGGCGGCGGACGCGGTGATCTGATCGTCCATGTCGAGGTCACGACCCCGACGAAGCTGGATCCGGAGCAGGAGCACCTGCTCCGGGAGCTGGCCAAGCTGCGGGGTGAGGAGCGGCCGCAGGGGCAGTTCCAGCCGGGGCAGCAAGGACTGTTCTCCCGTCTGAAGGACGCTTTCAACGGTCGGTGACGCACAGGGCGCCCGGTGCTGCAGCGGGCCTTGCCGGGGGCTGCCGCCCCCGGACCCCCTGGCCGATTCGGACTTGTTCGGTGGACGTGACAACATGCCGTCATGTCCTCCGCTCTGACCGATCTCTGTCGCCTTCCGATCGTGCAGGCCCCCATGGCGGGCGGCGTTTCCGTGCCGCAGCTCGCCGCTGCCGTGTCCGAGGCCGGCGGGCTCGGGTTCCTCGCCGCCGGGTACAAGACCGCCGACGGCATGTACCAGGAGATCAAGCAGCTGCGCGGGCTGACCGGCCGGCCCTTCGGCGTGAACCTGTTCATGCCGCAGCCCGAGCATGCGGACCCGGCCGCCGTCGACGTCTACGCCCATCAGCTGTCCGGCGAGGCCGCCTGGTACGAGACCGAACTCGGCGACCCCGACAGCGGCCGCGACGACGGCTACGACGCCAAGCTCGCGGTGCTGCTCGACAACCCCGTGCCGGCGGTGTCCTTCCACTTCGGCGTCCCCGGCCGCGACGCCCTGGACAGCCTCCGCCGTGCCGGGACCTTCACCCTGGTCACCGCGACCACCGCCGAGGAGGCCGCCGCCGTGCAGCGGGCGGGCGCCGACGCGGTGATCGCGCAGGGCGTGGAGGCGGGCGGCCATCAGGGCACCCACCGCGACATCCCGGAGACGGACGGCTGCGGCATCGGACTGCTGTCGCTGATCGCCCAGGTCCGCGAGACCGTGGACCTCCCGGTCGTCGCCGCCGGCGGCATCATGCGCGGCAGTCAGATCGCCGCCGCGCTCGCCGCGGGCGCGAACGCCGCCCAGCTCGGTACGGCGTTCCTCGCCACGCCCGAGTCCGGCGCGAACGCCGTGCACAAGCAGGCCCTGACCAACCCGCTGTTCGGCCGTACGGAGCTGACCCGCGCCTTCTCCGGACGCCCAGCCCGCGGCCTGGTCAACCGCTTCATGCGTGAGCACGGCCCCTACGCGCCCGCCGCCTATCCGGAGGTCCACCACCTCACCTCGCCGCTGCGCAAGGCTGCCGCCAAGGCGGGCGACGCCCAGGGCATGGCGCTGTGGGCGGGACAGGGCCACCGTATGGCCCGCGCGCTGCCCGCGGGGCAGCTGGTGGCGACGCTGGCCGCCGAACTCGACGCCGCGCGGACAGCGTTGTCGGCGTTCCCGGAGGGGGGCGAGAGGGGATGACCGCTCCGGTGTTCGTGGTCGAGCACGTCCGCGCGGATTCCGGCGGACAGTACGTCCTCGACGGCCCCGAGGGCCGGCACGCCGTCTCGGTGAAGCGGCTGCGGCCCGGGGAGGCCGTCGTCCTCACGGACGGCGCCGGACGGTGGGCCGAGTGCGAGGTGGTCGCCGCCGAGGGCAAGGACCGGCTGGTCGTCCGGATGAGCGAGGTGTCCGAGGAACCCGAGGCGCAGCCCCGTATCACGGTCGTCCAGGCCCTGCCCAAGGGTGACCGCGGTGAGCTGGCCGTCGAGACCATGACGGAGACCGGCGTCGACGCGATCGTGCCGTGGGCGGCCGCCCGCTGCATCACCCAGTGGCGGGGCGAGCGCGGGCTGAAGGCGCTCGCCAAGTGGCGCGCCACCGCCCGCGAGGCCGGCAAGCAGTCCCGCCGGGTGCGCTTTCCCGAGGTCGCGGACGCGGCGACGAGCAGGCAGGTTGCCGCACTTCTCGCCAAAGCCGACTTCGCCGCCGTACTGCACGAGGACCGGGAGTACGGGAGCGAGCCGCTCGCGACGGCCGAACTGCCGTCCTCGGGTGAGATCGTGCTGGTGGTGGGGCCCGAAGGCGGTGTCTCCCCCGAGGAGTTGGAGCTCTTCGGGCAGGCCGGCGCCGGGGCGTACCGGCTCGGTCCCACCGTGCTGCGCACGTCGACGGCCGGCACGGCGGCGACGGCCCTGCTGCTCGGCCGTACCGGCCGCTGGTCCTGAACGCCGGTCCCGGACGCGGGTCCTGAACACTGGGGGTGCACCGTGGAGCTCGCACAGGTACGTCTGCTCGTCACCGACTTCTCCGCCAGCTACCGCTTCTACTCCGAAGTCCTCGGTCTCAAGCCCCAGTCGGGGGCGAAGGACGGCCCGTACGAGAAGTTCAGTCCCGCCACCGGATCGGCGGGCATCGCCCTGCAGGACCGCGCGATGATGGCGGGGGTGCTGGGCGAACTGGGGGCCGAGGCCAGAGGGCACCGCTCCCTG
This sequence comes from Streptomyces luteolifulvus, assembly GCF_008806595.1. Classification (GTDB taxonomy): domain Bacteria; phylum Actinomycetota; class Actinomycetes; order Streptomycetales; family Streptomycetaceae; genus Streptomyces; species Streptomyces luteolifulvus. Next base: position 96,513 of record NZ_VZRB01000009.1, on the reverse strand, counting down.
GTGGTGCTGCGCGTCGACGACCTGGACGCCTACTGCGCGGGCATCACCTCCCGAGGCGCCACCCTGCTGCACGGCCCGGCCCCCATGACGGACCGTCTGCGTGTCGCCCACCTCAAGGACCCGGAGGGCAATCTGGTGGAGCTTCAGGAGTGGCTGCTGCTGCGCGGCTGACGGCGGGCGCACGCGGGCGCGGGTGGCCGTATGCGCCCTTCCGCCGCGGGCGGGTCAGTGGCAGGCTGCCTTCCATGGGGGCGATGAGGCGGATCGGGCGCCGGCCGCGCGGACGGCGGGTGGCGGGCGTGGCCGTGCTCGCGGCGATCGCCGTGGGCGGAGCGGTCGCCTGTGATCCGAACGGGCTGAGTTCCGCGAGCGTGGCGTTCACCACCGACCAGACGGCGACGAAGAAGCTGGAGCGGGAGGGGCTGAGCGTCCGCTGGCTGACCTGCACGGCCTCGTTCGACTCGAACGGGTCGTCGGCGCCCTCGGCGACCGAGAACACCGTCGCCAAGGTCGACTGCCAGGGCAAGACCGACGACGGCAAGGACATCTCCGTCACCGGCAAGGTCACCCGCGCGGTCAACGGCGCGTGCGTGCGCGGTGATCTGACCGCCAAGGTCGGCGGCGACGTCGTGTTCCATGTGAACGGGCTCGGCAACTGCGACGCCAGGAACACCCCGCCCGTCAACAACCCCGGGCAGCCCGGGCCCACCGTCACGGTCACCGTCACCAAGACCATCTGGTGCCAGGGCGATCCGCAGTGCTGGCCGGTCGAGGGCAAGTGATCGGTTTCCCTGTGCGCGGACGCGGCGGCTGCATAGGGTGATCACGTGACACAGTCGCCAACGCCTTCCTACCTCCGGTTTCCGCATCTGCACGGTGAGTTGGTCGCCTTCACCGCCGAGGACGATGTGTGGCTCGCGCCCCTCGACGGCGGCCGCGCCTGGCGGGCGAGCGCCGACAACATGCCGGTCACCCATCCCCGTATCTCGCCCGACGGGACGACCGTCGCCTGGACCTCCACCCGGGACGGCGCCCCCGAGGTGCACATCGCCCCGGTCGACGGCGGGCCCGCCAAGCGCCTGACGTACTGGGGCAGCTGGAAGACCCAGGTGCGCGGCTGGACCCCGGACGGACAGGTCCTCGCGGTCAGCACACAGGGCCAGGCGAGTCTGCGCCGCACCTGGGCACGGGCCGTCCCGCTCGACGGAGGACCCGCCACCACCCTGCCGTACGGGCCGGTCGGCGATGTCGCCCACGGGCCGTGCCCGGTGCTGCTGTCGGCGCCCATGGGCCGCGAGGCCGCCTGGTGGAAGCGGTACCGGGGCGGTACGGCGGGCAAGCTGTGGATCGACCCGGACGGCCGGGGCGAGTTCGTACGGCTGCACGCCGACCTCGACGGCAACATCGAGTACCCCGTCTGGGCCGGGGACCGGATCGCCTTCCTGTCCGACCACGAGGGCGTAGGGGCGCTGTACTCCTCCCTCGCCGACGGCTCCGACCTGCGGCGGCACACTCCGATCGAAGGCTTTTACGCCCGGCACGCGGCCGGCGACGGCACCCGGGTCGTCTACGCCTCCGCCGGTGAACTGTGGCTCCTCGACGGCCTCGACGGCGCCGAGCCGCGCCGGCTCGACATCCGGCTCGGCGGGCAGCGCACCGACCGGCAGCCGTTCCCGGTGAACGCCTCCCGCTGGTTCGGGTCCGCCGCCCCCGACCACACCGCCCGCGGTAGCGCGGTCGCCGTCCGCGGTGCCGTCCACTGGGTCACCCACCGCTCCGGCCCGGCCCGCGCGCTCGCCGCGGAACCCGGCGTACGGGCCCGGCTGCCGCGCACGTTCCGCGCCGAGGGCGAGGAATGGGTGGTGTGGGTGACGGACGCGGAGGGCGAGGACGCCCTGGAGTTCGCGCCCGCTACCGGCCTCGCACCCGGCGCCACCCCGCGCCGGCTCGCCGCCGGACAGCTCGGCCGCGTCCTCGGCCTCGCCATGGCACCCGACGGCAGCCGGGCCGCCGTCGCCGCGCACGACGGACGCGTCCTGCTCGTCGAACGCGAGACCGGCGAGGTCCGCGAGGTCGACCGCAGCGAGGACGGCGACGTCACCGGGCTGGTCTTCTCGCCCGACTCGGCCTGGCTGGCCTGGTCGCACCCCGGCACCCAGCCGCTGCGCCAGCTCCGCCTAGCCAACACCACCGACCTCTCGGTCACCGAGGCGACCCCGCTGCGCTTCAAGGACTACGCCCCGGCGTTCACCCTCGACGGCAAGCACCTCGCCTTCCTGTCGACCCGCTCCTTCGACCCGGTCTACGACGAGCACGTCTTCGACCTGGCCTTCGTGGAGGGCGTCCGCCCGCATCTCATCACCCTGGCCGCGACCACCCCGTCCCCCTTCGGACCGCAGCGGCACGGCCGTCCCTTCGAGGCGCCGGACAAGGACGAGACCCCCGACAGCGAGGGCACCCCGACCACCCGCATCGACCTCGACGGACTCGCCGACCGCATCGTGCCCTTCCCGGTCGAGGCCGCCCGCTACTCCAACCTGCGCGCCGCCAAGGACGGCGTGCTGTGGCTGCGCCACCCCGTGCGCGGTGTGCTCGGCGCCTCCCGGGCCACCCCGGACGACCCGGACCCCCACACCGAGCTGGAGCGCTACGACCTGGCCCAGCAGCGCATCGAGCATCTCGCCGCCGACGCCGACCACTTCGCCGTCAGCGGCGACGGCAAACGCGTCCTGCTGTGGACCGACGGCCGGCTCAAGGTCGTCCCCAGCGACCGGCGCGCCTCGAACGACGAGGACAGCGACACCAACATCACCGTCGACCTCGGCCGGGTACGCCAGACCGTCGACCCGGCCGCCGAGTGGCGGCAGATGTACGACGAGACCGGCCGCATCATGCGGGACCACTTCTGGCGGCCCGACCTCGGCGGGATCGACTGGGACGGCGTCCTCGACCGCTACCGGCCCCTGCTGGAGCGGGTCGCCACCCACGACGACCTGGTCGACCTGCTCTGGGAGGTCCAGGGCGAACTCGGCACCTCGCACGCCTATGTCGTCCCGCGTGGCACAGGTGGCGACGGGGCCCGGCAGGGGCTGCTCGGCGCGGACATCTCCCGGCACGCGGACGGCAGTTGGCGCATCGACCGCATCCTGCCCACCGAGACCTCCGACCCGGACGCCCGCTCCCCGCTGGCCGCACCCGGAGTCGCGGTGCGCGCGGGCGACGCGATCGTCGCGGTCGCCGGGACGCCGGTCGACCCGGTGACCGGGCCCGGCCCGCTGCTGGTCGGCACGGCGGGCAAGCCGGTCGAGCTGACCGTCTCCCCGTCCGGCGGCGGCGACCTGCGGCACGCGGTGGTCGTCCCCATCGCCGACGAGGAACCCCTGCGCTACCACGCCTGGGTCACCGACCGGCGCGCCTACGTCCACGAGCTGTCCGGCGGCCGGCTCGGCTACCTCCATGTGCCGGACATGCAGGCGCCCGGCTGGGCGCAGATCCACCGTGACCTCAGGATCGAGGTGGCCCGGGAGGGACTGGTCGTCGACGTCCGCGAGAACCGCGGCGGGCACACCTCCCAGCTGGTCGTGGAGAAGCTGGCCCGGCGGATCGTCGGCTGGGACCTGCCGCGCGGTATGCGGCCCGTCAGCTACCCGCTGGACGCGCCCCGCGGGCCCGTCGTCGCCGTCGCGAACGAGTTCTCCGGGTCCGACGGCGACATCGTCAACGCGGCGATCAAGGCGCTGGGGATCGGGCCCGTGGTCGGCACGCGCACCTGGGGCGGAGTGATCGGGATCGACAGCCGCTACCGGCTGGTCGACGGCACGCTGATCACCCAGCCCAAGTACGCGTTCTGGCTGGAGGGTTACGGGTTCGACGTGGAGAACCACGGGGTGGACCCGGACGTGGAGGTGGTGCAGGCTCCGCAGGACCACGCGGCGGGGCGGGACGTTCAGCTGGACGAGGCGGTGCGGCTGGCGCTGGCCGCGCTGGAGGAGACGCCTGCCAAGGTGCCCCCGACGCTGCCGTGACCCGGGGTCGGTGCCCGAGCCGGGGGGAGGGGGACGCCCATCGCCCCGGCGGCACGACTGCCCGCAGTGGGGCGACTACGATGCCCCCGTACGCGATCAACCACCCGGAGGGAACCTCATGGCAGGGGAGCCGCAGGACGACTGCCTGTTCTGCAAGATCGCCGAGGGGCACGTCCCGGCGACGATCATCCGCGAGACGGACACCACGGTCGCGTTCCGGGACATCAACCCCCAGGCGCCCACCCACGTCCTGGTGATCCCCAAGGCGCACTACAGGGACGCGGCAGCGCTCGCCGCCGCCGACCCCGCCCTCGCCGCGGACATCCTGCGCGAGACGAAGGCGGTCGCCGACGAGGACAAGCTGGAGAGCTACCGCATCGTCTTCAACACCGGCACCGGCGCCGGCCAGACCGTCTTCCACGCCCACGCCCATGTCCTGGGCGGCCGTGGCATGCAGTGGCCGCCCGGGTAACCAGCCGTGTCCGTACGTGAAGTGGTGGTCCTCGGCACCGCCAGCCAGGTCCCGACCCGGCACCGCAACCACAACGGCTACCTGCTGCGCTGGGACGGCGAGGGCATCCTCTTCGATCCCGGCGAGGGCACCCAGCGCCAGATGCTGCGCGCCGGGGTCGCCGCCCACGATCTGAACCGGATCTGTGTCACGCACTTCCACGGGGACCACTCGCTCGGCCTTGCCGGAGTCATTCAGCGCATCAATCTGGACCGGGTGCCGCACGAGATCACCGCGCACTACCCGAAGTCCGGCCGGCGCTTCTTCGAACGGCTCCGGTACGCCACCGCCTACCGCGAGACGGTCGAGCTCACCGAGGTCCCGGTGGACACGGACGGCGTCCTCGCGACCACGCCCGCCTACACCCTTCACGCACGCAAGCTCTCCCACCCGGTGGAGTCCTACGGCTACCGGCTCGTCGAGCCCGACGGCCGCCGTATGCTGCCCGACCGGCTCGCCGCGCACGGCATCAAGGGCCCGGACGTGGGACGGATACAACGGGACGGCGCCCTGGGCGGCGTCACCCTCGACGACGTCAGCGAGGTGCGGCGCGGCCAGCGGTTCGCGTTCGTGATGGACACCCGGCTGTGCGACGGGGTGTACGCGCTCGCCGAGGGCTGCGACCTGCTCGTCATCGAGTCCACCTTCCTCCACGACGAGGAGGAACTCGCCGTCGAGCACGGCCATCTGACGGCCACCCAGGCGGCGCGGGTCGCCCGGGACGCGGGTGTACGGCACCTCGTGCTCACCCACTTCAGCCAGCGCTACGCCGAGCCGGACGAGTTCGAGCGGCAGGCGCGGGCGGCCGGTTTCGAGGGGGAGCTGACCGTGGCGCACGACCTGCTGAGAGTGCCGCTCCCGAAACGCCGGTGAAACCGCCGTACGATGCTGCGATGCCCCTCCCGAAAGCAGAACTGCACCTCCACATCGAAGGCACCCTGGAGCCCGAACTCGCCTTCGCACTGGCGGCCCGCAACGGCGTCGAGCTTTCCTACGCGGACACCGAGGAGCTTCGCGAGGCGTATCGGTTCGAGGATCTCCAGTCCTTCCTGAACCTGTACTACGAGCTGATGGCGGTCCTGCGCACCGAGCGGGACTTCGAGGACCTCGCGAACGCCTATCTCGCGCGCGCCGCCGCGCAGGGTGTGCGGCACGCGGAGATCTTCTTCGACCCGCAGGCCCATGTCGCGCGCGGTGTCGGCATCGGGACCGTCGTCGACGGGCTGTGGCGGGCGCTGGGCCGGAGCGAGGAGAACCACGGCGTCTCCACCCGGCTGATCATGTGCTTCCTGCGTGACCGGTCCGCCGAGTCCGCCATGGAGACGCTCGACGCGGCCCGTCCCCACCTCGACCGCATCGCCGGGGTCGGCCTGGACTCGGCCGAGGTCGGCCATCCGCCGGTGAAGTTCCGCGAGGTGTACGGGGCCGCGGCCGCGCTCGGGCTGCGCCGGGTGGCGCACGCCGGTGAGGAGGGCCCGCCGGAGTACATCACCGAGGCACTGGACGTGCTCGGTGCCGAGCGGATCGACCACGGCCTGCGCTGCATGGAGGACCCGGCACTGGTGGACCGGCTGGTCCGCGACCGCGTCCCGCTCACCCTGTGCCCGCTGTCCAACGTGCGGCTCAGGACGGTCGACGTCCTCGCCGACCACCCCCTGCCCGCCATGCTGGACGCGGGCCTGCTCTGCACGGTCAACTCCGACGACCCGGCGTACTTCGGCGGCTACGTCGGTGACAACTTCGACGCGGTGCGCTCTGCGCTCGGCCTGGACGAGGACCGTCTGCGCGAACTGGCCCGCAACTCCTTCCTGGCGTCCTTCCTGGAGGACGACGAGGAGCGCAGGGCGCGGTATCTCGCGGAGGTGGAGGCGTACGAGTTTCCGTAGCCGACAGGGAGGAGCCGCCCATGACCGCCGACCTGACCATCACCGACGTACGGCTGACGCCGATCCTGGTCGCCGATCCGCCCCTGCTGAACACGCAGGGTGTGCACCAGCCGTACACACCACGGCTGATCGTGGAGGTGGTGACCGCCGGCGGGATCACCGGCGTCGGTGAGACCTACGGCGACACCAGGTACCTGGAACTGGCCCGCCCCTTCGCCGACCGGCTGATCGGCCGCCGGGCGAGCGAGCTCAACGGCCTGGCCCTCCTCGCCCACGAGATGGCCGTCGACGGCTCCCAGGTCCCCGGCCGGGTCGACGCCGGCGGACTGCGCGGCGTCCGGACCGCCGACAAGCTGCGGCTGTCCGTCGTGTCCGCCTTCGAGGTCGCCTGCCTCGACGCCCTCGGCAGAGCACTCGGCCTGCCCGTGCACGCGCTGCTCGGCGGGAAGGTGCGGGACGCGGTCGAGTACAGCGCGTACCTCTTCTACAAGTGGGCCGGCCACCCCGAGGGTGTGCCGGGCGAGAAGGACGACTCGGGTGCCGCCCTCGATCCGGCCGGAGTCGTCGAGCAGGCCCGGAGGTTCACGGAGCGGTACGGCTTCACCTCCTTCAAGCTCAAGGGCGGAGTCTTCCCGCCGGACGAGGAGATCGCCGCCGTACGGGCCCTCGCCGAAGCCTTCCCCGGACATCCCCTGCGCCTCGACCCCAACGGAGCCTGGTCCGTGGAGACCTCGCTGAGGGTGGCGCGGGAGCTGGGCGACGTCCTCGAATACCTGGAGGACCCGGTGCTCGGCACGCCCGCCATGGCCGAGGTCGCCGCACGGACCGAGGTACCGCTCGCCACCAATATGTGCGTGACGACCTTCGCCGAGATCAAGGAGGCGTTCACCAAGGACGCCGTCCAGGTCGTCCTCGGCGACCACCACTACTGGGGCGGCCTGCGCATCACCCAGCAACTCGCCGCGATCTGCAGGGCGTTCGGCGTCGGGGTGTCGATGCACTCCAACACCCACCTGGGGATCTCCCTCGCCGCGATGACCCATGTCGCCGCCACCGTCCCCGGTCTGCACCACGCCTGCGACTCCCACTACCCCTGGCAGTCGGAGGACGTCCTGACCGAACGCCTCGCCTTCGAAGGCGGCAGGATCACCGTCCCGGACGGGCCCGGCCTCGGCGTGGAACTCGACCGGGACAGGCTGCGCCTGCTGCACCGGCGATGGCTGGACGACGACGGCGCGCTGCGCGAACGGGACGACGCGGCGGCGATGCGCGCCGCCGACCCGGAATGGATCACTCCGAGGATGCCTCGCTGGTAAGCGGTGTGCCGTGGTGATGTCAGTGATCTGGTGCACACTGGCCAGATCCGCACCATCCGCAGGGAGCTCACCGTGACCGCGTCCACCGGAGAGGACCGAGGCAGCCGGCCCCGGGTCGACCCCCTCGCCGCCCTGCGCGCGCCGGACGACCCTCCGTGGGACGTGTACCTCACGGGCACCGTCTTCCTGGACATCATCTTCACCGGGCTCGACTCCGCCCCGGTGCGCGGGACCGAGTCCTGGGCGCGCGGAATGGGGTCGAGCCCCGGCGGCGTCGCCAACATGGCGACCGCGCTGGCCCGCCTCGGCCTGAAGACCTCGCTGGCGGCGGCCTTCGGCGACGACCACTACGGCGAGTACTGCTGGGACGCCCTCGAACAGGGCGAGGGCATCGACCTCTCCACCTCGCGCACCGTGCCCGGCTGGCACTCCCCGGTCACCGTCTCCATGGCGTACGAGGGGGAGCGCACGATGGTCTCCCATGGTCACGAGCCTCCCCCGGAGGAGCCCGCGCCCGACTGCCCGCCCCCCGCGCGCGCCGCCGTCGCCTCGCTCACACCCGGCAAACGGGCCCCGTGGATCGCCCAGGCCGCGGGCCGCGGCACCCGCATCTTCGCCGACGTCGGCTGGGACGAGACCGGCGCCTGGGACCTCGCCGGCCTCCCCGATCTCGGACACTGCGAGGCGTTCCTCCCGAACGCGGAGGAGGCGATGCGCTACACCGGCGCCGCCTGCCCCCGGGACGCGGCACGAGCCCTCACCGCACATGTGCCGCTCGCGGTCGTCACGCTCGGCGCGGAGGGCGCCTGCGCGGTGGACGGGCGGACCGGGGAGACCGCCGAGGTCCCGGCCATCGCCGTGGAGGCCCTGGACCCGACGGGCGCCGGGGACGTCTTCGTGGCCGGCTTCGTCACCGGCACGCTGGCGGGCTGGCCACTGGCCGACCGTCTCGCCCTCGCGGGCCTGACCGCCGCGCTGTCCGTCCAGGAGTTCGGCGGATCCCTCTCGGCGCCCGGCTGGTCCGAGATCGCGGCCTGGTGGCGGACGGTGCAGTCGGTCGAGGGCCAGGACCCGGAGGCCCTCAGCCGGTACGCGTTCCTGGAGGGCATGCTGCCGGACAAGCAGGCCAGACCGTGGCCGCTGCGCAGGGCGGTACCGACGATCGGGTTCGGCAGACTGGCCTGACCGGGGCCGCCCGCAAAGGACCGACGCCAAGGACCGACGCAAAGGGCCGCCGAACGGGCCGCCGAAAAGCCCTACGGCGTTGTCAGTCCCCCGGCGTACCCTTGAAACCGCCAGGCCGCCCCTGTGGCGGGCGAGTCGTATCGAGGAGGACGAGCAAGGCCTACAGAGCCGGCCCATGACTCAGACACCCACAGCTCACACCCCCGCGCAGGGGCAGGCACGCGCACAGTTCACCGTCCCCGCCCAGCACCCCATGGTGACCGTCCTGGGTTCTGGCGACTCCCTTCTGCGTGTGATCGAGAAGGCCTTCCCGGCGGCCGACATCCACGTCCGGGGCAATGAGATCAGCGCGGTCGGCGATGCCGGGGAAGTCGCCCTCATCCAGCGCCTGTTCGACGAGATGATGCTGGTGCTCCGCACCGGGCAGCCGATGACGGAGGACGCAGTGGAACGCTCGATCGCCATGCTCAGGGCGAGCGAGAACGGGGAGAGCGACGGCCAGGAGACCCCGGCCGAGGTCCTCACACAGAACATCCTGTCCTCGCGCGGCCGGACCATCCGCCCCAAGACCCTCAACCAGAAGCGGTATGTCGACGCGATCGACAAGCACACGGTCGTCTTCGGCATCGGCCCCGCCGGCACCGGCAAGACCTACCTCGCCATGGCCAAGGCGGTACAGGCACTGCAGTCCAAGCAGGTCAACCGCATCATCCTGACCCGCCCGGCCGTGGAGGCGGGGGAGCGGCTCGGATTCCTCCCGGGCACCCTCTACGAGAAGATCGACCCGTATCTGCGCCCGCTGTACGACGCGCTGCACGACATGCTGGACCCGGACTCGATTCCGCGGCTGATGGCGGCGGGGACGATTGAGGTGGCTCCGCTGGCTTATATGAGGGGCCGTGCGCAGCCGCGGTTCACGAACGTCCTGACCCCGGACGGCTGGCGCCCCATCGGCGATCTTCAGGTCGGTGACCTGGTCATCGGCTCGAATGGTGAGCCGACCCCGGTCCTCGGCGTCTACCCGCAGGGCGAGAAGGACATCTACCGCGTCACAGCCCAGGACGGTTCCTGGACCCTGTGCTGCGGCGAACACCTGTGGACGGTCAGGACGCGTGATGACAAGCGCCGCAACAAGCCGTGGCGGGTCCTGGAGACGCAGGAGATGATCGGCAACCTGCGGGCGGCGCACGCTCGTCGGTATGAGCTGCCGATGCTCACGGCGCCGGTGCGGCTCCCGGAGCGGGAGATCCCGATGGATCCCTACGCGCTGGGGCTGCTGCTGGGTGACGGCTGCCTGACCGGCTCCCCCACACCCACCTTCGCCACGGAGGATCCGGAGCTGGCAGAAGCTTTGGAAGCCGCGCTGCCGGGAGTCGCACTCGGGCATCGGGGCGGACCGGACTACGTCCTCAACCGGATCACGTCGCCCGGAGACGTCGTCACGTTGGAGAACCCGGTCACCCGGGTTCTGCGCGAGCTGGACCTGTTGCGCACCCGCTCGCACACGAAGTTCATCCCGGACGACTATCTGTACAACTCCGACGACGTTCGGCTGGCTGTCCTCCAGGGGCTCCTCGACTCGGACGGTGGCCCGGTCACGCAGAAGGACCGCACCTGCCGCATCCAGTACACGACGACCTCGATCCTGCTCCGTGACGACGTGGTCGCTCTCGTACAGTCGCTGGGCGGTGTCGCGTACACGCGTCGCAGGGGCGCCGAGGGCCGGAAGCCGGGTCTGGCGAACGGCCGGGAGGTCGTGTACCGGCACGATGCCCACGTCATTGACATCCGTCTCCCCGAAGGCATCGAGCCCTTCCGTCTCGCCCGCAAGGCCGAGAAGTACCGCGCGGCCGGTGGTGGCGGACGCCCGATGCGCTTCATCGACAGCATCGAGCCCGCGGGCAGGGAAGAAACCGTCTGCATCCAGGTGGCCGCCGAGGACTCGCTGTACGTCACCCAGGACTACCTGCTGACGCACAACACCCTCAACGACGCCTTCATCATCCTGGACGAGGCCCAGAACACCAGCCCCGAGCAGATGAAGATGTTCCTCACCCGTCTCGGCTTCGATTCGAAGGTCGTGATCACGGGTGATGTGACGCAGGTCGACCTGCCCACCGGCACCAAGTCGGGTCTGCGTCAGGTCCAGGAGATCCTGGAGGGGCTGGAGGACGTCCACTTCTCCCGGCTCACGTCCCACGATGTCGTACGGCACAAGCTCGTCGGCCGTATCGTCGACGCGTACGAGAAGTACGACAGCAAGCACGGCACCGAGAACGGCACCCACAAGGGCGGCCGGGGCAGGCAGTCCGGGCACAAGGGGAAGTAGAGAAGACGCACGACCATGTCGATCGACGTCAACAACGAGTCCGGAACCGAGGTCGACGAGCAGGCGATCCTCGACATCGCCCGCTACGCACTCGCGCGGATGCGCATCCACCCGCTCTCCGAGCTCTCGGTGATCGTCGTGGACGCCGACGCCATGGAGCAGCTGCACATCCAGTGGATGGACCTGCCGGGGCCCACGGACGTCATGTCCTTCCCGATGGACGAACTGCGTCCGCCGACGAAGGACGACGACGAGCCCCCGCAGGGCCTCCTCGGCGACATCGTGCTCTGCCCCGAGGTCGCCGCCAAGCAGGGGACGGAAGCGCCCACCCAGCACTCCATGGACGAGGAGCTCCAACTGCTCACCGTCCACGGAGTGCTGCACCTTCTCGGGTACGACCACGAGGAGCCCGACGAGAAGGCCGAGATGTTCGGCCTCCAGGCCGCCATCGTGGACGGCTGGCGTGCGGAGAAGGGTCTGACCGGCCCGTCTCCGGCCCCGACCGTGTCATGAGCCCGACCCTTGTCGCCGGCGCGATCGCCCTGGTCGTCGTCGCCTGGCTCGCCGCCTGCGCGGAGGCGGGCCTCGCGCGCGTCTCCAGCTTCCGCGCCGAGGAGGCCGTGAAGTCGGGCCGCCGCGGCAGCGCCAAGCTGGCACAGGTCGCCGCCGACCCGACCCGCTATCTGAACGTGGCGCTGCTGGTCCGCGTGGCCTGCGAGATGGCGGCCGCGGCGATGGTGACCTACGCCAGCCTCCAGGAGTTCGACGGCACCACCGAGGCCCTGCTGGTCGCGATCGGCGTCATGGTCCTCGTGTCGTACGTCGCGGTCGGCGTCTCCCCGCGCACCATCGGCCGTCAGCATCCGCTGAACACGGCGACGGCGGCCGCGTACGTCCTGCTGCCGCTCGCGCGGATCATGGGCCCGATCCCGCCCCTGCTGATCCTCATCGGCAATGCGCTCACCCCCGGCAAGGGGTTCCGCCGCGGCCCGTTCGCCTCCGAGGCGGAGCTGCGCGCGCTGGTCGACCTCGCGGAGAAGGAGTCCCTGATCGAGGACGAGGAGCGCCGGATGGTGCACTCGGTCTTCGAGCTGGGCGACACGCTCGTACGGGAGGTGATGGTCCCGCGCACCGACCTGATCGTGATCGAGCGCTACAAGACGATCCGTCAGGCCCTCACCCTCGCCCTGCGCTCCGGCTTCTCGCGCATCCCCGTGACGGGCGAGAGCGAGGACGACATCGTCGGGATCGTCTATCTGAAGGACCTGGTCCGCAAGACGCACATCAGCCGGGACGCCGAGACCGAGCTGGTGTCCACGGCGATGCGGCCCGCAGCCTTTGTGCCCGACACCAAGAACGCCGGTGACCTGCTGCGCGAGATGCAGCAGGAACGCAACCACGTCGCCGTGGTCATCGACGAGTACGGCGGCACGGCCGGCATCGTGACCATCGAGGACATCCTGGAGGAGATCGTCGGCGAGATCACCGACGAGTACGACCGTGAACTCCCGCCCGTGGAGAACCTCGGCGACGACCGCTACCGGGTCACCGCCCGCCTCGACATCACGGACCTGGGCGAGCTGTACGGCCTGGAGGAGTACGACGACGAGGACGTCGAGACCGTCGGCGGCCTGCTCGCCAAGGCGCTGGGCCGGGTGCCCATCGCCGGGGCGTCGTCGGTCGTGGAGCTGCCCGACAGCCGTGAGCTCAGGCTGACCGCGGAGGCGGCGGCAGGACGCCGGAACAAGATCGTGACCGTGCTGGTGGAGCCGGTGGACCTGGTGGATCCGCCGGAGCGCGAGGAGGCGAAACCGGAGTGACCCCCGAGGAACTGCGCTCCTTCTGCCTGTCCTTCAACGCCGCCGTGGAGGAGTTCCCCTTCCGGCCGGAGATCTCCGTCTTCAAGGTCCGGGGCAAGCTCTTCGCCCTGACGACACTGGACGCGCGGCCCCTGACGGTCAATCTGAAGTCCGACCCCGAGGACGCGGTACGCCTCCGCAGCGAATACGACGGCCTCATCGTCCCCGGCTACCACATGAACAAGCGCCACTGGAACACGGTCACCGTCGACGGTGAACTCCCCGACCACCTGGTCAGGGAGCTCATCGAGGACTCGTACGACCTCGTGGTGGCCGGCCTGCCGAGAGCGGAGAGGCTGCGGCTGGACCGCGCGTAAATCCCCCTGGCAGGCGTGCGGGTGCATGTGCGGGCGGCGGGGCTACGTATGCTCAGGGCATGACCGACAGCAGCGCGCTCGACCCCGAGGACCGCAAGATCGTCACCCTGGCCCGCTCGGCCCGGGCCCGCAACGCAGTGCCGGAGGGGGCGGCCGTGCGGGACGAGACCGGACGGACGTATGTCGCGGGGACCGTTGCCCTGCCGTCGCTGAAGCTCAGTGCGGTGCAGACTGCGGTGGCGATGGCGGTGGCGTCGGGGGCGAAGTCCCTGGAGGCGGCGGCGGTCGTCACCGAGTCCGAGTCGGCGGCCGTGGAGGATCTGGCGGCGGTACGGGATCTGGGTGGGCCGGGGACGCCGGTGCTGGTGGCCGGGCCCGACGGAAGTGTTCGGCTGACTGTCTCCGCAGGCTGAGGTCCCCGGGGGCTCCGCACCGGACCCGCAGACCCCCAGACCCCCAAACCCCCAGACCTCCGCGCGCCATCGACTTCTCACGCCGTCCGGGATCGGCTCAGAGCGCGTCCGGGCCGCGTTCGCCCGTGCGGACCCGTACGACCGTCTCGACCGGCAGGGCCCAGACCTTGCCGTCGCCGATCTTGCCCGTCTGCGCGGCCTTCACGATCGTGTCGATGACGGCGTCCGAGGCCGCGTCCTCGACGACGACCTCGATCCGGACCTTGGGCACCAGGTCGACCTGGTACTCGGCGCCGCGGTACACCTCGGTGTGGCCGCGCTGGCGGCCGTAGCCGCTGGCCTCCGTCACGGTCAGGCCGTGCACGCCGAGCTCCTGGAGGGCCGTCTTGACCTCGTCGAGACGAAACGGCTTGACGATCGCGGTGATGAGCTTCATCCCTGGGCTGACCTTCTGGGCGGAGGGGAGGACGGATGCGGAGCCCGGGGCGCCATGGCCCAGGACCCCGTGATGGTAAGCCGTTCCGGGGTGCACCGTAAGGGGCAAAGCGCCCTGTACCTGCGCCGGTACGGCGGGGCTCCGTGGATCAGGGAGAATGGGCGCCATGAGCGTTCGCAGTCAGCCATCCGAGCCGTCCGAGGCGACACCCCACCGCGCCGGCTTCGCCTGCTTCGTGGGCCGCCCCAACGCGGGCAAGTCCACCCTCACGAACGCTCTGGTGGGGCAGAAGGTGGCGATCACCGCGAACCAGCCGCAGACGACGCGGCACACGGTACGGGGGATCGTGCACCGGTCCGACGCCCAGCTGATCCTGGTGGACACCCCCGGGCTGCACAAGCCGCGCACGCTGCTCGGCGAGCGCCTCAACGACGTCGTCCGTACGACCTGGGCCGAGGTCGACGTGATCGGCTTCTGTCTGCCCGCGAACGAGAAGCTCGGTCCCGGTGACCGCTTCATCGCGAAGGAACTGGCGTCGATCAAGAAGACGCCGAAGATCGCGATCGTCACCAAGACCGACCTCGTGGACGGCAAGCGGCTCGCCGAGCAGCTCATCGCGATCGACCAGCTCGGCAAGGAGCTGGGGTTCGAGTGGGCGGAGATCGTGCCGGTGTCCGCAGTGGGGGACAAGCAGGTCGACCTGCTGGCCGACCTGATCATCCCGCTGCTGCCGGAGGGCCCGGCCCTGTACCCGGACGGTGAGCTCACCGACGAGCCCGAGCAGGTCATGGTGGCCGAGCTGATCCGCGAGGCCGCGCTCGAAGGGGTGCGGGACGAGCTTCCGCACTCCATCGCGGTCGTCGTCGAGGAGATGCTTCCGCGTGAGGACCGGCCCGCGGACCGGCCGCTCCTCGACATCCACGCCTTCGTCTACATCGAGCGGCCCAGCCAGAAGGGCATCATCATCGGGCCCAAGGGCAAGCGGCTGAAGGAGGTCGGGATCAAGTCCCGCAAGCAGATCGAGGCGCTGCTCGGCACTCCCGTGTTCCTGGACCTCCATGTGAAGGTGGCGAAGGACTGGCAGCGGGATCCTCGACAGCTGCGGAAGCTGGGATTCTGAGTCGCCCACCCATGATTCAGTCCACCCCGCGAATCCTCACCACCAGCATCGCCCCCGCCAGCCCCACCCCCGCCGCCGCCAGATACAGCACCCGATAACCGCCGAGGTACGTCACGATCGGGGCCGCCAGGGCGGGGGCCGCGACCTGGGGAAGGGCGTTGGCCACGTTGATGACGCCCAGGTCCTTTCCGCGGTCCCTCGCCTTCGGCAGTACGTCGGTCATCAGTGCGAAGTCCACCGAGGTGAACACGCCGAAGCCGATCCCCAGCACGGCCGCCGCGACGATCGCGCCCGGCCAGGTCTGCCAGCCGGCCAGGGCCGCCGTCGCCACCGCCATCAGGACGCCCGACCAGATCACGAACGGTTTGCGGCGGCCCACCCGGTCCGACCACACGCCCCCGACGACGACCGTGGCGAGCAGCGTCACGCCGTTCACGGCGGTGAGGATCAGGACGCCTTCGTCGGGGTCGTCGTGGTGGAGGCGGTCCCGCAGGTAGTACAGCAGGTACAGCAGCACCAGCGCGTTGCTCAGGTTGATCAGGAACCGGGTCAGCCAGGCCCAGCCCAGGTCGGGATACCGGCGCGGGCTCAGCCAGAAGCCCGCGGCGAAGCTGCGCCAGGACCACGGCGGCCGGTCGCCGACGGCGAGGCGCAGGTCCTCGTGGCGCAGGACGTACGGCAGCACGCCCACCATCGTGAACACCGCGCACGCCGCATAGCCCGCGCGGATGCCCCCGGCGGCCGTCGCCAGGCCCGTCCCGCCGACCACGCCCAGAATCTGGGCCGCTCCCAGCCAGCCGCCCACGGCGCCCCGCTGGAGCCGGGGCACGCGGTCGGGCACCGCCGCCGTGACCGCCGCGAAAGCCGCGTTCAGCGTCAGCTGGACCAGGCACCAGCCCGCCGCCATCGTCCACACCCCGCCCGCGCCCGAGAGCAGCAGCAGCGACAGCGCGCCGCCCGCCGAACCTGCCACGATCCACGGAGTACGGCGGCCGATCCGGGCCGTCGTACGGTCCGACAGCGCGCCGAAGAACGGGTTGGCGACCAGCGACACCACCGCGCCCGCACCGGTCACCCATGCCAGCAGCGTCAGCTTCGACATGCCGGTGCCGGGCGCGAAGTCCTCGGCCTGCGAGGCGAGAAGGATCTGCAGGGGCCCGTACCAGCCGACCCAGATCGCCCCGTTGGCGAGACAGAGGGCCGCCGTCCAGCCCCGGGTGACCCGGTCGACAGGTTCGGCAAGTGCGAGAGCCGGGGCCGGGGCCGGGGCGGGGGTGTCGGAGGACGGCCCGGCCGTCGTCATCTCTGCGCCCGCAGCACGTCCCGGAACCAGCCGTAGGAGGCCTTCGGCGTCCGCTCCAGCGTCCGGTAGTCCACGTGGACGAGCCCGAACCGGCGCTCGTACCCTTCCGCCCACTCGAAGTTGTCCAGCAGCGACCAGACGAAGTAGCCGCGGACGTCCACGCCCGCCGTCATCGCCGCGTGCAGCGCCCGGATGTGGCCGTCGAGGTAGGCGATCCGGTCCTGGTCGTCGATCCCCTCGTACGAGCAGCCGTTCTCGGTGATGACGATCGGCGGGAGGCGGTCGCCGAAGCGGTCGCGGAACCCGGTGAGCAGTTCGGTCAGACCCTCGGGAACCACCGGCCAGCCGAAGTCGGTGACCGGACGGCCCTCGATCTCCCGCACGGAGAAGGGGAGTTCGGCGGGCAGCGTCAGTCCGCCGAACTCGATCTCCGCGCCCTGCGCGGCACCGACCCTGCTCGGCGCGTAGTAGTTGAGGCCGTACCAGTCCAGCGGCTCCCCGATGATCTTCAGGTCTTCCCCGATGTCGCCGGGCATCAACTCGCCGATTCCCGCGGGGTATTCACCGAGCAGCACCGGGTCCGCGAACAGCCGGTTCAGCAGCAGGTCGTAGAAGTCCGCCGCCACCACGTCCGCGGGCTCCTGGGACGCCGGCCAGGTCGGCCCGTGCGAGTTGGCGATCCCGATGTCTGCGGCCCCGGCCGCGCGCAGGACCCGTACGGCCAGGCCGTGGGCGAGCAGCTGGTGGTGGGCGGCGGGGATCGCGTCGAAGAGCAGCTTCTTGCCGGGGGCGTGGGCGCCCAGCGCATGGCCCAGCAGGGTGTGCTCGGCCGGCTCGTTGAGGGTGATCCACTTCTTCACCCGGTCGCCGAGCCGCCCGGCGACGACCGACACATACTCCGCGAACCGCGACGCCGTGTCCCGCTCCAGCCAGTCGAGCGTGGCCGGCAGATCCCAGTGGAAGAGCGTCGGCACCGGCCGTACGCCCGCCGCGCACAGCTCGTCCACCAGACGGTCGTAGAAGTCGAGCCCGCCGGGAGAGTTCACCCGCGGCCAGGAGATGGAGAAGCGGTACGCGTCCACACCCAGGCCGGTCAGGAGCGCCACGTCCTCGCGGTAGCGGTGGTAGTGGTCGCAGGCCACCGCCGCCGTCGAGCCGTCCTTCACCCGCCCCGGCTCGGCCGTGAAGGTGTCCCACACGGACGGCTCGCGCTCGCCGGCTGCCCCTTCGATCTGGTGGGCCGAGGTCGACACGCCCCACAGGAAGCCCGCCGGGAACTGAGGTATCGGGTTCGTCGCCATGCGCCGGATCATCCGTACCAGCGGTAACAGAAGTCAACGGGCAGGCGTGAACAACCAGTTACGCGCCTTCCTTGAGCACCCTCGAGATCAGCTTGCGCTGCTCCTGTGTGAGCCGGGGATCGGACGCGTACACCGTCTTCCCGTCCACGGTGATCTGGTAACTGAAGCCGTCCGGCACACCGATCGGCGGTGTGCCCCGGCCGGCGGCGACCGCCTGCTCGGCCAGGGCATGCCATTCCTGGGCATCGGGCCGTCCCGAGGTGTCCACCTCGGCATGGCGCTCGATCCCCGCGAATCCGCCCGTGCGCCTCACCTGAATACGCATGGGTCCTGTCTAGTACGGAGTCAGAGGATCCGCACCCCGACCTGCTCCCACGCCTTCTGCACGGCCTGGAGCTCCTCGCCGCCGTCGCCGAAGCGCTCGCGCGCGGCCTTGACGGTCAGCTTGGCGAAGTCGGTGAAGAAGGCCCGCTCCTTGAGCTTGCCGCCGGTCAGGACGTCGTACCAGATCTGGCCCGCCTTCTCCCAGGCGTAGCCGCCGAGCGCGGTGGCGACCAGGTAGAACGCGTGGTTGGGGATGCCGGAGTTGATATGGACGCCGCCGTTGTCGCGGCCGGTGCGGACGTAGTCGTCCATCGTCGCGGGCTGCGGGTCCTTGCCGAGGATGTCGTCGTCGTAGGCGGTGCCGGGCTCCTTCATCGAGCGCAGGGCCTTGCCGGTGACGCTCGGGGCCAGCAGGCCCGCGCCGATCAGCCAGTCGGCCTCGGCGGCGGTCTGGCCGAGCGTGTACTGCTTGATGAGCGAGCCGAAGACGTCCGACATCGACTCGTTCAGGGCGCCGGGCTGGCCGTAGTAGGTGAGGTTGGCCGTGTGCTGGGTGACGCCGTGGGTGAGCTCGTGGCCGATGACGTCGATCGGGAGGGTGAAGTCGAGGAAGATCTCGCCGTCACCGTCGCCGAACACCATCTGCTCGCCGTTCCAGAAGGCGTTGTTGTAGTGCTCGTCGTAGTGGACGGTCGCGTCCAGGGGCAGGCCGTCGCCGTCGATGGAGTGGCGCTGGTAGGCCTTGAGGTAGAGGTCGAAGGTGGCGCCGAGGCCGGAGTAGGCGCGGTTGACCGTGGCGTCCTGCCCGGGGTCCTCGCCCTCCCCGCGGACCTTGCTGCCCGGCAGGCCGGTGTCCTGCCCGGCGTCGTAGATGGTGCGCAGCGGCTGGTCCGACGGCGCCTTCGCGGCCGGTACGGCGGCCATGCCGAACTCGGCGGTCACCCGGCGGCGGCCGCGTTCCCGGGCGTCGCGCATCAGGGTGCGCCGGGCGGGGCCGGAGAGGGCGGGGTCCTCGTTCTGGGCGACCTTGTCGAGGACATGGGGCGGCACGATGGTGCAGAAGACGGGCTCGAAGCCCCCGTTCGTCGTCATGCCCGGCACCCTTGCACTGAGTTATGCCGCTGTCACTACCCGCAACCATGATTGGTGAAATATGCGGATAGGGAGCCTCACGCTCCGTCGTGAAGTGGTATGGAGCACTTTTTGTCCGCTTCACTCCATTTGATTCGAGCAGTCCCGCATACTGATACGGGCCCCCGCATCCGGTGCGGCTCGGCTAACATGCGGAGCATCATGCGTTTCGGGCTGCTCCTCCTTAGCTGCCGCGGCGAGGGCCTGTAAGTCGAGGCCGACCCCCTCCCCGCGGAGTTCGGCGTTGCGCCGTCGGCCGTCCTTCCGGACCCGCCTTCCAGGAGCCCCGCATCATGGCCAACCGCCAGCAGCCCAGTTCCATGCCGATCCACAAGTACGGTCAGTACGAGCAGGTCGGCATCCCCGACCGCACCTGGCCCGAGAACCGGATCACCGTCGCCCCCCGCTGGCTCTCCACCGACCTGCGCGACGGCAACCAGGCCCTGATCGACCCGATGTCGCCCGAGCGCAAGCGCCGGATGTTCGACCAGCTGGTCAAGATGGGCTACAAGGAGATCGAGGTCGGCTTCCCCGCCTCCGGGCAGACCGACTTCGACTTCGTGCGCTCCATCGTCGAGGAGCCCGGTGCCATCCCCGACGACGTCACCATCTCCGTACTGACCCAGGCCCGCGAGGACCTGATCGAGCGGACCGTCGAGTCCGTGAAGGGCGCCAGGCGCGCCAATGTGCACCTGTACAACGCCACCGCGCCGGTCTTCCGCCGGGTCGTCTTCCGCGGTTCCAAGGACGACATCAAGCAGATCGCCGTCGACGGCACGCGCCTGGTCATGGAGTACGCCGAGAAGCTGCTGGACCCGGAGACGGAGTTCGGCTACCAGTACAGCCCCGAGATCTTCACCGACACCGAGCTGGACTTCGCGCTGGAGGTCTGCGAGGCGGTCATGGACGTCTGGCAGCCCGGCCCGGGCCGCGAGATCATCCTCAACCTGCCCGCCACCGTGGAGCGTTCGACGCCGTCCACGCACGCCGACCGCTTCGAGTGGATGGGCCGCAACCTCTCCCGCCGCGAGCACGTCTGCCTGTCGATCCACCCGCACAACGACCGCGGCACGGCCGTCGCCGCCGCCGAGCTGGCGCTGATGGCCGGCGCCGACCGCGTCGAGGGCTGTCTGTTCGGGCAGGGCGAGCGCACCGGCAACGTCGACCTGGTCACCCTGGGCATGAACCTGTTCTCCCAGGGCGTCGACCCGCAGATCGACTTCTCCGACATCGACGAGATCCGTCGTACGTGGGAGTACTGCAACCAGATGGAGGTCCACCCGCGCCACCCGTACGTGGGCGACCTGGTCTACACGTCCTTCTCCGGCTCCCACCAGGACGCCATCAAGAAGGGCTTCGACGCCATGGAGGCCGAGGCGAAGGCCAAGGGCGTCACCGTCGACGACATCGAGTGGGCGGTCCCCTACCTGCCGATCGACCCGAAGGACGTCGGCCGCTCCTACGAGGCGGTCATCCGCGTCAACTCGCAGTCCGGCAAGGGCGGTATCGCCTATGTCCTGAAGAACGACCACGCACTGGACCTGCCGCGCCGGATGCAGATCGAGTTCTCCCGGATCATCCAGGCGAAGACGGACGCCGAGGGCGGCGAGGTCACCGGCGCCGACATCTGGGCGGTCTTCCAGGACGAGTACCTGCCCAACCCCGAGAACCCCTGGGGTCGTATTCAGGTCAAGAACGGTCAGTCGACGACCGACACCGACGGCGTGGACACCCTGAAGGTCGAGGCCAGCGTCGACGGCGTCGACACCGTGCTGACCGGCACCGGCAACGGCCCGATCTCCGCCTTCTTCGACGCCCTGCAGGGCGTGGGAGTCGACGCCCGTCTGCTGGACTACCAGGAGCACACGATGAGCGAGGGTGCCTCCGCGCAGGCCGCTTCCTACATCGAGTGCGCGATCGACGACAAGGTTCTGTGGGGAATCGGCATCGACGCGAACACCACGCGTGCGTCGCTGAAGGCGGTCGTCTCGGCCGTCAACCGCGCGACTCGCTGACTGCCCTGACCGGGGTTTTGTCCGGAATTCCGGGGCCCCGTCCGCCGCACTGCGGCGGACGGGGCCCTGTCGTTTACCGGCCAATCCGTGTGCAGGTCACGGAAAGGTCTCGTCCCGGGTGCTGACGACGCCCGGTCCCTGTGGCTAACATCACGCCAGCGCGGCGATGGTGCCGCGTCGTTTTCGGAGGTGCGACGTGCTGCCAGGACGGGGACGAGACAACCGTGCCGCCAGGCTCTCGCGCATGCTGGGCACCCGCATCGCGTGGACGCCGGTCGGCGACGGCGAGTTCTTCTGCCCCGGCTGCGGAGGCGACCGCAACTACCAGCGGCTGACCGGACGCCGCCGCTTCACGCTGCTCGGCGTGCCCGTGCTGCCACGCGGCGAGACCGGGCCGGTCGTCGAGTGCGCGGCCTGCCGCCGCCACTTCGGCACCGACGTCCTCGACCACCCGACCACCACCCGCTTCTCCGCGATGCTCCGCGACGCCGTCCACACCGTCGCCCTCGCGGTCCTCGCCACGGGCGGCAGCTGCGCCCGTACGTCCCTGGAGGCCGCCGCGGCCACCGTCCGCACCGCCGGCTTCGACGACTGCTCCGAGGAGCAGCTGGAGAACCTCGTCGAGGCGCTGGCCGCCGACACCGGCCGGGTCTACGACCGCCCCTGCGGAGCCGGGCTCGCCATAGAGCTCCACGAGGCGCTGGACCCGCTGGCCCCGCATCTCGCACCCGCCGGCCGTGAGTCGATCCTCCTCCAGGGCGCCCGCATCGCCCTGGCCGACGGCCCCTACACACCCGCCGAACGCGACGTCCTGGCCACCGTGGGCGCCGCGCTGACCATCTGCTCCGACGATGTGACCCGGCTGCTGGCGGCGGCGCGGACACCGTCCTGATACTCCCCCGGGAGTAGTCCCCCCGCGCGGCCACCCCGCGCAGTACCCCTGAACTCGCCCCCACGCCCGACGAATCGGCCCCCGCACGCCGGGAGTCTGGAGACGACCCAGACACCCGGACCGGAGGGAGGCCCGTCACATGGGGGCCGTAAGGACAAACACACGGCGACGGGCCGTGCCCTGGCTCGTGCTGGGGCTGTGGATCGCGGTGCTGGCGCTCGCGTCGCCGTTCGCCTCGAAGCTCGGCGACGTCCAGCGCGACCGGGCCGTCGACTATCTTCCGGCGAGCGCCGACTCCACCCAGGTCGCGAAGATCCAGGACCGGCTGCCCGGCGGCGAGGCCACCCAGATGGTCGTCGTCTACCACCGCGACAGCGGCCTCACCGCGGCGGACAAGACCACCGCCGCCGCACAGATCGAGCGGATCGCGGGCACGCACCAGCTCACCGGCGAACCCCGGGGCGTCCCGTCCCGGGACGGGACCACGCTGATGTACCCGGTCGCCAGCACCGAACCGGGCACGGACGAGAAGGCCCGCGACGAACTCGTGGGCGACGTACGGGACATCGCCGAGAGCGGCGAGGGGCTCAGCGTCGTCGTGGGCGGTGAGGGACCGCTCGCCACCGACGCGAGCGAGGTCTACAACGCCCTCGACGGACCGCTGCTCTACACCACCGCCGCGGTCGTCGCGCTGCTGCTGATCCTCATCTACCGCAGCCCGTTCCTGTGGCTCGTGCCGCTCGCCGTAGCGGGCATGGCCGACTATCTGTCGATGGGCGTCGCCTACGGGCTGAACCAGTGGTTCGGGACCTCCGTCTCCGGCCAGAGCTCCGGCATCATGACGATCCTGGTGTTCGGCGCGGGCACCGACTACGCGCTGCTGCTCGTCTCCCGCTACCGCGAGGAGCTGCGGCGCGTCGAGCGGCCCTACGACGCCATGGCGGCCGCGCTGCGCGGCTGCGGGCCCGCCGTGCTCGCCTCCTCCGGCACCGTCGCCGCCGGACTGCTGTGCCTGCTCGCCGCCGACCTCAACTCCAGCCGGGGCATGGGACCGCTCGGCACGGTGGGCGTGCTGTGCGCGCTGCTCGCGATGCTGACCCTGCTGCCCGCGATCCTCGTCCTGCTGGGCCGCCGTGTCTTCTGGCCGCTCGTGCCCCGCTACGGCAGCACGCCCAAGGCCCGCCGGTCGCTGTTCGCGGCGATGGGCAGCTCCGCCGGGCGCCGGCCGCTGACCGTGCTCGCGGGCGGCGCCGTCCTGCTCGGCGCGCTCGCCCTGGGCGCCCTGAACATGCCCGGCAACCTCAAACAGGAGGACTCCTTCACCACCAAGCCCGACGCGGTCGCCGCCATGGAGACCCTCGCCGCGGCCTATCCCGAGCGCGGCACCCAGCCGATCACCGTCATCACGCCCACCGACCGTGCCGACAGCACCCTCGCCGCCGTACGCGACACCGGGGGCGTCGACAGCGCCGAGCGCGGCCGCAGCGGCGAAGGCTGGACGGAGATCTCCGTCCTCGCCGCCTCCGCGCCCCAGTCCGCCGGGGAGACCGCCACCATCGAGGCCCTGCGCGATGGGCTCGACGGCTCCTATGTCGGCGGCCCCAGCGCCGAACAGATCGACCTGGAGGACACCAACGCCCGCGACCGGCTGATCGTCGTGCCGCTGGTCCTCGTCTCCGTCCTGCTGATCCTGGTCGCCCTGCTGCGGTCACTCGTCGCACCGCTGATCCTGGTGGGCGCCGTCGTCGCCGTGTGGGGCGCGGCCCTCGGCATCGGCGGACTCGTCTTCGGGCCGCTCTTCGGCTTCGAGGGCATCGATCCCGGGCTCGGCCTGCTGTCCTTCGTGTTCCTCGTCGCCCTGGGCGTCGACTACGGCATCTTCCTGATGCACCGCATGCGCGAGGAGTCCCTGAACGGCACCGAACCCGTGGCCGCCGCGCTCACCGCGCTGCGCACCACGGGCGGGGTCATCGCCTCCGCCGGGCTGGTCCTCGCGGCCACATTCGCGGTGCTCACCAGCATGCCGCTGGTGCCGCTCGTCGAGCTGGGCTTCGTCATCGCGGTGGGCGTGCTGCTCGACACGTTCCTGGTGCGCACCTACCTGGTCACCAGCGCCAGCGTCGCGCTGCGCCGCAAGCTGTGGTGGCCGGGCCCGTTGTCGCGGGAGCCCGAGCGGCCGGTTCCGCCGAAGGAACCGGAGCGCGTGGCCGCCTCCGCCCACTGACCGACCGGCGCCCCTCCACTCCCGGAGGGGCGCCCCGTAGCGGAGGATGAAGACGTGCAGACAACCACGACAGCGGAACGGACCGGCTGGGGCGAGCGGATCATGACCGTGATCAACCGCGATCCCCGGACCGCCCCGCACGGCACCCGCAACGACGCCGTGCTCGCTCTCGTTCTGGCCGCGGCGGCCCTCTGCATGGGCCTGTTCACCGACGAGGGCCGCCGCCCGGACGCGCTCGGCTGGACGCTGCTGCTCGCGGCCCACATCCCGATCGTGTGGCGCCGCCGCCGCCCGCTGCTGGTGCTCGCCGCGGTGGGGGCACTGATCGTCCCCTACCACGCACTCGACAACAACCACATCGCGCCCACGCCGGTCGCCTACGTCGCGCTCTACACGGTCGCCGTCACCGGCCGGCCGCTGCGCACGGTCCTGACCGGCGCCACCGCCCTCGGCATCACCCTGAGCGTGATGCTCACCGTCAACGCCCACCAGGCCGTCGAACTGCTGCGGATCTCCGGCTGGATCATCGCGGTGCTGTTCCTCGGCATCGACGTCCGCTACTACCGGCAGTACGTGGCCGGCATCGTCGACCGCGCCGAGCGCGCCGAACGCACCCGCGAGGAGGAGGCGCGGCGCCGCGTCGCCGAGGAACGTCTGCGCATCGCCCGCGACCTGCACGATCTGCTCGCGCACAGCATCACGCTCATCGCCGTGCAGACCTCCGTCGCCGCACACGTCCTGGCGGCCGACCCCGAGCGGCTGGACCGCGAGACGGTCGCCAAGGCCCTCGACGACATCGCCGAGACCTGCCGGACGGCACGCGGTGAAGTGCGGACGACGCTGGAGGTGCTGCGCGAGCACGGCTCGCCGGACACCCGCGGCCCGCTGCCCGGCCTCGACGGAGTGCCCGACCTGATGGAGTCCGCGCGGCTCGCGGGCGCCCGCACCGAGCAGAGCCTGCGGACACGGCAGGTGTCGCCCGCCGTGGGCGCCTCCGCGTACCGCATCGTCCAGGAGGCGCTGACCAACGTGGTGCGGCACGCCGGGCCCGACCCCCGCGTCCGCGTCGAGTTGTACGAGAAGGACGACGCCCTGCACCTGTCGGTGGCCGACGACGGAACCGGGCCCGCACCCGGCGGCACCCCGGGCTTCGGACTCGTCGGCATGCGGGAGCGGGCCCGCAGCGTCGGTGGCACACTCGACGCCGGACCGCGGGAGAAGGGCGGCTTCGAGGTGACCGCGGTACTCCCGCTCAGGACCGCCGCCACGCCCGCCATGGAAGGGACCGGATGACCATCCGCGTACTGCTCGCCGACGACCAGACCCTGGTACGGGAGGCGTTCGCGATGCTCGTCGAGTCCGCGCGGGACATGGCGGTCGTCGGGCAGGCGCCCACCGGCCGCGAGGCGGTGCGGCTGGCCCGCAGCGAGCGCGCCGACCTCGTCGTCATGGACATCCGCATGCCCGACCTGGACGGGATCGAGGCGACCCGGCTGATCGCGGCGGACGAGGACCTGGCCGGAGTGCGGGTGCTCGTGCTGACCACGTACGACACCGACGAGCACATCGTGGAGGCGCTGCGCGCCGGCGCGTCCGGTTTTCTGGTGAAGGACACCCGCCCGGCGGAACTCCTCGACGCCATCCGCACGGTGGCAGCGGGGGAGGCTCTGCTGTCGCCCGGGCCGACGGCCCGGCTGATCGCGCGATTCCTGCGCGGCCCGTCGGCGCAGCCGGCTGTGCCGGGCGGGCCCGGGGGACTCTCGGAGCGTGAGCGCGAGGTGCTCACGCTCGTCGCGCGCGGGCTCAACAACACCGAGATCGCGGAGGCGCTGGGACTGAGCCCGCTGACCGCGAAGACCCACGTCAGCCGGATCATGGGGAAGCTGGGGGCGCGGGACCGGGCCCAACTGGTCGTCGTGGCGTACGAGTCGGGGATGGTGACACCGGGGACGTGCAACGGAGAGTGAGGGCCGGCAGTAGCTAGTGCCGTATCAGGCAACGTTTGCCCTGTTGTGATGTGGCGCGCCGTCCCGGTGCTGTGCCGGGCGGCTCGCGGCCGTCACCCTGTCCGGGTGGCAGAACGAGTACGTGTACGCGAGATCGATGATGACGAGGGCAGACGGCTGCTTCGGATCATCCGCCGGGGCACCGGGTCGGTGGTGACCTGGCGGCGGGCCCAGATGGTCCTGCTGTCCGCGCAGGGCATGCCGGTGGCGAAGATCGCCGAGGTGACGTTTACCAGCGATGACCGGGTCCGCGATGTGATCCACAACTTCAACACCGATGGCTTCGACTCCTTGTATCCGAAGTACAAGGGCGGCCGGCCGAAGACCTTCACGCTGCCCGAGCGGCGGGAAATCAAGAAGATCGCGAAATCCATGCCGACCGAACACGACCTGCCGTTTTCGACCTGGAGCCTGACCAAGCTGGCCGACTTCCTGGTCGCCGAGGGGGTGGTCGACGACATCAGCCACGAGGGCCTGCGCATCCTGCTCCGCGAGGAAGGCGTCTCCTTTCAACGCCTGAAGACCTGGAAGACCTCCCGCGACCCCGAATACGCGGCCAAGAAAGCCCGCGTAGAACACCTCTACGCGATCGCCGACGGCGAGGTCATACCCGAGGAGGGTGAGCCCGAAGTCGTCTTCTGCATGGACGAGTTCGGACCGCTCAACCTGATGCCCCACCCGGGCCGGCAGTGGGCCGAACGCGGGGGCAAGCACAAGGACCCCGACCGCGAACCACGCCGCAGGCGGCGGGCGACCTACAACCGCTACGGCGGAGTACGCCATCTGTTCGCCGCCCTGGACCTGGCCAAGGACACGCTCTACGGCCACATCAAACCGATCAAGAAGCGCACGCAGTTCCTGGAGTTCTGCCGCTACCTGCGAACCCTCTACCCGCCCCAGGTCCGTATCGCGATCGTCTGTGACAACTTCTCCCCGCACCTGACCACGAAGAAGTGCCAGCGAGTCGGCACCTGGGCGGCAGCGAACAACGTCGAGATCGCCTACACGCCGACCAACAGCTCCTGGCTGAACCGCATCGAGGCCCAGTTCACCGCCCTGCGCTACTTCACCCTCGACGGCACCGACCACGCCAGCCACAAGGAGCAGGGCAGCATGATCCGCCGCTACATCATCTGGCGAAACCGCCACGCCGACGACCGGCGCCTGCGCGCAGTCGTGGACAGAGCCAACGTCGCCTGACACCGCATGAAGGTAGAGAAGATGACCACACAGACCGACCGTGTCGACCACGAACTGATCCGGGCAGCGGCACACGTCGCGGCCACACGCTGCCGGGGCGACAACCACACCATGGCGGCTGCGGCCCGCGCCCGAGACGGCCGGATCGTCACCGCGGTGAACGCCTATCACTTCACCGGAGGCCCCTGCGCGGAGCTGGTGCTCATCGGCGCTGCTGCCGCCCATGGCGCCTATGACCTGGACATCATCGTCGCCGTGGGTGACCGCGACCGAGGCGTCGTGCCCCCATGTGGCCGCTGCCGCCAGGTCCTTCTTGACTACTTCCCAGCCCTCAAGGTCATCGTCGGGACAAACGATGGCCTCCGAACGGTGCCCGTCACCGACCTGCTTCCCGAAAGCTACATCTGGGCGGACCACCAGCTCGACGCTGAGGAGAGCGCACCACTCAGCACGAGCTGACGCCCCAGGCGGATACAGGGCAAACGTTGCCTGATACGGCACTAGAGCAGGCCCGCCCCGGCCAGGAACTCTTCCACCCGCTGCACCTCGTCCGCCGACAGCGGCACCTGCGGCTCCGCCGTCGCCGGACAGTCGATGATCCCGCGCAGCTTAAGCGCCGCCTTGAACGCGCCCAGCGCCGACGCATTGCGGCCCATCCGGCCCGTATCCCCGACGCCCACCATGCCGAACAGGGCGCACAGCCGTTCCTGTTCGGCCCGGGCCCCCTCCCCGTCACCCGCCCGGCACAGGCCGTGGAGGCGGACGTAGCCGTGCGGGTCGACATTGGCGAGGCCGGGCACCGCGCCGTCCGCGCCCAGCGCGAGGGCCACGTCGACGACCAGCTCGGAGCCGGTCAGGACGCTGAAGCCGGTGATGCCGGGGCGGGTGCGGGCGCCGGTCACCACGGCCCGGAAGCCCGCCAGGTCGCCGCTGGAGTCCTTGAGGCCGGCGAGGACGCCATCGGCGGCCAGCCCCAGGATCAGGTCCGGGGCGACCTTCGTGTGCACGGCGACCGGGATGTCGTAGGCGACGACCGGGACCGGGCTGCGCGCCGCGACCAGACGGTAGTGGCGGGCGATCTCGGCGGGGTGGGTGCGGGCGTAGAACGGCGCCGTCACCACCACCGCGTCGGCGCCCGCCGCCGTGACCGACGCGACGTGGTCCAGCACCCGGGGCGTCGTCATGTCGATCGCCCCGGCCAGGACGGGAAGCGAGCCGCCCACATGGCCCACCACCGACTCCACCACCAGCCGCCGCTGCCGGTCCGCCAGATACGCCGCCTCCGAGGACGAGCCGAGCACGAACAGACCGCTCACCCCGGCTCCCACCAGATGGTCGACCAGCCTCAGCAGCGAGGGGACGTCCACCTCGCGCTCCGGTGTCAGGGGCGTGCACACGGGCGGGACGACGCCGGTCAGCGGGGCGGGGAAGGTCATGACGGCCATGGTGACATCGGCAGCGTCTTTTCGTAGGACGCGTCCCGGCCGGGGCCGTGCGCGTGGCCGGTTCGGTTGCCCGGCGGCCGGGGGCCGGGCTGGAATGGGGGCGTGGCGGACGACGAGCGGTGGGACGAACGGTGGGACGAGCGGGACCCGGGTGTCCTGCGCCTGCCTTCCGGGCGGCTGGTCCGGGGCCGCGGCCTGCGACACCCTCTCGCGCCGGGGACGCGGCAACCCTCGTACGGCCTCTACCTCCTCCGCCGGCGGCCGCCCGAGGTTCCCTGGGAGTCCCGCTGGCTGCGCTGGCCAGATTTCCGGCTGCCGGCGGACCACGTGGCCGCCCGCACCCTGCTGGCCGAGGCCTGGGAGCGGGCGGCGGACGAGCGCGTCGAGATCGCCTGCGACGGCGGCCGCGGCCGCACCGGGACCGCCCTGGCCTGCCTGGCGGTCCTGGACGGCATACCGCCCGGAGAGGCCGTCGCCTACGTACGCGCCCGCTACGACCGGCACGCGGCGGAGACCCCGTGGCAGCGGCGGTATGTGCGGAGGTTCAGGTGAGCGCTGCCGCCAGGAGTGCCGCCGTCTCGGCGATGAGCGCCGGCCTTCTGCGGGCGGTTCGCGTGGCCGCCTGCGTCCTGTTGGCCGGGGCCTGGGAGCGGGCGGTGGACGGGCGCGTCGAGTTCGCCTGCGGCGGCGGCCGTGGCCGCGCTGGGACCGCCCTGCCGGGGCAGCGGCGGTACGTACGGCGCTTCACGTGAGCGCTGCCGCCAGGAGTGCCGCCGTCTCGGCGATGAGCGCGTGGTCGTACGGGGCGTCCTCGTCCGGGAACGTCGTCTGGACGGCGAGCACCAGCGGGGTGCCGTCCTCCGTCCAGGCGATGCCGACGTCGTTGTTCGTGCCGTAGAAGCCCCCGCCGGTCTTGTCGGCGATCGTCCACGTCCTGGGCAGTCCGGCGCGGAAGCGGTTGTCGCTGGTCGTGTTGTTCAGCAGCCAGTGCGTGAGCAGTGCGCGGTCCCGCCGGTTCAGCGCGTCGCCGAGGACCAGCCGGGCGTACGTCCGGCCGATCGCGCGCGGGCTCGTCGTGTCCGTGATCCGCCACGGCTCCGCCGAGTTGAGCTCCGTCTCCCAGCGGTCGAGCCGGGTCACCGGATCGCCGAGGGAACGGGCGAAGCGGGTGATCGCGGGGGGGCCGCCCAGCTCGCGCAGGAGGAGGTTGCCCGCGGTGTTGTCGCTGTAGCGGATGGCCGCGTCGGCGAGTTCGGCGATCGTCATGCCCTCGGCGAGGTGTTCCTCGGTCCGCTTGGAGTTCTCCACCAGGTCGTCCGCCGTGTAGTGGACGCGGCGGGCGAGCGTCTCACCGTGCCGGTCCAGGTCGCGCAGGACGGCCGCGGCGGCCAGTGTCTTGAACAGGGAGCAGACGGGGAAGCGCTCGTCGGCGCGGTGGGCGACGGTGCGCCTGGTGGCGAGGTTGTGGGCGAACACGCCGAGACGGGCGCCGTGCTGGGCTTCGAGGGCGCGCAGGCGCGCGGTGACGGGGTCGCTGTTGCCGTTGCTCTTGCTCTTACTCTCGCTCTCGGTCTTGCTGTTGCCGCCGTCGTCGGAGGCGTGTGCCGGTGTGCTCGTGAGCAGTCCGGCCGCGGTGGCGGTACCGGCCGCAAGGAGGGTGCGTCGGGTCATCGGGGAGGTGCCGGAGCCTAAGATCTTTCTCTCCTTCGCTCGACTGACGATGTCTTCTGATGTCTTCTGCCGTCTTCCGAAATCTTCCGATCTCTTCAGTGATCGACGCCGGACGTCATCCCTTGGTTGCGAGGCCGTAGACCTTCGGCGGACAGCGGTACGCGCCCGCGCCGGGCACAGTGACGGCATGCAGAACACAACGGGGATCAACAGGGCACGGTTTCTGACCGGGGCCGCGGCCCTGGGAGCCGCGGCGGTGTTACCGACGGCGGGCTGCGCCGGAGCGAGTGCAGGCGGACCCGGGGGCGGACGCGGCCTGGCCCACCGGGGCGTCGTCTACACCGTCGGCGCGGGCGAGACCCCGGGCACCGCGTTCAGCCGGGCCCGGATGCGCGCCGACATCCGCGCCGTCCGCGACGATCTCCACGCCGACACCGTCGACGTCACCGGCGACGGCGTCGAACGCCTCACGGCCACCGCCGCCGAGGCCGCCGAACGGCGTCGACTTCAGCGTGGGCTGCGAGTTCTGGCTGTTCGTGCCCGGGATCGTGCCGGGGGACACGATCCCGGAACGCGTGGAGAACCTGCTGGAGGGCAAGGTCGACCGGGAGAAAATGCAGCGCCGCCTGGACCGCTTCACCGCGAAGGCGGCGGCGGTCGGCCGCTCCGTCTTCCACGGCCGGCTCGGCTACGCCGCCGCGCAGGACGGCAAGGTCGACTGGAACCTGTTCGACGTCGTCGGCATCGACTACTACTCGTACCACCGCCAACCCAGTGCCTACATCCGCGAGTTGCGCCGCTATCTGCGCTGGGGCAAGCCGCTGGCCATCACGGAGTTCGGCACCTGCACCTTCGTCGATGCCCCCGAGGAGGGCGGCATGGGCTGGTACGCCGTCGACCACGAGAAGGACCCGCCGGAGATCAAGGGAGACCTGGTCCGCAGCGAGCGCACCCAGGCCGCCCATCTGACGGACCTGCTGGACGTCTTCGAGTCGATGGGCCTGTACGCGGCGATGGCCTTCGAGTTCGTCACCCCGGACTCGCCGCACCGCCCGGACGACCCGCGCCACGACCTCGACATGGCGAGCTACAGCATCACCAAAACCCTCAAGGACCGCCCGGACGACCCGCGTTCGGACTGGCACTGGGAACCGAAGGAGGCGCTCCACGCGCTGGCGCGCCGCTACGCCGAGGGATGCCGGACCGGGCATCCACGCTACGCACGCCGACTCGGATAGTCTCGAAGCTCCCTGATGACCTGACAACGTTGCCCGAGCCCGGGGGCTGAGAGACGACGGAGGCGAGCAGTGTCGGCCAGTGCAGTGGTGATCGGCGCCGGAGTCTCAGGGCTCACCACGGCGGTGTGCCTGGCGGAGTCCGGAATGAAGGTCCGGGTGGACACCGACCGGCCCCCCGAGGCGACGACCTCGGCGGCTGCGGGCGCGATGTGGGATCCGTACCTGGCTGAGCCAAGCCACCTGGTCGAGCGATGGAGCCGGGTGACCCTGTCGGTGCTTACCGAGCTGAGCACCGACGCCGACACGGGAATCCGGGTGGTGGAAGGGACTCAGGAATCCAGAGTTCCCTGCGACATGCCGACGTGGGGCAGCCTGGTGGGCGCGCGCATGTGCCCGCCGGACGACCTGCGTCCCGGGTTCGTGGCCGGGTGGCGATACCGTGCGCCTCTCATCGACATGCCCCGATACCTCCGCTACCTCGTCCGACGGCTCGTACAGGCGGGCGGACACATTCGTCATCACCGTTACAGCACGCTCGAGGACGCGATGTGCGAAGCGCCGTTCGTCGTCAATTGCTCCGGCGCCGCGGCCCGGTTCCTGGCGGCCGACGCTTCGGTCCAGGCGGTGCGCGGCCAGCTCGTCGTGATGGAGAATCCCGGAATCCGGTCGTTCTTCTGCGACGACACCCCTGGGGCCGAGGAACTCACCTACATCTATCCGCACTCCGACGTGGTGGTCCTGGGCGGGACATCGGACCGGGACACCTGGGAACTCCGGCCCGACGAGGCCGCCGCCCGGGAGATCATCCGGCGCTGCGTCGCCGTCGAGCCGTCGCTCGCCGGAGCCCAGGTGATCGGCCAGCGGGTGGGGCTGCGGCCGGTACGCAGACGGGTCCGGCTCACGGAGGAGCGGTATGAGGGCACGCTGCTGCTGCACAACTACGGTCATGGCGGTGCTGGACTGACGCTGTCCTGGGGGTGCGCCCGCGACATTGCGGAGCGGGTCCGCACGGCGGTCGGACCTACTCCCTGACCTGCCACTGCCGGCGCTCCGCGATGTCGGCCTCGGCACCTCTGCGAAAGAGGTACAGCCAGGTTCGGGCCGCGAGCGTGACGGTCAGGACGATGGTCCAGGGCCAGCTCGTGGTCTGTGCCACCACCAGCGCCGCACCGACCGTCGGCGAGGCCGCCGTGAGCAGCATCAGGGCCTGTTCGCTGAGACTCCGTCGGAATCGGTGGGCGATGGAGAACTCGGACCGCTCGTACCAGGCGATGGCGGCGCTGAGTACGACGGCCAGGACCATGGTGGTCCAGGGATCCCCGCTGGCCTGCGCGTAGGTGACGGGGAGCGAGATCAGGAAGGGGAGCACACCGCCGTACTCGGACAGCACGTTCCCCCACTTCATGATCCTTCCGAACGAGTTCGAGCGGATCCGGGCCAGTTCGCCGGAGGCGCTCGCGTAGACGATGAGGGAGAGCACGGTGCTGAACGTCGCCCAGATGAGGAGCAGACGCACGTCGTCGGGGAACCGCGTCGATGTGAAGGCGAAACCCAGCAGGAATGTGATGGCGGCGAGAATGGAGCCGGAGAACGCTATTCCGGCTGCGGCTTCCCCGGATTGGAGGGCCGCAGGGTCGTCCTGCTCGAATCGGGCGATTTCAAAAGCGGGCTCACCACCCAAGGTGACCAGAGCCGTCACCGCGTGATCGGAAGGCGCCAGGGACTCCGCAAGCTGGGCCTGAGCGCTGACGTGTACGAGATGCCGCGCGTCTGGATCTATGTATTCCACGCGTGACTTGTACTGGTAGTGGATGTGGAGAGCGCGGTCCGTGGCGCCGGTGCGCATGATCCGGGTTCCTATGAAGCCGCACGCCAGCAAGAGGCGTGTCACCGCCAGTTCATCTGTCCTCGCGACGGCGGATATGAGCGGCAGCTCGTTCGCCTTACGGGGAAGTTCCTTCACCATCTCGGTCAGTAGCTGCGAGGCAACACGCTGCCGACGGATTCCCGCCCGGACTGCGATCACCGAAAGACGCGCATGTCCCGGTGAGGGCATTTCCGCGGCGATGCAACCTACTAACTCGCCTTCGGATTCGGCCACCCGAACCAGATCGCGTTCAATGGCATCGGCAAGGAGTGGTGACGATGGAACGACCGTCGTTTCGCACGACTCAGCCAACAGAGAGCGGAGCAGGGGCAGATCAGCAGCGCAGGCCGCCCGGGTGGACCATGCAGCCATGTCCGTCCGTTTCGTTCAGCTCGTCGGTGGGTGGATCCTACAGATCAACTTCGCGATGCGGTACCGGGAAGCGTGGGGTGGGGTGCCTTCGGCCCGAGCGAGTATGCCGCCGAGAATTACAGCCGCTTGCACGACGAAGACGCGGAGATCATCTCAATTCTCGGCACGAACCGGTTTCAGCAGCGCTGGTCCATGGGTGCGATGGTCGTCGCCGAGTCGCGCCGCCGAGTCCATCGAGGAGTTCGGGCACGGAGTGTCCTGCCTCATGAACGCCCTGGAGCGGGGTGCTCCCTTGCCCCCTGCTTGACATCCGCGCGCCAGAGGTCCGACAAGCTGTGGAGGGGTACGCCGACGACGTCGACCTCGTTCCCAACGGTGAACCAGGGCAGCTCTACGAAAGCGGCCCGCACGGCCCGGAGCCCGGTCGCCGTAGGCGAGAATGGGTTCCATGAGCCTGTTCCGCGATGACGGCATCGTGCTGCGCACCCAGAAGCTGGGTGAGGCGGACCGGATCATCACGCTGCTCACGCGCGGTCACGGACGGGTACGCGCCGTGGCGCGCGGGGTGCGGCGGACCAAGTCCAAGTTCGGGGCCCGGCTGGAGCCCTTCTCCCACGTCGACGTGCAGTTCTTCGCGCGGGGCAGTGAGCTCGTCGGGCGCGGCCTGCCGCTGTGCACGCAGAGCGAGACCATCGCTCCGTACGGCGGCGGCATCGTGAGCGACTACGCCCGCTACACCGCCGGCACCGCCATGCTGGAGACCGCCGAGCGCTTCACCGATCACGAGGGGGAACCGGCGGTGCAGCAGTATCTGCTCCTCGTCGGCGCCCTGCGCACCCTCGCCCGCGGCGAGCACGCCCCGCACCTTGTCCTCGACGCCTTCCTGCTGCGCTCTCTCGCCGTCAACGGGTACGCCCCCAGCTTCAGCGACTGCGCGAAATGCGGACTCCCGGGGCCGAACCGGTTCTTCTCGGTCGCCTCCGGAGGGTCCGTCTGCGCGGACTGCCGGGTGCCGGGCAGCGTCGTACCCTCGCCACAGGCCCTGGAACTCCTCGGCGCGCTGCTTACGGGAGACTGGGAGACCGCGGACGCGTGCGAACCGCGGTATGTGCGGGAGGGCAGCGGGCTGGTGTCCGCGTATCTGCACTGGCATCTGGAGCGCGGGCTGCGTTCGCTGCGTTACGTAGAGAAGTAAGCCGTAGAGAAGTAAGCCGTAGAGAAGTAAGCCGTAAAGAAGTGAGCAGTAGAGGAGACGAGAAGCACATGGTGGTACGCGGGATCCTGGGGCGCCAGCGCCGCGAGTACAAGACGCCGGAGCCGCATCCGTCCGGCGCCCGCGCGCCGAAGCTCCCCGGCGAGCTGGTCCCCAACCATGTGGCCATCGTCATGGACGGAAACGGACGCTGGGCGAAAGAGCGCGGGCTGCCGCGCACCGAGGGGCACAAGGTCGGCGCCGAGCGGGTCCTCGACGTGCTTCAGGGCGCGATCGAGATGGGCGTCGGCGCGATCTCCCTGTACGCCTTCTCCACCGAGAACTGGAAGCGCTCGCCCGACGAGGTCCGCTTCCTGATGAACTTCAACCGGGACTTCATCCGCAAGACCCGCGACCAGCTCGACGAGCTCGGCATCCGGGTGCGCTGGGTCGGGCGGATGCCCAAGCTGTGGCGGTCGGTGGCCAAGGAGCTCCAGATCGCGCAGGAGCAGACCAAGGGCAACGACAGGCTGACCCTGTACTTCTGCATGAACTACGGCGGCCGTGCCGAGATCGCCGACGCGGCGCGGGCGCTGGCGGAGGACGTCCGGGCGGGGCGGCTCGACCCGGCGAAGGTCAACGAGAAGACCTTCGCGAAGTATCTCTACTACCCCGACATGCCCGATGTGGACCTGTTCCTGCGGCCCAGCGGTGAGCAGCGGACCTCCAACTACCTGCTCTGGCAGAGTGCCTACGCAGAGATGGTCTTCCAGGACGTGCTGTGGCCGGACTTCGACCGGCGGGACCTGTGGCGGGCCTGCGTGGAGTTCGCCTCACGGGACCGGCGGTTCGGCGGGGCGATCCCGAACGAGGAGCTGCTCGCCATGGAGGGCAGGCAGGACCCGGACAGCCCGTCCGGCGTCTGAGAACCACGACTCACCCGCACGAGAGTGGGCTCACCCGCACGGGAGTCGGCTCACCCCGCGGAGCAGTCCGCGCACGTGCCGAAGATCTCCACCGTGTGCGCCACGTTCACAAATCCGTGTTCCGCCGCGACGGCCTCCGCCCACTTCTCCACGGCCGGTCCCTCGACCTCCACCGCCTTGCCGCAGACACGGCAGACGAGATGGTGGTGGTGCTCGCCGGTGGAGCAGCGGCGGTAGACGGACTCGCCGTCCGACGTACGCAGGACGTCGACCTCGCCGGCGTCGGCGAGGGACTGGAGCGTGCGGTAGACCGTGGTGAGGCCGACGGAGTCGCCCTTGTGCTTGAGCATGTCGTGGAGTTCCTGCGCGCTGCGGAACTCGTCGACCTCGTCGAGAGCCGCCGCCACGGCGGCCCGCTGCCGGGTGGAGCGGCCCTTCACGGGCGGTCCAGCGGTCGTCACCGGTTGCCTCCTCTTGATGGCTCGTTCGCCTACGGGGCGCTCACTCGCGGCTCACATCTGCGCCTGCCGGGCCATTGTGCCAGTCCGGTCCGGAGGCGGTCAGACGCCGACCGTGCCGTCGGGTGTCCGGCCGGCCGGAATCGCGCACTCTGCGGGGTCCCCGCCCGGCTGTGCGGCGGCGAGCGCCCGTGCGCGTCGCCGGGCCAGCGGGGCGGCCAGCGCGGTGAGCGCGATGAAGACGGCGATCGTCAGCAGCACGATCGTCGCACCGGGCGGCACGTACTGGTAGTACGAGGTGATCGTGCCGCCGATCGTCACGCTCACCCCGATCGCGACGGCGATCGCGAACGTCGCCGCGAAGCTGCGCGTGAGCTGCTGCGCGGCGGCCACCGGGACCACCATCAGGGCGCTGACCAGCAGCAGGCCCACGACCCGCATGGCGACGGTCACGGTGACCGCCGCCGTGACGGCCGTCAGCAGGTTCAGCGCACGCACCGGCAGACCGGTGACCCGTGCGAACTCCTCGTCCTGGCTGACCGCGAAGAGCTGGCGGCGCAGGCCGAGGGTGACCAGCATCACGAAGGCCGCGAGCAGGCAGATCGCGGTCACGTCGGACGGTGAGACGGTCGTGAGGGAGCCGAAGAGATACGACGTGAGGTTGGCGTTCGAGCCGCCGGGCGCGAGGTTGATGAACATCACGCCGCCGGCCATACCGCCGTAGAAGAGCATGGCGAGGGCGATGTCGCCGCGGGTCCTGCCGTACCAGCGGATGAGTTCCATCAGGACCGCGCCGAGGATCGAGACGGCCGTCGCCATCCAGACCGGCGAGGCGGACAGCAGGAAGCCGAGGCCGACGCCGGTCATGGCGACATGGCCGATGCCGTCGCCCATCAGGGCCTGACGGCGCTGGACGAGGTAGATACCGACGGCGGGGGCCGTGATGCCGACCAGAACGGCGGCGAGCAGCGCCCGCTGCATGAAGGCGTAGTCGAGGAAGGTCATCAGCTCAGCAGTCCCGTGCGGAGGGGTTCGGCGCCCGCGGGTGCATGCGGGTGGACATGGTCGTGACCGGGCAGCGCGTGCTGGCCGACTGCCCGCGGGGGCGGGCCGTCGTGCACCACACAGCCGTCGCGCAGGACGACGGCCCGGTCGATCAGGGGCTCCAGGGGGCCCAGTTCGTGCAGGACGAGCAGGACCGTCGCACCGGCCGCGACCTGCTCCCGCAGGGTCCCGGCCAGCACTTCCTGGCTGGCGAGGTCGACGCCCGCCATCGGCTCGTCCATGATCAGCAGTTCGGGGTCGGCGGCGAGCGCACGGGCGATCAGGACGCGCTGGTGCTGTCCGCCGGAGAGGGCGTCGACGGAGTCCTTGGCCCGGTCGGCCATGCCGACGAGCTCCAGGGCCCGGCGTACGGCCGCGTGGTCCGCCTTGCGCAGCAGGCCGAAGCGCGCGCGGGAGAGGCGGCCGGAGGTGACGACCTCCGTGACGGTCGCGGGCACACCGCCCGCGGCGGTCGTGCGCTGCGGTACGTAGCCCACGCGCCGCCAGTCGCGGAAGCGGCCGCGCGGGGTGCCGAACAGCTCGATCCCGCCGGCGCTGACCGGCACCTGGCCGATGAGACTGCGCACCGCCGTCGACTTGCCCGAGCCGTTCGCGCCGAGCAGCGCGACGACCTCACCGCGGTGCACGGTGAGGTCGATGCCGCGCAGGACGGGGCGCGCGCCCAGCTCGGCGCGTACGCCGCGCATCGATATGACGGGCTCGCCCATGAGGTCCTCCGTAGTGGTCACTTGGTTCCCAGGGCGGTCTGCAGCGCCTTGAGGTTGGCCTCCATGACCGAGAAGTAGTCCTTGCCCCGGGACGTGGAGGTGATGCCCTCGATCGGGTCGAGGACGTCCGTCTTCAGGTGCGCGTCCTGGGCGACGGTCTTTGCGGTCTTGTCGCTGACGAGCGTTTCGTAGAACACCGTGGTGACGCCGTCGGCCCGCGCCATCGTCGCAAGGTCCCGCACGCGTGCGGCGCTGGGCTCCGACTCGGGGTCGAGGCCGTTGATGGCCTCCTCGGTCAGGCCGTAGCGCTCGGCGAGGTAGCCGAAGGCGGCATGGGTGGTGACGAAGACCTTGGACCTGCTGTCCTTGAGGCCCTCCTCGTACCGGGTGTCGAGCTCGCTGAGCTTCCTCACCAGCTCCGCGGTGTTCTTCCGGTAGTCGGCGGCGTGGTCCGGGTCCGCCTTCTCGAAGGCCGTGCCGACACCCTCGGCGACCTCGGCGTACTTCACGGGGTCGAGCCAGAGGTGGGGGTCCTTGCCGCCCTCCTCCTCGCTGTGCCCGTGGTCGTCGTGCTCGGCCGCGTGGCCGCCGGCCTCGTTGCCGTGCTCCTCCAGCGTGGTCAGCGAGGCGGCGTCGATCTTCGTCTTCACTCCGGACTGGGCGACGGCCTCGTCGACGGTGGGCTGGAGGTTCTTCAGGTACAGGACCGCGTCGGACTGCTCCAGCTGGATCTGCTGCTTGGCGCTGATCTCCAGGTCGTGCGGTTCCTGGCCGGGTTCGGTGAGACTGGTGACGTGGGCGTGGCTCCCGCCGATCTGCTCGGCGAGGAAGGCCATCGGGTAGAACGACGCGACGACGTCGAACTTGGCCGTGTTGCCGGCCGCGGAGCTCTCGGCGCAGGCGGAGAGGGTGGCGCCGCCGAGGACGGTGGCCGCCGCGACGGCGGTCGCGGGTATGAGTCGTCGTACGTTCATGACAGTCATTTTCAACGAAGATGGAAACCGTTGTCAACAAGCTGGGTGTGAGAGCTCTACCGGTAACCGATTTGGTTGAGGGGGAGCCCCCGCCGGTACCCTGAAGCATTCGCTCTGAAGCGTCTCGCTTCGTCGCCCGTCGTCGTAATGAAGAGAGCACCGTGGCCGCCGACAAGATCGACACCATCGTCAGCCTGAGCAAGCGCCGTGGCTTCGTATTCCCCTGCAGTGAGATCTACGGCGGCCAGCGCGCCGCCTGGGACTACGGGCCGCTGGGTGTCGAGCTCAAGGAGAACCTCAAGCGTCAGTGGTGGCGCTACATGGTGACGTCGCGCGAGGACGTCGTCGGTATCGACTCGTCCGTGATCCTGGCCCCCGAGGTGTGGGTCGCCTCCGGCCACGTCGCCACCTTCACGGACCCCCTCACCGAGTGCACCTCCTGCCACAAGCGGTTCCGTGCGGACCACTTGGAGGAGGCCTACGAGGCCAAGCACAACCGCCTCCCGGAGAACGGCCTGGCTGACGTGAACTGCCCCAACTGCGGCAACAAGGGCCAGTTCACCGAGCCCAAGCAGTTCTCGGGTCTGCTGTCCACCCACCTCGGCCCGACGCAGGACAGCGGCTCCATCGCCTATCTGCGCCCGGAGACCGCCCAGGGCATCTTCACCAACTTCGCCCAGGTGCAGACGACCTCGCGCCGCAAGCCGCCGTTCGGCATCGCCCAGATGGGCAAGTCGTTCCGCAATGAGATCACGCCCGGCAACTTCATCTTCCGCACCCGCGAGTTCGAGCAGATGGAGATGGAGTTCTTCGTCAAGCCGGGCGAGGACGAGAAGTGGCACGAGTACTGGATGGAGCAGCGCTGGAACTGGTACACCGGCCTGGGCCTGCGTGAGGAGAACATGCGCTGGTACGAGCACCCGAAGGAGAAGCTCTCCCACTACTCCAAGCGCACCGCCGACATCGAGTACCGCTTCCAGTTCGGCGGCAACGAGTGGGGCGAGCTGGAGGGTGTCGCCAACCGCACCGACTTCGACCTCGGCGCGCACTCCAAGGCCTCCGGCCAGGACCTCTCCTACTTCGACCAGGAGGCCGGCGAGCGCTGGACGCCGTTCGTCATCGAGCCCGCGGCCGGTGTCGGCCGCGCGATGCTGGCCTTCCTCCTCGACGCCTACATCGAGGACGAGGCTCCCAACGCCAAGGGCAAGATGGAGAAGCGCACGGTGCTGCGCCTCGACCACCGCCTCGCCCCGGTGAAGGCCGCGGTCCTGCCGCTCTCCCGCAACCCGGAGCTGTCCCCGAAGGCGAAGGGCCTCGCGGCCACGCTGCGGCAGCACTGGAACATCGAGTTCGACGACGCGGGCGCCATCGGCCGCCGCTACCGCCGTCAGGACGAGATCGGTACGCCGTACTGCGTGACCGTGGACTTCGACACGCTCGACGACAACGCGGTCACGGTCCGTGAGCGTGACTCGATGAAGCAGGAGCGGGTGTCGCTGGACCAGATCGAGGGCTACCTCGCGGGCCGCCTCATCGGCTGCTGAGGCCCGCCCGGGCTTCCCGGCTTCCGGAAACCCCGGTTCGTCACGCTCGTAACAGACGTGACGAAACCGGGGTTTCGTCCATCGCCACCGGTCACGCCGTGACGCGTTCGCATGCCTTCCGGGGATTGGTCCCGTACGGCGCCACGGGATTGGCCCTGTGTGCGCGATCACCGGAGCGGCACGGTGGGTCCATGAGCATCGCGTTCCTTCTCACCACCCTCGTCGTGGTCGCCACCCCCGGCACCGGGGTCGTCTACACCCTCGCGGCCGGGTTGTCCCGCGGGCGCCGGGCGAGTGTCGTCGCCGCCGTCGGCTGCACGCTCGGGATCGTGCCGCACATGCTGGCCACGGTCACGGGTGTCGCCGCGCTGCTGCACACGAGTGCGACGGCGTTCCAGGTCCTCAAGTACGCCGGTGTCGCCTATCTGCTGTACATGGCGTGGGCGACGGTCCGCGACAAGGAGGCGATCACGGTCGACCGGGAGACCACGCCCCTCTCCGCGGGGCGGGTGATCGTCCGGGGTGTTCTGATCAACATCCTCAACCCGAAGCTGACGATCTTCTTCTTCGCGTTCCTGCCGCAGTTCGTGAGTCCCGGGGAGCCGCACTCGGTGGTGCGGATGCTGGGGCTGAGCGGCGTCTTCATGCTGGTGACCTTTGCCGTCTTCGCCGCGTACGGCGTGCTCGCCGCCTCCGTCCGCCGTCATGTCGTCTCACGGCCGCGCGTGCTGACCTGGCTGCGGCGGACCTTCGCGGGCTCGTTCGTGGCACTGGGGGCGAAGCTCGCGCTGACGGCACGGTAGCGGAGGTGAGCGGACGTCCGGCCGGGGCGTCTTCTACGCTCCCGCCACACATCTCCAGAAGTCCCGCATCACCGGTGTCGGTGCCGGGTTCGGCATGGCCACCTGGGTCAGCAGGACGGCGACCGTGCCTGTGGGCGGGATGAGGTGGGCCGTGGTGCCCGTGCCGCCGACCCAGCCGTAGCGGCCGGGGACGTTCCAGGGATCGGCCGGGGTGACATCGACCTGGGCGCCGTAGCCCCAGCCCTGGCCCTCCAGGAAGAGGGTGCCGAGCTCCCGCTGCCCCGCCGTGAGGTGATTGGTCGTCATACGGCTGACCGACGTGGGGCTCAGGACGCGGTGGCCGCCGGCCGTGCCGCCGTTCAGCAGCATACGGGCGAAGGCCAGCCAGTCGTCGGCCGTGGAGACGAGGCCCCCGCCGCCCGACGGGAACGCCGGGACCCTGCTCCAGTCGCCGTCCGGGGTGTCCGCCAGTTCCAGGGCACCCGATGTACCGGCGCGGTAGTAGCTCGTGAAGCGGTGCCGTTTCGCCGCCGGGACCTCGAAGCCGGTGTCCGTCATGCCCAGCGGCTCGAAGACCCGCTCCGCCAGGAACT
This sequence comes from Streptomyces luteolifulvus, assembly GCF_008806595.1. GTDB lineage: Bacteria > Actinomycetota > Actinomycetes > Streptomycetales > Streptomycetaceae > Streptomyces > Streptomyces luteolifulvus. The sequence goes on along the minus strand of NZ_VZRB01000009.1, from coordinate 53,865 downwards.
CCGGGAGGGAACGGCCCGACGCCCGGGCGACCAGGATGCCCTGGAGATCGGAGGAGGTGGCGTACAGCCATGCCTCGCCCGGCTGGTACAGCAGCGGAACCCGGGCGAGCGCGGCCAGCCAGGTGTCCGGGTCGGGGTACTCCTGCGGGGCGCGGCTGTCCTTCTGGACCTCGAACAGCGCCTGGACCGCCGGGAGCGAGAAGTCGGACGGGAAGCCCCAGCCCGGGCGGGAACTGAGCAGATCCTCCACGGTGATCGGCCGGACGGCGGGCACCACGTCGTCGACGGGACTCGACGGCGTACGCACCACCGTCGGCTTCGCCAGTTCCGGCAGCCACTCCTCCACCGGGGAGTCCAGACCGAACCGTCCCTCCTCCATCAGCATCAGCACCGCCGCCGCCGTGATGGGCTTGGTGATCGAGGCGATACGGAAGACCGAGTCCCGGGCCATCGGGGCGGTGCCCTCGGCGTCCACGCAGCCGACGGCCGCCACCTCGACGTCGTCGCCGCGGGCCACGAGCCCCACGGCTCCCGGCACCGATCCACCCGCCACATGCCGTTGCAGGGTGTCGTACAGCTCGCTCATCGCTCGGCCTTCCGGTGCGGGGTCGTCGTCTCCCATACGACCCTCCACGGCGCGGAAAGTCATCGCGAGGAGGACTGGTCCCCGGCCGGGTCCACCGTCGCCTGGTGGGCCTCGGCCAGGTGCTCCTCGGCCTTCAGCCAGGGCAGGAACTGCGCCGACCTGCGCCAGCCGCACGTGTCACATCTGATCGTGCGCTGCACTCCCGTGCGCTGCACCCGGACGACGTGCTCGCGCCCGTGCTGGTCCCAGCGGCTCACCTTGCTCGTGTTGATCTGCAGCATGACGCCTCCAGCGGCCACCTGCTCAGAAGAACCTGTCTCGTTGCGCGTCCAGTTGCGCATTCAGTCTGCGTATCTCGTTGCGCAGCAAGGAGTGTGCAGCAAGACCAACATCAACAGGGGACATTCGGCGGCGCCTTGTCCAAGCTGTGAGCGGTTCAACCGATCGTCCGCGGCAGCCGCAGACTCAGCAGCCCGGTCAGGACCACGCCCGCCAGCTGCACCAGAAGCGTCGTCACCAGGGCGTCGCGCATGCCCAGGCCCTGGATCAGGGAGAGGAAGAGCGTGCCGAGGGTGGCCACACCGAGCGCCAGCGCCGCCTGCTGGGCGGTGATCATGACACCGCTGCCGACGCCGGCGCGGGCGGGCGGCACCTCGGAGAGGATGACGCGGAAGATCACGGGAAGCTGGAGCGCCTGCCCCGCGCCGGCGACCGCCGCGCCCGGAAGCAGTTCGACGAGGCCGAGGTCCGGCCAGGATCGCCGGGCGGCCAGCGCCATCAGGGCCAGGCCCACTCCCTGGACCGCCGCGCCGGCCGTCACCACGCGGGTGCCGTACCGGGCGACCAGCCGCGGGCCGGCCAGCGAGACGAGGAAGAAGGCGACGGCCATGGGGGCGAGCGCCAGCCCCGCAGGAACGGGCCCGAGGCCCGCCCCCCGCTGGAGCGCCACCGCGATCACGAACATGAACCCGCTGAAACCGATGGAGAACGGGACGATCATCACCAGACCGCGCCGGAGCGACACCAGCGCGAACAGGCTCGGCGGCACCAGCGGCGTACGGCCCCGGCGGTCCGCCCGGCGCTCCACCGCGTAGAACGCCGCCGCCGCGAACGGGAAGGCCGCCAGCGACAGCCAGGTCCACAGCGGCCAGCCCGCCGCCCTGCCCTCGGTCAGCGGGGCCAGCAGCGCGAGCAGGGACACGGCGAGCAGCACGGTCCCCGGCCCGTCGACCGGCTCCGGGCGCTGGGAGCGGGTCTCCGGCACGGCACGGGCGGCCAGCACCAGTCCGGCGATCACCACCGGCACGTTCACCAGGAACACCGAGCGCCAGCCGGTGCCCGCGATGTCCGCGGCGACCAGGACGCCGCCGAGGATCTGGCCGGCCACCATCGACAGGCCGGCGGTCGCGCCGTACAGGCCCATCGCCCTGGCCCGGCGCGGTCCCGCGGTGGCCGACTGGATGGTGGCGAGCACCTGCGGGAGCATCGCCGCGGACGCCGCGCCCTGCGCGACGCGGGCCGCGACCAGCGTCCAGGCGGTGGGAGCGAGCCCGCATGCCAGCGAGGTCAGCCCGAACGCCGCCATGCCGCCCAGGAAGAGCCGCCGCCGGCCGAACAGGTCGCCCAGGCGGCCGCCGAGGACGAGGAGGACGGCGTAAGCGAGGCCGTATCCGGCGACGACGAGTTCGAGGACCGACTCGTCCGCCGAGAGATCCTGGCCGATGGTGGGCAGGGCGACGTTGACGATGAAGAAGTCGATGAGAGGGAGTGCCGCGCCCAGCAGCACCGTGAAGAGCCCGAGGCCGCCGAGCTCGGGTGGCGCCACGGCGCTGCGGACGGGACGTGAGGTCGATGTTTCGGTCACGCGAACGAGCCTGCTCCCACGCCCAGACTGGTACCAGAGTCTTCTTATCCTGGTACGAGAACTACCTGGCAACAGGGTCCGCGGCACGGCAGGCTGGAGGCATGGCGACCATGGCCCAGGAGGCGGCAAGGCCTGTCGGAACAGGCGTGGCGGCGATCCGGCGGCACGAACTCGCCGCGTTCCTCCGTCACCGCCGCGAGCACATCACCCCCGAGCAGGTGGGCCTGCCCCGGGGCCGCCGGCGCCGTACGCCGGGCCTGCGCCGCGAGGAGGTCGCCCATCTCTCCGCGGTCGGCGTCACCTGGTACACCTGGCTCGAACAGGCCCGGGACATCCACGTCTCCGTCCAGGTCCTGGACGCCCTCGCCCGCACCCTGCTGCTCGACCCCAGCGAACGCGCCCACCTCTTCCGGCTGGCCGACGCGGTGGACCCCACCCCGGCCACCACCTGCCCGTCGGTCACCCCCGCGCTGCGGGCCCTGCTGGAGCAGGTCGCGCCGTTCCCGGCCTGTGTGCAGAACAGCCGGTACGACATCCTGGCCCACAACAGCACCTACGGGCTGCTGTTCTGCGACCTGGACGCGGTACCGCCCGAGGACCGCAACTGCATGATCCTCTGCTACACGAACGAGGAGTGGGGCTCGTCGATCGTGCATCTGCAGGAGACCCGGCGCCTGATGGCCGCCCGCTTCCGCGCCTCGATGGCCGGCCATCTCGCCGAGCCCGCCTGGAAGATGCTCCTCAAGCGCCTGCGCGCGGAGTCCCCCGAGTTCCGCGAGGCCTGGGACCGCCACGAGGTCGTGTCCCACCGCACCAAGCGCAAGGAGTTCCGCAACCGCTACGTCGGCCGCCTCACCGTGGACCACACGGACCTGTGGCTGGGCCCCCAGACGGGTCCGAGGATGGTGACCTACGTGCCGGCGGACGAGGAGTCGAGGGAGCGCCTGGAGAAGCTGCATAAGGTGGCCAGGGCGAGGTGAGAAAGCGAGGGGCGCGGGGAACGGCGCGCCAGTCCCTGCAACCCGCACCCGCGCCGAACTACGAACCGACCCCTGCCGCCTCCCGCACCTCCACCGCCTCCAGCCGCGCAGCAGTCCGCTCGGCAGTACCGCGCGCCCACCGCCCACTGGTCACAACCCCCACCACCAGCACCAGCACGCCACACCCCACCAGCACCCACCAGCCGGGCCGCGCCGCCGAGACGAAAACCTCCGCATACGCCGACGAGCCGACGCCGGCCGCAAGCACCGCCCCCACCACCGCGACCCCGAGCGTCTGCCCCAGCTGACGGCTGGTGGACGCGACGGCCGCAGCAACCCCCGCCTGCGCCCGCGGCATCCCGGACACCGCCGTATTGGTGATCGGTGCGTTGACGAACCCGAACCCCACCCCGAACAGCACGTACCCGATGACGAGCGTGACGTCGGACGTCTCCGCGTCGAACGCGGCGAACAACGCACTGCTCGCCGTCATCGCGACCCCCGCGATCAGCAACGGCAGCCGCGGCCCCCGCACACCCACCAGCCGCCCCGACAGCGGCGCGCACACAAACGTCGGCACAGCCATCGGCAGCATCCACAGCCCGGCGTGCAGCGCATCCAGCCCCCGCACGTTCTGCAGATACAGCGTCGACAGGAACAGGAACCCGCCCAGCGAGGCGAACGCACTGATCGCGATCACCGTCGCCCCGCTGAACGGCGCCGACCGGAAGAACTGCAGGTCGATGAGGGGTTCGGCGCGCCGGGGCTCGTACCACACCAGGCCCGTCAGCGCGACGATCGCCAGCACCACGAAGGGAAGGACCACGGCGAGGCCGGACCCGGGCGCCTCGATGATCGCGTACGTCAGCGAGCCGAACAGCGCGATCACCAGCAGCTGCCCGACCGGATCGGCCCGGCGGGCCTTGGGCGCGCGGGACTCGGGGACATAGCGGAGGGTCAGCAGGAGGGCGGCGAGCCCCACCGGCAGGTTGATCCAGAAGATCGAGCGCCAGCCGACCGACTCCACCAGCAGGCCGCCCACCAGTGGTCCGGCGGCCATGGATATCCCGACCACCGCACCCCAGACACCGATCGCCCGCGCCCGCTCGCGGGGGTTCGTGAAGGTGTTGGTGATGATCGACATGGCGACCGGGTTCAGCATCGAACCTCCGACCGCCTGGATCATGCGGAAGGCGACCAGTGCGTCCAGGTCGGCGGCGACCGAGCAGAGCACCGAGCCGATGGTGAAGACGACGAGCCCGGTCATGAAGACCCGCTTGCGGCCGACCCGGTCGGCCGTGGAGCCCGCGAGCATCAGCAGCGAGGCGAGCACCAGCGTGTACGCGTCGATCGTCCACTGCATGCCCGAGGTGCTCGCGTGCAGCTCCCGCTGCATCGAGGGCAGGGCGACGTTCAGCACGGTGATGTCGAGGCTCACGATCAGCAGGCTCATACAGCAGATCGCAAGGACGAGCAGGCGTCGACGAGGGCTGAGCTCGGACATGCGCTTCAGCGTACGCCCGTTTCGATAGTGCGTCTAACTAATGACCACAGCAGCCACCGCCGTACGGGACAATGGGGGAATGCCCACGCCCGTCCCGCCCCTGTCGATCGGCCCGCACACCGTCCAGCCGCCCGTCGTGCTCGCGCCCATGGCCGGTATCACCAACGCGCCCTTCCGCACCCTGTGCCGGTCCTTCGCCGAAGGCGGATCAAAGGATGGAGCCGGCGCGGGCAAGGGCCTGTTCGTGAGCGAGATGATCACGACCCGGGCCCTGGTCGAGCGCAACGACAAGACCATGCAGCTGATCCACTTCGACGCGACCGAGAAGCCGCGCTCGATCCAGCTGTACGGCGTCGACCCGGCGACCGTCGGCAAGGCCGTCCGCATGATCGCGGAGGAGGACCTCGCCGACCACATCGACCTGAACTTCGGCTGCCCGGTGCCGAAGGTCACGCGCAAGGGCGGCGGGTCCGCGCTGCCGTACAAGCGCAACCTGCTGCGGGCGATCCTGCGCGAGGCCGTGAGCGGCGCGGGCGACCTGCCCGTCACCATGAAGATGCGCAAGGGCATCGACGACGACCACATCACCTACCTCGATGCCGGGCGTATCGCCGTCGAGGAGGGCGTGACGGCCATCGCCCTGCACGGCCGCACCGCCGCCCAGCACTACGGCGGCACCGCCGACTGGGACGCCATCGCCCGGCTGAAGGAGCATGTGCCCGAGATCCCCGTGCTCGGCAACGGCGACATCTGGTCGGCCGAGGACGCGGTGCGGATGGTGCGGGAGACGGGGTGCGACGGAGTGGTCGTGGGCCGTGGCTGCCTCGGCCGGCCCTGGCTGTTCTCGGACCTGGTGGCGGCCTTCGAGGGGCGTACGCAGGACATCGCGCGCCCGGCGCTTCGTGAGGTCGCCGACGTCATGGTCCGCCACGCCACCCTGCTCGGCGCGTGGATCGGCGACGAGTCCCGCGGCGTGATCGACTTCCGCAAGCACGTGGCCTGGTATCTGAAGGGCTTCGCCGTCGGCTCCGAGATGCGCAAGCGGCTCGCGATCACGTCCTCGCTGGAGGAACTGCGGGCCGGCCTCGACGAGCTCGACCTCGACCAGCCCTGGCCCGTCGGCGCCGACGGGCCCCGCGGCCGTACGTCCGGCAACAACCGGGTGGTGCTGCCGGACGGCTGGCTGAAGGACCCGTACGACTGCGCGGGCATCGGCGAGGACGCGGAGCTGGACACGTCCGGAGGCTGATCAGCCCTCGGAGGGGTGCGGGGTCGACCCGTACGCCGTCAGGAAGCGGTCCCGGAAGGAACTCATCTTCCAGACCGGGGCGTTGCGGGCCGGCTTCAGACCGTCCGTCCAGTTCCAGGCGGCGATCTTGTCGAGGACCTTCGGGTCCTTCGCGACGATGGAGACGGGCACGTCACGGCTGGCGTGGTTGCCGCTGACCCGGGCTATGGGCTGGTGGTCGCCGAGGAAGACGAGGACCGTGTTGTCGTTGCCGTAGCGCTCCAGCCACTGGGTGAGGCTGGTGACCGAGTACTGGATGGACGTGCCGTACTCCTGCTTGGAGCGGGTGGAGTCGGCGATGATGTCGGCGGGCTTGTTGCCGGCCTTCTCGATCGGGCCGAAGACCGATCCGTCGCCGAGCTCGTCCCAGCCGACCGACGTGGGGATCGGCGCCCACGGCTGGTGGCTGGAGGTCAGGATGATCTCCGACATCAGCGGCTTGTCGCGCTTCCTGCCGTGCTCCAGCCGCTGGAAGGCCTCCAGCGCGTACTGGTCCGGCATCGTCGACCAGCTGAACTTCGGGCCCTTGTAGCCCATCTGGAAGGCGTTGTAGACCTTGTCGAGGCCGTAGAACTCCGCCTCCGGCCAGCCCTTCTGCACACCCGGCATGATCCCGACCGTGTCCCAGTCACCGGTCTTCTGGAACGCCTTCGTGAGGCTGAGGTGGTTGCCGGCCATGACCGTGCGGTAGCGCTGCTGGTTGTCGATCCACAGGCCGGACAGCGTGGTGGAGTGGCCGAGCCAGCTGCTGCCGCCGTACGTCGCCGACGTCAGCCAGCCGCTCTTCGCGTGGAAGCCCGCCTTGGCCAGCGCCGCGGTCCGTTCCTCCAGCGTCCTGTCCACACCGGGGGCGATGACCGGGTCCTCGATCGCGCTGCGGCCGTAGCTCTCGATGAACGTGAAGATCACGTCCTTGCCGCGCAGATCGGGCACGAGCTGGTCGCCGGGCGTGTTGCCGAAGGCGTCGGCCTTGGCCTCCTTCGCGAACGCCGCCTCGTCGCGCAGGGTGTCCCTCACCCGCCGTGCCTGGATCTCCAGGGCGGTGGCGGCACGGTCGGAGGCGAACGGCACGCCGGCGATCTGCACGCCGAGCATGGAGCAGGTGATCCAGACGGTGCCGGCGACGAGGGTGGCCTTGGTGGCCTTCCGGGTGTCGCGGGCCAGCAGATTGCTGAGCCGGACCGTCGCCAGCGCCATCACCGCCATCAGCAGCAGGACCAGGACGACGGCGCCGACGGTCGCCGCGATCGCCGTCGTCCTCCCCAGCGAGTCCTCGACGTACGCCTGGCTGTCGTCCAGCAACTCCCAGTCGAGAACGGCGTTGAAGCCCCGGCCCAGATATTCGGTGAACCCCATGTCGAGAACGTTCAGCACGGTCAGCGCGCCCAGGCCGGCCCCGGACACCGCCGCCAGGACGATACGCGCCCGGCGCGGCAGAGCGAGCAGCACGGCGGCCCCGACGACCGCCTCCGCGGGCAGCCGCGTGAACCGGTTGACGTGCAGCGCGGAGAGGGTGTTCGGCAGGAGCAGCGCACCGAGGACGAGGACCACGGCGAGCAGGGTGGTCGTCCAGTACAGCCCGCGCGCAACACGCGGATGGCGACTCCGCCAGCGGCCCCAGTAGGCGATGCGGGCCCAGAGGACGGCGAGAACGGTTGTCCTGCGGACGGGGTGCGAGGGTTCGCCTTCGGCGGGCGCGGTGTTGTCTTCGGCGGTGGCTTTGCTTTTGGCGGGCGCGGTGTTGTCTTTGGCGGGCGCGGCGGGTGCCGCCGTCGCGGCGTCGGGCGCCGCCGGTTCGTGTGGGACGGGTGTCGCTGTGTCTTCGGCGGACGCGGCGGTGTCTTTGGGGGCGGCTGTGGTTTCGGCCCGGGCGGCCGGTGCCGGTGTCGTGGCTTGGGGCGTGGTCGGCGATGCGTCGGCGGTTTGGGGGGTGGTCGGTTCGGCTTCGGCGGGTGTCGATGTGTCTTTGCCGGGCGCGGTGTTGTCTTTGGCGGCGGCTTTGTGTTCGGCGGCCGCCGCTGGTGTCGCCGTTGCTGCATCGGGCGTTGTCTGGGATGGGTCGTCGGTTTGGGGGGTGGTCGGTTCGGCTTCGGCGGGTGCTGCGTTGCCTTCGCCGGGTGCTGCCTTGTCCTCGGCGGTGGCTCTGTGTTCGGCGGGCGCGGCCTTTCCATCGCCCCGTGCCGCCCTTCCTCCGCCCGGCGTCGCCTTGTCTTGGGTCGCGGCTGTGTTCTCGGTCGGCGTCGCTGGTGCCGGCGTCGTGGCGTCGGGCGGCGCCGAGGATGCCTTCTCCGCTTCGGGAGCAGGCGGCTTGCCGTCGGCGGGCGTGTCCGGCGCGGCCTCTTCGGCCGGGGCCGTGGGCGCCTCCTGGGGCGCCGGAACCGTCGGGCTCTCCGCGGCAGACACCGGGGCCGCTTCCCCCGCGGACTTGTCCGAGCTCGGCGCCGCCCCCGGCGCCGTCGGCGGCACGGCGTCGGCCGTGTCGGGGGAGCGGCGAAAGCGCGTGAAGACAGGCACCCGAAGGTCCTTCCGTACGAAGCCCGGTGAATCGCGGCGGACCCGGTGCGGGAGGATCGGGACCGCCGCAGTTCCGTACGGCCGGTGCGCGAGCGCTGTTCAGCCGCCTCGGCCAGCGCTCGGCAAACACCGGGCAAACGCCTCGCCAATCACGTCGGCGATCACCTCTCGCCGGCCATCCCCTACGCGCCCCCCACCGCCGTGAGCAGCGCCAGTGGAGCCGCCGCCGACCGGGACTCCCGTACGCACGCGTGCGGGTAGGGCACCGGCTCCGCGTGGCTGTCGCGGCCGTAGCCCGCGAGGACCTCGGGGAGGCGATAGCCGGTCGCGGTCGCCGCGTCGACCAGGGCGTGGGCGACCGTGCGGGCCTCGTCGTGCAGGCCGTAGCGGGCCAGGCCCAGGGTGATCAGCGCGTTGTCGTGCGGCCAGACCGAACCGCGGTGGTACGACAGCGGGTGGTACGCCGGCTGTCCCGCCGCCAGCGTGCGCACACCCCAGCCGGAGAAGAAGTCGGGCTCCAGCAGACGCCGGCCGACCAGCTCGCCGTACTCCTTGTCCAGCAGCCCCGACCACAGCAGATGCCCGGCGTCGGAGGCCAGCGCGTCCACCTGGTGGCCCCGGCCGTCGAGCGCGAGTGCCGGGAAGGACCGCTCCGGCATCCAGAAGTCGCGCTGGAAGCGGTCGCGGAGGTCGGCGGCGGCCTGTTCCAGCAGGGCCGCGTAGACCTCGTCGTCCCAGATCGTGCGGGCGAGCTGCGCGGTGCGGCGCAGCGCGTCGTATGCGTACCCCTGCGCCCCGGCCGCCAGCACCGCGCCGCTCGCCTTGGTGCCGTCCGCGGAGCAGATCGCGCCGGGGGAGTCCTTCCAGTTCTGGTTGGCGAGGCCGCCCTGGTCGGCGCGGTAGACCAGATAGCCGCGCGAGGTGAGCCCTCCGTGGTCGAGCATCCAGCCGATCGCCGCCCGGGCGTGGGGTTCCAGACGCCGGGCGAGCTCCGTGTCCCCGGTCTGCTCGACATACGCCCCGAGCAGCACCAGGAACAGCGGGGTGGCGTCGACCGAGCCGTAGTACCGCCCGAACGGCACCTGACCGAAGTGCGCCAGCTCGCCGTGCCGTACCTCGTGGACGATCTTGCCGGGCTGGGCGACCGAGTCGGTGCCGACATCCGTGGCCTGGGCGGCGGCGAGCGCCGGGAGGGTGGCCGCGGCGAGCTGTGGGCGGTAGGGCAGGGCGAACAGCGAGGTGAGCAGGGCGTCGCGGCCCAGCAGGGTCAGGAACCAGGGCGCTCCGGCGGCCGGGACGCGCAGCTCCTCGCCGTCCGGGCCGGTCGCCGGCACCTGGAGCGAGGAGAGGTCGGCCAGGCCGCGCGCACAGGCCGCGGCCAGTTCGGGCCATCCGGTGGGGAAGGCCACACCCTCCACGAACTCGCCCTCCAGGGCGAGGAGCTGTTCGTTCACGGCGGCGGGGGAGCGGGGCACGCGCCGGGCCCGCCGGTCGCCGTGCGGCCGTGCCATGACCCGCAGGGTCAGCTCCGCCGTACCGTGCGGTTCCAGGTCCAGGGTCCAGACGAGCCGGCGGGCGCCCGTGCCCGTCTCCTCGATGCCGTCCGGGGCGGGCTCGGCGGTCACGGTCGTACAGGACCGCCATTCGCCGCGCCGGTAGCTGAACTCCACGCCGTCGTCGAGCTTCTGGCGGGAGCGGGTGGCGCCGGTCTTGGCGTAGGTACGGAAGTCGGAGCGCAGCTCGAACTGGTCGGTGAAGTCGGCGTCCGCGGTCAGGGCGAGGCGGACCGTCGTCGGCACCGGGCGGTTGCTGGTCACGCGCAGCGACTCCACGAACGCGCCGTCGGCGACGGCCTGTTCACGGAAGAGCGTGTACGCGGGCGGCTCCTGCCGGCCGCCGCGCGGGACGAGGACACAGCGTGCCGTGTCCCCGTCCGCGACCGGCGTGAGCGCCTCCGGCACCGCACCGTCGACCGTCAGCTGCCAGCGGCTGAGGTGCCGGGCGTCGCTCACGAATAATCCGTCCGGGAGGCCGCCGCCCCGTACGCCGCTGATGTCGCCGCCGTCACCCACGGCGGCGAACGTCCCGCCGTGCACGAGCAGATGATGCCGGTTCGTCATCCCCGGTCCCCTCCCTTGACGCTCTTGAGTGCTTTGTCGTGCGGACTGTTGACGTCGGTCTGGCTGGTGACACCTGGTGCGCCGGCCGCGCGGGGCTCGTGCAGCAGGTCGAGTGCGAGCGCGGCGGTCCAGCCGAAGCGGGTCGCCCCGCAGGCCTCGCCGGTGTACGGGTCGACGTACTCCGCGAAGTCCGAGGCGTCGGCGGAGTGCAGGACGGCCTCCCGCAGCGCCTCGGCCCGGGCCTGCTCGCCGTGCAGTCTGAGCCCCCGCTCCAGCAGCCAGTTCGTGTTGAACCAGGCCGGCCCCCGCCAGTAGCGGTGCGGGTCGAAGGCCTCGCCGCGCAGGTCGTAGCTGGGGACGAGACGGGTCGTGGTGCCGAGCCCGAAGTGCGGTGAGCACGCGGTGCGGACGAGAGCGGCGGCGAGCTCACGGGGAAGGGCGGGCAGGAGCAGCGGGATCAGGCCACAGACGCTGCGCTCGGGGATCAGCCGCCCGCCGCGCACGTCCCGGCAGAGGAACATGCCCGCCGCCGGGTCCCAGAGCCGGTCCACGAGCGCGGCCGTCAGGCGTTCCGCGCGCGCGTGCCGGGCGGTGCCGGTCGCGCCCAGCTCGTGCGCGATCCGCGCCAGTGCATGCTCGGAGGCGATGAGCAGCGCGTTGAAGGACGGGTCCTCCACCGCGAACCCGCCCGCCCCGTCGGCGTATCCGCGGTCCCGGTAGTCCGTGGCCAGCCGCACGTACCGCCCGTAGTCGAGATCCGTCGGCCGGTCCTCCGGGGCGCCGTGGTCGAGGTCGGCGCGCCGGAAGGAGCGGGCCGGGGCGGGGGTGATGCGGGCGAGCGGGGCGTCCCAGCAGGGGCTGTTGTCCATGCCCTGTTCCCAGGGGTGCACCACGGACGCGAGCCCGCCTCCGCCCAGGTCCCGCCGGTGCAGCAGATACCGGTGCCAGGCGGCGAGCCGCGGATACACGCCGGCCAGGAAGCCGCGCGCCCGGGACAGCCCCGGGTCGGCGCAGTGCACCAGCCAGGCGGCCAGGGCGTGCACCGGTGGCTGCACGATGCCCGAGGTCTGTACGGTGCGCGGGGCCCCCGCGGCGCGCCCGGCGGTCGAGGAGCGCCAGAAGTCGGGGCTCGGGAAGTAGGCGTCGAGCGGGACGGAGGGGTTGAAGACGATGTGCGGGATGCGCCCGTCGCCCCACTGGGCGTCCAGCAGCGTCTCCAGTTCGGTCTGTGCCCGTAACGGCGACAGATGGCGCAGGCCGATCGCGATGAACCCCGAGTCCCAGGACCACTGGTGCGGATACAGACCGCGCGAGGGCACCGTCGATGTGCCGGTCCAGTTGTCCTCCAGCACGCGGGCGGCCCTGGCGTGCAGAGCATCCGCCGAAAACGCCGCAGACGCTGCAGACGCCGCACACGCCGAAGACGGCGGATCGTATGCAATGGCGCGCGCCGTGGGGCGTGCGGTGACCTGGGCAGTGCGATCCACTCGGGGCTCCCCGACGACATCCGGCCGACCTGGTTCGGCTACGACCACCAATGGGTTACGTCTATTTAACACGCAAAACCCAATATGTAATGCAGACTTGAGAAACACAAGGGGGTGCGCATGACTGGACGGAACCAGGCCGGCGCCGGCGATCTCCTCGAACTGGTCCGCCGTGGACGCGCCACCACCCGCGGCGCACTCCAGCAGGCCACGGGACTCTCCCGCGCCACGGTCGGCCAGCGCCTCGACCGCCTCTTCCGCGCGGGCTGGCTGCGCGAGGGCGCCGGGGGTCCCGTGGACTCCCCGCTGGGCGGCCGCCCTTCGATCACCCTGGAGTTCGACGACGCCCACGCGGTCGTCCTCGCCGCCGATCTGGACACCCGGCACGCGCGTGCGGCCGTGCTGTCCCTGACCGGCGAGATCCTCGCCGAGCACGGCGGCACACTGGTCGTCGAGGACGGCCCCGACGCCGTACTGGGCGAACTCGGCCGCTGGCTCGCCGAACTGCTGGAGAAGGCGGGACACACGGCGGCGGAGGTATGCGGCATCGGACTCGCGGTGCCGGGGCCCGTGGACAGCGAGACGGGCCGGGTCGTCCAGCCGCCGATCATGCCGGGCTGGGACGGCTATGACATCAGGGGCCGCCTGGCCCGGGCCTTCACCGAGCACACGGGAGCGGCCGCGGTACCGGTGCTCGTGGACAACGACGCAAACCTCATGGCGTACGGCGAACAGCGCACCGCACACCCCGACTGCGGGGCGTTCGTCCTGGTGAAGGTGTCGACGGGCATCGGCGCCGGAGTCGTGGTGGACGGCTCCGTCTACCGCGGCATCGACGGCGGCGCCGGGGACATCGGCCACATCCGCGTCCCGGCGGGTGCCGAGGCGCTGTGCCGGTGCGGGTCCTACGGCTGTCTGGCCGCGGTCGCCAGCGGTGGCGCCGTGGCGCGGCGGCTGGCGCAGGCCGGGGTGCCGGCGGCCTCGGGATCGGATGTAAGGGACCTGCTGGCGGCGGGACATCCGGAGGCGGCCGCGCTCGCGCGGGAGGCCGGACGGCAGGTCGGTGACGTGCTGGCGACCGTGGTGACGCTGCTCAACCCCGGGGTGCTGATGATCGCCGGGGATTTGGCCGGAACGCCCTTCCTCACGGGGGTGCGGGAGCTGCTGTACCAGCGGGCGCTGCCGCGCTCCACCGCTCATCTGGACGTCGTGACCTCGCGGCTCGGGGAGCGGGCCGGACTGGTGGGGGCGGGGGCGCTGGTCGTCGAGCACCTGTACGCGCCGGACCGGATCGAGGAACGGTTGCTCGCGCTGGGGGTGTGACGGGGCGTGTGACCGGCGGGTTTGTGACAGGCGCGTTTCTGTCCCGGGACACGTCCGCATGGTGAAATCCCGTCGCCTGTGGCAGCGTGATTCTCGCCACCCTTGATAAGGGTTGCGCTCAGATGAGCGGATCATGAGCGACTGCACTTCCTCAAGGGGTGGCACTGAGTGCCACCCCTTGATCGTTCATCGATCGAACTCAGGCGTGCCGAAAGCCGCTCATCTGAGCGATCGGAGGAGCCCGTGGGGGGTGAGGCGTTCAAGAAGTGAAAACATAAGCGGTCGGTCGCTTGCCAAGCCTTGACTTTCGATCCGCTGGCGGACGAACGGTTACGGGCGCATGACACGCAAGTGGACGTACCCAGGCGCCTTCGATCTGGGTATGTTCCTGGCCGTCAGGGCAGCCACCGCGTCCTCGAGGAGTCGAGACCCGTGTCGGAAAACAAAGATCCCCATGTAGCTGAGCACGGCACCAGCGTTGAGGGCGTGAAGTTCGTTTACGACTTCACCGAGGGCAACAAGGACCTCAAGGACCTCCTCGGCGGCAAGGGCGCCAACCTCGCCGAGATGACCAACCTCGGCCTTCCGGTGCCCCCCGGCTTCACGATCACCACCGAGGCCTGCAAGGTCTACCTCGACAGCGGTGAAGAGCCGGTGGCACTCCGTGACGAGGTCAGCGCTCACCTCGAAGCGCTCGAAGCCACGATGGGCAAGAAGCTCGGCCAGGCCGGGGACCCGCTGCTGGTCTCCGTCCGCTCCGGGGCGAAGTTCTCCATGCCCGGCATGATGGACACGGTCCTCAACATCGGTCTCTCGGACAAGTCGGTCCAGGGCCTCGCCAAGCAGGCCGGCGACGACCGGTTCGCCTGGGACTCCTACCGCCGTCTCATCCAGATGTTCGGCAAGACGGTCCTCGGCGTCGACGGCGACCTCTTCGAGGAGGCGCTGGAGGCGGCCAAGGAGGCCAAGAAGGTCACGGTCGACACCGAGCTGGAGGCGGCCGACCTCAAGAAGCTCGTCGCCAAGTTCAAGAAGATCGTCAAGGCCGAGGCCGGCCGTGACTTCCCGCAGGACCCGCGCGAGCAGATGGACCTCGCCATCAAGGCGGTCTTCGACTCCTGGAACGGCGACCGGGCCAAGCTCTACCGCCGCCAGGAGCGCATCCCGCACGACCTGGGCACCGCGGTCAACGTCTGCTCCATGGTGTTCGGCAACCTGGGCCCCGACTCCGGCACCGGTGTGGCCTTCACCCGTGACCCCGCCTCCGGGCACCAGGGCGTGTACGGCGACTACCTCCAGAACGCCCAGGGCGAGGACGTGGTGGCCGGTATCCGCAACACGGTTCCGCTGGCCGAGCTGGAGACGATCGACAAGAAGTCGTACGACCAGCTGATGCAGATCATGGAGACCCTGGAGAACCACTACAAGGATCTCTGCGACATCGAGTTCACCATCGAGCGCGGCCAGTTGTGGATGCTGCAGACGCGGGTCGGCAAGCGCACGGCGGGCGCGGCCTTCCGTATCGCGACGCAGCTGGTGGACCAGGGCCTCATCGACGAGGCCGAGGCGCTCCAGCGGGTGACGGGCGCCCAGCTCGCGCAGCTGATGTTCCCGCGCTTCGACGAGCAGGCGAAGGTCGAGCAGGTCGGCCGGGGCATCGCGGCCTCGCCGGGTGCGGCGGTCGGCAAGGCGGTCTTCGACTCGTACACCGCCGTGAAGTGGTCGCGTTCGGGCGAGAAGGTCATCCTGGTCCGCCGCGAGACCAACCCCGACGACCTGGACGGCATGATCGCCGCAGAGGGCATCCTGACCTCGCGCGGCGGCAAGACCTCCCACGCGGCCGTCGTGGCCCGCGGCATGGGCAAGACCTGTGTGTGCGGCGCGGAGGAGCTGGAGGTCGACACCAAGCGGCGCCGGATGACCGTGCCCGGCGGGCACATCGTGGAGGAGGGCGACCTCATCTCCATCGACGGGTCCAGCGGCAAGGTGTACCTGGGCGAGGTCCCGGTGGTCCCGTCCCCGGTCGTGGAGTACTTCGAGGGCCGGATGCACGCGGGTGCGGACGACGCCGACGAACTCGTCGAGGCCGTCCACCGGATCATGGCGTTCGCCGACCGCAAGCGGCGGCTGCGGGTCCGCGCCAACGCGGACAACGCGGAAGACGCGCTGCGCGCCCGTCGCTTCGGCGCGCAGGGCATCGGTCTGTGCCGCACGGAGCACATGTTCCTGGGTGACCGGCGCGAGCTGGTGGAGCGGCTGATCCTGGCCGACACCGAGGCCGAGCGCGAGGAGTCGCTGAAGGAACTCCTCCCCCTCCAGAAGAAGGACTTCGTCGAACTGTTCGAGGCGATGGACGGCCTGCCGGTCACCATCCGCCTGCTCGACCCGCCGCTGCACGAGTTCCTTCCCGACATCACCGAGTTGTCGGTGCGGGTCGCTCTCGCGGAGTCCCGCCAGGAGCCGCACGAGAACGAGCTGCGTCTGCTCCAGGCCGTGCACCGGCTGCACGAGGCGAACCCGATGCTGGGTCTGCGCGGTGTGCGCCTCGGTCTGGTCATCCCCGGTCTGTTCACCATGCAGGTACGGGCGATCGCCGAGGCCGCGGCCGAGCGCAAGTCCGCGAAGGGCGACCCGCGGGCCGAGATCATGATCCCGCTCGTCGGCACGGTCCAGGAGCTGGAGATCGTCCGCGAGGAGGCCGACCAGGTCATCGCCGACGTACAGGCGGCGACGGGCACGGAGCTGAAGCTGTCGATCGGCACGATGATCGAGCTGCCGCGCGCCGCGCTGACCGCCGGTCAGATCGCGGAGGCGGCGGAGTTCTTCTCCTTCGGCACGAACGACCTCACCCAGACGGTGTGGGGCTTCAGCCGGGACGACGTGGAGGCGAGCTTCTTCACGGCGTACCTGGAGAAGGGCATCTTCGGGGTGTCGCCGTTCGAGACGATCGACAGGGACGGCGTGGGCTCGCTGGTCGAGCTGGCGGCGAGGGCCGGCCGCGCGACCCGGCCCGACCTGAAGCTCGGCGTCTGCGGCGAGCACGGCGGTGACCCGGAGTCGGTCCACTTCTTCCACGCGGTGGGTCTGGACTACGTCTCCTGCTCGCCCTTCCGCATCCCGGTGGCGCGGCTGGAGGCGGGCCGCGCCGCGAGCCAGTCGCAGGGCAGCGACCACCGCTGACCCCTTTCAAGACCCCGGAGCCGCCGTCGGTCCCCGACCCTCACCGATCGGCAGCGGCTCCGGGCATGGAGGGGGCGGCACCGCCCGCTGCGCCTTCAGACCCCGGAGCCGCCGACGGTCCCCGACCAACCGATCGACGGCGGCTCCGGCTTCCAGAAAGGGCGGCACCCTTGTGCGGGGGTGCCGCCCTCTTCTTTTGCGCCTGCGGGGCCAGTCACGCGTCGCACGCAACCCCGTCGTTGTCGCTACGCCCGGAACGGCCCCGTCACCTCGTAGGTGATCCCGCCCGACGAGCTTCCGCTGGTCCCCCGCTGGCTGGAGAAGTACAGGCGGGTGCCGTCGGGGGAGAAGGCCGGGCCGGTGATTTCCGAGGACGACTGGCCGTCGATGCGCAGGAAGACGGCGACCACGTCGTCGGGGGTGATGAGGCAGATCTCCATGTTGCCGCCGTCCTCGGCGACGAACAGGTCGCCGGAGGACGCGCCGGTGATGTTGTCGACTCCGGTGAGCGGGGCCGTGCCGTTGACGAGGGAGTCGTCGTAGGCGAGTTCGTAGGTGCTGTTGGTGAGGTTGACCTGCCAGACGCGGTTGTCGCCCTTCGTGGTGAACCAGACCGTGTCGTCGGCGTAGTGGCAGCCCTCGCCGCCGTTGAAGGACTTCGAGCCGGAGACCTGGGTGCGGGTGGACGTGGGGGAGCCGTCCGGGTCCGGCACGGTCCCCCAGGTGAAGGAGCCGGACGTGCCGCTGCCGGCCTTCAGCACCTGGAGGGTCCCGGAGGACAGGTCGCCCCAGGTCGTCGGCACGAAGCGGTAGAAGCGGCCGTTGCTCTCGTCCTCGGTCAGGTAGATCACCTGGCGCACCGGGTCGGCCGCGGCGGCCTCGTGCTTGAAGCGGCCCATCGCCGGCCGCTGCACCGCCGTGTTCACGCCCCACGGGTCGGTCTCGTAGACGTAGCCGAGCGACACCTCCTCGCAGGACAGCCAGGTGTTCCACGGCGTGCTGCCGCCCGCGCAGTTCTGCCGGGTGCCGGACAGGATGCGGTACGCGCCGGTGATCGTGCCCGTCGAGGAGAACTTGACCGCGCTCGCGCCCCCGGAGGGGTTGATCTCCGAGTTGGAGACGTAGATCCAGCCCGTGCCGTCGGCGTAACACGCGCCGCCGTCGGGGGCGTTGTGCCAGGTGTACGAGGTTCCGCCGACCGTCTGGCCGGAACGGGCGATCACCCGGCTGGTGAAGCCGCTGGGGAGTCTGATGCCGTTGGCGTCGGGGGAGCCGAGCGCTCCGTAGGGTCCGGGTCCGGGCTGGGCGGGTGCGGCGTATGCGGCGCCTCGCCACAGTGTTCCGCCGAAGACTGCCGAGGCGCCGCCGACGGCGGCCGCACGCAGGAGGTGACGACGTTCCACGCTCACTCCAAGAGTGTGTCGTGACCGGTGCCCGCCACCGGCCGGCGGCGGGGTCGCACGGTCAGGACCCTAGGGGCTCGGGGTTGACGTGCCGTGGCCTGATTGTGAAGTCGGCGTACGGTGCACATGACGACTGACCTGCGCCTTACGCCGGTAGCGGCGGCGCGTCGCGCCGGCGCACGCCCGGCGTGCCCACCCTCTGCCCGCCCGGCGGGGGGTCCGCGGCCCTTGACCCCCACCCGGCCCGTCCCCCCGCCCCCCCCGCCGCCCCCCCCCCCCCCACGCCCGGCTTGCCCACCGTCTGCCCGCCCGTCGGTGGTTCCGCGGACGGCAGCCGGATCACCGCGTCGAGGCCGCCCGTGGCCGCCGCATGCAGGCTCGCCTCGCCGCCGCTCCCGTGGGCGAGCCGCTGGACGAGGGCGAGGCCGAGGCCCGTGCCGCCCTTGGGGGCGCCGGGGGCCCGCCAGAAGCGATCGAAGGCGCGGGCGCGCTGGTCCGCCGTCATACCGGGGCCCTCGTCGGTGACATGGAGGTCGACCCAGCAGGGGCGGGCGTCGCGCAGGGCGCGGCGGGCCGGGACGTGGAGCCGCAGCTCGATGGTGACCGTGCTGTCGGACGGTGATGCCCGCAGGGCGTTGGAGAGCAGGTTGTCCAGGATCTGTTCGACGGCCCCTGGGAGCGCCAGCACGGGACCCACGCTGCCGGCGAACAGGACGAGCGAGACGCCCTGCTGCCGGAACAGCGGCGACCAGGTGCGGTGCCGTTCCGCGCAGACCTCGCCGACGTCGACCGGACCCGGTGTGGCCGCGTTCTCCTCCAGTCTGGCCATCGCCAGCAGTCCCTCGACCATGCGGGAGAGCCGGTCCGTCTCGGTCACGGCGGCGGTGAGGCTGGCCCGGCCGGGGTCGCTGACATTGGGCTCCAGGTTCTCCAGCCGCAGCCGCAGTGCCGCGAGGGGCGTCTTGAGCTGGTGCGAGGCCTCGCCCGCGAAGGCGTGCTGGGAGTCGAGGAGTTGGGCGAGGCGGGCCGACGTACGGTTGAACGCGGCGGCCAGGCTGCGTACTTCGGGCGGCCCCTTGGTCACCGTGACCGTCACCGGATCGGCGCGTCCGCCCTCCGCGAGCTCATGGGTGGCGCGCTCCAGTTCGCGGATGGGGCGGCCGGTCCAGCGGGCGATGCCGAAGCCGACCAGGGCGATCGCCTTGAGGACCCCGAGCCCGCCGGCGCCGAGCAGCAGCCACACCCGGTGGACGCGTTCGTGCACCGTCCGCGTGGGGACGGTGAGCCAGACGGCACCCTGGGCCTCACCGCCCCGCAGGACGGGCGCGGCGACCGACAGATACTCGACCCCGCCGATGGTGGAGGTGCGGACGTCCACCGTGGAGGTGCCCCGGAGCGCGGCCACGATCCCGGGACGGCCGGCCAGTGCGCGGGTGGCTTCGGCGGACAGCGGGTGCGAGGTGGCGAGCGGTGCGCCGGTGGCGTCGACGACCACCACCTTCCCGCCGATGCGTTCGGCGCAGTGGGCCACCCGCCCGGGCAGGTCCAGCTCGGCCCGGCCCGCGGCCAGGGACAGCGCGGTGTATGCCGAGACCGACTCGGCCTCGTCCTTCGCCGAGTTGACCACCCGCTCCCGTTCGCCGCGCGAGTAGACGAAGCCCAGCGGGATCTCCAGCCCGAGCAGCACCAGGGCGGCGAGGGAGAGATAGCTGAGCAGCAGCCGACGGGTCATGGCCGGTCGTCGGGCCCGGTGTGCACCGCAAGCCGGAAACCGACCCCGCGCAGGGTCTGGATCCACGCCGGATGGCCCAGCTTGCGCCGCAGCGCGGCCACATGGACGTCGAGGGTCTTGGTCGGGCCCTCGTAGTGCGGGTCCCACACCCGGTCGAGGATCTGCTGCCGGGAGCAGACCGCGCCCGGGTCCTCGCTGAGCAGCGCGAGCAGTTCGAACTCCTTGGGGGTGAGGGCGACGGGGACCTCACCGACCCACACCTGCCGGGTGCGGCGGTCGACGACGAGCGGTCCCGGTTCGGGCGCCGGTCCGCCGTCGTACGACGGCCCCTGCGCGGGTTCGTACGACAGCGCGGGCACGGGTTCGTACGACAGCGCCGGTGCCTCGTACGCGGCCGTCACCGTCGCCTCCGCGGAAGCGTGGGTGAGCTGGGTCCGCCGGGTCACCGCCCGCACCCGGGCCACCAGCTCCCGTACGCTGAATGGTTTCGCCAGATAGTCGTCCGCGCCGAGCTCCAGCCCCAGCACCCGGTCGGCCTCCTCACCGCGCGCGCTGAGGATCACGATGGGGACGTCGGACGTCTGCCGGATGCCCCGGCAGACGTCGATGCCGTCCATGTCGGGCAGCCCGAGGTCCAGCAGGACGGCGTCGCCGTACGGAGCTCTCAGCCCCTCGGCTCCCGTGGTCACGTGATCCACCGTCAGCCCGAAGTGCCCCAGCCCCTCGGCGAGCGGTTCGGCGATCGTCTCGTCGTCCTCGATGAGCAGCACTCGAAGGCTCATAGGTCCTGTCTCTCCGCGAATCCGGACAACACGGCATATGGCAATGCGACAACTGGAATGCCATGCCGTGCAGTTGACAAGCTACAAGGAGTGTAAACCGTGCGTCGCGTAAATGCGGCCCAGTGTGACCAGCCGCTCAGAAAGCGATTGCACGGGAGTGGCCGAGAATGGTTGGGGACAAAGAATGTCCACACGCTGGCCGCGCGCTGGTGTTCGCTTAACCTTCGCCTGGTCTTCCCCGCTCTACGGTGGCTGCCACTGGCCCAACTCCCATTCGAGGAGGCTTCGTTGAAGGCGTTGCTGGACCGTGCCCGCTCGTTCGAGCGTCGCGTGGATATCGAGAGCGGCGAATACCGGAAACTCGCCGAGGGGCAAAATCCCGACGTGCTCTTCATTACGTGTTCCGACTCGCGGGTGATACCCGCCCTCATCATGGACGCCCGGCCCGGAGAGATATTCGAGCTGCGGAACGCAGGCAATATCGTGCCGCCGTACGGGCAGCTCGGCGCCGGCGGTGAGGCCGCCACCGTCGAATACGCACTCGGGGTGCTCGGAGTTCAGGATGTCGTCGTGTGCGGTCACTCACACTGCGGCGCCATGGATGCGCTGAAGTCCGGCGACGACCTGACCGCGCTGCCCGGCGTGGACGCCTGGCTCCGGCTCGCCCGCCCGGAGCTGGCCCCGGTGCTCACCGGCGCGTCCGACGACCGGTCGCTGGTCGACGTGGTTCAGCGCAATGTCGTCAACCAGCTCGCCGGGCTGCGGAGTTACCCGATGGTGCGGCAGCGGCTGGACGACGGCCTGCTGCGGCTGCACGGCTGGTACTACGAGGTCCACACGGGCCGGGTGTACGAGCTCGACGCCGACGGCGCCTTCCGGGTGCACGCCGGATGAGCGGGGCACATGCGCGCGGCCGGTCAGGGGCCGCCAGGACCGCGGGCGCGAAGACGAAGGCAGGCACCAAGGCGAAGGCAGGCACCAAGGCAAGCGGGACCGCGGGCGGGAAGGCCGACCTGGGCACCGAGATCGCCGCCTCCTTCGTCGTCTTCCTCGTCGCCCTGCCCCTGTGCATCGGTGTCGCCGTCGCCTCCGGCGTGCCCGCCGAGCTCGGGATCATCTCCGGGGTGATCGGCGGGCTGGTCGTGGGCGCGATCCGGGGCAGCACTCTCCAGGTCAGCGGGCCCGCCGCGGGACTGGCCGCGCTTGTCGCGGAGACCGTCGCCGAGCATGGCGTCGCCGTTCTCGGCGTGATCGTCCTGTTCTCCGGGATCCTCCAGATCGTCCTCGGCGTCGTACGGCTCGGACGGATGTTCCAGGCGATCTCCCTCGCCGTCGTCCAGGGCATGCTGGCCGGCATCGGGCTGCCGCTGATGTTCAGCCAGGCCTATCCGGCCGCCGACGCCAAGGCACCCGGCACCCCGATCGAGAACATGGCCGGGATCCCCGGGCTGTTCACCCGCATCCTGATCGACCGGCAGACAATGATCGCCGCGCTCCTCGGCGTGGCCACGGTCGTGCTGAGCTTCGTGTGGAAGAAGGTGCCGGGCCCGGCCGGGAAGATCCCGGCCGCACTGGTCGCCGTCGCCGTCGGGATCGGCGTCGCCGCGCTGCCCGGCGTGGATGTGAAGACCCTCCAGGTCGGCGATCTCCTCGCCTCCGTGCAGGTGCCGGGCGCCGAGCAGTTCGCGGGTCTCGCCGACGCGGCGATCATCACCTCCGTCATCACCTTCACCGTCATCGCCTCCGCGGAGAGCCTGTTCACGGCCGCCGCCGTGGACCGTATGCACAGCGGTCCGCGCACCCGCTACAACACTGAACTGATCGCCCAGGGCGCCGGAAACACCATCGCCGGCATCCTCGGGGCCCTGCCGATCACCGCCGTGGTCGCCCGCAGCTCGGCGAACGTGCAGGCAGGCGCGAAGACCCGGCTCTCCCGGACCCTGCACGGCCTGTGGCTGCTCGCGTTCGCGATGCTCCTGCCGCAGGTCCTCGCGCTGATCCCGATCTCCGTGCTGGCCGGTGTCCTGGTGCACAGCGGCTGGAAGCTGTTCGCGCCCGCGGAGTTCCCGAAGATGTGGCGCCAGGACCGCGGTGAGTTCGTGGTGATGACCCTGACCACCCTCGTCATCGTGGCCACCGCGCTGCTGGAAGGCGTGCTGGTCGGACTCGCCGCCGGGATCGTGCTGGCCGCGCTGCGCATGTCGCAGACGGTGATAAAGCAGCACCTCGAGGAGGACACCGCCAAGGTCGTCATGGCCGGAAACGCCACCTTCCTGCGGCTGCCGAAGGTGATCGAGGCGCTGGAGACCGCCGCCGCGTCGGGCAAGCCGCGGATCCGACTGGACCTGACCGGCGTGACGCATCTGGACCACGCCTGCCGCAACCAGATCGAGGAGTTCACCGCCCAGCAGCGGGGGAACGGTCTGCGCGTGGAGCTGCTGATGCCGGGTCCGGCGAAGCATGAGGCGGTCCCGGAGGCTACGGCCAAGACGGACGTCACGGCCACCGCGGAGATGTCCGTCCCGGGGCCCGGAGCCGAGTGGTTCTACCTGGACACCCGGCCCCTGCCCGGCGACTACGCGGAGCGCCCGCCCCTCGTAGGCTGAGCCCACGCAAGCCCACGCAAGCCCACGCCGTCCGCGGAGGGAGGCCGGCCATGTCCGGCTGGAGCGCGAAGGACATCCCGGATCAGCGTGGGCGTGTCGCCGTCGTCACCGGCGCCAACAGCGGCATCGGGTACGTCACGGCGCGGGAGCTGGCGCGCGGGGGCGCCCGGGTGGTGCTCGCCTGCCGGAGCGAGGCGCGCGGCACCCGGGCCGTCGAGCGGATCACCACCGAGGCGCCGGGCGCGCAGACGGAGCTCGGCCGGCTGGACCTGGCGGACCTGCGGTCGGTGCGGGAGTTCGCCGACCGGTTCCCGTACGAGCGGCTCGACCTGCTGGTCGGCAACGCCGGGGTGATGGCGCTGCCGTACGGGACGACCGCGGACGGGTTCGTGACGCAGTTCGGCGTCAACCACCTCGGGCACTTCGCGCTCACCGGGCTGCTGCTGCCCCGGCTGCTCGCCACGCCCGGCGCCCGGGTGGTGACCGTGTCCAGCCCGATGCACGCGATGGCCACCATCGATCTCGCCGACCTCAACGGCAGGCGTCGCTACCGGCGTTGGACCGCCTACGCCCGCTCCAAGACCGCCAACCTGCTCTTCACCCACGAGCTGGCGCGCAGGCTGGCGGCACACGGCTCCGACGTGGTCGCGGCCGCGGCGCACCCCGGGTACGCCGCCACGAACCTGCAGTTTGCCGGGCCGCGGATGGCGGGCCGCAGGGTCACCGAGCGGATCATGGGGATCGGCAACCGGCTCTTCGCCCAGTCCGCCGAGGCCGGCGCGCTGCCCACCCTCTTCGCGGCGACCGCTCGCCCGGCGTACGCCCCGACTCCTTCACCGGCCCGTCCTTCGCGATGTGGCGCGGGGCGCCGGCCCCGTCCTGGCGGGCGCCCTGGACGCTCGACGACAGGGCGGGGCAACGGCTGTGGACCGCCTCCGAGGAGCTGACGGGCGTGCCGTACGACGCGTTGAAGGCGTGACCGCCGGCGCGGACGCCGGCGGCCTGTCACGGGACCATACGCCCGTACGTCGCTACGCGGCCCGGACCTCGTACGTCGCGATGCGCACCGTCTCGTCGTCCAGGCACTGCCCGGACAGCAGGTCGAAGCGCTGCTTGAGCAGGGGCGAGGCGACGAACGGACGGCCCTGGTGGGTGCCGATCAGGCCGCGGGAGAGCACCGCCGCGCCGCCGAACGGGTCGCGGTTGTCGACGGCGTACAGCCGGCCGCCCCGGTCGCGGAACAGGGCGACCTGGCGTCCGTCCGGCAGCAGCGCCGCCACGCCGCGGCCCGGCAGAAGATGGCTCAGGTCGCAGACCGTGAACCAGGCGTCCTCGGCGCCCTTGCCGTCGTCCAGCCGGAGTTGAATCTTCAGGTCGGTCGTCTCGGGTGCCAGGGTCATCGCTGGGCGCTTCCTTCCAGGACGTCTTCCGCGTTTTCCAGGGGCCGCATGCCGATGCTCAGCAGCGGGAGGTCGGGCTTGATCTGGTCGCGCTCGGGGACGAAGCCGACGACCGGGTCGGGGGTGTCGGGCGCGTTCACGAAGGAGACGAACCGGGCCAGCTTCTCCGGGTTGTTGATGGTCTCCGCCCACTCGTCGCGGTAGGTGGACACATGGGCCGCCATCAGCGACTCCAGCTCCTCGCAGATGCCCAGCGAGTCCTCCACCACCACGTCCCGTACGTGGTCCAGGCCGCCCGGGATGCGCTCCAGCCAGGTCGAGGTGCGCTCCAGACGGTCGGCGGTGCGGATGTAGAACATCAGGAACCGGTCGATCAGACGGACGAGTTCGGCGTCGGACAGGTCCTGGGCCAGCAGGTCCGCGTGGCGCGGGGTGGCGCCGCCGTTGCCGCCGACGTACAGGTTCCAGCCGTTGGAGGTGGCGATGACGCCGAAGTCCTTCGACTGGGCCTCGGCGCACTCGCGGGCGCAGCCCGACACCGCCGACTTCAGCTTGTGCGGGGACCTGAGGCCCCGGTAGCGCAGCTCCAGGTCGATCGCCATGCGGACGGAGTCCTGGACGCCGTAGCGGCACCAGGTCTGGCCGACGCAGGACTTCACCGTGCGCAGCGCCTTGCCGTACGCGTGGCCCGACTCGAAGCCGGCGTCGACCAGCCGGGCCCAGATCAGCGGGAGCTGCTCCACCCGGGCGCCGAACAGGTCGATCCGCTGCCCGCCGGTGATCTTCGTGTAGAGGCCGAAGTCACGGGCGATCTCGCCGATCACGATCAGGCCCTCGGGGGTGATCTCACCGCCGGGGATGCGCGGCACGACCGAGTACGAGCCGTTCTTCTGGAGGTTGGCGAGGAAGTGGTCGTTGCTGTCCTGGAGGGCCGCCTGCTCGCCGTCCAGGACGTAGACGCTCGCGCCGATCGTCGGGGCGAGGGAGGCGATGATCGAGCCGACCGCCGGCTTGCAGATCTCGCAGCCGTCGCCGCCCCGGGCGTCCTCGCGGCCGTAGCGGTCCAGGAGGTCCTGGAAGGTGTTGATGCGCAGGGCGAGGACGATCTCGTACAGCTCCTCGCGGGTCTGCGAGAAGCAGCCGCACAGGCCCTTGTCGACCACGACGCCGCTCGCCTCCAGCTCGGCCGTGACGAGCTGGCCGAGGACCTTCACGCAGCTGCCGCAGCCGGTACCGGCCTTGGTGCACTTCTTGACCTCGGGCACCGTGGCGCACTGGTGGTCGGTGACGGCGCCGCGGATCGAGCCCTTGGTGACGTTGTGGCAGGAGCAGACGACCGCCTCGTCGGGCAGGGCCGACGGGCCGAGCTGGGCGCCGCCGCCGGAGCCGGCGGGCAGCACCAGGGACTCCGGCGAGATGGGCGGGACCGAACCGGTCAGGGCGCGCAGCGTGCCGTACGCGTCCGCGTCGCCGACCAGGATGCCGCCGAGCAGGGTGCCGTCACGGCCGATGACCAGCTTCTTGTACAGGCCCGAGCGCGAGTCGGAGTAGACGACGTCGAGGCAGTCGTCGGTGGTGCCGTGCGCGTCGCCGAAGGACGCCACGTCCACGCCGAGCAGCTTCAGCTTGGTGGACAGGTCGGCGCCGGTGAACGACAACTGGTCCGTCTCGTCCGCGGCGATCGTCGCGGCCGCGGTCTCGGCCTGCTCGTAGCCGGGGGCCACCAGGCCGTACACCCGGCCGTCGGAGGCCAGCGCGCACTCGCCGATCGCGAACACATGCGGGTCGGCCACGGTGCGGCACTGCTCGTCGACGGTGATGCCGCCGCGCTCGCCGACCGTGAGGCCGCAGTCGCGGGCCAGCTGGTCGCGGGGGCGGACACCGGCGCTGAACACGACCAGGTCGGTGGCGAGTTCGGAGCCGTCGGACAGCTTCATGCCGGTGACGGCGCCCGAGGCGTCGGTCACGATCTCCTGCGTGCCCACGCCGGTGTGGACGGTCAGGCCCATGTCCTCGATGGTGCGCAGGAGCGCGGCGCCGCCGCCCTCGTCGACCTGGACGGGCATCAGACGCGGCGCGAACTCCACGATGTGGCTGGTGAGTCCGAGGCCCTTCAGCGCACCCGCGGCCTCCAGACCGAGCAGACCGCCGCCGACCACCGCGCCGGTCGTCGCCTTCGTCCTCGCGTACTCCTCGATCGCGAGGAGGTCCTCGATCGTGCGGTAGACGAAGCAGCCCTCGGCGTCCTTGTTGGGGACCGGCGGCACGAAGGGGTAGGAGCCGGTGGCGAGGACGAGGGTGTCGTACTCGAAGACCTGGCCGGACTTCGCCGTGACCGTCCGCGCCTCACGGTCGACGGTCTCGGCGGGGTCGCCGACGTACAGCTCGATGCCGTGCGCGGCGATGAACTCCATGTCGGTCATGGAGAGCTCCTCGGGCGTCTTTCCCGAGAAGTACGAGGTGAGTTGGACGCGGTCGTACGCCGGACGCGGCTCCTCGCACAGCACGACCACGCGGTGCGTGGCGGTCAGGCCGCGCTCGGCGAGCGCTTCGAGGAAGCGCTGGCCGACCATGCCGTGGCCGACGAGCACGATCGTGGGGGGCGTGGACATCAGGAGCCTCCATCGTTGGTGAGCAGGTGGAGCAGAGGACCGCCGCCGGAGGGGAGCGGCTCTGCTCCCTCCCAGGCGCGCGCCAGGGCGCCGACGGTGCCGAGTTCGCCGACGAGGACCCCGCCGACCAGGCGGTCGTCGCGGACGACGACCTTGCGGTAGGTGCCTCGGGTGGCGTCGGCGAGCTGCACGACGTCGTCGCCGGGGCGCGGCTCCGTCTCACCGAACGCGGCGAGGTCGAAGGCGCTGTTCCCGGCGAGAGTCAGCCGGGTGAGGGAACGGGTGCCGGTGTAGCGGGCGTCGGCGTTCCCGGTGCTGCCCGCCAGCAGCTCGGCCAGGACGTCGGCCTGTTCGAGCGCGGGGGCGGCGAGTCCGTAGACCGTGCCGTCGTACTGGGCACAGTCGCCCAGGGCGCGGATGTGCGGGTCGGAGGTGCGGAGCTGGTCGTCCACGAGGACGCCCTTGTGGACCGTGAGCCCCGCCTCCTTGGCGAGACCGACGCGGGGGTGGACGCCGCAGGCCAGGACCACGAGGTCGGCGTCGAGGGCGTACCCGTCGGCCATCTCCACGGAGCGGACCGCGCCGCCGACGCAGCGCACGTCGCGCACCCGGCACTCGGTGTGGACCTCGACGCCGAGCTCCACGAGGTGCCGCTTGACGAGCTTCGACGCGCTCGGGTCGAGCTGGCGCTCCATCAGCCGCTCGGACTGCTGGGCGAGGACGACCTGGGCGCCGCGCACGGCGAGCGCGCGGGCCGCGGACACGCCGAGGAGCCCGCCGCCGATCACGACCGCCCGCACGCCCGGCCTGACCGCCTTGGACAGGCCCAGGCAGTCGTCCATCGTGCGGAACGCGTGCACGCCCTCGGGCAGTTCGTGGTCGGGCGTGAACAGGCCGCGCAGCGCGGGGAGCACGGGGTTGGAGCCGGTGGCGAGGACGAGGGTGTCGTATGCGATCACCGTGCCGTCCGCGAGGTGTACGGCCCGCGCCTCGCGGTCGATGCCGGTGACCCGGCCGCGGGTCAGCTCCGTGGGCGCCGGAAGGGCGATCACGTCGGGGCTGTAGCGTCCGGCCAGCACCTCGGCGAGCAGCACCCGGTTGTACGGCCGGTGCTCCTCCTCGCCGATCACCAGCGTGGGCGTGCCGAGCTCACCGAGCCGCCGGGCGAGACGTACGCCCGCGAGGCCGGCGCCGATCACCACCACACGCGTATTCGAGGTCATGCCAGGAGCGTGCGGTGTGGGTGTTACCCGACCGCATCACCTCTGTTTCCCACGAGGAACGCTGCCCTCAGCGGTGGCCGGGGGCGGGTGTGAGGGTTCGGAAGGCGCGGCGGGGAGCGCTGTGAGGCGCACCGTGGCCGCCCGGCTGCGGGCGAGCGCGCCGCTGGGGTGACGGGGTCCCCGCCGCTCGGGCGAAGCCGAGAGCGGGGGGAGGAGGAGGGCGGGCCAGAAGGCCCCCCCGTCAGCGTCGGGCCGCGCGACCCGCTCCCCGGCAGCAGACCCGCCCGCGCACCGGCCCCCTCCGCCGAGCGCAGCTCACCGGCTTCCCGTCAGATGCGCGAACACCACCACGTTCCCTCGGTACCCCGTCGCCCGCGAATACCCCCCACCACACGTGATCACCCGCAGCTCCGGCCGCCGAGCCGCCCCGTACACCTTCTCGTCGGGGAAGTCCTCCGCCTCGTACACCTCCACCGCGTCCACCGTGAACACCGCGACCCTCCCGTCCCGCCGGTCCACCTCGACGACGCTGCCCTTCTTCAGGGCGCCCAGGTCGTAGAAGACCGCGGGCCCCTCGGCGTTGTCGACATGCCCGGCCACGATCGCCGTACCCGTCTCCCCGGGTGTCGTGCCGGCCTCGTACCAGCCGGCCAGGTTCTTCCGCCCCGCGGGCGGGACCTC
Source organism: Streptomyces luteolifulvus (assembly GCF_008806595.1). Taxonomy (GTDB): domain Bacteria; phylum Actinomycetota; class Actinomycetes; order Streptomycetales; family Streptomycetaceae; genus Streptomyces; species Streptomyces luteolifulvus. The sequence continues at coordinate 24,580 of NZ_VZRB01000009.1, read as the reverse complement.
CAGGCTGCCCGCGGAGGTGAGACCGAGGCCCCTGAGCGGAGCGGACACGCGGATCGCCGGTATACGGATCCGGTCGGGCGGCGAGGGCGGCAGCGCAGGCGCGGCGGCCGCCCCGGCCGGCCCCCCGTCCCGCCCGGAACCCGCCTGCGCAGCGGACGGCTGCGGCGGCGCATGCACCCCCATGCCGCTGCGCAGCAGCCACGCGCCGCAGCACAGGGCCACCACGGACACGGCCGCTATGACGACGTTGCCGAACCTGCGGACGGTGTCGAAGGTGCGCACGGGAGCCTCCAGGGTGAGCCCAGCTCCCCCTCCGGGCCGCGAGGGGCGTCGGACCCGAAGGGGGAGGGGACATGCGGTACCGGCAGACGGACAGCGGAGGGTGTCCGTCAGATCCCGTCGCCTCTCGCCCGGCGATGCAGGAGCCAGGTACCGCCCGCGGCGGCGACGGCCAGAGCCGCCACACCGGCCGCGGTCTGCACGGGATCGGGGCCAAGAGCGCCGCCGGTCCCCGTCTTCACACTGCCCCGGGGCCGCACCTGCTCCCCGGCGGCCGTCAGCGTGACCACCAGATCCCCCGACACCCGCCGGCCGCCCTCGGCGCAGGTCGCGATGATCTCGTACGTCCCCGGCTGCGCACTGGGGGGCACCCGGAACTGCCCGATCGCGTCGCCCTTGTGCGAGCTGGGCGCGAGCGTGAAGGAGCCGGCGCCGACCGCGCTGGCGTCGCCCGCGGCGATGCCGCCGTCGCCGCACGCCGTGGTGTTCGCCGTGACGTGTCCGCCCGGTACGACGGAGGAGGGGATCAGCTCCAGGCTGCCGCTACCACGGGCGGACGCCGGCGCGGCGGCGAGACCCACGGCGACGACGGCGAGCGCGATGCCGGCCGGCAGACGGGCGGTACGTCGCATCGGTGCTCCTCCGGGCTCGTCGGTCGCGTCCCTGCCCTTCCGAGGTAAGTGGCACCGAGTCGCCCCCGCTCCTTGACGAGCCGTCAGAAATGCGGTGAACGGGTGTCGCCCGAAGGGAGCCGGGAGCCGCCCGGGCGGGCATTTCGGCAGGTCACTGCGGTGCTACTGGAGTACTTGGGAAGAGAACCCGAACGGGTCGGGGTGCACGGGTGAACGGGTGACCCGCGCCACGCGCGGCCCCGGCGTGCAGCCGAAGCAGCCGCCGATGCCGAGACCATCGCCCGTGTCATGGGGCAACCGGTACGCCGCATCGTCGGCCGACCGCCCCGGAAGAACCACGGTCGCCCCGGGCCGCAAGCCCGGGGCGACCGTGTCACGCACCCGCAGGGATCAGCTCACATCGACCGCGCTCCACGCCGCCGCCACCGCGTCGTGCTCCGCGCTGCCGGCGCCGTACAGGTCCTTCGCCGCGTTCAGGGTCGCCGTCCGTGCGCCCGCGTACTTCGTCGACGACGTCATGTAGACCGTCAGGGCCCGGTACCAGATCGCGCCGAGCTTGTCCCGTCCGATGCCGGTGACCGTCGAGCCGTTGCAGGTCGGCGAGTTGTAACTGACCCCGCCCACCGTCTTTGCGCCGCTGCCCTCCGCCAGGAGGTACGCGAAGTGGTTCGCCACGCCGGACGAGTAGTGGACGTCGAGATTCCCGACCGAACTGCTCCAGCAGTCCGCCGAGTCGCCGTCCTTGCTCGGCTTGTCCATGGAGCGCAGGGCGTCCCGGCCGAAGCCGGAGCGGACGATCTTCTCGCCGATCAGGTAGTCACCGGCGTCCGACGGGTTGTTCGCGTACCACTCCACCAGGCTCCCGAAGATGTCCGAGGTCGCCTCGTTGAGACCGCCGGGCTCGCCGGAGTACGTCAGCGCCGCCGTCTTCGAGGTGACGCCGTGCGACATCTCGTGGCCGGCCACGTCCAGGGACACCAGCGGCCCGAACGTGGTCCCGTCGCCGTCCCCGTACGTCATGCAGAAGCAACTGTCGTCCCAGAAGGCGTTGTTGTAGTTGCTGCCGTAGTGCACCCGGTTGTACGAGCCCTTGCCGTCGCCCGCGATGCCGCTGCGCCCGTGGACGTTCTTGTAGTAGTCCCAGGTTGTGTCGGTGCCGTACTGCGCGTCCACCGCGGCCGAGGCGCGGTCGGACGCCGTGCCCGTGCCCCAGTGGTTGTCGGCGTCCGTGAACACCGTCGACGGCGCGCGCCGCAAGCAGATGCCGAGGAAACACAGGTCGGTCTTGTTCGCCGCGTCACCGGTGTACGTGTTCCCGCGGGTGGCGTCCTTGAGCTGGTACGTCGATCCCGACAGCGTGGTCTCCAGCGCGACCGTCCCGCTGTAGAGCGACGTCCCGTCGCCGGTCGCGGTCTCGATGCTGTCCCAGGCGTCGATCTGCGCACCGGTGCGGGCGTCGGTCAGCACCGTACGGGCGACCGGGTTGCCGAGCGAGTCCTGGGCCACCGCGTCGGTCCGCCAGGCCAGCTTCGGGGCGCCGTGCAGGGCGTCCACGACCAGCTGCGGCTTGGCCGTCACCTTCTTCAGGGTCTCGCCGAGGTTGGCGGCGCGCAGCGCGTTCACCGCGAGGTCGGCGGCCCTGGGCGCGGACAGCGCGGGGGTCACGCTCTTGAGGGATATGGACCGCTTCGTCGCGCGCGAGGCGCTGCGGTACGAGCCGTCGGCGGCCAGATGGACCACGAAGTCGCCGCCCAGCACGGGGAGTTCGCGGTAGGTGCGGTCGTAGCGGACGTGCTGGGTGCCGTCCTCGTCGACGACGACGTCGCGTACGGTCGTGTCCTGAGCGGAGCCGAGACCCAGGCTCGCGGCGTGGTCCATGAGCGCTGCCGCGGCGTTCTCGATCGCGTTGCTCCGGGTGGGTCTGTCCGCGGCTTCGGCGGGCGGGGAGAGCGCGGCGGCCAGCAGGGCGGCGGTGGTGGCGGCCGCCGAGGCCGCTGCGCGTCGGGAACCTCTGATGTACCGTGTCCGGCTCATCGGTCTCCTAGGGAAGGCGCCTTGGGGCGCGTGGGGGCGGCGCTGACTGACTGAGATTTAAGAGGGCATGACAAGTCGTGTCCATGGTGCGGATGTGCCGGTGTGTGAGGGGAGAGAATCGTTTCTGTGAGACTCCCGTTCTTCGTCTACGGCACCCTCCGCCCCGGCGAGCACAACCACGACGCGTTCCTGCGCGGCCGCACCCGCTCCGAGGAACCGGCACGCCTCGACGGCGCGGTGCTGTACGACGGCCCGGGATATCCCTACGCCGTGCCGGAGCCGGCCGGCGTGGTGACCGGGGAGGTGGTGAGCGCGCGGCCCGAGAGGTACGGCGAACTCCTGCGCGACCTCGACCACTTGGAGGACTACGCTTCGGGCGACCCCGGCAACCTCTACGAGCGGGTGGAACGGGAAGTGACCCGCACGGACGGCACGGTCCTGCGGGCCTGGGTGTATCTGGCCGCCCCCGCCGTCGCCGCGCGGCTGCGCGTGCACGGCAGGCTCATCGAGAGCGGGGACTGGCGGGCGCGCTGTCGGCCGCCCGGCTCACCCCGGGCGACCGGCCGGTGAACGTATGTGCCGTCCCGACGTCCTTCTGGACGATCACTCCTGGACTGCCTCCACGCGCACCGCGCACGCCTTGAACTCCGGCATCCGGGAGGTCGGGTCGAGCGCCGGGTTGGTGAGGGTGTTGGCGCGGCCCTCGCCCGGCCAGTGGAAGGGCATGAAGACGGTGTCCGGGCGGATGCCGCTGGTGATCCGGGCCGGTGCCACGGCCCGGCCCCGGCGGGAGACGACCGCCACCGGATCGCCCTCGGCCGCCCCGAGCCGCTCCGCCAGCCGCGGATGCAGCTCCACGAACGGGCCCGGCGCGGCGGCGTTCAGCTCGTCCACGCGCCGGGTCTGGGCGCCGGACTGGTACTGCGCCACGACCCGCCCGGTCGTCAGCAGTACGGGGTACTCGTCGTCCGGCTCCTCGGCGGCCGCCCGGTGCGACACGGCCACGAACCGGGCCCGCCCGTCCTCGGTGGCGAACCGGTCGAGGAAGAGCCGGGGCGTGCCGGGGTGGGCGGCGCCGGCGGCGTCCCGCACCGGGTCGTCCGCGGGCGCGTCCAGTGACGCGTCCTCGCCGTCCTCCGGAGCCTCCGGACACGGCCAGAACACCCCGTTCTCCTCGGCCAGCCTGGGGTAGGTGATCCCGGAGTAGTCCGCGGGCCCGCCCGCGCTCGCCCGGCGCAGCTCCTCGAAGACCTCCTCGGGGTCCGTCGGGAAGCCCTTCTCCACGCCGAGGCGGCCGGCCAGCCCGTTCAGCACCTCCAGGTCGCTGCGCACCCCGGCCGGCGGGGTGATCGCGCGCTTGCGCAACAGCACCCGGCCCTCCAGGTTGGTCGTCGTCCCGGTCTCCTCGGCCCACTGGGTGACCGGCAGGACGACGTCCGCGAGCGCCGCCGTCTCCGAGAGCACCACATCGGCGACGGCCAGGAAGTCCAGCGACCGCAGCCGTTCCTCGATGTGCGCGGCGCGCGGCGCCGACACCACCGGGTTGGAGCCCATCAGCAGCAGGGAACGGATGTCCGTGCCCAGCGCGTCGAGCAGCTCGTACGCGCTGCGTCCCGGCCCGGGAAGGCTGTCCGGGTCCACGCCCCACACCTCGGCCACATGCCGGCGTGCCGCCGGGTCGGTGAGCTTGCGGTAGCCGGGCAGCTGGTCGGCCTTCTGGCCGTGCTCCCGCCCGCCCTGCCCGTTGCCCTGCCCGGTCAGACAGCCGTACCCGGACAGGGGACGCCCCGCCCGGCCCGTCGCCAGGCACAGGTTGATCCACGCGCCCACCGTGTCCGTACCCTTGGACTGCTGCTCGGGTCCGCGTGCGGTGAGCACCATCGCGGCCTCCGGCTCGCAGAACAGCCGTACGGCCTCCCGCAGTTGGGGAACGGACACCCCCGTGATCCGTTCCACGTGCTCCGGCCAGTGCGCCATCGCCGCCGCCCGGGCGTCCTCCCAGCCGGCGGTGCGCTCCTGGACATATGCCTCGTCCACCCGCCCCTCGGCCACGACCAGGTGCAGCAGGCCCAGCGCCAGCGCCAGGTCCGTCCCCGGCCGGGGCGCGAGGTGCAGATCGGCCTGGTCGGCGGTCTTCGTGCGGCGCGGGTCCACGACGATCAGCGTGCCGCCGTTCTCGCGCAGCTCGCTGAAGAACCGGAGCGACGGTGGCATGGTCTCGGCGAGATTGGAGCCGACGAGGATCACACACCCCGTCTTCGGGATGTCCTCCAGCGGGAACGGCAGCCCGCGGTCGAGGCCGAACGCCTTCATGCCCGCGGCCGCCGCCGACGACATGCAGAAGCGGCCGTTGTAGTCGATCTGCGAGGTGCCGAGCACCACCCGCGCGAACTTGCCGAGCGTGTACGCCTTCTCGTTGGTCAGACCGCCCCCGCCGAACACCCCGCAGGCGTCCGGGCCGTGCTCCGCGCGCGTGCGGGAGAGCCCCTCGGCGATCCGGTCCAGTGCCTCGTCCCAGGAGGCGGGCACGAGTGTGCCCTCGGAGCGCACCAACGGGGAGGTCAGCCGCACCCGGGACGAGAGCACCGCCGGCGCCGTACGGCCCTTGCCGCACAGCGCGCCCCGGTTCACCGGGAAATCCGCGCGCTCACTCACCTCGACGGTCCCGTCCGGTGCGGGCGTCAGGTTCATGCCGCACTGCAGGGCGCAGTACGGGCAGTGCGTGGGCGTCGCGGAGTTCTGCATGTCACCCAGCGTGCTTCCGCCTTGTTACGGGCGGGACGGCGCCCTGTTACACGGCCGGGACGGCGACCTCCCCGCGGCCGTCCGGCCGGCGTGAGGCGCGGCGCGTTCCCCGAAAGGCGGCATGTTCCTCGACAGAGCGCCCCCCGCTTCAGCGGGCGTCGGCAAGAGCCCTGCTCACCCCTGGTTCCTTCCGCCCGAGGAACCGCGGGTCGGGCTCGAACACCGCGTCCAGGGCCGCCTTGCCCGCCGCGACGATCTCCCGGGCGCCCCCGTAGTACCAGGTGACGTCGTGCTTGGCGTCGACCCCGACGCCGTACGACTCGACACCCGCCGCCCGGCACAGCGCGACCGCCCGCCGGATGTGGAAGCCCTGGCTGATCAGGACCGCCCTGTCGACACCGAAGATCTTCTTGGCGCGGACACAGGAGTCCCAGGTGTCGAAGCCCGCGTAGTCGCTGACGATCCGCGCGTCCGGCACCCCGTGCTTCGTCAGATAGGTGCGCATCGCGTCCGGCTCGTCGTAGTCCTTCCTGCTGTTGTCACCGGTGACGAGGACGACCTCGATCCGGTCCTCGCGGTACAGCTTCGCCGCCGCATCCAGCCGGTGCGCCAGATACGGGGACGGCTCGCCCGCCCACAGCCCGGCGCCGAAGACGACGGCGACATCGGTACGCGGCGCGTCCTCGGCGGTCCCCAGCCGGTCGCCCGTCGTCACCCACATCCAGGTCACCGGAAGCAGCGCGAGCACCCACCCGGCCATCACGACCTGCACCAGCCGCCGCTGCCCCGCACGCGTGCGCGGAAAGCGCGGTCTGCGAAGCCTCGGACGGCGCAACGGACGGCGCATCGGACGGTCCCTCCCCGGTCGGCCCTTCGACAGTCAGAGACGTCCTGTCAGGCACTCCGGTTCGTCGCCCGCACTGTGACCAGGTTCACTCGCGAGGGCGTATCCCCAGGTCACCCGGCCTCACACACCCCCGGCACCCCACCGTGAACCCCCGGAAAACACCTGTCATTCCCAGGCAACGGGGCGGCAACGTCCCTTCGTCACCATCGGTACATGACGGCGTCGAACCATCCCCGCGACGAGTCCACGACCCTCCCCCGGGTGACCCCGACCGGGGGCCCGCCCCAGGGAGCCCACCTCGACAGTACGGCGCACCTCATGAACCGGATCAGCAGCCAGCTCGCCAGCCAGCTCAGCCTCGTCTCGCTCGACGGCAGACGGCGCCCTGCCCCGCCCGCGCTCGTCCTCGTGGCGCACGGCAGCCGCGACCCGCGCGCCCTGAGCACGGTCCGAACGCTCCTCGACCGCGTCCGCGAGCTGCGCCCCGGCCTTCCCGTGCACCTCGGTCACATCGAGCTGAACGAGCCCCTGCTGCCCGACACGCTCGCCGCCCTCCGCAGCGAGGAGGCGGTCCTCGTGCCCCTGCTGCTCAGCCGCGGCTACCACATCAAGCAGGACATCCCCGAGATGGCAGCCGCCGCACCGGTACGCACGCGCATGGCCGCCCCGCTGGGCCCGCACCCGCTCCTCGTGGAGACGCTCCACGCCCGTCTGGTCGAGGCCGGCTGGCGAACCCGTATGGACGAGGCCACCCGCCGCGCGAGCGGAGTCGTGCTCGCCGCCGCGGGCTCCCGCGACCCCGACTCCGCCGTCGACACCGGCCGCACGGCCCGGCTCCTCGCCGAACGCCTCGGCGTCCCGGTGGTCCCCGCCTACGCCACCACCGCCGAGCCCACGGTCCCCACCGCCCTGCGCGCCCTCGCCGCCCGCGGCCGCCACCGCATCGCCGTGGCGTCCTGCTTCACGGCCCCCGGCCGGTTCGCCACGGAATGCGCCCAGGCGGCCCCCTGGTTGGCCTCGGCCCCCCTGGGGACCCACCCCGCGATGGCCCGCCTGATCCTGCACCGCTACGACCAGGCCCTGGCAACGCCGTCCACCGTGACGGCCCCCGCACTGGCCTCGGCCTGAGACGGGGGCTGACCGCAACAGCCCCATGGGGGCACGGGGCTGTGACAAAGTGCGGCTCCGCCTCGTGGGCGCGACAAGCCCCCACGCACCCGCACACGCACCACAACAACACCCGGCAGACGCCTGGGCGCCCCGCAACACCCCAATTGTCACTACCGACCCGTACTGTCGACACATGGAAGGCAACCGCACCGCACAACACCCGCACGAGAACCACGTCCCACCCCCCGGCTACGACCCGACGTCAGTCGCCCGCTGGGCCGCAGAGCCGGACAAACGCCCCGGCCGCACCGCCTTCCAACGCGACCGCGCCCGCATCCTGCACTCCGCCGCGCTCAGAAGGCTCGCCGGCAAGACCCAGGTCGTCACCCCCGGCGAGCGCAGCGCCACCGCCTGGGACGCCAGCCCCCGCACCCGCCTCACCCATTCCCTGGAGTGCGCGCAGGTCGGCCGCGAACTCGGCGCGGCCCTCGGCTGCGACCCGGACCTCGTGGAAGCCGCCTGCCTCTCCCACGACCTCGGCCACCCGCCCTTCGGTCACAACGGCGAACAGGCGCTCAACGAGTTCGCCGAGAACTGCGGCGGCTTCGAGGGCAACGCCCAGTCCTTGCGCCTTCTGACGAGGATCGAACCGAAGCGCTTCACCGGCGACGGCTCCGTCGGCCTCAACCTCACCCGCGCCGCCCTCGACGCCGCCACCAAGTACCCGTGGCCCCGCGGCGCCCACCCCACCGACCCCAAGTCCCCGAAGTTCGGTGTCTACGACGACGACCGTCCCGTCTTCGACTGGGTCCGGGCGGAGGCCCCCGGCACCCGCACCACCTTCGAGGCCCAGGTCATGGACTGGTCCGACGACGTGGCCTACTCGGTGCACGACGTCGAGGACGGCCTGCACGCCGGCCACATCGACCCCGACCGCCTGCGCCGGGAGCCCGAACGCCAGTCGGTCTTCGCGGTCGCCGTCGGCCGGTACGTGCCCGCGGACACCGACCCCGCCGAACTCGCCGAGGCCCTCGACCGTCTCCAGGCCCAGGAGTGGTGGCCGCACGGCTACGACGGCTCGGCCGTCGCCCAGGCCCGCCTCAAGGACGCCACCAGCCAGCTCATCGGCCGCTTCTGCCTCGCCGCCGAGGGGGCCACGCGCGAGGCGTACGGCGGAGGCCGCCTCACCCGGTACGGCGCCGAACTCGTCGTACCGAACGACACCCGGATGGAGTGCGCGGTCCTCAAGGCGGTCGCCGACCGGTATGTCATGCAGCGCGCGGAACAGGAGCGGCTCCGCGCCGACCAGCGGATCGTGGTGGCCGAATTGGCGGAGGCGCTCACCGCGCGTGCCCCAAAGGGCCTGGACCCCCAGTTCCGCGCCCTGTTCGACCAGGCGGCGGACGACCGCGCCCGCAAGCGGGTGATCGTCGACCAGATCGCCTCCCTCACCGACGCGTCGGCGCGCTCGCTGCACGCGAGACTGACGGGGCGCATGTGACACCTACGTGACCCTCCGTGGCCTGATCGGGCCACTCCCTCTTCCCCCATCACACTCCGTGCGGGACGCTCGCATGTGGCGGCACCCTTAAGAGGAGGCATCAAGTGGTCGACGCGGACCAGACATTCGTCATCGTCGGAGGCGGCCTCGCCGGCGCGAAGGCGGCCGAGACGCTCCGAGCGGAGGGCTTCACCGGCCGCGTGATACTGATCTGCGACGAACGTGACCACCCGTACGAGCGGCCTCCCCTCTCCAAGGGCTATCTGCTCGGCAAGGAGGAACGCGACAGCGTCTTCGTCCACGAGCCCGCGTGGTACGCCCGCAACGACATCGAGCTGCACCTCGGCCAGACCGTCGACGCCGTCGACCGTACGGCGAAGACGGTCCGCTTCGGTGAGGACGGCACGCTCGTCCACTACGACAAGCTGCTCCTCGCGACCGGCGCCGAGCCGCGCCGCCTGGACATCCCGGGCACGGACCTGGCGGGCGTCCACCATCTGCGCCGCCTCGCCCACGCCGAACGCCTCAAGGGTGTCCTCACCGCACTCGGCCGGGACAACGGCCACCTCGTGATCGCGGGCGCCGGCTGGATCGGACTGGAGGTCGCGGCGGCCGCCCGGGAGTACGGCGCGGAGGTCACCGTGGTCCACCGGGGACAGACCCCGCTGCACTCGGTCCTCGGCCCCGAGCTCGGCCAGCTCTTCACCGACCTGCACAAGGAGCACGGTGTCCGCTTCCACTTCGGCGCGAGGCTCACCGAGATCACCGGCCAGGACGGCATGGTGCTCGCCGCCCGCACCGACGACGGGGAGGAACACCCCGCCCATGCGGTCCTGGCGGCCATCGGGGCGGCCCCCCGCACCAGCCTGGCCGAGGCGGCGGGCCTGGAGATCGCCGACCGCGCACTCGGCGGCGGCATCGTCGTCGACGAACGGTTGCGCACCTCCGACCCCGCCATCTACGCGGCCGGTGACATCGTCTCCTTCCCGCACGCCCTGTTCGGCACGCGGCTGCGCGTGGAGCACTGGGCCAACGCACTGAACGGCGGCCCGGCGGCCGCGCGCGCGATGCTCGGGCAGGAGGTGACATACGACCGCCTGCCCTACTTCTTCACCGACCAGTACGACCTCGGGATGGAGTACTCCGGCTGGGCGCCCCCGGGGTCGTACGACGCGGTGGTGATCCGGGGCGACGCCGGAAAGCGGGAGTTCATCGCGTTCTGGGTGAAGGACCGCAGGGTGCTCGCCGGGATGAATGTGAACGTATGGGACGTCACAGAGCCGATTCAGCGGCTGATCCGCTCGAAGGCTCGGGTGAACACGGAGGCGCTGGCGGACCCGCACATTCCGCTGGACAGCCTCGTCTCCTAGCCGAACGGGACTGTCCGACCGCCCCCGTGCCCCAATTCCCGGGGGACAACCCCCGGACCCCGGCCGAGGGTCGGTCGGCGCGCCCCAGGAGTGTCAGTTCGGCCCCGTAGAATCACCGCGTGGCAGGACGGATCAACGACGAGGACGTGAAGGCGGTACGGGACGCGGTCCCGATCGACGCCGTCGTGTCCGAGTACCTCCAGCTGCGAGGCGCGGGCGGCGGAAACCTCAAGGGCCTGTGCCCCTTCCACGACGAGAAGTCGCCGTCCTTCCAGGTCAGCCCGAGCAAGGGACTCTTCCACTGCTTCGGCTGCCAGGAGGGCGGCGACACCATCACGTTCGTGATGAAGGTCGACCATCTCTCCTTCTCCGAGGCGGTCGAGCGCCTCGCCGCCCAGGCCGGCATCACCCTGCGGTACGAGGAGGGCGGCTACAACCCAGCCCACCAGCGCGGCGAACGCATCCGCCTGGTCGAGGCCCACAAGACCGCCGCCGACTGGTACGCGGAGCAGCTGGCCACCGGCCCCGAGGCCGACACCGGCCGTGCGTTCCTCGCCGAGCGCGGCTTCGACCAGGCGGCCGCCGAGCACTTCTCCGTCGGCTACAGCCCCCAGGGCTGGGACCACCTCACCCGCTACCTCCGCGGCAAGGGCTTCACCGACAAGGAACTCCTCCTCTCCGGTCTTTCCCAGGAGGGCCGCCGCGGCCCCATCGACCGCTTCCGCGGCCGTCTGATGTGGCCGATCCGCGACATCGGCGGCGACGTGGTGGGCTTCGGTGCCCGCAAGCTGTACGAGGCGGACAACGGCCCCAAGTACCTCAACACCCCCGAAACCGCGATCTACCGGAAGTCCCAGGTCCTCTACGGCATCGACCTGGCGAAGAAGGACATCGCCAAGTCCAGCCGAGCGGTCGTGGTCGAGGGCTACACGGATGTCATGGCCTGCCATCTCGCGGGCGTCACGACCGCGATCGCGACCTGCGGCACGGCGTTCGGCGGCGACCACATCAAGATCCTCCGCAGGCTGCTGATGGACAACGGCAGCGCCCGCGTGATCTTCACCTTCGACGGCGACGCGGCCGGCCAGAAGGCCGCCCTGCGCGCCTTCGAGGACGACCAGAAGTTCGCCGCCGAGACGTACATCGCGATCGCCCCGGACAACATGGACCCCTGCGAACTGCGCCTCGCCAAGGGGGACGAGGCGGTCGCGGACCTGGTCGAACCACGCACTCCGCTGTTCGAGTTCGCCCTGCGCCAGATCGTCGTCCGCTACGACCTGGACACCCCGGCGGGCCGCGCCGCCGCGCTCGACGAGGCCGCCCCGATCGTCGCCCGCATCAAGAACACCGGTGCACAGCACGAGGTCGCCGTGCAGCTCGCCGGCATGCTCGGCATCCTCGACACCCAGTTCGTGGTCAAGAGGGTGGCCCAGCTGGCCCGTTGGGCACGGGAGCGGGGCGGCAGGAGCGGCCCGGCGCCGGCGCGCGGCGGCCGGCAGTACGACGCCGCCCCCCGCCCCACGGCCTCCGGCCCCGCCCTGACCCTCCGCAACCCCGTGTACGCCACCGAGCGCGAACTGCTCAAACTCGCCCTCCAGCAGCCGGAGCTGGTCTCCCCGGCGTTCGACGCGTACGGCGTCGACGAGTTCACCGCGGCGCCCTACGCCGCCGTACGCCAGGCGATCCTGGACGCCGGCGGCGCGGAGTACGGCACGCAGGACCCGCAGGAATACCTCGTCCGCGTCCGTGAGGCGGCCCCCGACGACACCGTCCGCGCGATGGTCACGGAGCTCGCGGTCGAGGCGATCATGCGCAAGACGGTCGACGAGAACTACGCGGGCGACCAGCTCGTCACGGTCCGCCGCCGCGCCGTGGAACGCCGCATCCGCGACATCCAGTCCACCCTCACCCGCCTCGGCACGACCGGCGACCCGGCCCAACTGGCCGCCGTACAGAACGAGTTGTGGATCCTTCAACAGTACGACCAGGCCCTGCGGGAGCAGGGGGCGGCGGCACTGTAGTCAGCCGCGCGCCGTCACTTCCCGGGCCCGCGCCGATTGAGCGGCGCAGGACGGGGAACCCGACAGGGTGAGCATGGGCTGTTCGCGCATCCGTCCGCGGGCCGGCACGTTGTGGGTCAGCTGAGGCCGGTCGCGGCTGCCCAGCGGCGCAGCCGCAGGAACTCGGCGGGGCTGTGGCAGCGGACCGTGACATGGGTTTCGTACGGGGAGCGGCACTCGCTGATCGTCCCAGTTCAGGTGCCTCACGGGCATCCGCGTTTCCCTCGGCGGTAACCACGCGGTCACGGACCGGACTCAAAAAGTCACCGCACGCCCCTCGTGGCGGGGATGTGTCGTACTCCACACTGGGTCCGGTGCCTGAGTCCTCGGAGCGCGGCCGATCCGTCCCCCACGGGTCCCACACCCCCGCGGTTCCGCTCATCGCGTACGGGACGGACAGCGGCGTGGCCGCCGACTCCGCCCCCCTAGCAGCGCTGCCGCACACCTCAGCAGCGATCATCCTGGAGGTCGCCCCCGTGCAGACCCAGACCCTCGCCCAGACCGACAGCAGTACGGACGGCACGGAACCGGACGCGGTGACCGACGTACTCGTCGCCGTCCCCCCGCAGAACCGTGTCGCGCACCACCCCCCGGCGGAGCCGGACGGCCCGGCCGGACCGGACGACCCGCCTACCCTGGCCGAGCCCGTCGAGGTCGCCGAGCCGGCCCGCGGCCGCGCCGACACCAGCGGCCCGTCCTCGGACCTGTTCCGCCAGTACCTGCGGGAGATCGGCCGTATCCCGCTGCTCACCGCGGCCGAGGAGGTCGAGCTCGCCCGCCGTGTGGAGGCCGGCCTGTTCGCCGAGGAGAAGCTCGGCAACACCCTCGACCCGGACAGCCAGTTGGCCCTCGACCTGGACCGTCTGGTCGTCATGGGCCGGATGGCCAAGCGCCGCCTCATCGAGGCGAACCTCCGGCTGGTCGTGTCCGTGGCCAAGCGGTACGTCGGCCGCGGGCTGACCATGCTCGACCTCGTGCAGGAGGGCAACCTCGGGCTCATCCGGGCCGTCGAGAAGTTCGACTACGCCCGCGGCTACAAGTTCTCCACCTATGCCACCTGGTGGATCCGCCAGGCCATGTCCCGCGCCCTCGCCGACCAGGCCCGCACCATCCGGGTCCCGGTCCACGTGGTCGAGTTGATCAACCGGGTCGTCCGCGTCCAGCGCCGTATGCTCCAGGAACGCGGCTACGAACCGACCCCGGAAGAGGTCGCCGCCCACCTCGACCTGCCGGCCGAGCGCGTCAGCGAGGTGCTGCGCCTCGCCCAGGAGCCGGTCTCCCTGCACGCCCCGGTCGGCGAGGAGGACGACGTCGCCCTCGGTGACCTGATCGAGGACGGCGACGCCGCCTCGCCCGTGGAGTCGGCGGCGTTCCTGCTGCTCAGGGAACACCTGGAGGCGGTGCTGTCGACGCTGGGGGAGCGGGAGCGGAAGGTCGTACAACTCCGCTACGGCCTGGTCGACGGCCGCCCGCGCACCCTGGAGGAGATCGGCCGCATCTTCGGAGTCACCCGGGAACGGATCAGGCAGATCGAGTCCAAAACCCTCAACAAACTCCGCGACCACGCATTCGCGGACCAGCTGAGGGGCTACTTGGACTGAGCGCAGGGTGCCGCTGCCACCGACGCAGCTGCGGGCAGTCGTGCCGCTGGGGCGATGGGGGTCCCCCCGCTCGAGCGAAGCCGAGAGCGGGGGAGGGTGGGCGCAGCGGCACCCCGACGCCGGGCAACTCGCTCAGTCCACCTCAGCCACCGCCTCAGCGAACTGCGCCTTGTACAACCGCGCATACGCCCCGTCCGCCGCCAGCAGCTCCGCATGCGCGCCCTGCTCGACGATCGCCCCGTTCTCCATGACGAGGATCGTGTCCGCGTCCCGGATGGTGGACAGCCGGTGCGCGATCACGAACGACGTCCGCCCGTGCGCCAGCTTCGCCATCGCCTTCTGGATCAGCACCTCGGTCCGGGTGTCCACCGAACTCGTGGCCTCGTCGAGGACGAGGATGGTCGGGTCGGACAGGAACGCCCGCGCGATGGTGATCAGCTGTTTCTCACCGGCGCTGACGCCCGTGCCCTCGTCGTCGATCACGGTGTCGTAGCCGTCGGGGAGGGTGCGGACGAACCGGTCCGCGTGGGCGGCGCGCGCCGCCTCCTCGATCTCGCCGCGGGTGACCTCCCGCGACGCCCCGTAGGCGATGTTCTCCGCGATCGTGCCGCCGAACAGCCAGGTGTCCTGGAGCACCATGCCGATTCCGGCGCGCAGTTCGTCGCGGGACATCTTCGCGATGTCCACCCCGTCGAGGGTGATGCGCCCGCCGGAGACGTCGTAGAACCGCATGAGCAGGTTCACGAGGGTCGTCTTGCCGGCGCCGGTCGGGCCGACGATCGCGACCGTGTGCCCGGGTTCCACCGCCAGGGAGAGGTCCTCGATGAGCTGTGTGTCGGGTTCGTACCGGAACGACACGTGCTCCAGCGCGACCCGCCCGCGCAGTTCCTCCGGCCGCAGGCCCGGCACGGGGTCCTTCGCCTGCTCCTCCGCGTCGAGGAGTTCGAAGATCCGCTCGGCCGAGGCGACCCCGGACTGCACCAGGTTCGCCATCGACGCGACCTGCGTCAGCGGCATCGAGAACTGCCGCGAGTACTGGATGAACGCCTGCACATCGCCGATCGACAGCGCGCCGGACGCGACCCGCAGCCCGCCGACGACCGCCACCAGCACATAGTTGATGTTCGACACGAACATCATCAGCGGCTGCATGACCCCGCTGTTGAACTGCGCCTTGAACCCGGCCTCGTACAGCGCGTCGTTCTGCTCGGCGAACTGCGCGGCCGACTCCTCCTGCCGCCCGAACACCTTCACCAGCGTGTGCCCGGTGTACATCTCCTCGATGTGGGCGTTGAGTTTGCCGGTCGTACGCCACTGCTGCACGAAGTGCGGCTGCGACCGCTTGCCCACGCGCGTCGCGACGAACGCGGACACCGGCACCGTGACGAGCGCGACCAGCGCCAGCAGCCAGGACACCCAGAACATCATCGCGAGCACACCGATGATGGTGAGCAGCGAGTTGATGAGCTGGCCCATCGACTGCTGGAGCGTCTGGCCGATGTTGTCGATGTCGTTGGTCGCCCGGCTGAGCACCTCACCGCGCTGCCGCTTGTCGAAGTACGACAGCGGCAGCCGCGACAGCTTCGCCTGTACGTCCCTGCGCATCCGGTACATCGTCTGGTTGACGGCCCGGTTCACCAGGCGCGTCGCCGCCGCCATCAGCAGACCGGCGGCCACGAACGTGGCGAACGCGATCATGAGCACGCTGCCGACCTGGCCGAAGTCGATTCCCTCGCCCGGGGTGAAGTCCGTGCTCCGGAGCATGTCGGCGACCGCGCCGTCGCCCCGCTCCCGCATGGACTGAAGGACCTGCTCCTTCGAGGCCCCGGCCGGCATCTCGCGTCCGACGATGCCCGCGAAGACCAGGTCGGTGGCCTTGCCGAGGATCTTCGGCCCGATCACGCTGAGGCCCACGCTGATGACCACGCAGAACAGCAGCGTGAAGATGGTGCCGCGTTCCGGCTTGAACCGGGCGATCAGGCGTTTGCCCGAGCCCTTGAAGTCCATCGAGCGCTGATCGGGGCCGCCCCCGGCCATCATCCGCCCCATCGGCCCGGCCATCAGGCAGCCTCCGCTTCCGTCAGCTGGGAGAGCACGATCTCCCGGTAGGTCTCGTTGTCCGACATGAGCTCGTGGTGCCGGCCCGTGCCGACGACCCGGCCCTCGTCGAGGACGACGATCCGGTCGGCGTCGCGGATGGTCGCCACCCGCTGGGCGACGATCACCACGGTCGCCTCGGCGGTCTCCCGGGCGAGCGCGGAACGCAGGGCCGCGTCGGTGGCGTAGTCGAGGGCGGAGAAGGAGTCGTCGAAGAGGTAGATCTCCGGGCGCTGCACGAGCGTGCGGGCGATGGCCAGGCGCTGACGCTGGCCTCCGGAGACATTGGTCCCGCCCTGTGCGACGGGCGAGTCGAGCCCGTTGTCCAGCCGCTCCACGAAGTCCCTCGCCTGCGCCACCTCCAGCGCGTGCCACAGCTCCTCGTCGGTGGCGTCGGGATTGCCGTAGCGCAGGTTCGTGGCGACCGTGCCCGCGAACAGATATGGCTTCTGCGGCACCAGCCCGACCGTCCTGGCCAGCAGTTTCGGCTCGATGGTGGACACGTCCACCCCGTCGACCAGAACCTCGCCGTCGGTCGCGTCGAACAGTCTCGGCACCAGGCCCAGCAGGGTTGACTTGCCGCTGCCGGTCGAGCCGATGACGGCCGTGGTCTCACCCGGCCGGGCCACCAGGTCGATCGCCTTGAGCACGGGCTCCTCGGCACCCGGGTAGCGGAACCCGGCCCCGCGGATCTCCAGATGGCCGTGCCGGCGCAGCTCCCGCACCGGACTGGCCGGCGGAACCACGCTGGACGAGGTGTCCAGGACGTCCTGGATGCGCTCGGCGCACACCTCCGCGCGCGGCACCATCATGAACATGAAGGTGGCCATCATCACGGCCATCACGATCTGCATGAGGTAGGCGAGGAACGCGGTCAGGTCACCGATCTGCATGCCGCCGCTGTCGATGCGGTGCGCGCCGAACCACACCACGGCGATCGACGACAGATTCACCACCGTCATGACGATCGGGAACATCAGCGCCAGCAGGTTTCCGGTGCCGAGCGCCACCTCGGTCAGGTCCCCGTTGGCCTTCCGGAACCGGTCCTTCTCGTAGTCGTCCCGGACGAAGGCGCGGATCACGCGGTTGCCGGTGATCTGCTCGCGCAGCACCCGGTTGACCGTGTCGAGACGTTCCTGCATGGCCCGGAACAGCGGGCGCAGCCGGCGCACGATCAGCGTCACCGAGATGCCGAGCACCGGCACCACGGCGACCAGCACCGCGGACAGCGGCACATCCAGGCCCAGGGCCAGGATGATGCCGCCCACACACATGATCGGCGCGGACACCACCAGGGTGAACGTCATCAGGGCCAGCATCTGGACCTGCTGGACGTCGTTGGTGGTGCGGGTGATCAGCGAGGGCGCGCCGAAATGGCCGACCTCGCGCGCCGAGAAGGACTGCACCCGGCCGAAGACGGCGGCCCGGACGTCCCGGCCCACCGCCGCCGCGGTCCGCGCGCCGTAGTACACGGCACCGATGTTGCACACGACCTGCGCCAGCGAGATGCCGATCATCAGGGCGCCGAACGAGAGGATGTAGCCGGTGTCGCCCTTCACGACACCCTGGTCGATGATCTGCGCGTTGAGCGTGGGCAGGTAGAGGGTGGCGCAGGTCTGCAGGAACTGCAGCAGCACCAGCAGTGCGATGGGTTTCTTGTAGGGCCTGAGGTAGGTCCGCAGAAGTCGTATGAGCACGCTACGTCTCTCGGAGTCGCCGGTAGGGGCGGGGATGGTTGCCCCTGGCCCCTATCGTCGGACACTCCACCCGTGTTACCTCAACTGATTTTGCCGAGAGCACAGCGCCTTACGGCCTACGGGTGACGCCTACGGGTGAGGACCTACGGGTGAGGACCGCGCCCGGAACGGCGTCCGCAGGGACGGGCCCACGGCCGCGACGATGGGCCCGTCCCTGGGGACGCGGTCCCTCCTTACGACGGCGGCGCTGCGGATGCGGCCGGTCGGGACGGTGGTCGGGTGGATGCGGCCCGTCTTTGGGACGGTGGTCGGTCGGGCGGTTGCGGCCCCTCCTTACGAGCCGGCGCTGCGGATGCGGCCCGCCTTCGGGACTGTGGCTCGGCGGATGCGGCTCGTCCTCGCGGACGCGGTCTCGCGGATGCGGCTCGCCCGTCCTCGCGGCCGCAGCCCTCCTCGCGGCCGCAGCCCGTCCTCGCCACGGCACCCGTCCTCGCCACGGCGGCCCCGCCTCTGCGCGGCCTACGGACGGAACGCCCCGGGATGGGTCTGCTCCCGCACCGACACGAACTGCTGCCGCACCGCCTGCCCCACGGCCAGTTCCTCACCGGGCTCCAGCACCTGCGCGACCGCGCCCTGCCAGGCCGGCGGAGTGCGCGGGTCGAGGGTGCCCTGCGACACACCGAGCGCCCAGGCGGCCTGCCGGGCGGCGCCGATCGCCGCGTAGTCGGCGGGCTGCGGCACCACGACCTGCGCGCCGAACAGCGCGGGCGCCGCGGACTGTACGGCGGGCAGCTCGGCGGCCGCCCCGAGCAGGAAGATCCGCCGCACCTCGACACCCCGGCCGCGCAGCACGTCGAGCGCGTCCGCGAGCCCGCACAGCATGCCCTCGAACGCGGCCCTCGCCAGATGCTCCGGCCTCATCGACTCCCGCCGCAGACCCGCCAGGGTCCCCGCGGTGTGCGGCAGACTCGGCGTCCGCTCACCCTCCAGATAGGGGAGCAGGACAAGACCGTGCGAGCCCGGCGTCGACTTCATCGCCAGGTCGGACAGGCTCTCCAGATCGGGCAGCCCGAGCAGCTCGGCGGTCCCGCGCAGGGTCCGTACGGCGTTCAGCGTGGTGACGACCGGCAGATGCATACCGGTCGCGTCCGCCAGGGAGGTGATCATCCCGGTCGGGTCGACGAGCGCCTCGGGGTGTACGGCCATCACGGACCCGGAGGCCCCCAGCGACACGACCGCGTCGCCGAAGCCGAGCCCGAGCCCGAAGGCCGCGGCCATCGTCTCACCGGTGCCCGCGGAGATCAGCAGCCCCTCCGGGGTCGTACCGGCGGCGTCGGAGGGACCGATCACTTGGGGCAGCATGGCCTGGTGACCGAGCGCCAGCTCGACGAGGTCGGGCCGGTAGCCGCCGGTCGCTGCCGACCAGTACCCCGTCCCGGAGGCCCCGCCCCGGTCCGTCGTCCTCCTGACCGGACGGCCGAGCAGCTGCCACACCAGCCAGTCGTGCGCCTGCAGCAGGACGGTGGTGCGCGCGGCGGCCTCGGGTTCGTTCTTCGCGAGCCAGCGCAGCTTGGTCACGGGATGCCCGGCCTGCGGCACACAGCCCACCGCCTGCGCCCAGGCCCCGCGCCCGCCGAGCGCGTCGATCAGATCGGCGGCCGCGACCTGCGCCCGCCGGTCCCCGCCGACCATCGCCGGCCGCACCGTGTTGCCCTGCGAGTCCAGCGGCACGACCGCGTTCTGCTGTGCGGAGACGCCGATGGCCTGCACGCCTTCGAGGAGCCCGCCGACGGCGGCTTCACCGAGGGACAGCAGCCAGGCCTGCGGATCGACGTCGGAGGGCCGACCGCCGCCCTCGGCGCCCTCGGTCGGATGCGGTGCGTACCCGTGCCGGAGCACGGCTCCGGTGTCCCCGTCGCAGACGACGATACGAGTGAAATCGGGCGAACTGTCCAACCCGGCGACTATCCCCATGCTCAAAATTCTGCCGCACGAACAGGGGTGAACGCGCCCGCTCCGCGCGCCGTGGCGGGACGGCGTGAAAGAGGGCGCACAGGAGGGCGTGAAGGCTAGGTGTCGCTGGTGCCCCAGTCGTCCGAGCGGCTGCCGTTCGTGTTGCGCTCGCGGAGCGTGCGCACACGCTGGGCGACCGAGTCGGGCACATGATCGCCGACCCTGTCGCTCACGGCGTGGTACGCCTTGCCCGCGAACTGGCGGCTCTGCTGCGCGGCCGTCTCCGCGGTGTTGCGGACGGCGGGGTTCTGCGCGACCTGACGAGCGGACTTCATCAGCTGCTCGTAGCGCTCGCGTCCGGCCTTCGTGCCCAGCACGTAACCGAGTGCGAGTCCGGCGACGAACGTGAGCCGGTAGCGCATGGCGGCCACCCTTCCCTTTGCATAGGTCCTCGGTGCGGCATCGGTGCCAGGGGGAACCGATTGGCGGAGCACCCCCCTGCTTGCGCTAATGTATGTGTCGCAGCGAGCGCCCGCCCCCTGGCGAATACCCAGGTAGGTACGTTCGATGCAACGAGGCATTCCTCCGTAGCTCAATTGGCAGAGCAGCCGGCTGTTAACCGGCAGGTTACTGGTTCGAGTCCAGTCGGGGGAGCTCGGTCCTCCGTAGCTCAATTGGCAGAGCAGCCGGCTGTTAACCGGCAGGTTACTGGTTCGAGTCCAGTCGGGGGAGCACGCTGAACGAGGACCCCGCCGGGGTCCTTTTTCATGTCAGCGGGAACCATGGAGCCGCAGGTGGGGTCCTCCAGGGCAGGCGAAGTCGACCATCCGAAGCAGGAGATCGTATGAGCGGCTATGCTGCGGCAGACGGCGCGCACACATGTACGCGACACGCCGCTATGGGGCGGTAGCTCAGCCGGTTAGAGCAGCGGACTCATAATCCGTCGGCCGTGGGTTCGAGTCCCACCCGCCCCACCAGTAACGTCCCTGACCTGCGGAAACGTCTCTTCGGTGCCTCTGAGTCACCTACTCGGCCCCAACGGGGAGAATGCGCTGCTCACAAGTACTGTCTGAGGTGTCACGGCGGGTGTCCTGACGCCCTTGTCAAGGCTCTGACCTGCGGCGATCCAGAACAAGCTCCACTGCTGGAGGTTACGCGGTGCAGCCGAAAAGCGAGATCCAGGGGACGCGCAGGGGACGCGAGGAAATGGAGCGGCCGCAGGAAGCCGGGCGGCCTGACCGTCGGCGCCGTCGCTGTCCACCTCGCCCCAGCCTGCCGGGCACCACTGTCCGGCCTCTCTTCGGCTTTGATGTCGGGGAGGTCATCAGAGGCCTCGATGTCCGCCTTGTCGGGTATCAGATTCTCTGAGAGCATGAGGTCATGAAGACGATGACCGCTACCGAAGCATCACGGAACTTCGCCTCCGTGCTGGACAGCGCGGAACGCGGCGAAACCATCGTGATCACCCGCGGGGGCAAACGCCTGGCCGTGCTCGGCCCGGCGCCCAAAGCCACCGGCCGGGCGCTGAAGGATGCTCTCCTGCCCTACGTCGACACCCTCGACGGCGCCTTCGAGGGCGATGTGATGGCCACCCGTGATCTGCTGACCCTGGACGAACCGTGGAACGACTGATCCTGGACACCGGCGTATTGATCGCTGTCGAGCGCCGGAAAGTCGTCCTCGACCATGTTCTCGCGGACGATGACGACCCGGTGATCGCCGCCGTCACGGCCGCGGAGTTGCTCCAGGGGGTCGAACTGGCCGACGACACCAACCGGCTCGCCCGCCAGTCATTCGTCGACGCCGTCCTCGCCACGGTTCCGGTCGAGGAGTACACCGTGGACATCGCGCGGGCTCATGCGCGACTGCTCGCCCACGTCCGCAGGGCCGGCCAGCCCAGAGGAGCCCACGATCTGATCATCGCGGCAACCGCCCTGACCACCGCACGCACAGTAGTCACCTACGACGGGCGAGCGCGCTTCGACGACCTTCCTGGTGTTCGTGTACGTCGGTTGTGACGGGCCCGGGCGATGGGCTGTTGGTGAGTGCGCCTGCCTCAGCCGTTGGCTGCCCACCGAGTGACGGGAGTTGTGGCGTGGTACGTGGTTTCCGCTGTCATTTCCGTGACTCAGTGGTGCGCGCTGAGGCCAGCAGCCCCACTAACGCCGGGCACATCCACCTCCGTCATATAGGCGAAAGCGGCGGTGTGGGTGAGACCACGGTCCACAGGATGCCCGCTACGGCGCTGACGCCGACGCATCAAGGGGCGGGCTGACCGACGGGTCGATCGGGTAGCCGACGACGTTCACCGGGCAGCGTCGGCTGCCGGGGAGCCACATCCAGGTCGTGTCCATGGAGCCCTGGTGTGCGGACGATCATGTCAGTTGCTTTGGCTGGATGCGGTCGCGCCCGACCTGGCCCGCCGCTTCGGCCTCCGTCCGCATCACCCCATGAGTGAGACAGCGTGAATGCACTCTGCTCGTGCAGCAGTTGGTGGTCGAGACCCGGCGCAGGCTCCCGACGTACTTGGCTCTGAGGGCGGCGGCCACCCGGCGTTCACCGTCCCCTCGCTCGGGCCCGCCCGTCATCGCTGATGCGCCGTAAGTCTCCCTGCTGGATGGGGTGCTCAGTCTTCGCACGCGGCCACACGTGTGGACTGCCGGGTTGCTCGGGTCTTCAAGAGCTGCCGATCCGCGGTTGAATGCCGGTGTGGCACGGAAAGTGGTGGGATTCGGCGAGGACGATCTGAAGGCGCTGGCCGGGGCTCGGTCCTTCGGGCGGGGGCTGGGGTATCTGGACGCGGTGAGTGGTCTGGACGTGGGGGAGGGCTCGGTCACCGCCGTGGTGCACGGTACGGATGTCTACGAGGTGGAACTCACCCTCGACGGGGGTGACGGGATCTCGGGATGGTGTGATTGCCCGTACGGGCAGGAGGGCAACTTCTGCAAGCACTGTGTGGCGGTCGGGTTGGCCGTGTTGCGGCGGGCGAAGACGATTCCGCAGCAGCGGGCCGCGGCGCGGGCACGGTCTTCCGGCTTGGAAGCGTGGCTTTCAGGGCTGTCACGCGACCAGCTCCTGGTGCTGGTGCGGGAGCAGGTCGCCGAGGACCGGGAACTGCGCCGACGTTTGGAGCTGCGGGCAGCCGCTGCTCGCACTGACCTCGGTACGGTCCGGGATCGGATCATCGCGCTGATCGATCCGCGGCCGTTCGCCCGGTACGGGTACATCGAGTACGCGGATGCCTCCGGGTATGGACGACAGGTCGCCGAGGCGGCGAGTGCCCTGCGCGCCCTGACCGCCGACGGGGAGGCCGCGCAGGCGGTCGCTCTGGCCGAGGAGGCACTCCGGGTGCTGGGAGAGACGTACGGGGAGATCGACGACTCGGACGGCCTGGTCGGGGAGGCCGCCGCCGCAGTGGCGGAGGTCCATCTGGAGGCCTGCGGGGTTGCACGCCCCGATCCGGAGCGGCTGGCGGAGTGGCTGGTAGGACGTCTGCTTGCCGACGACAGCGATGTGACGGACCTGGATCCGCTCGACTATGCCGACGTGCTGGGGCCGAGCGGACTGGCCCGCATTCGGCAGCTGGCGGCTGAGGCACTCAGGCACAGGCCGTCCGGCTGGGCGGAGAGGTATCTGATGGAGCGTCTGATCAAGGCAGAGGGTGACGTCGACGCGTTGGTCGCTCTGCATGCGCAGGACCTCGGCCCGACCGGTGCAACCCATCTGCTCATCGCCGAGGAGCTGGAATCGGCGGGACGTGCGGACGAGGCGCTTGTCTGGGCGGAGCGCGGGCTCCGGGCCTGCGCCGCCGAGACGTACATCGACGGCCGTCTGGTCGACTACGTGTGCGCGCGGTACGCGCAGACGGGGCAGGCGGCCGACGCGGTCGCGGTGCGCCGGGACCGGTTCCGTCTCGAGCGATCCCTAGCCGCCTACCGGCAGTTGCGCTTCGTCGCCGGGGCGGCGGACTGCTGGGAGGCCGAGCGTGCGGCGGCGCTGGCCATCTTGGAGGAGGACGCCCGTCGTGAGCGCGGCGCCCGGTACGGCGGGCCCGTGCTGATCGAAGCGTTGCTCGACGACGGCGACCTGGACGCCGCCTGGCGGGAGGCCGCCGGTCGCGCCGACGACCGGCAGTGGGCGCAGCTCGCCGATCAGTCGCGCGGGACGCGCCCGGCCGAGGCGCTCGGCGTGTACCTGCGGCTGATCGAGCGGTCGAAGGAGCCGACGGGTGACCGCGCCTACGAGCACCTGGCGCGGCTGCTCCAGGCTGCCCGTGACTGCCATCGCGCGCTGGGGACTGAGGACGCGTTCACCCTCTTTCTCACCGACCTGCGGATGGAACTGAAACGCAGGCGGAAGCTGATGAGCATCCTTGACCGGCACGGGCTGTGAAAGGGCTTCGGCAGAGGCGAGTTCCCCTCACGGCTGGGCTCTGCTGACCGCCAAGGGACACGCAGGGGACGGAAGGACCCGGAAGGACCCGGAAGGATCAGGGAGCTCGGCGCAGAGTCGGGACTGTGAAGGGTATCTGACGCGTAAATAGGTCCAGGTCAGGGGCTGTTTGGGCAGGGCTGGGTGCCCGGTGGTCGTCGAGGCCGCCGGGCACTTGGTCTGTGAGCGGTCAGGCTGCGCCTTCGATCGGGTTGAGGGTGAC
>NZ_VZRB01000089.1 GCF_008806595.1 Streptomyces luteolifulvus | reverse complement strand
GCAACCGCCTCGTCGGCATCCTCCACGGCTGCCTCAAAACCCGCACCACCTACGACGAGGCGACCGCCTGGTCACACCACGCCCACACCCCCGCCGCTTGACACCAAACGACATGGGGTGTCTGACCGGCCCGCAGCCAGTCCTCCCGCCGGTCCTGGACGGTTCCCAGCAGGCAAGCTGTGGTGTCGTCTCGAACCTCGCTGTACCGCGCCCGGCCACCACCCGCCTACCCGCGAAGTCGCGTACCGGGTGCCCTGCCGTCCCGTTTGCGGGGCCCGAAGGCATACGCCGACCCCTTCGGTGGCCGACTCGCTGTCGTCGATGTGCGTCCAGCGGACCATGTCCTCGGAAATCCCGGGCTCCGCGGCGTCGGGGCATTGCGTCCCTCGGCGTCGTCGATCAGGTCCAGGAGGGTCTGGAGGTGCCATGCCTCCGGGAAGACCAGCCGCGCTCCTTCCATGAGGGCGGCACCGCACAGGCCCGCTCGGATGGCTTCGGGTATCTCTTCCTCCGTGAACGGACAGCGGCTGGTGTGTCGTCGTTGGATGGCTGGGTACAGAGCGGCCAGATCGTCTCGGCCGACCTGGCTCGGCCGGACCGGGCGCACGGTGGCGAGCAGCTGCGGATCGGCGGGGTTGGGCAGCGTCGCTGTCACCGGCTCCCAGCCGGCCTGAGTGGCGGCCACGCGCAGATTGAACAGCGCGGCGCCGCAGCCCAGGTGCAGACCACGGCCGTCGGGGTCGGCGTGCGGCATGGCCCGGTTGGGATCGGACCGCAGGTGAAGGGTGCGAGTGCTGGTGAAGAAGCGGAACCGCCAGGGCTGCGCGTTGTGCATGGACGGGGCCGCCACAGCGTCCCTGATCAGCTGGGCGGCAGCCTGTGCCGTCAGCGGTTCTGCCGACATCGGGACTCCTTTCCTCGGGGAGTCCGCGGCCTGGCCACGCATTCGGGCAGTGTCCCTCACGACGCGCCTTCGCTTTCACGATATGGGTTGGCGCTAGAGTCCACCTTGTACATGTTTGATCAAATTGGCGACTCTGTGAAGGCGGGCATATGTCGGCCCTGCACCCAGCCCCCGGACAGGTGATGGCGCTCTCCTTCACCGGCCGCGAATGGTGGGCGATCGTCCATGGCATGCTCCTGGGCGCCGCATTCCTGCTCGCGTTCGCCGGTGGCCTCGCTGAGCTGTACAGCCTCAAACCGGCGCTGATGACACGCGAAGGGGTGCGCGAGCGTATGCGGCGGGTCAGGATCGGCGTCACCGCCATGGCAGTGACGGCGTGGGTCACCGTCATCACCGGCACCTGGATCGTCTATCCCTGGTACCGCGAGGCGACGCCCGACAGTCCGCGGTCGCAGTTGCTCGCCGACCCGGCCAACGCGGACTGGCACGAGTTCGGCATGGAGTGGAAGGAACACGTGGCCTGGATCAGCCCCATCCTGGCCACCGCCGTCGCCTTCATCGTCTGGTATTACGGCTCCGGCCTGATCCGGCACAACCGCGTCCGCCGCACCACGATCGCCCTGTTCACCCTGTCCTTCGTCTTCGCAGCGATCGCGGGAGCGCTCGGCGCTTTCATCACCAAAGTCGCGCCAGTCCAATAGTCAGGCAGTCCGACGCATCGGACACCACCGAAGGGAGGCGCCGCCGTGGAGCGGACGGACACCGCGCATACTGCCGGAGGAGGGGGCGATGAGGCATTTCCTCACAGCGAAAAGGGCGAGGGGCCCATTTCCGCGGCGATCATCGCCGCGGGGTTCGGCGCCACCGCGCTGGGTCTGCTCACCACGCTCGCCGAGGCCAGCGAGAGCGTGAAGGATGCCCTGACCTGGAGTGACGACGTCGGACCCCTCTCCGGCAAAACCAGCCTGGCCGTGGCGGTGTGGCTACTGGCCTGGGTCCTGCTGCACGCCGCGCTCCGCAATAAGCCGTACGAGACACTCCCGGCGCTGGGCATCACCCTGGCCCTCATCGGGCTAGGGGTCCTTGGCACCTTCCCCGAGTTCTTCCAGCTCTTTGCGCCTGAATAGCCGACCTCCGCACGCCCGCACGACACGGTCCTACGGTCAAGCCCTCGGTCGGCGGAGTGGATTTGGGCTTGCTTGGCGTGAGTGATCATGGCCCCTTAAGAACTCCTAACAAAGTGGCCCTGGAATGTGGGTGGTTGTGGGGTTGTTGACTGGTACATGAGGAAGGGTCAGCAGCTTCCGTGGATCGTGCAGGATGAGTTGTGGGTGCGGATCGAGCCGTTGCTG
>NZ_VZRB01000088.1 GCF_008806595.1 Streptomyces luteolifulvus | reverse complement strand
TCACGCCTCCAACGCAATGGATAACCCGTGTGCATGTCGCCCTCGGCGTCGGCGTCCGGTGACTGACCGTGGTCGGCTTGGGTGTGTTCGCGGATCGGGATGCGGTGCCGGATGGTGATCTTCTCGGGGCCGATGAGGATGTCCTGGACCAGGAGCCGGAGCACGCGTTGGCGTTCGGGGACGTCGGCCGTCTTCGTGCCTGCACGGAGCTGGGAGAGGAAGCCTTCCAGGTCGTGGGCGAGTTTGAGGTAGGCGTCGCGGTCGGCGAGTTGGGCTGTCAAGGCGTCGAGTTGGCCGCGCAGGTTGGCCTCGCGGGCCCGGAGGTCGGGCATGCGGGCCCGCAGTTCATCGATGGTGATCAGCTGTTCCTGGTATGCCTCGATCATGCGGGTGACACCGCGGGTGGCTGCGGCCAGAGCGGTCTCGAGACGGGCGCGTTCGCGTCGGGCCGGGTCCGCGGTGCGGGCCTGCTGCAGGCGTCGGTCGATCTCGGTGCGGATCAGGGCGGGGTCGGCGAGGAGGCCGGTGATGTGGTCCCAGACGAGAGTGTCGAGGTAGTCGGCGCGGACCGGCTTGTTGGTGCAGACGCGTCCGCCTTCGTAGCGGTAGTCGTCCGAGCCCAGGCACCGGTAGTAGTAGATCTTCTTGTTGGTGGTGCGGGTCGAGGTGCGGTAGTAGCCGTAGCCGCAGGTCGCGCAGGCTGTGATGCCCTGCAGCAGGGAGGGGACCTTGGTGTTGCGGGCCGCGAAACGCTTGTTGTCCTCCAGTCGCCCCGCGGCACGTTCGAAGGTCGCGGGGGTGATGATCGCGGGGACGGGGATGGCGATCCATTCCTCGCGGGGCCGGTCGACGGTCTTGACCGGGCGTGGCGTGGCCCGGCCCTCCAGACGGGCCCGGCGGTTGATGCCGGCGGGCTCGTGCTGGACCTGGGTCTTGCCGAAGACGGCGGTGCCCGCGTAGGCGGGGTTGCGGAGCATGCCCCAGACCACGCTGCGGTCCCAGCGCCTCTTGCCTGTGCGGGTGGGGGTGTTGCTGTCGGTGAGCCAGCGGGTCAGGTCGGCGATGGAGGCGCCCTCGTCGACGTAGCGGCGGAAGAGCTCGGCCACCAGCGCCGCTTCGGCCTCGACGATCACGTAGCGGGCCGAGCACTCGGGGGTCTTGCGGATGAAGCGGTAGCCGAACGGCGCCCCGGACAGCACGTTCACCGATCCCGTGCGCGCCCGGTAGGTCTTCCCACGCCGGTAGCGCTCCATCAACTGGGCCTTCTCGTACTCGGCGAACATGCCCTGGAACTGGATGAGGAGCTAGTCCTCGGGGCTGTCGCCGCCGCGGGCCGCGCACGAACTCCACCCGGGTGCCGGCGCGCGCGAACTCTTCGATGAGCAGGGCCTGGTAGGCGAATTTGCGGGCCAGGCGGTCCGGGGCGTAGACGACCACCACGTCCACGCCGACCTGCGCAATGAGATCCCGAAGCCGCTCCAGCGCGGGCCGCATCAAGGTGGCCCCGGAGTGGCCCTCGTCCTCGAAGACCCACTCCTCGTGCAGCTCAAGCCGCATCCGTTCGACGTACGCGCGCAGCGCCGCCGTCTGGGAGGCGATCGTCTGGTCCTTCTTCTGCCGCTGCGAGGACACCCTCGCGTAGATCGCCGCTGTGGTCACCGTGCGCTCCTTCCCGCGCCTGGTCTCGCTGATTGTCCCGGGTGCGAGCTTGGCGCCGGGGCACCAGCAGGGCGTAGGCCGCCTGCAGTTCTGCGTCGGCGTGCCGGGAGAAGACCCACTCCAGCTCCACCGGCGGCTGGTTCACGGCCTGGGCCGCCGTCCGCCCGAGTCGTCGCCGAGGTAGTCGGCCAGCGCCGCAGCCACCACCGAGGACAGGGTGGCCTCGCTCGCGCGGGCATGCGCGCGGACCTGCTCGGCGAGCGAGCCGGGCAGCTTGACGGTGAACACCACGCTCGCCTCGGGGACGGCGACTCGACCCTGCGCCACGGCCTGCTCCACATACCGGTGTGCCTGACGCACCGACACGCCGAAACGGGCAGCCAGCACACGGGCCACCTCCGCGCCGGACGCCTCCACCGCGAGCAGGTCCGCAGCAGCGTTGACCCGCCGCGCGTACTCGATGCTGTCGACACGATCCCCGCGTACCATGTCATGAACGTACTACCCGTCATGACGGTTCCTACTCTCGACGCGCGGCAGCTTTTCCAACCGCCGGTAACGCAACGTCACTTCGAAGGTGAAGTTGCCCATTGCGTTGGAGGCGTGG
>NZ_VZRB01000087.1 GCF_008806595.1 Streptomyces luteolifulvus | reverse complement strand
GTGTGGTCAGAGGACCTTGGAGAGGAAGGAGCGGGTGCGTTCGTGCTGGGGGTTTCCCAGCACGTCGCGGGGGTGGCCGGACTCGACGACGACGCCGTCGTCCATGAAGACCAGGGAGTCGCCGACCTCGCGGGCGAAGCCCATCTCGTGGGTGACGACGATCATGGTCATGCCGTCCTCGGCGAGGTCCCGCATCACGTCGAGGACCTCGCCGACCAGTTCGGGGTCCAGGGCCGAGGTGGGCTCGTCGAAGAGCATCAGCTTGGGCTGCATGGCCAGGGCCCGGGCGATGGCGACGCGCTGCTGCTGGCCGCCGGAGAGCTGGGCGGGGTAGTGGCCGACCTTGTCGCCGAGGCCGACCCGGTCCAGCAGCTGCCGGGCGCGTTCCCGGGCGGCGGCCTTGGTCTCGCCCTTGACCTGGACCGGCGCCTCGGTGACGTTCTCCAGCGCGGTCATGTGGGGGAAGAGGTTGAAGCGCTGGAAGACCATGCCGATGTCCCGGCGCTGCGCGGCCACCTCCTTCTCCTTCAGCTCGTAGAGCTTGTCGCCGCTTTGCCGGTAGCCGACCAGGCTGCCGTCGACGTAGAGCCGGCCGGCGCTGATCTTCTCCAGGTGGTTGATGCAGCGCAGGAAGGTGGACTTGCCGGAGCCGGACGGGCCGATCAGGCAGAACACCTCGCGCGGGTTGACCACCAGGTCGATGCCCTTGAGGATGTGCGCGAGCCCGAAGGACTTGTGCACCCCCTCGGCCCTGACCATCGGCTGCCCGCCGGTGGGGATGCTGTCCTTGATGAGACCGGTCATCGGGTCACCTCCGGGCGGCGGAACGAACCGAACAGGCGGAGGTTCTTCTTCAGCCGCTGCAGCGGGGTGGGCGGCAGGCTGCGCTGCGAGCCGCGGGCGTAGCGGCGCTCGAGGTAGTACTGGCCGACGCTGAACACGCTGGTCAGGATCAGGTACCAGATGGAGGCGACGAAGTACATCTCCACCACCGCCAGCGAGGTGCTGGAGACGTCCGTGGCCCGCTTGATCAGTTCGTTGAACTGGACGGCGTAGGCGAGTGAGGAGGTTTTGAGCATGTTGATGAACTCGTTGCCCGTGGGGGGCACGATCACCCGCATGGCCTGCGGCAGCACCACCCGGCGCAGCGTCTTGCCCTGGGTCATGCCCAGCGCGTGCGAGGCCTCCGTCTGCCCCTCGTCCACGGACTGGATGCCGGCCCGCACGATCTCGGACATGTAGGCGGCCTCGTTCAGGCCCAGGCCGAGCAGGGCCGCCAGGAACGGCGTCATCACCTGGTTCATCTCGTCCTTGTAGAACCCCAGGTTGAGCATGGGGAACACGAGGGCGATGTTGTACCACAGCAGCAGCTGCACCAGCACCGGGGTGCCGCGGAAGAACCAGATGTACAGCCAGGCCACCGTGGAGGTGACCGGGTTCGACGACATCCGCATCACCGCGAGGATCACCCCGAGCACCAGGCCGAGCACCATCGCCAGCACCGAGATGTACAGCGTGTGCCAGACGCCGTCCAGGATCAGGTCGTCGGTGAGGTAGTCCGGGATGATGTCGTAGTTGATCTTCGCGTTGGAGAAGGCGATCCCGATCAGCGCCAGCACGGCCACGACCAGGAAGGCGGCCACCCAGCGGCCCCAGTGGCGCACCGGGATGGCCTTGATCTGCTCCGGCGGCACCGAGCCCGCCGGAGCCTTGTCGACAGTGTCAGTCACAGTGACTGCCCTTCAGTGTTGCCTCGGGCAGGGTCAGGAGCCGCCGTTGACGGTGGCCTCGGTGACCGCGCCGTCCGTCACGTTCCACTTCTGAAGGATCTTCGTGTACTCGCCGTTCTCGATGATCGCGGCCATCGCCGCCTGCAGCGCGTCACGCAGCTGGGTGCTGTCCTTGCTCACCCCGATCCCGTACGGGCCGGCCTCGATCTGCTCACCGACCACCTCGAAGTCGTTGCCGCCGCCCGAGGTCTTCGCGTTGTACGCGGCGACCGGGAAGTCGTTCAGGTCCGCCACCGACGCGCCCTGCTTCAGCCGCAGCAGCGCCTCCGGGTCGGTGTCGAAGGTCTGCAGCTTGATGGCCTTCTTGCCGTCGTCGGTGCACTTCTTGCTCTGGTCCTTGGCGATGCCCTCGGACGTGGTGCCGCGCTGCAGCGCCACCGTCTGCCCGCACAGGTCATCCAGCGACTTGATGCCCTTCGGGTTGCCCTTCTGCACCAGGATCGAGGTACCGGCGGTGAAGTAGTCCACGAAGTCGATGCCGTCACCGACCTTCTTGCCGGTGTCGGAGTCGATGCCCTCCTGCCGGTCCTTCGTGTCGTTCATCGCCGACATGATCGTATTGAACCGCTTGGACTGCAGACCCACGATCAGCTGGTCGAACTTGCCGTTCTGGAACTCGAACCTCACCCCCAGCTGCTTGCCGAGCGCATCGGCGATGTCCGGGTCGATACCGACCGCCTTACCGCCCTCCATGTACTCGACCGGCGGGTAGGCGATGTCCGAGCCGACCTTGATCACGCCGGCCTTCTTGATGTCCGCGGGAAGCTTGTCGGCCAGCGGCGCCGCGGCGCTCGCCTCCGACGTACTGTCACTGCTGCCCTGGTCCGTCTGGTCACCGCAGGCGGTGAGCAGCAGCGCGCCTGCGACCGCGATCGCACCGACCGCGGCAATCCGGG
>NZ_VZRB01000086.1 GCF_008806595.1 Streptomyces luteolifulvus | reverse complement strand
TACTCCTCGATCGCGGGTCTGATCGGTAATGCGGGACAGGCCAACTACGCGGCGGGCAACACCTATCTGGACGCGCTGGCCCAGTACCGTTCGGCCCTCGGACTGCCCGCCGTCTCCCTCGCGTGGGGCCTGTGGGACCGGACCAGCACCATCAGCGGCGAGCTCAACGACAGGGACCTGCGCCGTCTGGCCCGTATCGGACTCACACCGCTCGTCGCCGACGATGCGATGGAGCTGTTCGACGCGGCCACCGCCGCAGGCGAGTCGGTACTCGCCGTCAGCCGGCTGGACCTCGGCGCGCTGCGCGAGGGGGGCGACGCCCTGCCGCCGCCGCTGCGCGGCCTGGCCCCGGCGGTCCGCCGGCGCACAGCCGCCGCAGCCGGCGCGGCCGGCGGCCAGGACACCGGTCCGTCCCTGGGGCAGCGCCTCGGCACCCTGTCCGAAGAGGAGCGTGCGCAGGCGCTCATCGACCTCGTACGCGCCAGGGTGGCCGCCGTCCTCGGACACGCGGACGCAGACGCCATCGAGGCCGACCGGGCCTTCCAGGAACTGGGCTTCGACTCGCTCACCGCGGTCGAGCTGCGCAACCAGCTCAACACCGCGACCGGACTGCGCCTGCCGAGCACCCTGGTCTTCGACCACCCCAGCCCCGCCACCCTCGCGGCATACCTGGGCCGGCAGATCACGGTGGAGAAGGCGTCGCCCGCCGACACGGTGGTCGACGAGCTCAGCCGCCTCAAGTCCGCCATTCGGGCTGCCTCCGCCCATCGCGTCGCGTACGAGAGCGTGGCCGGGCAACTGCGCGAACTGCTGGGCATCGCCGACGAGGCGGTCGGCAGGACAGCCCTCGACGAGGCGCCTGCCGACGGGGATCTGGACAGCGCGAGCGACGAGGAACTGTTCGCGCTCCTCGACGACCTGGACTGACCGGGGACGCACCGCTCACGGAGCCGACAAGGGGGTCGGCTCCGGAGCGGTGTCACGCGCGCGGCACATCACCACTGCGGCGTACGACTCCACCCATCACCTTTCACAGTACGAGCCACATCACGGGGAGCTGAGATCAGTGGCCAACGAGCAAGAACTCCGCGAATACCTCAAGAAGGCGATCGCCGACGCGCGGGACGCCCGCCGGCGGTTGCGCGAGGTGGAGGAAAAGGCCCAGGAGCCGATCGCGATCGTGGGCATGGCGTGCCGTTACCCGGGCGGGGTGTCCTCTCCCGAGGACCTGTGGAACCTCGTGGTGAACGGCGTCGACGCCGTCAGTGACTTCCCGGCCAACCGTGGCTGGGACATGGCGAAGCTGTACGACCCGGATCCGGACCGTGCAGGGACGTCCTATGTCCGTGAGGGTGGCTTCCTGCACGACGCCGATCTGTTCGACCGCGAGTTCTTCGGCTTGTCACCGCGTGAAGCCCTCGCCATCGACCCGCAGCAGCGCCTGCTGCTGGAGACGGCCTGGGAGACCCTGGAGAGCGCGGGCATCGACCCGGCCACCCTGCGCGGCAGCGCGACGGGCGTGTTCACCGGCGTGATGTACAACGACTACGGCTCCCGGCCCGACCTGCCCCCAGAGGGCAACGAGGGGTATCTCTTCAGCGGCAGCGCAGGCTCCATCGCCTCGGGCCGACTCGCCTACACCTACGGTCTCGAGGGCCCGGCCGTCACCGTCGACACGGCGTGCTCCTCGTCGCTCGTGGCCATGCACATGGCCGCGACGGCGCTGCGCAACGGCGAGTGCGACCTCGCCCTGGCGGGCGGCGCGGCCGTCATGTCGACACCGACGGCTTTCATCGAATTCTCGCGGCTGAGGGGTCTGTCGGCCGACGGTCGCTGCCGCGCCTTCTCGGAGGACGCTGACGGCACGGGCTGGTCGGAGGGTGTTGGCCTGCTGCTGGTCGAGCGGTTGTCGGACGCGCGGAAGAACGGGCACCGGGTGCTGGGCCTGATCCGGGGCAGCGCGGTCAACCAGGACGGTGCGAGCAATGGGTTGACGGCGCCCAATGGGCCGTCGCAGGAGCGGGTGATCCGCGCCGCGCTGGCCAACGCCGGTCTGACCACGAATGACGTGGACGCAGTCGAGGCGCACGGCACCGGCACGACTCTCGGGGACCCGATCGAGGCGCAGGCGTTGCTGGCCACGTACGGTCAGGGGCGTCCCGCCGGGCGGCCGCTCTACCTGGGCTCTCTGAAGTCGAACATCGGTCATTCGCAGGCGGCGGCGGGTGTCGGTGGTGTGATCAAGATGATCGAGGCGATGCGTCATGGTGTGCTGCCCAGGACGCTGCATGTGGGCGAGCCGTCCCGTCATGTGGACTGGGAGGCGGGTGCGGTCGAGCTGCTGACCGAGGCGCGCGAATGGCCCGCCACGCCTGACGGCCGCCCCCGCCGCGCGGGCGTCTCCTCCTTCGGCTTCGGCGGTACCAACGCCCACGTCCTCATTGAAGCGGCACCGCCCGTCGTCGACGAGGAGGCGCCCGTCGAGCGTCCCAAGTTGCCGGTGATTCCCTGGGTGTTGTCCGGCAAGTCCGAACAGGCGCTCCGTGAACAGGCAGCCAAGCTGCGGACGTTCGTGGAGCACCATGCCGACCTTGCTGTGCAGGATGTGGCTTTCTCGCTGGCTGCTGAGCGGGTGGTGTTTGAGCATCGTGCGGTGGTGGCGGGTGCGGATCGTGCCGAACTTGTCGAGGGGTTACGGGAGTTGGCTGCGGGTTCGGT
>NZ_VZRB01000085.1 GCF_008806595.1 Streptomyces luteolifulvus | reverse complement strand
GCGTACCATGTCATGAACGTACTACCCGTCATGACGGTTCCTACTCTCGACGCGCGGCAGCTTTTCCAACCGCCGGTAACGCAACGTCACTTCGAAGGTGAAGTTGCCCATTGCGTTGGAGGCGTGGTTTCCCCCGTGCTGGCGAATCTGTATCTCCACTATGCGTTCGATGTGTGGCTGACGCGAGAATTCCTCACGTCACCTTCGAGCGGTACTGCGACGATGCAGTGATTCACTGCAAGAGCGAGAGGCAGGCCCGCCACGTGCGGGACGCGCTCGCCGCGAGATTGGCGCAGGTCGGTCTGGAATTGCATCCGGACAAGACGCGAATCGTCTACTGCAAGGACACCGACCGACGTGGCTCGTTCGAGCACACGTCGTTCACGTTCCTCGGGTACACGTTCCGTCCGAGGCTGGCCAAGAACCGGTACGGGAAGCACTTTGTGAACTTCCTGCCCGCGGTCAGCAAGGAGGCGATCAAGGCGATGGGCAAGGAGATCCGCTCCTGGCGCATCGCCGCCCGCAATGACAAGTCCCTCAACGACCTTGCGCGGACGTTCAACAGCGTCGTGCAAGGGTGGGTCAACTATTACGGGCGCTTCTACAAGTCCATGTTGTATCCCCTCCTCCGGCGCCTCAACGAGTATCTGGTGCGCTGGGCTTGCCGGAAGTACAAACGGCTTCACCGCAGGGAGCGGAAGGCGAAGGAACTACTGGCGGGCACCGCCCGCCGGTACCCGAACCTCTTCGCCCACTGGCGATTCGGTCTCAAGCCTGATGGCTGGGCGATGGGAGCCGTGTGAGCCGAGAGGTTCCCGCACGGTTCTGCGAGCGGCGGCGGGTGAGATTCCCGCCGCCGACTCACCTCCTGCTCGGGTTTGCCGGTCCCAAGCGTGAGGCCGAGGAGATCAAGGCGAAGATACGAATGTTCCTGCGTGATGAACTCAGGCTGGAACTCTCCGACTCCAAGACCCTGATCACACACGCCACCAGCCGGGCGGCGCATTTCCTCGGCTATGAACTCAGGGCCCAGCATGGCGACACGAAGATCACCCGGAACCGCAGGATGGTCAACGGCGTCATCGGCCTGTTCGTGCCCAGGACCGTCATCCGGGACCGATGTGCACGCTACATGAGCAAGGGAAAACCCGCTCAGCGCGGCCCGTTGCTGCACGACGATGACTTCACGACCGTCGCGAAGTGCGGAGCTGAGTTCCGCGGGTTCGTCCAGTACTACCTTCTCGCCCAGGATGTTTTCCGCCTGGAACTGCTGCGCTGGGTCATGGAGATCTCGATGCTCAAGACCCTGGCCGGGAAGCACAAGTCGACTGTGAGGAAGATGGCCCGGCGATACAAGGCGTCTATCGATACCCCTGACGGCCGGCGGCCCTGCTGCCAGGTCGCGGTGCAGCGGGATGAACGGAAGAAACCGCTGGTCGCCCGCTTCGGTGGGATTCCACTCAAGCGGCAGCAGAAGGCCGTGATTACTGATCGCCAGCCGGTCATGGCTACTGCCCGACGCAATGAGCTGATCCACCGGCTGCTTGCGGGGCAGTGTGAGATATGCGAAGGGCGTACCGGACTTCAAGTCCACCACGTCCGCAAACTCGCCGATCTCAACAAGCCAGGACGGAGGGAACGGCCGTCGTGGGTACATCTGATGGCTATGCGGAAACGCAAAACCCTCGTGGTTTGCGAACGTTGCCACCAGGACATCCACGCGGGGCGGAGTACAGCACCCACCCGGAAATAACTACTGGAGAGCGGTATGCCGGGAAACTGGACCGTACCGTTCGGGAAGGGGCCGTCGGAAAAGGACCCGCACCACGGGTACCTCGTCGGCGGCCTACTTCACTTGAAGCGGCGGGGACTGGAAACGGAGCGTCGGCCACCGCGCCAGTCCCCGACCCTACTTACAACAGGTCCTCGATCCGCTGAAGTTCTTGGCGTGCGCCGTCCGGCGCGGCGCGCTCGCGGTCCAGAACCACCAGGATGAAGAGCCCTTCGTGGGTGCGGCGGGTCAGCGGGCGGATGAGGTGGTACTCGCTGTCGAGGGTGATCAAGACGTCTTCGAGCTGTTCCGGCTTGTGGCCGATCAGGTCCAGGGCGGACAGATGGGCGCGTACGACGTCGGTGCCGCCGTGTGCGGCCCGCTCCAGGTCAAGATCGTTTCTGCGGCTCACGGTGCCGAGCGCCATGCGGCTGACGTAGTCGACGACGGCGACGCCCAGAGCTCCGTCGAGACGCATCGCCCGGTTCAGTGCCACCTGGATGGCTGACACGGCCCGTCCCCCTCTCGGCATCAGCGATCTCCGTGCCGACCAGGCTTCCCGGCGCTCCAGCCCCGGGCGGTGCCCCTGTCCGGGGCCGTGCGGCGGGGCACCTTTGCATCGTGCCACGGTTTGCGGCCCTATGCTCCGCTGATGCGGAGTTCCGGCGGCGGGCCGTTGGTTCGGATCTTCCGGCTTCGGGCGCTGGGCCGGACCGGCCTGGGCGGATGCGGTGGCCGAGGAGCAGGCCGAGGGCACCGTAGCTGAGGGCGATGACCGTGTACCCGGCGAGGACGGCGAACCAGCCGCCCACCATCGGCCGCCAGTAGAACAGGATCGCCAGCGCGGTGTACAGGGCGATCGCCGCGGCGACCAAACCGACGGCCAGAGTCTTGGCGCCGATGAGAGTGGACTGCCGGTAACCGGCGAAGACGAGCCGCCGGTCGAAGGCGAGTGCCCTGCGGACGGCGTCGAAGACAACGAACCCGGCGATCATCGTCACAGAGTTGAGGCCCGCCGAGATCAGGGTGAGCCGGCCGCCGTCGACGGGCAGGACCTCGCCGGTGGCGTACAGTCTGAAGTCGAGCACGTCGCCCGAAGCCAGGGCATCCATGAGCAGCTACCAGACGGGCACAAACAGCACGAGCAGCAGGCCGGCGAGCCGGTTGCGGGTCTGATCCCGCACCGAGAAGCGCAGGGCCGTGGGGAACTGCCCGCACAGCGGCCGCAGTTCAGGTGTGTCAGGCGTCAGCATGGTGGACGCTCCCGGCTGTCGTGCGCGGGGTGAGCCGGCCGCCGGTGAGGCAGGCCAGCAGGTCGAAGCGGTCCTGTTCGAAGACGAGGTGGGTGATGATCACGACGGCCCTCCCGCGGGTGCGCAAGTCGTCGACCAGGTCCCAGAAGCGCAGGTAGGTCTCCCAGTCCAAGCCCTGGTAGGGCTCGTCGAGGAGCAGGACGTCCGGATCGTGCAGGAGGGCCAGGGTGAGATTCAGCTTCTGCCGGGTGCCGCCGGACAGCTCGCCGACGACGGCATGTCCGTACTTCTCGTAGCCGAGGATGCGGACGAGTTCGTGGCCGCGCCGCAGATCGGGCAGGCGGCGGGCGGCGGCGAAGTAGTGCAGATGCTGCTCGACGGTCAGGCTGCCGTTCAGCACGGGGTCCTGCGGGCAGTAGCCGAGTGTCCCGGTCAGGGCCACCTCGCCACGGTCCACGGGCAAGATGCCGGCCAGGGCCCTGAGCAGAGTGGATTTTCCGGCGCCGTTCTCGCCGACGACGGCGACGAGTTGCCCGGGGGAGACGGTGAGGTCGGCGCCGCGCAGGACGTGGCGCCGACCGTAGGACTTGTGAACGTCGTGGGCCTGGAGCACCGGCGGTGGTGCGTCTGTGGATCCGGTCGGCATGTGCGGGGCCTACTAGTGCTGCTCCGCGCAAGTTCGTGGAGGGGTGTTGGGGCATCAGGAAGTTTTGAGCGGGGTGCCGTCGTAGGTCCAGCGGTAGGGCTTGGCGGTGGTGTTGTGGTTGATCACGTAGGTGTCCA
>NZ_VZRB01000084.1 GCF_008806595.1 Streptomyces luteolifulvus | reverse complement strand
CCAGAAGCGCCCAGCCTGACCCTCACCACACAGGCGCAGAGAACTCCGGCGCTGCGCGCCTCCGGGCCGAAGATCGCATTCCCGCCCGGCCTGAAGGCCGGGATTCCCTGCGAAGAACAACGGATGGACTCCATTGACGCCGGCTCCTGGGCCGACACACGTTTCGCGGACAAGCACTTCACGTTCTGGGAGACCCCGGACGGCATTCCGGTCTCCATGACGGGTTCGACATCGATGGTCGGCGGCATGGTCCGCGTGGACCCCGTCTACACCCCGGCCCGCCTCCGGGGCCGCGGCTACGCGGGCGCCGTGACGGTCGAGGCGAGCAGGGCCGCGCTGGCCGCGGGCGCGACGGACGTCGTCCTGTTCGCGGACCCGACCAACCCCACCAGCAACGCCCTCTACCAGCGCATCGGATACGTCCACGTCGCCGACTTCACGGGGTACAAGTTCTCCTACGCCGGACCATAAGCCGGTTAGGCACGTGACCGACGCAAGACGCACCTGCCGGCAGAAAACTGATCCGCCGACACCGCCCTCTCGGTGGCGGGGGCCGGCAGACGCCGATGGCGCGGCACGGGAGGTTTGCTCGTTTCTGCAGATTCACGCGCTCGCGGCCTAGCTTCCGGGCGCCCCGGTCGCAGGTGGCCGACCGGACCGAGGACTCCTGCCACCAACCGCCGCGCGTACGCGTCATCGAGTCCATCCGGCCGGAAGAGGA
Organism: Streptomyces luteolifulvus; assembly: GCF_008806595.1. Taxonomy (GTDB): domain Bacteria; phylum Actinomycetota; class Actinomycetes; order Streptomycetales; family Streptomycetaceae; genus Streptomyces; species Streptomyces luteolifulvus. The sequence continues at coordinate 3,474 of NZ_VZRB01000084.1, read as the reverse complement.
TGCGGTACATCAGGGGGGCGACGACGCGGTCGATGATCGTCTCGACGTCGGGGGTCTTCTCTCCGCGCCCGGCCGCGCGGGAGAGGACGAGGTCGATCTGCTCGGCCGCGTAGGCAGAGCACTGGCCGGCATTGCCGCCGTCCGGGTCGCCGAGCAGAGCGTCGCGGATGTAGGCGCGACCGGCAGGGGAGGCCATCTCGCCAAGGAACTGCTGGGCCCAGGCCGTGAGGTCGGACGACAGGGCACCGTGGTTCTCCGGTGCGGTATCGGGCCGAAGACGCTCCACCGCGACATCCGACAGCAGTTCCTGCAGAGTGCCCCAGCGGCGGTAGATCGTCGACGGGGTGACTCCTGCGCGCTGGGCGACCAGGGGCACCGTCAGCGCGTCGCGACCCACCTCCGGCAGGAGTTCGCGCACAGCGGTGTGCACGGATGCCTGGACCCGGGCGCTGCGCCCGCCGGGGCGCACCATCTGCTTACGGCTCATGAAAACAAGCTTAAAGCTCAACCCTTGCGTTTAGAGCTCATCCGTCCCCGGGCTGCTCCTCTCCAGCCCTCGCGCCCGTCTCAGGCCACCGGGGCCAGCGCCCGGGCGGGCTGCGTCTGCTCGTAGGCGTGGCCGACGCGGAGGAGCGTGCGCTCTCGGAGGGGCATGGCGAGCAATTGCATGCAGATCGGCATGCCCGCCAGGTCGTGGCCGACCGGGACGGACAGAGCAGGCACCCCGGTGATGTTGGCCGGGGCGGAAAGGCGCACGTAGGCGTCGGAGACGTTCTCGACCGTGCCATCGGGCCAAGTGACCGTCTCCTCGTCGGCCCTGACCGCGGTCATCGGGACGGTCGGGGCGGCGATCACGTCGACCTCCTTCAGCATGCGGGTCCACTGTACCGACATGAGCGTTCGGGAGCGTTGGGCGCGCAGGTAGTCCCCGGCGGTCATCAGGCCGCCCGCTTCGAGCAGGATGCGGACGTCCGCCTGGTACAGCTCGGGGACGCTGCGCAGGGTGGCCTCGTGGTAGGCGGTGGCTTCCGGCACCATCAGTCCCCACTGTGTGGCCTGGAGGTAGCGCGTCAACGGGATGTCGACCTCGACGAGCCGTGCGCCCAGGGCCTCCAGTTGACCGATGGCGTGCCGGACGGCGGTCTCCACCTCCGCGTCGACGTGGTCGAAGTAGTAGGTGCGCGGCAGACCGATGCGCAGCCCCGTCAGGTCAGTCAGGTCCGTTCCCGCGCCCGGCCGGTAGTCCACGGCGGCAGTGGCCAGCGAGGCGGGGTCACGCGGATCGTGTCCCGCCAGCGCGGTCAGCACCAGGGCCGCGTCCTCGACCGTGCGGGTGATCGGACCCACGTGGTCCAGCGACCAGGACAGGGACGTGACGCCGTGGCGGGGGACGAGACCGTTGGTCGGCTTGAGGCCGACGCAAACTGCTCAGCTCGCTCGCCGACACGGACGCCCTCGTCCTGGGCACCCACTTCGCGCCGCCCACCGCCGGACGCGTCGTCACCGACAAGAGTGCCTACCGGCTCACGCCCGTTCCAGCCGACTCGCACTGACCCAGCGACGGCACGTACACCGACGAAGCCTCGTACCCGTACCGGAGCGGACCACGGAGGCGGACCTGCCGGTCAGGCCGCCGCGCGAACGGCCCAGCCAACTACGGGTGGTAGAGGGCTTTGGCACGCTCAACGTCGACAGGCCGGTCCTCCCCGAGATACAGGAAGTAGTTCACCTGCCACGCCTGAGTGCTGCGTGCCTGACGATTGGTCCTGGTCACCCACGGCGGGTAGACGCGGAACCCTCGCTTCCCGCCGGAGCGGTTCCTCGACACGATGCCGCGCTCGCACAGCACATCTCGCGGGAACATGAACTGTCCGAAGGAGCCGCTGTCACGGCTACTGACGACGAAGAGATCGACCCCGTCCTCGGTGTCGAAAGGCCGGATCGGGCCTTCTTCGGATCGCTGCCACACGGTGACGAACTGGCCGACTTTCGTAGGGGTGGTCTTGGCTACGCGGAACCTGACTGACAACCCGTCGATCGTGAACGCGTCAGCCGCGTATTCGGCACTCTCCGGTTCGGGCACCGGCTGTGAGCAAGCAAAGCCGCACGGGTCGTACACCGATACCTTCGCCGCCAACAGGTCACCGTGAAGCCCTGCCCAGGAGTGATGCGCCGCCATGCCCACATCCTGCCATGATGCGACGCTGCGTCCGGCTCAAGAACTTCCGGGCCGTGGCGACGAGGTACGACAAGTGGGCCTACATCTTCCAAGGCACCGTCACCGTGGGCCCGATCCGGCTCTGGCTTCGTCCATGATCCGCCGGACAGAACCTGGCGGTGAGGCGAGCTCGAAATCCAGTGGAACGGCGCCGCTGCGCGCCACTACCGTGCAGCCGAACCAAGTCGTCTGGTCAAGGACGTGCCGTTGTACACCCTGTGAGACCTCCCGAGCGCTGATTTGTCGTGCGTCGCGCATGTGCGCCGCGCTCCTTTCTGCTGCGGACTTCTCACTGAAACCGGTGTACTTCTGTGCTCGAAAACTGGGTGGTCATGCCCACCTGCTTGCCGCTCGTTCTCCGCCGTTGTCACTCCTGCGCGTCCGACCACTTCCGGGCAACCGGTAAATTTCGCGTCAACGCACACCACAAACTCATCGACGCCTGGCTCCTCGCGCTCTGTACCGCTTGCGGGGGAACTGCAAAGCTCGCGGTCCTGGAGCGGATGAATGTGCGCTCCGTACGACCTGAGCTGCTGGACCGGCTGCATGACAACGACCCTGGCCTGACAGGAGAGCTGCTCCAGGATCCGGTCGTACGGCGCCGTAATCGCATCGCCCTCGACTGGGACAACGCCTGGCGCCTCGACACCGGCGGATCGGATCACCTGGACCGCGAGGTGATCGATGTCTCGGTCCGCTTTGCGGCGCGGATTCCTGTCCGGCCGGTGCGACTGATCACTGAAGGCAGCGGTCTTTCACGGGCCGAGGTCGAGAGACTGATGACGGAAGGGAAGCTCGTTTCGGCAGTCCGGCTGAGCGGCAAACGTTCCGGCGACTTCACCTTCACGCTCAAGCGCTGAGCCCTCATCTGGAGCGACGCGAAGAGCTTTGGCCTGGTCACTTCTCTGAACCAAGGGTTGTTCCCGTAACTGGCGCGACGGGGTTGCGGGCGGATCCACTTGGGATAAGAGCGGCAGAGTCCCCTTGGTATGGTGCGCCGATGTCAGCGATCAAGAAGTTCCAAGTCACCTTTGACTGCGCAGAACCTGAGCGCCTCGCTCGTTTCTGGTGCGAAGTGTTGGGGTACGTCGTACCGCCGCCACCGGAGGGGTTTGCCACTTGGGACGATTGAGGGGCCCTGCGCTTCTCGGACAGCGGCGTTGAGGGTTCTCCTTATGCCGTTGCCTGCAACTCCTCGTACTCGGCGTGGACTTCTGCGGGAGTCTTGTAGCCGAGTCCGGAGTGGAGGCGTTTTC
>NZ_VZRB01000083.1:2500-5185 GCF_008806595.1 Streptomyces luteolifulvus | reverse complement strand
AACGGTCGTTGCCTCAGAACAAACACAGTGGACGCGAGCAACTGAGGACAAGCCCTCGGCCTATTAGTACCAGTCAGCTTCACCGGTTGCCCGGCTTCCACATCTGGCCTATCAACCCAGTCGTCTACTGGGAGCCTTACCCCATCAAGTGGGTGGGAGTCCTCATCTCGAAGCAGGCTTCCCGCTTAGATGCTTTCAGCGGTTATCCCTCCCGAACGTAGCCAACCAGCCATGCCCTTGGCAGAACAACTGGCACACCAGAGGTTCGTCCGTCCCGGTCCTCTCGTACTAGGGACAGCCCTTCTCAAGACTCCTACGCGCACAGCGGATAGGGACCGAACTGTCTCACGACGTTCTAAACCCAGCTCGCGTACCGCTTTAATGGGCGAACAGCCCAACCCTTGGGACCGACTCCAGCCCCAGGATGCGACGAGCCGACATCGAGGTGCCAAACCATCCCGTCGATATGGACTCTTGGGGAAGATCAGCCTGTTATCCCCGGGGTACCTTTTATCCGTTGAGCGACGGCGCTTCCACAAGCCACCGCCGGATCACTAGTCCCGACTTTCGTCCCTGCTCGACCCGTCGGTCTCACAGTCAAGCTCCCTTGTGCACTTACACTCAACACCTGATTGCCAACCAGGCTGAGGGAACCTTTGGGCGCCTCCGTTACCCTTTAGGAGGCAACCGCCCCAGTTAAACTACCCATCAGACACTGTCCCTGATCCGGATCACGGACCCAGGTTAGACATCCAGCACGACCAGACTGGTATTTCAACGACGACTCACCGCGAACTGGCGTCCGCGTTTCAAAGTCTCCCAGCTATCCTACACAAGCCGAACCGAACACCAATATCAAACTGTAGTAAAGGTCCCGGGGTCTTTCCGTCCTGCTGCGCGAAACGAGCATCTTTACTCGTAGTGCAATTTCACCGGGCCTATGGTTGAGACAGTCGAGAAGTCGTTACGCCATTCGTGCAGGTCGGAACTTACCCGACAAGGAATTTCGCTACCTTAGGATGGTTATAGTTACCACCGCCGTTTACTGGCGCTTAAGTTCTCAGCTTCGCCCCACCGAAATGGAGCTAACCGGTCCCCTTAACGTTCCAGCACCGGGCAGGCGTCAGTCCGTATACATCGCCTTACGGCTTCGCACGGACCTGTGTTTTTAGTAAACAGTCGCTTCTCGCTGGTCTCTGCGGCCACCCCCAGCTCAGAGCGCGAAGCTCATCACCAGGTGTGGCCCCCCTTCTCCCGAAGTTACGGGGGCATTTTGCCGAGTTCCTTAACCATAGTTCACCCGAACGCCTCGGTATTCTCTACCTGACCACCTGAGTCGGTTTAGGGTACGGGCCGCCATGAAACTCGCTAGAGGCTTTTCTCGACAGCATAGGATCATCCACTTCACCACAATCGGCTCGGCATCAGGTCTCAGACTATGTGCCAGGCGGATTTACCTACCTGACGTCCTACACCCTTACCCCGGGACAACCACCGCCCGGGATGGACTACCTTCCTGCGTCACCCCATCACTCACCTACTACCACCTTGGGTCAGCGGCTCCACCACTCCGAGATCACCCGAAGGATCACCCGGCGGCTTCACGGCCTTAGCATTAATGGGCTCAATGTTTGACGCTTCACAGCGGGTACCGGAATATCAACCGGTTATCCATCGACTACGCCTGTCGGCCTCGCCTTAGGTCCCGACTTACCCTGGGCAGATCAGCTTGACCCAGGAACCCTTAGTCAATCGGCGCACACGTTTCTCACGTGTGAATCGCTACTCATGCCTGCATTCTCACTCGTCAACCGTCCACAACTCGCTTACGCGGCTGCTTCACCCGGCAGACGACGCTCCCCTACCCATCACAGCGGGCGTTGGCCCTCATGCTGCAATGACACGACTTCGGCGGTACGCTTGAGCCCCGCTACATTGTCGGCGCGGAATCACTAGACCAGTGAGCTATTACGCACTCTTTCAAGGATGGCTGCTTCTAAGCCAACCTCCTGGTTGTCTCTGCGACTCCACATCCTTTCCCACTTAGCGTACGCTTAGGGGCCTTAGTCGATGCTCTGGGCTGTTTCCCTCTCGACCATGGAGCTTATCCCCCACAGTCTCACTGCCGCGCTCTCACTTACCGGCATTCGGAGTTTGGCTAAGGTCAGTAACCCGGTAGGGCCCATCGCCTATCCAGTGCTCTACCTCCGGCAAGAAACACACGACGCTGCACCTAAATGCATTTCGGGGAGAACCAGCTATCACGGAGTTTGATTGGCCTTTCACCCCTAACCACAGGTCATCCCCCAGGTTTTCAACCCTGGTGGGTTCGGTCCTCCACGAAGTCTTACCTCCGCTTCAACCTGCCCATGGCTAGATCACTCCGCTTCGGGTCTTGAGCGCGCTACTAGACCGCCCTGTTCGGACTCGCTTTCGCTACGGCTTCCCCACACGGGTTAACCTCGCAACACACCGCAAACTCGCAGGCTCATTCTTCAAAAGGCACGCAGTCACGAGACAAGGAACAAGTCCTCGTCCGACGCTCCCACGGCTTGTAGGCACACGGTTTCAGGTACTATTTCACTCCCCTCCCGGGGTACTTTTCACCATTCCCTCACGGTACTATCCGCTATCGGTCACCAGGGAATATTTAGGCTTAGCGGGTGGTCCCGCCAGATTCACACG
>NZ_VZRB01000082.1 GCF_008806595.1 Streptomyces luteolifulvus | reverse complement strand
TCCTGCCCACCGGCCTGCCATTCGGCTCACCCGAAGAAGCCCTCGACTGTGCCTGCGGCCTCTACCTCAACGACCCCACCGCCTGGACCACACCACCCTCCACGAACTAACGCGGAGCAGCACTAGTGATGCTCAACCATCAACTGCCCTCGGACGTTCACGAGTTGCTGTGCTAGTTTGGAAGCTGTGTCCCCGCATGTGAAGCGGTCGTTCAAGTACCGCTTCTATCCGACTGATACGCAGGCAGCCGAGCTGTCGCGCACGTTCGGGTGTGTGCGCAAGGTCTACAACTTGGCGCTCGCCGCGCGCACCGAGGCGTGGGCGCGGCAGGAACGGGTCAACTACAACCAGACTTCTGCGATGCTGACGGCGTGGAAGAAGACCGGGGAACTGGCCTACCTGAACGAGGTCTCCTCTGTTCCGTTGCAGCAGGCGCTGCGGCACCTGCAGAATGCCTTCGCGAACTTCTTCGCCAAGCGCGCCAGGTACCCGCGCTTCAAAGCAAAGAAGAAGTCCCGCGCGAGCGCGGAGTACACCTCCTCGGCGTTCCGCTTCCGCGACGGCCGTCTGACACTGGCGAAGATGGCGGACCCGCTGGACATCGTCTGGTCGCGTCCCCTTCCTGAGGGGGCCAAGCCGACCACGGTGACCGTGAGCCGGGACAGTGCCGGGCGCTGGTTCGTCTGCCTGCTGTGCGAGGACCCATCCGTCAGGCCGCTTGCGATGACCTGTACGGCGGTCGGCATCGACGTCGGCCTTGACCACCTGTTCACGCTCTCGACCGGAGAGAAGATCGCCAATCCCCGGCACGAGCGACGCGACCGCGAGCGCCTGGCCAAGGCGCAGCGGGAGCTGTCCCGCAAGGCCAAGGGCGATGGCGCCAACCGGCAAAAGGCCCGCCAGGAGGTCGCGAAGATCCACGCCCGGATTGCCGACCGCAGGCGGGATGTGCTGCACAAGCTGACCACTCGACTCGTGCGTGAAAACCAAACGCTCGTGATCGAGGACCTGACCGTACGCAGCATGGTCAAGAACCGGAGCATGTCCCGTGCCATCTCGGATGCCGCGTGGGCGCAGTTCCGGAACCTGCTGGAGTACAAGGCAACCTGGTACGGGCGGGAAGTGATCGCGGTAGACCGCTTCTTCCCCTCTTCCAAGCTGTGCTCCCACTGCGGCACCCTCCAGCCGGAGATGCCGCTGGGCGTGCGTACCTGGATGTGCGGCAGTTGTGGCACGGTCCATGACCGGGACGTGAACGCGGCGAAGAACGTTCTGGCCGCCGGGCTGGCGGTGTCCGTCTGTGGAGCCGGTGTAAGACCCCAACGGAGAACTCCAGGCGGGCAGTCGGCGGTGAAACAGAAACCCCGACGGCGCGAGCCGTAGGAATCCCCTCGTTCACGTGGGGGAGGAAGTCAAGAAGCAATGGTTGCGCTCCAGACGGCGGGCTGCTGCACCACCCAGTGGATGCCCTCGGTGAGCAGCAACGGCGTGCGGCCCTGCGCGGTGGGGCGGGCAGCGCGATCGTGCCGAGCGGGGTGAAGAGGTCGACGTCGGCCATGTCGGTGATGACGAAACCCGGCTTGCCGTCGCGGCGGAGCAGCGGCGCGAAGGGGGTGCACGAGATCGCCGGGCTGACCGCTGCCGAGCTTCGCGCCTTCGCCGAGGCCGCCGAGGCGTCGGTGGGTGGCGAGGGTGCCCTGCTCGCTGTTCACCCGGACCAAGCCCCTGCCACCCCCAGCTCGATCAGCCGCTCGCCCTGCGCCCTCAGGGTCGGCAGGACGGTGGAAGCGGCGGGCGTGGTGTCGGCATCATGCTCCCCGGGAGAGAGGTGGACGGACGCTGGCGCAACGAGGCGGCCCGCCGAAAACGTTCCCACCATCGCTGACCGGGCGCCTTCTGTCCCCGGCACTGACATCGGCCAGGCCGGCAGGGGCCCGCACACGCGCGTGTGCCCTACTTCAGCCCGACGGCCGCGCAGCCCGCCGCATGGGCCGCGGTGCAGATCTGCCGGACGGTGTAGACCCCGTCCGCGATCACTGTCTTCTTGATGGTGTCCTTCGTGAGGCTGACCACTGGCACGAGCAGCGCGGGGACGTTCTGGTGTGTGGGGCTGTCGACCCTGTCACGGGTCAGCGCGTCGAAGGCGATGTCACGGCCCTGGACCTTGGTCACCGCCATCTGAGCGGCGTACGTGGCCTCGTCCAGGAACGGCTTGTACACCGTCATGCGCTGCTCACCCGCGACGATCCGCTGCACCGCATCCAGGTTGGCGTCCTGCCCGGTGACCGGTGGGATCCTGCCGGTGCCCGCCTCCTTCAGCGCATCGATGACGGCACCCGCGATCCCGTCGTTGGCCGCGTAGACGGCGGCGATGCGGTCCAGGCCCACCGACCGGATCGCTTCCTTCATGTTCGCCTCGGCGGCCGCGGGCGACCACTTGTCGGTGTCGTACTGCTTGACGATGTCGACCTTGCCTTCGAGTTCGCCGAGCGCGCCCTGCTTGAACTGGGCGGTGTTCGGGTCGGCGGGATCGCCGTTCATCATGACGACCTTGCTGCTCGATGCCTTCGTGCCGAGTGCCTCGGTGATCGCGCGGCCCTGCACCTGGCCGACGAGTTCGTTGTCGTGGGAGACGTATGCGTCGATCGGGCCCTGTGCGAGGCGGTCGTATGCGATCACCGGTATGCCCGCGTCCTTCGACTTCTGCACGTCCGGCGCGATGAGCCTGGCGTCCACAGCGTCCACCAGGATGACGTCCACCTTGTCATCGATCATGCGCTGGAACTGCTCGCTCTGCTTGTCCACGCTCGCTTCGGCGTTGGCGTAGAGGACCCTGCCCTTGCCGTGTGTGAGCGAGGTGACTTCCTTCGTGATGATCGGGTGGTCGAACTTCTCGAAGCGTGCAGTGTCCCGGTCGGGCAGGAGCAGCCCCACCGTGATGTCGTCGCGTCGCTTCGAGGACGCGTTGCTTCCGCCCTCGCCGTCCCCGCCGATGGCGCCGCACGCGGCGAGTGAGAGTGCGGAGGAGCAAGCGGCCAGGGCTGTGGCGGCACGGCGCACAGCGGCCCTATGGGTGGAAACAGCGCTCACGTCAGGGGCCTTCCGAGGAAGCAGGGAGTAACTTCGCCCCCGAGTGGCCAACAGCAAAGCGCCGAACGATGTGACACGTCAAGATGTTGTCGTAACAAATTCGGGTTCGAGCTCGGCCCGCGCCGTCGCCGGTCGGCCGGTCGGCCGTGGATGGTCATCGCCGTGACGACGACGAGTGGGTGTTCTTGATCTGAGGGCTCGGCTGGGTCTGGCGCCTGTGATCAAATGCCGAGCGGGAGTTGAGAGGCAGGCGTGGATGGGGGGAGTGACGGTGGCTGAGGATTCCAGCGTGGGTGCCGGGTGTGTGGCCTGTGACCTCATGGCCGGCAACGCTCCACTGCCGGGCGGGAACGTGCTGCGGACCGGGTCCTGGGTCGTCGAGCACTGCGTCGGGCCGCTGGGCCTGGGCACCGTTGTGGTCAAGCCGACTCGGCATGTGGTGCACGTCGCCGAGCTGACGGCGCAGGAGTCCACCGAGCTGGGACCCCTGCTGCAGAGGGTGAGCGTTGCCGTGAGCGAGGTGATGGCCCCGGAGCAGGTGTATGTGTGCCTGTGGTCGCACGCCGGTGGGGTTCCCGGCCACATCCACTTCGTTGTGCAGCCCGCTGGAACAGAGGACATGGCCCGGTTCGGTGCCTTCGGTCCCGCGCTGCAGGTGGCGATGGGTGAGGCGAGGTGCTTCCCCGAGGCGGCGGAGGTGGAGCAGGTCTGTGCGCGGTTGAGGGAAGTCCTCGGATGAGGCCTGCCCCGCGACCCTCCGCCGCCAGCAACTGCGCTGACCCGCCGGGGCGGTCACGGGAGATCGCAGGCTAGCGGTCAATGGTGGTCGCCTGCTGGTGGATGTGCAGCGGGATGAACAGGGCCGCCGGTTCGAGACGGCCCGCCGTCACCGGGTCACCCTCGCTGAGGCGGCAGTTCGACCTGATGATCGCCGTCCGCGGGTGGGCGGGACCGTACGTGAGGGTGGCAGCGCGCAAGGCGCGTGTGAAGTGTGCGCCGCCTTCGCGTGATCGGCCCTGGATCCACCGGATGCAGCCTAGGCTGTTCTCGATCGTTGCGGTGCGCTGATGCTGGTCGCCGTAGGTCCGCCGGGAATCCTCCAGGGCGATACGTTCCTGTGCCCAGCCCGCATCGGTGTCTCCGGCTGCCGCCAGGCACATGCCCCAGTGACTGCGCACCACCGCGACGCGCGGGTGGTGTTCGCCGTACAGCGCAGCGGCCGCTTCGAGCGCCGTGAGCAGCGTCGTACGGGCTTCCTGGATTTCGCCCCCATGTGTCATCGCCGAGCCCGCGTTGGAGGAGACCACCACCATGCGCGGATGATCCGGAGGGTAGAGCGTGAGGCCGGCCGTCAGCGCGGCACGGTGCCGGCCGAGTGCCAGGGGCAGGTCGCCGTCGTCCTGCGCGAGCACGCCGAGTCCGGTGAGGATCATGGGTATCCGCGGATCCTTGTGAAGTTCAAGTGCCATGCAGATCCGGTGTGCTTGGTCCAGTTGCGAGCGGGCCACGCCGTACTCGCCGAGCGCCTGGAGGGCGGCTCCGAGATTGACGCGGACTGCCACGGTACGGTCGTGGTCGCTTCCGTAGACACGTTCCAGCCTGGTGAGTGCATCGGTCAGTTCACGCCGTGCGGCTTCGACGTCGCCTGCCAGATGCAGAGCGCCCGCCAGATTGTTGCGCCGCAGTGCGACCCGGCTGTCCGACTCGCCGAAGGCCTCGACGGTCAGCCGCAGGGCCAGGTCGTAGGCGTGGCGGGCGTCGGTGATCCGGCCGAGGTCCTGCTGGATGCGGCCCAGATGCCCGTATGCCTTGGCCTGCAGTTCGACCGGCACGCGTGCTGCCGGAGCCAGTGCGAGCGCCTCCTCCACCCGCTCCCGTGCTTCGCGCAGTCGGCCCTCCTCCTGGAGCAGGCGCCCCATGTCGATGAGGGCGGGGGCCAGAAACCCCGGGCCCACGGTCCGCTTCTTCGCCTGGGCGAGGACTCGCTGGAACAGGTCCTGCGCGTCAGCGCTCCGGCCGAGATCCTGCAGCAGCCGCCCGTAGGCGAGTTCGGTCCGCAGGAGCTGGTGGTCTGTCGGTTTGATGCCGCGAAGAAGTCGAAGCGCCGAGTCGAACAGAGCCTGCGCTGTCGTCAGGCGGGTGCTGGCGTGCAGAAAGACGGCGGTGCGCTCCAGGAGGGCAGCCAGTTCTCTCCTGGGCGTGCACCCGTACTCGCGCGCTCGGTCGTGCACTGCCAGCACATGGGGGAGCAGTGTGCCGGCCATGGTCGCGTGCTCGGGCTCACCGGCGCTGATCGGGTACACGCTCAGAAGCCATCGCACAGCGTCCGCCACTAGGGCCTGTCTGGAGTCGTGATCAATCGGCTGCTTGCAGGAGATCTCCGAGCCAGATCATCGAGGCGCGGAGTTCGAGGCCGGCGAGGTAGCTCTCGGGCGTCTTGTCGAAGCGTGTGGCGAT
>NZ_VZRB01000081.1 GCF_008806595.1 Streptomyces luteolifulvus | reverse complement strand
TCGCTGAGACTGACCGCGAGGTCGGCGTCGCGGCCGACGGTGGCCTCCATGATCGCGCGGTGCTCGGCCTCGATGTCGCGATGCGTCCGGTGACTCTCAGGAGTCGACCAGCAGCGGTAGACCTCCGAGATCGACCGGAGGCGTGCAGCCGCTTCGTAGAGGTAGCGGTTCCCGCAGCCGGCGAGGATCGCGAGATGGAACGCCTCGTGCGCGACGAGCCAGTCCTCGCTGATCTCGACGCCGGTGCTCGCGCGGCCGATCCGCTCGAGCGCGTGGTGCTTGGCGACGACTTCCGACTCCCACGTGATGGCGCCGCGTGCGACGGCCTCGCGGATCACGAAGGTTTCGATGGCGACACGCGCTTCGGTGAGCTGGGTGAGATTGTGCACGGAAACATCCACGACGCGGAACCCGAGCTGTGCCTCGGAGGTCGCCAGACCCTGCTCGACGAGCCGGGGCAACACCTCACGAAGCACTCCGCTGCTGACGTTGTAGCGTGCGCCCAGCTCGGCGAAGCCGAGCTTCGACGCGGGGGCAAGACGTCCGTTGAGGATGTCCGAGCGGAGTCGCTGCAGCACCTCGTTGGAGCGCGTGGTCGTCGCGGATCCAGTTCGAGCCATGTCACCGAACTATAGCCGGTGGTGTCGACAAATGTTGGGCGAACGGCCGGTGGGGCAAAATTGCGAAATACTATTGACATCTCGAATCTAGCTTGGTTGTGTGAGCGTACTACAGAACGGAAGGTGAGCCACACGATGCGCATCGCGACGAGGGCAGGGCGAACGGTTCTGGTGTCGCCCGACTCCGCCACCGTGGTCGACCTCGCGAAGGCGAGCGAGGGGGCATTCGGGCCTGACCCTCGGCAGGTCTTCGACGCCTGGGAGGAACTGGTTAGCTGGTACGGAGCCGCCACCGTCGACTTCGTCGCGGGCGACCGGTACGAGTTCAGCGAGCTCGAGGCGCCTTCGCCCGACCCCCGGCAGGTTTTCGCGATCGGACTGAACTACCGTGATCACGCCGACGAGTCAGGCCTCACCTACCCCGAGAAGCCGACCGTGTTCACCAAGTTCCTCGGCAGCTTCGCCGGGCCGGCAGGGGACCTCGCTCTGGCGGGGGAGACGGTCGACTGGGAGGCCGAGCTAGTCGTCGTGATCGGCAAGCCGACGCGCTACGTCGCGGCCGAGGACGCCTGGTCGCACGTCGCCGGGCTTACCGTCGGGCAGGACTTCTCCGAGCGCACCTTCCAGCTGACAGGGCCTGCGCCGCAGTTCTCGCTCGGCAAGTCCTTCGTCGGCTTCGCCCCGCAGGGCCCGTGGCTGGTCACTCCGGACGAACTGCCGGACCCCGACCGGCTTTCCATCACCTGCACCGTCAACGGCGAGACCGTGCAATCCGGCTCGACCGATCAGTTGATCTTCCCGGTTTCGACGCTGATCTCGCACCTGTCGTTCGTGCTGGAACTCTCCCCGGGCGACGTGATCTTCACAGGCACGCCATCGGGTGTGGGTGGTGCCCGCAAGCCACCGTGGTTCCTCAGGGAGGGTGACGTCGTCGAGACTACCATCGAGGGCATCGGCACGATGCGTCACGTGTGCGTCAAGGCGCAGTAACCGAGCAAGGGCAGGGACTGCAATGGCACTGCACCGACTGACCGGGATCACCATGGGTGTGCCCGACGTCATAACGACGGCAGCGTACTACACCGAATTCGGGTTGACGCCCACCGCATCGGAGGGCAGCAACCAGATCGCACGCTTCGGCACCCAGGATGGTGGCGAGCAGCTCACCCTCAAGCGCACGGACCTGCGGCGGCTGCTCGAACTGGGAGTCGGCGTCGACGAGCCCGACGACCTCGACCGCGTCGCCAGCAGCCTGCGGCGGCTCAGCCTCACCTACGAGCGGACCGATGTCGCCATCACGGCCGTCGACCTCGGCACCGGCGTGAAGGTCAATGTCTCGATCGCTCCCCGTATCGAGTCCCGGCCCGCCCGGGAGCCGAGCTACAACGCGCCCGGCCGGACCGTACGCACCAACGAGCGGGCCGACGGCGTCACGCGAGAGGGCCCGGTCAAGCCGCGCAAGCTCGGCCACGTCGTGCTGGGCTCGACCGACTACGAGGCGTCGGAGCGCTTCTTCATCGAGGGCATCGGATTCAAGGTGAGCGACCTCGTCTCCGACGTTGCCGCCTTCATCCGCTGCTCGTCCGACCATCACAACGTGCTCATCCAGCGGGCGCCGGTGTCGTTCCTCCACCACACCTCGTGGATCGTCGACGATGTCGACGAGATCGGCCGCGGAGCCCGCAACATGCTCGCCGCGGAACCCGCGCGCCACGTCTGGGGGCTTGGCCGGCACACCGTCGGCTCGAACTTCTTCTGGTACCTCAAGGATCCTGCCGGCAACTTCTCCGAGTACAGCTCCGACATCGACTGCATCGTCGACGACGCGTTGTGGAAACCAGAGGTGTGGGAGGGTGTGCGGGCGATGTACGAGTGGGGTCCGCCGCCACCGCCGTCCTTCCTCGCTCCCGACGACCTGGCCGAGCTGATGGCCGGTGCGCACACCTCATGAGCGAACTCTTCTCCGCCGACGGACTGGCTGAGGCCCCCCTGGCCCAAGGGAGCAGGCTCGCCGAGTTCGCCGCTCGTGCCGCGCAGCGGTACGGCATCGTCCTGGACGACTACTGGCAGCTGCACGAGTGGTCGATCACCGAGCCGGAGCAGTTCTGGGCCGAGGTCTGGGACCAGTTCGGCGTCGTCGCATCGGCGCCGTACCGGTCGGTCCTTGCCCGCCGCACCATGCCGGGAGCCACGTGGTTCGAGGGAGCTCGCCTCAACTACGTCGACCAGGTGATGCGGTTCGCCGACCGACCCGGTGCGGCGTTGGTCTCGATCGCCGAGGACGGCGGGCGCAGCGAGCTGAGTTGGCCCCAGCTGCGGTCGGCCGTCGCCAGCTTCGCCTCGGCACTGCGCTCCATGGGCGTCGAGCAGGGGGACCGGGTCGTCGGATACCTCCCGAACGGGCAGGAATCCGTCATCGCCTTCCTCGCTGCGGCCTCGCTCGGCGCGACGTGGGCGGGGTGCGCCCCCGACTATGGAGTCTCGGCAGCCGCCGATCGCCTGCAGCAGCTCGAGCCGACGGTACTGGTGGCCGCCACGGCGTACAGTTTCGACGGCAAGGTCAGGGATCGCCGAGAGGAGGTCTTCGCCCTCGTCGGCCGGCTCGGCGTCCGCGCGGTCGTCACCGTTCCCCGCGCCGGACTCGATGTCGAGCATGCCGCGTACGGTTCGGTACGGCACGAGCGCTGGGACGACGTCTGCTCCCCCGACTCGGCAGAGCAACTCGTCACCGCGCAGGTGGCCGCGGACCATCCGCTGTGGGTGCTCTTCTCATCCGGTACGACAGGAATCCCGAAAGGGATCGTGCACGGTCACGCCGGTGTGGTCGCGATGAGCCTCGCGGCGTCGGCCCTGCAGGTGGACATAGGTCCGGGTGACACGTTCTTCTGGTACACCACGACGAACTGGATGCTGTGGAACAGCGTCGTCTCCACCTTGCTGTCCGGGGTCACGGCGGTCACCTATGAAGGTGGCCCGTTCTTCCCGACGGCCGATCGACTGTGGCAGATCGTCGCCGATGAGCGCGTCACCGTGTTCGGCACCAGCCCGGGCCACCTCCTGGGGTGCGCGTCCCAAGGACTGAAGCCGAACGAGCACCACGAGTTCCCCCAGCTCGAACAGATCATGGTCAGCGGAGCGCCGGCACCCGCCTCGCTCTACCAGTGGGTAGCCGATGCGGTCTCGCCGTCGGTGCCGTTGATCTCAAGCAGCGGTGGCACGGACGTGGTCGGCGCGTTCGTCAGCGGGGCACCTCCGCTCCCGGTCGTCCCCGGTGAGATCCCCGGCCCGGTGCTCGGCACGGCGGTGGAGGCCTTCGACGAGAACGGGGCACCGGTCCGCGACGAAGTGGGCGAGCTGGTGGTCACGCTTCCGATGCCGAGCATGCCTGTCAGGTTCTGGAACGACCCGGACGGGTCCAAGTACAGAGCCGCGTACTTCGAGACGTTTCCGGGCGTCTGGCGCCACGGTGACTGGGTGACGCACACGAGTCGGGGTTCGCTCGTGGTGCACGGAAGGTCCGACTCGACCCTCAATCGCAACGGCGTGCGCATCGGGTCGGCTGATCTCTACCAGATCATCGAAGGTTCGGGCGGTGTCGCGGAGGCGATGGTGATCGGAGTCGAGCGCCCGAACGGCAGCTACCGGATGCCGATGTTCCTCGTGCCGCACGCTGGACAAGTCATCGACGAAGCGGAGATCGGCCGACTCCGGCAGAAGCTACGCACAGAGGGATCACCGCGCCACGTGCCCGACGAGTTCCATGTGGTCGAGGCGGTCCCGCACACCAAGACCGGCAAGAAACTCGAGGTTCCGATCAAGCGCATCCTGCAAGGCGCTCGCGCCGAGGACGTGCTGAGCGAGGGCGCGATCGATCGCCCCGACGTGATCGCGTCCTACGTCGCGCTGGCCAAGCGCTGGGACGCCGAAGACGCCGACAACCCCGAGCCTGGCAAGAGAAGGAGAGACTGATGGTCGGAAACCCTGCGGAGCGCAACGTGTTCGTCCCGCACGCCTTTCCCGAGAAGCAGGTCGATCTCGGGGAGATCACCATGAACTATGTGGAGGCAGGCTCTCCTGAGAACCCGGCTCTGCTTCTCCTTCCGGAGCAGACGGGGTCGTGGTGGAGCTACGAGCCGTCGATCGGGATGCTCGCTGAGAGCTTCCACGTCTTCGCCGTCGATATGAGGGGCCAGGGTCGCAGCACCTGGACCCCGCGGCGATACAGCCTCGACAACTTCGGCAGCGACCTCGTCAGGTTCATCGCACTCGTCGTCGGCCGCCCGGTCATCGTCTCCGGCTGTTCCTCGGGTGGCGTGATGGCGGCCTGGCTGTCGGCGTACTCCATGCCGGGCCAGATCCGCGGTGCGATCTGCGAGGACGCTCCGCTGTTCGCCTCCGAGCTGGTCCCCGCGTTCGGCCACGGCGTTAGACAGCACGAGGTTGGCACCATGTTCCAAATGTGGAACCGGCACCTCGGCGACCAGTGGTCGGTCGGTGACTGGGCGGGCCTCATGAAGGCGATCGACGACTCCCCGTCCGCGATCACCTCGGCGATGCTGTTCCCTGACCCCTCGCAGCCCACGCAGGCCATGAAGGAGTACGACCCCGAGTGGGCGCGCTCCTTCTACGACGGCACCGTGGCCGTGAACTGCCCGCACGACACCATGCTGAAGCAGGTGAAGACCCCCGTACTGATCACTCATCACCAGCGCCACGAGGATCCGGAGACCGGCGTCCTGGGCCCCGGGGCGCTCTCGGCTGCTCAGGCGATGAGAGCCAAGCAGCTGATCGAGTCCGCCGGCCAGCGATGCGACTACCAGGACCACCCGACGGCGCTCCACATGATGCACCAGTTCGATCCTGAGCTGTTCACGAAGGTTGTCGTGGAGTGGGCGGAAACGCTGAACTGAGCCGTCCGACCTGCGGCGGCGGCACCTACGAGTTCGTCGCCCAGTGTTCTGGGTCGGCAATTAACTGGCGAGGCGTTCGAGGATCTCGTCTGCGGTCTTCGTCCAGAGGTAGGGCTTCGGGTCGGTGTTCCATGCGGCGCAGTTGCGAATGTCTATCTCCAGGGCTTGGACGGACCTGTGAAGCCGTATCTGCTTGTTGGCCAGTTCGGCGAACCATCGCTCGACGAGGTTCAGCCAGGACGGGCCGGTCGGTGTGAAGTGCAGATGGAACCGGGGGTGAACCGGCAGCCACTTCTTGATCGCGGGGGTGGCGTAGTTGTCGCGGATGAGGTGGACATCCAGGTCGGCGGGCACCTGTTTGTCGAGCTCGATGAGGAACTTCTTGAACTCCTCAGCCCGATGTCTGCGGTGCAGGGAGCCGATCACTGTGCCGGTGGCGACCTCGAGGGCGGCGAACAGGGTGGTGGTGCCGGCGCGGACGTGGTCGTGGGTCGCCCGCTCGGGAACCCCGGGCATCATCGGCAGCACGGGCCGGGTTCGCTTGTGCGCGATCCCGGCCGCGGCCAAAGCGGGCCAGCCGCAGCTGTCCGGCCTCGGTCAGGGGTGCATTACGGTGGGGCATGAGGGCCTTCTGTCGTTCGGTGGAGATGTCGCAATCCACACCGAACCCGGAAGGCCCTCACCCGTTCAAGACGCCTCAGCCGAGACCTGCATCACCCGTCCGCAACCTCCCCGGGCAGAACACCTAGTGCTGCTCCGCGTTAGTTCGTGGAGGGTGGTGTGGTCCAGGCGGTGGGGTCGTTGAGGTAGAGGCCGCAGGCACAGTCGAGGGCTTCTTCGGGTGAGCCGAATGGCAGGCCGGTGGGCAGGA
>NZ_VZRB01000080.1 GCF_008806595.1 Streptomyces luteolifulvus | reverse complement strand
TTCGACCTCGCCGACACGATCATCACCGTACGTAGCCTGATCCGCCAGGCATGGACCACCCACCGCTGGGACGAACGCCCGCACCGCCGTCCATGAGTAGTACACGCCTATCTGCGCGACCTCTAAGGGCGGGGGATTCCAGCGGTCGCCCGCTGGGGTTCCTGCTTCACCGACGACTGCCCCGTCCGGGAGGACTCCCGTTGAGGTCTTGCACCGTCTCCACAGGCAGACGCCGCCAGCCCGGCGGCCAGGATGTTGCGTGACGCGTTCACGTCGCGGTCGTGCACGCTGCCGCAGTCACACGTCCACTCGCGGACGTTCAGCGGCAGCTTCGCCGCGACCGTGCCGCAGGCCCCACACAGCTTGCTGGAGGGGAACCAGCGGTCGATCACGACGAGTGTGCGCCCGTACCAGGCGCACTTGTACTCCAGCATCATGCGCAGATCCGTCCACGACGCATCGGAGACGGCTCGCGCGAGCGTGCCGTTCTTCAGCAGGTTGCGGACGGTGAGGTCCTCGATCACGACCGTTTGGTTCTCACGGACGAGTCGAGTGGTCAGCTGGTGCAGGAAGTCGCGGCGCCGGTCGGCGATCCGCGCGTGGACCCTGGCGACGCGGCGCCGGGCCTTCTCCCGGTTTGCCGAGCCCTTCGCCTTGCGCGACAGATCCCGCTGCGCGCGGGCCAGCCGGGCGCGATCGCGCCGCTCGTGCTTGGGGTTGGCGACCTTCTCCCCGGTGGACAGGGTCACCAGGCAGGTGATCCCGGCGTCCAGGCCGACGGTCACATCGGTGGCGGGGGCCGGGGCGATGGTGTCCTGGCACAGCAGGGACACGAACCAGCGGCCCGCGCTGTCACGGGACACGGTCGCCGTGGTCGGCTCCGCGCCCTCGGGCAGGGGACGCGACCAGCGGACGTCCAAGGGATCCGTCATCTTCGCCAGCGTCAGTTTCCCGTCGCGCCACGTGAAGGCGCTGCGGGTGTACTCGGCCGACGCGCGGGACTTCTTCCGCGACTTGCACCGGGGGTATTTGGCCCGCTTGGCGAAGAAGTTGGCGAACGCCGTCTGAAGATGACGCAGCGCCTGCTGGAGCGGGACGGAGGACACCTCCGAAAGGAAGGCGAGTTCCCCGGTCTTCTTCCACTGCGTCAGCGCGGGGGACGACTGCACGTAGGAGATCCGTCGCTGTTCGCCGTACCAGGCTCGTGTGCGCTGCTCCAGCGCTTTGTTGTAGACGAGGCGGACGCAGCCGAACGTGCGGGACAGCTCAGCTGCCTGCTCGTCCGTGGGGTAGAAGTGGTACTTGAAAGCCCGCTTGACCTGCTGCGTCATGCCTCACTCTCTATCAGTTTCCGTGTGAGCCAAGGGTGTCGGCCGGTGGACGGTGGACGCCGAATCGTCCTGACGGCGATTCGGCTGTTCCTGTCCTGCTCCGCAGGAGCGTCGTTTCCTCCCCGGCCTGAAGGCCGGGGTATCCACGAAGGAGAACCTCGATGCACTCGGCGATCCCACTGTGCCAGTCGGCGACCTGCTGCCAGTCGTTCTTGTCCAGGCCGAGGACGTCGAGCGCCACCTGGACGGCGAGGGGTCTGCCGAAGTCGTTGACGAGGTCCACCCGTCCCCGGGGAAGGAACGGTGCCAGCAGCTCCGCGGCGTTGGCGTGGACGGCGCGTATCTGGTCCTGCAGGGCCGGCCCCGTGAAGCCACGTATCACGATCTTCCGCTTGGCGGTGTGCTCGGCCCCGGTCATCTGGGCGAGGACCGGCCCGCGCATGACCGGCTATGCACGCACCTGCAGCGTTTCGGTGGTGAACGCCTCATGGTCGGTCAGCACCCGCTTCACATCCCGGTGGCGGGAAAGGAAATAGCTGTCGATCGCCGGCTCGTAGTGCACCGGTACCTGCTCCCTCAGCCATGCGAAGGAGCGGTAGGGGGCGGCGGCGTAGTCCTCGGACAGGACGCTGAAGCGGGGATTGGTCAGGGGCACGGCGGAAAGTCTCTCAAAGCACGCGGAAAGAGCGGGAGCCGGTGGCTGGAGCGGGCCGGGAAGCCCCGGCCATCTCAGTCGCCCCCTCTCGGGAAGCGCTCAGCCCACAACCTGATGCACCATGCCTCAGACTGGCTCGGGTTGCGGTTCCGGTTGCCGTACCGGCGCGGTCTTCGATTCCCAGAGTTCCGTGGTCCGCACATAGCCGTAGACCACTGAGGTCATCGCCAGAATGAGGAGTGGTCCGAACACCAACGGGTATTCGGCCATCTCCGTCGGCAGATAGCGATAGGACACCAGGAGTGCGGCGAAGACCGTTGTCCCGTAAGCGACCAGCTGGATTCCTGACCGGTCCCAGCCGCGGTCGAACGAGCGCACCGCTGCCTCGATCGTGTAGGCGAACACTACGCCGGCAACGAGATCCGCGCCGTAGTGGTAGCCGAATCCCAGCGTTGCGGCGAGCGTTGCGATCAGCCAGAACGTGCCTGCGTATCGCAGAATCCGTGGGCCCTTGCGGGAATGAATGAAGATCGCGGTAGCCCACGCGGTGTGCAGGCTGGGCATGCAGTTGCGCGGGGTGATCTCGTCGAATGGCATCCCGTGCGGGGTATTGATCGGCGGTGGTGTGTCCGGCCACAGGTTGGCCACCGCCCAGTGCCCGCCGTCGCCGCCGTAGGCGAAGATCGGTCCGACCACCGGGAAGATCATGTAGATGGCCGGCCCCAGGAGGCCGATCACCAGAAAAGTGCGGACCAGGTGATGGCCCGGGAAGCGGCGTTCGACCGCTACGTCGCGCAGCTGGTACAGCGCGACGACGACCGCGGCGACCGGAAGCAACGTATAGACGGAGTCGAGGACATGGGCTCCGATCGACCCGGTGGCCGTGACGATCCGGCCCACCAGCCACGACGGGTTGCCCAGCGCGTGATCGGCGATCTCGACGTACTGGTCGAGCACCACCGGACGCGTCTTCGACGTGATGAGTAGCCAGGCATCGCCGGTCTTACGGCCGGTCACCAGCAGCAGGCCCAGCGCGACCCCCTTGAGCAGCAGCACACGTTCACGGCCGGTGCGGCGCGTGACGGCGATGACCGCACAGCTCAATATCACCCACAAAGCACCACTGCCGAAGGGATGGCCGTCGGTCATTTTGGCGCCGACCGCCCACCGCACGAGCAGGAAGGCGGCATCGATGCCGATCGCGGCACCGGCCGCGATGAACCGTTGCCGACGGGTGAGCACCACCATCATCAACGCCATACTGGCGTACAGCAGAAAGCCCGATTGGGGAGGGAATATCACCTCTCGTGCCTGGTTGACGATCGGCCCCGGTACGCCGTAGCGACGCGCGGCGACCTCCAGAGCGATGAGGAATCCGAGGGTCGCCACACCCACAGTGATCCACAGCATCGCCCGTGGTTGACACCACGCGGCGAATGCAGTTCTGCGTCTTATTCGCGAACGTATCCGCGATGCTATAGGTATCAAGTTTCAGCCGATTTGTTAGTCTTTTTGAGCGATCATCACGAGTTCGATCATGCTAGCGGAACTCACGGTGAATTTCGCTGGAACAGCCGGGCCGTCCGAGGTGGCGCGAAGGCCAATCGCGGAGGGCACGAGAGTGACGTGCTCGGCGCCAGTTCCGTGCGGAGGCCCTCCGACCGATCCCACACGGCCAGTTGACTCCCTGCGCCAGGGATTTACCGGCCTTGCGACTCGGCCTTCTCATCTGCCTCGCTCGGGGGCCTCGGTCCGGCTCACGCGTTCTCGTCGCCGGCGGCGAGGAGGGTGCGGCCGGCCGCGAAGAGCCGGGCGCAGCGTTGTGTCATGGCTTCGGGCGACTGGTCGGGGTGGTGGACCCACCAGCGGACCAGGGCGGTGCACAGGCCGCGCCAGGCGTATTTGAGGGCGTCGGCGTCAAGCGGGTCGCTGGATCCGGCCGCGTGCAGGAGGTCGGCCGTGCCGATCGCGGCGAGGTCGTCGATGGCGCCGCGGTAGTACGCCGCGCGGCGGGCGGCGTCACTGTCGGACGGCAGCGTGGCGTCGTAGAGGACGAACCACGCCTCGCGCTGCCCGTCCAGGGCGGTGAACAGGGCGTGCAGCACACGCAGGGAGGTGGGCGGTGCGCCGGAGGCGTGTTCGGCCATCGCGGCACGGATGGCGTCCAGCAGCCCGTCGCCGACCGGATTCAGGCAGGCGAGGTAGAGGTCCTGCTTGCTGCCGAAGTACTGGTGCAGCAGTGGCTTGGTGACGCCCACGCGGGCGGCGATGGCGGCCACGGTGGTGGCCTCGTAGCCGTGGCGGCCGAACTCCTCGGTGGCCGCGGCCAGGACCTGTCGTTCGCGCGCGGCCCTGGGCACGCCCTTGGTGCCGGCCCTGGAGGGGAGCGTTGTCATGGGACCCGATATTACCCTAGGGTAATTTTCCGTTGGGTAAATGGCCTTGACCTCGCTGGGAGCACCTTCATGCCTGCCACCCCGTCCGACCCCGGCACCTCCCGCACCCGCTCCTGGTGGGGCTGGGGCTACGCCGACGCTCACCCCGACGACGTCGAATGCGCCGCGATGGGCGCCCTGCTGCCGGGCACTCTGGCCCGTCCGCTGCCGATACCCCGGGTCGCCGACCTGCCCATCGGCCGCCCTGGTGTGCTGCCCCCTCCCTCCCTGGCGCATCTGGTCACCACCGATCCCGAGACGCGCGCGGCCCACGCCATGGGCAAGGCCTACCGCGACATCATCCGGTCCCTGCGCGGCCGGCCCGGCCGGATCCCCGATCTGGTCGCCCGGCCGACCGACGACCAGGAGGTGGCCGACCTGCTGGACTGGGCCGGCGGGCACGGTGTGGCCGTCATCCCCTTCGGCGGCGGCTCCTCGGTGGTCGGCGGCGTGGAGTACCGCGGCGACGCCCACCGCGCCGTGCTGTCGCTCGACCTGACCTCGATGGACCGGGTCCTGGAGGTCGACGCCACCAGCCGCTCGGCCCGCATCCAGGCCGGGGCTCTCGGTCCCGTGCTGGAGGCCCAGTTGCGACCCCACGGCCTCACCCTGCGCCACTTCCCGCAGAGCTTCGAGTTCTCCACCCTCGGCGGCTGGCTGGCCACCCGAGCAGGCGGCCATTACGCCACCGTCCACACCCACATCGACGACTTCGTGCAGTCCCTGCGCGTGGTCACGCCCGCCGGAGCGGGCACGTCCTGGCGGCTGCCCGCATCCGGCGCCGGACCGTCGCCCGACCGGCTGTTCCTCGGCTCCGAGGGCGCGCTCGGCGTCATCACCGAGGCGTGGATGCGTCTGCAGGAGCGCCCCCGGTACAAGGCGTCGGCGTCCGTGGCCTTCGCCGACTTCCACCCCGCGGTGGAGGCGGTGCGTGCCATCGCCCAGTCCGACCTCGCGCCGGCCAACTGCCGTTTGCTCGACGCCGGCGAGGCCGCGCTGTCCGGTGCATCCCACGATGGCTCCGCTGTCCTGGTCCTGGGCTTCGAGTCGGCCACCGCCCCCGTCGAAGACCGCCTCGCGACCGCCCTGGAGCTGGCCCGCAGCCACGGCGGCAGCGGCGAGGCGCCGCCGGCGGACCGCGACGCCCCGGCCGACGCGGCCGTGAGCGCCTGGCGCTCGGCGTTCCTGCGCATGCCCTACCTGCGCGACGGCCTGGCCCGTATGGGCGTGGTCGTCGACACCTTCGAGACCGCCGCCACCTGGGACAGGATTCCCGCCCTGATCGACGCCGTCCGCACCGAGGTCGGCGCCGCGGCCCTGAAGGCCACCGGACACGCGGCCACCATCAACTGCCGCCTGACCCACGTCTACCCCGACGGCGCCGCCCCCTACTTCACCGTGGCCGTCGCCGGCCGACCCGGCGACGAGGT
The DNA here is from genome assembly GCF_008806595.1 of Streptomyces luteolifulvus. Taxonomy (GTDB): domain Bacteria; phylum Actinomycetota; class Actinomycetes; order Streptomycetales; family Streptomycetaceae; genus Streptomyces; species Streptomyces luteolifulvus. The sequence goes on along the minus strand of NZ_VZRB01000080.1, from coordinate 955 downwards.
CGCGGTCTGGGACGACATCAAGGCCGCCGCGAGCGACGTCCTGCAGCGCCACCGCGCAACCATCACCCACCACCACGCCGTCGGCCGCGACCACCGCCCCGGCTACGACCTCCAACGCCCGGAGCCCTTCGCGCTGGCGCTGCGGGCCGCCAAGGACGCACTGGACCCCCATCGCATCCTCAACCCCGGGGTCCTGATCGACTGACGAGACTGCGGCAGACGGATGCCCGCCGATCCCCACACCTTCGGTGTGCGGCCGGCAGGACGGCGCGGCGCCATGTGCGGAGGCCGAAGGGGCGGCTGCGGGCGCCGACGGGATTCGAACCCGCGGACGAGGACGAGCAGGGCCCGCCCGGACCTCATCAGTCGGCGCGCGGAGGGCCTTCCGCGCGCCGAGTGCAATGGGCCGCTCTGCCACGGCGCCGCAGCCTGCCAGGACCGCGCGATCCCGGTGCCCTGACCCTAGAGGCCGTCGCCGGAAGCGTCCCACCCGTTTTTGTCTACCAGTTCACTGCCACTACTGCCGCTGACCGGCCCCCGGACCGCCAACGACGGTGTCTCAGGGCTGCGGGCGGCGGTCAGCCACAGTCGGGCGCCGGCCCGAGGGTGAGCAGTCCCAGCGCGTTGATCGGCGCCCGTGATCAGGGAGGCCGCCGGACCGGCCAGGAACTCCACCGGTGCCGCGATGTCGTCCACCATCGCGATGCGCTTCGCCGCCGACCTGCGCAGGATCTGCCGCATGGCGTCGCCCCCGGGACACGCAAGTTCCTTGCGTGCTATGTCGGTTGCCGTGATGCCCGGGCTGACGGTGTTGACGGGGGGCACCCTCAATGCCGTTGCTTGACTCTGTCAAGGAGTTCGGTATGAGGCGGTGACGGCACGGGCCGGTGCTCGTTGGGCGGGGCATGGGTCACGCGTGGGTGGGATTGTCTGATCAGGTGCGGCTGGGGGCGTT
>NZ_VZRB01000008.1:148825-275222 GCF_008806595.1 Streptomyces luteolifulvus | reverse complement strand
GCTGGTACCCGCACACCAACCAGGTCGGCCAGACCGGCAAGTCCGTCTCCCCGCAGCTGTACATCGCCTCCGGCATCTCCGGCGCGATCCAGCACCGGGCCGGCATGCAGACCTCCAAGACCATCGTGGCCATCAACAAGGACCCCGAGGCCCCGATCTTCGACCTGGTCGACTACGGCATCGTCGGCGACCTCTTCGACGTCGTCCCCCAGCTCACCCAGGAGATCAACACCCGCAAGGGCTGACCACCCCACCGCAGTCCCAGGCCCCGTGACCGCACCAACGGTCACGGGGCCTCTGCCTCACCAAGTCAGCGAGGAGGGAGCCGACGCGCGACGCGGAACCCCACGTCGTCCACCCGGAAGGTGGGGTGACTGCGGCGTCGTACCGAGGCGTCCCACCACGAGACGCCCTCCACGGGCAGCCGCTCTCCCTGGGCGGTGCTCGGGCGGCGACCGGTGACCTGCGCGTACAGCTCCTGGGTGACCGGGTGCGCGGCCAGTGTGCAGGGCGCGAGCTCGACGTCCCAGCTGCGCTGTGTCCGCCGGTCCGACAGCGTGACCCGGCCCGGCAGGACGGCGATCATCGTGAGCTCGGCATGCGCATCCATGCACGGATGATCTCACTCTGCGCATCTGCGCGCGGCGAGCAGCGGCCCGCCCGCAACCGTCACGGGGACGGGCTGACGCACCCGCGTCACGCCGGCCGCCCGCATGGTGTGATGGCCCGGTGAGCCGTGCCGCAGAAGAGACCAACCGCCGCATGCTGCGGGCCCGGGACGCGATGGACCGCGCCTATGCGCAGCCGCTGGACGTCGCGGACCTGGCCCGGATCGCCCATGTCTCCCCGGCGCACTTCACACGCACCTTCCGGGCCACGTTCGGCGAGACACCGCACCGCTATCTGCAGCGCCGCCGGGTCGAGCGTGCGATGTCCCTGCTGCGGGAGACCGACCGCAGTGTGACGGACATCTGCTTCGAGGTCGGCTTCGGCAGCCCCGCGACCTTCAGCCGCACGTTCCGCGACATCGTCGGCCGGTCGCCGAGGACGTACCGCAAGGAGGCCGAGCGGACCGAGGCCGCGGGTGTGCCGACGTGTTTCGCGATGGCGTGGATGCGGCCGCGCTCCTGACAGGCCGCGCTGCCGGTGTCCGTGGACGGAGCAGTTTTGGACAAGTTTTCGCGCGGCCCGCTCGGTAGCGTGAGACACATGTTCACCGCGATCACGCACTCCCAGATTTACGTCCTCGACCAGGACGAAGCCCTCGACTTCTACGTCGGCAAGCTCGGCCTGGAGGTCCACACCGACGCCGACCTGGGCTTCATGCGCTGGCTGACCGTCAACGTCCCCGGTCACCCGGAGCGGCAGATCCTGCTGGAGAAGCCCGGACCTCCCGCGCTGTCCGAGGAGACGGCGCAGCAGGTCCGCGAGCTGCTGACCAAGGGCGCGACGGGCGGCCATCTGATCTTCAGCACGGACGACTGCCGCAAGACGTACGAGGCCCTGCTGGGCCGGGGCGTCGAGTTCACCGAGGAACCCACCGAACGCCCGTACGGAATCGACTGCGGCTTGCGCGACCCCTTCGGCAACAGCATCCGGTTCACCCAGCCGAAGGCCTGACACGCGACGACCGATCGCCCTCTCCACCTGGCGCCTCTGCGGTGATCCGCAGGGGCGCCGCCTTGTTTCTGGCGCTATAACAGGAGCGCCGTACCGGGGCAAAGACCACTCAAACAGGACACATAAAAACTTGGTTCATTCGTTCTCTTGAATCATTCGTGTTTATGAGGGTAGGTTCGGCTGCATGACCGCATCCCCGCCTCCGACCATCGCCGAGGAGCTGCGCGGTGCCGGCCTGCGGGTGACGGCCGCCCGTGTCGCGCTGCTCGAAACCGTCCGGGCCGGCGACCATCTCGGCGTCGAGGCCATCGCCGCCGGAGTGCGTGACCGCGTGGGCCATATCTCCGTCCAAGCCGTGTACGAGGCCCTGCACGCCCTCACCACGGCAGGACTCGTGCGCCGTATCGAACCGCCCGGCAGCCCGGCCCGGTTCGAGGGCCGCGTCGGGGACAACCACCACCACCTCGTGTGCCGGTCATGCGGTTCCGTCGCCGACGTCGACTGCGCGGTCGGCCATGCGCCCTGTCTGACCGCGTCCGACGACCGCGGTTTCGCGGTCGACGAGGCGGAGGTCATCTACTGGGGCCTGTGCCCCGACTGTTCCACCGGCCGCACATCAGCCCCGTAGATCCACCCAGTCTTCAGCACCGTGATCCCCCCAGTTCGAAAGGACTTCCATGCCTGAGAACCACGACGCCATCGTCACCGACCCGAAGCCGGAGGAGGCGGGCGGCTGCCCGGTGGCGCACGGACGCGCCGCGCACCCGACCCAGGGCGGCGGCAACCGCCAGTGGTGGCCGGAGCGGCTGAACCTGAAGATCCTTGCCAAGAACCCCGCCGTGGCGAACCCGCTCGGCGAGGAGTTCGACTACGCCGAGGCGTTCCAGAGCCTCGACCTCCCGGCCGTGAAGCGTGACATCGCCGAGGTGCTGACGGACTCGAAGGACTGGTGGCCGGCCGACTTCGGCAACTACGGCCCGTTCATGATCCGCATGGCCTGGCACAGCGCGGGCACCTACCGCATCAGCGACGGCCGCGGCGGCGCCGGCGCCGGCCAGCAGCGCTTCGCCCCGCTCAACAGCTGGCCGGACAACGGCAACCTCGACAAGGCCCGCCGTCTGCTGTGGCCGGTCAAGAAGAAGTACGGCAAGAGCCTGTCCTGGGCCGACCTGATGGTCCTCGCCGGCAATGTCGCCCTGGAGTCCATGGGCTTCAAGACCTTCGGTTTCGGCGGCGGCCGCGCGGACGTGTGGGAGTCGGAGGAGGACGTCTACTGGGGTCCCGAGACCACCTGGCTCGACGACCAGCGCTACTCCGGCGACCGCGAGCTGGAGAACCCGCTCGGCGCCGTCCAGATGGGCCTCATCTACGTCAACCCCGAGGGCCCGAACGGCAACCCGGACCCGATCGCCGCGGCCCGCGACATCCGTGAGACGTTCCGCCGCATGGCGATGAACGACGAGGAGACCGTGGCCCTCATCGCCGGTGGCCACACCTTCGGCAAGACCCACGGCGCGGGCCCGGCGGACCACGTCGGCGCCGACCCCGAGGCCGCCCCGATCGAGGCGCAGGGCTTCGGCTGGGCGAGCACGTACGGCAGCGGCAAGGGCGGCGACGCGATCACCAGTGGCCTGGAGGTCACCTGGACCAGCACGCCCACGCAGTGGAGCAATGGCTTCTTCAAGAACCTCTTCGAGTACGAGTACGAGCTGGAGCAGAGCCCGGCCGGCGCCCACCAGTGGGTCGCCAAGGACGGCACCGGCGCGGGCACCATCCCGGACGCCCACGACCCGTCGAAGAGCCACGCCCCGCGGATGCTGACGACGGACCTCTCGCTCCGGTTCGACCCGATCTACGGGCCGATCTCGCGCCGCTTCTACGAGAACCCCGAGGACTTCGCGGACGCCTTCGCGCGCGCCTGGTACAAGCTGACCCACCGTGACATGGGCCCGAAGTCGCTGTACCTCGGCTCCGACGTCCCGGCACAGACCCTGCTGTGGCAGGACCCGCTGCCGGAGGCCGAGGGCGAGCCGATCGACGCCGCCGATGTCGCGGCGCTCAAGGCCGAGCTGCTCGCCTCGGGTCTGACGGTGTCCCAGCTCGTCTCCACCGCGTGGGCGTCGGCCTCGACCTTCCGCACCAGCGACAAGCGCGGTGGCGCCAACGGCGCCCGTGTCCGCCTGCAGCCGCAGGCCGGCTGGGAGGTCAACGAACCCGACCGGCTGGCGCAGGTGCTGCGGGTCCTGGAGGGCATCCAGTCGGACTTCAACTCCGGCGCCAAGAAGGTCTCCCTGGCCGACCTGATCGTGCTCGGCGGTGCCGCCGGTGTGGAGAAGGCCGCCAAGGACGCCGGCTACGACGTGGAGGTGCCCTTCGCCCCGGGCCGCGTCGACGCGACGGACGAGCACACCGACGCGGAGTCCTTCGCCGCGCTGGAGCCCACCGCCGACGGCTTCCGCAACTACCTCGGCAAGGGCAACCGCCTGCCGGCCGAGTACCTGCTGCTCGACAGGGCGAACCTGCTGGGTCTGAGCGCGCCCGAGCTGACCGTCCTCGTCGGTGGTCTGCGCGTCCTGGGCGCCAACCACCAGCAGACCTCGCACGGCGTCCTCACCGACAAGCCGGGCACGCTGACCAACGACTTCTTCGTCAACCTGCTCGACCTGGGTACGACGTGGAAGGCCGTCTCGGAGGACCAGACCACGTTCGAGGGCCGCGACGACGCCACCGGCGAGGTGAAGTGGACCGGCACGCGCGCCGACCTCGTCTTCGGCTCGAACTCCGAACTGCGTGCGCTCGCTGAGGTCTACGCGAGCGACGACGCGAAGGAGAAGTTCGTGCACGACTTCGTCGCCGCGTGGGTCAAGGTGTCGAACCTGGACCGGTTCGACCTGGCCTGATCCCGGCCTGATCCGGAAGTGCGTCCAGGCCGGCCCGTGGGGGCGGGCCTGGACGCACTTGTGTCTCTACGACCCGCTCGGCGCCGGTGTCGGTCCCGAGCCGCGCAGTTGCTGGACGGTCCCGCCGAGCCTGGCCCGCAACTGGCCCAGCATCTCCGGCTTGGCGCTGACCACCCAGCGCGTGCCGACCAGATACGTGCCCCCGTACATGCTGGCGGCATCCAGCCAGCTCTGCTTGAACTTCTCGTGGGGGAAGGTGGTGATGACGTAGTCCGCCTTCTCGGTGTGGCACAAACCCTCGCGCAACTCGTCCGCCTCCACCCGGATCTCGGCCTTGCAGCCGGCCAGGCCGGCGATCACCTCGATCTTCGCCGGGGCCACGACACCGGCCGCCGGGGCGTTGGACACCTTCACGGGCTTGCCGTTCGCCGGCGCACCGTCCTCACCGCCGCCGCAGGCCGAGACCAGCGGAATCAGGGCGAGACTTCCGGCGAGCGCGACGCCGCGCATCAGACGGGCGGTGGGCTGGGACACGTACCTCTCCCTGTCGTGACGACTACGACCCGGGATACGGGCGGACGGCGGGGAGTGTTCAGACCTGGCGAAGAACCCCCCGCACGAGCCTCACACGGACTGCACACAGTCTTGAGAAAGCCTCGTTAGCGTGGCAGCCGCTCGCTCCCACGTCAGGAAGACCGCATGGACTACTGCTCCTCGTGCCGCCGGCACCTCAATGGCGCTCTGGTGTGCCCCGGATGCGGTGCCTGGGCCCCGGACATCGCTCCGGCCGCCGCCGACGGCCGCGTCGCACCGGCGCCGGTCACCATGGCGACGACGGGCCCGGCGGTTTCCTGGGAGGTGTCCGCCTCGGACATGGCTTCAGGGGAGGCATCCCCCTCGGCCCAGGAGACCGATCCCGCCGACGATCTCCCGGACCTTCCGCCCGCGCCGCACGGACGGGCGGCACGCCGTCGCCGGCAGGCCCGCCTGAGGAAGAACCAGCGCCGGGCCGTGGTCGCGACCGCGGTCGCACTCGTCGGTGGCGGCCTGACCGTGTCCGCGATGGACCGGCAGGGCGGCGACCGCGCCCAGGCCGCCACGGCACCGGAGGCCGCGGGCACAGGTTCGGGCGCCGAGGAGGAACAGCCGGAGCGGCATACGCGCCCGACCTCGGCGCGTCCCGGCAGCGGAGCATCCTCCCCCACGCCCTCCGTGAAGGCGACCGCGCCCGACCGACCGCGCCGGCAGGACGCCGCACCGCTCATGACGGCGCCGTCGAGCGCTCGGCCGGACGCCGCGGTCCCGTCCCGTACGACCGCTGGGTCGGCCGCTCAGCAGCCGGCCGCCTCACCGGCCTCCGGCGAGGCGGCCTCGGACGGCACCGGTACGGCGGCGACGCCCGCGCCGACCGCCACCAGCGGCACGGACACGGGACAGTCCCCGGCGAGCCCCGCACCGGCCTCGGCGTCGCCGTCCGAGGTCTGCCTGCTCGTGCTGTGCCTCGGCTGAGTTGCCGTACCTGCTGCTGAACAGGTTCCGCCCACCGAGTTGAGGCAACTGCCTTACTGCGTGCCCAGGATGAGGCGCAGGGTGTCGGTGAGCACCGCGGTGGGAACGGCCGGGTCCGCGACCCGCTGGATGCCGAGGCCGATGCCCAGGCTCAGCAGGGCCATGGCGGCCTTGTCGGCCGGCAGGGCGAGACCCGCGCCCAGTTCCTTGGCCAGCGCTTCGAGGAGCTGAGCCAGCGCATCGCGGACGGCTTCGACGCGCGCGGTGACCTCGCGCCGCAGCTCGTCGTCATGGCGGGCCCTCGTCAGGAACTCGACCTCCAGCGTGGTCCAGGCCTCCTCGCCGATGTGGGTCTCACCCCAGGAGGCGAAGGCCGCGAGGCGTTCGTCGATCCGGTCGGCCCGCATGACGGCATCCGTGAGCAGGGCCAGCTGTTCGGCGCGGATGTCGTCGAGGACGGCGAGGCAGAGGCGGTCCTTGTTGCGGAAGTTCGAGTACACCGCGCCCTTGGAGTAGCCGGCCGTCTCCGCCACGTCACTGAGCGAGGTGGCGGCGTAGCCCTTGCGCAGGAACAGCTCCCGCGCGGTGGCGACGAGCCGCTCGCGCGTGCGTTCCTGACTCTCGACGCGGCTGAGGCGGGCCATGTCTCGTTCCTCTTCCGTCCGTGCGCGGCTTCCGGCGAAGCTCATGAGCTCTCGGATCCTAACTCCGGCGTGGACTGTTCAGGGCCTTCAGATACCGCTAGTATCCCGATCTCGTCGGTATCTCGAATGGGCGGAGAGTTCAGTGACCATGACCGGCACGACGACAGCCCCGTCCCGCGGACTGGTGCTGGGCTGCGGCGGAACCCTCGGTGCCGCCTGGACGATCGGCGCCCTTCACTCCCTGTGGCAGGCGCTGCGCTGGGACCCTCGCGGCGCCGAGGTCCTGGTGGGCACCTCGGCCGGGGCGGAGGTGGCGGCCATGCTGGGCAGCGGCATCGGCGTGGACGAACTGCTCGCAGCTCAGCTCGCCCACGGCAACGCCCGGCCGGAACTGCTGAGTCACTTCGAGGCGCCGCCCCGGGGAATCCCGCCCCGCCCCGCGGCCCTTCTGGGATCACCGCGGCTCGCCCTGCGGGCGCTGGGCGGCTCCGCACCCGCGCTGACCGGGCTGTCCGGCCTCCTGCCGCGGGGACGGGGCGATGCCGGCCGGCTGGTGGTCCTCGCCGACCTGCTGGCACCTGACGGGCAGTGGGTTCGGCATCCGGCGACCTGGCTGGTGGCGACCGACTTCGACACGGGCCGCCGTACGGTCTTCGGACAACCCGGCGCTCCCCGGGCCGCGTTGCGTGACGCGCTGCGCGCCTCCTGGGCTGTCCCCGGCTGGTTCCCGCCGGTACGCATCGCCGGACGGCGCTATACGGACGGCGGCATCAGCTCCCCGACCTCGGCCGATGTGCTCGTGCCTCGCCGGCTCGACGAGGTGTACGTCCTCGCGCCCATGAGCTCGCTCTCGCCGGGCCGGCGCCGGGGACTCGGCCGGGCCGAGGCGGTGCTGCGCCGCATCATGACCCGCACCCTGGATGCCGAATGTGCGGCACTGCGCGCGGCGGGCACCCGCGTCGTCCGCATCGAGCCCACCGCCGAGGATCTGCGCGTGATGGGCGGCAACTTCATGAACCCCCGCCGCCGGCTGACGGTCCTGGAGACGTCCCTGCGCACCACGCGTGCCCTCATGCGCGACCTCCTGCGGGAGCCCGCCGGGCGCCGCAGGCCCGAGCCCCGGACAGGAGCCTGACATGACGCGCACCGATGGTCCGACGGTCACCGCCACGCGGGAGACGCACGACGCCGAGGTGCTGATCATCGGCAGCGGACTCTCCGGCATCGGAGCGGCCGTCAAGCTGCGCGAGGCCGGTGTGGACGATGTCGTCCTCATCGAGAAGGCGGACGAACTGGGCGGCACCTGGCGGGACAACACCTATCCGGGCTGCGCCTGCGACGTGCCCTCCGCCCTGTACTCCTACTCGTTCGCGCCGAACCCCGAGTGGACGCGCGCCTTCGCCGGCCAGCCCGAGATCCGCGCCTACCTCCACCGGACCGCGGCCGCCCACGGGATCACATCGCTCATCCGCTTCGGCACCGAAGCCGTCCGTGCGCAATGGCACCCCGAGGACGCCCGCTGGCACATCGAGACCAACCGCGACCGCTACACGGCCCGCATCCTGATCGCGGCGGCGGGCCCCTGGCACGATCCGCTGGTCCCCGACATCCCGGGACTGGCCGAGTTCCCCGGTGAGGTCTTCCATTCCTCACGCTGGCGCCACGACCACGACCTGACGGGCGCGCGGGTCGCCGTGGTCGGCAGCGGTGCGTCGGCCGTGCAGTTCGTGCCCGCCATCCAGCCGCAGGTCGCCCGGCTGCATCTGTTCCAGCGCACCGCCCAGTGGGTGCTGCCCAAGCCCGACCACTCCGTGCCGCGCGCCGAACGATGGCTCATGCGGCGCGCCCCGGGAGCCCAACGCGCCCTGCGCACCGCGGAATACGCGGCGATGGAAGCGCTCGGAGTCGGCTTCCGTCACCCCTCCCTGCTGCGCGCGGTCCAGAAGGTGGGCACGCTCCATCTCAGGGCCACGGTGAAGGACCCCGGGCTCCGCCGGGCGCTGACCCCCGACTACACGCTGGGCTGCAAGCGTCTGCTGATGTCGAACTCGTACTACCCCGCGCTGACCCGGCCCAACGTCGCCGTCCACGCCACCGCGGTCAGGGCCGTGGAGGGCAGCCGGGTCGTCGGCGCGGACGGCAGCGCCGCGGAGGCGGACACCATCATCCTGGGCACCGGCTTCCACATTCTCGACATGCCCATCGCCCGCCGTGTGTTCGACGCCAGCGGGGCGAGCCTCGACGACCACTGGAAGGGCAGTCCGGACGCCTACCTGGGAACCGCGGTCAGTGGCTTCCCCAATGCGTTCGTCCTGCTCGGACCGCACCTCGGCACGGGGCACTCGTCGGCGTTCATGGTCCTCGAAGCACAACTGGAGTACGTGGCGGGTGCGGTACGCCACTTCCGGAAGGCCGGCTGGACCAGCCTGGACGTACGCCCCGAAGTCCAGGCCGCGTTCAACGCGGAGGTCCAGCAGGCGCTGCCGTCCACCGTCTACAACGCGGGCGGATGCTCCAGTTACTACCTCGACAGCAACGGCCTCAACAGCTTCAGCTGGCCCTGGTCGACGGGACGGATGCGCCGGCGTCTGGCCCGGTTCGACCCCGAGGCCTATACGTCCACGTCGTCTGCCGTACGGGATCGCGGGTATACGGACGGTTAGGACCCCATCCTGGAGGAGGTGACGGGGATGCTGTTCATCGGACTGCTCCTCCTCGCGGCCACCGGCGCCTTCACCGGCCTGCTGATCGCCGGCAACCTGTCCGGCGGCCCCGAGTACACGGTGTCGCTGCTCGACAACGACATCGCGACCATGAACACGCTCGCCGTGTTCAGCTCCGGCCTGGCCCTCGCGCTCATCTTCTGCCTCGGCCTGGCCACGGCGGTGAGGGGGGCGACCCACCATCGCCGCAGGAACCACCGAAGGGACGAAGCGGACGACGCGACCACCCCGCTGGACGAGATCATGGGGCCGGGCCACCGGGCCTGACCGGGGCGCGGCGCGTCAGGCGCACACTGGAAGGGCACAGGGCCCGGTCAAGCCATGCTGCCCGGAGGAGTCATGGCCGTACCATTCGCGCGCCGACGTCGCTGTCACTCCCTTCCCGTCGGTCTCCCCCGCACGGATCAGGTGCGGGCGCTGCTCGCGGTGCTGGACGAGGCGGTGACCGCCCTGCGGTTCGCCGACGAGGCGGTGGCGGCCTGCGGCGCTCCGGGCAAGGTGTCCGGGCAGGCCGCCGAGCGGTGCGGACGCGCTGGCTCGACCTTCCACCGGCTCCAGGCACGGCTCGGGGGCCTGCCGCTCACCGAAGCCGACCTGGTGGAGGCCCAGGCGTACGCCGGCCGGCTGCTGGCCTACGACCAGTGGATGGTGCGCCAGTCGCTGGACCTGGCCTTCTCCCTGCACCCGGGCGCGAGTACCGAGGCGGCCCGCCTCCAGATCAACGGACTGGGGCGGCCCGCGGACGATCTGCGACGCCTGCGTGACGCCCTGCGGCAGACCGGATCCGGCCCGGTCCCGGGATCATGACCGGTCTGCGAGGATGTCGCGGGCTCGGCGGGCCGCGTCGCGGTTCCAGCGGCGCTGGTCCTCCAGCTTCGCCCGGTTCGAGGCGATGAGCTTGTTCTGGATGCGTACGTCGACGGCGTGCACGGTGCGGACATAGCCGGTCCGCCGCTTGCAGCGGGCGTCGGCGGTCGCGGTCTTCTTCTCGGCGGCGGACGGCTGGTTGAGGTCGTACTCCGGATCCGTCAGGTTTTCTTCGAGCTCCTCGCGATCACGGTCGGGGTCGCTCGCGGCGTCCGTGGGCGTGGCGTACCGGTGGCCGGCTCTCCGCATGCAGGCCGACCACGCCCTGTCCGCCTTCTTCCAGGCGCGATCCCGCTTGCCCTGCTCAAGGCTCTCGGCCCCCAGGTCCAGGACAGGATCCTTCCGGTCCTGGGGAACGGTCCCGTGGATCGCCCGGTCCGCCTCACCGAGACAGCCGCGCTTCGGGACGAGGTGGCCGTGGACGCTCTTCGGATCGTCCCCGACGAACTCGCCGGTGAGCGCGAGATATTCGGGAAGGGTCCACTTCTTCTCCCGGTAGTGGCGCTCGTAGTCGACCCGCGCCGCCTGATAGCCGTACCGCGCGGCCTGCTCGGGGTCCTGGACGCCGTAGCGGAAGTCGTCGGAGGCGTAGACGACGAGCGACACCACGCCCGTGCCGGCGGGGCGCCGGGGCCAGCCGGGCAAGGGGTCGATGTCGAGGTCCCGCAGACGGTCGAACCCTAGGCGGACCATGCACTCCTTGGCCAGCGTCCACCGGGCCGTGCCGACGACACGGACGTCGTCCTCGGGCATGTCGTACTCGGCCAGCGGCAGACGGCCGCGGTCGCCCGGCGATGCGGGGCCGGCCTGCCGGTCACACGCCGCGAGGGCGAGCGCCGAGGTGAGGACCAGTAAGAGGGCGGCTGCTCTGCGCATCGGTCCAGCCCATCAGGATCCAGCCCTGCCGCCTGTGGTGGAGGCCATAGTTCCGGGTCACGGCCGTATCACAGGTCTCCGCGCCCCTCAGGCCCGCTCGACCACCACACTCAACGGTGCCCGGAAGGACAGCAGTCCGAGCATCGGTGGTTCCTCCAGGCTGGGCGCAAGGCGTGCATCCGGCAGGCGCAGGGCGGCCGTGCGCAGTGCGATGGCCGCCTCCGTGCGAGCCAGGGACGCGCCCGGGCAGCGGTGGCGGCCGACGCCGAAGGACAGGTGGTGGCGGATGTTCTCCCGGTGCGGGCACATCCGCTCCGGGGAGGGAAAGACCTCGGGGTCGGATCCACTGCCCATGAGCATCAGCAGCAACTGGGCGCCCGCAGGCAACTGCACTCCCCCGAGTTCCACCGGTTGCGCGGTGATCCGCCGCCAGGAGGTCACCGACGGCTCCCTTCGCAGCACCTCCTCCACCCAGCCCTCGGCCAGGCCCGGCTCGTGCGCCGGACGCGGCCACAGGCCGGGCTCGGTGAGCGCCCGCCGCAGCACCGTGGAGATGAGCTGCCCGGTCGTGGACTGTCCGGCCACGAAGACGAAGAAGCAGGCGCCGACCGCGGTCGCCGGGTCGAGCGGCTCGCCGTCGGGCAGCCGGTGACCGGCGAGCGCTGCGATGAAGGAACCCGGTGCGGCCGTGGTGCCATGCACGGTCTCGGTCAGCCACTGGTTGAACTCTCCCACCAGCCGGGCGAGTTCGAGTTGCCGCTCCAGATGCGGCGCGCCCCAGAACAGCTCCAGTGCGGCGTCGCTCCAGCGGATGAGGGTGGCCGGCTCGACTCCCCGGATGCCCAGCAGTTCCATCAGCACCCTGCACGGGAGGACCTGGCCGAAGGAGGAGAAGAGATCGCAGCTGCCGACGGCGTCGATCTCCTGCCGCGCCGCGTCGAGCAGTTGCGCGGCGACGCGCTCGATGACCGGGACGGCCGCGGCCACCCGCTCGGCGTTGAAGAACCGGGTGACCACGCGGCGCAGCCCCGGGTGGCTGGCGGTGCCGTTGTTGGCGAGCGCGGGCGCGAGGCTGAAGCCGGCCCTGGCGAGCACCCGCAGCACGGCGATGGGCAGCGGCGTCACGGCGTTCTGGGCGTTGTCCGGGCGGAACACGTCCGGATCGAGGAGCACCCGGCGCACATCCCGGTGACGGCTCACCAGCCAGAGCCCGGTGTTCGGATCGTGGTGCACGGGAGAGTCCGAACGGAGCGCGTCGAGCCAGGGGTGGGGGTCGCGCACGAACCCGTCGCCGAAGAGATTCAGCAGGTCAGGTGCGGGTGCGTGCAGAGCCGGGGAAGTCACGGCTCTGGACGCTAACACGCGGATGACCATGCCTCGCCGGTCTGTGCGCGGGATCACGGGACGATCGGCACCGGACACCGTGGCGGCTACTCTTCGCCGGTGACCAGCGCTTCGGTGAGCCGTCGACGACTGCTGAAGGCCTCCGTCGGGGTGGCCGCGGCGCCGGTACTGGCTGCCTGCGGGCAGGACGCGGAGCCTGTACGGCGGCTGCGGTTCGCGACGGGCCGGAGGGAGGGCCGTACAACGCCTTCGGCAAGGCCCTGGCGACGGAGGTCGCGGGGAGCGGGCGCCGGCTGGAGATAGCTCCGGCCAGTGTGGACAATCTGCGCAAGCTGGCGGGCGGTTCGGTGGAGCTGGCGCTGACCATGGCGGACGCGGCGCAGGACGCGGTGCTGGGGCGGGAGCCGTTCGCCCGCCGGGCCGCGGCGACGGCGCTCGCCCGGGGGTACGTCAACTACACGCACCTGGTCGTACGGGCGGACGGGCCGGTGCGCTCGCTGGACGATCTCGCCGGGCGGCCGGTGGCCGCGGGGGCGTCGGTGCGCATCCGGTCGGCGAGATCGGCGAACCGTACCGCCTCGGAGCGCCGCTGGAGCAGCAGGTGTTCGCTGCGTCCGTCGGCGTAGGAGCCGGCCAGCGGCAGGGAGAGCAGCAGCGTCGCGGCGCCCATGAGCACCATGAGGACGGCGAGCAGTCTGCGTCTCATCGCTCGCTGCCCGGCCGCGGGGAGCCCAGTTGATAGCCGAAGCCGCGGACGGTACGGACCAGGTCGGCCCGGCCGGTCTTGGCGCGGATGCCGGCCACATGGACGTCCAGGGAGCGGGAGGCGGCGAGGAAGGCGTCGCCCCAGATCCGGTCCAGGATCTCCTCGCGGGAGTGCACCTGGTCGGGGCGGGCGGCCAGGAAGGCGAGGACGTCGAACTCGCGCCGGGTGAGCCGTACATCGGTGCCGTCGACCCTGACCGCGCGGCCCGCGATGTCGATCTCCACGTCGCCGGCGCGCACGGGAGGCCCTTCGCCGTGCGCGTGCGACGACGGCGCCCCGGTCCGGCGGCGCACGGTGTCGATGCGGGCCATGAGCTCGTTCATGCGGAACGGCTTGACCACGTAGTCGTCGGCACCGGCCCGCAGCCCCTGCACGATGTCGCGCTCCTCGCAGCGGGCGGTGACCACGATCAGCGGCGCGTCACAGACGGTCCGCAGGCGCCGCAGCAGTTCGAGTCCGTCGAGGTCCGGCAGACCGAGGTCGAGCAGCACGAACTGCGCCTCGCGGACGTACCGCAGGGCGTCCATGGCCCGGCCGACTCTGCGCACGGTGTGCCCGCGCTGGGCGAGGGCGGTACCGAGGGCCAGGGACATACGGTCGTCGTCCTCGACGAGAAGCGCGTGCATGGGTGTCCTTGTGCCGCTGTGACCTGGGGAGCAGCTTACGGAAAGCGGCTCGCCCGGGTCATCGGCGTCTCACAGCGGTTCAGCGGAGGGCTTCGACAGGAGCGGCCGCCGTGGACGGGTCACGGCCGGCGGCCGCCTCGGCCTCGGCGCGGCTGAGGGCGGCATTGCGGGTGTCGGGCATGAGGACGTACGTGACCAGGGAGATCATCGCGCACCCGGACACGTACCAGAAGAACATGGTCTCGTGACCGCTGTTCTTGAACCACAGCGCCACGTATTCCGCCGTACCCCCGAAGAGGGCGTTGGCGATCGCGTACGGCACGGCCACCCCGAGGGCGCGCACGCGGGTGGGGAAGAGTTCCGCCTTCACGGCCGCGTTGATCGAGGTGTAGCCGGTGATGATCACCAGGGCGAGCAGGGAGAGTCCGAGCGCGGACCAGTAGGAGGACGCCGAGCCCAGTGCGGTCATGATCGGATACGTGCCGACGGTGCAGCCGACCGCGAACGTGATCAGCAGGGGACGGCGGCCGATCCGGTCGGACAGCATCCCGGCGAAGGGCTGGAGCACGGCGAAGACGGTCAGCGCGGTGAAACTCACCAGGGTGGCCGTGGTCTTGGCCATGCCCGCGCTGCCGATCAGGTACTTGGTGAGGTAGGTCGTGTACGTGTAGTAGGCCACCGTGCCGCCGAGGGTGAGCGCCATGACCAGGCCCGCCTGGCGGCGGTGCTGCCACAGCGCCTTCGTCGTGCCGCGCGAGTCGGCCTCACGGCCGCCCTCGCCGGTCTCCTCGGTGAAGGCGTCGGTCTCCGTCAGCCGACGCCGCAGCCAGAACACCACCAGCGCGAACAGCGCGCCCAGCACGAACGGGATACGCCAGCCCCAGCTCTCCAACTGGGCGGTGGTCAGCGTGTGCTGCATCGTGATGAGGATGCCCAGGCCGAGGATCTGGCCACAGGTCATCGACACGTACTGGAAGGAGGAGCCGAGGCCGCGCCGGTTGCGGGCGGATGCCTCGGTCAGATACGTGGCACTGGCGGCGTACTCGCCGCCGATGCTCATGCCCTGCAGCAGTCGCGCCAGCAGCAGCACCACGGCGCCGAGGTAGCCGGCCCGGTCGTAGGTGGGCGCGAGGGCGATCAGCAGGGCGGCCACCGACATCATGGTGACGGTGAGGGTGAGCGCGCTCTTGCGTCCGTGCCGGTCCGCGGCGCGGCCGAGCACCCAGCCGCCGACCGGGCGCATCAGAAAGCCGACCGCGAAGATTCCGGCGGTGTTCATCAGCTGGGTGGTCGGGTTGTCGCCGGGGAAGAACGAGTCGGCGAAGTAGATCGCGAAGCTCGCGTAGACGAACCAGTCGTACCACTCGACGAGGTTGCCCAGGGACCCGCCGACCAGGGCGAGGCGGCGTTTCGCACGCAGGTCTTCCGGGGGTGTTCCGGGCAGGACGGCAGCGGATGACATGGCGGCTCCAGTGGGAAGTCGTCCCTGGCGGGGAACGGGGAGATGCCCCGATACGGGGGTGCGCATGAGCATGCGGGCGGCCCCCGAACCCGTACAAGATCCGTCGCCGAGATCTAACGTCCCGCTAAGAAAGAGGCCAGGACCAGCCGGGCCGGCAGGCGGGTGGGGTCGGGGGCGACGGCGGCGTCAGGCGCGGCGGCCGATGGCGACGAAGTGGGCGGCGAAGAAGCGCAGCCCGCTCGCGGCGTGCTCGGTCCGCTTGAAGGCGTCGTCCCAGCGGGCGAGGTCGTCCGGTGTGGCAAGGCCCTCGGCGAGCAGGGTGTCCCGGGCGGCCCAGGCCGGACCGCGCATGCCGGGCGGGGGCGTGATGACGTTGATGTGGCCCTCGAAGGCGACGATCTCCAGGCCGGCCGCGGTCAGCAGTTCGTCGAGGCGGGTGCCTACGGTCAGGTCGTTGCCCCGGCGCCGGTGCATTTCGCGGTACCGCTCGTCCAACTCGTCGAACTCGGGCGGGGCTCCCCGCAGACGGAAGGAACTCGCGTCGATGTCGGCGAGGAACACCGTGCCGCCGCCGGGCCTGGCCAGCGTGGCCAGGTGGTCGACGATCGTCTGCTCCCGGCCGCCGTTGTGGGCCAGGACATGCCTGAGCATCACCAGGTCGAAGGTGCCGGCGGCCAGCCCGGTGGCATCGGCGGATCCGATGGCGGTGTGCACCGGTACGCCGGCCCGTGCGGCGAGCTCCGAGGCGACGGCCAGCGCGTCGGCGTCCCGGTCGATCGCCCATACGGCACCGTCCGGGGCGGCCTTGCCCGCGAGCCGCACCGCGATCGCGCCGGGTCCGCATCCCACGTCGGCGATCCGCGCGCCGGGCACCGCTCCGGCGGTCGTCCACAGATCGCGTTCCCTGTGCTCGGCGGCAGCCGCCATGAGCCGGTAGCGCTCGATCTCCGAGTCACTGAGGGCCAGTGAATAATCGGCCACTTCGGTCTCCCTCTCACGAGTTGCGCAACTGAACCTACGCAACCCGCTCCGCGGATTGCGGCTGCGCCACGTGTTCGGATCAGTAGACCACCGGTAGCGCGAGCAGACCGCGGGCGCGCATGGCCGGCCGCCAACTCAGCTCACTCGGCGGGACGTCGAGGGCCAGCCGCGGAAAGCGGTCGAGGAGAGCGGCGAGCGCGATCTCGGTCTCCATCCGGGCCAGCGGCGCGCCGAGGCAGTAGTGGATGCCGTGACCGAGCGCGAGATGCCCGGTGGCGTCGCGGCCGATGTCGAGCCGGTCGGGTTCGGTGAAACGGTGCGGGTCCCGATGGGCGGCGGCCAGGCACAGCAGGACGGTCTCACCGGCCGGAATGCGGACCCCGCCGATAGTGATGTCCTCGGTGGGGAAGCGGCGGATGGCCAGCGGCGCCGGACCGTCGTAGCGGGCCAGCTCCTCCACCGCGCCGCCCAGCCGGCCGGGATCGGCGCGGAGTGCGGCCAGTTGGCCGGGGTGGCTGAGCAGGGCCAGGGTGGCGTTGCCGATGAGATGGACGGTGTTCTCGTATCCCGCGAACAGGATCAGGAAGGCCAGGGAGGTGAGCTCGTCCTCGCTCAGCCGGTCCTCGTCGTCGCGTACGGCGATCATCGCGGAGAGCAGATCGTCGGCGGGGGCTGCCCGCTTGTCGGCGATGAGCTGGGCGAAGAACCCCAGCATGGCACGGACGGTTTCCTTCGTCCTCTCCGGCTGCTCGGGGTCCGGGGCCACCAGCGCGTCGGTCCAGGACCGGAAGTCGTGCCGGTCGGACGGAGCCACGCCCAGCAGGTCGCAGATCACGGTGATCGGCAGCGGCGCGGCGTACGAGGCGATCAGGTCGGCACGGCCGAGCGGTGCGATGGCGTCGAGCAGGTGGTCCGCGGTCTTCCGGATGGGCTCGCGCAGTTGGGCGACACGGCGTGGGGTGAACGCACGCGACACCAGGCGCCGGATGCGGGTGTGGTCGGGCGGGTCCATGTTCAGCAGGTTCGCGTCCAGCGCCGGCGGCAGCGCGAGTCCGCGATAGCCGCCGGGCTTCGCGTTGCGCTTGTCCAGGCAGAGCCGGGGGTCGGCGAGGGCCTGGCGTACGTCGTCGTACCGCGTGACCAGCCAGGCCGGAAGCCCGTCCGTTCCGCTGATGCGGTGGACGGGCCCGGCCTCGCGAAGCCGCGCGTACACCGAGTACGGGTCCGCGATCAGCTCTGCGGGATCAACGAGGGGCGTAGGACCGGGTGTTGTGGTGGACATGGCCTCCACCCTAGACAGACGGGGCGGTCCACTTCCGACGCCCACACGCAGGTGCGCTACCGGCCGGCTGCTCGGCGGGCAGCCGTCCGAGGCGGGCGCGGTGTCATTGCCCGCGTGATGCGGGGTACCCGACGGCCCGTACGGGACGGACGTCCGCACCAGCCCGGAGGACGATCATGAGCACACGCGTCCGCGGAGTACCCCTCGGTGACCTGGCCACGGCCCTGCGCACCGAGACGGATGCCGAGGTCCGCTTCGATCCCGGCAGCCGGGGCGCCTACTCCACGGACGGATCCAACTACCGGCAGGTCCCCCTCGGCGTGGTCGTACCCCGCACCGTCGAGGCCGGTGCCCGGGCGGTGGACGTGTGCGCCCGCTTCGACGCCCCTGTGCTGTCGCGGGGCGGGGGCACGAGTCTGGCCGGTCAGACGACGAACGCGGCCGTGGTGATCGACTGGAGCAAGTACTGCCACGCGCTGGTCGCCGTCGACCCCGGGGCTCGTACCTGTGTGGTGGAGCCGGGCATCGTCCTGGACGAACTCGACCGGCGGCTCGCGGATCACCGTCTCCAGTTCGGCCCGAAGCCGTCGACCCACAGCCACTGCGCGCTGGGCGGCATGATCGGCAACAACTCGTGCGGGGCGTCCGCGCAGGCGTACGGCAAGACGGTGGACCATGTGCGCCGGCTGGAGGTGCTCACCTACGACGGTCTGCGCATGTGGGTGGGGCCCACCTCCCGGGCCGAGCGGGCGCGGATCAGCGCCGAGGGCGGCCGCCGGGCCGAGATCTACGACGGCCTGGACCGGATCGTCACCGAGTACCTGGCCGACATCCGGCGCGGCTACCCGCGGATCCCGCGCCGCGTCTCCGGCTACAACCTCGACTCCCTGCTGCCGGAGAACGGCTTCGACGTCGCCCGGGCCCTGGTCGGCAGCGAGGGCACCCTGGTGACCGTGCTGCGGGCCGAGCTCGATCTCGTCCCGGTGCCGCCGTACCAGTCGCTGCTGGTCCTCGGATACGACGACATCTGCCGCGCCGCCGACGACGTACCCCGGCTGCTGGAGCACTGCTCTCCCGCCCAACTGGAGGCCCTGGACGGGCGGATGGCCCAGTTGATGCGGGAGGAACACGCCTACCTCGACTCGCTCGACGCCCTGCCCGACAGCGACAGCTGGCTGCTCGTGCAGTTCGCCGGAGACAGCAAGGAGGACGTGGACGAGCAGGCGCACGCCCTGTTGACGGCGATCGGCCGCGCCGAACGGGACGCTTCGGTCGCCTTCTCCGACGATCCCGAGCGTGAGCAGGAGATGCTGCGGGCCCGGGAGGCGGGGCTGGGGGTGACCGCGCGTCCGCCGGACGAGCGGGAGACCTGGGAAGGGTGGGAGGACTCCGCCGTGCCGCCAGCGCGCCTCGGGGACTATCTCCGCGATCTGAAGCGGCTGTTCAAGGAGTTCGACTACAACGAGCCTTCGCTGTACGGCCACTTCGGGCAGGGATGCGTGCACACCCGGATTCCGTTCGGGATGACCACGTCCGAGGGGGTGGCGGACTTCCGCGGCTTCGTGGAGCGTGCCGCCGGCCTTGTCGTCTCCTACGGCGGCTCGCTGTCCGGCGAGCACGGCGACGGCCAGGCCCGGGGAGAACTGCTCACCCAGATGTTCGGCGAACGGCTGGTGACCGCCTTCGGCGAGCTGAAGGGCCTGTTCGACCCGGGCAACCGGATGAACCCGGGCAAGGTCGTCGACCCCAACCCCGTCGACGGAGAGCTGCGCCTCGGCTCCTCCTGGCGCCCGGCCGCCCACGACACCCGCTTCGGCTATCCGGACGACGACCAACGTCTCTCCGGAGAGGGTGCACATCCGGATACCGGTTTCCGCCCGTACGGTGCTCAGCACCTGCCGCCGGTTGGGAGCGTGGCGCACGACGGCGGTCGCGAACGCCATCGGCCCTTCCGCGTCCCAGGTGTGTGCCGTGTCCCTCGCCGCGGCCACGGCCTGCACCAGCCGATGCAGCGCATCCTCACCGATCACGCCGTCGGGCTGAACCCGCTCGGACAGCCGCAGTTTCCACTTGACCGTGTGCACGGGCAGCGGCACGCCGTCGCTGGTGTCCGCGACTGCCAGCCTGACCGTGTTCGATCCCGCGTCCACCACACTGATCCGCACCGACTCCGGGTACCCCGCCCGACCGTGCACAACCCGGCGGTTGTCCTGCCCAGCCGCCCGCGGTCGGGGTAGGCCGGCGAGCGTGCCGGAGACGGGGCCGCAACGCGCCGAGGTGGGTCATGGGCCCGCTCACCTCGTGCCGGCCTGAAGATCGATGCGCTGCTCGCCCGCGTACACGTTCATGGACCCGCCGCGCAGGAAGCCGACGAGCGTGAGCCCTGTCTCCGTCGCCAGGTCCACCGCGAGGGAGGACGGTGCCGAGACCGCCGCCAGCATCGGGATGCCCGCCATGACCGCCTTCTGCGCCAGCTCGAACGACGCCCGGCCGGACACCAGCAGAATGCCTCGGGACAGCGGCAGTTCACCGGCCCGGAGCGCGCGGCCGATGACCTTGTCGACGGCGTTGTGCCGGCCCACGTCCTCCCGCAGGTACCGCAGGTCGCCCTCGGGTGAGAACAGCCCGGCGGCATGCAGGCCCCCGGTCCGGTCGAACACCGGTTGCGCGGCCCGCATCCGGTCGGGCAGGGCGGCCAGCAGCTCGGGAGCGACACGGAGCGGAGGTGTGTCGGAGATCGGCCGGCCGGCGGTGGTCCGTACGGCCTCCAGACTGGCCTTGCCGCACAGCCCGCAGGAGGAGCTCGTGTACACGTTCCGCGCGAGCGTGATGTCGGGCACCGGCACGCCGGGGGCGAGCCGCACGTCGACGACGTTGTACGTGTTCGAACCTCCCCCGCTCCCGACTCCGCTCGGGTGGGAGGGGTCCCCACCCGTGGCGCCCGCGCAGTACACGATGCTCGCCACGTCCTCGGCCCGGCGCACCACCCCCTCGCTCAGCAGGAACCCGGCGGCCAGCGCGAAGTCGTCACCGGGCGTGCGCATGGTGATCGCCAGCGGCCTGCCGCCCAGCCGGATCTCCAGCGGCTCCTCCGCAACCAGCGTGTCCGGACGGCTGCTCGCGGCGCCGTCCCGGATGCGCAGCACGCGCCGTCGCTCGGTGACCCGTCCCATGGTGTGAGGCGTCAGCACTCGATGACATTGACGGCGAGGCCGCCACGGGCGGTCTCCTTGTACTTGACCTTCATGTCGGCGCCCGTCTCCTTCATCGTCTTGATGACCTTGTCGAGGGAGACGTGGTGGCGTCCGTCGCCGCGCAGCGCCATCCGCGCGGCGGTCACCGCCTTGACCGCGGCCATGCCGTTGCGCTCGATGCAGGGGATCTGCACCAGGCCTCCGACCGGGTCGCAGGTCAGGCCGAGGTTGTGCTCCATGCCGATCTCGGCGGCGTTCTCCACCTGCTCCGGGCTGCCGCCCAGGACCTCGGCGAGACCGCCGGCGGCCATGGAGCAGGCCGAGCCGACCTCGCCCTGGCAGCCGACCTCGGCGCCGGAGATGGAGGCGTTCTCCTTGAAGAGCATGCCGATGGCGCCCGCGGCCAGCAGAAAGCGGACGATGCCCTCCTCGTCGGCGCCCGGCACGAAGGTGAGGTAGTAGTGCAGAACGGCGGGGATGATGCCCGCGGCGCCGTTGGTCGGCGCGGTGACCACCCGGCCGCCCGCGGCGTTCTCCTCGTTCACGGCCATCGCGTAGAGGGTCACCCACTCCATGGCGCGTCCCACCGGGTCGCCCTCGCTGCGCAGTTGCCGGGCGGCCGCCGCGGCGCGCCGGCGGACCTCGAGGCCGCCGGGGAGGATGCCCTCACGGGACAGGCCTCGGCCCACGCAGGCTTCCATGACATGCCAGATCTCCAGCAGGCCCGCGCGGATCTCCTGCTCCGTGCGCCAGGCCTTCTCGTTCTCCAGCAGCAGCGCGGAGATCGACAGGCCGGTCTCGCGGGCCAGGCGGAGCAGTTCGTCACCGGTGCGGAACGGGTGGGGCAGCACGGTGTCGTCGAGCTTGATCCGGTCGGCGCCGACGGCGTCCTCGTCGACCACGAAGCCGCCGCCGACCGAGTAGTACGTCTTCTCCAGCAGCGGCAGTCCGTCGGCGTCGTACGCGAAGAGCGTCATGCCGTTGGCGTGGTACGGCAGCGAGCGCCGGCGGTGCAGGACCAGCTGGGTCGAGGCGTCGAAGCCGATCTCGTGGGCGGGGCCGATCTCGGTGCCGAGGAGGCGGATGCGCCCGGTGCCGCGGATCCGCTCGACGTCCAGCTCGGCCCGGCCGACGTCGACGGTGTGCGGTTCGTTGCCCTCCAGGCCGAGCAGCACGGCCTTGGGGGTGCCGTGGCCGTGCCCGGTGGCACCGAGGGAGCCGAAGAGCTCCGCCCGTACCGCGGTGGTCTGGGCGAGCAGGCCGTCGTTCTTCAGCCGGACGGCGAACGTCCTGGCGGCCCGCATCGGGCCCACGGTGTGCGAGCTGGACGGGCCGATGCCGATGGAGAACAGGTCGAAGACGCTGATTGCCACACCATGCTCCACGGGATGCGATATCTCGAATTGCACAACACAATTCGCTATGCGCAACATGCTTCAGCCGCCGCTCCCGGTTGTCAAGAATGGCGCACAGTGTTGTGCAATATGCAACAGTTCCGAGCCCGGCGTACCTCCCGGGCGACACCTCGGTCCGCTATGGTTGCGCCATGAGCAACCACACGGCAGATGGCGAAACGGCAGGTCCCGCGGTGAACGGGGTGCAGTCCGTCGACCGTGCCGTGAGCGTCATGGAGATCCTCGCCCAGCGCGGCGAGGCGGGCGTCAGCGAGGTCGCCGCCGAGATCGACGTCCACAAGTCGACCGCGTTCCGCCTGCTCGGCGCCCTGGAGGCGCGCGGTCTGGTCGAGCAGACGGCCGAACGCGGCAAGTACCGGCTCGGCTTCGGGATCGTACGCCTGGCGGGCGCGGTCACGGGCCGTCTCGACATCACCCAGCAGGGCAGGCCGGTGTGCGAGCGGCTCGCCGAGGAGATCGGCGAGACCGTCAACATCGCCGTCCTGCAGGAGCACTACGCGGTCAACCTCTACCAGGTGCGCGGCCCGGGCGCGGTGGGCACCCACAACTGGGTCGGGCAGCTCACGCCGCTGCACGCCACGTCCAGCGGCAAGATCCTGCTGGCCCACCTGCCGGCGGAGGAGCGCGCCCAGACGCTCACGGCGTCCGGGATGCGGAAGCTGACGGCGCACACGCTGACCGCCAGGGCGAGACTGGAGAAGGATCTCGCCGAGGCGGTGGCACGCGGGTACGCCGTGACGCTGGAGGAATTCGAGATCGGACTGCATGCCGTAGCGGCCCCGATCCGCTCCCGCGACGGCGAGGTCGTCGCCGCGCTCAGCGCCTCCGGCCCGGCGTACCGGTTCACCGAGGAGCGCATCCACGAGCTCGCGCCCCTGCTGCTCAAGGGGGCGGCGGAGATCAGCCACCGGATGGGCTGCCTGGGCTGAGTCTCCCCCCGGCCCGCCGGAGGGGGAACAGGCCCGCCGGAGGGGGAATGGCTCTCCAGTCGTACGACGATGCTCTTGGACGTCGGCGTGTTGGAGGTGTCGGCCACCGAGTCGAGCGGCACGAGCACATTGGCCTCCGGGAAGTACGCCGCGCAGCAGCCGCGGGGTGTGTCGTAGGCGACGGCGCGGAAAGCCTCCGCCCGCCGCTCCGGGCCGTCCGGCCATTCGCTGACGAGGTCCACCAGCCGCCCGTCGGCGATTCCGCGCTCCGCCAGGTCGTCGGGGTGGACGAAGACGATCCGGCGGCCCGTGCGGATGCCGCGGTAGCGGTCGTCGAGGCCGTAGATCGTGGTGTTGTACTGGTCATGGCTGCGCAGCGTCTGCAGCAGCAGCCGGCCGGGCGGGACGCGCAGCACCTCCACCGGGTTGACCGTGAAGTGTGCCTTGCCCGTGCGGGTGGGGAAGCGCCGTTCGTCGCGCGGGGCGTGCGGCAGGGTGAAGCCGCCTGGGCGCCGCACCCGGGCGTTGAAGTCCGCGAAGCCGGGCACGACCCGGGCGATGCTGTCGCGGACGGCGTCGTAGTCGGCCTCGAAGTCCGCCCAGGGCACGTGGACGCCGGCGGCGCCTGAGCTCTCGGCGCCGAAGAGGCTGCGTGCCAGCCGGCAGACGATGGCCGGTTCGGAGAGCAGGTGCGGGGAGGCGGGTGGCAGCCCGCCCCGGGAGGCGTGCACCATCCCCATCGAGTCCTCGACGGTGACGAACCGGTCCACACCGTCCGGTCCTCGGTCCCGCTCGGTGCGGCCGAGGGCGGGGAGGATGAGGGCTTCGCGGCCGCAGACGGCGTGGGAGCGGTTGAGCTTGGTGGAGACCTGGACGGTGAGCCGGCACGTGCGCAGGGCCCGCTCGGTGGCGGCCGTGTCCGGTGCGGCGGAGACGAAGTTGCCGCCCATGGCGAAGAACACCTTCACCTCGCCAGCACCCATCGCCCGGATCGTGTCCACCGCGTCGAATCCGTGATGGCGGGGCGGGTCGAATCCGAATGCGTCGCGCAGCGCGTCGAGGAACTCCGGCGCCGGCTTCTCGTAGATGCCCATGGTCCGGTCGCCCTGCACGTTGGAGTGACCGCGCACGGGGCACACTCCTGCGCCGGGGCGCCCGATGTTGCCGCGCAGCAGCAGGAAGTTGACCACCTCGCGGATGGTGGGCACGGAGTGCTTGTGCTGGGTCAGGCCCATGGCCCAGCAGACGACGACCGACCGGGCGGACATGACATCGCGGGCGGTGGCCTCGATGGCGTCGCGGGCGAGCCCGGTCGCCTCGGCGACGTCGTCCCGGTCGAGTCTGCGCAGCTGGTCGGCGTAGTCTTCGAAGCCGTCGGTGTGCGACGTGATGAAGTCGTGGTCGAGGACCGTGCCGGGCGCGGTGTCCTCGGCGTCGAGCAGCAGCCGGGACAGCGCCTGGAAGAGCGCCAGGTCGCCGCCGAGCCGTATCTGCAGGAACCGGTCCGCGAGAGGCGTGCCGCCGCCTGCGACACCGCGGGCGTTCTGCGGGTTCTTGAAGCGCAGCAGCCCGGCCTCGGGCAGTGGGTTCACCGCGACGATGCGCGCGCCGCGCCGCTTGGCCTTCTCCAGCGCGGACAGCATGCGCGGGTGGTTGGTCCCGGGGTTCTGCCCGACGACGAAGATCAGGTCGGCGCAGTACAGATCGTCGAGGCGGACGCTGCCCTTGCCGATGCCGATCGTCTCGGTGAGCGCCGAACCGCTCGACTCGTGGCACATGTTGGAGCAGTCGGGCAGGTTGTTGGTGCCGAACTGCCGGACGAGGAGCTGGTAGAGATAGGCGGCCTCGTTGGAGGTCCGCCCCGAGGTGTAGAAGGCGGCCTGGTCGGGGCTGCGCAGCGCCTTCAGTGCCCGGGAGACGATGTCGAACGCCGTCGCCCAGGTGACCGGCACATACGTCTGCGAGTCGGCCGGCTTGTACATCGGCTCGGTGAGACGGCCTTGTTGGCCCAGCCAGTAGTCGCTGCGGCCCGCGAGCTCCTCCACCGGGTGCGCGGCGAAGAACGCGGGCGTCACCCGGCGTACGGTGGCCTCCTCGGCGACGGCCTTGGCGCCGTTCTCGCAGAACTCCGCCGTGCTGCGGTGATCGCCCTCCGGCCAGGCGCAGCCGGGGCAGTCGAAGCCGTCCTTCTGGTTGACCTTGAGCAGTGTCAGTGCGGTGCGCCGCACGCCCATCTGGTCGTATCCCATGCGCAGCGCATGGGTCACCGCGGGGATCCCTGCGGCCCAGTTCTTGGGCGGGGTCACCTCCGGTGCGTCCTCGCCGGGGTCCTCGCGCGGGGCCTTGCGTGCCATGGATGCTTTCTCCTGATCGATATGTAGCGATATGTCGACAGGGCTGCTGCTGTGCGCCATGCCGGCCGCGCCCGGCCGCCACCGACCTTCAGTGCAGGGGCGCCTGAGCCGGGGCCGCCGCCTCGGCTGCCCAGCGGGCAGTCACCCGTAGCGCGTCGAACACCGACCTTGATGCATCGATGCGTATTACGAAACAGATTCCATGAAGCGCAACGAAAGTCTGGGGTCGCCTCTGTCCCTTGTCAAGGAGTCGGCCTTGGCCGGCCGGACCACAGGGCGAGTGTGGAGTGGCCACCGCGGATCGAATGGAGGGAGGCTGGAGGGGGCCGGTCCAAGGGCCCCCCTCCAGCGGACTCGATCTGGGAGGAAGCCATGAAGGTCGGAGTGCTGACCGGCGGCGGTGACTGTCCCGGCCTGAATGCGGTGATCCGCAGCGTCGTCCGCAAGGGCGTCCAGCAGTACGGCTTCGAGTTCGTGGGGCTGAGGGACGGCTGGCTCGGCGCGCTCCAGGGCAATGTCGTACCGCTGGACATCTCCAGCGTG
The DNA here is from genome assembly GCF_008806595.1 of Streptomyces luteolifulvus. GTDB lineage: Bacteria > Actinomycetota > Actinomycetes > Streptomycetales > Streptomycetaceae > Streptomyces > Streptomyces luteolifulvus. The sequence continues at coordinate 249,187 of NZ_VZRB01000008.1, read as the reverse complement.
CGCGGGATCCTGCCCCGCGGCGGAACCATCCTCGGCTCCTCCCGCACCAACCCGCTCAAGCACGAGGACGGGCTGCGGCGCATCCAGGAGACGCTTGCGGCGCACGAGGTGGACGCGCTCGTCGTGATCGGGGGCGAGGACACGCTCGGTGTGGCCACCGAACTGAGCCGCCAGGGGATCAATCTGGTGGGCGTGCCGAAGACCATCGACAACGACGTGTCCGGCACCGATGTCACCTTCGGTTTCAACACGGCCGTCGGTATCGCGACCGAGGCCATCGATCGCCTCCACACCACGGCCGAGTCACATATGCGCACCCTGGTGGTGGAGGTGATGGGGCGGCACTCCGGCTGGATCGCCCTGCACGCCGGTGTCGCGGGCGGCGCCAACGTGATCCTCATCCCGGAGCGGCCCTTCGACATCGATCAGGTCTGTGAGCAGGTGAAGAGCAGATTCAAGATCAACTATGCGCCGATCGTCGTGGTCGCCGAAGGGGCCGTCCCCCAGGAAGGACAGATGATCCTCAAGGACCAGACGCTGGACGAGTTCGGTCATGTGCGTCTGTCCGGCATCGGCGAGTGGCTGGCCCAGGAGATCGCGCAGCGCACGGGCAAGGACGCCCGCACCACGGTCCTGGGTCACATCCAGCGCGGCGGCACGCCGAGCCCCTTCGACCGCTGGCTGGCCACACGTTTCGGACTGCACGCCGTCGACGCGGTCAAGGACGGTGACTACGGCGTGATGGTCGCCCTGCAGGCCACACAGATCGTCCGCCTCCCCCTCGCCGAGGCCACGGCGACCACCAAGAAGGTCGATCCGTCGCTGTACGACGAGTTCGAGGTGTTCTTCGGCTGATCTGCGAGCGGGTCGGACGTCGGTCATCGGTCGGCGTGCGGTACGACCGCCACCGGGCAGCGGGTGTGGTGCAGTACGGCGTGAGCGACCGGGCCCAGCCGGCCCTCCGCCGCCCGCGGATCGATCCGCCGGCCCACGACGAGCAGTTCCGCTCCCTCCGAGGTGTTCAGGAGCGCTTCCGCGGGATGCAGCAGCCTGACATCGGTGCGGACGGTCACCTGCGGATACTTCTCCTGCCATGCGCGCAGGTCGTCGGAGAGCCGCAGGACCTCCTGGTCCTCCCACGTGGCGCGGTCCTCCTCGGTCACCACGAGGGTGCCGGCAGACACCGACTCGGCGGGAAGCGCCCATGCGCGCACCGCCAGCAGATCCGCTCCGCGTGCCTCAGCGGCCGAGAACGCGACAGCCGCCGCCTCGCCGGACGGGTGAGGCGCCGCGCACCCCACCACCACCGGGGCGGCGCCGCGTGCCCCAAGCGTTCCGTCCCCGAAGGTCCCGGCGGGGCGTTGGGGCACCAGGACCACGGGACACGGGGCTGCCGCCGCCATCCGCAGGGCGACCGAACCGACCGCGAGACCCTCGAAGCCGCCCGTCCCCCGGGCGCCGACGACAAGGACCCCGGCGGACCGTGCCGCGGCGAGAAGTGCCGCGGCCGGGGCCTCGTCGGCCTGCTCGCCCCGCACTTCGAGGTCCGGGTAGCGGTCGCTGAGCTCGGCCACCGCCCGCAGAAGCATCCGCTCCCCCATGTCATGCAGCCTGTCCACGGCCGGAACCGCCCCGGCCGTGCCCGGCAGCAGCGGGGAAGCATGGACCAGGCGCAGCGGAACGCCTCGCAGAACCGCCTCCCGCGCCGCCCAGTCCGCGGCGGCCGCACTGTCCGTGGACCCGTCGACGCCCGCCAGCACAGGGTGATTCATCGCGTGTCCTCCTTCACCCGCGTGCACCCTCCGCAGGCGCCACACGGCCCGTGCCCTCGCCGTCCACTGTTCCACGGCCCGCCTGGCCCGGCCCCCGCAGTGCATGGTCAGCGCGGCCGGCGCAGTCCTGCGACGAGGAGTTCGACCAGTCGGCGTGCGTCGTAGCGGGGATCGCTCTCCTCGCCGATGCAGAGGTTCCCGACCCCGCGCATGAGCTCGTAGGCCTCCAGGTCGGAGCGGATCTCTCCGGCGGCGGCTGCGGCTTCGAGCAACTGGGTGCAGACGGGCACGAGGCGGTCGATGAAGTAGGCGTGCAGGGTGTCGAAGCCGACGTTGTGGGACTGCAGCACGGCGGCGAGTCCGTGCTTGGTGACCAGGAAATCGACGAAGCGGTTGATCCATTGCTCCAGTGCCGCGTACGGGGTCGGGCTCGTCGCCAGCAGGGCCGGACCCGCCTCGGCGCAGGCGTCCACCTGGTGCCGGTAGACGGCGATGATCAGGTCCGCCCGTGTCGGGAAGTGGCGGTAGATCGTGCCCAGCCCGACGCCGGCCGCGGCCGCGATGTCGCGCACCGGCGCTTCCACGCCCGACGCGACGAAGACCGCGGCGGCCGCGTCGAGCAGCGCCTCCTTGTTGCGCCGGGCGTCCTTCCTTTGGGACGGGGCCGCGCGCCCCGCGCCGTCGTCGCCGTCGTTCACCGCGCCACTCCTCCTGCTGTCGTACTTGATAAACGGAACAGGGTTCCGTATCGTTCCGGAACGAGGTTCCGCTTGCTCATGATGGCAGAGCGGGGGCCCGCCAACCACTCGCGCACGCTCACCCCGTTTCACTCGCAATGGAGGAACAGGTCATGCAGTACCGCACCCTGGGCCGCACCGGAGTACAGGTCAGCTCCCTCGCGCTCGGCGCGATGAACTTCGGCAGGATCGGGCGCACCACCCAGGACGAGGCCACCGCCCTCGTCGGCGCCGCCCTCGAGGGCGGGATCAACCTCATCGACACCGCCGACATGTACAGCGACGGCGAGTCGGAAGAGATGGTCGGCAAGGCCATCGCCGGGCGCCGCGAGGACATCGTGCTGGCCACGAAGGCGAACATGCCGATGGGCGACGAGCGCAACCACCGGGGCAGTTCACGCCGCTGGCTGGTCACCGCGCTGGACAACAGCCTGCGCCGCCTCGGTGTCGATCACATCGACCTCTACCAGATCCACCGGTGGGACCCGAGCACCGGCGACGAGGAGACGCTGTCGGCGCTGACCGACCTGCAGCGCGCCGGAAAGATCCGTTACTTCGGCTCGTCGACCTTCCCGGCCCACCGCATCGTGCAGGCACAGTGGGCCGCCCGTGAGCACCGCCTGAGCCGGTACGTCACCGAACAGCCCTGCTACTCGATCCTTCAGCGCGGCATCGAGACCCACGTCCTGCCCGTGACCGAGGAGTACGGGCTCGGGGTGCTGGTGTGGAGCCCGCTGGCCTCGGGCTGGCTGTCGGGGGCGATCCGCGCGGGCCGGGACATCACCACCAGCCGCTCCACGTTCATGCCGGAACGCTTCGACACCGCCCTCCCCGTCAACCGGGCCAGGCTCGATACAGTCGAGCGGCTGGCCGGGGTCGCCGACGGAGCCGGCCTGACGCTGATCCAGCTCGCCCTCGGTTTCGTGACCGCGCATCCCGCCGTGACCAGCGCCCTCATAGGTCCCCGCACGCTGGACCATCTGCACGCGCAGCTCGCCGCCGCCGACACGGTGCTCCCGGGCGACGTGCTCGACGCGATCGACGCGATCGTCGCCCCCGGTGTCGATCTCGCCGCGCACGAGAAGTACGACACTCCGCCCTCGCTGCTCGACCCGTCACTGCGGCGCCGCTGATCACCCTCTTGCGCCCCCGGGCCCGGGGAACGTCACCGTCCGCGCAACGCGCTCGTCGTCTCTCCGGTGCGCTTGCGGAGCAGAACGCGCAGGGTGTTGGCGTGCTCGTAGCCGACCTTGCGGGCGATGACCTCCAAGGGCAAATCGGTGGTCCGCAGCAGATGGGCGGCGCGCTCGACGCGCAGGTCCTGGAGGAAGCCGACCGGTGACGTGCCGAGGGTGCGGCGCACGGCCCGCTGGAGCGTGCGCTCGCTGACGCCGACGGCCCGTGCGCCGTCGGCGATCGAGACCGGCTCGTCCAGATGCACCCGGGCCCAGCGCTCGAAGGCCGCGAGCGTCGGGTCGCTCTGGGCGAGGGCCGCGGAGATGGTGTACGCCGCCTGGGAGGGGCGCTCGTCGACGACCAGATAGCGGGCGACCAGGTCGGCCAGGACGGGACTGCTCATCCGTACGATCGCGAGCGCCAGATCGACATGTCCGAACGCCGCTCCGGCTGTGGTGACACCGTCGGACGTGGTGACCATGCGTGTCTCGTCGACCGTGACCGCCGGGTAGCGCTTGCGGAAGTACGGTGCGAGCCACCAGCTCGTCGTGGCGCTGCGCCCGTCGAGGACGCCCGACTCGGCCAGCAGGAAGGTGCCCGTGCAGGCGGACGCGACGGGCGTCCGCCGTTCACGGGTCGCGGCCACCAGCCGGCGGACGGGCGTGGATTCCGCACCCGAGACATGGGCGATCAGGGCGTCGGGCCGCCGCTCCGCCAGAGCGGGCACCAGCAGCAGATCCGCCTCCCGCGCCGCGCCGACGGGGACGGTGTCGACCAGATGCCCCGCTCCCGTGCGGATCCGCCGGCGAAAGCCGATCTTGGTGATGGTCCAGGCGGGCGGCGGCTCCGGGAGCTCGTCGCGCATCGCGTTCGCCCCGTCGAGCACATCGAGGAGGGCGGCGAGCCCGGAGTCGAAGACACCGTCGTATGCCAGCACAGCCACATGCATGTCGGAAACGATATCGGACACGTCGTTTCCGACGCTGGGTGAGGCGATCGCCGCGGCCTAGATTCGTAGACGTCCGGACGAGATCCGGTGCCCGGTACCGGCACCGCACCTTCCACGACCACCACACATCGGGAGTGCACCATGAACAAGCTCGGACTGCTGGTACGGATCGAGGCCAAGCCCGAGTACGCGGACCGGGTCGAGGCTCTGCTGCGCGACGCGCTCCAGCTCGCGCAGCAGGAGGACCGCACCGTCGCCTGGTTCGCGTTCCGGCAGAGCGCCACCACCTTCGGGATCTTCGACTCCTTCGACGACGAGGAGGGACGCCAGGGACACCTCAAGGGCAGGATCGCCGCCGCGCTGATGGAGGCCGCCCCGACCATGCTCAGCGAGGCGCCGGACATCCGGCCGGTCGACCTCCTGGCGGTCAAGCTTCCCTGACCGTCCCGCACTGCCGGGCGGCAGCGCGCGGACCGTGCCGCCGCCCGGCGTCCCGCACCACCATCGACCGCGGACCCCGGCACCGGGGCCGCCGGAAGGACGGACCGCACCATGGCGCAGCCTGCCACGCACGACCGCACCACCACCGGTACCGCACCGGCCGGCCCGGCCCTCCCCGCCGGGACCCGTTCGCACACACACGTGGGAACCCCCGAAGGGCTACGCGGCCGCCGGTGCCCGTACGGGCCTCCAGCTGGCCCGGACGAGTCTCGACGGAAGCCTGCCGGAAGCCCCCATCTGCGGCACGCTCGGCTTCCGGCTGACCGCGACCGAGGAGGGGCTGGCCGTCTTCGAGGGCGAACCCGGGGAGCACCTCTTCAACCCCATGGGCACGGTCCACGGCGGCTATATGGCCGCGCTTCTCGACTCCGCGCTCGGGACGGCTGTCCTGACGGCCCTGCCGGCCGGTCGCGCGTACACCACTGTCCAGCTCGGCGTGCACCTGGTCAGGCCGGTGTTGGCCGACACACCCACGCTGCGCTGCGAGGGCCGGGCCGTCCATGTCGGCCGGACGACGGCCACCGCGCAGGCCCGGATCGTCGGAGCGACGGACGGCAGGCTGTATGCGCACGGGACGGCCACGTGCGCCGTCTTCGCACTGCCCGGCGCGGCCTGAGAGGCGGCTCAGCCCCGGGTGTCCTGCGGGTAGCCGAAGCGATGCTGCAGCCGGGCCGCCAGTACGGCGACGTCGTCCTCGGCGTGGCGTGCGTCCAGACGCGCGAGCACGGTGTCGAGGACCTCCTGGACGTCCGATCCGGCCTTGAAACCGACGCCGGCCAGCCGGTCCAGGGACTGGTCGATGTCCTCGCTCCGGTGCTCGACGAGCCCGTCGGTGAACAGCAGCAGCGTCTGGGCGGGGTCCAGCCGGAACGTGGCCGGTTCATAGCCGCCCAGCCCGGTGCCCAGCGGGGGGCCGACCGGCACCGGCAGCAGGGAGGTACGGCCCTCCGCGTCGATCACGGCCGGCGGCAGGTGCCCGGCGCTGGCCATCGTCACCTGGCTGCGGTTGGGGTCGATCTGTGCGATGAGACAGGTGGCGGGCCTGCGGTCCGACTCCTCGGAGGCCATGGTGTCCAGCTGGCGCAGCACCCGGTGCGGTGGCAGGTCCGCGGAGGCGATGTACCGCAGGGCCGAGCGGTACGCGCTCATGTCGACGGCGGCTTCCAGGCCGTGCCCCATGACGTCACCGACGACCAGCAGCGTACGGCCGAAGTGCAGCCGGATGGTCTCGCACCAGTCGCCGCCGACCAGAGCGCTGTCCCCGACGGGCAGATAGCGGATGGCGACGTCCAGGTTGGGGTGCGGTCGGCCCGGCTCGGCGAGCAGGGCCCGCTGCAGCTTGCCGATGATGCTGCTCACCGCGTCGTGTTCCCGGGCGTGCCGGATGTGGGAGGCCGCGTGTTCGGCGAGGAACGTCATGAACTCCGCCTCGGCACGGGTGTACGCCGCCTCGGCACGGGCGCACACCAGCACCCCGTAGTGATGCCCGGCGGTGGTCAGGGGCACCCACAGTGCGGTCCGGGGGCCGCCGGACTTCTGGTGGACGGCCTTGTTCTCCCCCAGGTCCGCGGCCTCTCGTGCCGCCGCCGCGACCTGCTGGGCGTCGGGAAGCAGCTCCTGGTTTCCGCTGACGGCCCGGTACTCCGTCTGGGCCTCCCGGCTGACGCTCAGCACCGCCGCCGCACCGCCGGCCTGCGCCACGGCCACCCGGGTCAGCTCGGCGCAGGTGGTGTTCTCGTCGAGCGTCGTGCCGATCCCGCCCACCGCTGAGCGCAGCGCGGCCGACACCGCGGGCGGCCGGGTCTCCCGGGCAGACGCGGCGCCGCCGACGGCATCCACCGTCGGCGGTCTGAACGGCTGTGACCAGTCCACCACACTGCCACCCTAACGGGGAGCCCCATGAAAGCCATGCCATGGCCACGTCAAGCATGCCTGGGCTCGGTGAATGCGCCTTGACCTGCAAGAGAAGCAAACGGGTGCAGCCGCGGTTCACCTCTCTTCGTAGTGGCTCGGCCTGCCGCCCCGTTCGACCAGGTGCCCCATACACCGTGCGGTATGACGGGGCATGAGGGACCAGCTCAGGTCTCTGCGGCGCAGGGCGACCGAATGCCAGGGGGTCGTCCAGGCGTCGGGGGCATTGAGGAGGCGGATGCCGAACTTGGGGGCTCCGACGGGCTGGGGGTGGATGGACAGGCGTACGGCGTGCGGATGCTGCTCGGCGATCAGGTCGCCCCACGCGCGGCTGCGCTGGATGACGCCGTACGCGCGCTGCCGGCATACGCGTTGCAGGGCCGAGCGGGTGCCGGTCCAGTCGGCCGTGTCCTCGACGAGGAAGCGGGTGATGCCGCGGTAGAGGGCGAGGGCCTGGGCGTCGGCACGGATCTCGGCGCGCAGGGCGTTCAGGGCGGGGGCGTGGCGGGCGTGGACGTGGGCGCGTTTGATGGCGTGCGGCAGGTCGCCGAGGACGTCGCGCAGGTCGAAGACCGACAGTCTGGAGAGGCTCAATCGGCCGATCTGGATTCGTAGTTCGTCGGCGTAGGCGTCTATGTGCGCGTCGGACACGTGGATGAGGTCACCGAAGACATGCCCGTCGGAGCAGATGATCACCTGGGCGCCGGGCGGGTAGAGGCGTTCGATGTCGCCGCACAGGGCGTTCAGGAAGCTGAGCGAGAGGCGTTCGCCCCGGTCGGGGAGGTGACCGAGGACCTTGGCGGGGTTGGGTGACTTGCAGGGGAATCCGGGCAGGGTGAAGACCACCGGGGCGCCCTGCCGTACGAAGTCGGCGATGCGGCGCAGCTGGTGGGGGAACTCCTGCGCGGTGGCGGGGGCCCGGTCGGTCGTACGGTGCCACGGCAGGAGCAGGTTCAGGATCGCGGCGCTGATGCTCGTGGTGCGCGTGGGGGACGTGGTCGTCAGCGGCATGGCAGGTCTCCGGCAGGCGGTTGTCAGAGGCGTCGGTCGTAGCCGACGGGCAGATGGTCGGTGCCGCGGCCCAGGACGGCCGGGATCCACTCGATGTCCGCGTCGTCGATGGCGAGGTGCAGGCCGGGCAGGCGGGCGAGCAGGGTGCCCAGGGCGATCCGGAGTTCGGCGCGGGCGAGGGCGGCGCCGGGGCAGAAGTGGATGCCGTGACCGAAGGCGAGGTGCGGGTTGGGGGTGCGGTCGAGGTCGAGGGTGTCGGGGTCGGGAAAGCGGCGTGGGTCGCGGTTGGCGGCGCACAGGGAGACGATCACGGAGTCCCCGGCCGGTACCCCGGTGCCGTGCAGAGCGTTGTCCTGGTCGAAGAAGCGCCAGGTGGTCAGCTCGAAGGCGCTGTCGTAGCGGAGGAGTTCCTCGACCGCGCGGGGCAGGAGGTCCGGGTCGTCGCGCAGGCGGGCGAGCTGGTCGGGGTTGCGGAAGAGAGCGATCAGGGCGGTCGCGATCTGGTTGGTGACCGGTTCCTGGCCCGCCACGAGAAGCTGGAAGATCATCGAGTCCAGCTGTGCCCGGGTCAGTTCGCGGCGGTCGCGGGCGGCCACGAGTCGGCCGAGCAGGTCGTCGCCGCCGTGTTCGCGTTGGTGGGTGACGACGTCCGCGATATAGCTCTGCAGGCCGTGCAGGCGGGCCTCGTACAGCGGACGTCCGGGATCGGTGGGGCCGACCGGCTGGACGACCTTGCCCCAGTCGCGGTCGAAGCGTGCCGACAGCTCCGGCGGAAGGCCGATGACCTCGGCGAGGACCTGGAAGGGGAAGTGGGCGGCGAAGCCGGTGACCAGGTCCGCGGGACCGGCCTCGGGCAGCGCGTCGACCAAGGCGTCGGCCAGCTCCTGGAAGCGGGGGCGGAGCTCCTCGATGCGGCGCGGAGTGAACGCGTCGGTGACGAAGCGCCGCATGCGGGTGTGCACCGGCGGGTCCTGGTGCAGGAGGTGGACCTGGAGCTGGGAGTGCTGCGGCTCGGGCATGATCGAGGCGCGGGCGCGCCAGCGGTCGTTCCCGCGGTCGTGGTTCTTGCCGAGGCGGTCGTCGTTGAGCGCCAAGTGCGCGGCGTCGTAGCCGGTGACGAGCCAGGCCTGGACGCCGCTGGGGAACAGGACGCGGTGGACCGGCCCGGCCTCGCGCATCCGCGCGTACAGGGGGTAGGGGTCGGCCTTGTAGGGGCAGCCCATCAGCGGGACGGGGTCCGGCAGGGGTTCCGCGTCGGTCGCGGGCATCGGTTCGTGGAGGGTCATGGGCGGGCTCCTCACAGAGCGAGTTCGGGTCGGTGGTGGTCCAGCCACAGGGAGAGGTCGACGACGCGTTCGAGGCGCAGGCGGTGGCCCCACTCCAGCCGGTCGGGCGGGGTGTCCAGGCAGGGCTTGATCAGGGTTTCGTCGGCGAGAGCGCGGACCTGTTCCATGGCCAGGGCCTCGCGGGCCATGTCCTGAAGGCCGCGGGTGTAGTCGGGGTGGTGGGTGGCCGGGTAGTGGTTCTTGGGGCGGTACAGCACCGAGTCGGGGGCCAGACCGGCGCCCATGGCGCGCAGCAGGCTCTTCTCCCGGCCGTCGAAGCTCTTCAGCGCCCAGGGGGTGGTGAAGGCGTACTCGACGAGGCGGTGATCGCAGTAGGGGACGCGGACCTCCAGACCCTGCGCCATGCTCAAGCGGTCCTTGCGGTGCAGGAGTTGGCGCAGCCAGCGGGTCAGGGACAGGTGCTGCATCTCGCGTTGGCGGTGCTCGGCGGGGGTCTCGCCGTCCAGGTGCGGTACAGCGGCCAGCGCGGTGCGGTAGGTGTCGTCGCGGAACTCGCCGATGCGCAGGTCGAGTTCGGGGTTGAGTGGCATGGCGGCCTCGTCGCCGGTGACCAGCAGCCACGGGAAGGTCTGTGCGTCGAGCGCCTTCGGACGGTGGAACCATGGGTAGCCGCCGAAGACCTCGTCCGCCGCCTCGCCGGACAGCGCGACGGTCGAGTGCCGTCGTATCTCCCCGAACAGCAGATACAGCGAGGTGTCCATGTCCCCGACACCGATGGGCGAGTCCCGCGCCACGACGACCGCCCTGCGGTGCTCGGGGTCGAGCAGGGTTCGCGGGTCCAGTACGACGGTGCTGTGGTCGGTGCCGATGAAGGTGCCGGCTTCGATGGCGTACGGAGTGTCGTGGCCGGTGCGCAGCACATCGCCGGTGAACTGTCCAGCCTGGTCGCTGTAGTCGACGGCGTAGGAACGGATCCGGGTGTCCGGGCCCTCGCGCAGCCGGAGTTCGTCGGCGAGCAGGGCGGTCAGGACGGTGGAGTCGAGGCCGCCGGACAGCAGGCTGCACAGCGGCACGTCGGCCTCCAACCGGCTGCGGGCCGCCGCCCCGACCAGCTCACCGACCCGCTCGACCGTCGCATCCCGGTCGCCCTCGTGGGCACTGGCCTCCAGTTGCCAGTAGCGGCGTTCACGCATGCCGTCGCGGTCCAGGACGAGCAGATGGCCGGGCTCGACCTCGCGCACTCCGGACCAGATCGTCGGGCCGGTGTTGAACAGCAGGCTGTACGCCTCCCGCAGTCCGTCCGCGTCCACGCGGGGCCGTATCTCCGGGTGGGCGAACAGGGCCTTGGGTTCGGAGGCGAAGGCCAGGCCGCCGTCGACGGCGGCCCAGAAGAGGGGCTTCACACCGAGGCGGTCGCGGACCAGCAGCAGGCGCTGCTCTCGTTCGTCCCAGACGGCGAAGGCGAACATGCCGTCCAAGTGCTCGGCGGCCCTCTCACCCCACTCGATGTAGGCGCGCAGCACCACCTCGGTGTCGCTGCGGGTGCGGAAGTGATGGCCGTGGGCGCGGAGTTGGGAGCGGAGTGCGTGGTGGTTGTAGACCTCGCCGCTGTAGCCGAGCACGACCGTCGGCTCGTCGGGCCGGTCGGTCATCGGCTGGGTGCCGCCTGCGATGTCGATGACGGCCAGGCGGCGGTGACCGATCGCGGCTCGCTCACCGAGCCAGACGCCGCCCGCGTCGGGGCCGCGCCGAGCGAGGGTGGCGGTCATGGCCTCGATGACCGGGGCCTGCGGACGGGCGTCGTGAGGGAAGGACGCCCAGCCGGTGATTCCGCACATGGGGGTGTCTCCTGGGTCAGATGTGGGCGGCGTCGGTGGGCTGCTCGGACACGGGAGCCCGTGACCGGCCGGGCACTGCGATGAGGGGTACGGCGAGACAGGCAGCGGCGGCCGCCAGCGCAATGCCGGCGTGCACGCCGTTGTCAGGACCGGCGAGGCCCCACACGGCGGTGGCGAGGGCGGGGCCGAGGGTGAAGCCGAGGCTGCGGGCGAGCTGCACGGTCGAGCCGACGGTGGCAAGGCGGTCCACCGGGGCCGCGCTCATGACCAGGGCCTGGGTGGGGCCGCCGTTGAGGCCCATGCCGACGCCGGCGAGGGCCAGCCGCCAGGCCACCTCCCCTGGTGCCCAGCCCTCCCCCAGCGGGACGAGCAGCAGCAGGCCGGCCGCGGTGAGGGCGGCGCCGGCGCCGGCCACAGGGCGGGCGCCGTACCGGTCGGCGAGACGTCCGCCCAGTGGCCCGGCAAGGCCCATACCGAGCGGGAAGGCAAGGACGGTCAGCCCGGTCGTCGTGGCACTGACGCCGTGGTCGCGCTGGAGGTGCAGGGCGACGACGTAGTGCAGGGCGGCGAAACCGGCCCCGAGCGACAGCACTGCCCCGTGCGCCCGGAACAGCCCCGAGACGCGCAGCACGCCGGTCACCGGACGCCCACCCGGGCCGCGCAGCCACCACCAAAGCGGTGGGATCGCGGCGAGCACCAGCCCCAGCCACCACGGTTCGTGCGAGGCGAGGGTCAGCGCCAGCAGCAGGGCGGCCACGCCGGCGGCCACCAGCAGGGCGTCCGCCAGTGATCGGCCATCGGGCCGCCGCAGTCGGCCGTCCCCCGGCATCGCGTGCCACGCCACGGCGAGGGCGAGCAGACAGAAGGGGATCTTGACGAGGAAGACCGCGTGCCAGCCGAAGTGGTCCAGCAGCAGCCCGCCCACCGCCGGTCCGGTCACCGCGCCCAGCGGACCCAGGGTCGCGGGCACGCTCATCGCCCGCCCCCGCAGCTCCGGACGCACCGAGCGCATCGCGAGCACCGGCATCAGCACGAACAGGGCGGCCCCGAAGGCGCCCTGCACGAGCCGGGCGGCGATCAGCCAGGCCGCCCAGGGCGCGGCGGCCGCCAGCGCGCTGAACAGGCCGAAGCCGACGATGGACAGCATCACCGCGGAACGCGTGCCGACGCCGTCCAGCCATTGCCCGACGGGCAACAGCAGGGCGACGACGGGAAGTTGATACCCCAGGACCGCCCACTGGGCGGTCGCGGCGGACACCTGCAGTCCGTCGGCGATGTCCGCCAGGGCCACATTGACGATGTTCATGTCGAGCATCGCCACGAAGGCCAGCACGCCCGACACGGCCACCAGCAGCCGGCGGTCCTCACGAACCAGTGGGTGACCGGGCTGTTCCGGGCCGGAATCGTGAGGGGTCACCGATCCGCCCTCGCCTTCGAGGGCGGGCTGCCTCGTTCCACACGTCCGGCTTCTTCGTCGTCGGCCGGGGCACGATGGTCGAAGGCGATCAGCGGGTCCCCTGTCAACGGGTGGTCGACGACGGCCGCCCGTACACCGAACACCTCGGCCATCAACCCTGGTGTGAGGACGTCACGCGGCCGGCCCGAGGCGACCACGGTTCCGGCGTGCAGCACATGCAGCCGGTCGCACACCGAGGCGGCCGCGTTGAGGTCGTGCAGCGACACGAGGGTCGTACGGCGCTGGGTGCGCAGCAGGGCGAGCAGCTCCACCTGGTGGCGGACGTCGAGGTGGTTGGTCGGCTCGTCCAGGACGAGGACGTCCGGGTCCTGGGCGAACGCCCTTGCCAGCAGGACCCGTTGGCGCTCGCCTCCGGACAGGGCCGTGAAGCGGCGTCCGGCGTGCCCGTCCATGCCCACGTCCGCCAGGGCGCGGGCCACGATGTCCCGGTCGGCGGCGTCCTCTGCGGCGAAGGCCCGCTTGTAGGGCGTACGGCCCATGGAGACGACCTCGCGCACGGTCAGCTCGAAGTCGGCGCCGCGTTCCTGCGGGAGCGCGGCCACATGCCGGGCCGAGCGGACCGGGGTCATCTCCCGGATGTCCGCGCCGTCGAGGAGCACCCGGCCCGCCACGGGCTTCAGATGCCGGTAGACCGTGCGCAGGAGGGTGGACTTGCCGCTGCCGTTGGGCCCGACCAGGCCGGTGATCTCGCCCTCGGCCGCCACCAGATGGGCGCCCGTGACGACCGTACGGCCTGCGTAGGCGATCTGAAGGTCCTCGATGTCGATCCTCAACTGCCGCTCCCCGGGCGCCGGTCCAGCAGATACAGCAGGGCCGGAGCCCCCAGCAGCGCCGTCACCACACCCACCGGCAGCTCCTGTGTGTCCATCGCGGTACGGCAGACGATGTCGACCACGACCAGCAGCAGGGCGCCGAACAGCGCGGAGACGGGCAGGAGCCGTCGGTGGTCGCCGCCGACGACCGGACGGCAGGCGTGCGGCACCATCAGCGCGACGAAGCCGATCGCGCCGGAGACGGCCACGAGGACGCCGGTCAGCACACTGGTCACCGCGAACAGCTCGCGGCGCAGCCGCGTCACGTCGATCCCGACGCCGGCCGCCGTCTCGTCGCCCATCAGCAGGGCGTTCAGACCGCGGGCGCGGGCCTGGAGCCACAGCCCGGCGAGGGGAACCGCCACCGCGGGGACCGCCAGCAGCTCCCAGTCGGCTCCGCTGAGGCTGCCCATGAGCCAGAACAGCACGCTGTGCGTCTGCTGTTCGTCCCCGGCCCGGAGCACCAGATAGCTGGTGAAGCCGGACAGGAACTGGCCGATCGCGACCCCGGCCAGCACCAGCCGGAGCGGGGCGAAGCCCCCGCCGCGCCGGGCCACCGCCCACACGAGCGCGAAGGTGGCCAGGGCTCCGGCGAAGGCGGCACCGGACAGGCCCAGGCCCAGGGTCCCGCCCGCCCCTAGGCCGAGCACGATGGCGGCGACCGCCCCGAGGGAGGCGCCGTTGGAGATGCCCAGGAGGTAGGGGTCGGCGAGCGGGTTGCGCACCAGCGCCTGCACCGCCGTACCGACGAGGCCGAGTCCCGCGCCGACGAGAGCGGCCAACAGGGCGCGCGGGACGCGGAGTTGCCACACGATCAGGTCGTTCGTTCCGGGGCGTGCCGGCTCGCCGGACAGCCGCCGCCACACCACGCTCCACACCTCAGCGGGCGGGACGGCCGTCGATCCCCATGCCACGGCGGCCGTCAGCGCGGCCAGTAACGCCACACCCAGGACGGCCGCCGGCGGCCCGGCGGGCAGAGTGCGCGTCTGAGAGGCCTCGGGGTCCGCGGCCTTCCGGCGCACCGGTGTGAAGGCCACGGTCAGCCGACCTTGCCCGGGTAGAGGGTCTTGGCGATGGTCTCGACGGTGTCGGCGTTCCCGACGCCGGCGATGGTGGTCCGCTCGGAGCCGATGCGCAGGAAGTGGCCTTCCTTCACCGCCTTGAGGCCCTTGGTGGCCGCGTTGGACTTCAGCCACTTCTCGGCCTCGTCGTACGCCGTGTCGTTCGCCGCCTCGCTGCCGCGGTTGCGGACCGCGAGCTGGATCCAGTCCGGGTTCTTGGCGATGACGTCCTCCCAGCCGACCTGCTGGTGGTCGCCGTCGCAGCCGGCGAAGACGTTGCGTGCGCCGGCCAGGGTGATCACGGCGTTGGCGATCTGGCGGTTGCAGACGACGGTGGGCTGCTTGGTGCCGGCGTCGTAGTCGAAGAAGAAGTACGTCGGCCGCGCGCTCTGTGCCGTGCCGCGGACCGCCTTCTGGACGGAGTCCACCGTCTGCTGCATCCCGGCGACGAGTTCCTTCGCCTTCGCACCGGTGCCGGTGACCGCGCCGAGGGAGATGATGTCGGCCTCGACGGCGGACAGATCGGTGAGCGCGCCCTTGCCGGTGGCGGCGCAGGCGGTGGACTTCAGAGACATGTGCTTGATCCCGGCGGCCTTGAACTCCTCCTCGGTCGGGGCATCGCCCATGCCGCCGCCCATGGTCATCGAGGCGAAGGTGTCGAGGTACAGATCGGCACCCGAGCCGAGCAGCTTTTCCTTCGGGATGACGGTGTCGCTGAGCACCTTCACCTTCTGCGCCTCGGCGTCGAGTTCGCCGGGCAGGGTGCCCTTGCCGGGCGGGAAGCCGGTGCCGATCACCCGGTCGCCGGCGCCGAGGCGGAGCAGCAGTTCAAGGCTGGAGGCGTTGCTGGTGACGATCCTCTCGGGCGCTTTGGAGAAGGTGGTCCTGACGCCCCTGCAGTCGGTGACGGAGACCGGGTGGGCACCGGAGACGGACTTCCCGGCACTCTCGTCCGTCGCCTCCTTCTCTCCGCCGCCGCAGCCGGCCGCCAGCAGCCCGGTCAGTACGACGGCAGCGGCACCGCCCCATGCACGAGAACGCATCGAACAACTCCCCGATCCCCTAGGTACGCGGGCGAACTTCCGTCACCCGGTCCAGTAGTCGGGACGAACCCCGCCTGAGTTCCCGCCAGTTGGGGACTGCTGCCAGTGCGGGCTCGTCCGCCTCGTCCAGGAGGTCCATCAGGGTCGCCCGGGCCCGCGCCACGCGGGAGCGGACCGTGCCGACCGGGCAGCGGCTGACCTCGGCGGCCTCCGCGTAGGGCAGGCCGATCAGTTGAGTGAGGACGAACGCCTCCCGGCGCTCGTCGGGCAGGGAAGCCAGCAGATCCAGCAGGGCGACGCCGTCGTCGAAGCCGGGGATGTTCTGCGGCTGGGTCCGCTCGACGGCCACCTGCCAGTCCGCCACGTCGGACAGCCGGGGCCGGGTGGCGGCGTAGCGGTAGTTGTCGATGACGGCACGGCGGGCGATGGACAGCAGCCAGGCACGCGCCGAGGAACGGCCCTCGAAGCGGTGCAGGCTGCCGAGTGCCCGCAGGAACGTGTCCTGCGCGAGGTCGTCGACCGCCTGCGGGTCGGCGCACAGATGGGCGACGTAGCGCTGGACGTCGCGGTGCAGGGCCCGTACGAACTGATCCACGGCAGCCGCGTCACCGCCTCGGGCGGCGAGCGCCCATGCGGTGATCGATTCGTCGGCCGATGCCGTCGGGTCGGGTGTGCGGCGCGAGGTGGGCAGGGCAGAGGTGATCACCAGGTGTCCTTCTCGGGATCCGTGATCCGGACGCGGACGCGCGAAGGCGCGGGTGGTCCGGTGAGTGGGGGGGACGGCCCTACGTCGCGGCGCCGCGGCGCGATGGCGCTACGACGCGTGTGTGCGGGCGTACGACCGGGGCCCGAGGCACGCAGGGGCGGCCTCGGGTGACCAGCTGTCGTCAGACGACAGCCGTCCCCGCCGGAGGACCCCGAGAGGTGATGGCGTGGACGAGAAGGAGCAGAGCCGGCGCCCGGTCCGAGCGCGGACGGCGCAGCCGAAGGCGCGGACGGCCCGGTGTGACCGGCAGGCAGAGCAGCACCCGCAGGGGCGCCGCCAGCCGTCCGGCCACCGCCCGCAGGATGCGGAACGCGGCCTTCTCCCCGTATGCCAGCCACAGACCGCACAGCAGCGCGGCCAGCAGGTGCGCGGCGAGCATGCCGAACGACGACGAACCACCGTCGCCCACCGTTTGCCCCGGGTGACCCATGTGGCCGATGCCCGTGTGGCTCATGCCCAGGTGGCCCCCGTCCATGGAGCCCCTCGGCATGGAGTCCATCGGTAGGGAGCCCATGTCCATGAGGTCCGGACCGCCGGACGCCGACTGTGCCGACGAGAACGCCTCGTGCAGCACCGTCTGGGCGGCGACCACGACCGCCACGATCAACGGCAGCCCGCGCTCACGACCCGCCAGACACCAGCCCGCGACAGCGGTCAGGGCCCCGCCGCCGGCCAGTGTCCGGGCCGGCACGTCACTCCCGGACATCAGGACGTGACCCAGGGCGGCGAGCAGCACACACACGGCCGCGAACACCGCGGCCCGTACCGTGCGAGAACACCACCCTGCTGTCATGGCGTCCTCATCCTCGCATCCGGACGCGGCCGTTGTGCGGGGGTACGGAAACACACCGGGGACCACACGCGATCCACCGCGTGTGATCCGCAGGGTGCTCAAGAGGCCCGGTCGCTCGGGCTGACCACGATCGCGAGGGCCTTGACGGGCCCGCTGTGCTCGAAGTGCAGCGTGAACGACACGAGGTCCCCCGCCCGCCACCCCGATGCGGGCCGCAGCGTGACGTCCAGTCCTCGGGGCGACATGGACAGCTCGCCGCCCGCGGGCACGGTGGCCGAGGCCACGCTGTCCCGGTAGGCCGCTCCGCTGCCGATCATGCGATGGCGGCTGAGCCCGATCTCTCCTCCGGTCTCTCCTCCTCCGGTCTCCGAGGACGTCACCGCGACCAACCGGTCGTCCGCGCCACCGGTGTTGGTGATGTCGAAGAAGGCCGCCGTCTGTGTGCTGTCGCCGTACGGCAGGAAGACCCGCCCGGACGTGACAGCGATCCGGGCCGGGCTGCCCGCCTTCCCGGCGTCGGCCCAGATGGTCAGTCCACCGAGGGCGAGGCTGAAGGCGAGGATCGGGGCGAGCGCGGCGAGCAGGGTGTCTTCCAGTCGGCGGCGAATGGGCCGGCGATGCTGTCCGGTCATCGCGTACGCCTCCGGGCGGGCGCGGGCTGCCATCCGCGCAGCCGCAGGCTGTTGGCGACCACCAGCACCGAGCTGGCGGACATCGCGGCGGCGGCGAGCATGGGGTTCAGCAGGCCGACCATGGCGAGCGGGACGGTGACGGCGTTGTATCCGAAGGCCCAGAAAAGGTTGACGCGGATCGTGCCCAGCGTGCGCCGGGCCAGCCGGACGGCGTCCGCCAGCGCCTCGATGTCTCCGCGTACGAGCGTGACGTCCGCGGCTCCGATGGCCACGTCCGTGCCGCTGCCCATGGCGATACCGAGGTCGGCGCGGGCCAGGGCGGCAGCGTCGTTCACGCCGTCGCCGATGACCGCGACCCGGTGGCCCCGCTTCTGAAGGCCCCGTACGAGGTCTGCCTTGTCCTCGGGGGTGCAGCGGGCGTGCGCCTCGTCGATGCCCAGGTCCATGGCCACCGCCTGGGCGGGGGCTTCCCGGTCACCGGTGGCGAGCACCGGGCGTACGCCGAGCCGCCGCAGCCGGTCGACGGCCCGGTAGCTGCCGGGCCGTACGACGTCCCCGACCTCCACGAGGGCCTCCGCCACCCCGTCCACGCGGACCAGGACGGGGGTGTGCGCGGCCGCTTCGGCGACCGCCATCGCGTCCCTGAGCGGGGCGGGCAACTCGTCGTCCGGGGCGAGGACTTCGACCGACCGTCCGTCGACCCGGCCGCGTACACCCCGCCCCGGCAGTGCCCCGAACTCGCCCACCTGGGGCAGCTGTTCACCCAGTTCCCGCCGGGCACACGCGGAGATGGCGCGGCCCAGCGGGTGCTCCGAGCCCTGCTCGACGGCCCCCGCCAGCCGCAGGACCGTGTCACGGCCGAGCCCGTCCGGTACGGCGGTGATCCGGGCGACGCTCATATGGCCGGAGGTGACGGTCCCGGTCTTGTCGAGGACGACCGCGTCGAGGTGCTGGAGTCCCTCCAGTGCCTGCGGACCGGTGACGAGCACGCCCAGCTGGGCCCCGCGCCCGGTCGCGGCCATCAGGGCGGTCGGGGTCGCCAGGCCGAGCGCGCACGGGCAGGCCACGACCAGGACGGCCACGCAGGCGGTGATCGCCGCCTGCGGATCGGCCCCGGCACCGAGCCAGAATCCCAGCGTCGTGACGGCCAGTGCCAGCACGACGGGCACGAAGACACCGGCCACCGAGTCGGCCAGCCGCTGCGCCCGCGCCTTGCCCGCCTGGGCCTCTGTCACCAGCCGGGTGATCCGGGCGAGTTGTGTGTCCGCGCCTACCGCGGTGGCCCGTACGAGCAGCAGCCCGCCCGCGTTGAGGGCACCACCGACCACGGCCGAGCCCGGCCCGACCTCCAGCGGCTCGGTCTCCCCGGTGACGAGGGACAGGTCGACAGCGGAACCGCCCTCGACCACCCGCCCATCGGTGGCGACCCGCTCGCCGGGCCGCACGAGGAAGTCCTGACCTGCGCCCAACTCCTCGATGGAGATGAGCCGTTCGACGCCTCGTTCCCGTACGGAGACTTCCTTGGCGGCGAGTTGGGCGAGCGACCGCAGCGCCGCCCCCGTCCCGCGCCGGGCGCGCGCCTCCAGGAAGCGGCCCGCCAGCACGAACAGAGGTACGCCGACGGCCGCTTCGAGGTAGAGGTGCGCGACGCCGTCCGAGGCGGACGGCACGAGGCTGAACGGCATCCGCATACCGGGATCGCCGGCGCCCCCGAAGAAGAGCGCGTACACGGACCACGAGAAGGACGCCGCCACGCCCAGTGAGACCAGCGTGTCCATGGTGGCCGCCGAGTGCCGCAGCCCGCGCAGCGCCCGTGTGTGGAACGGCCAGGCACCCCATACCGCGACGGGGGCGGCGAGCACGAAGCACAGCCACTGCCAGTTGCGGAACTGCAGGCCGGGGAGCATCGACAGCACGAGCACGGGAAGCGCGAGCAAGGCGGTGATCAGCAGCCGGTCGCGGTCCCGCCGGGCCTCCTGGGGCTCCTGGGCCTTGTCGCTGTCCGCACACCGCGGCTTCCTGGGCGGCTCGGGGAGCGCGGCGCTGTAGCCGGCCTTCTCCACGGCCGCGACAAGATCCTTCGAGCTGATCTCCACCGGATGACTCACCCGGGCGCGCCCGGTGGCGAGATTGACGGTCGCCGTGACGCCGTCCAGCCTGCCGAGCTTCTTCTCGACACGCTTCACGCAGGCAGCGCAGGTCATGCCGCCGACGATCAGATCTGTTGTCGCGAGGGCGGTCACGGATTCCGTGCCCATCAGTGGCCTGCCCCGAGCGGGCCGCCCGTGTCGCCCGCGTCCATGTCGTCCGCGTCCATGGTGCCCATGTCGTCGCTGTCCGCCCCGCCACTCCCGCCGCTGTCGCCAATGTCGCCGTGCATGCCGGGCGCCACCGGACCGGCGGCGGCGCCGACGACGTACGACACCGTGAACATCAGTGCCAGCAGCAGGAGGAAGCCACAGAGCGCAGGCGGAGGCACAAGCCTCCGGAAGCCCGCACCCGCTCCGGGGGAAGATTGCCGGGGCTCGTCCATCAACCGCGTCTCCAGGTCACAGGGCACGACCTCGGCCGATCCGAGCCGTGCTGCTTCAGGAGTCGGGTGAGGCTGGAGGGGAGTTCCAGGGCGGGCATGTGGCGCGCATCACATCACGGCTTCCCCTTGTCCGGCGCCTCGGATCGCTGGGGGTCCTCGCAGGTGATCTCGTCACGCGGCGTGTAGTGGGTACGGAACGGCTCCCGCTTCACTTCCTTCCCGTCGTCGTAGAAGACTCGCTCGACCGTGACGTCGAAGCCCTCCAGCGGGGTCTGCGGTACACACTTCTCGTCGGTGCTGACCTTCTCCTCCGGCTGTTTCACTTGGGTCCGGGGCCCCTTGACCGACTTGATCTCGTCGTACTTCCGGGTGCCGAGGAAGGTGACGGTCACCGATGTGTCGGTGGACTCGGCCTGGATGTAGATCGCGTTGCCGGAGTCGTTGGTGAACCGGAGATCGAGGCTGCCCCAGGCGACCGTGGCCTCACGGCCCTCCGGGTAGCGCTCGATGTAGAAGGAATGGGCGCCGTGCTCAACGGGCTGGACCCCGGCGAAGAACAGCGCGTTGAACACGGTCGTGGCCACGGCCGAGACACCACCGCCGGACGCCTTGGTGAACTGGTCGTCGAGGATCATGATGCCCTCGACGAAGCCATTGGCCTCGGTGCGCTCACCCACGGTCCGGTTGAAGCTCCATGTCTCGTCGGGCCTGACGAGGGAGCCGTTGATGAGCTGCACGGCCCGCCCGATGTTGTGCGTGCGGTACGCGGCCGGTTCGAAGTGGACGGTGAAGGAGGACATCCGCTCCGTCAGCCCCAGTTGCGCCGCGTTCTCGGCGGTCACCTCCGGCAGGATCCGTCGCGCGGCCACTTCCCCGGTGCGGGCGGCGCCCGCTTTGGTGAGCAGCGGCAGTACGGCCCGGCCCAGCGCCTTGTCGGTGATCTGTACGCCGGTCCGGGCGTCGTCGGCGACGACGACCTTCTCGCCGTCCAGTCCCAGTCCGGCGTTCTGCGCCGTGGTGGTGATGCCGGCAAGGGGGCGGGCCACCTCGGGGGCGGTGCGCAGACCCTTGGCGTCCAGCTTCGGTGTCAGCCTGCCGGTGGAGGCGTCCGGCCCCAGCGTCAGGTGCCGGCCCACAACGGCAGGGCTGATCGTGAACCGACTGCCGTCGACGGTGAGCGTGACGGGCGCCGACATGGCCGGCTGCGCGAAGTCGCGCACCGCTCGGCGCACCTCCTCCGCCGTGACCTTCGGCTCGGTCTCGCGGGCGGGCAGGGCCGTGACCTTGTCCGCCGCGCCCCGCAGGAAGGACGTCCGCAGGGTGCCGACCGCGGTGTCCACGTCCAGTGCGTGGCCGGTGCGCGGCGCGACCTGCTCGACCCGGCCGTTGACGAAAGTGACAGCGCCGTCACGGACCGTGTTGTCGAGCGACTTCGCCAGCTTCCCGAGAGCGGTGCGGGCCTTGCCCTCGTCGAGGCGTACGACCGGCTCGATATCACCCCCTGAGCGGAAGACCCCGCCGATCACGCTGAACGGATCGGAGGCGGTGCGCGCCGCCCGGTCGACGGTCTCCTCGGCGTCGAAGGTGAGTCCGGCCTGCCGCGGGTCGACGGTGCCGGTGCGGTCGCCGACCTTCACGGCCAGCTGCCGCGCGCCGGCCGCCGCCAGGTGACGGTCCAGCTTGCGGATGGCCTCCGCACGGCTGAGGCCCCCGATGTCCACCCCGCGCACCGTCGTACCCGCCTCGATGTCACCACCCGTGAGCAGGAGCGCGGCCAGATAGAAGCCGCCGAGGCCGACGGTCAGCGCACCGCCCGTCAGAGCGAGGGGCGGCACGGAGGCTATTCGGGGGCGCATGGGTCTCCCGGACGGGGATCAGTAGGCGATGCATCGAACGGCACAACGCCACGTACAGGGCAAGCACCCCAAGCTACTCAAACCCGATGTTAAGCACGTATGACCCAGATCACGCCCGGGGTCGGCCGCCGGCCAGAGCCCCGTGGACCCGTGGACCCGTGGCCCCGACGGAGGATCCTGGACTCGGGATGCGCATCGTCGTTGTCGTTTTCGTCCTGGTCGCCGCGAACCTGCTCAACAACTGGCTCGCGCGCGGCCCCTACGCGTACGTGCTGACGTGTGCGACCGCGACGGCCGTACTGCTGCTGATCGCCCGCTGGGACGGTCTCACCTCGGCCGATCTGGGGCTGGACGCGGCGGCCGTGCGCCGGGGACTGCGGTGGGCGCCGTTCCTGGCCGGCGCCGTCCTCATCGTCTTCCTGCTCCTTCTCGCCGTTCCGGCCGGCCGAGAGGCGTTCCGGGATGCCCGGGCCGTCGACCTGTCCGCGGGGCAGCTGATGTGGCGGGTGTTCGTGCGGGTCCCGTTCGGCACGGTGCTGCTGGAGGAGGTCGCCTTCCGCGGTGTTCTGTGGGCCATGCTCCGGCGCCGGTACGGAACGGCATGGGCCACCGCGGTGTCGTCACTGCTCTTCGGCCTCTGGCATCTGCTGCCGTCCCGCGGACTCAACCGCTCCAACACCGCCGTCGCAACGGCTTTCGGAAGCGGCTCGGCAGATGCGGCAGCGACCGTCGCGGCGGCCGTCGTGGCGATGGTCGCCGCCGGGGTGATCCTGTGCGAGCTGCGACGCCGCTCCGACAGCCTGCCGGCCCCGGCGGCACTGCACTGGTCGGTCAACGGCTTCGGCTACGCGCTGGCATGGGCGGCCCCCGGGTAGCGGCGTGCGGCGTGAACGCACAGGATCAAGCGCTGCTGCGACGTGCCTCGAACTCCCTCTTCGACGAGGGGCGTTCCGTCTGCCGCCCACCAGACGTTACCGTTCAGTAGACAATCGCTTCCGGAGGTGTCCGCATGACGCTCGACCGTTCCGCAGGCCTGGTGGAAACCGCCCGAGCACTGTCCGACGGGGAGGTGTCGTCCCGGGCTCTGGTGGAGCAGGCCCTGACACGGATCGAGGCCACACAGGCGACGGTGAACGCCTTCCGGGTCGTCCGTGCCGAGGCCGCGCTCGCCGAGGCCGAGGCCGCGGACAGGGAGCTGTCCGCCGGAGTGCGTCGGCCGCTGCTCGGGGTGCCGGTGGCCGTGAAGGACGACATGGACGTGGCCGGTGAGCCGACCGCGTTCGGCTGCCGGGGCGAGTTCCCTCCGGTCTCCGCCGACGGCGAGGCGGTACGTCGGCTGCGCGCGGCCGGAGCCGTGATCGTCGGCAAGACCAACACCTGCGAACTCGGGCAGTGGCCTTTCACCGAGGGACCCGCCTTCGGCGCCACCCGCAATCCATGGAACACGGGGCACACCCCGGGCGGCTCGTCGGGCGGTTCGGCCGCCGCCGTCGCCGCCGGGCTGGTACCGGCCGCGCTCGGTTCGGACGGTGCCGGTTCGGTGCGGATCCCGGCCTCCTGGACCCATCTGATCGGCATCAAGCCGCAGCGCGGCCGCATCTCCACCTGGCCGCGCGGCGAAGCCTTCCAGGGCATCACGGTCAACGGCACGCTCGCCCGTACGGTCGCCGACGCGGCTCTGCTGCTCGACGCGGCCAGCGGAAACCACGACCTCGACCCGCACCGGCCGGCCGCCCTCGACGTGTCCGCTGCCGTCGGCCGCGACCCCGGACGGCTGCGTATCGCGCTCTCCCTGAAGCCGCCGTTCACCGCGCTGCCCGCCCGGCTCCAGCCGGAGGTCTGCGCCCGGATCCTCGAACTCGCCGAGAAACTCACCTCGTTGGGACACACCGTCGAGGAGGCGGACCCACCGTACGGGCAGATCGGCCTCACCTTCATCCCCCGCGCCACGGTCGGCATCGCCGAGTACGTCCACGAGGCCCCCTTCCCCGCGCTCCTCGACCGCCGCACCCGCGACGCCGCCCGGCTGGGCAGGCTGCTGGACGGGGCCCCGCTGCGGGCGGCGCGGCGCGCGGAGGCGGTCCTGCATCGTCGTATCGGCGGATTCTTCACCTCGTACGACGTGATCCTCGCGCCGACGACCGCCGCACCCCCGCCGCGCATCGGCTCGATGCTGGAGCTGACCGGCCTGGCCACCGACCGCGCGATGATCGCGGCCTGCCCCTACGCCTGGCCGTGGAACGTGCTGGGCTGGCCCGGCGTCAATGTCCCCGCCGGTTTCGCCGGCGGCTCCTCCCTGCCGGTCGGCGCGCAGCTGCTGGGACCGGCGAACAGCGAGCTCCTGCTGGTCTCGCTCGCCGCGCAACTGGAGGCGGAGCTGCGCTGGCACGAGGTGTGGCCGCCCGAGCCGGTCGCCTCCGACGCCCCTGCGGCGTAGGTGCGTTCGGCAGGCTGGGGCGGCCGCGGCCCAGGCCAGGGGCCTCGCCGCGGCCGAGGCGAACGGCGCCGACTGCAGGGCCGACATGTTCGCCAAGGCACTCACCATGGGCGGCACGGGGCTGGGGCCGGCCCGTCAGCGCCGCCCTCGATGAACCAGAACGGGCAGGGCACGAAGGGGACTTCACCGCTGAACGGGGTCGTGCCGCCGTCCTCTCAGAAGGTGCCCGTGGAGAAGGACGAGGGGTGAGTCGGGCGGTCCGGGAGCGAGGCTCTACCGTGGCCCCGTGACTGCGTCTACCGAAGAGAACGTGCCCGGCCGCCACGGTGCCTTCGCCACCACCGAGGCCGACCCTCGCAAGGTGGGCCGGGTGCGCACGGAGTACTCGCCCGAACACGACGGGGACCCGGATCCGGGCGAGATCGTCTGGACCTGGGTCCCCTTCGAGGAGAACGACGGACGCGGCAAGGACCGGCCCGTGCTCGTCGTCGCCCGTGAGGCCGGCGGGACCTTCCTCGCCGTGCAGCTGTCCAGCAAGCGGCACGACGCGGACCGGGACTGGGTGCCGATCGGAAGCGGGCCGTGGGACCGGTCGGGGCGGGACTCGTGGGTGGACGTGGACCGGGTGCTGCGGCTGCACGAGGAGGGCATGCGCCGCGAGGCCTGCGCCCTCGACCGGATGCGGTTCAACCTGGTGCGGCACCGGCTGCGGGAGCGCTACGGCTGGAGCTGAGGCTCCACGTCGGGCAGGCGGCTCAGGGTCCGGCCGGCAGCTCACGCCCGGGAAACGCCCGTACGAACGCCTCCCGGGTCACGGCCCCCGGTGTGCGGTCGAGGATCCCGAACACCACCTGCTCGAACGTCCCGGCGAACCGTCCGCCGGGCCCGAGCAGCGCCCGGAAGGCGCCGGCCACCTGCGCCGGGTCGTTCCGGAACACCCCGCAGCCCCAGGCGCCCAGCACCAGGCGCCGGTAGCCGTGGGCCACGGCCGTCTCCAGGACCCGCTCGGCCCGTACGGCGAGGGCCTGCGGCAGCTCGCCCGCGCGTTCCGGAGCCCTCCGCTGGACGACGCCCGCGTTGGGCGCCGCAGCGGTCAGGAATCCGGCGGTGTACGGCTCGTCGAGGAGCCGGCCGCGGTCGTCCCGGAAGACCGGCACGGCGGGTGAATGGATGACACGGTCCGTGTAGAACGGGTCGCGGTGGGCCCGGTGGTGGTCGTAGAACTCCCGGACACCGACCAGGCACGTGTACAGCGCGGAGGCCCGGCACAGGGCCTCCTCCTGGGCCTGGGCGCCGTTGAGGTACCCGCCGCCCGGGTTGCGGGCCGAGGCGAAGTTCAGGACGGCCACCGGACCGGCGGCGACGAGCCGGCGGGCCGCCTCCAGGCTGCTCTCCCCCGTGACCTCGAACAGCGTGTCCACCGGAGGGACCGGTGGGGCCTCCACCGGTCCCGGCCCGTGCATCCGCGTACCGGAGCGGGCCGCCTCGGTCTCCGCCGAGATCGGCACCTCGTGCCCGTCCGGCGCGCGATAGGCCCCCGCCGCGACGATCTGCTCCGTCTGCTGTGCGATATCCCGCAGTCGCGCGCTCATGGCGCCACCCCCGTGTGCGCCATGACCGCGCGCCGCGCGATCTCCCCCGTCGTGCTCATGAACGCATCGTGAGCGATGCTGGTCATGCGGTGCAACAGAGTTTCTTTGTGCTGTGCACGTCCCGAGAACGCCACGGAAACGGAGATCATCGGCCCCGGTTGCGGTGATTTGCCCCCTTGTGCCGAGCGGCACGAGAGGCTTGGGTGGAACGAGTGCCTTGGAACGGGTCCACCCGGACCCGGCCCGGAGGCACGGTGGACCCCTAGGAAGGTTTCCGGCATGTCCGACTCATTGAGCGACTGTACGGAGCCCCGCACCGCCCTCACCGCAGCCGAGGTGGAGGCGCTCGTCCGGGGCATCTGTTTCAAGACCGGCCCGCCCCGCATGGTCGGGGTGGAAGTGGAATGGCTCGTTCATGAGCTGCGCACACCGCAGCTCCCCGTGACACCCGAACGACTCGAAGCGGTCTACACCGCACTGCGGACCGTGCACCTGAGGTCGGCGCTCACCGTCGAACCCGGCGGTCAGCTGGAGCTTAGCTCGCCGCCCGCCGCCTCGCTGATGGAGTGCATCGGTACCGTCTCCGCCGACCTCACCGCCGTCCGAGCGGTCCTCGCCGAGCACGATCTCGGTCTCGTCGGCATCGGCAACGATCCCTGGCACTCGCCCCGCCGGTATCTGCGTGAACCGCGCTACGACGCCATGGAGACCTGCCTCGACCGCACCGGCCCCGCCGGCCGCGCCATGATGTGCACCTCCGCCTCCGTCCAGGTGTGTCTGGACGCCGGGTACGAGGAACCGGGGCCGCTCGGCCACGGGCGACGCTGGTGGCTGGCCCACCAGCTGGGCGCGGTCCTGGTCGCCGCGTTCGCCAACTCGCCCCTCGCCGGGAACGAGCCCACCGGATGGCGCTCCACCCGCCAGCTGCTGTGGACGGAGATCGGCGCCGGCCGGGCGGGCGCTCCCCCGCTCCACGCGGAACCACGCACCGGATGGGCCCGGCATGTGCTGGACGCGCCGGTGATGTGCGTACGGCAGAACGGCGGGCCCTGGGACGTCCCCGACGGGCTGACCTTCCGGGAGTGGACCAGCTCGGGAGGACCGAGACCCCCGACCCGCGAGGATCTCGACTACCACATGACGACCCTGTTCCCGCCGGTCAGGCCGCGCGGCCATCTGGAACTGCGCATGATCGACGCGCAGCCCGGAGACGACGGGTGGATCGTGCCGCTCGCCGTGACCACGGCGCTGTTCGACGATCCGGAGGCCGCCGAGACCGCCTACCGGGCGGTGAAGCCGCTGGCCGAGCGTTCCCTGTCGCTGCCGGCGCCGCACAACCCGCTGTGGCTGGACGCGGCACGGCACGGCATGGCCGACCCCGAGCTCCAGGAGGTGGCCGTCATCTGCTTCACGGCGGCCGTCGAGGCCCTGCCCCGGCTCGGTGCCACCACCGAGGTCACGGACGCCGTCAGGACCTATCTGGACCGCTATGTGAGCCGGGGCCGCTGCCCCGCCGACGATCTGCTGGACGAGCTGCGCGGCGCGAGCCGCGATCCGCACGGGAAGGACATCCGCACATGACCGACCCCGCCCTCGACGTCGAGGCGTTCCGGAAACGGGCGCTGAGCACGCTCGTGACGGCCCGGGACCGTACGACCCTGCTCACCTCCTGCGTGGAGGAGCCCGACCTGACCGCGCAGCACTCGCCGCTGATGTCCCCGCTGGTGTGGGACCTGGCGCACATCGGCAACCAGGAGGAGCTGTGGCTGCTGCGGGCCGTCGCCGGCCAGGAGGCGATACGCCCGGAGATCGACAGTCTCTACGACGCCTTCGAGCACCCGCGCTCCGAACGCCCCACCCTGCCCCTGCTGGCACCGGCCGAGGCGCGCCGGTACGCGGCGGAGGTGCGCGGACGGGCCCTGGACGTGCTGGAGCGCACGGCGTTCCACGGGACGCGGCTGACCGAGGCGGGCTTCGCCTTCGGGATGATCGCGCAGCACGAACAGCAGCACGACGAAACGATGCTGATCACCCATCAGCTCCGCAAGGGCCCCCAGGTCCTGACCGCCCCGGACCCGGAGCCCGCGCCGCTGTTCACCGGTCCGGCGGAAGTCCTCGTTCCGGGCGGCCCGTTCACCATGGGCACCTCGGCCGAGCCGTGGTCCCTGGACAACGAACGCCCGGCGCACCGGCGGGAGGTGGCGCCGTTCCACATCGACACGACTCCGGTGACGAACGCCGCGTACCAGGCGTTCATCGAGGACGGCGGCTACGACGACGAGCGCTGGTGGACCGCGGACGGCTGGGCCCACATCCGCCGCAGCTCCATCGGCGCGCCGCTCTTCTGGCGCCGTGACGGCCGCCAGTGGCTGCGGCGCCGCTTCGGCGTGACCGAGGTGGTGCCGCCCGACGAGCCGGTGCTGCATGTGTGCTGGTACGAGGCCGACGCCTACGCCCGCTGGGCCGGACGCCGGCTGCCCACCGAGGCCGAGTGGGAGAAGGCGGCCCGCCACGACCCGGCGGGCGACCGCTCGATGCGCTACCCGTGGGGCGACGCCGATCCGGCGCCCGAGCACGCCAACCTGGGCCAGCGGCATCTGCGCCCGGCCCCGGCGGGCAGCTACCCGGAGGGCGAATCGCCGCTCGGAGTACGGCAGTTGATCGGCGACGTCTGGGAGTGGACGGCGAGCGACTTCCTGCCGTACCCGGGCTTCCGGGCGTTCCCGTACAAGGAGTACTCGGAGGTGTTCTTCGGACCGGAGTACAAGGTGCTGCGCGGCGGATCGTTCGCCGTGGACCCGGTGGCCTGCCGGGGCACGTTCCGCAACTGGGACTATCCGATCCGGCGGCAGATCTTCTCCGGGTTCCGCACGGCACGCTCGGCGGACGTCTGATGTGCCGTCACCTTGCCTATCTGGGCCCGGAGGAGCCGATCGGGTCGATCCTGGTCCGGCCGCCGCACAGCCTGTACCGGCAGTCGTGGGCACCACGGCGGCAGCGGTACGGGACGGTCAACGCCGACGGATTCGGCGTCGGCTGGTACGCGGAGGGCGACCCGGTTCCGGCGCGGTACCGCCGGGCCGGGCCCATCTGGGCGGACCAGTCCCTGGCCGACCTGGCGCGGGTCGTGCGCTCGGAGGCCGTGCTCGCCGCGGTGCGCGACGCGACCCTCTCGGGCGCCGACGCCGAGGCCGCGGCGGCGCCGTACACCGCCGGGCCCTGGCTGTTCAGCCACAACGGTGCCGTCAAGGGCTGGCCCGGTTCGCTCGGGCCGCTCGTCCAGACGCTGCCGGCGGTGGACCTGCTCTCGCTGGAGGCCCGCAACGACTCGGCCTTCGTGTGGGCGCTGCTCCTCGCCCGGTTGCGGGGCGGCGACCAGGAGGGCCAGGCGCTCGCCGACACCGTCCTGGAGGTCGCCGAGGCGGCTCCCGGCTCCCGGCTCAACCTCCTGCTCACCAACGGCGAGGCCATCGCCGCGACCGCCTGGGGCGACACCCTCTGGTATCTGTCCCGGCCCGGCGGCGGCACCGTCGTGGCCTCCGAGCCCTACGACGACGACCCGCACTGGCAGGAGGTCCCCGACCGCACCCTGCTCGCGGCGAGCCGCACGGACGTGCTGCTCACGCCGCTCAAGGACCCGAGCGACCCCCTGGCACCCGCACCGTCCGCACCCTCGAAGGAGCCCCGTACGTGAGTCTGTTCCTTCTCACCCGCACCCTGCCCGAGGACGCCACGGAGGCCGCCCTGCGCGCCGACGTGCAGCAGGGCCTCGGCCGAAACCCCAAGACACTGCCGCCGAAGTGGTTCTACGACGCTCACGGCAGCGAGCTGTTCGAGCAGATCACCGAGCTGCCCGAGTACTACCCCACCCGCGCCGAACGGGAGATCCTGATCGACCGGGCCGACGAGATCGCCGCCGCGACCGGCGCCCGTACCCTGGTCGAACTGGGCTCCGGTTCCTCGGAGAAGACACGCCATCTGATCGACGCGCTCGCCGGGCTGCACACCTATGTCCCGGTCGACGTCAGCGAGAGCGCGCTCACCCAGGCGGGACACGCGCTCGTCGCCGAGCGGCCCGGACTGAACGTGCATGCGCTGATCGCCGACTTCACCGCCCGGCTCGCACTGCCGGACACGCCGGGGCCCCGGCTGGTGGCGTTCCTCGGCGGCACCATCGGCAACCTGCTGCCGGCCGAACGCGCCGAGTTCCTGGCCTCGGTGCGTGCCCTGCTCTCCCCGGGCGACGCCCTGCTGCTCGGCACGGACCTCGTCAAGGACGAGAAGGTCCTGGTCAGGGCGTACGACGACGCGGCGGGGGTGACGGCAGCGTTCAACAAGAACGTGCTGAGCGTCGTCAACCGTGAGCTGGGCGCCGATTTCGACCCCGGCGCCTTCGACCATGTCGCGCTGTGGGACACCGGGAACGAATGGATCGAGATGCGGCTGCGCTCCCGTACCCAGCAGACCGTGAAGATCCCCGCGCTCGATCTCGCCGTCGACTTCGCCGCCGGCGAGGACCTGCACACGGAGATATCGGCGAAGTTCCGAAAGGGGGGCGTGCGTGCCGAACTGGCCGCGGCGGGGATGGAGTTGACCCACTGGTGGACGGACGGCGAAGGGCGTTTCGCGCTGTCGCTGAGCGTGGCGCGGTGACGGTGGGCGACGGGTCGTCTCGCGCTACGCCGCGGTGTGGGGCACCGTGGAATCACGCGTGACGCTCATGTCTCGGCGGAGAGGAGCACCCTGATGACGGACCACACCTACCGGGTCACGGAGATCGTCGGCAGCTCTCACGAGGGGGTCGACCAGGCCATCCGCAACGGCATCGCCCGTGCCTCGCAGACCCTGCGCAATCTGGACTGGTTCGAGGTGACCCAGGTCAGGGGCCAGATCGAGAACGGGCAGATCGAGCACTTCCAGGTCGGCCTCAAGGTCGGTTTCCGCATCGAGGACACGAGCTGACGGATGTGGATAGCGGGAAAGTCCACATCCCGTCCACAACGCCGCATCCGTCGGTGAATCCTTCGATGGGGTGACGGATCGGCAAAGCCGTTCCGGTGCAGGCCGCACTCATTTAGCGTAGCGATCACCTGGGGAGGTGCTCCGTTCAGGCGGGCCCCTCGATGCACCCCCATCCGTATACCGGTGGGGAACAGGTGAGCAGGGCCTCTGGCCCTGCCGGTGGAGCCTCGACTCCACTGGAGGCGCCCCCTGCCGGAAGATTCGGCAGGGGGCGCTCTGGCGCACACAGTAGACCGCCCCGGGCCGCACATGGCCCGGGGCGGTCATCCTTGACGCCCTCTTTGATGCGAGCGGCGGCCGGCGGATGCACCTACGTCCGGCCGCCGCTCGTGCCCGTCGCGCCGGGGGGTGGCGTGTGTCGCGGCGGACTCATGGTCGACGCCTGAACTGGGTGTCGACCAAGCTCGTCAAGATCATAAAAAGCATGTCTGCGTAGGCTGACTCATGATCACTGGGGCCCGAGCGTTTGTCGAGTGCCACGAGAACCCGACCCCGACTGGATCATTCAGAGACGCAGGGCAATCGGTAACCGGGTCCGAGTAGGGCGGGAGTACGCCAACCTCACCCAGGAGGAGCTCAGCTACCGGACGGGAGTCACCCGGCTAACCGTGCAGCGCATCGAGTCCGGGGCCACCGATGCGCGCATCGGATGGCTGCTGCGGATCGCCCACGAGCTTCGCGTTCCACTGAACGACCTCCTCGGCGGCTGACCCGGCCGCCCTGCGTTCCACCGCGCCTGGCGACCGGGGGCTCAGTTGTTGAATGTCGAGTCAACAGTACGAGTGCCCTGGTAAACACCACTCCTGACGCCTGTCTGCGTGCGGATCGTGTACGTGGGGTGTGAAAATGTAACCGCTCGCTCACGCTCTGGCCAGGGGCGTTCGCTAGTTCGCTTCGCGGGCTATCCGGTCCAGGGCGCCGTGGCTGACGTCGATCCATGCCCGGTGCAGCCGTTCGGATTCCCCGCAGGTTCCTTGGTCGATGTCGCGGCAGGCGTCGCATCGGAGGCGGTGGGTGACGTAGCTGCTCCACGCCTCCTGCACGGGGCTGAGGCGGGCGCCGGCGGAGGCTATGGGCGGGTGCGCGCCTCTGTCGGGTGCTGGCTGCTCGCCTCTACGCTCGTCCACGTCGACGCTCCTGGTGGTGTCGGCCATGCCCCCGGGCCGTGTCCGCGGCTGCGGGGGTCCTGCAATTGCACGGTACCGCTCTACACTGCTTTATGCCGCTGTATGGAGCATGACGCCGCTACCTGCCCCCTTAGGTGGTGGTGGGCCGCTCTAGGTTGACCGCCATGTCTGATCATGAGCCGGTGGTGGATCCGTCGCGGCCGGTGTACGTGTACGTGCAGGTCGCCGACCACATCGCCGGGCTGATCGCCTCCGGGAAACTCGCGCCGGGCGCCAGGCTGGAGGGCGAGCGGGAACTCGCCGAGCAGCTCGGCGTGGCGATCGGGACGGTGCGGCGGGCCGTCGAGGAACTGCGGGAGCGGGGCTTGGTGACCACCCTCCCCGGCAAGGGCACCTACGTAGTCGAGCCGCCCGCCGCGGAGTGACCGCTGTCAGACCGGGGCCATAGACTCGCCTGCATGCCCCCCTCTCCCCCGACCCCGGGTTCCGTGCGGCCTGCTGCCGTGGTGGATGCGGAGATTCGTGCCCTGATGGAGGAGACGGGCGGCTGGCTGTGGGGGCCGACCCGGGTGCGGTACGAGCAACTGCGGGACGAGTGGGTGGCCGCCGTCAGGGCCGAGGTCGTCGAGGCGGCGTGACGAAGCCCCGCACGATGGCGGGGCTCATGGTCAGGCTTCTCGCTTGGCGGCCCATTCGACAACCAGGTTCAGCGGGAGGACGCGGAACATCTCGCGTGAGAACTCTGCCTTCGGGGTGAGTTCGACGAGCAGCTTGTGCAGGTGGTAGGCGCAGGCGTAGTTCGCCTGGATCTCGTCGGCCTCCGGGTCGCCCCAATACACGACCCACAAGGCGGGGTCATTACAGCGGCCCTTGTAGCTGCTTCGGGTGCTGTCGCAGTACGCGCCGTGGGGGCCTGGCTTCCGGGGCATCAGGGGAGCTCCTTGAGGATGTCGCGGATGTCGCCGAGGAGGGTCCGCTGGACGGTCGCGTGCTCGCCCTGCCGGTCTTTGAGGATCCAGTACGAGGGTCGATGCGTGCGCCCACCCAGCGAGGTGCAGGAAGGGGTGTACGCAGGGATGACCTCGTACCGGCCGTCACTCGTCTCGTACCCGTAGCCGATGCTGTCGCGGCGCAGGGTGCGCGGCTTGGCCTTCTTGGGCTCGTCGATCTCCAGGAACCAGCGGACGCCCTTCATGGTGCGGAACTTCGGCCAGCGGCGCCGGTGGATACCGAGCTGCACGTCAAAGGCACGCTTGAAGCGGTCGCCTTCAAAGACGATGGTCATGTCGACGACGCCGTGGCGAGTGACCTTGGAAGCGCTCAGGTACGCCACGCCCGGGAGGCTGCGGTCGATCTGGACGGTACATCCGCCCGCGCGGAGCTGGGTGGCGAACTGATCGGCGGTCATGGCATTCATCGGCCCAGGGCCTCCTTGTTGATGCGGGCAGCCCATTCGAGCTGGGGGCGCTGCTTCCAGACGCCTCGGTAGCCGTGGGAGGTCTCGACCCAGACGGTCTTCCACTCGACGGTGATCAGGCCGAGGCGCTCCAGGACGCGGATGGTGGCGCGGGAGATGCCGTCGTAGGCGTAGTACGTTCCGGCGCGGCGGATGGCCTTGACGGCTCGCACCTGAGCCGCGGTGAGGCTGACGAGCCGGCCGTCGGCCAGCTGAACCTTCGCCTGGCGGAGCGGGTGGTCTTCCTGGTCCATCTCGTGCCCGGTCTCCAGTTGGTGGGCGTCGAGCGCGGCGGTCGTGGTGAACGTGTCGCCGCACTCCATACAGAAGCCGGGTCCGAGTTCTTTGGTCATGGAGTTCTCCTTAACGGCGAGTGGTGCGGGCGGGGTCGGGCTACTTCGCTTCGCGCGCCAGCCGCGCCGCGCGCCGCTGCTGGATGCCCCCGCACTCCCGGCAGGTGAGGGGCCCGGTGATCGCGCGGTACTTGGTCGCCGTGTTGCGCGACCCGGATCCGCAGAGCGGGAAGGGCACCGGGCTCTGACTGTTCGCCAGGTGGACCTTGCCGCCGAGGATGCTCGTGACGTTCTTCTCGTTGGCCAGGACCTCGGCCGTCACGTTCTCCTCGCGGGCGGTGCGCTCCTGGCCGTCGTCGCAGGTGACGGAGACGACGGTGTCGCGCCCGGAGCGGTAGATGTCGGTGACGGTGCCGGTGAAGTCGACGCGGCCCAGGTCGCGGTTCTCGATGTAGCCGGTGACTCGCTGACCCTGGTCCATTTCCGTCTCCCCTGCCGTCGCTCTCTGACTCTCTAAATGTAAGGGCACCCCTTACGTCATGTCAACCCTCCCCCTACACTGAATCCATGACCACACCGCCGAGCCCCTTCGAGAACCTCAAACACCTCGCCGAGCAAGGCGATCCCACCCAGCGCGCCAAGACAGTCGGGGCCGCCCTCCAGGCCATCCCCGAGCTACAGCACTGGCTACGCGAGATCCGGCAAGGCGCCGTACAGGAGATGCGCGACGAGGGCATGAGCCACGCCGACGTCGGCAAGGAACTCGGACTCAGCCGGGCCCGCGCTCAGCAGATCTCGGAAGGGCGCACGACCGGCAAGCGGGCAGCGACTGAATCCGCGGAAGCCTGACAGCAGCACGCCCTGCCCCTGGGTTCCGGTCCAGAGCAGGGCGCACCATTCGAGTAGCTGCACGCACCAAAGCGCGGACAACGATGCGGTCAATGCTACGGGCCGCCACCGACAACACGGGGCCGCCGGCTGACAGCAGAACGCCCGCCACGCCGACGGGGGGCGGCGAGACGGGCGCACAAGCAGTGTGGCACGCTGACACGGCGACGCCCCCGCCACTTGTCCTGGCGGGGGCGTCGTGCTGCTGGCAGCGTCAGACGGTGTCATAGGTACACCAACCGAGGCGATCGGCCTCAGTCCGCAGGGTCTCGCGCCAGTTGGGCGGCGGAACGAACTCGGGGTCCTCGCCGTCGCCCTTGTAGTAGAGCAGCGGCGATCGGCCGTCCCAGAGCCTGAAGTCGATCCCGAGCCGCTCGGCGTCGGTGATGAGGTTGTCGACGGCCACGGTCAGGCCGCTGACGTTCTCGCTGTCGCGGATGT
This sequence comes from Streptomyces luteolifulvus, assembly GCF_008806595.1. Classification (GTDB taxonomy): domain Bacteria; phylum Actinomycetota; class Actinomycetes; order Streptomycetales; family Streptomycetaceae; genus Streptomyces; species Streptomyces luteolifulvus. Next base: position 213,777 of record NZ_VZRB01000008.1, on the reverse strand, counting down.
AGTAGCGGGTGCGCAGTGTCCCTTGCGTGGACGCCTCGCCGTGCTCGGCCCTGTCGCTGACGAAGCCGGCGTCGTAGAAGTCGAGCAACGCGCTCCAACCCGAGTGCGGCACTCCGTTGATGGTGTGGGCGCGCGAGCTCCAGGTGACGGTGATGCCGGTGGACCAGTAGCGGCCACCCGTCTTGCTGATCATGCGATCTCCTTCTTCTCCAGGTATCGGTAGATGGTGGTGCGGGCGACGCCGAGTTCGTTGGCGATGCCTTGCACGGTGTGCTTGCGCTTGCCGTCGGCGCCGAGCTCGTCGTACATCTGCTGGGCGAGTTGGACCTGTCGAGGCTTGAGGGCCTGCTTGCGTCCGCCGACACGGCCGCGGGCGCGGGCAGCGGCGAGGCCGTCGTGGGTGCGCTCGACCATCATGGCGTGCTCGAACTCGCCGAACGCGCCGATCATGATGAAGAAGAGGCGCCCTGCCGGGCTGCTGGTGTCGATGCCCTGATCCAGCACGACGAGATCAACGCCGCTGTCTCGCAGGTGCTCTGACAGTTCGATCAGGTTCTTCGTGGAGCGCCCGAGGCGGTCCAGCTTCGTGATGACGAACTGGTCACCCTCACGTGCGGCGATGAGTGCCTTGTCCAGCTCGGGCCTTGACGCCAGCTTGCCGGACGCCTTGTCGACGAAGATGCGGTCGCAGTTGGCGGCCTTGAGTGCATCCTCCTGCGCTTCTGGGTTCTGGTCGCGGGTGGAGACCCGGCCGTATCCGATCCTCATGGATGGAGCGTACCGCAATAGAGGCTTTGTGCGACATAGTTAAGGACACGGGTTTTCGTCAACTTCGACTTGCGAGAACGCCGTTGATCGTTGACTGTCCATCATTCGTTCGTTTGCGGACACGCAAGTTGACTGCGTTTGGCAGTTCGAACCACGCGCCGACGCTAGGCTCGCCCGCCATGACTATGCACCGAGGGACTGCGGTCCTTCTCCTGGAAGACGGCCGCGAGTTGGCGGCACAAGTGGCTCTCAGCAAGGACGGCTCGGGGTCTTGGACCGGCAGGCTCACCGTCCCGCCCGAAGCGCGGACCCCGGAGATCCTGAACCTCCAGGAGGGGCGACTCCGCATCAACAGCCGCGAGGCAACGTTCGTGAAGACCTACGCGCAGATGGACGCCCCCTCTCTGCGCTATTGGATGGAGATCGAGGGCACGGGCGACGCCCCGTTCTGACACAGCGAAACGCCCCCTCCCGCACGAGGCAGGTGGGGGCGCGGTCATTCCGGCTCGTCGGCCGCCGGTGGCAGGTCGGGTTCGAGGAACGGGCGCGGGCTCAGCCAGAACGGCGGCGGGGGCGGGGGCTCGTCCATTCGCACTCCAGTTCTCACACGTCGATGTGGTCGAGATACGGTCTCGCCCGCTCCGGGATCGTGCGCGGTGCGGGGGGCTTCAGCCCGGCGTTGCGGATCGTGCTGACCAAGCTCCGGCGATCAGTGACGAGCCATGCGATCGCCGCGCCCTGCCCGGTGATCTGCTCCTGCTGCACTGCCAGATCCTGCTTCATCCCGTCGATCCGCTCGTTCAACGCATCCTTGATCGCGGCGAAATCGTCCCGGTTCTCCTGCCGCCTCGTCCTGCGCGCAGAACGTGCGCCCCATGCGGCGAACCCACCCGACAGAACGGTCGCACCGACCGTGATGAACGCATCAGGACTCATAGGGAGGCTCCGCTCTCTTCGGCCGCGGAGGCTCCCGCCAGCCAGCCACAACAAGAATCCCTATGGCGAGCGCGCCGTACAGAGCAGCTGCAATCCACCCCCTAGGGAAGACACCGAGCGGCCACCACGCGATCAGATACGCGAAGAACCACGGCATCACCATCAGCGGCAGAGCGAGGAAGCCGGGCCAGTCCCAGCCCTGGCGCATCCACGCCGACACGATCGCCACCAGCCCGGCCGTGAGCCAGCACCAGCCCCAAGCGTCCAACGGCATGATGTCCAGCAGCAGCTTCAGGCCTCGCTGGTCGGGCTGCGGCGCGGTGATCTGCCCGTAGCCGATCAGCGCCCACACCGTGCCGAAGCACAGCAGGAACGCCCCCCGCCGGCCGAGTGCCCGACCCAGCCGCCGGGCTACACGGCGCGGCACTCAGGCCCCAGTCTTCGGCCTGTTGGGGACGGCGTAGACGATGCCCCAGGCGCCGAGGACGGCGAGCGCGATCGTGACGCCCTCGCCCGTAGTGATGACGTTGTCCTGTACCGCGGTCACGGCGGCTGCGGACCCTGCGGCGAGCCCGGACAGGATGGACTTGACTATGCCGCTGATCTTCATGGTGATCTCGTTTCTCAGACGGGCTGCGCCAGTTGGCGGCAGCCGATGACAGTCCCAGCCGAGTTCCGCACCTCGCGGTAAGGGACGAGCAGGTCGTCACGGCCGCGCGTCACGAGCGACAGTGCAACGACGAGGGAGACGACGAGCCGCACGTCCTGGCGCATGGGAGGTAGGTCGTGGGCGTGCCCGTACTCGACGAGCTCGATCCCGTCGGCCTGGGTGCCGAGCTCGATCGTGGCCAGCCGCGCGGGCTTCGGCTCCGGCGGGATGACCTCGCGCAGGTGCAAGTCGAGGTCGTCGATGCCGTCCTCTCGATCGTTCGAGTAAAGACGGATCGGGTGTGGCGTCAAGTTGAGGATCACTCGGCCAGCCTCTCGGCGAGTTTGACGGCGACCTTCTCCGCGATCAGCTCGGCCAGCGCCGGATTTGCGGCGACCGCAGCGGCGAGGGTGGCGATCTGCTGGTCGGTGAGCTCGACGGCCGGGAGTTCGGCAAGCGCCTTCTCGGTACGACGCACGACGATCTCGATGTTCCTGAGGCCCGTCGCGGGGGCGATGTACGGGTTGTCTCCGGCGGTGGCCGGGTTGGGGTTCTTCACGAACCCGTCCGTCAGCCACGTCGCCTGCGGCAGCGTCTTCGCCACTTCGGCGGCGATCTCGGCAGCGGTGGGCATGTCGTCCTCCTGGAGGGGGCCTGCGATGAGGGTGGCCAGGACGTCGGCGCGGACACCGGGCATGGCCATGATCTTGCCGGGGGCGTAGCCGGGATCCCACTTGTCGGACGACCACTCGCCATGCGCGATAACCGACTTCTCCGACCAGCCGTGGAAGTCCAGAATCGCTGCGGACAGGCGACGCGCCGCCGCGTACTGAGCGGCCGTCATCTCGTGACTGCCCGAGTACTGGATTTCCACGCCGTAGAAGCGGGCGTTGCCGTCGACGCCGTCCCGGTTGCCGACCGTGGGATGCAGCTGGCCCGTGTAGTCCTCGTTGATCACGTGCGCCAGGACGGCGGGGTCGCCGCCGCCGGCATGGTTGGCGCGGCCCCAGCCCACCAGATACGTGGTGCCGTCGGCGCCGATGGAGAACTGGCACAGCGGACCCGGCAGTCCGGCGAGCCCGTTGTAGAGGGTGCCCGCCGCGTAACCTGCCGCATCACTGACATCCACGCCGGTGTGATGCCAGACGAAGCCGTGAACCGGCCCCCAGGCGCCGACCGTGTTGCGGTTGTGGGTGGCCCAGCCGGGGATCTCGACGTAGCGGATGCCCCACTTCTTCAGCTGGGTGACGACCTGCGTAGCCGTCATCGGAGTCGCCATGCGGCCCCCTTCTGGTCAGGTCTGGTCGAGGAGGTCGCTGCCGACGATGAGGCGGATCAGCCCCTGCATCTGCCGCGTCAACGCTGGCACTTGGGCGATGTGGTCGGCGTTCGTCGCCGTGCCGGCGTTCACCTTGTCGAGGTATGCGGCGTTGCTGGCGAGCGCGGTCCGGGCGCGCAGCAGCAGCGTCGCCTTGTTGACCGTGCGGGCGCCGTCGGCGAGCGCCTGGTTCGCGGACGCGTTCTCCGCGTCGGTGAACGGCCGCTGAATGACCAGCACACCGGACTCGTAACGGCGGTAAGTGCGCGACGGCACATCCCACTGCTCGGTCACCGACGCGTCGCGGCGCTCCGTGGTGAACGGCGGCGGCGGATTAGCAGGCGGCGGAGGCTGCTCTTCGACGGGGCTGGTCACGGGTCACGCCGTATACGTGACGACAACAACGACGCCATCCGCGCCGGCCCCGCCCGGCTGCGCGGTGCCGGTTCCGGTGCCGCTGACCGCGCCACCGCCACCACCACCGGGCGCATACCCGGCCGTACCGGAGGCCGCCGACGCGGTCACAGCCGGCCCACGCCGCATCGAGCCGAGAACACCGCCCGCACCCCCGGTTCCGGTCATGGCCGGAGCAGCAGAGATGACGACTCCGTTGCCGCCGTCGTGGCCGCGCAGCAGCAGATCGCCGGTCGTGCCGATACCCGGGCTGCCGCCGCCGGTGGCCTGCGTGCTACCGGACTGGAGTCCCGGGCTGCCGCCGTTCCCGCCGCCCGCCACCGCGTGGCTGCCGAAGCTGGTGCTGCCGCCGTTGGAGCCGGCGTTGGCGGTCGCCCCGGACGCTGTGCCGCCCGCACCGCCTGCGCCGATGGTGACCGAGACGGTGGAGCCGACCGATGCGGCGGCGAGGATGCGCCGCGCGTAGCCGCCTCCTCCGCCGCCTGCCGCTGCTGAGGCTTGGCTGGAGGACGTGTCGGGCACTCCGCCCCCGCCTCCTCCGCCGCCCACGACCATGACGTCGACCAGGAGCGCCCCGGCCGGTTTCGTCCACGTGCCGGACGCGTCGAAGCGCTGAACGTTGACGTTGCCGACGATGAGCGCGTCGGCGTCCTGGGCGAGGGCCTGGGTGTGCTCCCAGATTCTGGCATGATCGTTCGACTCGGCGAATCGGATGCCCTTTGTGGTCGTCTGCGTCACCCGTCACTCTCCTTCGGGGCATGCGAAAGGCCCGCCGGGGCGGGCCTTTGAGGGGCGGATGGGTTACGAGCTGCGCCGCCAGTAGATGGTGAGCGTCCAGGCGGCCGACCAGGATCCGCGGCCGGCCAGTCTGATGTAAGGCGAGTCGGCGGAGATCGAGATGGCCAGGCCGCCGCGGGTGCCATCCACGAGAGCTTGTGCCCACGAGTTGGGAATCACGAAGGCATTGGTCGTGGCGTTCACGGCGAGACTCGGGCCCGTCGTGGTTTCGTTCAACGTGGGCGCCCCGGCCGGACGCGTGGACTGGGTGACCAGGCGCAGTGTGGCCGTGCGGGCGGCGAAATCGCCGGCGGTCAGGCGCCGTACCCGGATGGTCGCCTTGGTGACCGTGGCCCCGGACAGGGAGCGGGGCTTGGATCCGTAGAAGGCGCACCCGGTGTTCCGGCCGTAGGCGCTGCCGGCGTAGCGGCCCTGGAAGGTGTCGGCGTCGGACACGGGCCCGATGTCAGTGCGCCATTTGCCGTCCCGGTAGGAGGCGGTGGCGACCGGCGAGCACACCAGGCTGCCGGTCTTCACGGTCGGTTTGGGGGCGGGGGCCGGGTCGCCCGTGTCCGGTCTTCCCTCGGCGACGACCGGTGTGGGCGGCGGCACCGCGGGGGCTGCGGCGGCGACCGAGGTGGCCCAGTAGGTGCTGCCGATCCGTTGGATCAGCAGCTTGTCGCCGACCGCGACCGTAAGCCCGGCGACGGCGCGGACCGTGATCTGAATGCCGGCGACGGTGGCGACGCACGCGCCGCTGGACACGGTGGAATCGGCATAGCCGATCAAGGGCCCGCCGCCGGTGAGGGACCCCTTCAGGTCACGGAAGTCAGGCATTGATCACCCGCAAAGTCAGTTGCATCTCGCCGGGCGAGTACGGCATCGACAGGGCTTCGATCATGGCCGGGGCGCTGGTCAGCCCGGCGCCGGTCACGGACACCACGTCACCGGTCATCAGCCCGGGATGCGGCACCATGGTCACCGCGAGCCGCCTGGACGCGGTCCGCCGCAGCCGCTTCAGCGTGGCGGCGGCCGAGGTACGGCACTGGGTGACTGTGGTGAGCAGCGGACTGTCGTAGGAGTAGGGCACGGCCAGCGGGCTGAACGGTCCGGCGTTGCGCAGCGGCGAGAGGGAGTCGGTGTCGTACACGACGCCCTGGATCGGGTTCCCCGCCGAGTCCTCGCCGCGGGCCACGACCGCGGTGTATGCGCCGTCGCGGCTGTTGCTGCCCTGCCAGCGCACCACTGTGCCGCCCACGCCGTCCGTCAGCGCGAGGACGGGCGTCCCGGTGTCGGTGATCGGCTCGATGAGCAGGTACCCGTCCTCGGTGACCCTGGGGACGGCCGGCCAGGCGTCCAGCACCTCGCTGAGGGCGGCCATCCGGTCCTCGTCCCACTGCATGCCGACCGGAACGTTGCGGTCGGTCAGGGTTCCGTCGAACTGCACCGTGAGAGCCGGCTCCACGAGAGATCGCACGGTCGACGCGAGCGTGCCGCTGGGCTGGAATGGCGCAACAAACTTGGCCTCCTCGATGAGCGTGAGCAGGCCCTCGCACTGCACGTTGACCGTTTCGCCGTCCGTGTCGGACCCGGCGATGGGGAACCAGCCCCGGTTGATCCACTCGGTTTTGCCTGCGCCGACTCCGATGCCGACGTCGATGCGTAGCTGCTGGCCGTAGGCGGCCAGCGGGTGGCCGGGGTCGGTGGGGTCCCAGTCGGTGCCGCGGTCCCGGCTCGGCACGGTCAGGGTGATGCGTTCCGGGACGGTCAGGGAGCGGTCGCGTTCCTCGGTGCCGGTCGCGACGGGGATGCCGTCGGCGAGGAGTTCGCCGTCCAGCCAGGATTCGGCGCGGACCTGTATGGCGTAGGAGCGCTGCACGACAGCCAGCGCCGCAGTGGACAGCTCCAGCACGTCACACCCCGAAGTCGCGTAGGGCCAGGGCGAGAAGCGTGGCGTTGTCGTCGGCGATGTCCTGTAGGGACGTGTAGTTGTCACTGATGTCCTGCAAGGTGAATCCGGCGGCCTCCAGGACGTCCGGCCACGGCTCGGTTTCCACGGTGTCGAGGGACCAGCGGCGCACCGCGTCGTACCAGTTGCGGTCCTCGGAGTCGGACAGCACCACGAGGTAGCTGTCCACGCCCACCATCGTCGTCTGCTTGCGGATCAGTACGACGCCTTCGGTGGCCTCGTCGAGGACGTCCTGAAGGGCGTCCCCTGCCTCTGCGGTTTCCGTGCGCACCAGCACTGTCGCCGTGGGGGAAGAGCGGGGTCGGCTGACGACGACGATCCGGCCGCCGACGTTGAACTGGGTGGCGTCGCGGTCGCGGCGCTTCTCCGGCCAGGACGCGATCCGGACGGACGCGCCAACCCCGCGGATCGCGTCCGAGATGACGTCGGCGGTCACCGTGGACGTGATGCTGCTGGCGGTGGTGACCGTCCACACGACACCGTTGGCGTCCTCAAGTTCGGCCGTGTAGGAGACGGCCGTCCCGAACGGCTGCTCCGCATCCACGCGAAGCAGTGCGTCCTGGCTGGTGACGTTCACCTCGCTGGCCGCCCGCACCGCGGTGCGGGCGGTGCCGACCAGCCGGTAGACGGTGGCCGCGACGATGTTCTCGGCGAGCATCCCGGTCACCGATACGAGGTTCCTCGGCGGGGACACGGTCTGCGCGGTGGCGCTGATCGCGGCCGACGCCTCGCGAAGCCGGAGCACACCGGCCACGCCGATCGAGGAGGCGGCCAGTGTTGCCGTGACAGTGGGCGCCTGTGTACCGGAGCCGGACGACACCGTGCAGGTTGCCGCGCCGAGCCGTCCGGCGTTGCCGCTGGTGATCTGGTCGTCGGCCCGCTCGGTGACCGACCCGAAGGTGATGCCCGTTGCTGTGATGGCCTCGCTGGTGAGGGAGGCCGTCGACACCGGCAGCGCGTAGCCGATCAGCTGAAAGTCGTTCGCCGCCCAGGTCAGGGCCTGCGAGCAGGCGGCGGAGAAGCTGGTGCCGCTGCTGGTGTCCTCGCCGAACGTGGATGCCCACCGCCAGCCGGTGCCGGCCGACCGGGAGAAGGCGAGGATGCGGCCGGCGATGACCGAGCCGGTTCCGGTGGGCAGCGTGGTGGTGGGTGTGGCGTCGGAGCCGAGCAGTACCCGCGTGAAATAGGTCAGCCGTCGCGGACCGGTGCCGGAGCCGAACGTGCCGCCGCCGCCGGAGAAGCTGCCGGCCAGCGTCCAGCCCGACGGTGTCGACGGCACGGAGTCGTCCGGGTGCCCGGAGACGACTTGGAGGGCGGCGAGTTGCCCGGCCGCGGTGCCGCCCGGGTAGGCGGGGGTGATGGACGTGGCCGCCTGCGAGAGGGCGCCCACGCCCACGTAGGAGATCGCCATTCAGCGCCTCCCCACCCTGGCCCGGTACGCCTGCCGCTGCTCGGAGTCACGGATCAGCGGCTCGACGGTGCCCTTCACCGCACCCAGGAACTGGCCCGACTCCAGGTAGAGGTTCCCGCTGAACTGGCCTCCGCCTGCGGCTGCTGCGGCCGGGGCCGCGGGGCGCGTGTAGGCGGCGCTGATGGCTGCTGCGGACATGCGGTGCGCGGCAGCCTGCACGCCGGGCGTGGACAGGGCGACGCCCTGGGCGACACCGCGGCCGAACATTTTGCCGACCTCGTCGCGGGCCCGAGCCGACGGGGAGTGGATTTTCAGGGCCTTCTTGATGGCCTTGATCAGGTCCTGGCCCAGCTTGTCCATCTGCTTCTGGAGGGCCTTCTCCTCAGCCTTCAGGCCGGCGAGGAAGCCTTTGGAGGCGTTCTTGCCTGCGTCGTAGAGGGCATCAGCGGACAGGTTGCCGATGGATTTGGCGAGCTTGGAGCCCTTGCCTGCGAGGGCGTTGAGCTGCTTCATCTCGCCCTGGGTGGCGGACAGCAGGGTGTGGGCGAGCTGCCCCTCCGGCCCTTCGGCGATGACCTGCGCCAGCAGGGTCTTGTTGAGGCCGCGCTTGCGCAGGTTGGCGATGTCCGCCTTGAACTTGCCGGCGGTCTGCTGCTCGTCCTGCATCTGCTTGATGACGGACTTTGCGGAGCCGCCGCCCTCGACGCCGAGGAAATCTTTGACGTCCCCGGTCGTGGAGCGAGCGAACGACTTCGCCTCGGCGATCCTCTCGCTGACCTTGTCGCGCCGGTTGGCGAGATCCTGCAGCTTCCGGCTGGTGGCGTCGACCCGCTTGGCCAGGTGCCAGCCGGCGTTGCCGAGCTTCTTCAGATCCGTGATCAGCGCATTGGATGCGGAGCGGATGTCGGACGCGCTGTCGTTGAGGGCCCGGCCCAGGGCGCCCAGGTCGCCGGGGACCTCGCGTCGGGCGTTGAGGACGGACTGCGGCGTCTTCTTCTTGGCCTTGCCGCCCTTCGCAAGTCCGACCGCGCCACCGGAGGCGAGGCGCATAGCGTTGAGCGCGTCGAACATCGCCAGACCGTACTTGCTGACGGCCGCAGCCTTGATGACGTACTCGCCGTTAGACAGAAGCGTGGGGATGCTGTCCGAGGTGGAGCTTCCGGGCCCGAACACGGCCCCGCCGTCGGGGAAGCCCAGCACCATGCCGCCGGAGGCGTAGCGGCGACGCACCGGCCCGCCCTGAGCGGAGCGTCCGACGGTGGAGCCGTAGTAGCTGCCGGACGGCGGGCCGCCAGGTTTGCCAATGATGCGGTACTCGGTGGTGATGCGGATGCTTCTGTCGCGGAGGGAAGCGATGGCGCCAGCCAGGGCGCGCACGGCGGACTGCTGGGTGCCGGTGGGAACCGTGATCTCGACGCGCTTGCCCTTAGTCCGCTTGATTTTGAAGCCGAGGGCTTCAAGCTGCCGCTGCCCCTCCTTCGTCAGGGCAGAGACCGTGACCGTCTTGCCCTTGGTGTTCTTGACCTTCTTCTGGACCGCTTCGAGGTCCCGCATCGCCCCTTCCGTCTCGGCCTTCACCTCTGTCGCGGTCTTCGGCGGGAGCTGCGCGTAGGTGCCGATCAGCTCCTCGATCTTCTTGTCGGTGAACCCGACCTGCTTCATCGTCCGCTTCAGCGCTGCAATGTTCGTTTCCAGGACCGCGTTGCCGGCCTCGACGGAGCCCTTCTGGTCCGCGACCGACTGGGCGTAGTCCTGCGCCGACTTGGCCGCGTCGAGGAACGCCGACTTGACCGCGCGGCCCTTCTCCGTCGTGACGTCGAGAGTGGTGCCGTTCTCCTTCACCGCCTCGCGGAGATCGTCCAGCGACTGCTCGAAGCCGATCTGGCCCTCGGCGGCAGTGATGGCCGCCCCGTTGAGGACGTCCAGGGCCTCCGACAGCTTCTCCGCAGCGGTGCGCTGGTCGGCCATCTCATCGGCCGTCGTCGCCGTGGCGTCGCCGAGCTGGCCTTCCGCCTCGGCGGTGAGCATGGCGGTCTGGTTCGTGGTCGCGAGAGCCTCGGCGTACCCGGGCAGCAGGGTGAGGAACTTCTCCGTCGACGTCCCGTGTTCCTCGGCAACCTCGGCCAGGGCCTTGAACGTCGACTGCGCTTCCTTCGCGCTGCCGGACGAGACGAGCTGGGCGAGCGCCTGGTCGACGGCCTCGATGTCCTTGCGGGAGCGGTCCAGGTCGGTGTTGCTGAACGGGTCGAACGTGGAGAAGAAGTCCTTAACCCTCTTGAGCACACTCGGGTGCGCGATGCGGGCGACGGACTCGCCCAGCTCGTCGAGATCCTTCCCGAACGCCTCTGTGAGCTCGCCCTTGGTCTGGCCCGTCTGAGCCAGTTCCTTCATGCTCTGGGTCAGCGCGTCGACCTTCGGCGGGGCCTCCGCGAACTGGTCGGCCATCTTGCTCACGCCGTAGCCGATCCCGGCGAGCACGCCAATGGTGAGCCCGAGTTTGCCGAGCAGCATCAGCTGCGTGCGCGCCACCGCAGCAGTGACGCCCATCGCCTGCAGCTCGCGCCGCACCAGCATGATCCGCGGCAGCAGGAGCAGCATCGACGCCCCGGCCAGGCCGATCACGCCGACCAGGCCCGTCATGACACCGACGGTCTGCTGCAGGCCCGGCGGCAGCCCGTTGTAGATGTTGATGAGGCGGGTGACCCACTGCACCATGTCCCGCAGCGCCGAGTTCGCGGCCGAGCCCGTCTCGATCAGCGCGGATTCCAGCGCCGCCCGCAGCAGCTTGAAGTCACCTATCAGGTTGTCCATGCGGGTCATCGCCACGGCCTGGGCATAGCCCTGATCATTGACGGCGTCCGTGTAGGTGCGAACACCCTCCGCGCCGTGCTTGTACAGGATGTTCGCGGCCCGGACGGCGTCGCTGCCAAAGATCACGCCCATGGCCGCGTTGCGGGCCTCGGGGGTGAGGCCGGAGAACGACTCCTTCAGGCGGCGGGACGTCTCCTGCAGGCCAACGAAATTGCCCTGGCTGTCGTAGGCGGTGAAGCCCAGCTTGTCCATCGCGGCCTGAGCCTCTTTGGACTGCGGGGTCAGCCGCTGCAGCATCACCTTGAACGACGTACCGGCGTCCGAGCCCTTCAGGCCCTCCGCCGCGAACAGGGTGAGCGCGCCGACGGTGTCCTCCAGGGACAGCCCGGTCTGCGAGGCGACCTGGCCTGCCATCCGCAGCGACAGGCCCATCGCGTGCACATCCGTCGTGGACTTGTTGGCCGCGGCGGCGAGCACGTCGGCAACGTGTCCGACGTCCTTGCCCTTCAGCCCGAACACCACCATGGCGTTTGCCGCGATCTCCGCGCCCTCCGCGACGTTGATCTCCGCGGCAGCGGCCAGGTTCAGGGCGCCCTTCAGCGCCCCGCCCGCAATGTCCGATACGGACACGCCAGCCTTGGCGAGTTCATGCTGAGCCTCCGCAGCCTGCACCGCGGAGAACGCCGTCGTCCGGCCCGCCTCCAGCGCGGAAGCCCGCAGCTGCCCCATCTGCGTAGCGTTGGCCCGAGTAACCGCCTTCACGTTGCTCATGGCCTTCTCGAACTTCGCGGACGCGGCGACCGCGAACCCGAACGCGGCCACCAGGCCGAGCGACGCGCCCTGCACCATCTTCAGCGCCTGCCGCTGGTTCTGGCCGACGCTGACCATGGTGCGGCCCGCGTTCCGCATGGCGGTGCGGATGTCCGCCGAGGTGCGGTTCGCCGTCCGCGACGCCTCCCCCATACGGGCGCGGAACGCAGCAATGTCCGCGGTGAGCAGGACGGAGACGGTACGGACAGCCACGGCTCACCTCACCCTTTGCTCAGGTTGACGTGCAGGCCGCGCATGTCGCCGCCGCTGGACTCGAACTGGCCCACCGTGCGGGCCGCGGTGTGGCAGGCGTGGCAGCGCACCAGATGCGCGGTCCACGCGCCCTCGTTCGTGGGGTCGGTGGCCTCACCCCACGGCTGGCGGCAGTCCGGGCACACGTCCTGCTCGACGTAGTGGAGAGCGAGCGCCCACTCCCGGTCCTCGTCCGTCCACAGCGGCTCGCCGGGCTGCGGCCACGGCCGCCCCAGGAAGATGCTGCGTGGTACGCTCCACGCCCGTGCGGTCTCTACTTCCCGTCGGTGCGGGAGGCGAGGATCGCGGAGGCGTGCAGCGCGAAAGGGACAGCCGTGGCCTCCCCGTTCACAGTCCACGCCGCGTTGATGAGCTCCTGCCGCTGCCCCATGTTCAGCTGCTCGAACAGGGCAGCCACGTCTTCGGGCGTCATCACTGGATCCTTGGCGGAGGCCGCCACGAGCGCGGGAGCGAGGCTCTCGTCATCCCAAGACTCGCCCTCGTTCTCGCTCGGATGCTGCGCCACCAGATCCGACCACGCCTTCGCACCAAGCGCCTGGAACGTGAACGGCACCTCCGCCTCACGCATCGCCTCCCGCGCCGCGGCAATCTTCTCAGCGACCTCGATCGCCGGGTTCTGATCCGCAATCGACTGCTGCTGCCATCCGGCATAGCTGGCCAGTTCCGCTTCCAGGCGGTCGACCTCGGCCGCCAGGTCCCCGGCAAGGCAGATCCGCACCGTGTGCTCCCGCGGGCGGGCCTTCGCGAGGATCTCCTTGATGTCCGGCATCATGCCACCGTCGCGGCGGTGTTCGGCTCTTCCCGGAGCTTCATCATGCTGGTGAACTTCGCGACCTCGTTCGGCGCGGGCGGGATGCTGTTGCGCTCGCCGCACTCCACCGGGTACACCTCCACCTTCTGGCTCGCCGCCCACGCGGTCGTGTAGGCGAGGACGCGGCGGACGACGAGGTAGCCCATCGTCTGGTAGGTGAGCGTGGTCCACGGCAGGTCGTCGCCTGCGGTGTCGCCGCGCTTGAACGTCACCTCGGGCGAGAACGAGCGGCGGCCGGCCCGGTTGGTGGTGAACGTCGACGCGAGGCTGGAGTTGTCGACGTCGGCGGTCTCCGCCGGGATGTTCAGGCCGTCCGGGGTGATGCGGGTGGTGAAGTCCAAGCCGGCGTTCAGCTCGGCCGTGGTCGGGGCGGCGATGTTGGCGATGGTCGTCACCCAGGCAACCCGGGTCTTGCCGTCGTTGATCACATCAGACACGGCAGTGCCTCCTTCGGGGCATAAAGAAAGCCCCGACGCGGCGGGGCGAGCTGGGTTGAGGGTGGAAGGTCAGATGCGCAGGGCGGCGACGGTCACGCTGGTCACGCCGGAGTAGGTGACGGCCGCAAGGCCGGAGTCGGCCGGGTCACCGAACGGCGTCGCAGGGATCGGGATCATCTTCTCGCCGGAGGCGTCCACCGTGACCGCCAAGTCCGGGTTCGCGACAGCCGCGTAGAAGTTGCCGGGCGCCGCCACCGTGACGGTGACCGGCGAGCCGCCGCCGTTGATGACGTGCAGGAATGTCGTCGAACCGGGGACGACTTTGTCGCCGCCGCCGGCCGCTGCCGCATAGGTCGGGTCGAGCCCGGCGGCAACGATGGTCTGAGTGCTGAGAGTGGCCACGGGGCTCTCCTCCTAGGACGTTGATTGGAGCCGGTACTGCACCGGCACGTAGAACAGCGGCGGGGATACGTCGTCGTCGCGCTGCACCGGGGGCCCGCCGAGCTCCTCAGGCCGCCACACCACCCGCCCGGCCACGGTCAGCGGCCCGTACAGCGCGGTGCGGACCTTGTCAGCCAGCCACAGACAGCGCTCCTCATCCGGGCCCACACACGTGACCTGGAAGAGGCTGTCGAAGTCCGTGCGCGCATCAGCCAGCGACTCCGGCAGGGACTGGCCCGGCGTGAAGTAGAGGACGACATACATCCCCGACGACGGCACCGGATCAGGCGCGCCTCCAAGCCCCACCACAAGCTGCGCAGCCTCCAGAGCCGCACGCACCGCGTCCCGGTGGGGCAGCACCGCCGGCGTCGTCATCCGCGCCCCATCTGCGCGCCGATCGCAGCCACGTGCGCGGTGAACGCCGCCGCCTCGGCCGCGAGCGCCCTGGCGCCGTCCATGTGCGGCGGATTGTGCACGGAGCCGAACTCCAGCAGGTTGCCCAGCGCGCCCTGCGGCCTGCCCTTGTCCGGGCCGATCTCCGCGGACGCCCCGGTCGGATGCGGCTTCATGTCGTAGCTGATGCTGGACGGGTACAGCCGCGCATGTTGGCCGGCGGATGCGGTCGCGTTGGCCCGCCAGCCGTTCTTGACGTTCAGGGCGCCACGGGCCACCACTGCCCGCGCCTGCACCTGTGCCCGCACCGCGTTCACGCGGAACACGTTGGCGAGCTCGTCGAGCTGCCTGGTGTTGGCATTGATCATGACCGGTCCTCCGCGATGATCCGCCACGCCGTGGCCGTGCCCGAGTACTGCACACTCGTCACCCACAGCCGGAGACCCGCAAGCCGCGGATCCGGCGACGCCGTCACATCCACCACATCCCCGGGCCGCGGTCGAACCCCCGAAGACGGCAGAAGCGTCGAGAACGGAACGGTCACCTTGTACTGGCGCAGCGCGACTTCCCGCTCACCGGCCTGCACCTCGGAGTCGGCGAGCTGATCCGGCTTCACCCGCGCCTTGCCGGTGTAGAAGGTGACCTCGGACGCACCGGGAATCGTGCCGCCGGTGGTCCGGTCGAAGATGTCCGGACCCGGCCGGTAGATCGTCACCATGTCCCGCATCAGCGCCTCGGCCTCACGACGGCCAGCCGCCAGCGCTGCCTCCAGGGCGGTCACCGGAGCGTCACCGTGCCGATGCGTCGCCGGTAGGGCGTCAGCATCTCCTTGTGCGCGGTCGACAGCGTCCCGGCGCCAAGGGTCTCCGTGGCGTAGGTACGGGAGTAGTCGTCGATCGCCACGCTTCGCAGCCCGGACGGGTTGGTGACGGTCATGGCCGCGAGGTCCAGACAGACGGCCCGCACATCGCCCGGGATCTCATCCCAGCCGTGGGTGTACGTAACCTCCACCAGGCCCGGGTCCGGATAGGTCGTGGTACCGGGGAGGTGCCGCCAGCCTCCCGTGCGCAAGAGCCGGTCACCGGACAGCACCCAGTCTGAGAGTACGAGACTGTTCACCCTCACCTGCGCAACCGACACCACCGGCCGCTGCGGCAGCACCAGCTCGCACTCATCGATCACTCGCAGCGTCACCACATCATCGGCGACCCGGGTGATGTCCTGCCGCGTCCACCGGCGGATGACCGCCGACGCGGAAGCCAGCGCCAGATCAGCAGTCGCCGCAGGAATCGTGGACTGGGTGGCGGCGTCGAGTTCGGCCGCCGTAGCGAACGGGGGAAGAGCCACGGCAGCCGCCTCCCCTCGTCAGCGCTGGCGCGCGTCGTCGTCGAGCTGCTGCCGGACCTGGCGGGCGTGGTCCAGGTCCGTCTCCGGGGTGGGGGCGCCGGCCAGCACACCCGCCACCGTGTAGTTCTCGTTCGGAGTGGGGTCAACCTCGACGCCGAGGAGACCGCGCTCCTCCGCCCTGTCGATGGTCTTCTGCGCTTCCTGCTGTGCCGCATCCTTGGGGGCGGCGGTCTTTCGCTCTGTCATGGGACTGCTCCTCAGTTCCGAGAGACGGTGATGCGGACCAGACCGCCCGGGTCGGCCAGCCCGGTGCCGTTCGCGATGGACCGCCACTGCAGGGTGTCGCCGGAGGCCAGCACCAGGTTCGCGGCGGTACCCGACAGGGTGATCGTCTTCTCATCGTTGGCGGTTCCGTCGACGCCCGAGTCGAACGTCAGCGTCGCCACCGTGGTACTGCCAGAGCCTGCCTGCCCCTTGTTCACGAGGGTGACAGTCCGATTGTTGGTGGCCGCGCCAGTGATGGCGGCCTCCGGGACGTACTGCACAGCCGTAACCGTGCAGTCGAACGGTGCCTGTGCGATGACCGAGTCGTCGCTCGCGGCTGTCGCCGCTGCGGGCACGTCCGCTTCGATGACCCGCACGTAGGGGGCGGTGTCTGCCATGAGAGTGCTCCTCTTCTGCGGGCCGGGTTACGGCAGGTCGATGCGGGCGACCGGGTAGCGGTTCGCCTCGGTCGGCTGGTCGTTGTTGATCGTGTTCGCGACCTGCCAGCCGACCCGGAAGGTCAGGCGGATGGCGGTCATGTCCTGCTGAGCGAGGTTGTAGACGATGGCCCCGGTGTTGTCCTGGATGACAGCCTCGGTCAGCACCTTCATCGTGATGTCCTGGCGGACGCCCACGACGAACTGCGACCAGTCGCCCATGAACAGAGTGGGCGACCCGGATGCGGTCGGGAACAGACCACGCATCGGGTACATGATCGGCAGGCCGTCCAGGGACATCAGGTTCCCGGCCACGCGGGACTCGTCGAGCTTGCGGCCCTGACTGTCACGCGACTTCCGCAGCCGCGTCTTCACCGAGGTCGCGCCGACGAAGCCCGTCGCGTCGTAGCCGTCGGCCTCAAGCTTCTCGTAGGCGTTGTCGACGTCACCGAAGAACGCGCCCGCGGTGGCCGCCGAGTTGGCGGTCACGTTGTTGCCGGCGGACGTCGCCGAGGAGGCGATGTTCGTCGGCCAGGAACTGGGAGCGTTGGTGCCGAAGTAGACGGCCGCGTCGAGCGTGCGGCCGAAAGCCTCGGTCAGCAGCGGCATAGCCTCGTCCCACACGTTGGCGTCCACGTCGGCCAGGACGTTGTCCGGGACCGGCATGATCGCCGCGATCTCCTCGATGTTGAGGTACTTGTTCGTCCAGTTGACCTCGGTCGTCTGCTTCAGACCGGTGTCACCCGACACGAAGTACGCGGTCGGCAGCGCCGACAGCACCGGGAACCGGACCTGCGCCCGGCCCACCGGCACACGCCGGAACATCGACAGGACGGCGGACTGCTCCAGCGCCTTGCCGAGCATCTCGTTGGAGACCTCTTCCGGGATGAGCGCCGCAGCGTCCGTCCGCGAGGTCAGGTTGTTGTAGGCCATGGTCCGGCCTCCTCATTTCTCGTCAGCCGGCCGGACCTCGCCGCGCCGGAGATGGGTCAGCCCAGGCCCGCCTTCTGGCGGATCAGGGCGTTCATGTCGGCAGGTGCCGCCGCCGTTGTGCGCGCGCCGCCGTCGAAGGACGGGGGTGCCGCTTCCTTGCCGAGGTGGGGCTTGCGCTTCAGCAGGTCGGCGAGCGCCTTCTCGACCGCCTTGGTGTCGACGTCTCCGTCGCCGTCGACGAAGTCGGACGGGTTGAGG
Organism: Streptomyces luteolifulvus; assembly: GCF_008806595.1. Taxonomy (GTDB): domain Bacteria; phylum Actinomycetota; class Actinomycetes; order Streptomycetales; family Streptomycetaceae; genus Streptomyces; species Streptomyces luteolifulvus. The sequence goes on along the minus strand of NZ_VZRB01000008.1, from coordinate 196,320 downwards.
AACGCCGCAGCATCGGACGGGTCGGCGAATGTTGCAGCAGCCAGGGCCCGGACCTCGGCACGAACGGCACGGTCAGCCATTGCGGCGACACGCTTCTCGGCCGCGTCGGCTCGCTCCGACGCCTTCTGTAGCTCCGTCTTGTCCCGGTCCTCGATCTCCTTGAGCCTGGCGGCCTGCGCGCGGCCGGCCTTCTCGGCTTCCTTGGCACGCCGCTTCCACTCGTCGAGCGCCTTCTCCCCTGCTGGCCCGAGCGGGGCATCGCCACCCTCAGGCGGCCCAGCCGGTTCGGCAGGGCTGGCTGGGCCGGCGCCACCTTCGGGCACGGTGGTTTCGGTTGCGGTTTCGGACATGTGGTGCTCCCGTTGCGGGATCAGGCCGCGCGTTGCGCGCGGTCAGGTCAGGTAGCCGAAGCGGCGCAGCATGGCGATCGCCTCGTCCCGGCTCCCAGCGAGCCGGTAGATCTCTTCCGGCATCAGCCGGGGGGTGCGCAGCCGGAACGAGCGGCCGATGTTCGCCGGGGCTTGCCCGCGGGCGATGGCACGAGCCCGTTCCGAGCGGTAGAACGCACCACGCCGCGTCGTGCCCTCACGGGTCACCTGGAGTTGTCTTCCGTAGGCCGAAGCGGTGGCCATGCCGCGGCGGGCATTCACGATCGACGTGATGTCTGCTCCGTCACGGATCGCCCGCGCCCCGGCGACAGTGAAGATGCGCTCCTGCTCGCGGCGGGACAGCCCGTTGAAGTAGTCCTGGGCGTTCGTCACCAGGCCCTGCCGTGGCGGGACCAGGCCCCGCCCGCCCCGGCCTCGTGCGATCAGGGTGGCCGGCATGTGAATGCAGTCGCAGCGGGGATGGCGTTGAAAACCGCGGTTCCAGCCGAACTCTTTGCCCGAGAGGATGGCGCAGCGGGCGCAGCACGGGGCCGCAGCGATGCGGATGTAGCCCTGGATCGTGCGCCTGCCGGCGATGCCCGCACCCACCGCAGTACGGCCCGCGTCCGCGACCTGTGTCGCCGACATGCGCAGCAGCTGGTTGAGGCCGCGCATCATCGCGTCCACATCCGAGGCGCCCACGCCGATCGCCTGCTTCGTCGAGATGACCGGCAGGTACAGCAGCGTGTCCAGCGCCCGGCCGTCCGAGGCGACCCCCGCGAAGGATGCTGCCCGCACCCTGGTGTCCGCTTCTTCCTCGACGCCGTCCGCGGCCTCGACCGCGTCGAGGTAGGGGTCGGCCTGGGCGGCGGCGGCCAGTTGCCCGGCCGTCACCGCCTCCATCACCCCCGGCCCCACCAGGGCCTGCCACGACCCGGACAGATTGCCCGCGTCGAGCGTGCGCCACAGCCGCTGCACACGATTCGTGGTCCGCCGCACCAGGCGTGCCTGAGCCGCGTAATAGGCGAACGCCACATCAACGGCCTCACGCTGCGAGACGGCCATCAGTAGGCCGCCTGCGGCGCCTGTTCAGGCTGGCCCGGAGCCGTTTCGGGTTTCGGCCCGTACTCGGCCGCCAGGTCGCCCTCCAGCGCCCGGGTCAGCGCGTCCTCGCTCAGGCGCCGCCAGCGTTCGATCTCCTGCGGCGTAGCACCCCACCGCTCCCACAGCACCTCGCGCGGAACCCCGAGCGTCCCCATCTTGACCAGCGCGTCAACCAGTTCGCCCTCTGTCCGCCACTCCGGGGACTTCCATACGATGCGGGCCTGAGATGAGGCGAACCCGGCCAGCCGCATCGTGCGCTCCAGGCCTTCCTCGAGGAACCGGCGCCGCTGGTAGATCTTGTGGATCAGGCCCGCTTCGGCCGCCTTCAGCGCCTCCGCCGACAGGTTGATCATCGAGCCGAGGAGGTAGTGCGGAGGCGTCGAGGTGATCGCGGCGATGTCGTGAACGTCGGCTTCCTTGCCCTTCAGGTAGCCGCCCAAGTCCGCGGCGGCGAACTGCCCGAAGTGAGCGCCCGGGTCCTCGGCCATCAGGATTCGGTTCACCGCCACATCGAACGGCTGAACCTCCTGGCCGGTCTTCTCATCGACGGGGATCTCCATCCCCGTCACCCACTTCTGCGGGAACGCCGCGAACTCCTGCGTCATCATCCGGTCCGTGATCGTCTTGTTGATCCGGTCCTGGATACCCGTCACCGAACGCAACTCGCTGGCGCCCGGCTTCAGCATCCGCGGCCGGTTCGCCAGCACCCCGAACGGCAGCTCACCCAGCAGGTTCTTGCCGCCCCACTCCTCGCCGCGCACCTCTCGGCGCACCCACCTCGGGTTCTCACCCGTCTTCGGCTCCGGCGCCTCGAACTTGTAGATCCGGTCAGGCAGATAGAGCGTGGCGCACAGCCTCGCCGTCCAGTCGTCCACCCACAACTTCAGTGCCGCAGCCAACTCGCCCGGCTCGCCCGGCACCGCCTCCGTGATCACCTGGGTGGGGTGCTCGGGCGTGATCCGCCAGCCCGCGCGACGTCCCTCCGGAGGAGACACCAGCAGGTACGACTCGCCCCGGATCGCCGCCTCCAGGAACGCCAGAGACGAGCCCCCGTCCAGGTTGTTGTCCTGCCACAGCCCCCACGCCGCCTCATCCGCCTTGCCCGTACTGTCGGACTGGAACCCGGCCACCTCCAGGCGCCCGACCAGCGCGTCGACGACAAGCTCCATGTAATTGGCGCGTGACATCTTCAACAGCCGCCGAAACGGATCCCTGGCCTTCTCGTGCAGGAACGGCAGCGGATGCTCGCACTCGTAGTACTCGTCGAACTTCGCGGTCTCCTTGGACCGATCGCACAGCTTCTTGTACAGGCGATCCCGCCACCACTCCGGGGACTGAACTGCAGGCTGAGGCATCCACGCCCCCTCTCGGTCAGAACCCGGCGACCCTGCGCCGCTTCGGTTTGGCCAGGCCCGCGGCGATCGCGTCGCCAGCGGCTTCGTGGGCGAGAATCGAACACATCGCAATGTCGATCTTCTGGGACTCCGACGCCTTCTTCAGCAGGTAACGCCCGGCAGGCCGCGCCGCCTTACGGGCGTTGCGGATGTGCTGGCCCGCCCACGTGCAGCCGTCGTGCCAGAACGTCGAGTCCTTCTTCGTCACGTCCGTCGCCAGCCGCTCGGCCGCACCGTGCATCTGCACAATCCGGTTCGTGTACCAGCGCACCACGACCTTCTCGCCATGCCGGTCGGCCAGCGTGTCCGCCTCGGTCTCCCAATAGGGAGGGTCGAGGTAGGCGCGCACTACGCGGTACGTCGCGAACACCTCGTCGAACGCGGCCATGACCTCCAGCCGCGGCACCTGCCCGCCCCACTCCGCCGGATTCCACACCGTCGGCCGACGGTCCGGGCCATAGACCGGGGTGAACTGGTAGCCGTCCAGGGTCTCGAGGCGGATGCCGGTCCAGTCGTCAATGTCCGAACCGTCGAAGCCCAGCGTCACCGCAGCGCCCGGCTCAACCTCTTGCAGCGCCAGCCGTAGATCCCACCGGTCGCCGTCGATGTACGCGCCCGTACCGGCCACGATCCGGTTCAGGTAGAAGCGCTCCGCCTGTGCGGGATCCTTCTCCGCAATCTCGACCAGCTCGCCGTCGATGCGGTCCAGATCAACCCAGCCGCCGACGAGCACGGAGGAATCGCCGTAGGCGACGCGCAGCGCCTTGTGCCGCTCCCGCTTGTTCGCCAGCGATGCCGGCGCCGGAATCCGGTGATCGCGGTACACGTCCCGGACGGATGCCTCCGCCGTTCTCTGCGCCACGCTCTGCTCGGACGGATCCCACGCGTTCGTCGTCTCCACCGCGCGCCCGCCCGTGCCGGACAGGTTCCTGCGCTGGGTCTCGGCGAGCCTCCAACCGCCGTTCGCCTCCAGCCAGGAGTGCGTCTCGTCCTGCACAGCGAACGTGATCCGCTGGCCCAGGCGGGCACGGCCCGAGCTGGTGACCGGCTCGATGCGACCGCCGCCCGGCACGTTGATGCGGGTCTCCCCGGTGTCCGGGATGATGTCCGCCAACGGCCCCTCATTGATCATCGGAACGAGCGCGCGGTACACGTTGTCCGTCTGATCTTCAGAAGTCGCCGCAATCTGGATCCACGGCGTCTCCCACCGCCGCCCCACCGGCTCGCCGTCCGCATCCCAGCCCGCAAACCGCACCGGGCCCTCCGCCTCCGCGCACACCATCGCGCACGTCAGCGGACCCTTGCCCCACTTCTGCGGGCGCACCAGCTGGCTTCGCCTGTAGTGCCAGGCCGAACGCCAGCCGTCCTCGGTGGCGTCCGGACGCAGCCGATAGTGCCAGGCCAGGAACGTCCACATCTCGTCCGTCAGTAGGTACGGCTCGCCGATGTCGTCGCCGTCCGGGATCACGCAATGGGATTCAATCCACTCCCCGACCAGCCACCCCAGCGTAGGGAACTCGCCCGGATGGTCAGGGCCTCGCCAGGGCATCCGCAGACACCTTGCTCAGATCGACGTCACCCTCGAAGACGAGGATGTGCTCGACGCCGATCGCCTCGCGCACCGACTCCCAGTGCTCCTGGATAGCTTCCGCCTGACACTCGCCGACGTTCGCCAGTACGAGGATGTCGCCCGGCTCAAGCTTCACCAGCTGCGCCATCACGACCCCCCGGCGGCTTCGCTGTCGACGACCCGCAGCCGTTGCCGGGCAGTCTTCTTCCGCGCCTGCGTCGAACGCTCCTGCCTCTGCTCGGCCACCTCGTCCGGCGCAATCTCCCAGCGCAGCCGCAGCAGCGCCAGCGGCGTCAGCCCCAGACGGTCACCCAGCTGCCGAGCCTCCTTCGAGGCGTCCAGATCACCGAGCTCAGCCTTCACCTTCCAGCGGACGTACTGCGCGACCTCACGAGTCCATCCCAGCCTCTCCCACGCAGCCGCCTGAGGCGTCGCCCACAGATCCCGCCACAGCTCCGCCTCCAGGGCGGCGGTGGCCTCGATCTGCTTGTCCAGCACCGTCGCCGCAGCCTGCGCCCCGTCCAGCTTCCGCTGCACCGCAGCCCGCTGACGGCCCTGTAGATCCGGCTCCAGCAGCTGGAGTTCGTACTCGTCGGCCTGACGGCGAGCCATGTCCCGCTGCGTCGTCGCGACGACGTCATCGATCAGCGGCCACTTGGGCGGGTCACCCTTCCGTCCTCCTGCCGGCAGCCGGGTCATGGCGATCGTGGCGTTGCGCCTGCGTCGCTCCCCGGCCGGCTTGGGAGGGGGTCCCATACCTGCCATTGCGATCACTCTCCATGTGCCGTTGCGGCACGTCGGCGCCCGCCGTTGCGGCAGGCGCGTAGGTCACGCTGGGTCACACACCCCGTGATCTTGGTCGTCCCAGACCCGTACACGCATCGAGCGCCCTCCCCGGCGGTCCGACAGAAGATCGTCACGGGGAGTATCCCCCCAGGTCAGAGGCCTGCGCGTTGATCACTTCGAACCGTCTGGATTCCTGATCGTCACGTTTGCGCAGGTCAGGGGCTTGCTGTGATCGTCGGGAGATCGTCTGGCCATGCTCCCGGGCCACCGATGTCACACAGTGCGACATCAACTGGCTTGCGGGCCTGCCTGGGAGAGGTCCGGAGCCGGCTCGACGCACCGCGCAGTGCGCTCGACCGTGATCGCTTCGTCGACCTCGCTGTCATCGGTCGACTCACCACTTCGGTCCAGGTCTGCGGCGTGGTAGTGGATCACACCGTCGACGACGCTGATCGGATGGTCGATGGCCACGTCGTCCGGGTCGACACCGTTGGCGTGCAGCCAGCCGGCCAACTGCTCGGTGTGACGGCGCATGAGGTACGGACTGAAGGTGACCGGAGCCTGGCGATCCTCACGATCCTCGGTCCGCTTGGGGCTGGGTTTACCGGTCATTGGTTCCATCCTCCGGGCTGAGCCTTGGCTGTCTCGCTGCTATGGCACGGCCCGCACAGACCACGCCCGTGCTTGGGGTCGTTGGGGTCGAGGCCCTGCTCGGCGAGCTCCCGCCGGCTATGGGGGTGGTGGTCGGCATGCACGCTGGGGCGCTGCCTGCACAGCACGCAGACCGGATCACGGGCGAGGACTGCTGGCCTGAACCGCTGCTCGTGCTCGCGTCCGTACCCGCGTTGTCGTGCGCTGCCGCGTCGCTGCTCTGCTTCTCGACGGTGCTCTTCGCATCGGCCCGCCGTCGTGAACTCTGGGCATCCGGGCACCGAGCACACCCGATGGCTTCCGCGTCTGGGCATGGCCGCCTCCGCGTCGCTACTCTGTCCCGCCTTGGGGGTGGTGTCGATGAAGTCGGATGGCGCCGTGGGTGTGGTGGCGGTCGGCGTGTTCTTGGTGATGGTCTCGCTGTGGACCCACCTGTATTGGCTGCTGCTGCCAGCCGCATGCCTGATCGTGGGGGCTGTGGCTGCGACGGCTCGGCAGCGGCGTACTGGCCCGCCGCCTGAGGTGACGCTCAGGCCGGGCGGTGAAGGCCGGCCGTGGCGCCGGTCTAGGTGATGCCGAGGTAGCCGGACATGCGGACGATGTTCTCCGAGCCGGGCGGGTCGAAGGACACCCACACCCGGTAGTCGCCTCTGGCCAGGGTGAGTGCGCCGCCGTCGGGTCCGACGAGGATGCGGGCGGTGGTGCCGTTGGTCCAGGCCCCGGTCTTCCAGTCGCCCGTGGCGGGGTTGTTGCGGTTGCTGACGGGGAGGATGGCGAGCTTCGGCGGGGTGCCGGTGATGTCGATACCAGCGGGTGGGGTGACGTCGGCGTGCACGTACTCGGTGCTGGTGGCGGGGAGTTCCATGTCCGCCTCCTCAGTACGGGACGCCGACGGGCCAGGGTTGACTGCTGGGTTCGCTTACTGTCCACCGGCTGTACGGCGCCCCGACGCTGACGTCGATGTCGTCGTCGGCGCCGGCTGTGGCGAGTGGCCTTGCGGTGCTGGTCTCCTCGGCCGGGGCGAGGGTGGCGCTCTTGGCGCCTGTCAGCGGCTGGGCTGTCTCAACGGTTGCGGCTGTGCCGAGTGCTGCCGTGACGAGCCCTGCGAGAGGCTGTGCGGCTTCTGCGGCAGTCGCGATGCCGAGAGTGCCCGTCTTGGCTCCGGCGAGAGTCTGTGCGGTGTCCTGCTCGACGGCCGGGGTGAGCGTCGCGGATTTGGTGCCGGTGAGGGGCTGTGCAGCAGCCGTCTCCGCGGCCGTGCCGAGAGTGGCCGCCTTGGATCCGGTGAGCGGCTGAGCCGTCTCTGCCGCGGTTGCGACGCCGAGGATCGCGCCGGCGGTTATGTCTGCGGCGGTGAAGTCGTCGAATCGGATTGCGCTGGTCGACTCGCTGCGGATTCCTACGCTCGTGCCCGATGCGACGTTGGTGTCGGTGACGCTGACCCGCTCGATCCCGTTGACGAAGCCCTTGATCGTCGATCCGACGGCCTGGACTTTCGCGACGTCGCCCGGCGAGGCTGCAGCCACGTAGGTGCCGATGACGCTGAAGGAGCCGCCCACGACGGAAAACAGGTCCCACGATGTGCCGTCGTTGCGCCACAGGTAGCCGCTGGTGATGTTCGAGTTGCCTCGGCACCATATGCCGTGGCTCGCCGCGGTGGTGGCGGCGATCGTGGCCTGCGCCGAGTTGTCGCTGGTGTCCATGGCGCCGGCGGCGCGGAGGATGATCGTGCCGCCTGCCGAACCCGGGCTGAGTTGGTTGGAGGAGATCGACCAGTCGCCGGACACCTCAACCCAGTTGGCTCCCAGGTCGGTGGAGTCGGCGCGGTTGAAGTCGTCGGTGAAGCTCGCCACGGCGACCTCCTGCTCCCGCCGTCGGGCCGTCGGGTGCTATGCGGCGGAGCTGGACCGCGCGAAGTCTGAGATGGTCAAAGTGAAGTTGTTGCCGTCCGGGGTCCACGAAAGATCGTGCTTGGTGAGCGGGATCAGGTCGGCGTCGGTGCCCGTGGTGGTGTCCGGGTCGTAGCAGATCACGACCGCGCCTACAGCGTTGCCGGTGGGTGAGGTCCAGGTGACGTCGTCGGCGTCGAGTGCGACACGGTCGTTGGTGTCGTCAATGGTGGCTGTGACGCCGGTGAGCGGCTTGCGGCCTACGGTGGTCTGCTCGTTGGTGGTGCCGGAGACGACCGCGGCGAAGTCGTCCTTGTCGCGCAGGACGGCATCGGTCTCCAGGCCGCTGCTTTCCAGGGCGATCAGGACGAGCCCGTCGTTCGCGGCGGGGAGGCTGGCCAGATAGGCGATGCGGCCGAGTGAAACGTTGAAGACTAGATTCGACACTTGGCCAACCTCCGATTTTGCGCGTTGGAAGTCCCGCCGTCCGTGACGGGGGCGTTTCGGGCGACGGGACGGTCAGGCGGCGCGGGCGTGTGGTCCGCGGCTGTTGGCGGCTGGGTCGGCGGGTGTGTGTTTGGCTCCGCCGACTGCTGCTCGCCGAATGGTGGGGAGGTGGAAGTACTGGCCTGCTTCGCCGTCGAGGACGGGTTCGATCTTTCCTCGGGTCATCCAGACGCGGATGGTGCCGGGCTTCACTCCGGCGGCGCGTGCGGCTTCCCATAGGTCGCCGAGGTCGTCGTTGCCGTCGAGTTGGGCGATGTGGATGTCGAGGCCGTCGGGGTTGGGGTAGGCGACCACGTCACCTCCCGCAGGTGTGCGAAAGCCCCCACCGGACTGCTCACGGCGGGGGCTTGAGGGTCGTGATGTGACTCGTGTGCCACGATCAAGCATCACGATTACAGTCGGTGGCTGGTTTCGTCAAGGGCCTTCTGTGTGTCTGCCGGTTTATGCGGCGGTCTGTGCGGTTTCAGCGGTGACTTGTTCCTGGGCCCTGCGCAGTACCCGCCACTGCTGCTCGCCTTCCCAGCTGGTGTCGCATGTGGGGCAGGTCGTTTTGAAGCTTCGGGTGCTCGCGGTGAGTTGCGTGCCGCACGGCTGGTCGTCGATCTGGACGGGGCAGAGTCCGATCTTCACCTGTCCGGTCTTGGGTTTCTGTTCGGTGAGTGCCTTGCACTGCGCGTGGAGGCGGCGCAGGTCGGCGATGTCCTGGCCGACGGACTCGTATGACGAGCATGCCCAGAGGAGGTTGTCGGTGAGGAATCGGGCGTGATGCGGGATCGCTTCAGCCGGGTTGCCGCGCCAGGGGGCGATGGTCCAGCTGAGTGCCGACCTCCACGCATCCTCAATGTCTCGCAGCCGGGCTGCTATCCCGCCGGGGCCGACGAGGTTGAGGACGTCCAGGCGTGGCGGGATCGGCGGGGTGCGGCTGCCCGTGGTTCCGGCTCCGGGGTTACGGGCGCCTCGCGTGAGCATGGCGGTGGTGTCGAGTCGGCGGAACAGGGCGGGGAGTTCGCTGATTCGGGTCGCGGTTGCGTCCTCGCAGGGCCGGCAGGCCCACCGTCCTGCTTCGGCGATCCACAGTTGCCGCTTACAGCGGGGCGTCACGCAGACGGGCCATTCGTATCCGTCAAGGCTGGGTTGGTCGTGCACGGCGGCTCCTCGGTGCGGGGCGGGGCTGCTGGTGACGCTGGGTTAATGGTGCCGCATGCGGTTGACAGCCGGTGGCTTGCGCGTGCCGTGCCCAAGCCGAAAACCCCGACCGAGGACGTCGGCCGGGGCGGGGGCGGGTCGGGATAGCGGTCAGACGGCCAGCAACTCGTCCGCGATGAGCGCGCGCGCCTGCTCCATCAGCCCCGGATCGTCGAGCGTGATCCGGCCGGCGTGCACCCGAAGATGCCCGTAGTACGCACTGTCGAGGTCGACGACCCGCGCCATGTCAACCGCCCACCCGACCTCTGTGTCGATCGTGCGGGCTTTCCGCACCGTCCGGGACCCGGAACCGGTGCAGGCGAGCCAGCAGCCGCACCGCTGTTCGTGGCTGCCTTTCCACTCGCCGATGAACCCGTGCCGAGCGGCGAGTGCGAATAGGTCGCCAGGTTCGTGCACATTGCCCTCGACCGGGACGACGCCGAGGACGGCCGTCAACCCGTTGTCGGCGGTCGTATAGGCGAGGACGCAGCGGGATCCGGTCTCCCAGTCGTGGAGCATCGGGAAGATGGTGACCCTGCCGTGGCCGTTCAGGTTCTTCGCCATCGGTACGTTTCTCTCTCGCTGGGTGGTGCGGGCCCGGTAACGCTACCGGGCCCGCACTGGCTATCTGGGGTGGGTTTGGTCAGCCGTGGTCGCCGCACGGCAGCGGGTCGCCGGGCTTGCCGTCGTCGCCGCACGTGTCACCGCAGTCCACCTTCGCCGTCCACAGTTCCGGGACGACCTGGTACCCGGCGGCGCGGATCGCGTCCACGGTCGGCGGGATCGCGACATGCGGCGCCGGATAGGTGGCTCCTCCCCAACCGTCGCAGGGCGCGTGGTGGACCTTGTGCCATCCCGGCCGCCGGAAGAACTGGTCGTAGGCGGCGGTGAACGTCATGAACTCGTGCCATGCCGGGTCCACGTCCGCGCTCATGTAGAGCGTCGGCGCACCGTCGGGCTTCTGAGCTGAGGTGGCGAGGTACGCGAGAGCCTGGTCGGTGATCGCGTCGGCGGTTTCCGGGGTCATGCCGTTGGTTTTGGCCACGCGGCGGGACAGCCGCTCGAAGAACGCGGGCCCGACGAGCGATCGGCCCGTCACATGCTCGATGGTCTGTAATGTCATGCTCTCTCTCCTATGTGGTGGTGGGTGGTGCGTTGCAGTCCGCCCGGGTCCCTCGGCCTGCCAATAGGCTGGAGAGCCGGGCGGGAGTCCTTGGCCCCCAGCTCAGGCTGCTCGCTACTGCTGGTTGTTTGTCTTGACCCAGACGCCGCGGGTGCTGCTGTGGGTGTGGCGTTGGTGGACGGTGCCGTTGTAGGTGTGGTTGTGGATCTCTGGCATGGCGGCCTTCTTCACGCCCTTCACAAGGCTCTTCAGGGCGAGGAACGTGGCGGGCGGTCCGGCGCAGATGGCGATGACGACGGTCTCGTTGGCGGTGCCGGAGAAGTACAGGACGGCAGAGGCGGCTGCGCCGAGGCAGAGACTGAGGAACCCTCCGGCGATCATCATGACGCTGGCGTCGGTGGCGCGCTCCGACATCGCCGGGATGCCGGGCTGCTGCACGGGCGGGGTGGGGCCGTAGCGCGGCACGGGGGTGGTGTCGCGGTAGGAGGCGGGTGTCTGCATCGCCTCCTCGACGGCAGCGAGCAGCTTGCGGGCGTTGTCGTCGATGTGGGCCTGCCCGGTGGCGGGTGCGGCGGGCGGCTCGGGCAGGTCGTACACGGGTCGGGTTCCTTCCGGGGTGGTCAGGCGGCTACTCGGCCGCCGCTGCAGGACTTGTTGGGGCAGTGGATGACGATCTGCCGGTCGTAGTCGGCTTTGGCGTCGGCATTGAGGGCGAAGATCATGCTGGTGCCTTTGCAACGCGGGCATTCGCCGGGCAGGACGTTGCGCTCTTTGTCTTGCGTGACCCACTCGAAGTCGGTGAGCCCGGAGTGCTGGTTCTTTTCATCGGGGTTGCTGCTGCCGGGCTTGCGGCGGTGTTCCATCGCCGGGTCAGCTGGGTTGTATGGGGCGGGTTCGCGGCGTACTTCGTACTTGCTGAGGTCGTGCGCTTTGGGGGTCCGGGTCCTGGCCGCGGTCTTCTTGGCGGGCGCCGGCTTCTCGGGTGCGGTTTGGATGGCGGCTTCGGTGGCCTGCCCGTACCAGGTGCCGCCGACCGTCTTGCCGCCGTGCTTGGCCCGCTCGTGGGTACGCAGCGCCTTGGTGGCCTCCTTGGCGTCCCGGTAGCGGGGCTTCTCTTTCTTGCCGCAGGGGCAGGTCCAGCCGACGAGGCCGGTGCGCTGGTCGGCGCCGAACCGGGACGCCTTGTACACCGCCCAACGGGACACCTTCTGCCGGGTGGGCTTTGCGGGGCAGGGCTTCGATCCGGTGAAGGATCCGTCCTTGCCTTTGGTGAAGATCTGCCCGTTGCCTTTGCAGGTGGGGCAGCCTTCGTGGGTGAGGCGCAGGATTGCGGCGTCTTTGCGGGAGCGGATGACGTCGTCGTGGTTGTCGAGCTTGGAGACGGCGAAGAGGACCATGCGCGCCCCGATCTGGGCGTGCAGGGGACCTTTGCGGGGGACTTTGACGCGGCTGGCGGGATGCTTGCGGGCTGCGGGCTTGCCGCGGCGCGTAGCGGTGGTTCGGCGGGCCGGCTTGCGCTTCGCGGGCATGATCGGGGTCTCCTCGTGCGGTCGATCGTTTTGTAATGGTTTGCGTGGTGCTCGGCGGGTGCTCGCGGGTGCTCCGCTGCTGGTCAGAGCCGCTCGGGGTGCTGCTCGCTGGGTGCTCGGGTTTTCGGCGAGCAGTTGGGCGAGCACCTGGTCGAGCGGCTGTGACCTGCGGTCGAGCAGTGGCGAGCACCCCGCGAGCAGTGGATGTTCTAGGTCAAAGCGGTCAGGGCTTCGAGCTTGTAGCCGCGCGGGTTCGTCAGCCCGTCGATGTCCCCGATCGGCACCGGCGCGCCAACCCCGGCCTCCCGCAGCAGCTTCCGCAGCTGGACGGTCGTGAGGTCGCCGTACAGGTCGGGGTTCAGGTCGGTGAGGGCTTCGGCGAGCGGCTCGGGCCGGATCCGCTCCACTTTGAGGTCGGCCATGACCTCGATCGCGTCGACGACGATCTGCCGGTCGCCGGGGATCAGCTTCTGCTCGACTCCCCCGTCGGCCAGGTGCAGCAGTCCTGCGGCCTGCAACGTGTCGCGGTCGAAGGACGGCCGGCCCGCCGTGGTGCGGTCGGCGACGGCCTGCTTGATGCCGTCGCGGCTGTGCTCGTTCCACCCGTACAGCAGCGGCCGGTCCAGGCCGGGGCCCTTGATGTAGGACTGGCCCGCATCGTTCTTGATGTCCTTGTTCTGGGCGGGCACAAGCCGGTCGGGGCGGAAGCCCTTGGCGGCGGAGCCCTGCCCGAAGACGACGCGGATGTCGTCCCAGCGGGAGGCGAGCATGACGCGCAGGGTGAAGGTGTCGGCGATGGCGTCGCCCATGCTGTCGCTGGTGGCGTCCTGGCCTGCGGCGACGGGGTAGATGCCGGACTGCTTGGCCAGGCGCAGGAGTTCGATGAAGAGTTCCTTCGCTGTCTGGCTGAGGTAGATGAACTCGTCGACGAACACGAAGATCGCCGGGTGTTTGCGGGTGGCGACCCAGGTGTCGCCCATGTCGAGCCGGTTGCGGACGGTGTTGCGGGCCTTGGCCATCTTCACCAGGTGGCTGAGCCATTCCTCGCAGGCCTTGTTGCCGCGGATGGGCGGGGCGGCCATGACGCCTTCGAACTCGCGCAGCCCGTCTTTGACGGGGTCGAGGTCGAGGGCGATGGCGTTGTGGCAGGCGGTGATGATCTCGGCGAGGTCGCGGAGGACACCGGTGGTTTTGGCGGCGCCGGACACGCCGATGACGAGGATCCGCAGGCCCTCGAGGACGAGGTTCAGCGGCGTGCCGTCCATGCAGCGGCCGAAGTTGTGCGCGTCGGTGATGTCGAGACTGTTCGGGGCGTGCACTGCGGGCTTGGCCATGTCCTCGAACGGGTTGCCGGTGACGAGGCGGAGCACGAGGTGCGCGGACTCGGCCGGGTCGGGGTCGATGAGCGTGCCGCCCTGCTTGATGTTGAAGTGGGCGTCCAGCTGCTCGGCGACCGCGTTGACCTTGCCGGGGGTGGATCCCTTGAGGATGACGTCGATCTCCCAGAACTTGCCGCGGAAGCCGAGGGCGCGCACGGCCCGGGTGCCGATGCCTTCCCAGGCGAGAGCGCGCGAGACGCAGTCCTCGACCATGCCCGGCGACGTGGCCAGGGCGAGCGGGAACGGCTCGTCGGACTCGGGGTTGTCCTGGTCGGCGATGATCTGCTGCGGGGCCAGCTCCGGGCGGTTGACCCGGTAGCGGCCGTACAGGGTGACCGCGGCGACAGCGGCGGCGGCGGTGAGGGCGGGCGGGATCTTCCACGACCAGTCGAGCGCGGTCATCCCGCCGAACTTCACGAGCGCCCACCAGCCGGCGAGGTTGAGGCCTGCGGTGGCGACACCTGCCCAGCCGAGGAACTTCCAGCGGCGTTTGCGCACGATGTCGACCTTGTTCCAGTCGCCGGACTTGGACATGCCGCCGAGGACTTCCTGAAGGTCGTGGGCGCGCACGTACCGCCAGCCGAGGAACGACACCGCGCTCGCCCCGGCACCGAACCAGCGGACCGTGAGCCCGCACATCCGGGCCGTCTTGGACACGACGACCATGGCCGCGCCGCCGGTCTTCCGCAGCACCGGGTAGGAGGGCTCGTAAGGGAGCAGGACGCCGGGCGCGATGTCCTCGCCGGACAGGTCGTCGGGCACGACGAGGCTGCCCTCGATCACCTTGCTGAGATCCCAGTCGGGCGGGAGTTCGGGGTGCTGGTCGATGCTCATGGCGCGTCCTTCTGGCGGGCGTTGGCGGTGCGCTTGGCGTCGGCTGCAAGGGCGCGCGCCGCGGGGTGGAACCTGGGGGTGTCGTTCTTCTTCCGGCGGGGCGGAACGGGCTTGTACGAGGACGTCTTCCGGGGCGCCTTCACTTGGATCGCACGCTGCGCGTTCGTGGTCTTGCTGAGGGTGTTCACGGGTGTGCCGGTGAGGGCTGCTTCGACGCGCTTCTCGGCGGCCCGGCGGGCGGTGATGGACTCGATGGACTCGCCCGGGTCGCAGCCCTTGATGTTGCGGTAGGCGCGCGCCCACACGGCGGCGTCGTCGGTGGTCGATCCGACCGCGGCGGCGATCTTCACGGCCTCGTCCCAGACGTCCGGGAACTGCTCGGCGCGGTCCTCGGCGAGCCGCTTACGGGCTTCCGCCGCGGCCTTCTCGGCGGCCTCGTTCTCGGCGGCTCGCCGCTTCTCTTCCGACGCCCTGCGTGCGGCCTCCACCTTGGCCGCCTTCTCCTGCGCCTTGCGCTCGCGGCGGGTCTTCACGCCGTCGCGCTTGCGGATGCGGCCGTGCTCGTGAAGATCCCACACGCCGGGGCCGGCGACCGAGGCGAACGCGGTGCCGATCGCGGTTCCGAGGTCGAACTCGGCGATCCCGTGGAACAGGTTGATCGCGGCGGCGATCAGGGCGAACAGCCAGACGATGGTGCGGTAGTGCCAGACCGGCCGGCCATTGGCGACAGCTGCGCGAGCGCCGCGGTGCACGACCCATGCGGCACCTTCCAGCATGATCGGGGCGGCGATCAGCCAGGGTGCTTCCCGGTTCCAGAACGCGTTCATCTGGACGGGCAGGGCGACGATGGCGCAGACGATCGCGAAGCGGATCGCATATTTGCGCCACTTCTCGTCGGCTTCCGCGACTTCCTTCGCAGCCTCGGCCTGCTCCTCGCTGGTGCGCTTGGCCTGCTCGGCTGCCTCTTTGCTGGCGCGGTTGGCTTCGTCGCGCTTGCGGTGGGACTCGGCGATGCGGGCGTCGCTGGCGGCGTCGTCCTCGCGGGCCTTCCGCTCCTGCCGGTCGTTGGCGAGCCGCAGCCGGCGTGCTTCCTCCTCGCCCTTCGCTCGGATGGCGTCGGCCTCAGCCTCCGCCTTGATGCGGCGTTCTTCCTTCGCTGCTTCAGCGGCGACGCGGCGTTCTTCGGCTTCGGCCCATGCCCTGGCACGGGCAACTTCGGCGTCGGCGACTGGCGGTTCGGGCTGGGGGCTGCGCTGTTCCTCGACGGGCTCGGGCTCGACCGGCTGCCAGTCCCCGAGCACGGGCATGGCCGGCCGCTTGTGGCCGTTCAGGGGCGGGCTGGCGGTCATCGGAGTCGGTGTCCTTCCAGGGTCAGCCGCGGCGTGCGGCGAGGTGGGCGATCAGGATGCTGGTCAGGTAGTTGAGGCCGATGAACGCACTGACGGCGACGGCCTCGCCTGCGACGAGCGGCCACGGCCTAGACCAGTCGAGGGACTTGGCGACCTCGAGCGTGGTGATGCCGACGGCCAGGGACGGCGCGAAGACTGCGAGGAAGGCGATGATCCGCACGGTCACTCCCCCGTCCTGCGCCGCGACCGCGTGGAGCGGTAACCGAAGGGGCCGGGAAGGTCGACGCTGGTGGTGGTGCGGCCGGTGCTGGACCAGGTGCGCTTCGGCCCGTTACGCGGCCCGACCGTCACCGACCAGGAGCGCCGGTTGATGTTGAGGCGGACGCCGGGCAGGATCCGGAAGCTCTTACGGAACGTGATCGGCATCAGTCCCTCACCTCGGTCCGCGGCGCCAGCGGGGCAGCGCCTCCTCGGCGTCGATGACGGCCTGGTTCGCGGCGAGGTATTCGTCGGTCTCCTCGGTGATGCCGGCCGACACCTCCTCCAAGTGCTGCTGCGCGGCACGCACCTTGGCGCGCGCCTCCTTCGTACCGATCAGGCGATCGATGAACTGGCCCATGACGGGCTCCTCTCTCAGGCGGGCGCGCCGGTGCGCGCCTTGTGGAATTCGCGAACAAACTCGTCGGTCAGCCCGGAGCCGACCGCGGCGCCGACCGGGCCGATCCCGGTCACCGATGCCGCCCAAAGCTCCAGCCAGGCGGCCCGGGTGGCCAGGTAGTTGATGACCGGCCGGGCGGAACGGACGACGAAGACGACCGCCCCGAGGGCGACCATCACCGTGAGGGCGAGGGCCCGCAGCGCCCACCGGCCCGCCCAGACGGCGGCACGGTGCCACCGGCCAGGCTTCGCAGTGATCAGATAGGCGTGCACGGCGGGCTCCTCTCAGGGATTCGGGTGGTCAGCGGTGGCTCTGCTCGTGGTCGCGCCGCTTCTGCTTGCAGCTGGCGCACTTGCGTTCGCGGCCGGCACCCAGCACGAGGTGCTGGATGGTGCGGCCACAAATGGCGGGCGTGGCACCCACCACCAGTTCGGGATGGCACTTCGGGCAGTGGAAGTGGACGTCCTGGACGGCCATCAGGCGGCGGCGGGGAGTCGGAGCCCGTCGAGTTCGTCGACGAGTCGCGGCCCGAGCGGGGTGACGGCGTCGACACCGGCGGCCTGGTCGCGGATCAGGCGGCGCTGCTCCTCGTCGGCCTTCAGGTACTGGTCGATCAGACGGGCACGGTCCTGGATAGACATGGCGGTTCCTCGGTGGGAGTAGGACGGGGGTTGGGTGCCGCGTCGGCGGGTGCCGTGGGGGATCGGATTTCTCCGCCGACGCGGCGGCTTAGGGGGTGACCTCGTCGATCGGCGGGGCGATCGCCGCGCGGATCGCGCCGCGGACCTCGTCGTTGCGGGCCCACGCGAACTTCGCGTGCAGGTGCACGGTGCCATCCACGTCGGTGCGCTCCGGCCACACCATCGCGTCCAGCCGGCGCACCCACGCGTCGAACGCGGCCCGCTGCTCGCCCGCGGTCAACGTCAGCGAGTCGACATCCCCGACCAGCGCACCCGAAGTCGCGATCCTCCACGCGAGGGCGGGCAGGTCGGCGACCTTGAGGAACTCCCCGAGCGCCCGATGCGCATCCCGCTGCCAACGCAGCCGGTAGACGTTGGAAATGTGGGAGGTCACGACCCGGCCTCCTCGACGATGAGGAACCGGTCGGTGCGAATGTCCTGCACGACGGTTGCCGGGACACCGTGGTCGCGGAACTGGCGGGCCAGCTCCTCCGCCGGCCGACTGCCGCGCGGGTGGCCGGCCGGGGAGGTGGCGAGAACCTTGCGGGGGCGGCGGACGTAGGACGCAGCCTCATGGGCTGCAATGTCGGCGGCCGACATCGCGGTGGTCATCAGGCCACCGCCTCTACGTGCTGGTTGTGCAGGCGGGCGGTGCGGGCGGCCTCGTCGAGCTTGTCGGCCAGCTTGCGCAGGTCGTTTGCCGTGGTCCGCGCCATGTCCGGCGTGAGGTAGGCGTCGACGCTGCCCTCGTCGCCCACGATGACGTGCGCTGCACGCATCCGCGGGTCGGTCGACATCGAGTCGCTGCCGACCGCCGCGGTCAGGCTGTAGACCGGCTTGCCCTCGTTGAAAAACGAGGGGACGTGTACGGCGAACTCATCGCCCGTGTGGTCGACGTCCTCCAGGAAGTGCACCCAGTTGGAGACGTGGTTCGTCGCGCACCAGTCCGGGCATGGAACGAACACGATCTTCTGCTCGGAGCCGGGGGCGCCGATCGCCACTGGGGCGAGGTGGTGGCCCGGCGCGATCGCCGGGAACGGGCTGACGGTGGCGATGGCTTCGGGGCGTGCCGTGCCCGGACTGGTGGCATGATTGGCCATGGCGGTCTCCTGTTATCGCAGGTAGCTCCGTTGCCCCTTGGTCGGCGTTGTGGAAGGCCCGACCAGGGGCTTTTTCGCGTTCAGGGCGCACCCGAGAGGTCCGCTTTCGCGGCGCCCCGTCGAGCACGGGTAGAACGTACCACGAGTCTGAGGGTACGTTCTACCCCCCGCAAGATGGTACGTTCTACATGAACAGGAACCGTGCCCGCGACAGAGGGAGCTACATGGAAAACCGAAAGGGGTACGCGGACATCGCCGCCGAGTACCGGCAGAGCATCACCGACGGCGACCTGAGGCCGGGCGACCAGCTGCCCACCGTGAACGAGCTAGCTCAGATTCACGGCGTCGCCCGGAACACGGCCGCCAGAGCCTTCAACTTGCTGAAGACCGAGGGCCTCATCACAACAAGGGCTGGCGCCGGCACGGTCGTGGCTGACCTGCCTGTCGTCGTCAGCGGCGTCGACCGACTCGACCGGATGGCGCGCAACGGTAGGCGGTACGGGCCCGGGGAAGACTCCACGGGGCACCGAGCCATGCGCCGCTCCTGTCGCGACATCCGGGTCTGCAGGGCGCTCGACATCGACCCCGGCGAAGAAGTGATCATCCGCATTCGCACGTTCCGGCAGGACGGCAAACCCACGTCTGTCGGTGTGTCGATCATTCATCCGCGCGCCACGATCGCCGTACCCGAGGTGAGCGAAGACGGCCCACTCCCGAAGTTCTGGCAGCAGATCTACACCGAGCGCACCGGAAACGAGATCATCCGAGGCCAGCGGCGAGCGCGAGCGCGCCAGGCGTCACAAGATGAACTCGACGCCCTGGGTATCAGTGCACCAGATCACGTCGCCGTTGCCGTGCTGGTCACGAACGTCACGTTCCATGACCAGGATGGCCCCATCGAGCACTGGGAGGACATCTATCCACCAACCAAGGAGATCGATGTTCCGGACGCAAGGTAGCGAACGGAAGCGGCGGGGCCCGCTCAGATGAGGTGAGCGGGCCCCGTGTACACGATCATCCCATCCATCAAGGAGGGGTCATAGCACTTCACGGGCGTACCGCCCTCTATCGATACTTCGCAGCCGACGGCTGCCTGCTTTACGTCGGGATCGCTTTCGACCCCGACGCCCGCGCCGAGCAGCACGCTCGCAACGCATACGACACATGGTGGAAGCTGGCGACGAAGCGCACAGACGAATGGTTCGGCAATCGACTGGACGCCGAACTTGCCGAGATCGACGCCATAGCCAAGGAACGCCCCCGGTTCAACGTCAGAGACAATCCCCACGCACCCCAGGCAATCCAACGCATTGAACAAGCCCGTGCCGCCAGAACCGAACTGCTACCACATGAAGAGTCCAACAAGCACTACATGCGCGTCGCCGAGCTGATCCGCAGCAGAATCGAGTCTGGTGAACTGCCGCCGGGAACAAAGGTCTCCCATACGGCATACGCCGTCGAGTTTGGTGTTAGCAGAGAGACGGTGAAGAGAGCCTGCGGAAAACTCGCGGAATTCGGGATCCTCCAGCATGGCCATGGACATCGAGTCGCGCCTGAGCCGTCTGCTGGAAACGGGTGGCTCTTTCTGCGAGCAAACCGACCCGAAGAGGTCGCCATCGCACTGCGAGAAGCCATGACTGACGATCAGGTGGCCGCCCTGATGGCTGCCTTGGTAGCTGACTCGTGGCGGCAGAATCCCGTCGTCACCTGACCGCGCCCTGAGCCCATCCCCACGCCCGGCCAACCACTAGGCTGGCCGGGCCCACCACCGAAAGGATTTGACCCCGTATGCGCCCCCTTGAGTACCGCGATTTCCTGGTCGACGTCCTGCAACGAACGCCTGGTGTGCAGGGTGCGAAGGCTGTGGAGGGCGGCAAGTATCCGTTCGCGTTGGCCGTGTCGGCGGGTGGGCGGGACTTGCGCTGGCAGGTGATAGGCCAACTCGCTGACGGGGCGAAGCATGAGCCCGCGACGCCGGCCGTGGAGAGCGGTCCGCCCGCGTACACGGAAGCCCCGCTTGGTGCCGCCCCGGACGCGTGGCTGGCCGGGGTGATCGGGGCGGCAGAGCCGGCGGACACCGAGCGGATCGACGTGTGGTCGGCGCGGGAGGGCGAGCAGGACCCCGGCGTGACAGTCCACTTCCACAACGGCGAGCGCGCATTTGTTCGGAAGATCTAGGCAGCTACAACCCCTTCAGCCCCATCCGTCGTGCACGGGTGGGGCTTTCTCGCATGCGCCCTTGCGGAGCTGCGGCACTGCCCTGACGGTGACCTACGAGCGGGGTGGCGTTCAACAATTGGGGGACTTGCATGGCGGGCAGGTTGAGCGACATCACCGGCCAACTGCTGTTGCAGTGGGCGGCGTTCCTGCACCGGACGGTTGCGGGCCGGGATGCGCGGCAGCGGAACATCGATCGCCGGGATGGGGCGGTCCGCGCAGCGTACCGGCGAGGGGTCACGGTGGAGCAGTTGGCGGCGCGGATGCGGCTCACGCCCAGCTGGATCCGGCAGGTGCTGAACGGGAAGCGGCCTCCGGAGGTGGAGGAGGCGGCTTAGAAGAAGCGGGCAGCCCCCGACCGACTGGGTCGGAGGCTGTCTGTTTGTCGTCGGGGAGTGCTGCCTGTCACTCCAGGGTTGGTAATTGTTCGACCAATCGGGGCATACCTATAGCGGTGCTGGCTGTGGTTGAGCCACGCTGTCAGACCCATGAACGACACTGGCTACGTTAAGCGCCGTCTGGGGGGATAGCTGTGAGTGTCATGGAGCAATGGGTTACTGATCATGATGATGAGACTGTGATCGTTGTGTCTGCTGAGGAGTTTCGGGCTGCGGCGGAGCAGGCTCTGGATGAGCTTGGTCTGACCTATGCGGAGCTTGAGCAGCAGGCTCGCCAGCGTGACTTCTCGTCGGCGCAAGCTCACGCCCTGTGGGTGTCGATTGGCGGCACGGTTGACCTCTGACCTGGGACGATTGGCCTACGACTTCGCCCAGGAACTGCAGAACGTGCTCAACACGACGATCTGTCGTGACGTGCGCATCAAGGCGGTTCAGCGCCCGTTCGACAGTATCCCGGTTTTCACCGTTGGTAGCGGGCTGTCTCGGCAGAATCTGACGCAGCCGACGGGTTTCCCTGTGCGGATCGACAGCAAGAAGCCGCGACTGTGGATGAATCTGAGCTACCAGGTTCACCTTGACGACGAGGCCAAATACCTGACAGTCCATAAGTCGTATTGCGGCATTTTCTCGGACGAAGATCTGGAGACTTGCCTCTGCCATTTCGACTATGAGCGTGAGAAGGACAAGTACACGAGCGCCCACTTGCAGGTGCACGGCGAGTCGCCGGCGCTGGATGCTCTCAACCGGGCGGGCGACGAGAAGCGGCCACTGGAGAAGCTGCACTTCCCGGTGGGCGGGAAGCGGTTCCGGCCGAGCCTGGAGGACATCATCGAGTTCTTGATCGCTGAGCGGCTGACTGACGGCCGCGAAGGATGGGAACAGGTGGTGGAGGCAGGTCGGGAGAAGTTTCAGCGGAACCAGCTGCGGGCGGCAATGCGCCGCCATACGGCAATCGTTGCCGAGTTCATGCGGGAGCAGGAGAACCAGGGCTGATGACATGACGAAGCGCCCCGCCCGGAGTCCGGAGCGGGGCGCTTCGCTATTCGCCAGTCTTTTCGCCACCCCACCAGCGGGCGTCCGCCTCGGCGCATTCCCGCACGCTCGGCCCGCTGTCGTGTCTGGCCGGTGCGGGGTCGGGCGGCCCGTACACGCACTCGCCGTCCTGGATGGCGCACACGTCCTGGCCTGCTGCGGCGGCGAGGCAGTGCCCGCGGATGCTGGCCTGGCAGTCGGTGACGGGGCGGGGTGCGGCCTGGTGGATCACGGGGCGGGCTCCGACTGGTCGGGCGGGCAGGGGATGCCGACGGGCTCGGGGTGGATGCGGAGGGCGTCGTCGATGCGGTCGCAGGTGACGGTGACGGCGTCGCACCAGGAGGCGCCGGGGGTGCCGAAGGGGAGCATGCCGTCGGTTTCGCGGTCGGCGACTTCGGTACGGCGTTCGGCGATCACCTTGCGGACGCGGGCGACGGCGGCTTCGGCCAAGTGGCGGGCCTCGCCGATCTTCTTCAACTCCCTCTCGCGCTGCTTGGCGATGGCCTGCCAGTCGACGGGCGCGCCCTGCTCCTCCTGCGCCGGATCGAACGGCTTCGCGACGCGGCTCGGCAGTGGCTCCAGCGCCGCCGGGTACAGCGGGTGCTCCTCGGGGAGGATGCCCATGCTGGCGCCCCAGTTGGGGTTGAGGAGCGCGGACACGGCGTCGTTGAGTTTGGCGACGCGGCCGTACAGCACCTCGATGTCTTCCTCGGGTGTGGCTGGCCGCTTCTGCTGCTGGGTCTTGTCGGTCATGCGGCGGTTTCTCTCTGCTGGTCGGGGATGTGGATCTCATGCACGCCGAGTTCGCCGATGGCGAGGGCGATGGCGACGGCTTGCGCGCGGTCGGTGGCGCCCAATGTGCGGTAGGCGTAGCCGAGGATGTCTTTCACGGTGCAGGGGCTGATGCCGAGCCAGGCGCCGATCTGCTCGTTGGTGTTGCCGTTCGCGGCCAGGGCGAGTACCTGCCGCTGTCGGCGGGTCAGGTCTTTCACAGGTGCCGCCCGTTTTTGATGCGTCCGCCGGTGTCGACTTTGCCGTCGGCGGTGGCGAGCATCCGAATCGCCCGCTCGAGGACGTCTTCGATCTTCTCGCCGCGGTAGCAGAGGTGGAGGACTTGCAGCGTCCAGGCGGTGACGGGCTGCCGGGGTGGCGGGGTCGGGCGGGTCACAGGACTCCTCCGTCCGGGTGGATGTCGGTGATGGGCCGGCCGGTGGTGTTCTGGCCGAGCAGGTCGAGCCAGCCGCAGGTGCTGATGCCGAGCGCGATGCGGAGGCGTTGTTCGCGAACAGCCCAGTCGACGGGTGTGCCGGTGTCGCAGGGTTCGGGCGGCATCGGCGCCGGCTCCCCGCCGGTGTCGTCGGCGAGGGCCGCCCAGAAGTGGCGGGTGGTGTGGTCGTCGTGCGCCCAGTAGTCGAGGACGTCATCGTCGGGGCAGGTCACGGATGCTCCTTGGGTGGTTGGTTATGCCAACCGCGGCAGCACTGGCAGGCGGTCGGGGTGAGGTGGGGGTTGCCGTAGCCGGGGATGAGTGCGGCTGCGGCGAGGGCTGCGGTGCGGTAGGGGCGCCCGTTGGGGCAGTGGGCGGGCGGTGGGGTGCTGCGTGCGGGGTGTGGGGGCTTCCAGCGGGTCACGGGCGGGGCTCCTGTGGGATCAGGAGGTCCGTGCCGCACTTGGCGCACAGGCCACCGTCTGGCAGGTCGTCGGATGTGATCGGGATGCCGGAGGCGCCGAGTTCGTCGGTGTGGCGGGTGCAGTACAGGAACATGCCGAGTCGGGAGCGGTGGCCGACGATGCGGTCGCCGGTGTCGTCTGCCGCGGGCTGCACTGGGGCGGGCTGGTCGCACGTGGCGCACAGTGCGAACGCCTCCTGGTTGTCGCCCTTGCAGCGGGGGCACCTGGCCGGGTCGACGGTCGCGTCCTGGCGCTTGCTGGCCCATGCGGCGGGCCGGGCCAGCATCACCTCGGGCGTCTCGGTGTCGGTCTGCTGCTGCGCCCCGGCGGCCAGCTGGTCCAGGAGGCGGCGCATCTCAGGCGTCCAGTGCCCTGTGAGCAGCTGCTCCTTGTACAGCTTGAGGAAGTCCAGGGTGCGCTTCAGGCCGGGCTGGAGTGAGCCGGCCGCGATTCCGGTGAAGCCTTCGATGGTGGCGGCGAGGCTGTCGGTGTGGGTGGCGAGGAGGCGTGCAAGGTCGGGGCCACTGGCGGCCGGTGCGGGCTGGGGTGTCTCGTCGGCCATGCGGCGCAGCTCGGCCTCGATCATCCGGGCCCCGTGCAACGCGCCTTGGCGGTCGCCGGACGCGCGGGCAGTGCGCCGCAGGAACCGTGCGGCCTCCCGCCATCCTTCGGCGGGCGTCCCGAAGGGCTCCATCCCGCAGGCGTCGCAGCTCCCGCACAGGTCGACGCACACGAGCTCGTCGCCCTCGTCGTCGTCCAGCAAAGCGGCGGCCCGGTCGGTGGCTGGCAGCACGGCCAGGACCGCGTCGGCGCAGCAGTCGTACTCGTCAGCCGGGACCTGGTCGCCGAGGTGCACCATGCCGTGCTCGCGGAGCACGGCGGCGATCCGGTCGCGGAGGCTGGCGGGGTCCACAGACCCGGCGCGCGCATGGTGGGGGCAGTCGGTGATCATGTCGACGGTGTCGCCCGGCTGGTCGAGGTATCGGGGTGGGGTCTCCTGGCGGGTGAAGGGGCGGCAGGTGCATCCGGGTACGCCGAACTGGGGCTCGTCGTCGGGTGTGGCGGCGTTCAGGATCGCGGCCTGGCTGGTGGCGGCTGGCAGCACGGCCAGGACCGCGTCCACGTCGCGCATGAGGCCCTCGGGGTAGCAGCCACTGCGGTCACGGCTTCCGGGCCGCAGCGCCTCGGCGATCCGGTCGCGGAGGCTGGGGTCCACAGGCGCGTCGTCGGGTGTGGCGGCCGGGACACACGACGAGACGGCAGGCCGGTACGCCGAGCAGTCGCACGAGCGGCACTCGCCTGCATTCAGCTCGTGCTCCGGCTCGATGTGCCCGCACCCGCAGGGCGTGTACTCCGGGCCCTGCGGCGGCGGAAGGGTCTGGCTGTTCATGGTCACAGTTCCCCTCGCTGCTGGAGTTCGGTGCGGAAGAGGCCTACGACGGAGGGCAGTTCGTCTCCCTGCTGCGCGGGCCGGAAGCGGGCGGCTTGGTCGGCGTGGGTGATGGCGAGGTCGAGGGCGGTGTGGAGGACGTCGGTGGGCTCGTCGCGGAACGGGCGGGCGGTCTGGTCGGTCACGTGTGCTCCTGGTGGTCGGGCTGGGCGGGGGCCGGCTGCCTGCCGGGGAAGCAGGCAGCCGGGCGGGGGCGGGGGGTCAGGCGAGCAGTCGGCCCGGGATGTGCGGGCACTCGTAGCCGTCGGCCTCGGGCTCGGGCACCGATCGGTCCAGCACGCGGCCGTCCTCGGATTGCACGTAGTAGCCGGACGCCTTGCCCTGCGCCTCGTGCTCGGTGCAGCAGGCGAGGAAGGCGAAGCCGTCACGGTCGATGACGGTGGACAGCGATCCCATGGAGCCGCGCATGGTCGTGCCGACGGGGTGGGGGTAGTCGGTGGTGGGGGTCTTGACGGGGTTGAAGCCGGTCATGGTCGTTTTCCTCCTGGTTTGTGGTGTGTTGGGACGGTAGTGGTGGGCACTGACAGCGGGCGTCGGTCAGTTGGTGGGCCAGAGGAAGACGGCGGGGACCGTGCCGTTGGGCGCCTGGTCCCAGTCGTTCTCGGGGTTCTGCGCGCGCATCTGGTCGGTCGCGTACCAGTCGCCGGAGAAGGAGCTGTGCGCCTCGTAGAGGGCGCCGTCCATGACGGAGAGCGGGCTGAAGCCGTTGCCTTCCGCGTCCTTGGCGAGGACGACGATCGTGTCGTCGGGGAGGTTGAGGGCGTCGAGTTCGGCTCGGAGTTCGGCGAGGGTCATGGTTGGGGTCCTTTCGTCAGGTGCGGGGTGGTGTGAGGGCGCGCGCCACAGCCAGCGCGGCTCGTGTGTCGGCGCACGGCCAGTCCTCGTCCGCGCACCACTGGCAGCCGGGGCGCGGCACGCCACGGTGGGGCGGGTTGGCCTCGTGCAGCTCGGCCGCGGACTCCAGGAGTTCGGCGAGCGGCAGCCGGGCCCCTATCAGCGCGGCGGTGCTGGAGGTGGCGGTCATGGCCGCGGGGAATCGCATCTGCCGCAAGATGGCTGCTGCGGCCCGGAGTTCGTCGGCGGTGTTCATGGGGTGTCCTTGGTGGTCGGGGCCGCAGACACGGCAGGCTGGGTGGCGGGCTCGCAGCCGTGTGCGCGGACGGTGCCGTCGACTTTCGGCTCGAACATGCGACGGCAGCCAGGGCAGGGGATCTTGGGCTGGCCGGGCTCGACGAGCACAGCGATCTCACTGTCGAGGTCGAGCCACACCAGCAGGGTCACGAGCGCGTCAGCCTCGACCGTGCGGCCCTTGCCGATGCGGGTGAACGTCGAGATGGCGAGCCCGGTCTGACGGGCGACACCGCGCCAGGTGAGGCCGAGGTCTCGGCGGCGGGCGTCGAGTCTGCGGTGCAGCTCGGGAACGTCGAGGCGGTGGCTGCTCACCGGGCCGCCTCCGTAGCGGCCGGGGGCTCACCGTGCTCAACACTCCCGAGGACTTCCTGGCACAGGCAGCCGTCGACCGGGGACCAGGACGGGCAGACGCTGGTGATCCCGGCGGTGTGCTGGCAGGGCTCGTTCCAGAACGTCTCGTCGCAGCCGCACTTGTCGTTGTTGTGCCAGCGGGGTACGGGCTGTCGGCAGAGGTCGCAGACGAGGTAGGGGTTGGCGAACGAGACGTAGACGTGGGTTCGGGTGTGCGTCATGCGGATCTCCTTGGGTGGGTTTCAGGTTCGGGACGGGACCGGAAGGCCACAGGCGGGCCGTAGACGGCCTAGGAGCGTCCGGGTGGACCCGGCGGGCCTGGAGCGCCCCTGAGGCCGTCTGGCAACGAACTGTGCGGCGGGAAACGGCACCTGAGGGTCAGCCGGTCCGCCCGCCCGCATCCGCCGCGGCCCCTGTACGCCCCTGTGACGGCCCGGCGGGCGTGTGTGGCGGCTCCGGGGCCCCGGGCGGCTGTGCGGGCGCCTGACGCCCACCCACAACCCCGGACGAGGCGGCGGCGGGCGGCGTCTGCCCGTCGACGCGCGCACGCAACGAGTCCACGGCGGCCTGGTCGTCGTCGGTGAACCCGCCTTCCGACCAGATCTGCTCCTGGGCGAGGTCGAGGGCGTAGCGCAGCATGGTGCGCTCGGAGTCGGTGAGCGGGGCTGTCTCGTCGTGCAGGCGGCGCACCTCGGCAAGCAGGGCGGGCATGTCCTCCTCCAGCACAGCCTCCGCGTCCTCCAACGCTTCCTGCTCGTCGAGCGGCGAGTAGCAGTTGATCCAGCCGGACAAGGCGGCACGGCGCGCGGCGGCACGGGCGTCGATGTCGGCGAGCTGCTGGGCGGTGAGCGGGGCGGGCTGGTCGGTCATCGGGGTTCTCCGTTCAGGTGATCGGGTGTGGGAGGCTGCGGGGCGGGGCCCGCCGCGATAGCCGCACGGCGGGCCCACCTGGTAGTCAAGCGACGGACTTCGCTTCTGGCCCGCGGGGCTCGTAGCTGAAGCAGTTGCGCTCTGGCCCCGGCCAAAGCAGGTCACGGTGGCCTTGCTCGTAGCCATGGCAGTTGAGGCACTGGCGAACGTGGCGCTCGTCGGCACGGCGCTGGAGGTCGGCGAACTCTTCGTCGGTCATGGGTGTGCCTTTCGTCGGGTGGGGTGGTGCGGGCAGGGACACGGGGGCGGGCTCAGGCCGAGCGGGTGAACGCGGCATGCTGCTCCGGGGTGATCAGGCCCATGTCGCGCCACTGGTCGATCAGGTCGTCCTGGCCGGGAACGGCGATGCAGGACGAGCAGGCACTGAGTCGGCTTCACCGGGAGGCTTCTGGCCCCACCGGCAGGCGGGGATACCAGCCCTCTCGGCCTGGCGCTCCAAGTCGCGCAGCGCCCCGGCTACCTCGGGGTAGAAGAACTCGATCTCGTCGAGTTCGCCGGGCTTGGCGAACGCCCCGCACAGGCACTCACCCGACATGTGCAGGTGCTCGGTGACCTCGTTGAGCGGGAGGGCGCCGTCGAAGCACAGCCGATGCTGGGCGTGTTCATGGTCCTGCTGGCAGCGATACCGGGCCCGGTACTCGCGCATGTGGACATCGGTCCAGTGGACGATCGCGGACACCCAGACGATGGCGCCGTCCTGGTCGATGGCTTCAGCATTGCGGAACCGGCGGTCGGTCTCGGCCCAGCGCATCCCACCCAGATAGACGATCTTCCGGGTGCGGCCCTGGTCGCCGACGACGCTTCGCCGGAACGCCATCAGCGGCTCGTCCTTGAGGTGCCGGTACATGACCTTGTGGCCGACGGGCCCGGGGAAGCCCTGCCACACGGCACGCTTCCCGGCGTTCGGGCCGCGGCCGGCCAGGACCTTGCCGAGGACGAGGTCCTGGTACGAGTTCTGCGGGTGCAGTTCGTGCAGATCAACGTTCCAGGCGGCGGCGACGTCGCGGACGTGCTGCGTTGTCTCGGGGATTCCGGTGCCGGTGTTGACGTGCAGCAGGGCGTCCATGCGTTCACGCATCAGGTGCATGAGGACGACTGAGTCGTTGCCGCCGGAGAACAGGCCGTAGCTGCCGACGATCGGGTAGGTGGCGAGCGCTTCGCCGAGGATTTCGAAGGTGCGGGCGATCGCTTCGTCGAGGGTGCGGGCGACGTGCTCGCCGTCGGTGGCCTTCGGTGGCTGCTTGGTCAGCAGGTCGGGCATGCCGGGGAACATGTCGCCGACGGGCTGCCGGTGCTTGCTACGGCTGGTCATGTGGGTTCCTTGTCCGGGTTGGTGGTGGTCTGTGGTGTTGGGGGCGGGTTGGGGTGACGGGCGCAGGTCAACGGGCGGGCCGCGGTCACAGCGACCACAAAGTCGGCTGGTGATCGACGAGGGGCAGTTCGGCCTGACCCGGCATCGACGGCACCGGGCCGGCGGACGGCGGCGGCGAGGCTCGGGCCGGGCGCCCGGTGACGCCCAGACGGCGGGCACACACCGGGCCCAGACCCGACGGCGCCGGAACCCGAAGCCGACGGCCGCACGCCGTGCAGCGGGACATCAGGCGGCCTGCCCGTCGATGACGCGGAGTCGGCGCGGGCGGCGGCGGTCGCGGGTCGCGGTCTCGCTGGGGTCCTGCCAGCCGTCGAGGGCGGCGTTGAGATCGGCGAGGTGGGCGGCCTGCTCCTCCGGCGTCCACCGCGGCGCCGGGCTGGCGGGCCGCGGCTTGGCGGGGCGGGCGTGGCCGAACGTCCCGGTCGGGAGGGCCTCGGCCATCAGGCGGTCGTATGCGTTCACGCTGCGGTGGCCTCGGCTTCCTGGTAGCGGCGGTTGTGGACGGTGGTTCGGGCGCGGCCTTCGTCGTGGCAGGGCGTCCCGGGCTCGACCTGGCACTCCGGACAGCAGGCCGTCGCCTTCGCCCACGCGGACACGCGCTGCGGATGCGGCTGGGTGAGGATCCGGCCGGACTTCCGCAGCTGGCACGGCCGGTGGGCGCCGGCGCCGCAGTGCGGGCACGGCACAGAGCGGGCCGGATGCTGGCCGGCGCGCATGAAGTGGCGGAGGGAGTCGGGCATCGGGGCTCCGGCGTGCAGGGTCATCGGTTCTCCTTGGGGCAGTTGCCGCAGTCGCAGGGCTGGTCGGGCTGGTGCTCGGTGTTGCGGTAGTGCCGAACAGCCGCATCCCACTCGGCTTTCGGGCGGGACCACTCGGGTGGTGGGCCGGGCGGGGACGTCCCGGTCGGCCAGGCGCCGGGACGGTGGCCGGGCGGAGGAGGAGGCTTCGGCTTGACGGGCGGTTCACGGCGGGCCTTGCCGATGTCGATCTGCGCCCGCAGCAGGGCCTTCAGCTCATCGCGGCCTTCGCGGCGGACGGCCTTGACGTCGTCGATCTGGATGCCGTCGTCCTGCGGGATCTGCGAGTCGCTCACGACGCCGCCCTTCCGTTGTGGGCGGCGAGGAGTTGCCCGGCGGACTGGAGGAGTTGGAACTCCTCGGGGCGAGCTACGGCCAGGGCAGCGCGCCAGTCCCAGATGAGGGACTCGGCGGGGTGAACGCCCGGTTGGCGAGCGGCGTGGGCGAGTTGGTTCAGGGCTTGCAGACCCCGCCGCAGAGCGACGCCAACATGGCGCGTGCAGTTGGGGCAGAGCGGCATGCCTTCGTCGTCGACGAGGTGCACGAGGTCCGGGATCGCCGTTTCCTCGCAGCGGTGGCATTCGGCGAGTCGGGTGGTTGTGCGGATGGCCGCGCGGACTGGCTCGAACGGGCCGCGGTAGTCGGCGGGTTCGCCGTGCGTCCTGATCTGGGTGAGGTCGGTCATGCGACACCGAGCCGGCGGTCGTTGCCGCCGAGGGCGACGACGGTGGTGGTCTGGGCGAGCCTGGAGGTGATGCGGGCGCCCAACTGGTCGTGGAGGTCGGTGCCGTTCGGGTCGGCGACGGGCAGGTTGCTGGTGATGATCAGCGGGCGGCATTCGTTGTAGCGCTCGTTGAGGATCCGGTAGGTGGCTTCCTCGGTGAACTCGCTGATCTTCTCGGTGCCGAGGTCGTCGATCAGCAGCAGCGGTATCCGCATCAGCCGCTTGACCTCGTACTCGGCGCCCTTCTCGCTGCCCCCCGGGCGCATCAGCGCGTACATGTCGGGGGCTGTGAGCGCCAGCAACTCGAACCGGTCGGGCCCTGCTTCGGCGATGCGGCGGAGGGCGCCGTAGGCCTGGTGAGTCTTGCCGGTGCCGAACGGGCCGGTGAGGAAAAGGATCCCGGCGGTCTTCGGATCGCCGATGGCCCGGTCCGCCCAGGCAATCACCTGCGGGTGTGTCGCCTCGGCTTCCTGGTACCGGTACGGCGTGGCGGTGGTCCAGCGCTTGACGGCGATGTTGGCGCGTTGGCGGCGGTGGTACTCGGGGTGGCCGGGCTCGTCGGGGGTCGGGGTGTCGTCGATGGGGCCGGCGGTGACGTGGCCGAGGCCGCGCGCCTCGAGTGCGCGCTGCATGCGCTGCATGACGGCCTCACTCGCCAGAGGCTTGGGTTCGGGCATGGGTGTGGAATCCGTTCTCGTAGACGGAGTGGTCGGTGGGGGGCTGGTAGGGCCGATGGCCGTTCGGCTTCACCGACTTGAGCTTTGGGCGCTTGGCGTCCGGAGGCGGCAGGGGCGGAAGTTCACCCCAGCCGCGCATGAAGTAGCGGGCGGAGTCGATGGGTTCTGTCGCACGCGCTGCAGCGGTGACGGCGTGGTCCAGCAACGCAGTAGCACCGCTCTTGGAGATCAGGCTGAGTAGCGGGAACCATCCGTTGCCCTTGAAGGGCCATCGGACGATGACGCCTGCTGCGCTGAGTCCGTCGACGAGCGGGCGCGCAGCAGGGGGGATGCCGTAGTCAAGATCGGACCCGGCTGGCTGGCCCTCCTGCTGGCTAGCTAGAGGGGTAGTAGTTGAGGGGTTAAGAGGGGTAGGCGTCCCGGATTCCCTGACACTGACGTCCCAGAATCCCTGACACTGAGACGGGTCAGTGTCCGCGTTTTCCTGACACTGACCGTTGGGCTCAGTGTCAGGAGAACTGGGACGCTGAGAGTCGTCAGTGTCCGCGTTTCCGGGACCCTGAGAGGGGGGCTCAGCGTCAGGGATTTCCGGACACTGAGACTCGGGGAACTTGGCGAGCTTGTACTTAGCTGTGCCGTTCTTCTGGCCAGCCGTCAGCTTCTCGAGAGCACCCTTGGTGATCAGTGACTTGAGGACGGCGTAGAGCTGCGCGCGACTGAGTTTGGCCCCGCGGAGCACCTGGGGCCGCTCCACGCTGTTCCACGTGATGCGGGTGTCGTCGTTGGCGTCCTCGGCCAGGACGACGAGGAGGAGCTTCTCCCGGTGCGTCAGGGCCTCGGGTGCGCTGGTGAGCACCTCGACGATCAGGCGGATTCCCACGGGTGTCTTCTCTCGGTCGCAACTGCTCAAAGGGCTGGGCTTGTTGGCAGCTCCGGTCCTCCGCTGCCATACTACTTTAAAGATTGGAAAGAATGGAAGGAATCACCATGGCTTACACTCTCGACATGGCGTCTGACCTGGAGCCCCGCATTGCCGAGGACGGCATTCAGGAAGTGCCGCTCACCCGGGCGCGCGCTCTCCTGACACGGCTCATCGAGCAAGTCCGCGAAGACGGACTGGTCAGCGCCCTTACCGTGCGCGGCCGGCGCCGCGCCTACCTCGTCACGCCCGGCGCCTTCGAGACCGCACAGTCCGACCGCCGCATGATCGAGGCGTTCCACTTCGTCGCGGGCGAGCGGCCCCAGCCGGCGACCACGCAGGAGTTCCTCGAGCAGATGGCTGTCAAGCTCACGGAGATCGAGGAGCGAGACGCGGCCAGGGCCAAGCGCTTCGCCGACTACGAACCGGACTGACCTCATCGCTCCTCCTTTCCTCCTGGCCCCGCGTCTGCGGGGCCTTGTCGTGTCCGGACTAGGCGACGGCTCGGGTGGTGCCGGTGCGTTGGCGTTCGGCGTCGGCATTCGCTTCCCGGCACGGCTCGCAGACCTCCGTGCCTTGGCGTTGGTGTCGCCGGTAGCCGGGTCGGGTGCCGCATTGCATGCGTTCGGCGTCGTCGGCGACGTGAGCGGGGAGGACGCATTTGCGGTTGCCGCAGTCGACCAGTACGCGGCCTTCCGGCTCCCGGCCGCGGGCGAGGATGAACGCGAGCTTCTTCGGGGTGTAGGGGCGGTTTTGGTGCCAGGCTTGTGTCGGGCCGATCCAGGCGAGGTGGCCGCCGAAGAGGCGGACCGTGTTGTTGTCGAACAGGTCCTGTAGGGGGTTTTCGCGGCGTGGCTGCCGGGCGGTTGCTGCCTTGTCTTCCGCCTGCTGCGGGGTGGTGCGTCCGCGGCGGACGGACCGGTTGAGGCTGGCGCGCTCGTCTCCGGTGAGCCCGCCGAAGATGCCTTCGGGGATGCGCCCCTGGAGCGCGTACTGGAGGCAGGCTTCGACGACGGGGCAGCGGCGGCAGACGGCTTTGGCGTCCTCGATCTGGATCAGCCAGGGGCCGCTGGTGCCGTTCGGGAAGAACAGTTCAGGGTCTTCGTCGAGGCAGGCGGCGGTCGCCCGCCAGTCCCGGTTGCTGCTGGTGCCGGTCATGCAGCCACCTGCTTCCGGTCGCGTCGCTGGCCGGTGTGGAGTTCGCGGAGGATGCCGTTGACGGTGGATTCGCTGATGCCGAGGCGTGCGGCGATCTCGTGGGCGGGGAGGCCGAATGCGTCGAGGTGTTCGATCTCAGCGCGGCGGACGGCGGCGAGGTCGTCGCGCTTCGGCTCGAGCTCGTCGGCCTGCTCGGTCTCCGGCAGTACCAGCGGGTCGTCGATGGCTGCGCCGTCCCAGGCGGCCGGCCCGTGCCAACCCTTGTTGCGGGCGAGGATGCGGGCCCTGTTGCTGGGTCCGGGCCGGCGAATGAGGTGCTGGTAGTGGAGGGCGACGATGTCGGCGGTGGCGCGGCGGACAGTTCGGAGTTCACCGCGGGCGATGTTGCCGAGCGCCGACGGGAAGATCCCGAGTTGTGGGGCGAGTTGGGCGATGGGCCAGCCGATAGCGGCGAGGGCTTGGAGGCGGCGCGTGGTGCCGGTGGCGTCGACGTCGCGGGTGTCGGCGGGCGGGGGGCCGATCGGGACGGAGAGGATGGCGTAGGCGGTGTTGTTGGAGATGGTCTGCTTGCCGTAGCGGATGTCTGAGATGAGGTGGTGGACGAGATCTGCGGCGCGGGCGATCTGGGCTTGGGTCCAGCCGGCCGTGAGGAGTCGTTCGACGTGGGCGCGTGCTTGGGTGGCGTCGGTCCGGCGGCGTTGGCCGCGTGGTGTTCGAGGCGGATGCGGCTCATGTACCGGTAGTTGGCCTGCTTGCAGGCGGCCGTCTTGCAGCCGCGCAGGTAGCAGGATCGGGACGGGGTGTGGTCGGCGGCGGTGGTCACGGCTGCGGCGTCTCCTTCCTGGCCGGCTGTTCGTTGTCGATCGGCTGCTGTTCCTCCCGCCGTTGGGCTGCGCTCCAGGCGCCGCCGATGAGGAGGGCGACGGCGAGGCAGATGACGAACTGGGCGGCGAGGACGGCGGGCAGGCCGTGGGTGTCGAGCTGGTTGAGGTACCAGGCGGTGAGGTCGCTCACGCGGCTGCCCTCCTGGCGGCTGCGGTGCCGCGCCAGGTGCGCACCCCGGAGTGGTGGGCGGTGGGCCGGCTGGAGCACGCCCAGCTGACCTTGCGCACGTAGCCCTCGCCCTTCAGGAGCGTCATCAGGTGCCCCCAGTGCGCTTGCGGGTTCGGCGGCTGAGGCAGGTTGTGGGCGTCGGCGATCTCGTAGGTGGTGAAGGTGCGTCCGGATGCTGCGGCGGTGATGAACACGGGCCACACTTCGGCGAGCCAGGTCTCGTAGTCCTCGGCCTGGCGTTGCGTCCGCGTCTTCCGCGGCTCGGGGACGCTGCCGTCGAGGGCCGGCTGCACGGTCGCGGTCATGACGCTGCCTCCTCGGGTGTGCCGTGCTGCTCGAGCTCGGGGGTGTCGATGCCGCGGTCGTCGAGGACGCGGTTGATGGCGCGGCGAACGGCCGTGACGAGTTCGTCGTGGAAGTCGTCCTTCAGGCCGGGCCGGTGTGCGACCTGAACGGCGAGGTCCCAGTTCGTGCCGTGGCCCCACACGAGGTTCGTCACGTGCTTGAGGTAGCTGGCGCCGAGATCGACTGACCAGCGGGACATGTCGACTGCGTCTTCGACGAGTTCGCTGATGCCGCGGTCCGCTTCGGTGAAGTCGGTGTCGTCGAGTTGGTCCCACTGGAAGTCACCCCGGCTGGGGATCTTGTGGCCCTCGATGACCGTGGACTCCCCGATCTCCTCGGGGTCGACGGCGGCGCGGAGCTGCCGTGCAGCCTCGGCGCGGAGGTCGTCGTCGGTGTACGGATGGGTGAGCATCGTGTTCTCCTGGTTCCGGGGCCCCGGCCGATTCCCGCGGCCGGGGCGCCCCTATGGGTGCGGGTTAAAACGGGGGTTCGTCGCTGTAGCCGAGCGGGGTGTCGTAGCTGAACGGCACGTCGGGCCGGAGGTCTTCGGCCCTGCGCTCGACGTGGCCTGCGAGGTCGAGGCCAACCCGGCGCAGTTCGTCGGTGACGCTGCGGGCCCACTTGCGGACGGCGTCGTTCTCGCCGTCGATGAGCGCCTCGGCGACATGCCCGGCGATGATCGGGATAGCGGCGGCCAGCGTGTCGGCGGGCGTCACATGCCCGGCGAGGTTGAGGTTCCGAAGGGCCGTCTCGACGGGCGGCGAGTACGGCTGGCCCGGGATGTACGGCCCGAACTCGGCGGCGTGCCGGGCCGCCCACGGGTCGTCAATGGGCGCCAAGTCGCCGATTGCCTTCCGCCAGTCGCTGATGTGCTCCCCGTCGCCGACGTACCGGTCCGCGAGTTGAGCGGCGGTGGCGGCAGCTTGCGCGGCGGCGAAGTGTGCCTGGGCGGCCATCACGTGGTGCAGGGACCCGGACGGGTCGACAGGCCTGCCGCCCGGCTTGTCCACGAACGAGGCTGCGCTCAGGTGCCGCTCGCCTTCGCGGTAGTGCTGCGGCCCATTCACGCGGCACCGCCCGGCTGCGTCGCCTCGGGCCAGTCGGTGGAGCCGTCGACTGCGTCCTGGTCCCACAGACCGTCGCTGTCGTCGTCCTGGTCGTCGCGGGCGACGGTGTAGGCGGGCTCGTCGGCCGGAGCGGGTGCGGGCTGCTGTACGGGGGCGGTGAGGGCGGCGACGGACAGGGGCGCCTTCGCCGGGACGATCTCGGCGTGGACGGTGCCTTCGAGTTCCTCGGCCGCGTAGGGCATGCCATGGAGGGCGTCGGAGGCGATCAGCCGGCAGAGTTCGCCCGTGGCGCGGGCGACGAGCATCGACTTGGGCTGCTTCTTCCACTGGTCCTTGTTGAGAAGGCCGAGGAGCCGGGCGCGCGGGATGTCCCACTCGACTTCCTGCCAGGTCTCTTCGCCCTTGCGGAGTCCGCGCATCTTGCAGTAATCGTCCCGGGACTCGACCAGCTCGATCTTGTGGCCCTCCCGCTGGACGACGGCCCGCATCGCGTGGGCTCGCAGAGCCGGGGTGCCCTGGATGATGTCGATCGACTTCAGAGTCGCCATCGGCTTCATGCCAAGTTCGCTGCCGGCGAGGATCGCGGCGGCGATGTCGCCGGGCTTGCCTCGCAGGGACTGCGGAACGAACGAGGTGGCGGCGAGCTTGGTCGCCATGTCGTAGGCGAGGCTGGCTTCCTGTGCCCACGCCATGAGGGCGGTGGTTCCGGCGGTCGGCGCCGGGGCGGGGAGCGTCTGCTCCGGGTTGGTGGTGGCGACGGCCTGCTGCTCGTCGCGGGTGGCGATCTCGTTGCTCATCCGAGGTATTCCTCTGCTTGGCGGATGGTGTCCCAGGTCGGCATTCCGATCTGGGGGATTTCGGTGACCGGGCCCGTCCAGTCGGGCCAGTGGTCGTTGGCGACGCAGTCGGCGTAGATGCGCAGGGCGCGTTCGTTGCGGGCGCGGCCGATGTCCCGGTCCTGGTCGGTGAGTTCGCGTACCGTGATCAGGTACGGGGCGGTCTTGGAGATGAAGACGAAGATGAAGCGGACGTCCTCGGGCTGCAGGGCGGCCCAGATGCCGTCGGTGTAGAAGGCGTCCTGCTGGTGGTAGCTGTAATCCCGGATGGCGCGGGAGACGGCTTCCGGGTTGGCGTCCTTCGTCGTCTTCAGGTCGACGGCGAGCGTCATGCCGGGCAGCTGCTTCAGCCAGTCCGGGCGGACCCGGCAGCGCACGCCTGTTGCCGGGTCTGTCCAGTACAAGGAGCGCTCCGCAATGCCCGAGCCGGGCGCGAACAGCGGGCCGGCGAGCGGGTGCTCGCGGACCGCCTTCGCCATCGCGTCTACCTGCTGCTTCTCCTTCGGCAGGAGCGGCACCTTGCCCTCGGCGTAAGCCTCGTCGCGCAGGGCGCGGGGTTCGAGCTTCTTGTAGTCGGAGAAGCCGACGATCTCGACGATGTCGTGGCCCTCGCCTAGCACCGCCGTGTGGACAGCGTTGCCGAGGTCGAACTCCCGCTTCGGCGGCTGCGGGTGGTCGCGGTCGTACTTGAACTGGGCGGGGCAGCCCGGATTCAGCAGGGCGCGCAGGCCGGACGAGGAGATCGACGTGCGGTCCGCGTGGTACTGCTCGGCGGTCAAGTCGTCGCGGACGACCGGCGCCTCGACCTCGACGGCGGCGGTCATGAGCCCAGCCCCCGAACGACGTCCTCAAGGTCATCGCGGGCGCCTTCGATCCGGGCCGTGAGGCTGTCGACCTGCGCCTGTAGTGAGTCGCGTTCCCGGACGATGTCGGCGTAGTTGTCGCGCAGCTCGGTGAGTTCCTCTTCGAGGTTCTCGATGAACTCGTCCTTTTCGGCCTCGGTCATGTGGCACCGCCGTGGAAACGGGACAGGGCCTCGCCTGCCATGGCGCCGAGCTGCTCGTCGGTGGCGGTGTAGAAGGCGTCAGGCTTGGTGACGGCGTCCCACACGTCCCGTGCCCAGCGTGCGTCGCCGAGCGCCGTGTGCGCGGCGTCGCCGGACGGCCGCGGGATGCCAACGAGTTCCGATGCCCGGTAGGAGCTCCACGGCCAGCCGAGGGCGGCGTCGACCTTGCTGTAGTGGACGGCGTCGCACGTCTGGCGGGTCATCCGCTCGGCCTGCCCGTACAGGTGGCCGGCCGCGAAGGTGGCGATGTCGAGGGCGCGGTAGTGCCAGGGCTTCGCCACGTCGTAGTAGCGGGCGAACAGGTTGCGGATCATGTCCGCGTCGAAGGACGGGTTCGATCCGATGAGGACGGCGCCGTTCAGCAGCGAGTACATGCGGGTCGCGGCGGTGTGCGGCTCGTCCCACGTCCAGCCGTCTGCGGCAGTCCGCTCGTGGTAGCGGTTGATCTCCAGCGCCTTCGGGTCGGCGTGGGCCAGGTCGGGGCGGATGCGGAAGACGTGTTCCTCGTCGCGGCCATCGCGGCGCACGATGAGAGCGAACTCCCACGCGTCGTGCATGAACGGGTCGAGGCCCGTTGTTTCCGTGTCGCCGAACACCAGGGGCGGTGCTGCGGCGGTGGGGCTGTTGGTGCTCATAGTTCTCCGTTTCGGGATGTCTGGTGCCGGGCCCCGCCTCCGGTGGGAGGGGGAGGCGGGGCCTCGGCTGCGGCGGAACGCTTGGGGGAAGCGCTCAACACCGCGCTATGGGTGGTTGTTGGTCAGGCGTGACCGGCGATGAGGAGGCCGCGGGTCTTTTCCATGAGCCGGTCGTAGTAGCCGGTCAGGTCGAAGTCGGGGTCTGCTCGCAGGTCGTCGGCGGTGCGGGTCCAGTCGGCGAAGCCGGCGACTTCGTGCGCTGCCTGGGTGGCCTCGTCGTGGGTGGTGAATGCGGCCATGGGGAGGCCGGAGTGGTGGCCGAGCCGCCACGGGTGGGTCGCGTCGTCGCTGCACCGGCGGAGTTCCTGCGGCTGCTCGTACACGTGCAGGCCGGGGACCGGCTCGGCGGCTTGCACGAGGACTGGGGTTGCGGTGCGGCTGGCCCTCACCTCGTGGGTGGAAACGGTCACGGGAATCCCTCCATGGGATGCTGGTGGTGGACCCCGGGCGCTTCCATCGCTCGGGGTTTCTGTTGTGCGCCGCCTCGCCGGCCTGGCCTCATCCGGCGAGGACGGCGGGCTATGCGGCGGCCAGTTCGGCCGGGATCGGGGTTTCGACGGTGTCGTCGGAGGCGGCCTTCAGCTGGCGTCGCAGCGTCTCCAGCTCGGTGTCCCGCGCCATCAGCTGCTCGGTCTGCCGCTGGAGTTGCTGTTCCTTCGCCTGCAGCCGTCCTTCGGCGACTTCGGCGCGGGCCCGCCAGTAGCGGACTCGCTGGCCGAGTTCGGCGAACCGTTCGTGGCAGTAGCGGATGTACTGCCGGTCTTCGCGGCGCAGTTGCCTGAGCCGGGCGTTGTCCGGGCCTGCTCGGTGCTTGCCGCGCATCACGCCGCCTCCCCACGGAGGCTGGCCGCGGTGTCGCGAAGCAGCGCGATCGCCTTCGCCTTGCCGTTGCCGCGGTAGTCGCACCAGGCGGCGACGGAGGGGGCGTCGATGCTCGCGTTGAGGGCCTTCTCCGCGGCCCAGGTGAGGGGGTCGCCGCCCACGTGGCGGGGGGTTCCGTGGACGGCGACGTTGATGGCGCCGATGATGTCGACCTCACACTTGTCGAGCGGGAGCCCGTTCTCGGCCTGGCGGACGCTGTACAGGTACTTCTTGCAGTAGCCGACCGATTCGATGTGGTCGGCCGCGGCGTCGAGGGTCAGGGCGATCTCGGCGTCGGTCGGCGTGATGGTGGTGACGGTCACGACGCGACCGCCTTCTGGCATGCCGGGTGGGGCTCGGGCTCCGCCTCCCACTTGCTGGCGACGACGACCAGCTCACGCACGATCTCCAGCTCGGTCTTGACCTGGCCGTCCTTGTTCTTGTTGAACGGGTTGAGGGTCTGGGAGAAGGTGCGCTGGCGGCGCAGCTTCTTCCCGCACGCCGGGCACGGCAGGCTCTTGCTGGCCTGGTGCTTGATCTCTCGGAAGCGGTAGGTGGGCATTACAGGTCCCCCAGGTTGTCGTTGCGGATCATTCGCCAGGCCGTCCGGCGGCCCGGGTTGCGTTCGGTGCGGATGCGTTCGTCGATCCAGGCGTGCCGCGCCTGGACGGCTGCGGCCTCCCGGCGGGCTCGGATGCGGGCGGAGATGCGCTCCCCGGCCAGCAGCAGGAACAGCGGGGCGACGAGGATGAACGGCGCGAGGTAGATCACGACGCCTCCCACTTCCGAATGGCAGCCTCGACAGGGGCCTGCAGGTGCTGATGCCATCCGCTGGCCATCGGCGTCGGGGTGCCGGTGTGGGCGAGGGTGGCGACGGCGGCGGCGAGCATCGGCGGTGCAGCCCAGTCGGCAACGGGCAGTTGCTCGTAGGGCCAGGCGTTGGAGCCGTCGTCGTTGAGGCGGGCCCACTGCCACACGGGGCCGCGGGCGTAGTCCTCGTCGCGGCCGGTGTGCCAGTCCCAGATGAGGATCAGGCCGTGCGGCCAGCGGGTCGCGGGGATACCGGAGGTCTCGGTGGTGAGGGTGATGACGCCACGCAGGTACGGGACGTCGTAGGAGTCCTCGACGAACGCGTCCGTCTGCTCGGGCGTCAGCTTCGCCTCGGTCAGGGCGGCTTCGATGGCCTCGATGTACGGGGCGTGGGGCAGGGTGTAAGTGCTGGTCACTGGGTCCCCCAGATGTCGGTGCGGTCGATGTATCCGGCGGCGGCGCTGTCGGCGTAGTCGCGGGCGGTGCGGTACTCGTGGCCGATCTCGATCTCCACGTCGATCAGCAGCAGCAACTCGCTGATGCGGTCCGCCAGGCGGCGGTTGAGGTGGGCGACGAGGCTGTCGAACAGGCCCGCCGTGGGCGACAGCGCCGGCGCCGGGGCGGTCACCGCTCGTCCTCGTCGCGTCGGGTCTGCTGGCGTGCGAGGCGGGCGTCGTGCTCGGCAGCGGCCACCAGGAGGCCGAGGACGGCGAGCAGGAGCAGGGTGTCGAGGAAGCCGTTCACGACGCGGCCTCCAGGACTTGCCGGCATTCGGCCGTGGTGGGCTTGTGCCGCTCCGGTGCGATCGGCCCGTGGCCGCGGATCACGGTGGGCAGCGGCAGGACGAGACGCGGGTTGGCGAGGTTCGCCATGAACGGGTCGCCGTACTCGGTGAAGTCGCACGTCCACAGCCAGCGCGTGCCGTCGCAGGCGACCTGCACTTTGCCGAGGTCGATGGCGTTTCCGTCAGAGAAGACGATCATCACGCCACCTGCCTCAGGCTGCGGGCCCGCTTCACAGCGGCGGCCTTCGCGGTGACGGTGGCCAGCTTGTCGAGGGTGTCTTGGTCCGCGTGGTCGAGGACGATGTCCACACCGGCGGCCAGCACGAGGATCAAGTGGCCGTCGCGGGTGTCGAGTTCCACCGCGTCCGGGTTGCTGCCGAGGGCGATCGTCGTCGCCACAACGCTGGTCTGGACGTTGCTCACGACGCCACCGCCTTCGCGTGCTTGCAGGGCCAGCGGTTGCCGCACGCGCACCAGTGGCATCCGTCCAGTGGGTCCGGCACCTTGTCGTAGTGCTCCGGCACGGGGCCCTGCTCGGCCTCGGATCCCTCGGCCGCCTGGTCGGCGAGCTTCTCCAGGCTTTCGGCCGCATCCTGTACGCCGTCCGAATAGCCGTCGAGGTAAGCCTGCGAGTGGTCGCGGTGATCGTCCGGCGTCTGGCCGTCCAGCTTCTCGACAGCCGTCGCGGCCTCGGAGAAGACACTGGAACGGAAGGCGCGCGGCTGGGCGAACGGGTCGTCCGCGTGCGGCATCGCCTGGTGGTAGAGCCACTGAGCACCCAGAGCGTCGGCGCCAGGATCGTCGGAGTCGAAGATGAAGGACGACAGCGACCGGCCAGCAGCCGCCAGCGCGTTCTCCAGCTCAGCGATCCGTGCGACCTGCTTCTTCTGTGCCGTCTCCGCCTCGTGCAGCGGCGTGAACACCTTCGTGCCGTACTTGGTGGCGGTGGCGCACGGCCAGCCGACGACCTGCC
Organism: Streptomyces luteolifulvus; assembly: GCF_008806595.1. Taxonomy (GTDB): domain Bacteria; phylum Actinomycetota; class Actinomycetes; order Streptomycetales; family Streptomycetaceae; genus Streptomyces; species Streptomyces luteolifulvus. Next base: position 154,897 of record NZ_VZRB01000008.1, on the reverse strand, counting down.
CCTCCTCCTGGCAGACCGCGCACAGCCACGAGTTCGGCACACCGCAGTCGTCGAAGACCGGGATGTGGAAGCGGGCCGGGAGCTTCGCGTTCTCCTCCAGGGAGAAGCCCGCCAGGATCTCGTAGTGGGGGTGGTCAGGGGCCTGCAAGAGCGTGGCCCGCCGCTGGCACTCGTCGTGGTCCACCGGCTTACCGGCCTGCGCCTTGCCGCGGCAGGTGCCGCAGGCGTTCGGGTCGGCGCTGGTACTCATCGCGGCGAGGAACTTGGCGCGGTTCTCGACCCAGAACGGGTCGCGGTCCGAATCATGCTGGGCGGTCACGTCGTCGCCTCCTTCGGCGCGGTCGGGCGGTAGTAGGTGGGGAGCGCGGCGAGTTCCGTCGCCCACTGCGGGTAGTTCTCGTCAGTCGCGACGCGGGCGTCGGACTCGATCAGCGCCACGTCGAGGGCGTAAGCCACCAGATCGTGCGAACCCTTGGGCTTCTGCAGGCGGGCCGTCAGCAGCGTGAACACCGCCTCGTTACGGGCCATCCGCGCCGCCACCTCCGCGGCAGGGACGTCCAGGGCGGTCATGTCGCGGGCCGGGGCGGTCATGACGCGCCGCCGTTGCGCAGGTCGGCAGCGGTCTCCCGCAGCAGCGCCGTCACTTCGGCTTGCGTGCGACCGCGGGAGTCGTTCCAGTCAGCCAGTTCCGAACCCGCGATCCTCTGCTCGACGAGCGCGGCAACGTCGTGCGCCGTGAGCTCATCCGGCTGGAGGTTCAGCGGAAACATTGGAGTGCCGTGAAGCGCCATGTTGAGCGCGCCCATGGCGCACACCCGGCACTCGGCGAGGGGCTTGCCATGCTGCGCGTAGTCGTCGTACAGGTCGCCTTGGAGCCAGCCGACAGTGTCGATGTGGTCGGCGGCCCGGTCGAGGGCGTCGGCAATCTCGGCCTCGCGCTCCGGTGACAGGCGGTCAGACACAGTCGCCACCGCCCTCCGGCAGGAGGAGCACCTCGTCGTCGGTGACGTTGCGGATCGTCCGCAAGTCCTCTTCCAGCGTCGACAGCTGAATCCGCATCCGGCCGTCCGCGTCCGCCAGGAACAGCACCCGGCCGTTCGCATACGACACGTCGTGGGCGACGATCCGCTCCACGTGACCCGACATCCAGATCAGCTCGTACACGTCCGGGGTCGGCGACTCGTAAGGCAGAGGCTCGGGGGTCAGGTCGTTCACGACGCCTCCCCGAGCTGGAACCGGTCCTGCACGTCGTAGTGCTTGGAGACCTCGACCCAGGCCGTGTCGAACAGATCGATGTCCCGGTGCGTGTACACGGCGACCTCGCGGTGCACCCCATGGATCGGGCGCTTGATCTTCTGCGGGTCCTTGCCGGCGTACCGGGCCCGGTACAGGGCGGCCACCGTCTTCCCCAGGCGGGTGCGTGCCGAAGGGAGGTCAGCCGGGGCGATCCGGCCGTCGAGGTACTCGTCGCACGTGATGGTGATGTCGACCGGGTCGATGTCCGGCTCCTCGCCGTTCATCCGCGCCAGTTCCGTGCGCGCCATCGCCTCGACGTAGGAGGCGTTCACGAGGCCGAACTGCTTCGCGACACCCATCGCGGACAGCCGTTCACGGGCCAACTGCGCCCGCTCCACGCCGTCCAGCTGGGTGCGAAGACTCTCGACCTGCTCCAATGTCGCGGCCGGGTTGATCGCGCCGCCGCGTGTCCAGAAGTCACGCAGGGCGCGGGCGCTCTTCTGCTGGTACTCGATAACCAGCGGACGGGCCGCGTCGGACACGCGATGCTCGTCGATGTTCGCAAGAAGCATCGACCAGGTGTCGAGGTCAACCGCGACCAGTTCGCGGACCTTGCCGTCCTCCGCAACCACCTTCGTTACGGAGGTGGTTGCCCACGACTTGCGGTTGAGCTTCTGACGCTGCGCCTCGTAGTCCAGGTGCATCGCCTTCAGCACCGGCTTGAGCACGACGTGGGGTTCGCCGTCGACGAGGACGGTCTCGATGAAGGCGTCCATGAACGGCACCCGGACGATCTCCGCAGGCTGCCGGTCAGGTAGATTCGTGGACAAAGGTCCACTCCTGTTCTCTCAGGGATGTGTGGGTGGATCGCGCGGCTAGGCCGCGGGGCCCCGGCTGCCGGTGTGCGAACCAGCGGTTGGGGCTCAAGCCGCACTAGGCGGCTATGGGCTTCGGGGTCGCTTCGGCGGGGATGCCGAGGTAGTCGGCGACCGCGGCGGCGGGGAAGCGGAGCGTCTGCCGGCTGCTGCCGGGGGTGGCGATGTCGACGACGCAGCGGCGGACGAACTCGGGGTCGTCGGCCAGGCGCATGGCAACCCACATCCGGCTCACCTTGAGCCAGTCCATGAGCTCTGCCTTGGTCAGGAGCAGGGGGTTCTCGGAAGGCGGCGGCGTGGGGGTGCGGGGCTGCTTCACGAGTCCTCCTTTCGTCTGTTGCGGAAGATTTTCCGGCGAATGTGGAAACGCGGGGCAAGGGAAGGGTCACGTGGGGGCGGTGGCGCTGAACAGGTCGTCGATGGGTTTGCCGAGTGCGCGGGCGACGAGGTCGCAGGAGCGGTCCTCGAAGGGGTTTCGTCCGCTGGGTCCGGTGGAGACCATGTGGCCGATGGCGGAGCGGCTGATGCCGTAGCCGAGGGGGTCGGCTTCTTTGGTCTTCTCGGCAAGGCGTTCGATGGACAGTCCGGCCTCGCGCATCGCGTCCCTGATGGGCTGGCCGTTGTCCCGTCTGTGCATGAGGTGCCCTTTCGTGGCCGCGTGGTGACGCCGTGTGGCCGAATGTGGAAGGTCGGCCAGTGGCTTCGTTTCCACATTCAACGCCGAATGTGGATGCATGTCAAGGTATCTGGCGTGCGGGAAAGCATTGGCCAGGGCTTGGGCATATGCCAAATCTTCCGCATGTGGAAATCAAAGCAGGTCACATGGCACGTGACGACTTGTAGCCAATGCGGACTGTGCACGATGCTTCTACATGTGGATGACCTTGCAGCCTTGATCGATCGCGTCCTGCGGGAGAAGGACTGGACCCTGTCCACCCTCGCCCGGCGCTCCGAGCTGTCCGTCTCCACCCTCCACAGCTGGAAGAGCGGCGACCGCGCCACCGGCAACCGCGGACCCAACCCCGACAAGCTCCGCCAGCTCGCCGCCGGAGCCGGCCTCACGGTCGCCGAAGTCTTCGAAGCCGCCGGCCGCCACGTGCCCGTCGCCATCGACGACGAGGAAGAGCGTCGCTTCCTCCACCTCTTCCGCACCCTCGACACCGAGGACCGCCGCGTCGTTGAGGCGACCATGCAGGCGATGCGGGAACGGCAGAAGTCCGCACGTTGACGGAATTTAAGCCGATTGTCGTACAACCCTTTGCGATGTTCGTTTTGCCCTCACTGATCGCGTGTTGACGCTTCACGAACGGTAGTTGTCGGAGGTACCGTCGAACATCCGCCGTACCTCCACCTGCGGCCGGGCCACGCGAGCCGAGTCATGGGCCATTGGGGGTCGTATGTGCGCAACCGTGATCATGGAAGACGTCGACCCGATCGCGCCGCGATGGGACCGGGACCGAGTCGCCATCATCATCGGTCAAGACCTCGACTACTTCACCGCGTTGAGGCAGATCAGGGCCATGCTCATCTACCTGGGCGCCCCGCAGCTGGGCCTCGGCGCGACATGCTGGTGCGGGGACTTCGTGGCCGTACCCAAGCAGGCACGCATCCCCCCGCAGCGAACCGCCACCCGGCGCGAGGAGGCACGGCATGCCCCGTAAAGCCCGCAACAACCCTCGGCAGATCCGCATCAAGTCGTGCGGCTGCAAGCTGTGCACAGAAAGGTTCCGCCCCCACGAGGAACCCACCCGCAAGAGCTGCACCGGCCCGTGGCAGGCCCGCTACCGCGACCCGGCCGGCAAGCAGCGCGCCAAGACGTTCTCCGGGGAGAACGCGAAGAAGAAGGCCGAGGCGTTCCTCGACAAGACGCGGGACAAGGTCCGCTCCGGCAGCTTCGTCGACCTCGACCGCGGGAAGATCACAGTCGACGAGTTGCAGGCCATGTGGAAGCCGACCCGTCGCATTGCCGCCAACACTGACGAGACGGCAGAAAGCGTGTGGCTCAACCACGTGCAGCCGCACTTCGGTTCGTGGCCGCTGGCATCGATCGGGCATCTCGACGTCGAGGCGTGGATCGCGAAGCTGACAGCGAAGGTCGGCCGGGCCACCATCGAGAAGGCCTTCCAGATGCTCGACGGGATGCTGGCGGCAGCACTGCGGGACCGCCGCATCAGCCACAACCCGTGCGACGGCGTCAAGTTGCCCAAGCCGCAGCCGAAGCACCCCGACGACCTGATGCCCCCCACCTATGACCAGCTCGCCGAGATCCGCGCCCACGTCCCCGAGCACTTCCATCCGATGCTGATCGTGGCGGAGGAAACGGGGCTGCGCTGGGGTGAGCTGATCGGACTTCGGCGCTGCTGGGTGAACTTCGACGACGACAGCATCCAGGTTCGCGAGACCATCATCAACGTGCGGGGCAAGGCTCACCGCAAGGCGTACCCGAAGTCGGAGGCCGGCTGCCGCACCGTTCCCCTGTCGGCGCGCGCGGCGCACGCCCTCAAGGCGCACCTGGAGAAGCATCCGGCGAAGGTCACGAGGACGGCGCCGGGCAGTGGCATGCACGCCGAGGAGCTGGTCTTCCGCTCGCAGCGGGCCGGGCAGAAGGTGAAGGGGCGGCCAGTGTTCGACGGGGTCCTGGACCGGGGGAACTTCTGGCTGAAGTGGAACAAGGCCACCGATGCTGCGGGGGTTGTGCGGAAGGTGGTCAATCCGACGACGGGCCGTGTCGAGCGGTGGCCGCACGTCCACGACATCCGGCATGCGTTCGCCTCGCGTCTGCACGAGCTCGGTATCCCTGAGGCCGACGCGCAGCGGATCCTGGGGCATGAACGCGGCGGCCGGGTGACGTGGTTGTACACGCACGCGTCGGCGGACTCGGTGTCGAGTGTGCGGGCGGCGCTGGACGGCGGGGGCCTGCGGCGGGTTGTGTAAGTCCGCGCAGAGTCCACATCCCGTCCACGCACCCCCGTGCACCCACATGCCGCCACATGCAATATCGGCAGGCGGGAAACCCCTCCTGAACTGGCCTTCTGGCAACTCCAACCCTTCCACCTGTGTGGATGTGGGCTCCACATCGCCCGTCCCTTTTCCGGGTCACGGAGATCGTCGGCAGCTCTCACGAGGGGGTCGACCAGGCCATCCGCAACGGCATCGCCCGTGCCTCGCAGACCCTGCGCAATCTGGACTGGTTCGAGGTGACCCAGGTCAGGGGCCAGATCGAGAACGGGCAGATCGAGCACTTCCAGGTCGGCCTCAAGGTCGGTTTCCGCATCGAGGACACGAGCTGACGGCCGCGGGGCCGGACCTGGGGTTGCCGCCACCGGGTCCGGCCCCCGGCCCCCGCTCGGGCCCCGGCCTCCGCGTCGCGGGATCCGGATCTCAGGTCCGCCCCTCCCGCTCCTGCGCCTCCTCGAGCGCTTCGGACGGGGCCGTCCAGGATGCCCGTACGACCGTGAATCCCGCCCGGCGGGCGTCGTCGCACACCAGCTCGTCGTCGTCCACCAGCACGCGGATCTCCCGGGTGCGGGCGAGCCGCCCGAGGATCTCCAGCTTGGTGCGCCGGGCGGGCCTGCGGTCGTCGTTGCGCCGCATGAAGACCCGTCCCTCGGGCAGTCCGTGCGCGGCGAGCCAGTCGAGCGTGTCGCGCCGGCAGCGCTCGGGCCGCCCGGTGAGGTAGACGATCTCGCATTCCCGCGCGCTGTCCAGCACCAGCGCGATGCCCTCGGCGATCGGGGGATCCTGCGGTGCGCCAGCGAAGAAGGCGTCCCAGTCGCGCGGCCGGCGCTCCAGGAACCGCTGCCGGTGCGCCGTGTCGGCGAGGGTGTTGTCGAGGTCGAACACGGCGAGCGGTGGTCTGGTGTCGGTCACACCGCAACCCTAGGTCCTGTCGTCGAAGGCGGATTCGTAGTGGCCGAGCCCGGGGCCCGCGGCCGACGGGGGGGCGGCGGCCCGTGCGGCG
>NZ_VZRB01000008.1:49561-148815 GCF_008806595.1 Streptomyces luteolifulvus | reverse complement strand
GGTGGTGCGGGACACCCCCCCACCCTCGGTGCTTGCGACCACCCCCCGTCGGGCGGACGACGGGAGTTCGACGACAGGACCTAGACGGGCGCCGGACGGTAGAAGTGCGCCCGCACCCGCCGCAGCCACGCCTCCACGGCCGCCTCGTCGGGCCGGTCCGGCAGTGCGGTGCGGCTGTCGTCGAAGGCGGATTCGTAGTGGCCGAGCACGGGCCCGGCGGCCGACGGGTCGGCGGCGACGCGTTCGCCGAAGGCGTGGTACTCCTCGGGGTTCTCCACGCGGAGGGTGATCCGGCCGGTGGTGTACAGCTCCAGACCCTGGTGGCACAGCCGCTTCAGATGCCGTGCGTGTTTCGCGGTGCGCTTGCGTGTGTCCGCGGAGAAGGAGCGGTCGCCGCGGGCCTCCAGCCGACGGAACTGCTGGGTGGCATAGCCGAGGTAGGCGTCCCGGACCCGCTTGGCGCACAGGAACGAGGTGCGGATGCCGATCAGCTCGTCGCCGAGCGGTGTGCGGACCTCGTACAGCTCGTCCGGCAGCCATACCAGCTCCATGGCGGTCGGGTTGCCGCCCAGGGCGAGGCGGCACCACTTCGCGGCCTCGTGCAGGGTGCGGTCCGGGGCCGTGGTGACATGGGACTCCTTCGGCGTGTGCAGGCCGAGGAGGCTCTCGGTGGGCGAGGCAAACAGACCGAGGCGGTCGATGTCGGAGCCCTCGTGGGCGAGCCCGTACGCGGTCGAACCGACGATTCCGGACAGCAGGACGTTCGGGACGGTCACGGTCGGCCGCCTTCCTCGGGCTGGGCGTGGTGGATGTGTGCGGCCGCCATGCGGGCTTGCTCCATTGTGGTGACCTGCGCGATCGCGGTCACCTGCTTTTCGGCGGGGGCGGCGCCGGGAATGCCTCGCCGGCCCAGGTGTTGAACCCGGTGTGAGTTCCGTGATTGCCGACGCCCGCTTCTCCGTCCTCGACCGTTCCCGCACCCGCGAGGGCCGTACGAACGCCGAGGCGCTGCGCGACACCGTGCGGCTGGCGCAGGAGCTGGAGGGGCTCGGCTACGACCGGTTCTGGGTGTCGGAGCACCACGGCGTTCCCGGCGTCGCCGGTTCCGCGCCGACCGTGCTGGCCGCCGCCGTGGCCGCCGCGACGCGGACGATCCGGGTCGGCACGGGCGGTGTCATGCTGCCCAACCACCAACCGCTGGTCGTGGCCGAGCAGTTCGGGGTGCTCGAGTCCCTCTTTCCCGGGCGGATCGACATGGGGCTCGGCCGTTCCGTCGGCTTCACCGACGGCGTGCGCAAGGCCCTCGGGCGCGACAGGGGCGACGCCGAGGACTTCGCCGCGCAACTCGACGAGCTGCTCGGCTGGTTCTCCGGCACATCCGGCACGGGCGTGCACGCACGGCCGGCCGAAGGTCTCGGCGTGCCGCCGTTCGTGCTGGCCGTCGGGGAGGGTGCCGCCGTCGCGGCCCGGGCGGGTCTGCCCATGGTCATCGGTGACCTCAGGAACCGCGGCAAGCTGCTGCGCGGCATCGAGCGCTACCGGGCGGACTTCCGGCCCTCCCCCTGGGCGCGGGAGCCGTACGTCGTCGTCTCCGGCACGGTCGCGGTGGCCGCGACGCCCGACGAGGCTCGGCGGCTGCTCGTCCCGGAGGCCTGGTCGATGGCGTACGCGCGCACGCACGGCACGTTCCCGCCGCTGCCGCCCGCCGAGCGCGTCGAGACGCTCACGATGAGCGGCAAGGAGCGCGGCTTCTACGAGTCCGGCCTCACCGGGCACATCGCCGGCACCGAGGAGCAGGTCGCCGACGAGCTGGAGAGGGTGCTGAAGGAGACGGGCGCGCAGGAGGTCCTGGTCACCACCAGCACATACGACCGTGACGCCCTGCTGGACTCCTACCGGCGCCTCGCCCGGGTGTGGTCACTGCCCGGAGTTCTACGGGCCGCAGATCCCCTCCCGGCCGTCGCCGCTGCCGGGGGTGACCGGCTGGGCCGCCCTGGCCAGTGAGCGGCGGTCGGGGTGTGTGCCCGGAGCGATCGCGCCCCGTACCTCGACCTCGGCCACCACCCCGCGGGCCGACGCCACCCGCCACAGCGAGGCGAGCAGTGTGTCCTCGCCGACGAAGGCGGGCGCGGTGGTGGCCGTTCCCCCGGCGATCCGGTAGCGCAGGCGCACCGGCTGGACCGGGACTCCCGCATCCAGCGCGGCCTGGAAGACGGCCCTGCGGAAGGTGCCCTGGGCGCGGCCGCACCAGGTGCTGCCCTCGGGGAAGACCGCGACCGCCTGTCCGTCGCGCAGTACCTGTGCGATTCGGGCGACCGTGTCCGGCAGTGCGCGCAGGCGGTCGCGGTCGATGAACAGGACACCACCACGGGCGGCGAGCGGCCCCGCCACGGGCCACTGCCGGATCTCGGTCTTGGCGAGCATCCGGGCGGGGCGTACGGCGGCCAGCAACGGGATGTCCAGCCATGAGATGTGGTTGGCGACCAGCAGCAGTCCGCCGGTGGGCGCGGCGCTCCCGGTGATGCGCACCCGCACCCCCGCGGCCCGCACGACGGCCCGGCTCCACTGCCGCACCAGGCCGGTGGGCAGGTGCCGGCCGAGCGGCGACAGGAGGACCCCGGCGAGCATGAGGAGGGTGACCGCCGCCAGCCGCAGCACGGCACGCGGTACGGCGGTGGCCGACCCCGTCGGCTCCACACACGCCCCGGGGGTGCAGGGCGCGGTGGGCAGCCAGACGCTCATCAGGCCGGGACGAGGGAGAGGAAGTGCCGCAGATAGCGCGGGTTGACCCGGCGCATCGACAGCAGGACGTACAGGTCCGCGACCCCGAAGTCCGGGTCGTGGGCGGGCTCCCCGCACACCCAGGCACCCAGGCGGAGGTAGCCGCGCAGCAGCGGGGGGAGTTCGGCCCGGGCCGGACGGGCCACGCCCTCCGCGCTCCAGGGCAGCAGCGGCCGTACGCGGTACTCCTCCGGAGCCAGGTTCCTGGCCCGCACCCGGTCCCAGGCGGCGGCCGCCAGGGCGCCGCCGTCGGCGAGCGGGACGGAGCAGCAGCCGGCGAGCCACTCGTGGCCGTGGTCGACCATGTAGCGGGCGATGCCGGCCCAGATGAGTCCGATGACGGCACCGTCGCGGTGGTCGGGGTGCACACAGGAGCGGCCGACCTCGACCAGGCCGGGCCGGATCCCGTCGAGCGCTCCGATGGCGAACTCGCCCTCGGAGTAGAGTCGTCCGGCGACCGCGGCCCGCTCGGGCGGCAGCAGCCGATAGGTGCCGACCACCTGCCCGGTGGCGGTGTCCCGGACGAGCAGGTGGTCGCAGTACGCGTCGAAGGCGTCGACGTCCAGCCCGGGCTGCGAGGTGGACAGCAGGGCGCCCATCTCCCCGGCGAACACCTCGTGCCGCAGCCGCTGCGCGGCACGCACATCGGCCTCGTCGCGGGCGAGGCCGACGGTGTAGCGGGAGGGGACCGCGGACTGGGGCGGGACGTCCAGGGCGGATACGGCGGTCATGGCTCTCTCCAGGTCACGGGCCGGTCAGGCCTGAGCGGGGAAGAACAGGCCGGTCGTGCGGCCTGCGCGTACCTGTTCTTCCGATGCCGTCTGGCCGGGGCGTGACCTGCAGCAGGAGCCGGGATGTGAGGTTGTTGAACGGCACGGTCACCTTCACACCGCGCCCCGAAGACGACCTCACCGCCCCCGCGCTACCGCTTCCCCTTCCGCACAGCCCGCAGCCACTCCCTGTTCATACCGGTGATCGACACAAGCGGAATCCCCTTCGGGCAGGCCGTCGCACACTCGCCCGTGAGCGTGCACCCCCCGAACCCCTCCTCGTCCATCTGCGCCACCATGTCCAGCACCCGCGTCTCCCGCTCGGGCGCCCCCTGCGGCAGCACGTTCAGATGGTTCACCTTGGCGGAAGTGAACAGCATCGCCGCCCCGTTCGGGCACGCGGCGACACACGCGCCGCACCCGATGCACTCCGCGTGTTCGAACGCGAAGTCTGCGTCCGGTTTCGGCACCGGCGCCGCATGTGCCTCCGGCGCGGCACCGGTCGGCGCGGTGATGTACCCGCCCGCCTGGATGATCCGGTCGAGCGCAGACCGGTCGACGACCAGGTCCTTGATCACCGGGAACGCCGACGCCCGCCACGGCTCGATGTCGATCGTGTCGCCGTCCGCGAAGGACCGCATGTGCAGCTGGCAGGTGGTGGTGCGCTCCGGCCCGTGGGCGTCGCCGTTGATCACGAGCGAACACGCGCCGCAGATGCCCTCGCGGCAGTCGTGGTCGAAGGCGACCGGGTCCTCGCCCTCGAGGATGAGCTCCTCGTTGAGGGTGTCGAGCATCTCCAGGAACGACATGTCGGAGGAGATCCCGTCCACCTCGTACGTGGACATGGCGCCTTCGGCGTCGGCGTTCTTCTGCCGCCAGACGCGCAGGGTGAGCTTCATGCATAGCTCCGCTGAGTGGGGTGGACGTACTCGAAGACCAGGTCTTCCTTGTGCAGGACGGGAGCCGTGCCGGTGCCGGTGAACTCCCAGGCGGCCGCGTAGGTGAACTCCTCGTCCCTGCGGGCGGCTTCACCGTCCGGCGTCTGCGACTCCTCGCGGAAGTGGCCGCCGCAGGACTCGGCGCGGTGCAGTGCGTCGAGGCAGATGAGCTCGGCGAGCTCCAGGTAGTCGACGATGCGGTTGGCCTTCTCCAGGGACTGGTTGAGTTCCTCGCCGGTGCCGGGAACCTTGATGCGGCGCCAGAACTCCTCACGGATCTGCGGGATGCGCTCCAGGGCCTTGCGCAGTCCGCTGTCGGTGCGGGCCATACCGCAGAACTCCCACATGAGTTCGCCGACTTCGCGGTGGAAGGAGTCGGGGGTGCGGTCGCCGTCGACGGACAGGAGCAGGTTCAGCCGGCCCTGGGTCTCGGCCAGCACCTCCTGCACGACCGGGTGTTCGTCGGTCACCTCGCCCTGGTGCGGGTTCCGGGCGAGGTAGTCGTTGATCGTCGCCGGCAGCACGAAGTAGCCGTCGGCCAGGCCCTGCATCAGGGCGGAGGCGCCGAGCCGGTTCGCGCCGTGGTCGGAGAAGTTGGCCTCGCCGATCGCGAACAGGCCGGGGACGGTGGTCTGGAGGTCGTAGTCGACCCACAGGCCGCCCATCGTGTAGTGCACGGCGGGGTAGATCCGCATCGGCACCTCGTACGGATCCTCGTCGGTGATCCGCTGGTACATGTCGAAGAGGTTGCCGTACTTGGCCTCGACGGCCTTGCGCCCCATGCGTTTGATGGCGTCGGCGAAGTCGAGGTACACGCCCTGCCCGCCGGGGCCCACGCCCCTGCCCTCGTCGCAGACGTTCTTGGCGGCGCGGGAGGCGATGTCACGCGGGACCAGGTTGCCGAAGGAGGGGTAGATGCGCTCCAGGTAGTAGTCGCGCTCGTCCTCGGGAATCTGGTGCGCGGGCCGCTGGTCGCCCTTCGCCTTGGGGACCCAGATCCGGCCGTCGTTGCGCAGCGACTCGCTCATCAGGGTGAGCTTGGACTGGTGGTCGCCGGTGCGCGGGATGCAGGTCGGATGGATCTGGGTGAAGCAGGGGTTCGCGAAGTGGGCGCCGCGCCGGTGCGCCCGCCACACGGCGGTGGCATTGGAGTTCATGGCGTTCGTCGACAGATAGAAGACGTTGCCGTAGCCGCCGCTGGCGAGGACGACGGCGTCCGCGAAGTAGGTGTCGATCCTGCCGGTGATGAGGTCCCGGGCCACGATCCCGCGCGCCCGTCCGTCGATGACGATCAGGTCGAGCATCTCGGTGCGGGGGTGCATCTCGACGTTCCCCGCGGCGATCTGCCTGCTGAGGGCCTGGTAGGCGCCGAGCAGCAGCTGCTGGCCCGTCTGGCCGCGGGCGTAGAAGGTGCGGGAGACCTGGACGCCGCCGAAGGAGCGGGTGTCGAGGAGGCCGCCGTACTCGCGGGCGAAGGGCACGCCCTGTGCCACGCACTGGTCGATGATCTCCACGGAGATCTGTGCCAGCCGGTGCACGTTCGACTCGCGGGCCCGGAAGTCTCCGCCCTTGACGGTGTCGTAGAACAGCCGGTGGACCGAGTCCCCGTCGTTGCGGTAGTTCTTCGCCGCGTTGATGCCGCCCTGCGCGGCGATCGAGTGGGCGCGGCGCGGGGAGTCCTGGTAGCAGAACTGGACGACGTGGTAGCCCTGTTCGGCGAGGGTGGCGCCGGCGGAGCCGCCCGCGAGGCCGGTTCCGACGACGATCACCGTGTGCTTGCGCCGGTTGGCCGGGTTGACCAGCTTGGCCTCGAAGCGGCGCTTGTCCCAGCGCTCGGCGACCGGGCCGGACGGCGCCTTGGTGTCGGTGGCCGGCTCGCCGGTCGTGTAGTCCGTGTAGGTAGTCATGTCAGCTCACCACTCCGGTCATGACGCCCACGGGTACGGCGATGAAACCGGCCGTGAGCAGCAGCGCAAGGACGTTGGCGACGGTCTTCAGGGCGCGGTCGCGGGTGCGGCTGCCGACGCCGAGGGTCTGGGCGGCGCTCCAGAAGCCGTGCCGGATGTGCAGGCCGAGGGCGAGCATCGCGGCGATGTAGATCACGTTGCCGTACCAGGTGGAGAAGGTGTCCACGACGTTCTGGTAGGGGTGGCCCTCCTGGAATCCGCCGGAGTGCACGGTGCCGGTGGTCAGGTCGAGGACGTGCCAAACGATGAACAGGCCGAGGATGATCCCGCCCCAGCGCATGGTGCGCGTCGCGTAGCTCGCCCGCGGCTTCTTGTGGACGTAGGTGCTGGGGCGCGCCTTGATGTCGCGCCGGCTGAGCTGGTACGCGGAGACGGCGTGCGCCACGACCGCGACGACCAGCACGATCCGGACCAGCCACAGCGTCCACTCGTAGTGCATGAACGGTTCGCCGACGGTGCGCAGCCAGTGCCCGTAATGGTTGAACTCGGCCGCCCCGAAGAAGATCTTCAAGTTGCCGATCACATGGGCGACCAGGTACAGCAGCATGACGATGCCGCTGACCGCCATCACGGTCTTCTTGCCGACCGTGCTGTCCCACACGGTGCGCGCCATGGACGGCCGTCGGTCCGTCCGCGTTGCCAGAGCCATGGGATACGAAGCTAGGGCCGTCCGGCCCATCGGTCCAAGACATGGTCCGGCTCGTTTCCATAGGGAAAAGCTATGCTGAAGGCGTGCAGTTCCAGCAGCTCCAGTACTTCGTGGCCGTCGCCGAGACCCGGCACTTCACCCGGGCCGCCGAGCAGGTGCATGTGGCACAGCCTTCGCTTTCGCAACAGATCAAGGCGCTGGAGCGGGAGCTCGGCGCCGACCTGTTCCTGCGGGCCCGGGGCAACATCACGCTCACCGACGCGGGCGCGGCACTCCTTCCGCTGGCCCGGCGGATCCTCGCCGACGCGGACACGGCCCGCTACGAGGTGCAGGAGCTGGTGCAGTTGCGCAGCGGCCGGGTGCGGCTCGGCGCGACCCCGAGCCTGTGCACCGGCCTGCTGCCGGATGTGCTGCGCGCGTTCCACGACCGCTATCCCGGCATCCGGCTGCTGATCGAGGAAGGGGGTTCGCACGATCTCGTACGCGAACTCGCGCGCGGCGCGCTGGACCTCGCGCTGGTCGTTCTTCCGCTGCCGACGCCGTCCCCCGCCCTCACCACGATCGAGCTGCTGCGCGAGGACCTGGTCGTGGTGTCATCGCCCGAGGCGCCCGCGCCCGGCGGCCCGGGCCGCCGCACCGTCCGCATCCCCGACCTGGAGGGCGAACGTCTTGTGATGTTCCGGCACGGCTACGACCTGCGGGAACTGACCGTGGCCGCGTGCCGTGCCGAGGGCTTCGAGCCGGACTTCGCGGTCGAGGGCGGAGAGATGGACGCGGTGCTTGGGTTCGTGCGGGCGGGGCTGGGCCTGGCCGTCGTACCCCGCATGGTGGCCGCGCGGTCGGGGCGCGGGCTGCGGGTGACGCCGCTGGCGCGGCCGGGGCTGCATCGGACGATCGCGCTCGCCCACCGCAGTGATGTGGCTCCGCCTCGGGCGGCTCGGGAGCTTCAGCGGATGTTGCTCGAGAGATGAGGTGGGTGGCCTTCGGGAGCGGGCACCGCGCGAACAGCTCAGGTCGTCCGGGGCTGGGCGCCGCCACGCGGCGGAGCCGCACCATGTTTCAGCCCCGCGCCCCTAAAGGGCGCTCGGTGGCACCGGCGTTGCCTGGTGGTAGTACATGCGCCAGCCGGTGTCCTCGCTCTGTTTGCGCCACAGCGAGCTGCGGCGGGCCCGGTTGCCCTCGAAGACGGTCTCGTACGTCAGGTGCGCCAGGCCCGGGGCCAGCAGGACGCCCGTGATCTGCGACGGCTCATGGCGGGGGCCGTCCGCCGCGCTGCCCGGGTGGTCGGGCAACCCGGCCACCATCTCCTCGTACGTGTAGCGCCGGCCCGAGGCGCCGACCTCCACGAACTCCGGGTCGAGCAGGCGGGCGGCCTCGGCCGAGGACCGCACGGCGGGGTCCATCAGGCTCAGTTCGCCCGCGATCGCCTCGTACACCTCGTCCGGGCTCATGCCGTCGCGTCCACCAGGGCGAGCTCGTGCAGCCGGTCCGGTGGGCCCGGGCGGGCGTAGTACCAGCCCTGAGCCGTGTCGCAGCCCAGTATCCGCAGCTGATCGGCCTGTGCTCCGGTTTCCACGCCCTCCACGGTCACCGCGAGGTCCAGGCTGTGGGCGAGCGAGACGATCCCTTCGACGATCTTGAGGTCGACGGGGTCGGCCGGGAACTGCTGCATGCTCTGGGTGAAGGAGCGGTCCAGCTTGAGGATGCTCACCGGCAGGCGGCGCAGATTGGCGAGGTTGGAGTAGCCGGTGCCGAAGTCGTCGAGGGCGATGTCGACGCCCATCTCGGCCAGCCGGCGCAGCGGTTTGAGCAGATCGTCGTCCGCGCCGATGAGCGCCGACTCGGTGACCTCCAGGCAGAGGGCGTCGGGTGCGACACCCGCGCGCTCCAGGATGTCGACGGTGTCCTGGACCAGTCCGGGGTGTGTGAGCTGGCAGGGCGAGAGGTTGACATTGATCCGGAGGGGGCCGGCGTCGTCGCCGCGTTCTCGCCATTCACGCGCCTGGCGGACCGACTGCTCCAGGACCCAGCGGCCCAGGGGCACGATCAGTCCGGTGTGTTCGGCGAGCGGGATGAACCGGTCGGGTCCGAGGACTCCGTGCTGCGGGTGCAGCCAGCGCACCAGGGCCTCCGCGCCGCGCACACTGCCGTCGCCGAGGTGGACCAGCGGCTGGTACTCGATGAAGAACTCGCCCCGGTCCAGCGCCGTCGGCAGCGCCGTGGTCAGCCCGTGCCGGGTGATCATGCGGGCGTCGGCCTCCGGATCGGCGAGCTCGAACCGGTTGCCGCCCGCCGACTTGGCCCGGTACATGGTGATGTCGGCGCTGCGCAGCACCTCGGCCGGGCTGCGTTCACCGGCCGCGCCCTCGACGATGCCGATGCTGCCGCGTACGGTCAGCTCCCGGCCGTCGACGCTGACCGGTGCGATCAGGGCGTTCATGATGCGGGTGGCCAGATGGTCGACCTCGCGCTCGGTGTCGGGGCCCGTGGTCAGCGCCACGAACTCGTCGCCGCCGAGGCGGGCGACCATCTCGCCGGGTGCGGTCGCGCAGGACTGCAGCCGGTCGGCGACCTCGACGAGGAGCCGGTCCCCGGCCGCGTGCCCGAGACTGTCGTTGACGGTCTTGAAGCCGTCGAGGTCGAGGTAGCACAGTCCGAACCGCTGGCCCTCCCCGGCGCCCAGGGCCTTCTCCAGGCGTTCGAAGAAGAAGGTGCGGTTGGGCAGGCCCGTGAGCGCGTCGTGCGTGGCCTCGTAGCGCAGCCGGAGGTTGAGCAGCCGCCGTTCGGTGGTGTCCTCCATGAGGGCGAGCTGGTACTGCGGTACACCGTCCGCGTCACGCAGCAGCGAGACCGTCAGGTTGGTCCACAGAACCGTTCCGTCAGGGCGGTAGAAGGCCTTCTCGACGTGGTAGTGCTCGCGGTCGCCGCGGACGAGTTCGTCGTACAGCTTCCAGGTCTGGGGCGCGTCGTCGGGGTGGGTCCACTCCATGACGTTACGGCCGCGCATGTTCTGCTCGGAGATGCCGAACATCCGCAGCAGAGCGCCGTTAACCTGGAGGATGTTCCCGTCGAGGTCCGCGATCCCGATCCCTATGGCCGCGCCCTCGAAGACGGCCCGGAAGCGGGCCTCGGTCGCGTGCAGCGCCTGTGCCACCACACCCTGGGCCCGCAGCGCCGCCTGGGCGATGGCCTCCTGCTCGGCCAGCGTCCGCCGGCGCAGCGCTCCGGCAAACCCGGCGGCCATGGCGTGCTGGAGCCGTGAGGAACGCGCCCGCAGGTCCTCCTGATAGCCGTCCTCGCCGCAGTAGAGCACGAGGTAGGCGTCCACGCAGTCGAGCGTGCGGCTGAGCGCCTCCGGGTCGGTGCAGTGGGCGGCGACCAGGGCGGCGCCCACCGCCCTGCCCTCGTCCGCGTCGAAGGTCCTGGCCCGCAGCGCCTTGCTCAGCCGCCGGGCCAGCGGGAGCAGTTGTTCCTCGAACTCCGCCCGGGTCGCGGACGTGGAGGTGACCGGGAACACCGCCCGGCTCCAGATCGTCGCGAACCGGCGGAGTCTGTCCTCCGGGCCGTCCGGTTCGGCGCTCACGCGGTGCGCCCCACGCCGGCGAATCCGGAGAACGCCCAGGGATCCTCGTCCTCGGGCGCCGTGTCCGGCCGCCAGTGCGGCATCGGCACCAGTCCCGGTTCCACCATGTCGTACCCCTCGAAGAACCGCGCGATGTCGTCACGCGAGCGCATGATCAACGGGTTGCGGATGTCCTTGTACACGTCGACCGCGCCCCCGGCGCGCTCCGGAGGCAGCGGGATTCCCTCGTACGAGGCATGCGTGAGGACGAGCAGGCTGCCGGGCGGGAGTGCCTCGCGCAGTTCGGCCACCGCTCCGTAGGGGTCGTCCACGTCTTCCACGAAGTGCAGTATGGCAACGAGAAGCAGCGCGACCGGCCGGTTCAGGTCGATCAGTCGCTGCACTTCCGGGCTCGTGAGGATCTCCTGGGGCTTGCGGAGGTCCGCCGCGACGACGCCGGCGTCCTCGTTGCCCGCCAGGACCGCGTGGCTGTGCGCGACCGCCACCGGGTCGTGGTCGACGTACACGACTCGCGCTCCGGGGCTGGCGGTCTGGGCGACCTCGTGGACGTTGCCGAAGGTCGGGATGCCGGAGCCTATGTCCAGGAACTGGGTGATGCCCTCGTCGACGGCGAGGCGCACCGCACGGCGCATGAACGCCCGGTTCGCCTGCATGATCTTGGGGAGCCCCGGCATGAACTCCATGGCCCTGCGGGCCGCGTCCCGGTCGACCTCGAAGTTGTGCGAACCGCCCAGGTAGTAGTCGTAGATACGCGACACGCTCGGCACCGAGATGTCAATGCTCCGTGGGGCCCAGGCGGGACGCTCCATGTATCTCTCCAAGGCGTAGGCGATCCGGTGTTCGAGCAGAGGCTACTGATCGCCCGCCAAACGGGCGAGCTGAAACGGAAATTGACCGTCCGTTCCCGGTCACTGCCTGCGGCACGTGCCGCTCGGACGCAGCCCCGAACTGGTCGAACACGACAAAGCGGTCCGCCCCCTCCGTGCGGCGCGGAGGGGGCGGACCGGCAGGCCGGGCGGCCCAGGGCGGGGCGATCAGCCCTGGGGAGGCGATCTCTACTCCTTGGGCGCTCCGACCGGCTTTCCGTCGGGGGCGACGACGTACCAGGTGCCGCCGACTCCCTGACCGTTGGTGTCACCGGGCTCCTTGTCGCCGGCGAAGGTGTAGATCGGCCAGCAGTTGACGGTCTGCTGCTTGACGCCGTCGGGCCGGGTGAAGCTCATCAGGCCCTTCTTCTGGATGCCCTCGGTGTCGTTGTTCGCCACGGGCGCCACGGCCGGCCACTTCTCCAGGCAGGCGCCCGTGCAGTTGGAGACCGGTTCGGGCCAGGCCTCGTCCTTCAGGAAGCGGTAGACCGTCATTCCGTTCTTGTCGACGACGATCTCGCCGAGCTTGGGGTCCTTGCGCGTGGACAGGCCCGGCAGGTCGCTCAGGGTGGCCTTCTTGCCGTCGGGGGCCAGGGCGAACCACTTGCCGCCCACGTTCTGGCCGTTGATGTCCCCGGCGGCGGCGTCCTTCGCGTAGCGGTACGCGGGCCAGCCGCCGATGGTCAGCTGCTTGCTGCCGTCGGCCCGGGTGACCTCGCCGAGCAGCGCCTTGTCGATGCCCTTGCCGGCCGACGCATCGTCCGCGGGCACCGGCGGCCAGGCCGTGGCGCAGTCGCCGTCGCAGTTCGACTTCGGCGGTTCGGCGGTGTCCTCGTCGAAGCGGTACAGCGTCATCCCGGCGCTGTCCGTGACCAGCTCGCCCAGTTCCGGGTTGGCGGACACCGCCAGCTTGCCCGCGGACGCGGACTCCCCGGCCTCCGCAGCTTCGCCGTTCGAGTCGGATCCATATCCGTTGCCGGCGCCGGCGCCGAGGCCCGTGCCGGCGGTGCTGTAGTCACCGGCCGCGGCCGTGGCGCCCACGTTCTGGCTGCTCGCCGACGGGGTGCCGCTTTCCTGGCCGCACGCCGTCGTCAGCGCCAGCACTGCCGCAGCACTCGCCACGAGCGAGGCGCTCCGCCAGGAGGTCTTCATCGTCAACTCCCTATATTCCCAAGGGTGTTGCAGCGAGCGCCCTGCTGCGCCGCCGCACGACCATGGGTACGCACGGGAGCACCGGTTGTGTTCAACCGGGGCACAAATATCTTTCGGAAACCTCAGACACCGTGCGCATCGGGCCGCACACCCGTACGCCCGCTCGGACACGCGCGCGCCCACCGATCCCCGTCTCCGGTCCCGGCCATCCCCCGTTCGGGGCAATCCCGGAGACGACCGGGCGTGCCGTGCGCACCAGAGCTCATGATCTTCGTCGTGCATCGACGCGAACCGACCCAATCCGCCCTCGCCGTCAGGGTGTTGGCGCTGGTGACGCTCACCTGGCTCCTCGTCGGAGCGCCGGCCGGGCCGGCGGTGGCGGACGCCTGCGCCTACGCCTCGACCGGCCCGGGCGGCACCGAGGCGGTGGCGGTCGCCGGGAGCCCGCCCTGGCCCGTTCCCCCGTCGTGTCCGCCGCCCACGCCGGCACCGACTCCGACGCCCCCACCGCCCGAGCCCACGCCCAGTCCCACCCCCGAGCCCACTGCGACGGTGACTCCGCCGAAGCCCAGCCCGACTCCCAGGCCCACACCGAGGCCCGAGCCGCCTCCCCCGCCGGCCCCGCGGCCCGCGGCACCCCGCCCGAGCCCCGTTCCGCCCCCGGAACCCACTCCCACGCCCCGACCGAAGCCCTCGGCCACTCCCACTCCGCGCCCGTCCGCGACCCCCGTGAGCTATCCGCGCCACCGCGCCCGGCCGCCCAGACGGACCACCCATGGCGCCACGTCGCCGGTCACCTACGTCCTGCTCATCACCGCGCCCGCGGTGGTCGCCGTCGCCGCACTGCGCCCGCGCTGATCAGTTCGATTACTGGAGGCAACTCTTGCCGGAATGGCTTGTTCTCATCGTCGCGATGCTGGCCGCCTGCGTCGTCGTGGTCATCGTCACCCTCGTACGGGACCGCACGGCGGCCGACGACGAGGATCCCAGCGAGACCCCGGACGTCATCGAGTACATGACGATGTGGATCGGCGTGGTGTACGCCATCGTCCTGGGCCTGGCCATCGCGGGTGTCTGGGAGGCCCGCAGCACCGCCCAGGACCACGTCCAGTCGGAGGCCGCCGCGCTGCACGAGATCTCGGAACGGGTACGGGTCTACCCCGCCGACGTCCGTGACCGTATTCGGGCGGATGTCAACGCCTATGTCGGACACGTCGTCACCACCGAGTGGAAGGCGATGGCCGACGAGGGTCAGGTCACCGGCCGCGGCACCGAACTCCTCGACCGCGTCCGCGCGGACGTCACCGACTACCGGCCGAGGAACGACTTCGAGGCCCAGGCCTACCAGCCCCTCATCGACCAGGTGACCGCGGCGGACCAGGCACGTGCCGCACGCGCGGGCTCGACCGGGGCGACCATGCCGGGCGTGGTGTGGTTCGGACTGATCGGCGGGGCCGTGGTCACCGTCGGCATGGTGTTCGCGCTGCAGATCCGGCGCACGGCACGCGAACTGATCCTCGCCGGGCTGTTCTCCGCGCTGATCGCCTTCCTGCTCTTCCTCATCTGGGACTTCGACGCGCCCTACAGCCGGGGCATCGCCGCATCCGCGGAACCGTTCCTGTCCCTGTTTCCGCACATCGATTCCTGATGCCGTGTGTCAGGGTGCGAGCGGTGGACCCCGTGTGCAGCTCGCGGTCCGCGCCCTCTGCGAAGGCTTGCGCCAGGAGGCCGGTGATTCTTTGCGGGTGACCACCGTCTCGCCCGGCGCGGTCGGGACCGGCTTCGCCGAGGCATCAAGTGAACGAGATCGTGGTCCGGCCCACCGCCCAGAACCGACCCCACGTTCGTGGCTGCGTCGACGCCGGCGCCCGGATCGCGGCCGCCGTCGTCCCCTGAGCGGCCCACACGCTTGCCCCATTCGCGCGACAGCGATCGCGCGCACGCACACGCGTTCCTAGCGTTTCGAACATCGAGGTGCATTTATGGCGCAAGCGGAAAAGTTCCGCGGCTGCTCCTCGGGGACCCGGAGGAACCACCATGCGCGCGATACGCGTTGCTTCGGCCGCACTGCTGGGCGTCTGCGCCCTGACCTCCTGCGCGGCCGCCGTCGCGGACGACGACCACTACGTCATGTCCACCGGCTACAGCGTCATGCCCTCCACCGTCGCCGCGGGCGGGCAGGTCACGCTCCGGGTGGACCGCAGCGCCAGCGGCTGCACAAGATCCGTGACCGTCTCCTCGGCGGTCTTCGGCACGGTCTTCATTCCCCAGGGCTCGACCTCGACGACGGCCCAGATCGACTGGAACGCCGTGCCGGGCATGTCCTACCGGGTGACGTTCAGCTGCGGCGGAGTGAGCGCGATCAAGAACCTCACCATCGCCGGCGGCCACCCGGTCAACCCCGCACCGCAGCCGCCGTACTACTACCGGGGTGTCCACGCCGGCGAAGGCGGCAGCAGCCTCGCCGGTCTCGACCTCAAGGAGATCGGTCTGGGCGCCGCGCTCGTCGCCGCCTCGATCGGGGCGGCGTACCGCCTCTCGCGCCACCGCTCGGGCGAGGAGAGCGCCTGACCGCACTCCCCGTCCACACAGGTCTTCGCCCCGGAACCCCCAAGGGTCCGGGGCGAAGACCTGTACTACGTGCGGTCCGGGGAAGAAGCGGTCAGGTCCGCTTCTCGCCGCGGCGGCGCATCCAGAACAGCCCGCCGCCGATGGCCGCGGCGGCCACGAGACCGCTGCCGATGGCCATGTCGGTGGGGGTGGCCCCGGTGGAGCTGCTGCCGCCGAGACCGCCGCGCACACCGCCGATGACGGTGAAGGCCGCGTCACGGGTCAGCGGGGAACGGCCGGTGCAGTTGGCCGTGATGCTGTGCGGCCCGGGGGCGGCCGAGTTGCTGACGGTCGCCGTTCCGCTCGACGTCCCGCTGGTGCCGTGGACCGGGGACAGATGCACCGGCGCGGTGAACGCCGGGGAGGTGGCGGTGCCGCCGCGCGGGCATCCGTCGACCGTGACCGTCAGCTGCCCGCCCCGCGCGATCACGCTGGGGAGGGCGACGATGTTGCTGGCGCTGTCGACGAAGCCGTTGCCGCCGCTGTGGCCCATGCCACCGCCGTCACCGCCGCTGCTCGCGACACCGCTGCCGCCGCTGCTGCCCATGCCGTCCCATGCGATGGCCGCCGGGGCGGCGAGACCGAGGGCGGCGACCGCGGCGACCGAAACCACCAGGGCACGTGTAGTACGCATGTGATCCTCCGCTGGAGGCGCCCCGGGACCCGTCCCCGGTCGATCGGCGAGAAAACGCCTCCCAGAAAGACCCTCAGTTGCCTTGCGCACGACCGCATTTCGGCAATGGTCCGTCCTGGTGAGGGGACACGCCGGAAGAAATCCGGTAATCGGATATCACCGCAGGTCACGGACCGTCAGAAAATTCCTGATCATGGCGACTCGGATGGCGCACCGAAAGAGGCGCTGGCCACCCGTTCGCCGCTGAGCCGTCGCCGGTTTCACCCTCCGCACTTAGCGTGCTCCTATGCGCGAATGACGTGGCGACGGCCGCGTCGAGAGGGGAACGAATGTCTGCGTCCGAACTGGCCGGACTGGCCGAAGAGGAGGAGCAGCCGAAGAAGCGTGCCCCCTGGGGCGTGATAGCGCTTGTTCTGCTGACCGGCCTCGCGCTCATTCGGAATGGTTCGGGAGAGTTCGACGTGGGGCCGCCGCAGCCCGCGTCCGCGGCCGCGGCGGACAGCCGCACCCCGGGCGGCACCCCCCTGAACGGCCCGGCGCCACTGCCGTACGCCGTGCCCGACCGGGTGCGGATCCCGTCGATCCGGGTCGACGCGCCACTGCTGTCCGTCGGCCTGGACGCGGACGGCTGGGTCGCCGCGCCGCCGCCGGAGGACCCGAATCTGGCGGGCTGGTTCACCGGCGCCGTCTCCCCCGGCGAGAAGGGCACGGCGGTCGTCGTCGGCCATGTCGACAACACACAGGGCCCCGCCGTGTTCTATGGACTCGGGGCCCTGAAGAAGGGAAATCGCGTCGAGATCCCGCGCAAGGACGGGAAGACGGCCGTATTCGAGATCTACGGCATCGAGGTGTTCGCGAAGAACAACTTCCCCGGCGACAGGGTCTACGGCTCCAAGGGGTCCGCCGAATTGCGGGTCATCACCTGCGGCGGCGGTTTCTCCAAACAGAACGGGTACGACGGGAACGTCGTCGCTTTCGCCCGCCTGGCCGAGGTCCGCTGAGCGTGCCCCGGCCGGGCGGGCGAAAGCCCGTCACATGAGGCGCCGCCGGGGAACGGAGACGTGGTAGCCGGAATCCAGCAGCTGCGGCAGATAGCGGCGCAGGGCCCCGACACTCTGGGAGCGGTCGCCCCCGGCGTCGTGCGAGAGCACCACGACGCCGGGGGCGGCCCCCTTCTCGATCCGGCCCACGATGGTGCGGGTGCCAGGGGTGGTCCAGTCGCGGGAGTCGACCGTCCAGGCCAGCGGTTCCATCCCGAGCTCCGCACCGATCTGGAACACCGCGCGGTTCCAGGCCCCGTAGGGTGCGCGGAACCACTGGGGCCGCTCCCCGTAGGCGTCCTCGATGACCTCGCTGGTCCGGGTCATCTGGGAGCGGATCTGCGCTCGGCTGAGCCGGGTCAGCAGCGGGTGGGACCAGGTGTGGTTGCCCACGACATGTCCCTCGTCGGCCATCCGGGCCAGCAGGTCCTTGTTGCGGACGGCCATCTCCCCGCACACGAAGAACATCGCGCGGACGTCGTAGTGCGCGAGGGTGTCGAGGACCTGCGGGGTGTAGCGGGGGTCGGGTCCGTCGTCGAAGGTCAGCACCATGGTGCGGCCGCGCCCGGGCACCCGGAGGATCGGTGCGCGCCGTACGAGGGTCCGGGCGGGCGCGGTTCTCGGGGGGCCGTACCCGGTCAGGGGCTGGAGGCGGTAGGCGGAGGGCCTGAGCGCGCGTCGCGCCTGGGCGCCCGCGGCGGGGACGGCGGGCCGGGCCGGCGTCTCTCCCCCGCTCGTCACCAGGACACCGGCCGTACCGGCCGCGCCCAGCACGGCGGCGCCGGTGATCAACGCCCGGCGCCGGTTGAGCAACTGATCCTTCTGCATGACTCATCAGTCGCCCGGCTGGGGTCCGACGCACCCCAGCAACACCGGTGCGGCGGCACGAATCCACCCGGACGGCCCAGTGCACCGGGTCAGCGGCGGCGCACGAGCGGGAACGGCAGCGTCTCACGGATCGTCAGTCCGGTGAGGAACATGACCAGTCGGTCGACGCCTATGCCGAGCCCTCCGGTGGGCGGCATGGCGTATTCGAGGGCGTCGAGGAAGTCCTCGTCCAGTTCCATCGCCTCGGGGTCTCCGCCGGCGGCGAGCAGGGACTGGGCGGTGAGGCGGCGGCGCTGTTCGACGGGGTCGGTCAGTTCGGAGTAGGCGGTGCCCAGTTCGGTGCCGAAGGCGACGAGGTCCCAGCGCTCGGCGAGCCGCGGGTCCGTGCGGTGCTGCCGGGTGAGCGGGGAGACGTCGGTGGGGAAGTCCTTGTAGAAGGTCGGCAGCTGGGTCCGCTCCTCGACGAGCCGTTCGTACATCTCCAGGACGATGTCACCGGGGCCGTCGTCCGCGACGTACGGGACTCCGGCGCGGTCGCACAGCCCGACCAGCGTCTCGCGGTCGGTGCCGGGGCCGATCTCCTCCCCCAGCGCATCGGAGATCGCGCCGTGGACGGTCTTGACCGGCCAGTGCCCGGAGATGTCGTACTCCTTTCCGTCCTTGTGCGCGACCGGTGAACCGAAGGCAGCGGTGGCGGCGCCCTGGATCAGCTCGCGGACGAGGTCGAGCATCACGTCGTAGTCGGCATGCGCCTGGTAGGCCTCCAGCATCGTGAACTCGGGGTTGTGCTTGTAGGAGACGCCCTCGTTGCGGAAGGTGCGGCCCAGCTCGAAGACCTTCTCCATACCGCCGACGCACAGCCGCTTCAGATACAGCTCGGGGGCGATGCGCAGATACAGGTCGAGGTCGTAGGCGTTGATGTGGGTGGTGAAGGGGCGGGCGTTGGCGCCGCCGTGGATCTGCTGCAGCATCGGCGTCTCGACCTCGAGGTAGCCGCGCTCCAGGAGGCCCTGGCGCAGCGCCTGTACGGCGGTGGAGCGGGCGCGGATCACCTCGCGGGCATCGCCGCTGGAGACGAGGTCGAGATAGCGCATGCGGACCTTGGCCTCGGGGTCGGCCAGGCCCCTGCGTTTGTCGGGCAGGGGACGCAGGCATTTGGCGATGAGCTGCCAGGAGGTGACGAAGACGGTCGGTTCGCCCCGGTCGCTGGTGCCGGCGCGGCCAACGGCCATGATGTGGTCGCCGATGTCGGTGTCCGCGGTGAAGCGGTCGAGGGCCGGGCCGGAGTCCTCGCGGGTGAGGGCGAGTTGGCAGTCCGCGGACCAGTCGCGCAGCACCGCGAAGACGAGGCCGCCGAAGTCGCGTACCAGCATGATCCGGCCGGCGACGGCGACCTGCCCGCCCGCCGGAACGCCGGGGATCTCGGCGAGGGTGTGGGTGCGGGGCGGCACGCCGACCGGATACGGGTCGGTGCCGTCGGCACGCAACCGGTCGAGCTTGCGGTGCCGGATGCGGACCTGCTCGGGCAGGCCCGCATCCGGCTTGCCGGCCCCGGCCTCGTCCCCTCCTTCGAGGCCGAGTTCCGACAGCGACGGCAGCCCTTCGGTCGTGGCGGGCCGCGGCGCTCCGTTCGGGTGCCCCTTTCCGAGGAGTTTGCGCAGCGACGGTACGGAGACGAAGCCCTCGGCGATTCCGGAGGCGAGGCCGATGCGGGCGAGGGACACGGTGTCGCCGTAACAGATGAAGCGCGGGTACCACTCCGGGTGGTACTTGGCGTTGGAGCGGTACAGCGCCTCCAGCTGCCACCACCGGGAGAAGAACAAGAGCATGCGCCGCCACAGTCGCAGCACCGGTCCGGCGCCGATGCGGGCGCCCTCCTCGAAGACCGAGCGGAAGACGGCGAAGTTGAGGGAGATCCGGCACACGCCCAGTTTGGGGGCGGCGGCGCACAGTTCGGCGACCATGAACTCCATCACGCCGTTGGGCGCTCCGCGGTCACGGCGCATCAGATCGAGGGAGACACCGTCGCGTCCCCAGGGCACGAAGGAGAGCAGGGCGAGGAGTCTGCCGTCCTCGCTCAGGGCCTCCACGAGGAGACAGTCGCCGTCGGCGCGGTCGCCGAGCCGGTCGAGGGCCATGGAGAAGCCGCGTTCGGTCTCGGTGTCGCGCCAGGCGTCGGCCCTGGCGACGATCTTCTCCATCTCCTCGTCGGTGAGGGTCGAGTGGCGGCGGACGCGGCAGGTGGCGCCGGTGCGCTGGACACGGCGTACGGCCTGGCGGGTCACGCGCATCTCGCGGCCGCCCAGGTCGAAGCCGGCGACCTGCAGGATCGCCTCGTCGCCGAACTGGAGCGCGCCGAGTCCGGCGCGGGCGAAGGCTTTGGCGCCGTCCTCGGAGGCGCCCATCGCGGCGGGTGCCCAGGCATGGTGGCGGGCCACGTCCAGCCAGGCGGCGATCGCGTGCGGCCAGGCCTCGCGGTCGCCCACGGGGTCACCGCTGGCGAGGCACACTCCGGCCTCGACGCGGTAGGTGACGGCGGCCTTGCCGCTGGGCGAGAAGACGACGGCCTTGTCGCGGCGGGTGGCGAAGTAGCCGAGCGAGTCCTGCTCGCCGTAGGCCTTCAGGAGGCCGCGGATGCGGGCTTCCTCGTCCCCGTGCAGGGCCGCCTCCAGACGCTGGGAGCGGAAGAGCGTCGCGGCGGCGTTCAGCAGGGCGAGTGCGCCGAACAGGCCGAGCAGGAAGAACAGGGCGCGGGGCGGGCGGCCGTCGAAGGAGCTGTTGGAGACCAGACCGCCGCAGACCCGGTTGGCGGCCCACGGCAGCCGCTGGCTGCTCGGCAGTGTGCCGGGGAACAGGTCCACCAGGCCCCAGCCCACGAGGATCGCCACGGCGAGCCCGGCGACCAGGACGAGGAGCGCCCGTCGTACGGCGGCGTGGCGCGAGGCGGCGTAGAACTCCCCGCGGCCGGCGATCAGCAGGACCAGCGCGAGGCCGCACACGACGAGCGAGGGGATCGACATGGCGTACAGGCCCGCCGCCAGGCCGGCGAGGTCGGACAGCACGACCAGGCCCAGGTAGACGACCACCAGCCACCAGGCGATCTTCTTGCGGGCGGCGGTGGCGGCGGCGAGCAGCAACAGGAAGACGGCGTACGCGAGGTTGGCGCTGACCGGGACGATCAGCAGGTCCAGGGTGCGCACGACGGGGCGCAGCAGACGGCGCAGCGGCGGGATCAGGGCGAGCAGCGCGCAGAGCAGTGCGAGCGCGCCGAAGAAGGTCGCGAAGACCTCCGGCACCCTGCTCAGCAAGCCGCTCCCGCGCGGCCGTATCGGGCCCGTGGTGTCCTTCGCCGGGGCGGCCGCCACGGTGGCACTCATGTTCCGACTGTAGGAACACCCCGGCCGCCTCGCCCGTCGAGGGCTCCCGCCCGGCGGCGGGCTCCGCGGTCTCCGATAGCCTCACTCATGTGACGGAACAGCACGCGCACCAGTTCGAGCGGGGCACGGACGGGCCCAAGGTCATCGTGGTCGGTGTGGACGGCTCCGACTCCTCGCTCCGCGCTGCGGCATATGCCAGCGGCCTGGCCCGGCGGCAGCGGGCGCTGCTCGCCGTCGTGTATGTGCAGCCGGTGATGGCGGCGGGGGCCGCTCTCGGGGCGCCGGTCGCCGGGACGACCGGCGAGATCGCCGAGGACCTGGTCGCCCAGATCCGGGAGGCGGCCGAACGCCTCAAGGGGATATTCGACGTGCGCTGGGAGTTCCACACCTTCGCCGGCGATCCCTACAGCGGACTGGTGAAGGCCGCGGACGAACTCAAGGCGGACGCCGTGGTGGTGGGCGCCTCCGAACAGGCCGGCCACCGGATCGTCGGCTCGGTCGCGGTGCGGCTGGTGAAGGCGGGGCGATGGCCGGTGACGGTGGTGCCGTAGCGGGCCCGTGCCGGCCCTACCGGCCCTACCGGCCCATGGTGAGACCGTCCTTGGCCGCGCCGCGGCTGAGCACCACGTCCCGGATGTGGTCGCGCACGGCGCGTACGTCGGCGCCCTGCGCGAGCGCCTGGTCCAGGTCGACCACCCGCCCGGCGTCGACGTCGAACCACTGCGGGACGAACTCGGCCTTCGTCACCCTCCAGCGGCCGCCCGGCCGGGCGGGCGGGGCGAAGGTGAAGCGGCCGATGCTGGACTGGTTGCCGCGCGGGTCCTGGACGCCCGCGTAGTTGACCATCTCACCGGCGATCTGGTCGCCCATGCCGTAGATCACCCAGGTGCCGTTGACCTTCTCGTACGCCTGCGGCACATGGGCGTGGGTGCCGAGGATCAGGTCGATGTCGGGACGGCCGCCGGTGCGGGCCGCGGTGAGCCGGCGCGCCAGGGTGAGCTGCATCTCGTCGGGGGCGTCCTGCCATTCGGTGCCCCAGTGCACCGACACCACGACCACGTCGGCGCCCGCCCTGCGGGCCGCGCGGGCGTCGGCCACGATCCTGTGCTCGTCGATCAGGTTGACGGCCCAGGGCTGCCCCGCGGGAAGCGGATAGCCGTTCGTGTCGAACGTGTAGGCGAGGTGCGCGACCTTGGCGGGGCCCGCGCGCAGCATCGTGGCGGTGCTCGCCTCGGCCTCGGCGCGCGCCGATCCGGCGTGCCGCACACCCGCGCGGTCGAGGGCGTCCAGGGTGCGGTGGATGCCCTCGGCGCCGTCGTCGAGGCTGTGGTTGGAGGCGGTGGAGCAGCCGTCGTAGCCGGTGGCGGCGAGAGCCGGGGCCACTTCGGGCGGGGACTTGAAGGCGGGGTAGCCGGTGTAGTCGCCGTTCGCGCCGTAGACGGTCTCCATGTGACACAGCGCCAGATCGGCGCGGGAGACGAGGGGACGGGCCGCGGCCAGCATCGGGCGGAAGTCGTAGCCGTTGCCTCCTGCGTCGAAGCGGGCACGGTCGATGATCGAACTGTGCGGCAGGACGTCGCCGGAGGCGACGAGTGTGAACCCGCGGTCGGCGGCGGACGGTGCCGGCCGGCCCGGCGTCTGCCGGTCCTTGGCCTGGCAGGCGGCGCCGGCGGCGAGCAGGGCCGTGAGGGCGAGAGCAACCTGTCGTCTGCGGGCAATCATGGGCTCACCTCAAGGAGGTCATATCCAACGGGCAGTCATATTTACGGACAAATAGGTACGAATTTGGACGCTCCCGCAAACGGCCTCGGCGTCCCCTTAGCCCGTCCGGAGCGCGCGAACGGCGGCCCGGGACCGTTCGTCGAACCGTTCGTCGACGCGATCGACCGTCCGCCGCAGAGCCGTGCGCTCGCCCTGTCCAAAAAACGGCACCCTGCGGTGCCATACGGCCATGACGGCCGGAACCACCCTCATGAAGAACGGCACGACCGCCGACCACGAGCTCGCCGCACTCCAGCGGGAGCACGGCCGGCCGCTGTTCGCGCTTCTGCTCAGGCTGTGCGACGGGGACCGGCAGCGCGCCGAGGACCTGGTCCAGGAGACGCTCGTCCGCGCCTGGCAGCACCCCGAGGCGCTGCGCGCCGACGACTTCGAGTCCGTACGGCCGTGGCTGCTCACCGTGGGACGGCGGCTGGCGATCGACGCGCGGCGGGCCCGGCAGGCCCGGCCCCCGGAGGTCGGCGACGCGATTCTGGAGAACGCGAGGGTGTGCGCCGACCACGCCGAGCGGGCGGCCGCCGCCCTGGATGTGCGCAAGGCTGTGAAGACACTCACTCCCGAGCACCGTGAAGTCCTGGTGCTCGTGTACTTCCACGGGGCGAGTGTGGCGGAAGCCGCGGAAACGCTTGGAATTCCACCCGGTACGGTGAAGTCCCGCGCGTACTACGCGCTGCGCGCCCTGCGCCGGGTCCTGCCGGGATACGCAGCCGACCTGCACTGAAACCAACGGCCGGGTCAAACCTCAGTAAAGCGCCTTGCTGAGGACCCCGGTTGAGTAATCCGCTGTCTTCATCCGTGTTCCGGACTGGGGGCCCGGGGTCGGGCGACCGTACTTACCGGAGGAAGGCAGGAAGGGATGCTGCACAGAGGTCAAGAGAGTACGGACGGCGCCGGTGGTGGTGAACTCGCCGTTCCCATGGCCTGGTTGTACGCCGAGTACATCGCCGACGAACTGCTGCGGACCGGCGATCTGATGCCACCGACGTCCTTCGAGTTCCGCGCCGGGCGGGACGCCCTCGCGCTGACCATCTTCCTGTCGGACACCGAGGGCGAGCTCTCCGGTATCCAGGTCGTCTCCCAGCTGGAGACCTGGATGTCGCTGACGGCCTACGACCAGCCGTGGCAGGACTGGGTGGGCGAGCGGATGGCACAACTCGCCGCCGAGGCAGCCGCGTCCGGCGGCCCCGCCCCGGATCTGGCACTGGCCGAGGCGGCCTGGCGCTGGCTCGAGGAAACCGAACTGCTCGCGCCCGACCTGGACGCGGTGCCGGGCGGCGCAGCGGTGTTCGGCGAGGAGGAGGGACCGAAGGTGTGGACCCCGGCGTGGCAGCTCGGACTGCCTCTCGGGCACCT
Source organism: Streptomyces luteolifulvus (assembly GCF_008806595.1). GTDB lineage: Bacteria > Actinomycetota > Actinomycetes > Streptomycetales > Streptomycetaceae > Streptomyces > Streptomyces luteolifulvus. Next base: position 124,488 of record NZ_VZRB01000008.1, on the reverse strand, counting down.
CGCCATCCATCTTTTCTAGATACTTTTCGCCTCGGACCAATCCTCGGGCCGGGCGGCTCCGAACCACTTGGTTGCGATTCTCCGTGTGACTTGAGTGATTCGGCTGTCTGGTCCGTACCGGTGGGAGCAAGGAGTAACCCCACCCGCACCCAAAGGTACGAGGATTCCGCATGAGGTCCCTGGAAAGGCATCGCGACGTCGGCGCGTACGCGCTCGGCGTGCTGGACGAGGCGGACGCCTTCCGCTTCGAGGACCACCTCATGGAGTGCCCCCGCTGCGCGGCACGGGTGACCGAGTTCGGTCCCATCACGCGGCAGATGCTGCTGTACCGGCGGGCCACCCCCCGTTCCGTGCACCCCATGGCCCAGCCCGGCCCCCGGATGCTGGACCGGCTGCTCGGCGAGGTCGCGGCTCGGCAACGGGCCCGGCGCAGGCGGCTGATGTTCGCCCTGGCCGCCTCGGTGGTGCTCGCGGTGGGCGGGCCCGCGCTCACGATCATGTCCGGCGACTCCGGCGGCGAGAAGGCCGTACAGGTCACGGCGACCGACGAACGTTCCGGCGTCTGGGCTCAGGTCACCACCCAGGACGAGGACTGGGGCAGCGCGGTGGAGCTGGAGATCAAGGACGGCGCGGGGCCACGGCCGTGCCGGCTGATCGTCATCGGCCACGACGGCTCCGAGCAGACGGTGACCAGCTGGAACGTACCGCTGCACGACGCCCGCCCGAACACCATGCGGGGCGGTGCGGCCATACACCCCGACCAGATCGCCCGCTACGAGGTCCGCACGGCGGACGGGGAGCATCTGGTGACACTCCCGGCCCACTGACGCTCCCGTCCCACCGGGCCACCGGTGCGCTACTTGAGCAGCCGCGACATCCTGCGGTCCGCGAGCGGCTTGCCGCCCGTCTGGCAGGTCGGGCAGTACTGGAGCGAGGAGTCGCTGAAGGAGACCTCGCGGATGGTGTCCCCGCACACCGGACAGGCCTCGCCGGTGCGGCCGTGCACGCGCAGACCGCTCTTCTTCTCCGCCTTGAGGCGTCCCGCGGCCAGGCCCCGGGAGCGCTCGACCGCCTCCGTGAGCGTGGAGCGCAGCGCCTCGTACAGGCTTCGGGTCTCCTCGGGGGTGAGCGTCGAGGTCGGCTTGAACGGGGACATCCTCGCGGCGTGCAGGATCTCGTCGCTGTAGGCGTTGCCGACGCCCGCGATCAGGCTTTGGTCCCGCAGCGCGCCCTTGATCTGGCGCCGCTCGCCCGTCAGCAGCGCCGCGAGGCGGGCCTCGTCGAAGTCGTCGGCGAGCGGGTCCGGGCCGAGCCGGGCCACGCCCGGGACCTCCTGCGGATCCCCTACGACGTAGACGGCGAGCCGCTTCTGGGTGCCGGCCTCCGTCAGGTCGAAGCCCGCGCCGGTCTCCAGGGCCACGCGCAGGGCGAGGGGACCCTTGCCGGGCCGCGGTACGCCGTCGGGGAGCCGGTCCTTCCAGTGGAGCCAGCCCGCGCGGGCCAGATGGGTCACCAGGCGGGGGCCGCCGTCCGTCTCCAGGTCGAGGAACTTGCCGTACCGGTGCACGGCGACGACCTCCTGGCCCTCGACGGCCGTGACCGGCGGGTCGTACGTCTTCAGGACGCTGATCGCGACGGGCAGCACCCGCACGATCTCGTGGCCGACCAGGTGCTCGGTCAGGAAGTCCTTGAGCGCTTCGACCTCGGGGAGTTCCGGCATACGTCCAGAGTGCCACCGGAGGCCGGTGGGGTCAGTCCTTCTCCGGCACCACGAACTCGGACCACACGCACTTGCCGCCGCCCCTCGCCTCCACGCCCCACGCGTCCGCGAGCAGGTCCACCAGGAGCAGGCCCCGCCCGGAGACACCCGACTCGCCGGCGTCGCGGCGGCGCGGCAGGGCGCTGGAGGTGTCCTCCACATCGACGCGCAGCCGGCGGGCGCTGCCGGTGAGGACCCTGAGGGTGACGATCGCCGAGCCCTCGGTGTGCAACAGGGCGTTGGTGATCAGTTCATCGGCGACCAGCTCGATCTCGTCGGCGCGGTCGCGGGCGCCCCAGGCGCGCACGGCCGCGCGGATCATGTGCCGGGCCCCGGTGAGGGCCTCGGGGTCGCCGGGTGCCACATGCTGCTGGAGCCGGCCGCCGGACCTCGGGGCGTCGATGCCGCGGCGGCGCAGCAGGAGCAGCGCCACGTCGTCGTCGCCGCCGCGGGCGTCGGCCACGTCGATCAGCCGGTCGGCGAGATCCCGTACGTCCTCGGGGCCGGCGGCGATGAGACCGGCGAGATTCAGCATGCCGTCGTCGAGGTCGGCGCCGGGCTGTTCGACCAGGCCGTCCGTGCACAGGAGCAGGGTGTGGCCGGGGTCGAGCTCGACGGTGGTGACGGGGTATTCGAGGCCGCCGAACTCGGCGGACAGGCCGAGCGGCAGACCGCCCTCCACACAGACGCGGCGGCAGGAGCCGTCGGGTCGGCGGATCAGCGGGTCGATATGGCCGGCCCGGACCACCTGGACCACTCCCGTGGACAGGTCGGTCTCCGCGTACAGGCAGGTCGCGAAGCGGTCGGTGTCGAGTTCGTGCAGGAAGACGGAGGCGCGGGCCATCACCGTGGCCGGGGTGTGGCCCTCGGCGGCATACGCCTTCAGGACGATGCGCAGCTGGCCCATGACGGACGCGGCGTGCGTGTCGTGGCCCTGGACGTCGCCGATGACGGCGCCCACGCGGCCGCCCGGGAGCGGTATCACGTCGTACCAGTCACCACCGATGTCACGCCCGAAGGAGGCCGAGCGGTAGCGCACGGCCACGTCGGCCCCGGGCACGCTGGGGATGGTGCGCGGCAGCATGGCCTGCTGGAGTCCGGATGCAAGGTCCTTCTCCTGCTCGAAGAACATGGCGCGCTGCAGGCTCTGCGCGATGCTGCTGCCGAGGGCGATGATGACGTTGCGGTCCTCGGGCGAGAAGCCGCGCCGGTCGCTGTAGAGCAGGCCCATGGCGCCGATCGGGCGGGCCTCGACGATGAGGGGCAGATAGGCGGCCGCCGTGATGTGCAGGCCGGTGATGTGCGGCCAGAGGATCGGATAGCGGTCCGCGAACTCCTCCGGCGACTCGATGAAGCGGGGGGTGAGGGTCCGTACCGCCTCGCTCATCGGATAGGGCTCGTCGATCCGGGTGACCAGGGTGCCGGGGACGAAGCTGCCCGCGGGGCCCTCGGCGATCAGTCGGATGCGGCCGGCCTCGACCAGGCCCATGACCAGACTGGTGGCGCCCAGGTGCGTGAGACCGTGGGTGTCCTTGAGGACGTCGATGACGTCCTGGACGGTGCGGGCGTGGGCCAGGGCGGCCGTGGTGAGCTGTACGACGTTGGTCTGGCGGCGCTGGGCCTCGTCCTGGACGACCTGCTCCCGGCGGGACTCTATGTCGTCGATCTCCTGGGTCGCGTCGCGGAGGATGCCGACGATGCGGCGGGGCCGGCCGGTCCCGTCGCGCCGGATGTAGCCCTGGGTGTGGGTCCAGCGCAGGGTGCCGTCGCGGCAGCGGATGCGGAAGTACGTGCCGTAGTTCTCGCTGCCGTCCTTCATGGCCTGGGCGACCAGGGTGTCCAGCCGGTGGGCCTCGGCCGCCGGGACGCGGACGGCCAGCGTCTGGGGGTATCCGTCGTATTCCTCGGGGCGCAGATCGAAGATCTCGTGGGCCTGGGCGTCCATGTGGAAAAGCCCGCTGTCCAGATCCCAGTCGAAGCTGCCCATGCGGTTGAGCGCCAGGATGGGATCCGGGTGGGCGGGCCAGTCGTCCGGGAGTGACAGGGCGCTCGCTCCCCGATCAGCCATGGGGCCCACCTTGCCAGGATTCGCCCGATTCTTCGAGTGGGCGGCACGTCCTTCGAGCGGACGGCACGTTCATCGACCGGGGACCTGGCCGTGTTCCCCTGGGGGGTTGCGCAAGCCGAGGGAAGGTATACGCAGAGTGACACGGGGTCCCGGCGCGACAATGAAGGAAGGAGCGCACGACCGTGGACTGGTTCACCGCACCCGACTACTGGCTGAGCCGGCTGGTCTTCCAGCGGGCTCTGGCCGGTCTGTACCTGGTGGCGTTCCTGACGGCGGCGCTCCAGTTCCGCGCGCTGATCGGAGAGCGCGGGATGCTGCCGGTCCCCCGGTACACCGCGCGGGTGCCGTTCCGGCACTCCCCGAGCCTGTTCCAACTCCACTACTCGGACCGGTTCTTCGCGGCCTGCGCCTGGGCGGGCTGTGCGGTGTCGGCGGCGCTGCTGGCGGGAGTCGACTCCCTGCTGCCCCTGTGGGGCGGCATGCTGCTGTGGCTGGTGCCCTGGGCGCTGTACCTGTCGATCGTCAACGTGGGCCAGACCTGGTACGCGTTCGGCTGGGAGTCGCTGCTTCTGGAGGTGGGCTTCCTCGCCGTTCTCCTCGGCAACGACGAGGTGGCCCCGCCGGTCGTGGTGCTGTTCCTGCTGCGCTGGATCCTGTTCCGGGTGGAGTTCGGCGCGGGTCTGATCAAGCTGCGCGGCGACGCCTGCTGGCGCAAACTGACCTGCCTGGACTACCACCATGAGACCCAGCCGATGCCGGGCCCGCTGAGCTGGTTCTTCCACCGTCTGCCGCGCCCGCTGCACCGGGCCGAGGTGGCCGCGAACCACTTCACCCAGCTCGTGGTGCCCGTCCTGCTGTTCACCCCGCAGCCGGTGGCCACGGCGGCAGCCTCCCTGATGATCGTCACCCAGCTGTGGCTGGTGCTGTCGGGCAACTTCGCGTGGCTGAACTGGATCACCATCGTGCTGGCGCTGTCGGTGGTGGGGTTCCCGTACTCCGCACCGTCCGTGCCGGACGCCCCGCTGTGGTACGAGATCGTGGTCCTCGCGGTCGCCACGCTGCTCGTCGCTCTCAGCCGGCACCCGGTCCGCAACATGATCTCCCGTCGACAGGTCATGAACCGTTCCTTCGACCCGCTCCATCTGGTCAACACCTACGGGGCGTTCGGCAGCATCAGCCGGATCCGGTACGAGGTGGTGGTCGAGGGCACCGACGACACGGTGCCGCGCGAGGACTCCCACTGGCGGGAGTACGAGTTCAAGGGCAAGCCGGGGGATCCCCGGCACTGGCCGCGCCAGTTCGCGCCGTACCATCTGCGGCTCGACTGGCTGATGTGGTTCGCGGCGCTGTCGCCCGCCTACGCCGGATCATGGTTCGGCGCCCTGGTGGAGCGGCTCCTGGAGAACGACCGGGACACGCTGAAGCTGCTGCGCCGCTCACCGTTCCCGCCCGACGCGCCGCCGCGCTACGTCCGGGCCCGCCTCTTCCGCTACCGCTACACGACCTGGCGCGAGCTGCGGGAGACGGGCGCCTGCTGGGAGCGGACGTACGTGCGGGAGTATCTGCCGCCGACGCGGCTGGAGGGAATGGTTCAGAGGTCGTGAGCGCCGCCTGCGTTCGTTCGGCCTCGCCCCGGACGCTCCTCCTCCGCTACCCCCGCCGCAGCCGCAGCGTCACCAGTTCGAAGGGGCGCAGTCGCAGTTCGATCGCTCCGTCACGCAGGTCCGGTGCGGCGGCGTCTTCGAGCGGGCGTTCCAGGAGGTCCGTCACCCTGACGCCGGTGACCTCGAACCCCGCGGTGAGCGTGGCGCGTGCGCGTCCGCCGTGGGCCTCGTGGAGGCGGACCACCACATCGCCGCTCCCGTCGTCCGCCAGCTTGACCGCAGTGACCACCACGGCCTCTTGGTCGACGGTCACCAGCGGCGCCACCTCCCCGGCCCCGGTGAGCGGCCGCTGTGGCAGATTGATGCGCCAGCCCTCGCGCACCGCGTCGGCGATGTCCGCGCCCGGTACCAGGGCGTGGCGGAAGCGGTGGATGCCCTGGTCGGTCTCCGGGTCGGGGAAGCGCGGGGCGCGCAGCAGGGAAACGCGGACGGTGGTGGTCGTACCGCGGTCGTCCTCGGTGCGGACCGTGCGGGTCACATCGTGGCCGTACGTCGAGTCGTTGACGAGCGCCACGCCCCAGCCCGGTTCCGAGACGTGGAGGAAGCGGTGGTTGCAGGCCTCGAACTTGGCGGCCTCCCAGGACGTGTTGGTGTGTGTGGGGCGGTGGAAATGCCCGAACTGGGTCTCGGACGCGTACCGTTCGGCGTGCACGTCGAGGGGGAAGGCGAGCTTCAGGAACTTCTCGGTCTCGTGCCAGTCGACCTCGGTGTCCAGGACCAGCCGCCGCTCCCCCGGGGCGAGCGACAGCACCTGGGTGACCCGGGAGGCGCCGAAGGAGCGGACGATGCGCACCGACGCGCCGTCCTCGCCCGTGGTGGTCTCGTCCGTGTCCGTCAGGTCTGTGACCGTGTTGCGGTAGAACTCGTCCACGTCCCAGGCGTCCCACATGTTCGGGAAGTCCGGGTGGAGTTGGAGGAGGTTCGCGGCGCGGCCCGGTGCGACCGTCTCGCGGTCGGCCTCGATGTCGTACGCCGACACGACAAGGCCCCTCGCGTCGATCTCGATCCGTAGCAGGCCGTTGTCGAGGATGTGGCCGCCGGCCGGGCGTGCGGTGAGGCTGGTCCGGCCCTCCGTGACCGGGGTGCGCGCTCCGCCCGCCGGGACGCCGTCGCGGGTGTGCGGGGCCGCGTTGAAGACGAGAGGGGTCGTGCCCTCGCCGGCCAGGGCGCGCTGGGCGGCCTCGATGATCGCGGTCAGCTCGCCGGCGATCCGCTCGTAGGTCAGCCTCGCCTCGCGGTGCACCCAGGCGATCGACGAGCCCGGCAGGATGTCGTGGAACTGGTGCAGCAGGACCGTCTTCCAGATACGGTCCAACTCCTCGTACGGATAAGGGAATCCGGTGCGTACGGCCGCGGTCGCCGACCATAGTTCGGCCTCGCGCAGGAGGTGTTCGCTGCGACGGTTGCCCTGCTTGGTCCTCGCCTGGCTGGTGAGGGTGGCGCGATGGAGTTCGAGGTAGAGCTCGCCGACCCAGACGGGCGGGGCGGGGTATTCGGCCTCGGCCTGCTCGAAGAACTTCTTCGGCGTCTCCCAGACGACGGCGGCCGAGCCTTCGAGGTCGCGAAGCCGGGCCGCCTTGGCGATCATCTCGCGGGTCGTGCCGCCGCCTCCGTCACCCCAGCCGGCGGGGGCGAGGGAGCGGCGGGCGGCCCCCTTGTCCCTGAAGTTGCGTGCCGCGTGGGCGATTTCGCTGCCGCTCATCGAGCAGTTGTATGTGTCGACGGGCGGGAAGTGCGTGAAGACGCGGCTGCCGTCGATGCCCTCCCACTGGAAGGTGTGGTGCGGGAACTTGTTGGTTTGCGACCAGGAGATCTTCTGTGTGAGCAGCCACTTGGAGCCGGCCGCTGTGATGATCTGCGGGAGCCCTGCGGCGAAGCCGAAGGTGTCGGGCAGCCAGGCCTCCTCGTTCTCGATGCCGAACTCGTCGAGGAAGAACCGCTTGCCGTGCACGAACTGACGGGCCATCGCCTCCGAGCCCGGCATGTTGGTGTCCGACTCGACCCACATGCCGCCCGCCGGCACGAACCGCCCCTCGGCCACCGCCTTCTTCACCCGCGCCCACACCTCGGGCCGGTGCTCCTTCACCCAGGCCCACTGCTGGGCCTGCGACATGGCGAAGACGAAGTCCGGCTCGTCCTCCAGGAGAGCGGTCATGTTCGAGACCGTACGGGCCACCTTGCGCACGGTCTCACGCAGCGGCCACAGCCACGCAGAGTCGATGTGCGCGTGACCGACGGCGCTGATGCGATGGGCGGAGGGCACGGCGGGTGCGGACAGCGCCGGCTCCAGGAGGGAACGGGCCCGTGCGGCCGTGCCGTTCACATCCTGGAGGTCGACGGCGTCCAGCGCCTTCTCCACGGCCCGCAGGATCTCCCAGCGCCGCGCCGACTCCAGCGGCAGCTCGGCCATCAGCTCACCGAGCACCTCCAGGTCGGCAACCAGCTGCCACACGGTCTCGTCGAAGACCGCGAGGTCCATACGGGTGAGCGTGTACTGCGGTTCGCTGCCCGCGGTCTCCTTGTCGCCCAGCTGCGTGGGCCGGAAGGGGTGGTAGCCGAGGATGACGGGGTTGGAGGCGGCCTCGATGTGCAGCCGCACCTCCTCGCCGCCCTCGACGGGCGCGCCGACGCGCACCCACTGGTTGCGCGGGTTGAGGCCCTTCACCGGGGTGCCGTCGGGCCGGTAGACCAGTCCCTCGCACTGGAAGCCGGGCATGTTCTCGTCGAAGCCGAGGTCGAGGAGGGCCTCGACCGTCCTGCCGGCCCACGCCCGAGGGACGTTTCCGGTGACGCGGAACCAGCTCGTGCCCCAGGGAGCACCCCACCGGGCGCCCGCCTCGATCGGCTCGGGTTCGGCCGCCAGTCCCTCGGCGACCGGCACCGGCTCGCCGGGCGCATGCCACACCGCCACCTCCAGCGGCACGGACTCGGGGTACACGGCGGGACGGATGCGCTCGTCGAGGACGCGCCTGAGGCGGGCTTCGACCAGGCTGCGGTCGTCATGCATGCGGGGTGCTCCAGCTGGGTCGCGGGTGGTTACCAGGTGTGGGTCACGGTCACGGGGTCCGACGCGGTGTAGAGCTCCCCCACGGCACGCAGTTCGAACCGTGTCGTCTGCTCGCCCTGTTCGGGCCGGAGGCCGGCCACGAAGTACGCGTGCTGGCAGGTTCCGCCGAGGAAGCGCCGGGTGCCGTCGGGGAGAAGGCGGTGCAGGGTGTGGTGGCGTACGTCGCCGGGGGCGGGGTTCCAGGCGAACCGCAGGTCGCCGCCGGTCGCGCCGGTGATGCGCGGGGCTGTGGGGGCGGCGGGCGGCGCGGGAGGCGCGGTGCGTACGGCGATGGCGCCGAGCCGCCACCGCACGGGGCCTTCGGTGGCCGTGAGCCGGACGGCGATCGTGTGCAGGGTGCCGGACATGCCTGTGAGCGGGACGGTCACGGTCTGCCAGCCGTTGACCGCGTTCACAGCCCGGCTGTGGACCGAGTTCACCGGCAGAAACGTGTACGGCGGTGTCGCACCGGCCCTGCTCGGCTTGGCGGTGGCCATCGCCAGCTCGACGTTCACACTCCCAGCGTCCGTCCGATGCGTCAGCTCGACAACCGTGTCAACACCGATCGGCAGCCGTGTCGCGTACAACTCCACCGTCGTCGGCTCGTCCAGTTCACCGTCCACCAGCACACTGCTGCCGCCGCACCACGCGTCCGCGAAGTCGAAGGAAACGGTCGGCCGCCGCCCCTCCGCGCGCACCACCCACCGCCGCGAGGGCAGCCGGTCCTGCAGCCCGAGGTGGTTCCAGGGTGCGTCCGACGTGATCTCGCCGTTCTCGTGCCACCGCAGCCCGTGCCCGGTGTTGAAGACGCTCGCGAACGGCACCGAGCTGACCGTCGAGCGGTCGGCGACGGACACGGCGGGCGCCCGCCAGCCGTCCGTCCCGTCCGGCCGCGAGGGATCGAGGGAACGCCCGGTCCAGAACCGGTCGTCGGCGGCGTGGAACTCCCCCGGGGTCCGGTTCGCCGGCAGATGGTTGCGGGTCCACTCGGGCCGGTAGAAGCCGAACGAGACCACGTGCGCCTTGTTCGCCGGCACGATGGCGTCCCAGTTCACGGACGCGTTCCAGCCGTTCGCCTCCACGTCCACACCCGCCCACAACTCATGGCGGCTGCGCCCCAGTTGCTCCGCCCTCCGCCCCGAGGACGCCAGCGTGCCCGCCGTCCACCGGAAGTCGACGAACATGTCGTCGGCGGCCTCGAAGAACGCCTGGTTCTGTGTGTTCAGCGCGCCCTGCCAGCTGACCGTCCCGTTCACGGTCATCGCGTCGTACCAGGTCACCCGCTGCCCCGCGACGGCCGCCAGCGACCCCAGCTCGCGCAGGAAGCCGAGCATGGCCGTGCCGAGCGCGGTGTTGCCGCCGCCGGTCTCCGCGTTGACGAACCACCCGTCGAAGCCGTACGCGGCGGCGACCGCCACGAGTTGCCCGGCCAGCGGGTAGTGGCCGGAGGAGTCCTTCTGCACCAGCTCACGCGTCCACTGCAACTGACCCCCGTAGGCGACGGGCGGCAGGAAGACGTTCCCGAGGACGGGCACACCGTGGCGGTGGGCGGCGTCCACGATCGGGGCGTTGGGGGCGAGGATCAGGCCCTCGCCGGCCGAGCCGCCCCAGAACACCAGCTCGTCGATGTACGCCCAGTGGGTCAGCGCGTAGCAGTCGGCGGTGGCGGAGCCCTGGGACGGGTTGCCGGACGTGGGCCCGAAGGAGACCAGCGACTGGATACGGGCCTGGCCGGCCCGCGCCGACGTGTTCGGCGGGGTCGGGGTGAAGCGGGCGGCGAGCGGCACGGTGGCCGCGTTGAAGGGGAGGTCCGCGTCGTCGGCGGCGCGCCAGGTCTTCAGGCTGCGCCAGGTGATGCCGGTCCCCGGGGTGCCCGAGGGCAGCGAGTCCGGGTACCAGTAGGAGGCGTACGGCTGGAGCGCGTCCGCCGCCTCGGAACGTGCCGTCGCCTTGGAAGCCGCCGCTTCGGGAGCGGCCTCCTCGGGAGCGGCCGCAGCCTTCGAAGCGGCATTCGCCGGCACGGAGGGCGGCAGGGCGGCCGCGGCGCCGACACCGGCGCCGGCGAGCAGGACGGTGCGTCTGGTGGGGGTCACGAGCGGGTGCCTCCTTGTGGTCCATCTTGTCCCTGTGGTCCCTGTGGTCCTTGTGGTCCTTGTGGTCCTTGTGGTCCTTGTGGGAGGGGAAGTACCTGGTCGGGAGTGACGACATCGGTGATGCCGCGCGCGGCGAGGTGTTCCTTGTCGTCCGCGTGCACATCGAGGACGGTGGCCGGGCGGGCGCCGTCGGCGACCAGCCGGAACCAGGCGTCGAAGACCCGCCCACCGGGGCCGCAGGCGGAGCGGGCCGAGGGGTCGGCGGGGACGACGAGGGCGGTGGTACGGACGGCGGGTGCGCGGGTGTGCTCGCGGGCCGCGCGCGCCAGCTCGTACGCGATGTCCTTGGGCCGCCGGTCGTTGGTCAACAGACCGAGCCCGTATTCGAGTTCGGGGAAGTCGGCGAGGTCGCGGGACACGTCGTGGGAGCACCACCAGGTGATGCCCCACACGTCGGTGCAGTCCAGGACATGCGCCAGGGTCGCCGCGGCGAAGGCGGCGGCGTGCTCCGCGGGGACGAGGGGCTGGGGTGCGCCGACCTCCTGGAGCCAGACGGGACGGTGGGGCTCGTCGGCCCAGGCCTTGCTCAGCTCGATCAGGTACGCGGCATGGTGTCCGGCCGGCACGGAGGTGCGACCGTGCCGCTGGGCGGTGCCGTTGAAGACCCAGGAGTGCACGGCGGTGACGGCACCCTGCCGGGCGGCCTGCGCCGGGGTGAAGGGCTGGTCGTCCTGGTACCAGGTCGCGTCGTACTCGGCGTGCAGATGCAGTCTGCCGGGCGCGCCCTCCTCGCAGGCGGCCAGCATGCGGGTGAGCCAGGCGTCGATCTCCTCGGACGTCGCCCGGTCGGGGTCCGGATGCGGACCGGCCGCGAACTGGTTGACCTCGTTGCCGAGGGTCATGCCGAGGAAGCCGGGCCGGCCGGCGAGGGCCGCGGCGAGTGTGCGCAGATAGGCGGCCTGTCCGTCGAGCACCTCCGGGTCGGTGAACAGGTTGCGCCGGTGCCAGGTCCGGGTCCAGGCCGGCAGGAAGTCGAAGCTGCTCAGATGCCCCTGGAGGCCGTCCACGCTGACGTCGAGCCCGCGTTCGGCGGCCGCGTCGACGAGCCGCACCAGCTGCTCCACGGCCCGCGGGCGGATCAGCGTGCGGTTGGGCTGGAAGTACGGCCACAGCGGGAAGACCCGGATGTGGTCCAGGCCCAGCGCGGCGACGGAGTCGAGGTCGGCCCGTACGGAGTCCAGGTCGAAGTCGAGCCAGTGGTGGAACCACCCTTCGCTCGGGGTGTAGTTGACGCCGAAGCGCACGGCAGCAGGCATGCGGTTGTCCTTGAGCTCAGGAGACGTGTCCGTCAGCCCTTCACGGCCCCCTCGCCCGCCCCGCGGAAGAAATACCGCTGGAGACAGGCGAACAGGGCGATGAGCGGGGTCACGGCGATGACGGTGCCCGCGGCGACGAGCCGTTCGTCGCCCGCGAAGGTGCCGTGCAGGTAGTTGAGGCCGATGGTGAGGGTGAACTTGGAGGGGTCGCTCAGCACGATGAGCGGCCACAGGAAGTCGTCCCAGGCGCCCATGAAGGCGAAGATCGCGACGACGGCGAGGGTGCCCTTCACCGACGGCAGCGCGATCCGCAGGAACCGCTGCCAGACGTCGGCGCCGTCGACGTAGGCCGCCTCCTCGATCTCGTAGGGCAGGTTGAGGAAGGCGTTGCGCATCAGCAGGACGTTCATGGCGCCGATGCATCCGGGCAGGACGACGCCGATCAGGGTGTTGTTGAGGCCGAGCTCCCGCATGGTCGTGAACTGGGCGATGATGATGCCCTCGACCGGCACGAGCATCGCCAGGACGAACACGAGCGTGGCGACCCCGCGGCCCCGGTAGCGCAGCCGGGCCAGAGCGTACCCGGCGAGGGCCGAACCGACGCAGTTCGTCACGACGTTGGCGGTGGCGACCTTCAGCGAGTTGAGGGCGTAGTCCCAGACCGGAATGGTGTCGGCGACCCGCTCGTAGTTGTGCAGGGTCGGCCGGCCGGGCAGGAACTTCGGCGGGGAGCTGAAGATGTCCTCCGTCGGGCCCTTGAGCGAGGTGGACAGCTGCCACAGGAACGGGCCGACGGTCAGGGCGAGCACGGCCAGCAACAGCACATAGCGCAGGGCGAGTTCGCCGACCCGGATGGGGCGGCCGTGCTCGTCGGTGACGCGGGGTTCCCTGGCGACGGCCGGTGCCGGGGCGGGCCGTACCTTGTCGATGACGCTCATGTCCGCTCCCTCCGGTCGGCGCGCAGCACAAGCAGCATCAGGACGACGGTGACGACGAAGACGACGACGGAGAGGGCGGAGGCGTAGCCGACGCGGCCGGTCAGGCCGGTGCCGGTACGCTGGACGAGCATCACGAGGGTGGTGTCCTCACCCGCCGGGCCGCCGCTCGGGCCGGCCATCAGGTACACCTCGGAGAACACCTTGAACGCGGCGACCGAGGAGAGCGCCCCGACCAGGACCATGGTGGAGCGGACGGCGGGCACGGTGACGGTGCGGAAGCGGCGCACCGCGCCCGCGCCGTCCACCGCCGCGGCCTCGTGCAGCTCGCGCGGCACATTGCCCAGCGCGGCCAGGTAAATGATCATGTAGTAGCCGAGGCCCTTCCACACCGTGACGGCCATGGCGCTGATCAGCAGCAGCCACTGGTCGCTGAGGAAGCCGACCCGGCCCACGCCGATCGTCTCCAGCAGGGAGTTGATCAGGCCGCGTTCGTCGAGCAGCCACACCCAGATCAGCCCGACCACGACGATCGAGGCGACGACCGGGGTGTAGAAGGCGGACCGGAAGAAGGTGATGCCGGGGATGTTCTTCTGCACCAGCAGCGCGAGCAGCAGGGGCAGGACGACGAGCGCGGGGACGACTCCGAGGACGTACAGCGTGCTGTTGCGCAGTCCGGTCCAGAACATGTCGTCGTGCAGCAGCTCGCGGAAGTTGGCGAGGCCCACGAAGCGGCCCGGGATCAGGGTGCGCCGGTCGGTGAAGGCGTTGACCAGGGTGGAGACGAACGGGTAGAGGATGAACGCACCCGTGACCAGCAGCCCGGGCGCGGCGAGCAGCCAGGGGCTGGCGGGCAGTTGGCGCCGCACCCGGGAGACGGCGGTGGAACTCGCCATGGCGCTCAGCCCTGCTGCGCCAGGAGCCGGTCACAGGCCCTGACAGCGTTGTCAAGAGCTTCCTGGGGGCTCTCCTTGCCCTGCAGTGCCTTGGCGACCTCGTTGCGCAGTTCGGTCTTCATCTGCTCGCTGAACAGGACGGGCGTGTAATTGACCGCGTTCTTCAGCGACTTGGCGGCGGCCACCCGCACCCGCGTCTCGTCGGTCCCGTCCTGCTCGGTGAAGTACGGGTCGTCGAGCGAGCCCGCCGTGCTCGGGAAGATCGCGACCTGCTTCGCGAACGACATCTGGCGCTCGGCGTCGGTGACGTAGTGGGCGAACGCGACCGCGGCGGGGGTCCGCTTCGTCCGCGCGTTGACCATCACCCCCATCACATACATGTTGACGTGCCCGGTACTGGTGATCTGGTCCGTGATCCCGATGTCCCTGTACAGGTTCGGCGCCTGCTTCTTGAAGTTGCCGAGGTCGAGGGCGCTGCCGGGGTTCATGGCGACGGCCTCGGTGAGGAACTTCTTTCCGGAGGACTCCGGGGTGGCGGTGAGCGCCTGCGGGTCGAGCGCCTTGGCGTCGTACAACTCCTTGTACTTGGTGAGGAGTTCGACCCCCTTGGGGTCGTTGAAGGTGAAGGCGGTGCCCTCCTTGTTCATCAAGGGGACGCCGTAGCGGCCGAAGTCCTCGATGGTGGGCACATTGGCGAGGGTGGCGACCTCGCCGTCGCTCTCCTTCGCCATCCGGAGGGCGTCCGCGAAGAGTTCGTCGTACGTCCTCGGCGGCTGGTCGGGGTCGAGTCCGGCCTCCTCGAACAGCGACTTGTTGTAGAACAGCGGGCCGGTGTTGAGGTACCAGGGGAAGGCGTACGTCCCGGTCATGCCCGGAATGCGATGGCCGGCCCAGGCGCCCTCCAGGTACTCCTTCCGGTACTTCACAGCGGCCTTGTCGAGGTCCAGGGCGAGTCCGGCCTGGGCGAGCGGGGCGACGAGGTCCGGGGAGACGTTGACGACGTCGGGCAGCGTGCCGCCGGCCGCGTCGGCGCTGATCTTGTCGGCGTAGCCCTCGGCGGGCTGGTCGATCCATTTCACCCGGGTCCCCGGGTACTGCTTCTCGAACTCGGCGATCACCCCCTCGAAGTACGGCTTGAAGTTGGCCCTCAGGTTCCAGGTCTGGAAGGTGACGTCGCCCTCGACCTTGCCGGAGGCGTCCGTGGAGCCACCGCCGTCGTCGGACGAGCCGCAGGCACCGAGCGGCAGGACGAGGGCGGCTACGGCGGCTGCGGCGGTTGCTCTGCGGGATATGGGCACGGTGACACGGCTCCCTTGGCGGCGTCGGCGGCGGGGACGCCATGGACCATGCCCGCGGCCTTCCGGGGAAGTCAATACATTGACCGCAGCTAAAGAAATTCACTCCTCATCAGTGCAGGTCAGAGCAGCATGGGCGAAAACTTGCCAGTTTTCACTAATGCGCTCTAGGGTACTTGCACTCAAGCGCATTAGCTGCCATCGGCGAGAAAGCGGGAAGCACCATGCCTGCGAAACGGTCACCGGCGCGCCGGCCGACGATGAAAGACATCGCGCGGCGCGCCGGGGTCTCCGAGAGCGCAGTCTCCTTCGCGCTCAACGGCCGTCCCGGGGTCTCCGAGGTCACCCGGGACCGGGTGCGGCGGATCGCCGAGCAGCTGGGCTGGCGGCCCAGTACGGCGGCGCGGGCACTGTCCGGGGAGGGCGCGGCGACGGTCGGCCTCGTCCTCGCCCGTCCCGCGGACACACTGGGCGTGGACTCCTTCTTCCTCCAGCTCGTGTCGGGCATCCAGGAGGTACTGGCGGAGCGTCATCTCGGGCTGCTGTTCCAGGTGGTGGAGGACATCGACGACGAGTGCGCGGTGTACCGGCGGTGGTGGGCCGAGCACCGGGTGGACGGTGTGCTGGTGGTCGACCCGCGCACCGACGACCCGCGGCCCGGCCTGCTCGACGAACTCGGGCTGCCCGCCGTGGTGATCGGCGGCACGCCGGACGAACGCCACCCGGGGCTGTCGACGGTGTGGGCGGACGATGCGGGGGCGATGGCCTCGGTCGTGGACGAGCTGTACGCGCTCGGCCACCGGCGGATCGTGCACATCGCGGGACTGCCGGGGCTCGCGCACACCGAGCGCAGGATCCGGACCCTGCGCACCGAGGCCGGGCGGCTGGGCCTGACCGAGGTGCAGTCGGTGACCACGGACTACTCGGACACGGCGGGCGCGGCCGTGACCCGCCGGGTCCTTGAGCAACCCGCTCCCCCGACGGCCCTGATCTACGACAACGACGTGATGGCCGTCGCCGGAGTCGCCGCGGCGGGCGAACTCGGCTTCTCGGTACCGGCGGACGTGTCGGTGGTGGCCTGGGAGGACTCGGCCCTGTGCCGCATGGTCACACCATGGCTGTCCGCGCTGTCCCGGGACAGTGTGGAGTTCGGCCGCACGGCGGCGGCCGAACTGACCGCGCTGCTGGACGCAGGCCCGGCGCGGACGGTACGGGTTCCCGTGCCGCGGTTGATCGGGCGGGCCAGTACGGGGGTGGCGAGAAGCGAGGGACGGGGGACGGCGCCGAGCGAGACACCGGGGGTGGCCACAAGCGAGCGATAATGGTCGGTATGCGGCCACGGGGAGCGGCCTGTGCCGCCGCCGGACTGTCCCTGGTCGTCGCGATCGGCTGCACCGGGGGCACCGACGAAGCTGCGCCCGATGCCACACCGACCGCCACCAGAGCCACCACCACACCGCCCCGCACCACCGCCGCGCCCACGCCGACCCGGTCCCCGGCCGACCCCGTGTCGATCCCCGGCCTGATACAGCGCCGGCATCAGGGTTCGGACCTGCGCGTTCGCACCGTGCTGGCCCGCACCGCCGCGTACACCAGCTACGCGGTGACGTACCGGGCGAACGGGCTGACGATCTCGGGCCTCATGAACATCCCCACGGGCAAGGGGCCGTTCCCGGCGCTGGTGCTGGCGCACGGCTACATCGATCCGGCCGTGTACACCACCGGCCGCGGCATGCCACGGGAACAGGACCTCCTGGCCCGCAAGGGCTACGTGGTCCTGCACACCGACTACCGCAACCACGCGCGCTCGGACGACGATCCGGACAACGACGTCAACCTCCGGCTCGGCTACACCGAGGACGTCATCGGCGCGGTCATGGCGCTGCGCTCCTCCGGCCGCCCGGAGATCGACGGCGACCGGATCGGACTGCTCGGCCGGTCGATGGGCGGTGGCGTCGTGTACAACACACTGGTCGTGGCGCCCGGTCTGGTCGACGCGGCTGTGGTCTACGCACCGGTCAGCTCGCGGCCGGCCGAGAACATCGATCACTTCCAGCGCCGCAACGGGGACCCGGTCGTCGCCGAGATAGAGGCCGAGCACGGCACACCCGAGGAGAACCCGGCCTTCTGGCGGGAGGTCTCGCCCCTCACCCATGTCGACCGGGTGACCGAGCCGCTGCTGATCCACCACGGCACCGCGGACGACACCTGCCCCCTCACCTGGTCGAAGCAGACCACGGCCGCATTCAAGGCAGCGGGCAAGGACGTCCGGCTGGTGACCTACCCCGGCGAGGGGCACACCTTCGGTCCGCAGTGGCGGCGCTCGATGGACGTCACGATGGCGTTCTTCGACCGGCACCTGCGCTGAGTCCCGGCCGAACCCCGAATGTCCCGGGGCGCGCACTCTCGACGCGGAGCCCCTGCTCCGGGCACAGTTCTCCCGACGTACTCGCCGGTACGCCCGTGAGACCGCACACCCGAGGAGCCGCCGTGACCACATGGGTCGGCCGCACCGCCGCCGAGATCGCCGCCGCTGTACGCGAGAAACGGGCCACACCGCGCGAGGTGGTGGCCGAGCACCTCGACCGGATCGAGCGGCTCGACGGCCGCGTCGGTGCCTTCCGTACCGTCCGGGCCGAAACCGCGCTCGCCGAGGCCGACGAGGTGGGCGCGCGGGGCGACCTGTCCGAACTGCCGCTCGCCGGTGTGCCGGTGGCCGTCAAGGACAACCTCGCCGTACGCGGCGAGTCCACCCGCATCGGCTCCGCGGCGACCCCGGACACGCCCGCCGCCGAGGACCATGTCACGGTGGCCCGGCTGCGGGCGGCGGGCGCGGTGGTCGTGGGCCTGACCAATGTGCCGGAGCTGTGTGTCTTCGGCACCACGGACGGCGTCCACGGCACGGCCCGCAACCCGTGGGACACCTCGCGCACGGCGGGCGGCTCCTCGGGCGGCAGCGCGGCCGCGGTCGCCGCCGGCCTGGTGCCGATCGCCCTCGGCAACGACGGCATGGGCTCCCTCCGTATTCCCGCGGCCAACTGCGGTCTGGTCACCATCAAGCCGGGCACGGGAGTGGTCCCGGCCGGCATCAGCGACGGCGACTGGTTCGGCATGTCCGAGAACGGCCCCCTCGCGACGACGGTCGAGGACGCGCGCCTGATGCTCTCGGTCCTCGCGGACACGGAGTTCGTACGACCCGGGCAAGCCGCCACCCGCAGGGTCGCCGTGTCCCTGCGCAGCCCGCTCACCGGTGTCGTCGTCACCAAGCCGTACACGACGGCCGTCCGTGACGCGGCCGCGCTCCTGACGAAGGCGGGCCACCAGGTACGGCGCGCCGACCCGCCCTACCCGCCGTCGCTGAGTCTCACCTCACTCGCCCACTGGACCGCGGGAACCTCCGTCGACGCACAGACCCTCGACCCGCGGCTGCTGGTGCGGCGCACCCGCGTCCATGCGGCCGTGGGCCGCCGCTTCGTGGCCGCCGTACGCACCGGCAAGGGCCGGGAGCAACTGCGCCGCCGCCTGGAGCCGTTCTTCGACGAGTACGACGTCCTGCTGATGCCGGCACTGGCCCGCCGCTCCCCCAAGGCCGGGGACTGGCACGAGCGGGGCTGGCTGCGCAACCTCATGGCCAACACGACCTACTCGCCCCTGACCCCGCCGTGGAACCTCACCGGCTGGCCCGCGATGTCGGTCCCCTTCGGCACCCTGCCGTCCGGCGCCCCCTGCGCCGTACAACTGGTGGGCCGCCCGGGCTCGGAGGCGGAACTGCTGGCGCTGGCGGAACAGTTGGAGAAGGCCCATCCATGGCGGCGCATCGCGCCGCTGGAAGAGGCCGGCGCCGAGCGGTAGGGCTTGATCATACGAATCTGACCAAGCCCTACACGAGGGCCCTGTACATGATGTGCAGGCCCACCGGCCCGTGCCGTGGGTGGTCGAACGCGGCCGGTACCGTCCCCAGGATCGTGAAGCCCAGGGAGGTCCACAGGCCCACGGCCGGGTTGGTTTCGACCACGGCGTTGAAGACCATGCCGCGGTAGCCGTCGGCCTCGGCGGCGGCCAGGATGTGTTCGGCGAGGGCGCGGCCGATGCCGCGGCCGGCCTGGTCGGGGTCGACCATGAAGCCCGCGTTGGCGATACGGGCCGCGGGGCCGCCGTAGTTGGGGGTGACATACGCGGAGGCGACGACGGCGCCGGTCTCGTCCTCGACGACGAACACCCGTTTCTCCGGGCTCATCCAGAGGGACCGGGCCGCCTCCTCGGAGGTGTCCCGGTCCCAGGCGTAGGTCTCGCCCGCGGCGACGATCCGGTGCCAGAAGGGCCAGATGCGCGGCCAGTCCCCGGCCGCGGCTTCTCTGATCAGCATGGGCGTGAGTCTGGCACGCCCATGCGGTCGGCGATCGCGACGGTCCTGCCGGCGTCAGTCCACGCTGGGCAGGATGTGGGGCTCCTCGAGGTCCTCCTCGTAGCCCGCCAGGCGGATGGGGGCGGACCGGGCCCACACGTCCAGGCTGCCGAGCTCTCCGGGCCGGCGGCCCGCGCGCTCAGGACGTTCCTTGGGGCGCTGATCGCGATTCGTCTTCTCCGGTGTCACCGCGCACTCCTTATGTGTCGGGTCACCCTCGGGGCACGTCGGCCGGTCTGCGATCCGGCACCCTGCGCCCGCTCGGGTCTGTGTCAACGACTCGGACGCGGTGGCGCCGGTACCTCGTACGAGAGCAGGCCGTTGTGAGCCGGCTTGTCCCATGACGGACCGTGGGTGTGGGTAGGACCCCGTACTGCTGTCCGTCCGATACAGACTAACCAAATGAGCGGGGGTCCGCTCGATGGGGCTGAAAACTTGGTGTAACTTTCGCAAGTCACTCCGTACTCGGTCGAACTGAGTCTGTGCCTGTTTGCAGCTGAATGCGTAGTTTTGGGTCACCCGTCCGGCCTACTCGGGCGCACACGCCGCCGAGCCCGGCCGGGAGCGGGCCGCGCAGTTCAAGTCCCGTTGGCCGTATCGCAAGCCGGCCATGATCTGCTGGCGGACGGCAAAGCCCCGTCCGGCGGGAGGGACTGGCGCATGGAGCTGCGCAGTGTCGAAGAGCTGATGGATCTGCTGTACGCCTGCCGGGGTGCGCCGACCGCGCCGCCGCACGGAAGGGGCCCGGGAGATCCGCACCAGCACGCCCTGCGGACCGCGGCGCTGCTGCGCCGCAGCCGCCCCGCCGACAAGGAACTCCAAGTGGCGGGCCTGGTGCGGGCCATCGGCCCACTGCTGCGGCCCGGCGCTCACACCGACAGCGCGGCCCACGCGGTGCGATCCCTGCTCGGCGAGCGGGTCTTCCGTCTCGTCAGCGGGCACACCCGGGCCGGCAGCCCTGCCGACGACGACCTGCTGCGGCTGCGCCAGGCCGAGGAGGAGAGCCGGACCGCCGGGTTCGACGCCGGGGTCCTGGAGGACTGGCGCACCGTCCTGGAACTGGTGGCGGCACGCAACTCGCGCCTGCGGGCCGTCGACTGACGGACCGTCATGAGACGGTACGGCGATGATGCCGCCGTACGGACTTCAGGGCAGGGCCGCCGTGGTGACCGGCGGCACGCGGGGTATCGGCCTCGCCGTCGCCCGCCGGCACGGCCGCGGCCGGGGCGCTGGTGTGCGTGACCGCGCGGAACGCCGACGACGTGCGGCGGACCACGGAGGAGTTGGGCGGCGTCGGCCGGCAGCGTCGCCGACCCGGACCCATCCGGCACGGGTCACGGAGCCGGCGCTGCGCGAGTTCGGCCGGATCGAGTGGTGGTCGACAAGGCCGCGACGAATCGGCCGTACGGGCCGCTCATGGAGGCTGATCCGGGCGCCTGGCGCGAGGCGTTCGCCGTCAATGTCGAGGCTCCGCTGCGGCTGGGGCAGTCCGCGTGGCGGGCGTGGCTGGGTGAACACGGCGGCGCGGTGGTCGACATCTGCACGGAGGGCGCCGGACATGTGGGGCCAAACTTCGTGTGGGAGCCCGGAGAGCGGGAGGTGGCCTCGGGACTGCCGCTCGGGCGGATCGGGGAGCCCGAGGACGTGGCGCGGGCGGTGGTGTGGCCCGGCCTCGGACGCGGCGGAGTGGGTGACCGGGGCCGATCTGGTGGTGGACGGGGAGACCGGGTCGGGGGGGGGGGGGGGGCGGCGGCGGCCCCCCCCCCCGGCGGCGGGGGTACGCGCCACCGCACGCGGGTCGCTGACCGTCGGGCATCACGGGAACAACGCGATCCCCATGAGGATCACCAGGACGATGGCGGCCACGAAGCCGACCGTGCCCCAGAACCCGCGGTGCTTCAGCGGAGCGGCGGGCCCGCCGCCACGGGGCCGGTCCTCCGGAAGCACAGGATGGGCCGGGCGGTCGCTCAGATAGAACTGCTCGTCCGTCGGGTAGTGGTTGCGCGGATCGTCGAAGGCACGCGGATCGATGCTGTATGGACTGGACATGGCAACTCCCGGCCCGGGATACCCGCTGACTGCGGTTCCCGGCAATACCCAGGGTAGGCGTCCCCGGGCGGCGGGTCACCACTTGCCGGGCGCGTAGTCCTTGAGGAAGACGCCGTACAGGTCCTCGCCCTCTTCGCCGCGCACGATCGGGTCGTAGACGCGGGCCGCGCCGTCGACCAGATCGAGCGGAGCGTGGAAGCCGGCCTCGGCGAGGCGGATCTTGTCGAAGTGCGGGCGCTCGTCGGTGATCCAGCCCGTGTCGACGGAGGTCATGAGGATGCCGTCGGTCTGGAACATCTCCTGGGCGCTGGTCCGCGTGACCATGTTCATCGCGGCCTTGGCGGCGTTGGTGTTCGGGTGGCCCGCGCCCTTGTAGCCGCGGCCGAACACGCCCTCCATCGCCGAGACGTTGACCACGTACGCGCGCCCGCTCGTGGCCTTCCTGGCGGCGTCGGCCATGGCCGGGCGGAGCATGCTGATCAGGATGAACGGCGACGTGTAGTTGCACAGCTGGGTCTCGAGGAGCTCCACCGGGGAGATCTGGTCGATGGTCTGCACCCAGGTGTTGCTGTCGACGACGTCGGGGACCAGGCCGCCCGCGTCGATGGCGGTGCCGTCGAGGTGCCGGGCGACGCTCGCGTTGCCCGCGACCAGGGCGAGGTCGGCGACCTTCTGCGCGTCCAGGCCGCTGGTGCCGAGGGGCAGCGCGGCGAGGCCGTCGACCGCACCGGAGTTGAAGGCGCCGATGACGTGGTGGGCGGGCAGTTCACCGGCGGGCAGCGGAGCGCTCTCGCCGTCGACCAGGGCGGCGTAGGCGGCGGGCAGACGGCGCACGGTCTGCGTCGCGTTGTTGATGAGGATGTCGAGCGGTCCCGCCTCGGCGACCTGGTCGGCGAGGGCCACGGCCTGCGCCGGGTCGCGCAGGTCGATGCCGACGACCTCCAGCCGGTGCATCCAGTCCGCAGAGTCGTCCATGGCCTTGAAGCGGCGGATGGCGTCCTTCGGGAAGCGGGTGGTGATCGTGGTGTGGGCGCCGTCCCGGAGCAGCCTGAGGGCGATGTACATGCCGATCTTGGCGCGGCCGCCGGTGAGCAGGGCGCGCTTGCCGGTGAGGTCGGCGCGGGCGTCGCGCCGGGAGCGGTTCACCTGGGCGCAGTCGGGACAGAGCTGGTGGTAGAAGTAGTCGACTTCCACATAGCGGCTCTTGCAGGTGTAGCAGGAGCGCGGGCGCTGGAGTATCCCCGCGATCTGTCCCTCCGCGGTGACCGAGGACGGCAGGATGCCTTCCGTCTCGTCGTCGATGCGCTGGGCGGAGCCGGTCGCGGTGGCCTCCGTGACCGCCTTGTCGTGTGCGGTCTTGGCGGCCCGGCGCTCCTGGCGGCGGCGCTGCTTGACGGTGCGGTAAACGCCGGCGGTGGCGCGGCGCACGGCGATCGCGTCGGGGTGGTCGATGTCCAGCTTGTCGAGTTCCTCGAGCACGCTGAGGCAGACGGCGAGCCGCTCCGGGTCGATGCCGGGCCCGTGGACCACCGCGTCCGTGATCGAAGAGCCGTTGTCTGTCACCGTCATGCCCGCTGCCGTTCCCTGATGTCCCGCGGCGCTCCGACCGCGACCGCCTTCGAACGGGGGATTTTACGGAGCGCCGGGCCGCACCGCCAAACACGGGCGGCAAGACGGGGCGATCAGGGGGCGCAGGCGGTGATCAGTGTCTCCACCTCCTCGGACACGGCGCGGGCCAGGCGGTCGAGGTCCGGGACGGCCTCGGCGTCGGCGACGAGCCCGTAGTGGACGTGTCCGCGGTACGTCGAGATCGCGACCGCCAGGGAGTGGCCGCGGGCCAGCGGGGCGAACGGGTAGACCTCGGTGACCGGGTTGCCGCCGAGTTTCAGGCCGAGGCCGGGCAGCGGCACGCTGGTGACAAGGATGTCGAACCACAGCCGCGCGGCCTGGCCGGCCAGGGGCCCGCCGAGCCGGTGGCCGAGCGCCGGGACATGGTCGGCGAGCAGCGCGACGGCGCCGGCGCCCCGGTTGGGGCCGGCGTCCTTGTTGCGGTCCATGGCCGAGCGGACGCTGTGCAGGCGGCGCAGCGGGTCGGGGTCGTTCACCGGCAGCCGTATCACATAGCCGGAGAGCCGGTTGCCCTGCGGGTGGGCGGTGCGCGGACGCCGCTTGGAGACGGGGATCAGCGCACGGGGCCGCACACCCTCGCTGCCGTCGCCGCGTTCGTCCAGCCAGCGGCGCAGGGCGCCCGCGACGACGGCGATCAGTACGTCGTTGACGGTGCCGCCGACGGCCTTGCGGATCCGGTGCACATCGTCGAGGTCGACGGCCACCCCGTCGGTGCGGCGGGTCCCGCTGGGCTCGGCGGTCAGCGCGGGCGAGGAGTGCACACCGAGGCCGGACACGGCGAGGGAGGCGCCGATGTCGAGGGCCCGTCCCAGGTCGGACACCGCGCCGCGCAGCAAGTCCGGCAGCTTGCGCACGTCCGGGAGGCGGCCGTGCGGTGGCTCCTCCCGCCGGGGGCGCCGTGCGGGCAGGTCCATGGGGTCGAGGACGGCGGCGGCCAGGCCGAGTGCGCGCAGCCCGTCGGCGAGGGCGTGGTGGAACTTGAAGAGCACGGCGAAGGACACACCGTCCTCCCCCGGCAGCACATGGGCCTCCCACGGCGGCCGCCCGCGCTCCAGCGAGCGCTCCATGAGCCGCCCGGCCACGGCCTGGAAGTCGGCTGTGGGGGCGTGCAGGCGGACATGGTTCATGGGGTCGAAGCCGGGGTCGGGCTCACGTGTGGCGCTGCCGAAGGAGAGCGGCTGCCACACGTCCCGGATCCGCATCCGCAGTCCGGGCACGGCGGCGGCCCGGGCGGCGAGCAGGTCGGCCGCGTGGGCGCCCGCGGTGGGCGAGTGCGCGGCGAAGACACCGAGCGCGGCCAGGTGCATCGGGTGCCGGTCGGACTCGATGTTCCAGAACGCCAGGTCGAGGGGAGCGAGCAGGTCAGAAGTCACAGGCTTGCCTCGCGTCGACGACGGGTGGGCAAGCAGTCAATCGCCCCGAGGTGATTACGGTCAAGTACGATCAGGCTACGCACAGTTAACGGCAGATTAAAGACTCCGCCTGGTGCACCATCCGCCTCAGAGGCCTCAGAAGCCCTCAGGGGCACCACAGTCACCGTCAGGTCACCAGCTGGCCCTTCCCCAGCGCGATGACTCCGCCCTTGGACACCGTGTACAGCTCCGCGTCCCGCTCCGGATTGACCCCGATCGTCGCGCCCGGCGGTACTTCGACGTTCTTGTCGAGCACGGCACCGCGCACCACCGCACCCCGCCCGATGTGGACGTTGTCGTGCAGCACCGAGCCCTGGACCACCGCACCGGGGTCGACCACGACGCCCGGGGAGAGCACGGAGCGGGTGACCTGTCCGCGGATGAGGCAGCCCGCGCTGATGATCGACTCACCGGCGATGCCGCCGGCGTTGAAGCGGGCCGGGGAGAGCTGGCCGGAGTGGGTGTAGATGGGCCAGCTGCGGTTGTACAGGTTGAAGGCGGGGCGCTCGGCGATCAGGTCCATATGGGCGTCGTAGTACGCGTCTAGGGTGCCCACGTCGCGCCAGTAGCCCTGGTCGCGGCTGGTCTCGCCGGGCACGTGGTTGGCGCTGAAGTCGTAGAGCTGGGCCTCTCCGCGGTCGGTGAGCTGGGGCAGGATCGAGCCGCCCATGTCGTGCACCGAGCCGTCGTCCTCGGCGTCCCGTTGGAGCGCCTCGATCAGGGTCTTGGTGGTGAAGATGTAGTTGCCCATGGAGGCGAAGACGCTCTCCGGGTCGTCGGGGAGGCCCGGCGGGTCGGCCGGCTTCTCCAGGAAGCGTTCCACGGTCTGGCCGTCGGAGCCGGGACTGATCACTCCGAACGACGAGGACTCGCCGCGCGGGACGCGGATCCCGGCCACCGTCACGCCCGCGCCGCTGTCGATGTGCTGGGCGAGCATCTGCCGCGGGTCCATGCGGTAGACGTGGTCGGCGCCGAAGACGGCGACGTATTCGGGCCGCTCGTCGTAGATCAGGTTCAGGGACTGCAGGATGGCGTCCGCGCTGCCGAGGTACCAGCGCGGGCCGAGGCGCTGCTGGGCGGGCACCGGGGTGATGTAGTTGCCGAGCAGGCTGGACATCCGCCAGGTCGTGGTGATGTGCCGGTCCAGCGAGTGCGACTTGTACTGGGTGAGCACGCAGATGCGCAGGATGTCGCCGTTGACGAGGTTGGACAGGACGAAGTCGACGAGCCGGTAGGTGCCGCCGAAGGTGACCGCGGGTTTGGCGCGGTCCGCGGTCAGGGGCATCAGGCGTTTGCCCTCTCCGCCCGCCAGTACGATGCCGAGCACCGAAGGACCACCACGACGCATGGCCGCTCCCCTCACCTGGTTGACCCATGCCTGCCCTTGTGCCGGGCCGCCTACGCCTGTTTGAGGATCTCCTCGTAGAGCCGGACCGTACGCCGTGCGACCGCGTCCCAGCCGAACTCGCCCACCGCGCGTTCCCGCCCGGCCTCGCCCATCCGCCGGGCGGTATCGGGATCACCGAGCACGGAGTCGAGCGCCTGCGCGAGCCCCGTCTCGAAATCGTCGTCCACGGGCACGAGTACCCCGGTCTTGCCGTCGTCCACCACCTCGGGGATCCCGCCCACCCGGGACGCCACGACCGGAGTGCCGCAGGCCATCGCCTCCAGGTTGACGATGCCGAGGGGCTCGTAGACGGAGGGGCAGACGAAGGCGGCGGCGTGTGTGAGGAGTTGGATCACCTCCGGACGCGGCAGCATCTGCGGGATCCAGTGCACGCCCGCCCGCACGCGGCTCAGCTCCTGGAACAGGTCACGGAACTCCCGGTCGATCTCGGGTGTGTCCGGGGCGCCCGCGCACAGCACGACCTGCGCCGCGGGGTCGATGTTCCGCACCGCGCGCAGCAGGTGGGGCACGCCCTTCTGGCGGGTGATGCGGCCGACGAACAGGATGTACGGACGGTCCGGGTCGAGGCCGATCCGGTTCAGGACGTCGGTGCCGGGGTCGGGCCGGTACAGGCCGGTGTCGATGCCGTTGTGCACGACATGGACCTTGGCCGGGTCGAGCACCGGGTAGCAGTTCAGGATGTCCTCGCGCATGGCTCCGGACACGGCGACCACCGCGTCGGCGGCCTCGATCGCGATGCGTTCGGCCCAGCCCGACAGGGCGTATCCGCCGCCGAGTTGCTCGGCCTTCCAGGGGCGCAGGGGCTCCAGGGAGTGTGCGGTCATCACATGCGGGATGCCGTACAGGAGCTTGCCGAGGTGGCCGGCCAGATTGGCGTACCAGGTGTGCGAGTGGACGAGCTCGCGGCCCTCGACGGCGGCGGTCATGGCGAGGTCCACGGAGAAGGTGCGCAGCGCGTCGTTGGCGGTGTCGAGCGCCGACCAGGGCCGGTGGCGCAGCACGCCGTCGGTGCGGCCCTCGCCCCAGCAGTGCACGTCCAGGTCGACGAGGGACCTCAACTCGCGGGCGAGGAACTCGACGTGGACGCCCGCGCCGCCGTACACGTCGGGCGGATACTCCCGGGTCAGCAGTCCCACTCTCACCCGGAACCCCCTGTCGCAGCGGCTGGTTCCTTCATGGTCACCCAGATGGGCCGCGCGGGGAAGAGCGTGGGGGCCTTGTGAAGCAACAGTCACCGCAGATTCCCCCGCCGGGCACCTGGTAGTAGAGACAGCAGCTGCGACGTCGGAAGGCGGTGCCGGTGAGGGTACCGGTGCCGGCCAGGAGGGGGTGGGCGAGGAGGTCCGCGGTCAGGGACCGGGTCCGGGCGGCGGCTTCCGTACGCCCGTTCGCCTGGGCCCACCGGTCCAGTTGCCGGGCGGCACCCGCCAGCGCGGAGGCCGCGTTGCCCCACAGCAGGCCCCGCGCGAGGCGGTGGCGGGCGCGCAGGGCCGCGGTCAGGGGTTCGAGGTGGCCGCGCAGGACGGCGTCCACGACGGTCGCGGTGTCCCCGGGCAGCGGGCGTACCTCGGACAGCCACAGGTCGTCGGGGGCGCTGCCGTCGGGGTCCCAGTGCAGCAGCCGCGCGTCGAGGTCGGGGATCCGGCCGTACAGGGCGGCGCAGCCGAGCGCCACGGACCACAGCCGGGCCGCGAGCCCCTGGTGGGCCACGGACGCGGCGATCCGCACCTCGGGGGCGCGCAGCGTGTCCGCGACCTTGTGCACACGGAAATTCAGGACATCTCCGTAAACATCCGATGACCCGCCTTCGTATGCTCGCGCCAGCGTCGGCAGCGACGGGCGGGGCACTCCTGCCGTGCGTAGGAGGAAGAAGCCGCCGAGCGGCCTCAGCGCCGCAAGTCCGGGGTCGAGGTCCACGAGAAGCAGTAGTACCAGGGCGGATGGGGGAACCCAGTAGGGGCCCTCCCCCTTGCGTCACCCACCCTGGGGATGACGGCGGCCCGGTCCTACTCCATCGGCAGTAGGACTCATTGCCTGCTCAGGGACGACGACGGGAAGACTTTTCAGCGGCAAGCTGTTGGTTATGGATGCCGACCGTTCGCCGCGCCGGGCCCAGCGCCCCGGCCTCGCGCAGAGGAGCCATGGATGAGCGCCCTCGCGTTGTCCGTGCTGCTGTCGCTCGTGTCCGCCATCGCCTACGCCGGCGGAGCGATCGTGCAGGAGCACGTCGCGGTGTCCTCGCCGGGCAAGCAGTACGCACCGCTGCGCCGCCCGGTCTGGTGGGCCGCGGTCGCGCTGAACGGCCTCGGCGGACTGCTGCACGTCGTGGCGCTGGCCTACGGCCCGCTGAGCCTGGTCCAGCCGCTCGGCGCGCTGACCATCGTGTTCGCCCTGCCCATGGCGGCGCTGTTCGTGGGCCGCAAGGCCGGGGCGACCGCGTGGCGGGGCGCGATCATGGCGACGGTCGGTCTCGCCGGTCTGCTCTCCCTGGTCGGCGCGTCCGACGCGCAGACGCTCGGCACCACCCAGCGCATAGCCGCCGGCCTGGTCACCGCCGCCGCGGTCGTCGCCCTGATGATCGCGGGCCGGGCGGCGCACCGGCACCCGGCGGTGCGCAGCATGCTGCTCGCCACCGCGGCCGGCATAGCCTTCGGCATGTCCTCGGTGTTCACCAAGACGGTCGCCGTCGACTGGACCGGCGGTCCGTCGGCGACCGACCTGCCGTCCCTGGCCGCGATCGGCGTGCTGGCCACGGCGGGACTGCTGCTGTCGCAGGCCGCCTACCGGGGCGCCGGGCTCGCGGCCCCGCTGGCCACGCTCACGGTCGTGAACCCGGTGGTGGCGGCCGCGGTCGGCATCACGATGTTCGGCGAGACGTTCCGCTACGGCACCACGGGCACGGCGCTGGCCCTGAGCTGCGGTGTGGTGGCGGCGGGCGGCCTGATCCTGCTGACCACGGAGCGGCTGGCCCGCACGACCGGAGAGCCGGTCCGGCCTCATGCCGAGCCTGCTGTGGTCGCCGAGCCGGAGCCGGTCCTCAGCCTCATGTCCGAGCCGGAACCGCTGCCGGGCTTGGGCGCCGACCCGGAGCCGCTGCGGCGCTTCACCGCCGACCTCGTGCCCGCCGAGGAACTCCTCGTCCGGCTGGCCGAGCGCCCCACCACCGCGCGGGACGAGGTCCTCGTCCCGGCCCAGGCGTCTGCACCGGTCCCGGAGAGTCAGTACGAGGAAGAGGCGGCGGTGGCCGACGCCGCTGTAGAACCCACGTACCTCTACGGCCCCTACTTCGGCGGCGTGTACATCCCGATGCCGGTCATGGACCGGCACCGTATGCGGGTCAAATCCTGACGCCACCGGACCGGAGATACGCGACCGGGTCGATGTCCGTGCCGAAGCCGGGCCCCGTCCGCACCTCGAAGTGCAGATGAGGGCCTGTGCTGTTGCCCGTGGACCCCGAGCGGCCGATGCGCTGGCCGCCGCCCACCGACTGGCCTGCCTTCACCGAGATCGCCGACAGGTGCGCGTACTGGGAGTAGCGGCCGTCGGCGTGCCGGATCACGACCTGGTAGCCGAAGGAACCGCCCCAGCCCGCGCTCACGACCCGGCCGGCGGCAACCGCCTTCACGGACGTGCCGGTGGGCACGGGGAAGTCGACTCCGGTGTGGTAGCCCTTCGACCAGGAGGAGCCCGCCGCGTGGTACTGCGTGCCCGTCGCGGCGCTCACCGGGGCGACCATCGAGTGGCTCGTGCCGGCCGGCCGGTCGCTGTCCGAGGACTCCCTCTTCTTGGACGACTTGGAGGAGGACTGAGTCGTCGTTGACGTGTCGGTGGTCGCGTCGGTCGTCGTGGCCTTGGCCCGCAGATTCAGCCGCTGTCCCGGCAGGATCAGGTCGGGGTCCGCGCCGATGATCTTGCGGTTGGCCTGGTACAGCCGCTGCCAGCCGCCCCTCACGTGCTCCGCGTCGGCGATGCCGGAGAGCGTGTCGCCGCGGACCACCGTGTACATCTCGGCCGTCCCGGCCCGGGACTGCGGTGTCGTCTGCGGCTGTACGTCCTCGACGGAGGTCCTGCGCGTCCTCTGCTCGTTGACGGTCCCGTCGCCCGTGCCGGCGGGGTGGATGTCCTGGGTGCCGCCGCCGCGACTGAGCCCCGCCCGCACCGAGCACACCGGCCAGGCGCCCGGACCCTGCCCGTCCAGTACCTTCTCGGCCACCGCGATCTGCTGGTCCCTGGTGGCCAGGTCCGCACGGGGCGCGTACCGCGTGCCGCCGTACGCCTCCCAGGTGGACCGGGTGAACTGGAGTCCGCCGTAGTAGCCGTTGCCGGTGTTGATGCTCCAGTTGCCGCTCGACTCGCACGCGGCGACCTTGTTCCAGGTGTCCGCGTCGGCCGCGTGGGCCGCGCCGGTGCCGATGAGCGGGATCGCCATCCCGGCGCCGCCCGCCGTGACGGTGAGTGAGGCGCGGTTGATCCTGTTCGGCTGATACCGGCGGTGCCGGCCGCGTACGGCCATGAAGAGCCCCCTCGACAAGCGTCAGGAGGGCCAAAAGTAAGCGTGCCGAACAGGCCATGACAAGGCGGAAATTCGGCCGCCCCGTATCTCAAGTGACCAGGAATGCACCCCGGTTGCGAAACGGCTGAGGCGGGCGGGGCCTCGCGTGCGTATCTGCGGAGGCAAGCGTACGCATCATCGGACACCCCGGATGTGCGACCGGAGTACCGGCACGTCAGGATGGTCGAGGGGCAATACTGGCGGGCACGACCGGCACCACGATTTCCTGGATCCTTAGGAGCCAAACCGTATGAGCACTTCAGCCCAGATCGGCGTCACGGGCCTCGCGGTCATGGGCCGCAACCTCGCCCGAAACTTCGCACGCAACGGCTATACGGTCGCGGTGCACAACCGGACGGCGTCGCGCACGCACGCGCTGGTCGAGGAGTTCGGGAACGAGGGCGACTTCATCGCGGCCGAGACGGCCAAGGACTTCGTCGCGGCGCTGGAGCGGCCGCGGCGCCTGGTCATCATGGTGAAGGCCGGTGACCCCACGGATGCGGTGATCGAGGAGTTCGCCCCGCTCCTCGAACCCGGCGACATGATCATCGACGGTGGCAACGCGCACTTCGCGGACACCCGGCGCCGCGAGCGCGAACTGCGTGAGCAGGGCATCCACTTCGTCGGCATGGGCGTCTCCGGCGGCGAGGAGGGTGCGCTGCACGGGCCGAGCATCATGCCGGGCGGGCCGAAGGAGTCGTACGACTCTCTCGGCCCGATGCTGGAGAAGATCTCGGCGAAGGCGGCGGACGGGGCGCCCTGTGTGACACACGTGGGTCCGGACGGCGCCGGGCATTTCGTGAAGATGGTGCACAACGGCATCGAGTACGCGGACATGCAGCTGATCGGTGAGGCGTACCAGCTGCTGCGCGATGTGGCCGGGTACTCCCCCGCGCAGATCGCGGAGATCTTCCGCACCTGGAACCGGGGACGGCTGGACTCCTACCTGATCGAGATCACCGCCGAGGTGCTGTCGCACGTGGACGCGGCGACCGGCAAGCCGTTCGTGGACGTGGTGGTGGACCAGGCGGAGCAGAAGGGCACGGGCCGCTGGACCGTCCAGATCGCCCTCGACCTCGGCGTGCCGGTGTCGGGCATCGCGGAGGCGGTCTTCGCCCGCTCGCTGTCCGGTCACGCGGCGCTGCGGGAGGCCTCACGGGGCCTTGCCGGACCGAAGGCCGCGCCGCTCGACGAGTCGGAGGCGGGCGCCTTCGCCGACCGGGTGGAACAGGCGCTGTACGCCTCGAAGATCGTGTCGTACACCCAGGGCTTCCACAAGATCGCGGCGGGCAGCGAGGAGTACGGCTGGGACATCGACCTCGGCGCCGTCGCCTCGATCTGGCGGGGCGGCTGCATCATCCGCGCCGCGTTCCTCGACCGCATCCGCGCCGCGTACGACACCCGGGCGGACCTGCCGAGCCTGCTGTCCGACGACACGTTCGCGCAGGAGATCGCGGCCGCCCAGGACGACTGGCGCGAGGTCCTCGTCGCCGCCACCCGCCAGGGTGTCCCGACCCCGGGCTTCGCCGCGGCCCTCGCCTACTACGACGCCCTGCGCGCGGAACGCCTCCCCGCCGCCCTGACCCAGGGCCAGCGCGACTTCTTCGGCGCCCACACCTACCGCCGCACGGACCGCGACGGCTCGTTCCACACCCTGTGGGGCGGCGACCGCTCGGAGGTGTCGGCCTAAGCGCTCCGCTGGAATGCCGCGATGCGTCGTCGGCCGTCTGCGGCGCCATCGTGGCTGGTCGCGCAGTTCCCCGCGCCCCTTCAGGGCGCTGCCGAACCGTAGGGGCGGGTCGCCAGGTGACTGGCGGCCCGCCCCGGCTTTTTAGACCCCGACGGACGGGGTCATCCGGGACCGGCGGGCCCCGCCCAGCGACACGCCGTAGAACGCCCGGCACAGCTTCAAAGGCGGACGAGACGAGTGACCGGCGGCTGCCCCTCTGCTGTCCACATGGCCGAGGCCTGCAGGGCTCACGCCATGCGTCTCCCGCCCCTCACGTCAGCGGCGGTCCAGGTTCCGGGTTCGGGACCGGTTCCGGGCCCGGGGGGATCGGGGACGGGGAAGGTTCGGGGGTGGGGCGGGGGCCCGGGCTGGGGGGTGGTGGGGGTGGGAGTGGGGTCGGGCCCGGGGCCGGGGGTGGTTCCGGGGTGGGGACCGGGTGCGGCTGGGGGTCCGGGCCCGGTGTGGGACCCGGGGTGGGGTCCGGGCCCGGTGGGATCGGGTCGGGGTACGGGTTCGGCATGGCGTCCTCCAGCCAGTCGGGCGACATCGGCTCTGGACTACTCCCCGCCTACCCGACGGCGGCCCCGGCACTCACTCCCCCGCATGACCCCCGTCAGAACCGGCCGGGGTGCGAAACCAGCCACGCCTTTGCCGCCCGCTGCAGCTCCGGGTCGGCCTGAGGAGCCTCCTCGGGGTGGCGTTCCGCCCACTTGATCACGTACGGGCACAGCGGGGCGACGACCTTCCCCTCGCGCTGCGCC
Organism: Streptomyces luteolifulvus; assembly: GCF_008806595.1. GTDB lineage: Bacteria > Actinomycetota > Actinomycetes > Streptomycetales > Streptomycetaceae > Streptomyces > Streptomyces luteolifulvus. Next base: position 91,471 of record NZ_VZRB01000008.1, on the reverse strand, counting down.
GTCCGGTACAGCTCGCGCGCCAGCGACCCCGCGATGCCCTTCCCCTCGTGTGCCGGCTCGACGATGGTGTGGACGGGCACGAGCGCACGCTCGGGTGATGCGAGGACGAAGTACTCGATGTGGCCGAGGACTTCGCCGCCGCCGATCGCCTCCAGACGGCCGGCCGCCCGGTCGTCGCGGATCTCCGTGTCGCTCATGGGTACGCTCCTGCTCCGATGATCGTCCGATCGTCCGGAAAGCCCGGGTCAGACCCCTACCGCCTGCGGGCTGCGCTCCTGGTCCGACCCCGGCACCGGCTCGGACGGGTCGGCCCCGAGGGCCACGATCCGGTTGTCGCGGTCCACGTGCACGACCCGGGGCCGCAGCGCCCGCGCCTCGGCGTCGCTCACCTGGGCGTAGCTGATGATGATCACCAGGTCTCCGGGGTGGACCAGGTGGGCGGCAGCCCCGTTGATACCGATGACGCCCGAGCCGCGCTCGCCCTCGATGACGTACGTCTCCAGACGGGACCCGTTGGTGATGTCGACGATGTGGACGAGCTCACCGGGCAGCAGATCGGCGGCGTCGAGCAGATCCGCGTCGATGGTCACCGATCCCACATAGTGCAGGTCGGCCTGGGTGACCGTGGCTCGGTGGATCTTGGACTTGAACATGGTGCGCAGCATGAAGGTACTCCCGGACCTAGGCTCCCTGCCCGCGTTTGCAGGTCAAGGGCTGTTCCTTACCCAATGACGAGTCGGGTGCCCGGTCCCTGGGGCCTTGCGGCACGACGACGGGGACCAGCCTACGCACCGGCCTTGGCCTGCCCGCGTGACCTTCGCCACTACGGGCCCCGTCCGCCGCTCACGCCGGGCTCAACCGAAGCGGCCGGTGATGTAGTCCTCGGTCCGCTGGTCGACCGGGTTCTCGAAGATCTTCTCCGTGGCGTCGTACTCGACGAGCCGCCCGTGCCGCACCCCGGCGGGATCGATGTCGGAGGTGAAGAAGGCGGTGTAGTCCGAGATCCGTGCCGCCTGCTGCATGTTGTGGGTGACGATGACGATCGTGAACTCGGAGGCCAGCCCGGCCATGAGGTCCTCGATCTTGGCGGTGGCGATCGGGTCGAGGGCGGAGCACGGCTCGTCCATCAGGACCACCTCGGGCCGGACGGCGATGGCCCGGGCGATGCACAGCCGCTGCTGCTGGCCGCCGGAGAGGGCCAGCGCGCTGCCCTTGAGGTTGTCCTTCACCTCGTCCCACAGGGCGGCGCCGGTCAGCGCCTCTTCGACGATGTCGTCGAGCTTTCCCTTCATGCCGTTGACCCGGGGCCCGTAGGCGACGTTGTCGTAGACGGACTTGGGGAACGGGTTGGGTTTCTGGAAGACCATGCCGATACGGCGGCGCACCTCGATGGGGTCGACCTCGGGGTCGTAGAGGTTCTCCCCGTGATAGGACACCTTGCCGACCACCCGAGCCCCGGGGATCAGGTCGTTCATCCGGTTCAGACAGCGGATCACGGTGGACTTTCCACAGCCGGACGGGCCGATCATCGCGGTGATCTGGCGGCGGCCGATGGTCATCGTGACGTCGCGCACGGCCTGGTGGTCGCCGTACCAGACGTCGAGGTCGGAGAGGTGGAAGACAGGATCGTCGAGGGACGCCTCGGGCCGCCCGGGCCGGCGGCTGAACAGCGACATCGACCGGCCCTCCTGCTCCTCGGCGCCGGCGGGCGGCTCGGGCAGGTCGATTGCGGCGGCTTCCGGAGCGGGCTCGGGGCTGCGGTCACGATCGGGGGTCATGGGATCACCAGCGCTTGCTGTAGCGGTTGCGGAGCCAGATCGCTGCGGCGTTCATCAGCAGGAGCAGGACGAGCAGGATCACGATGGCCGCCGCGGCGAGGTGGTGGAACTCTTCGCGGGACTGGCTGATCCAGCCGTAGATCTGCACGGGAAGCACGGTGTACGCGCTGTCGAGCCCCTCGGGGTTGAAGGCCACATAGGTCACCGCGCCCAGCAGGATGACGGGCGCGGCCTCGCCGATGGCACGGGACAGGGCGAGGATCGAGCCGGTGGCGATGCCCGGGACGGCGGCGGGCAGCACCTGGCGCCTGATGGTCTGCCACTGGGTGGCCCCCAGCGCCAGGGATGCCTGGCGGATGGACTGCGGTACGGCCCTGATGGCCTCCCGTGAGGCGATGATCACCACGGGAAGCACGAGCAGGGAGAGGGTGAGCGAGGCGGTCAGCACGGTGGTTCCGAGGCCGAGTTGGCGGGCCAGAAGCCCGAGACCGAGAATGCCGTAGATAATCGAGGGTACGGCAGCGAGGTTCTGGATGTTGAGTTCGATCAGCCGGTTGTACCAGCGGTCCGGATCGGCGTACTCCTCCAGATAGATCGCCGCCATGATGCCGACGGGCAGGCAGAACAGTCCGGTGAAGGCGATCACCCAGATCGTCCCGGAGATCGCCGACTGGGCACCGGCACGCTCCGGGCGGCGGATCGAGGGGAAGTTGGTCCACAGCCGGGAGTCCAGCCGCGGCCAGGCCTCGACCAGGACGTAGGTCAGCAGGACGCCGAGGAACACGATGCCGATGGCCAGACAGGCGAAGAGCATCCAGCGGAAGGCGCTCTCCCCGGGGCGGAAGCGCGGGCCCGCAAGTCCGCTGGTGCTCGCAGGGGCCTCGGCGATCGCTTCGCGTTCCGTGCTCATTCGTAGACCTCGCGGTACTTGCGCACGAGCCGGATGCTGATCACGTTCATCACGAAGGTGAGCACGAACAGGTACGCGCCGACGGCGAAGATGGTCTTGTACTCGAAGGAGGCCGTGGAGACGTCGCCGGAGGCGGCACCCGCGATGAACGCGGTCATGGTCTGCATCTCGTGCAGCGGGTTCCAGGACAGATCAGGCCTGGCGCCCGCAGCGATGAGCACGATCATCGTCTCACCGATCGCCCGGGAGATGCCGAGGACGAAGGCGGCGACGATCCCGGACAGGGCGGCCGGGACGACCACCCGCACCGCAACCGTGCGACGGCCCGAGCCCAGCGCGTACGCCCCGTCGCGCAGCGAACGCGGTACGGCGGCCATGGCGTCCTCGGCGAGCGAGGCGATGGTCGGCACGATCATCACGCCCATGACCAGACCGGCCGAGAGGGCGTTCTTGATCTCGGGGCCGTCACCGCCGAAGGGCCACCAGTCCTGGAGCCGCGGGGTGACGAAGGCGAGCGCGAAGAATCCGTAGACCACGGTGGGGATGCCCGCAAGGACTTCGAGGGTGGGCTTGAGCAGCTTGCGGGTGCGTGGATGGGCGTACTCGCTCAGATAGATCGCCGCGCCCAGCCCGACGGGGATCGCGACGGCCACCGCGATCCCCGTGATGAGCAGTGTCGCGGCGAGCAGCGGCAGCACGCCGTACTCGGGTTCGGCGAACAGCGCGGTCCAGACCGTGCCGGACAGGAACTCCCAGACGCCGACCCGTTGGAAGAAGTCGACGGTGGGTGGGATCAGCGCGATCACGATGCCGATGGTGGTGGCCACCGACACCAGGGCGGCGATCATCAGCAGGGCCTTGACGAGTTGCTCCGCATAGCGCGGGTGCGCCTGCCGCAGGGACCGGGAGCCGGTTCCTGCGGCAGGCTTGGCGGCCGGAGCGGTCATGGCTAGGGCTTCAGCTGATCGAAGTCGGACGTGAGCTGCTGAGCCTGCCGGCTGCTGAGCGGGATGAACCGGGCGTCCTTGGCGATGTCGGCGTTGTTGTCGACGTAGTACTGCACGAAGTCCAGCACTTCGTCCCGGCCGAGGGCCTCCTTGGAGGGATAGATGAACAGCGGGCGCGAGAGCGGCGTGTAGGTGCCGTCCTGCGCGGTCTTGGCGCCCGGCGCCACACAGCCCTTGCCGCTGTTGATCTGCAGCGCCTTGAGCTCGTCCTGGTTCTCCTCGAAGTAGGTGTAGCCGAAGTAGCCCATGCCACCGGGGGAGCCGGCGACGCCCTGCACGATGACGTTGTCGTCCTCGCTGGGGCTGTAGTCGGTGCGGGAGGCGCCCTCCTCGCCGTTGATCTCCTCGGTGAAGTAGTCGAAGGTGCCCGAGTCGGTGCCGGGGCCGAACAGCTTGAGCGACTCGTCGGGAAACTGGGCGTCGACCTGGTTCCAGTTGTCGACGGTGGAGCCGGGTTCCCAGATCTTCTTCAGCTGCGCGGTGGTCAGGCAGTCGACCCAGTCGGCGTCCTTGTTGACGACGACGGTCAGGGCGTCGTTGGCGACGGTCAGGGCGCCGTAGGTGACGCCGTTCTTCCGGCAGGCCGACTTCTCGTCGTCCTCGATCGGGCGGGAGGCGTCGGAGATGTCGGTCTCACCGTTGCAGAACTTCTCGAATCCGCCGCCGGTGCCGGACGTACCGACGGTCACCCGCACCTCGGGTTCTTCCTCGGCGTAGAACTCCGCGGCCGCGGTGGTCAGCGGAGCCACGGTGCTGGAGCCGTCGACCTTCACGGTGCCGGACAGATCCTGCTGCTGGGATTCGGCGCCCGCGCTCCCCCCGCAGGCGCTCAGTGGAAGTGCCGCGGCGAGGAAGAGCGCTGCGGCACCGATGGTCTTCCTTCTCGAACTGGCGATCGTGTTCTTCACGTGTCGTGATCCTCGAAGTCGTGACTCTGTTCAGACGCATCGATGGATACGATCTCCAGTTTTTCTGCTTCCTTCACGATATGTCCGCCATTGGACGGATGCTGCGGCACACTCAGCCGTCGCCGTGTCCGGCCTCCATCATTTCCTTGGCCCGTCTCTTCAGCTCCTCCGGCGGGACGTCCTCCACATGGGTCGCGACGTTCCACCGGTGACCGAAGGGGTCCTCGAACCCTCCGGAGCGGTCGCCGTAGAACTGGTTCTTCACCGGCTCCAGCTCCAAGGCGCCCAGGGCCAGGGCCTGGGAGTGGACCGCGTCGGCGTCCTCGACGTACACATAAAGGGTCACCGGCGTACCGCCCACCGTCTTCGGCCCGCTCATTCCCATCTCCGGGAACTCGTCCGCGATCATGACAACCGAGTTGCCGATCTGCAGTTCGGCATGGCCGATCTTGCCGCCGGGTGCCGGCATCCTCATGCGCTCCGTCGCACCGAGGACGGCGATGTAGAAGTCGATGGCGGACGCGGCTCCGTCGACGCAGAGGTACGGCGTGACGCGCGGATAGCCCTCGGGAACTGGCTCAACGCTCATGGTCTCCCGCCTGTTCGAATAGGCCTGATATGCCTTCAATGTGGGGCACACCGCCAGCGTGACACGCATCGCCGGGCCGCGCAGCCAGGACTGGGGCGACCTGCCGAAGCAGCAGTCCCTGCACACCACGAAAGACCGGCACCGACCACCCGGCGGACCGGTAGGCTGCCCGTGCAGCTGGTTCGCCCCGTCCGCCAGGCGGGATGCGTCGTAAGAGGGAACCCGGTGGGAATCCGGGACTGCCCCGCAGCGGTGAGCGGGAACGACCGCCGTCATACGCACTGGGCCCGGCGAGGGTCTGGGAAGCGACGGCCAGTAGGTGTCTCGTACGCATACGTACGACTGCGTACGAGCGAGACGTGCCCGCGAGTCCGAAGACCTGCCATCTGCCCGTGTGCGAAGCACTCGCGCGCGGACATCCCGGTGACCTCGAGGGCGGGTCGGCGCACACCGAACGGACGGCCGCAGGCCGTCGGCGTCCGGTGCGTCACCCTTCGCGTTCTCGTCCCGTCCCCGGGATCTCAGGGATTCATCTCGCGAAGGAGATCTCCGTGACCACCAAGCCCGCAGCCGCGGCAGCACGGGCCACCGTGTACGGCTACCCCCGCCAGGGACAGGGCCGGGAACTGAAGAAGGCGATCGAGGGCTACTGGAAGGGCCGGGTCACCGCCGACGCCCTGCGCGCCACCGCCGCCGGACTGCGCCGGACCGCCTGGCGGCAGCTGGCGGACGCCGGTGTCGACGAAGTCCCGACGGGCGACTTCTCGTACTACGACCATGTCCTGGACACCACCGTCATGGTGGGCGCGATCCCCGCCCGCCACCGGGACGCCGTCGCCGCCGACCCGCTCGACGGCTACTTCGCCATGGCGCGCGGCACGAAGGACGTCGCGCCGCTGGAGATGACGAAGTGGTTCGACACCAACTACCACTATCTGGTGCCGGAGTTGGGCCCGGACACCGTGTTCGTCGCCGACTCCGCCAAGCAGACCGGCGAGCTCAAGGAGGCGCTCGCCCTCGGTCTGACGGCCCGCCCCGTGCTGGTCGGACCCGTCACCTACCTGCTGCTGGCCAAGCCCACGCCCGGGGTGCCCGCGGACTTCGCACCGCTCACGCTCCTGGACCGCCTGCTGCCGGTGTACGCCGAGGTGCTCGCGGATCTGCGCGCGGCCGGCGCCGCATGGGTCCAGCTCGACGAGCCCGCGCTCGTCCAGGACCGCACCCCCGCCGAACTCGACGCCGCCCAGCGTGCCTACCGCGCTCTCGGCGCCCTCACCGACCGGCCGAAGCTGCTGGTGGCCTCCTACTTCGACCGTCTGGGCGAGGCCCTGCCGGTCCTGGCCAAGGCCCCGGTCGACGGGCTCGCGCTGGACTTCACCGAGCGGGCCGCCGCCAACCTGGACGCGCTCGCCGCCGCCGGTGGACTGCCCGGCAAGCGGCTGGTCGCCGGGGTCGTCAACGGCCGCAACATCTGGGCCGACGATCTGTCGGCGTCGCTCGCCACGCTCGGCACCCTGCTCGGGCTGGCCGACCGGGTCGACGTGGCCGCCTCCTGCTCCCTGCTGCACGTCCCCCTGGACACGGCGGCCGAGCGGGACATCGATCCGCTGATCCTGCGCTGGCTCGCCTTCGCCCGGCAGAAGACCGCGGAGATCGTCACCCTCGCCAAGGGCCTGACCAGCGGCACCGACGCGATCGCCGGAGAACTGGCCGCGAACCGCGCCGTCCTCGCCTCCCGCGCGAACTCGCCCATCACCCGCGACCCGGCCGTCCGCGCCCGCACCGGCGCGGTCACCGCGGCGGACGCGCGCCGCGCACAGCCGTACGGCGAACGGGCCGCCGCCCAGCGCGCCGCCCTCGGCCTGCCGCTGCTGCCGACCACGACCATCGGCTCCTTCCCGCAGACCGGCGAACTGCGCACCGCCCGCGCCGATCTGCGAGCCGGGCGGATCGACACGGCCGGCTACGAGGAGCGCATCAGGGCCGAGATCCAGGAGGTGATCTCCTTCCAGGAGAAGACCGGACTGGACGTGCTCGTGCACGGCGAGGCCGAACGCAACGACATGGTCCAGTACTTCGCCGAACAGCTCGTCGGCTGCCTCGCCACGCAGCACGGCTGGGTGCAGTCCTACGGCACGCGCTATGTCCGCCCGCCGATCCTCGCCGGCGACATCTCCCGCCCCGAGCCGATGACGGTGCGCTGGACGACGTATGCCCAGTCCCTCACCGTCCGCCCGGTCAAGGGCATGCTCACCGGTCCGGTCACCATGCTCGCCTGGTCGTTCGTGCGCGACGACCAGCCCCTCGCCGACACCGCCCGTCAGGTCGCCCTCGCCCTGCGCGACGAGGTCGGGGATCTGGAGGCGGCCGGGACGTCGGTCGTCCAGGTCGACGAGCCCGCGCTGCGGGAGACGCTGCCGCTGCGCACCGGCGACCGCCCGGAGTATCTGGCGTGGGCGACGGAGGCGTTCAGGATCACCACCAGCGGTGTCCGGCCGGACACCCAGATCCACACGCACATGTGCTACGCCGAGTTCGGTGACATCGTCCGGGCCATCGACGACCTCGACGCGGACGTCATCAGCCTGGAAGCCGCCCGCTCCCATATGCAGGTCGCCCATGAGCTCGCCGCGCACGGCTACCCGCGCGAGGCCGGGCCCGGCGTGTACGACATCCACTCACCGCGCGTGCCCAGTGCGCAGGAGGCGGCCGGACTGCTGCGCACCGGCCTCGCCGCCATCCCGGCCGAGCGGCTGTGGGTCAATCCGGACTGCGGGCTGAAGACCCGCGGCTGGCCCGAGACCCGCGCCGCCCTGGAGAACCTGGTCGCCGCGGCCCGTACCGTGCGTGGTGAGCTGTCCTCGTCCTGACCCGGATGGTGTGAACTGTCCGTGTCCCGACCCGGACGAGCCGGACGAACGGCAGGGCCCGGGGCGCTCCCACGCACCCCGGGCCCTGCCCCCCACGCGTCACCCCGGCGGGCATCAGCGATCCACGTCACAATTCCGGGGAGAACAAGGTCACAATCGGATCCTCTGCTGCTCATCTGCCGTCCTGCCCTAGCATCCGAGTATGACGGTCCTGCCTGACGACGGGCTCTCCCTGGCCGCCGAGTTCCCTGACGCGACACATGAGCAGTGGCAGCACCTGGTGGCGGGTGTCCTGCGCAAGTCCGGCAAGGAGGTCTCGCGCGACGAGGCGGAGGACGCCCTGTCCACCGCGCTGGAGGACGGGCTTCGCGCCCGCCCCCTGTACACCGCGGACGACACCGCACCCGAGCCCGGTCTGCCCGGCTTCGCCCCCTATGTGCGAGGGGGCCGCGCCGAGGGGAACACGGTCGGCGGCTGGGACGTACGCCAGCGGCACACCGTGGCGGACCCGGGCGCGGTCCTCACCGACCTCGAGAACGGCGTCACCTCCCTCTGGCTGGCCGTGGGCGAGTCCACCGGCATCCCGGTCCCCGAGCTCGACCGCGTCCTCGACGGGGTCCTCCTGGATCTGGCGCCCGTCATGCTCGATCCGGGCGACGAGGCCGACCGGGCCGCGCGGCGGCTGCTCAGGCTCTACAAGGAGCGGGGTGTCGCCGACGAGGCGGCGCGCGGCAATCTGGGCGCCGACCCGCTGGGGCACGAGGCCCGCACCGGCCGGACGTTCGACTTCGCTCCCGTGGCCGAGCTGGCGCGGCTGTGCGCCGACCGCTACCCGGGCCTGCGGGCGCTGACCGTGGACGCGCTGCCGTACCACGAGGCGGGTGGTTCGGCCGCGCAGGAGCTGGGCTGCTCCCTGGCGACGGGTGTGGCGTACCTGCGTGAGCTGACCGCGGCGGGCCTGAGCGTCGAACAGGCCTGTGCGCAGCTGGAGTTCCGGTACGCGGCCACCGACGACCAGTTCCTGACCATCGCCAAGCTGCGGGCGGCGCGCCGGCTGTGGGCACGCGTGGCCGAGGTGTGCGGGGCGGCCGCCGCGGGCGCGCAGAAGCAGCACGCGGTGACCTCGCCGGTGATGATGGCGCGCCGCGACCCGTGGGTGAACATGCTGCGCACGACGGTCGCGGCGCTCGCCGCGGGGGTGGGCGGGGCCGACTCCGTCACCGTGCTGCCCTTCGACGACGCGCTCGGCCTGCCCAACGCGTTCGCCCGCCGTATCGCCCGCAACACCTCCACCATCCTGATCGAGGAATCGCATCTGTCCCGGGTGATCGATCCGGCGGGCGGTTCCTGGTACGTCGAGCGGCTCACCGATGAACTCGCCCACGCGGGCTGGGAGTTCTTCCGGACGATCGAGCAGGCGGGCGGACAGGCGGCCGCACTGCGCGACGGGACGGTCCGCTCCCGGCTGGCCGGGACCTGGGCCGCGCGCAGCGCGAAGCTCGCCAGGCGGAAGGAACCGGTCACCGGGGTCAGCGAGTTCCCGGACCTGGCGGAGAAGCCGGTCGTCCGCGAGCCCGCACCCGAGCAGGCCTCCGGAGGGCTGCCGCGCGTGCGGATCGACGACGCCTTCGAGGCCCTGCGCGCCCGCTCCGACGCCCACCTCGCCGCGACCGGGTCCCGGCCACGCATCTTCCTGGCCGCCCTCGGCCCGGCCGCCGCGCACACCGCGCGCCTCACCTTCGCCTCGAACCTGTTCCAGGCGGGCGGCATCGAGCCCGTCACCGAGGGCACGTTCGAGGAGAGCGGGGCACGGGACGTGTGCCTGTGCTCCAGTGACACGCTGTACGGGGAGCAGGCCGAAGCCGTCGCCGAGACGCTGCGGGCGGCGGGTGCCGAGCAGGTGTTCCTCGCGGGCCGTCCCGGGTCCTACGCCGGAGTCGACTCGTACGTCTTCGCGGGCTGTGACGCCGTCGCCGTGCTGTCCGCCGCCCTCGACCGCATGGGAGTGTCCTGATGTCCATCCCCGACTTCTCCGGGATCGAACTCGGCACGCCGACGGCCGACGGCAACCAGGACGACTGGCGTGCGGCCGTCAAGAAGGCCGCCGACGGCGACGATCTCCTCTGGGAGACCCCGGAAGGCATCACGGTCCGGCCGCTGTACACCGGACAGGACCTGGAGGGCCTGGACTTCCTGGGCACCTACCCGGGCATCACCCCGTATCTGCGCGGCCCCTACCCGACGATGTACGTCAACCAGCCCTGGACGATCCGCCAGTACGCGGGCTTCTCCACGGCCGAGGAGTCCAACGCCTTCTACCGCCGCAACCTGGCGGCCGGCCAGAAGGGCCTGTCGGTCGCCTTCGACCTGCCCACGCACCGCGGCTACGACAGCGACCATCCGCGGGTGACCGGCGATGTCGGCATGGCGGGCGTGGCGATCGACTCGATCTACGACATGCGGCAGCTCTTCGACGGCATCCCGCTCGACCGGATGACCGTGTCGATGACGATGAACGGTGCCGTGCTGCCGGTGCTGGCGCTCTACATCGTGGCGGCGGAGGAACAGGGCGTACCGCCCGAGAAGCTGGCCGGGACCATCCAGAACGACATCCTCAAGGAGTTCATGGTCCGCAACACCTACATCTATCCGCCGAAGCCGTCGATGCGGATCATCTCCGACATCTTCGCCTTCACCTCCCAGCGGATGCCCCGCTACAACTCCATCTCCATCTCCGGCTATCACATCCAGGAGGCGGGAGCGACGGCCGACCTGGAGCTGGCGTACACGCTCGCGGACGGTGTGGAGTACATCCGGGCGGGCCGTGAAGCGGGCCTGGACGTGGACGCGTTCGCACCCCGGCTGTCGTTCTTCTGGGCGATCGGCATGAACTTCTTCATGGAGATCGCCAAGCTGCGCGCGGCCCGGCTGCTGTGGGCGAAGCTGGTGAAGCAGTTCGACCCGAAGAACACCAAGTCGCTGTCCCTGCGCACCCATTCGCAGACCTCGGGCTGGTCGCTGACGGCGCAGGACGTCTTCAACAACGTCACGCGCACGTGCGTGGAGGCCATGGCGGCCACCCAGGGCCACACCCAGTCCCTGCACACCAACGCCCTCGACGAGGCGCTGGCGCTGCCCACCGACTTCTCGGCGCGCATCGCCCGCAACACCCAGCTGCTGATCCAGCAGGAGTCCGGCACCACCCGGGTGATCGACCCGTGGGGCGGCAGCGCGTACGTGGAGAAGCTGACGTACGACCTCGCCCGCCGGGCCTGGCAGCACATCCAGGAGGTCGAGGCCGCCGGCGGAATGGCGCAGGCCATCGACGCGGGCATCCCGAAGCTGCGCGTGGAGGAGGCGGCGGCCCGGACGCAGGCCCGCATCGACTCCGGTCGCCAGCCGGTGATCGGCGTGAACAAGTACCGCGTGGAGAACGACGAGCAGATCGACGTGCTCAAGGTCGACAACTCCTCGGTGCGCGCCCAGCAGATCGAGAAGCTGCGGCGGCTGCGCGCGGAGCGGGACGAGACCGCCTGCCAGGACGCGCTGGACGCGCTGACCCGGGCGGCCGGCGGCGAGGGCAACCTGCTCGAGCTCGCGGTGCGGGCGGCCCGTGCGAAGGCGACGGTCGGGGAGATCTCGTACGCCCTGGAGAAGGTGTACGGGCGGCATGCGAGCCAGATCCGTACGATCTCCGGTGTGTACCGCAACGAAGCAGGTGAGTCGCCGTCCGTGGACCGCACCCGCGCCGTCGTCGACGCGTTCGCCGAGGCGGAGGGCCGGCGCCCGCGCATCCTGGTCGCCAAGATGGGCCAGGACGGCCATGACCGCGGCCAGAAGGTGATCGCCACCGCCTTCGCCGACCTCGGCTTCGACGTGGACGTCGGCCCGCTGTTCCAGACTCCGGCAGAGGTGGCCCGTCAGGCCGTCGAGGCGGACGTGCACATCGTCGGGGTCTCGTCGCTGGCCGCCGGGCATCTCGCGCTCGTCCCGGCGCTGCGTGAGCAGCTCGCCGAGGAGGGCCGCGAGGACATCATGATCGTGGTGGGCGGGGTGATCCCGCCGCAGGACGTGCCGACGCTGCTGGAGATGGGCGCGACGGCCGTCTTCCCGCCCGGCACGGTGATCCCGGACGCCGCGCGCGACCTGGTGGCGCGGCTGGGGGCGGACCTCGGGCACGACCTGTGATCGATGTCGACGCGTATGTGAAGGGCGTACTCGACGGGAAGCGTGCGGTCATCGCGCGCGCGATCACGCTCGTCGAGTCCACCCGGCCCCAGCACCGGGCGCTGGCCCAGGAGTTGCTCACCGAGCTGCTGCCGCACGGCGGGCGGGCGCGGCGGATCGGGATCAGCGGGGTGCCGGGGGTCGGCAAGTCGACGTTCATCGACGCGTTCGGGACCATGCTCACCTCGCTGGGGCACCGGGTCGCCGTGCTCGCCGTCGACCCGTCCTCCACCCGGACCGGCGGGTCGATCCTGGGCGACAAGACCCGTATGGAGCGTCTGGCCGTGGACCCGGCGGCCTTCGTACGGCCCTCCCCCTCCGCCGGCACGCTCGGCGGGGTCGCCAAGGCCACCCGGGAGTCGATGGTGGTCATGGAGGCGGCGGGGTACGACGTGGTGCTGGTCGAGACGGTCGGCGTCGGCCAGTCCGAGACGACCGTCGCGAACATGGTCGACTCCTTCCTCCTGCTGACCCTGGCCCGTACCGGCGACCAGTTGCAGGGCATCAAGAAGGGCGTCCTGGAGCTGGCCGACGTGATCGCCGTCAACAAGGCGGACGGCCCGCACGAACGCGACGCGCGTGCCGCCGCACGGGAGTTGGCGGGCGCGCTCAGGCTGATGCACGGCAAGGACGCGTTCTGGACGCCGCCCGTGCTCAGTTGCAGCGCCCGGGAGTCGGCCGGCCTCGACATCGTCTGGGAGCGGCTGGAACAGCACCGCACACTGCTGGACTCCACCGGGCGCCTCGCCGCCCGGCGCAGCGACCAGCAGGTCGACTGGGCCTGGGCCATGGTCCGCGACGAACTGCTGGACCGGCTGCACGCCGACCCCGCGGTCCGCTCCCTCGCCCCCGTCCTGGAGCAGCAGGTCAGGGCGGGCGAGCTGACGGCCACACTGGCCGCGGAACGCATCCTGGGCGCGTTCGGGGAGCAGCGGACGTCTCCGCCCTCCGGGTGACCTGCTCCGGCCCGGGGCTGCCGCGCGACGTACAGGTCGTCCCCTGCCGATGGTGTTCTCGCGCCGCCGTTCCGTCTGAGACGCGCACGGCGGCGCCTGCGGTTCTCCGGCGGACACAACCGCCTGCCGTGAGGATCCCCACGCCGGTGGCACGAGTCCGAGTGTCGGTACCCGACCTTAGGGTTGGCTGTGGGGACGAAGAACGACGCAGGCAGGCGAATCGCCGGTGGGGGGATGCGAGCGTGACACAACTGGTGGGCAGAACAGCAGAACTCGGGCGGCTCGAGACGCTGCTCGCCGAGCTGGGGCGGCCCGAGGCGCCGGCGGTCGTCGACATCTCCGGTGAACCCGGCATCGGGAAGAGCCGGTTGCTCGGCGAGGTGTGCGCGCGGGCCCGCCGGGCCGGGTTCACCGTGCTGCGCGGCCGCGCCACCGAGTACGAACGGCATGTGCCCTTCCAGGTGTTCACCGACGCGTTCGCCGATGCCGATCCCGGCGCCTCGGCCGCGGAGCCCGCCCTCACCGAAGCGGGCTCCGTGCTGCACGGTGTCTGGCATGCGCCGGGAGGCGTCGCCCGCTTCGAACTGCAGCGTGCGATCGCCGGGTTCCTCGCCCACCTGGGAGAGCGCGGTCTGGTGCTGGCCCTCGACGATCTGCACTGGGCCGATCCCGCGTCACGGGAGCTCGTGGACCATCTGGTCCGGCATCCGGTGCGCGGCCGCGTGCTGCTGGTCGTGGCCCGGCGGTCCCGGCAGACACCGACATCCCTGACCGCGGCGCTGACCCGCGGTGCCGACATGGGAGCCGTGCTCCACCTCGATCTGGAACCGCTGCCCGAGCAGGAGTCGATCCGGGCGCTGGCCGCGGACCTGCCCGAGGACGAGGCCAAGCGGTTGTACGCCGCCAGCGAGGGCAACCCCCTGTATCTGCTTTCGCTGGTGCACGCGTACCGGGACGGCGCGCCGCTGCGGGACTGCACGGTCCATACCGGCGCCACGTGGTCGGTCGGTGTGCCCGCCGGGCTCGCGGCACTGCTGCTCGACGAGTTGACCACGCTGACCGGGCCGCAGCGCCATGTCGTCGAAGCGGTGGCCGCCCTCGGCGACCATGCCACGACCGCCATGCTGTCCGCCGCGACCGGGCAGTCGGTGCAGGACGTGGCGGACCGGACCGGCGCCATGGTGGCGCGGGACGTGCTGCGTTCCCGGCCGGGCGGCCGGTGGATGCTCCGGCATCCGCTGCTGCGGGCACTGGTCTACGAGAACACCGCGCCGGAGCGGCGGGCCGAGGTCCATCGACGCGCCGCGCGGGAACTCGCCCGTGGCGGTGCTCCCGCCACCGAGCGCGCCCACCATGTCGAACGGTCGCTGACCGGCTGGGATCCGGAGGCCGCGGCCGTGCTGAGCGAGGCCGCCGCGCAGTTCGCGCAGACGGCGCCGGCAACCGCCGCCCATCTGCTGGACGTCGTCCTGACCCATATGCCGGACACTCCCCGCGAGGTCAGGCGGCGCGGCGAACTCGTGCTGGCGCGCGCCCGTGCCCTCGGGGTCAGCGGGAACCTCCGGGAGAGCCGGGACCTGCTGCACACCCTGATCGAGGTGTCGGGCAAGGACCATCCCGAACTGCGGACGGAGGCCGTCGCCCAGTGCGCCGTGATGGAGCGGCATCTCGGCCACTCCCCGGAGGCCGCGGCCCTGCTGCGCCGGGAACTGTCCCGCGTTCCGGGCCCGTCCCCAGCCCAGGCGGTCTCGCTGCGGCTCGCCCTCGGCATGTCGGCGCTGCTGACCGCGTCCTATCCCGAGGTGCGTGATCAGGTCGCGGAGGCCGTCGCCGTCGCGCGCTGCGACGGCGACGCCGCGAGCGAGGCGGCGGCTCTGGCACTGGCGGCCCTGGGAGAGGCCTACGAGGGGGAGACGGATGCGGCGGTCCGGTTCGCCGACGCCGCCTGCTCGCTCACGGACGCGCTGACGGATCCGGACCTCGCTCAGGTGTGCGAGTCGCTGGTCTGGCTGGCCTGGGCGGAAGCGCTGCTGGAGCGCTACGGCGACGCCGAACGGCACATCACCCGCGGACTCGGCATCGCCCGCCGCACCGGCCGGCTCCATGTCCTGCCGCATCTGCTGACGAGCAGGGCCTTCATCCACGTCGGCACCTGCCGTCTGCCCTCGGCGCTGGAGGCGGCCGAGGAGGCGGAGTCCATCGCCCGGGCCGCGGGGAGCAGTGACCTGCTGGCCTTCGCCCTCGCCATCAAGACGCTGGTGCTGCTGCTGATCCGCCCGCTGGGCGACGGCAGCGCCCTGGCCACCGGTGAGGAGGCCGTCGCGGCGGCCGGCGGCAGCAAGGGCTGGTGGGCCGCCCTGGCCTGGTGCATGCTCGGGCACGCGACCTTCGTGAGCGGGGACCCGCACGGCGCCCAGGAGGCGATTCTCACAGCGGGCGGGGGCCCCGGACTGCCCCTGCTGCAACCGTCGATCCGGCCGGGCCAGCTGGACACCCTCGCTGCCGCGGCGCTCTCCGCCGGTGACGTGGCCCAGGCCGGACGCTGGGCCGCACAGGCGGCGCGCGAGGCGGTGCGGATCGGCCTCGGCGGTCAGCAGGCGGCCGCCCTGCGTGCCGAGGCCACACTGGCCGAGCACCGCGGCGACACCGTCGAGGCGGTACGGCTTCTCGACGTGGCGGCACGGGAATACGCGCGCTGCGGCCAGACCCTGTGGGAGGCGTACTCCCTGCTGCGGGCGGCGCCGTTGGCGCAGCGTGCCGGGCAGGGCGCGCGCGCCGCCGCGATGTGGCATCGCGCCCACCGCACAGCCGTCGGCGGCGGCGCACGACTGCTGGTGGACCTGGCCGAGTTGATCCGCCCTCAGGTGATGGCGGAGACACCGGCGCCTCCGGCCGAGCTGGCGGAACTGACGGCGCGCGAACTGGAGGTGGCAGGGCTGGTCGCGGAGGGGATGAGCAACCAGGACATCGCCGCCCGGCTGCACCTCAGCCGGCGCACGGTCGAGACCCATCTGTCCTCGATCTACCGCAAGGCGTCGGTGCCGTCCCGCTCCGCCCTGGCCGGCCTGGTGACGCGCCTGGGCCTGGGCGCCGGACCACGGAATACGTAACCGGATACGTGGTTCTACGGAAGCCGCTTCCTCCGCGGCTCCGCTACGTTCGAGGAGCCGGACGACGCGAGCTGACCAGAGGGGACCGAGTGAGAGGCAACACCCAAGGAATGCGGGGGAGTTGGGTGACCCTCCTGGTGGCGGGGAGTCTGCTGGCCGGGTGTTCGGCGCAGGGGGACGACGGGGCTGCCCGGCGGACCACGTCGCCCTCGTCCAGTGCCTCGCCGGGAGAGAGGGCGACGCCCTCGGCCGGGTCGACCGCCGCGTCCGTCCTGACACCCGACGCCTCACTCGTCCCCAAGACCTCGAAGGACGGGCGCGTCTTGGCCGACTCCGTGGTGCTCGCCCCGGGTGACTGGGGCCGGGACTTCGTCGCCCAGAGCCCGGCCGAGAGCACCCCGGGCACCTGGGCGGTGCTGGACGACGGCTGTCGCTGGCAGCGCGAGAAGCTCCCCCGCGGGGTGCTGGCCGGCGTGTCCCGGTACAGCCGCCTGCCAGCCGGCGGAGGCAAGGGTGCCGTCACGGTGACGGCCGCGGCCACGGTGCACGGCTCCGCCCTCAGCGCCGACGAACAGCTGAGTACCACCCTCGAGGAAGTGCTGCGCTGCCCGGAACAGCAGCCCCGGGCCGATGCGCGGATCACGGGCCTGATGTCGCTCGGCACCCCCTTCGGCGCCCGAGAGCAGGAGTACGCCGACGACTCCGTCCTCGAAGCCGGGCAGTACGTCGAGCAGGGCGGGGACGCCCAGCTGTACCGGTGGATGGTCGCCCGGCTCGGCACGGTCGTCGTGGCCGTCTCCGTGACCGGCGGCAAGGGACACACCCGGCAGGACCTGGAACAACTGGGCGGCAGCGCCCTGGCGAAGATGCTGACGCGCGTCGAGCAGCGGTTGGAGGGGAAGTGATGGAGCCGCTCCGTACCTCCGACCCGGCCAAGCTGGCGGGCTATCGGCTCCTCGGGCGGCTCGGCGCCGGCGGCATGGGGGTGGTCTTCCTGGCCCGCTCGGCCGGCGGATCGCTCGTCGCACTGAAGGTGATCCAGGCCGAGTACGCCGAGGACGCCGACTTCCGGGAGCGGTTCCGGCGCGAGGCGGACACGGCCCGCCGGATGACCAGCCCCTGGGTGGCATCGCTCGTGGACGCGGACCCCGAGGCGGCCGAACCCTGGCTGGCCACCGCCTTCGTACCGGGACCCTCGCTCGGTGAGGCCGTCGCCGCGCACGGACCGCTGCCCGTGCGCAGCCTCCGGCTGCTGGGGGCGCGGCTGGGGCAGGCCCTCGGGGACCTTCACGCGGTGGGTCTCGTGCACCGGGACGTCAAGCCCGGCAATGTGCTGCTCGCGCTCGACGGACCACGGCTGATCGACTTCGGTGTGGCCCGCGACCAGGAGGACACCGCCCTCACGTCGACGGGCGTCGTGGTCGGCACCCCCGGCTTCCTCTCACCGGAACAGGCCGGGGGCGGGGGCGAGTTGGGGCCCGCCTGCGACATCTTCTCGCTCGGCTGTGTGCTGGCGTACGCGGCCACCGGCCGCCCGCCGTTCGGTACGGGCACGCTGGATGCTCTGCTGTACCGCACGGTGCACGACGCGCCGGATCTGGAGGGCCTTGCGGAGGAGCTCGCCGAAGTGGTGGGCGGCTGCCTGGAGAAGGACCCGCGGCTGCGGCCGACCGCACAGGCGCTGTCGGAGGCCCTCGCGGCCGCCGCGCCCGGGCCCGGCACCGCCTCCGCCCCGGACGGATCGCCCGCCGACCCGCGGGAGGCCCTGCGCGCGGAGCGTCCCCCGGCGCGGCCCGGTGCGTCTCCTGCCGAATCAGCCGGGCCCGAGGAGCAAGTCCCGGGCGACGAAGCCTGGTTGCCGGAGCCGTTGATCCGGCTGATCGCCGAGAGGTCGGCCGCCGGGCTCGCGCTGCCCGGCATCGACGACACCGAGGTCGACGCGTCGGCCGACGGCGCCCCGGCGGCGGGGACCACCGTCGCATCGTCGCAGGACCGCACCGTCGGCCGACGCCGCTTCCTCCTGCTCGCCGGTGGCGCCGCGGCCGTCGCGGCGGGGGGTGGCGCTGCCGCCTGGGCGGCCCTCTCCGGTGACGGTGACGACAAGAGCAGTGCCTCCGGTGCGGCCGCGACGGCCTCCGGTCCCGTGCACACCATCGGGCTGCATGCCGACCTCAGCGGGGATCAGAAGTCGATCGGCCGGGCTCAGGAGCGGGGCCTGCGGCTGGCCGTCGACGAGTTCAACTCCCGGGCGGGCAAGCCGTTCACGCTCGCCGTGAAGACCGTGGACGACGGTGGCGATCCGGCCAAAGCGCCCGTCGTGGCCAAGCAACTGGTCGCCGACCGTTCCGTCCTGGCCGTGGTCGGTCCCACCACGGATGCGACCGCCCTGGCCTCATTGGCGACGTACGACGCCGCGTCGCTGCCCCTCATCGCGGTGTCGCCCGGCGCCACCGCACTGCTGGTGATGGGCAGCCGGTCCTTCCTGCACGCCCGTGTGACGGACACGGTCCTGCCGATCTACCTGGACGCGTTTCTGCGGGGCGCCGCGAAGTCACGCACGATCGGGATCGTCGACGACCGGGCGGCGGACGCGTACGCCTGGGAGATCAGCAGCACGCTCGCCGGAGTCCTGCGGGACGCCCGACAGCCGGCCGTGCCGAAGGTGGTCAGCGCCCTGCGGACCGACTTCGGTCCGACCCTCGAAGCGCTGCTCGACGGCGGCGCGGACTCCGTGGTCTTCGCCGGTTACCACGACCGGGCCGCGCTGCTGGCCCGTGAGCTGAGAAACTGTGACTTCCCGGGTGCCCGGACCGCGGCCCAGGGCGTGCTCGACGCCCGTTTCCTGTCCGCCGCCGGCGACGCGGCCGAGGGCTGGGTGATCGTCGCCCCGGTCATGGACGCCTCCGTGGCCCCCGAGGCGAGGGCGTTCGCCGCCGCGTACCGCAAGCGTTTCGGTGCAGAGCCGGAGCGGTACGCCGTCGAGGCGTACGACGTGGCCCGCATGGCCGCACAGAGCCTGGGCACTCTCACCGCCGGGAAGGCCACCCGCGCGAACCTGACGTCGGCGCTGCGTTCGGCGACGTACAAGGGGATCACGAAGAACTTCGCGTTCGACAAGAGGACCGGGGCCCTCGTCGCCGACGGCGGCGGGGTCTATCTGTGGAAGGTCGACGGCGGGCGGTTCCGGTACCAGGGCGCCGCGCCGTACCAGGTGTCCACCTGATGGGGCGCTGATGGAGCCGTTGCGCGGCGCCGACCCGGCGAGGATCGCGGGCTACCGGCTGCTGCGCCGGCTGGGCGCGGGCGGTATGGGTGTGGTGTACCTGGCGCGCTCCGGCGGGGGTTCGCTCGCCGCGGTGAAGGTCATCCGCGGCGCGTACGCGCACGACGCGGGCTTCCGGGCCCGCTTCCGCCGTGAGGTGGAGACCGCGGGCCGGGTCGTCAGCCCGTGGGTGGTGCCGCTGCTCGACGCGGACCCGGACGCGGAGTCGCCGTGGCTCGCCACGGCGTTCGTGCCGGGACCCTCGCTGGCGGAGGCGGTGGAGGAGTGCGGGCCGCTGCCGCAGGACTCGGTACGGTTCCTGGGCGGCCGGCTCGCCGAGGCGCTGGCCGCGGTGCACGGGGCGGGTCTGGTGCACCGGGACGTCAAGCCCGGCAATGTGCTGCTCGCGGTCGACGGACCCCGGATGATCGACTTCGGTATCGCCCGGATGCCGGAGGACACCGCGCTCACCGCCAGCGGGATGGTGGTCGGCTCCCCCGGCTTCCTCTCCCCCGAGCAGGCCCAGGGGCGGGGCAGGGAGATCGGGCCGGCCAGCGACGTCTTCTCGCTCGGATGTCTGCTGGCCTACGCAGTGACGGGCGAACGCCCCTTCGGCCGGGGCTCCGCGGCGGACGCGCTGGTGCGTACGGTCCACGACGAGCCGGACCTGGACGGCGTACCGGAGACACTGCTGCCGCTGCTGCGGGCCTGCCTGGCGAAGGATCCCGGCTCCCGTCCCACGGTGACCGAGGTGCGGGAGTCCCTGCAAGGCGACGGCGACGGCGAGGGCGGGGGGCGGCTGCCGGAGACGCTGACCGGCCTGATCGCGCGCCGCTCGACCGCCGTCCTCGCCCTGCCGGACGTCGAGGCGACCGAGGTGTCCGGTGCTCCGGCCGAGGCGGACACGGTGCACAGCGCGGAGGAACCGCCGCAGGACTCCACTCGGCGCCGCTTCCTGGTGCTGGGCTCGGCCGCCGGGGTCCTGGCGGCGGGCGGATCGGCCGCCTGGTGGACGTCGCAACGCCCCGGCCGTACCCCCGCGCAGGGAGGCGGAACGCGGCTGCCGCGGCTGGTCGTCGCCGTGCACGCCGATCTGACGGGAGACCGGAAGACGGCGGGCCGTGCCCAGGAGAACGGCGTCCGGCTCGCCGTCGAGCACGTCAACTCCCGCACGGGGCGCGGCTTCGAGCTGGCGCTCCAGGTGCACGACGACGCGGGCAGCCCGGCCCGGGCGGTGCGGATCGCGCGGAAGCTCGACGCCGACGACCGGGTCCGCGCGGTGATCGGGCCGACCACCGACGCCTGTGCGCGGGCCGTCCGCGCCGCGTACCAGCGGGCGCTGCTCCCGATGGTGTCCGTGTCCGTCGGACTCGACGACGTGTCCCCGCACCAGCACCGGGTGTACGCGGCCACCCGTCCGTCCGACACCGGCCTGGCGGCGCCGGTCGTCGCCCACCTCGTCCGCACCGCAAGGGCGCGCAGGACGGTGCTGATCGACGACGCGGCCGAGGGCGACTTCAGCTGGACGTTCTGCGCGGGCGTCGACGAGGCCGTGCGCTCGCCGCAGCGCACCACTGTCCGGCGCAGGCTCGCCGCCGAGGACGACTCGGCCGACGTATTCCGCGCCCTCGCCGAGTCGGTGACCGGCTGGGACGCGGACGCGGTGGTGTTCGCCGGAGGGTACGCGCGCGCGGCGCAGCTGGCCCGCGCGCTGCGCTCCGCCGGTTACTCCGGTGCGCGGCTGGCCACCCAGCGCGCCCTCGACCCCCGTTTCCTCGGCTCGGCGGGCGAGGCCGCCGAAGGCTGGGTGTTCGCGGCCACCTTTCTGGATCCGACCGGGGTGACGGCCGCGAAGTCCTTCGTCACCGCCTACCGGCAACGCTTCGACGCCTCCCCTCCCTGGTACTCCGCCGAGGCCTACGACGCGACGCTCTTCGTCGCCCGTGCCATGACGGCGCTGGGCGCGTCCCGTGCCGAACGGGGCGCGATCGTGGGCCGGTTGCGGGAGACCGACTACCAGGGGATCACCAAGCGGCTGCGCTACAACACCTCGAGCTACGTCTACGCGGACGCGATGTACTTGTTCCGGGCGTCCGGCGGGCGCTTCCACTGTCTCGGCGAGTACCGGGAGGCCACCGCGTGAGCAAGTCTTCACGGACAGGGAGAGCGCTCGGTGTCTCTGGACACTTGACAGGAGAATGGTCACCACTGCGGAATATGTGTTCCGTACTTCGGCCGAACCGGCGATGAACTGCCGGATCCAGGGTTCTGGGAGTGCAAAAGTGTCCGAGGAATTCCCCTCGCCGGTCGCGGCAGCCGGTCGAACTGCCGCCGCCGCGCTGGACGACATCGACCGGCAGATCCTGGCCCGGCTCCTGAAGGACGGACGGATCTCGGTCCGGGCGCTCGCCGAGCAGGTGCACATCTCGCGCGCCAACGCGTACACGCGCATCGGACGGCTGGTGGCCGAGGAGGTGATCACCGGTTTCACGGCTCAGCTGAACCCGCAGCGGGCCGGCTTCGGCACCAGCGCGTACGTGACCCTGTCGATCGACCAGAACGCATGGCGGGACATCTCACGCGAGCTGCGCGAGATCCCCTACGTCGAGCATGTCGCCCTCGTCACGGGCGACTTCGACGTCCTGGCGCTGGTCAGGACGCCCGACAACCAGCTGCTGCGCCAGGTCGTGCTGGAGAGCGTCCAGGCTATCGAGGGAGTGCGTTCCACCCGTACCTGGCTGGTCTTCGACGAGGTGCGCGGGCGTGGCGCCGCCTGGACCGCCTGAGCGAAGCCGCCGGGACCGTACCGCCCGGAACCGCCCGGCGACGAAGGAGGCGCCCGCGGCCGGGAGGTCCGCGCCGGCCGAGGAGCCGCTCACAGGGGCTGGGGGCGCACGGCCGTCAGCCGCTCCACGCCGCGGCGAGCGCGAGGAACGCGTCGTTCTCCTCGGGCAGGCCGATCGTCACCCGGACCCCCTCGCCGGGGAACGGGCGGACCACGACCTTCCCGTCGAGACAGTGCCGGGCGAAGCGCGCGCTGTCGTCCCCGAGCGGCAGCCACACGAAGTTGGCCTGCGATCCCGGGACTTCGAAGCCCAGCTCGCGCAGTGTCGCGGTCACCCGTTCCCGTTCGGCCACCGTGAGCGCTGCCCGTCGGGCCACCTCCGCCTGCTCGCCGAGGGCGACGACGGCGGCCTCCTGGGCGAGGGCGCTGACGCTGAACGGCACCTGGGTCTTGCGCACAGCGGCGGCGATCTCCGCCTGCGCCACGCAGTAGCCGACGCGCAGTCCCGCCAGGCCGTACGCCTTGGAGAAGGTCCGCAGCACCACGACGTTCGGCCGGTCGCCGAGCAGGCCGAGGGCGTCGGGGACCAGTGCCGGGTCGGCGTACTCCCGGTAGGCCTCGTCCACGACGAGCAGCACGTTCTCCGGCACGCGGTCGGCGAAGTCGAGCAGCGCCCGCTCGCCGACCACGGTGGAGGTGGGGTTGTTGGGGTTGCAGACGAAGACCAGCCGGGTCCGGTCGGTGATCGCCGCCGCCATGGCGTCGAGGTCCAGCCCATGGTCGCGCAGGGGGACCTTGACCGCCGTACCGCCCGCGACCGCCGTGAGGATCGGGTACGCCTCGAAGGACCGCCACCCGAAGACGGCCTCGTCGCCGGGGCCGACGACGGCGTGCAGCAGCTGGCCGCAGACCTCGGAGGACCCGGCGCCCACCGCGATCCGCTCCGGATCGACCCCGTGGTGGCCCGCGATGGCCCGCACCAGCGAGCCGGCGCCCATGTCGGGGTACCGCGACACCCCGCCGGCCAGCTCCGCGAGCCGTCCGGCGACGCCCGGGAGCAGCCCGTACGGGGACTCATTGCTGGCCAGGGCGGCCGCACCGGGCAGCTTGCGGCCCGGGACGTAGGCGGGCAGCTCCTCCAGGGACGAACGGACACGCACCATGCTCGACTCGCTTCCGCGGCGGCGGAGCCCGGGGACGTGCCTCCGGGCACTTGACAGGGAAATCGTGAAGAGCGGACGACAAACGCTCAACCGTTCGGAGAATTCGGCGACGGATCGTCGAGATGCGGCACGGTCGGCGGCAGATCGTCTCCCTACTGGCGAGTCCGCACCCCTTCCGCGAGACGGACTGCGCAACGGCCGACAGACATCCCTCACGTCCGATGATCACAAAACGGCCACATCCCATTTCCCTATCCCGGGATTCCCGGCCACTGCACGAAGACTGCTTTTCGGCCCATCGCCGAGGCGAGGCACCCCGCCTCGCCCGCCTTGATCGAGGGAGATCATGTCCAGGACGCTCATCGCACAGGCCTCTTTCACGTCGCTGGTGGCGGCGGTCGCGCTGCTGGCGGCCGGCTGTGCGGGAACGGCAGACGGTGCGGAGGCCGGCGGCTGCCGGGACGACGGCGGCCGGTCGGCGCGGGAGCGGGCGCAGTGGCTGCGCCCCGCCGTGTCGTTCGACGAGGCCGCGTCCGGTGAGGAGGCCGCCGTCGAGATCGGCCCGCGGGGCACGGGCGACGGCGGGCCGCAGTGCGATCCGGTCGCCGTGCAGGTCCAGTTCTGGCGGCTGACCGCCACGCCGTCGGGCACCGAACTGAATTCCGCCCTGCGCGTACGGCTGGGCAGCGAGGGAGGCGAAGGGCGGACCGTGGGGCTCCCACCCGGTCTTTCCGCCAAGGAACGCGGCGCCTGCACCGGCGTCCTCATGGCGGTGTACACCGGCCCGCCCCTCACCGGCGGCGAACTGCCGGACGGCGGCACCGGCCACGTGGACGGCATCGCAACGCCGAAGGTGAAGTTCCGGACCGACCGCATCGCCGCGTACCGGCTGATTCCGCCCTCGGACCCGGAGCGGTGCGACACGGACACGGTGGCCGGGGGCAACGCCACGACCACCCCCTCCGCCACCTCGAACCCTTGGGACCCGGACCATCCGTGAGTGCCGGTTCGGGAGCGTTGCCCGGCCCCTTGACGGGCCGGGGTCACCTCTGCCGGCTACGCCACCGCCTCGATCTCCGTCACTTCGCCCTCCTCCCCGTCCCGTTGCTCGAACTGTGTGCGGTACAGCTCCGCGTAGCGGCCGTCCGCGGCGAGCAGTTGTTCGTGGGTGCCGCGTTCCGCGATGCGGCCGGCCTCCACGACCAGGATCTGGTCGGCCGTCCGCACCGTGGACAGCCGATGGGCGATGACGACCGCGGTCCTGCCATCCAGGGCTTCGGTGAGTGCCTCCTGGACCGCCGCCTCCGAGGTGTTGTCCAGGTGGGCGGTGGCCTCGTCGAGGATGACGACACGCTGACGGGCCAGCAGCAGCCGGGCGATGGTCATCCGCTGGCGCTCGCCTCCGGAGAGCCGGTAGCCGCGCTCGCCGACCACCGTGTCCAGGCCGTCGGGCAGGGACCGTACGAGATCGTCGAGGCGGGAGCGTCGCAGGGCGTCCCACAGCTCGTCCTCGGTGGCGGTGGGGCTCGCCAGGAGGAGATTGGCGCGCACCGAGTCGTGGAAGAGGTGGCCGTCCTGGGTGACCATGCCGAGGGTGCCGCGCAGCGAGTCGGCGGTCAGGTCGCGGACGTCGACGCCGCCCACGCGGACCGCGCCCCCGTCGACGTCGTACAGCCGCGGCAGGAGCTGGGCGATGGTCGACTTGCCCGCGCCGGAGGAGCCGACGAGCGCGACCGTCTGCCCGGGTTCGGCGCGGAAGGACACCCCGTGCAGGACCTCGGAGCCGCCCCGGGTGTCGAGGGAGGCGACCTCCTCCAGGGAGGCCAGGGAGACCTTGTCGGCGGACGGGTAGGCGAAGCGGACGTTCTCGAACTCGACGGCGACCGGGCCGCCTGGAACCGTCCTCGCGTCCGGCCGCTCCTCGATGAGCGGCCGGAGGTCGAGCACCTCGAAGACCCGCTCGAAGCTGACGAGCGCGCTCATCACCTCGACGCGCGCGCCGGCCAGCGCGGTGAGCGGCGCGTACATACGGGTCAGGAGCAGCGCCAGCGCGACCACGGCGCCCGGCTCCAGGGTGCCGCGCAGGGCGAACCAGCCGCCGAGGCCGTAGACGAGCGCGAGAGCGAGCGCGGAGACGAGGGTCAGGGAGGTGATGAACGCCGACTGGGCCGTCGCGGTGCGGATGCCGATGTCCCGGACGCGGCGGGCGCGCGCCGCGAACTCCTCGGACTCCTGCTCGGGCCGGCCGAAAAGCTTGACCAGGGTGGCGCCGGGTGCGGAGAAGCGCTCGGTCATGCGGGTGCCCATCGCCGCGTTCAGCGCCGCCGCCTCCCGCTGCATCCCGGCCATCCGGCTGCCCATGCGCCGGGCCGGCACCACGAACACCGGGAGCAGCACCAGCGCCAGCAGGGTGATCTGCCACGACAGGGTGATCATCACGGCAAGGGTGAGGACCAGGGTGACCAGGTTGCTGACCACTCCGGACAGGGTGTTGCTGAACGCGCGCTGGGCGCCGATGACGTCGTTGTTGAGACGGGAGACGAGCGCTCCCGTACGAGTGCGTGTGAAGAACGCGACCGGCATGCGCTGCACATGATCGAACACAGCCGTCCGCAGATCCAGGATGAGACCCTCCCCGAGCGTCGCCGACAGCCGCCTGGCGAGGATGCCGAGAGCCGCCTCCGCGACCGCGATGAGCGCGATGAGCAGGGCGAGACGCACGACCGTGCCTTCGTCGCCGCCCGACACGATCGCGTCCACGACACGGCCGGCCAGTACCGGGGTGGCGACGGCGAGCAGTGCGGTCACCACCCCGAGCAGGACGAACTGTGCGATACGGGTGCGATGCGGGCGGGCGAACGCCGCGATGCGGCGCAGCGTCGCGCGGGCAAAGGGGCGGCGTTCCTGCTCCGCGTTCATGACGCTGTGCAACTGGGTCCAGGCCGTGGTCTCCATGCTCATGGGAGAGAACGTAGAACCTCAAGCCTCGTTGAGGTCAACAGCATGATGGAAACCGGCTCCCGCCCTACGTCCCCCTCCCCCGTGTCCGTCTCCTCCCCCGTGTCCGTCTCCTCTCGCGCGAAGGACCCGATGAGCGTCCGTAATCCCCCGTCCCCGCTTCAGCAACCCGCCGTTGGCGCAGTGCGGAGAACCTCTCCGGATGTGACAGCGGTACACCCTCCCCGCCGACGGAAAGTCCCCGTCCGCCACATCCTGTGCCTGCTCCCGCTCCTGCTCGTCGCCGTCGTCGCGGTGCAGCACCGGTCGGTGCTCGCCGAAGGCTTCGGCCACCTGCGGTCGGCCGAGTGGCCATGGCTGCTGGCCGCGGCCGGCGCGACCTGTCTGACCTGGGTCGCGGCGGCGGTCACCCGGCAGGGTGCCGTCGTGGACCGGCTGCCCCTGCGGCGGCTGCTGGCCACGCAGTTCGCGGCGGGCTCGGCCAACCATCTGCTGCCGACCGGGCTGGGCGCGAGCGCGGTCAATCTTCGGTTCATGGCGGTGTGCGGAGTGCCGCTCGCCCGTTCCTCCGCCGCGCTCGCGCTGTATCTGCTCGCGGAGAGTGTGGCCCGGCTCGGCCTGCTGGCGGTGCTGCTCATCGCCTTCCCCCATGCCCTGCGCATCGGGACCCTCCTGCCCGAAGGAGCACTCGGTCCGCTGCTGCTGGTCATCGGCGGGGTCGCGGTGGTGGCGGCGGGCGCGCTCCTGCTCGTACGGCGGCTGCGCACGGCCGTGTTCTCGTTCCTGCGCACCGCGCTCTGCGAGGCACGCTCGGTGCACACGCGTCCGGCGCGGGCGCTCGCCCTGTGGGGCGGTTCGCTGGCGTTCCCCGCGCTGCAGGCCGCCGGACTGGTCCTGGTGGGGCTCGCACTGAGCCTGCCGATTCCGCCCGCGCACATGGCGCTCGCGTATCTGGCGGCGACCGTCGCCGTCGCTCTCGTGCCCACGCCGGGCGGTCTCGGCTCGGTCGAGGCTGCGCTGATCGTAGCGCTGGTGGCGGCGGGCGGTCCGGCCGCCCTCGCCACGGCGGTGGTTCTCGCCTATCGGATCATCACGGTCTGGCTGCCGCTGCTGCCAGGGGCGTTGACGCTCGGCGCCCTGGTCCGGCTGAAGGTCATCTGACGACGCGGTAGCGTGCCGACCGGTCGAGTCGAGGAGGTTCTTCATCGTGCCGGTCCGGATCGAGCGTCAGGGATACGTCACCACCGTCGTCCTCTCCCGGCCCGCCGCCCGCAACGCGGTGGACGGGCCGACGGCCGCCGAGCTGGCCGCCGCCTTCCGCGAGTTCGAGGCCGACGAGGAGGCCCGGGTGGCGGTGCTGTGGGGTGAGGGCGGCACATTCTGCGCGGGCGCGGACCTCAAGGCGATCGGCACCGAGCGCGGCAACCGGGTCGAGGAGGACGGCGACGGCCCGATGGGCCCGACCCGGCTGCGTCTGTCCAAGCCGGTGATCGCCGCGGTCGCGGGGCACGCGGTGGCGGGCGGCCTGGAGCTGGCTCTGTGGTGCGACCTGCGCGTCGCCCAGGAGGACGCCGTCTTCGGGGTGTTCTGCCGCCGCTGGGGCGTCCCGCTCATCGACGGCGGTACGGTACGGCTGCCCCGGCTGATCGGCGCGAGCCGTGCGATGGACCTGATCCTGACGGGACGGCCGGTGCCGGCCCGGGAGGCGCTGGAGATGGGCCTCGCCAACCGGGTCGTCCCCACGGGTACCGCCCGCACCGCGGCCGAGGAACTGGCCGCCACGATCGCCCGCTTCCCGCAGTCCTGTCTGCGCAGCGACCGGGCCTCCGCCCTGGACCAGGAGGGCCTGGACGAGCCGACGGCAATGCGGAACGAGCTCCGCCACGGCCTGGGCGTGCTGCCGGAAAGCCTCGACGGCGCCGCACGGTTCACCGCCGGTGAGGGGCGGCACGGGTCCTTCGGGGAAGCGTGAACGCCGGGGCGGATCCAGCACCGCCGCCCCGTCTCACGACAACCGGGCCCCCGCCCACAGCGAACCGCGTCGTTCCGTCCTGGATCAGGAGGGCCTGGGCGCCTGGCCGATCAGAACCACCCGGTCGACTCGTGACAACCGGGGCCCGTGGTGGCGGAGTTGGGGGTTGCCGTGTCCTAAAGGCGTTGTGGGGGTGCCGGGCCCGGTACGAACCCCCGTATCGGATACGGCAGGATGAGCGGTCGCGCCTGGCCCACGGCCGTGCGGCCGGCGTGAGACGCACTCCCGTGAACGAGCAGGTGGCAACGTGACGAGACTTCACATCCGGCCGTCGGCGAAGGCCTTCGCCGCAGTTCTTCTCCCCGGAGGTGCCCGGTGAAGCGAGCGCTCACAGTGGACGACCTGGTCATCGCCGGAATCGCGGTGGCCGCCGGCCTGCTGGCGGCAGTCCTGCTGCGGATGCTGCTGCGCTGGCTGGGCAAGCACGCCGACCGCACTCGCTGGAGCGGCGACGACATGATCGTGGACGCCCTGCGCACCGTGGTGCCGTGGGCGGCGTTCGTCGGCGGCGCGGCCTCCGCGGGGGCGGCGCTGCCGCTGACGAAGACGGTCCAGAACCATGTCAACCAGGTCCTGACCGTTCTGCTGATCTTCGTCGTGACGATGACGGCGGCCCGGGTGATCGCCGAACTGGTGCGGACGGTCACCCAGTCCCGCTCCGGCGTCGCGGGCTCGGCCACGATCTTCGTCAACATCACCCGCGTGCTGGTCCTCGCCATCGGCTTCCTGGTGGTGCTGCAGACGCTGGGCGTCTCCATAGCCCCGCTGCTCACCGCCCTGGGCGTGGGCGGTCTCGCGGTCGCGCTGGCCCTGCAGGACACCCTCGCGAACCTGTTCGCGGGCATCCACATCCTCGCCTCCAAGACCGTCCAGCCGGGCGACTACATCCGGCTGAGCAGCGGCGAGGAGGGCTATGTCGAGGACATCAACTGGCGCCAGACGACGGTCCGCGCGCTCTCCAACAACCTGGTGGTCATCCCCAACGGGGAGCTCGCGAAGACGAACATGACCAACTTCATGCGTCCCGAGCAGCAGCTGACGATCCTGGTCCAGGTGGGCGTCGCCTACGACAGCGACCTGGAGCACGTGGAGCGCGTGACCACCGAGGTCGTCGCCGACGTGATGACCGAGATCACCGGGGCGGTACCGGAGCACGAGCCGGCCGTCCGCTTCCACACGTTCGGCGACTCCCGGATCGGTTTCACGGTCATCCTGGGCGTCGGCGAGTTCAGCGACCAGTACCGGATCAAGCACGAGTTCATCAAGCGCCTGCACAGGCGCTACCGCGAGGAGGGCATCCGTATCCCGGCCCCCACCCGGACCGTCGCGCTCCAGCAGGGCTCGGTCGCCATTCCGCAGCAGCGCGGCCCGGAGACCGAGCCGGACGAGGTGCCCGCCGCCCGGCGGGACTGACCGGAGGATTCCGGCCACCGGAACGGGGCGATCATTCACCGGATGATCGCCCTTTTCGGGCTCGGGGTCCGGGCCCCCGTCGAGCCCGGGCCGGTCACGAGATATCTTGATGTCGAGCAATGTTGCAGACGTGGAGCGGAGCACCCGGTGACTGACTCGACCATCATCTATACGCACACTGACGAGGCCCCGGCCCTGGCGACGTATTCCTTCCTGCCGGTGGTCCAGGCGTACGCCTCGCAGGCGGGTGTCTCCGTGGAGACCCGCGACATCTCGCTGGCCGGACGCATCATCGCGGTGTTCCCGGAGTACCTCACCGAGGACCAGCGGATCCCGGACGCCCTCCACGAGCTGGGCGAACTGGCCAAGACGCCCACGGCCAACATCATCAAGCTGCCGAACGTCTCGGCGTCGATCCCGCAGCTCAGGGCCGCAATCGCCGAGCTCCAGGGCAAGGGCTACGCGCTGCCGGACTACCCGGACGACCCGAAGAGCGACGAGGAGCGCGACATCCGCGCCCGCTACGACAAGATCAAGGGCTCCGCGGTCAACCCGGTCCTGCGCGAGGGCAACTCCGACCGTCGCGCCCCCGCGTCGGTCAAGAACTACGCCAAGACCCATCCGCACCGCATGGGCGCCTGGTCCTCCGAGTCCAAGACGAACGTGGCGACCATGGACGGCGACGACTTCCGCTCCACCGAGAAGTCCGCGGTGATCGCCGAGGACGGTGCCCTGCGTATCGAGCTGAAGGGCGACGACGGCTCCACCGCCGTGCTGCGCGAGTCCGTACCCGTCCTCGCGGGCGAGGTCGTCGACGCCTCCGTGATGCGTGTCGCCGCACTGCGTGAGTTCCTGACCGCGCAGGTCGCCCGCGCCAAGGCCGAGGGCGTGCTGTTCTCCGTACATCTCAAGGCCACGATGATGAAGGTGTCCGACCCGATCGTCTTCGGTCATGTGGTGCGCGCCTTCTTCCCGAAGACGTTCGCGGCGTACGGCGAGACGTTCGCCGCGGCCGGCCTGACCCCGAACGACGGTCTGGGCGGCATCCTCAAGGGCATCGAGTCGCTGCCCGAGGCCGCCGACATCAAGGCCTCCTTCGACGCCGAGCTCGCCGAGGGCCCGGCGCTGGCCATGGTCGACTCCGACAAGGGCATCACCAACCTGCACGTGCCGTCCGACGTGATCGTCGACGCCTCGATGCCTGCCATGATCCGCACCTCCGGCCATATGTGGGGCCCGGACGGCCAGGAGGCCGACACCCTCGCCGTGCTGCCGGACTCCAGCTACTCCGGCGTCTACCAGGCCGTGATCGAGGACTGCCGCGCCCACGGCGCCTACGACCCGTCGACGATGGGCTCGGTCGCGAACGTCGGCCTCATGGCGCAGAAGGCCGAGGAGTACGGCAGCCACGACAAGACCTTCGAGATCCAGACCACCGGCACGGTCCGTCTCGTCGACCAGGCCGGCAACGTCGTCCTGGAGCAGACCGTCTCCGCCGGCGACATCTTCCGCGCCTGCCAGGCCAAGGACGCCCCGATCAAGGACTGGGTGAAGCTGGCCGTCACCCGTGCCCGCGCCACCGGCGACCCGGCGGTGTTCTGGCTGGACGAGACCCGCGCGCACGACGCCAACCTCATCGCCAAGGTCAAGCAGTACCTGACGGAGCACGACACCGAGGGCCTGGACCTCCGCATCCTGTCCCCCGTCGAGGCGACCAAGCTGTCCGTGGAGCGCATCCGCCGCGGCGAGAACACCATCTCCGTCACCGGCAACGTGCTGCGTGACTACCTGACCGACCTGTTCCCGATCCTGGAGCTGGGCACCAGCGCCAAGATGCTGTCGGTCGTCCCGCTGATGGCGGGCGGCGGCCTGTTCGAGACGGGCGCCGGCGGCTCCGCGCCGAAGCACGTCCAGCAGCTGGTCAAGGAGGACTACCTGCGCTGGGACTCGCTGGGCGAGTTCTTCGCGCTCGTGCCCTCCCTGGAGCAGTACGCCAAGACCACCGGCAACGCCCGCGCCCAGGTCCTCGCCGACACGCTCGACCGCGCCACGGCGACCTTCCTCAACGAGGACAAGTCCCCGACCCGTCGCGTCGGCGGCATCGACAACCGCGGCAGCCACTTCTACCTGTCCCTGTACTGGGCGCAGGAGCTGGCGGCGCAGACCGACGACGCGGACCTGGCGAAGGCCTTCGCCCCGCTCGCCGAGACGCTCTCGGCCAACGAGCAGAAGATCGTCGACGAGCTGATCGCCGTCCAGGGCAAGCCGGCCGAGATCGGCGGCTACTACCAGCCCGACCCGGCCAAGGCCGCCGCCGTCATGCGCCCGTCGGCCACCTGGAACGAGGTGCTGGCGTCCCTGTGACGCGAGGGTCCTCGTGACCCGCTCCTGAGTCCGCCCCGGCCTGGCGACTGCCCGGCCGGGGCGGAGCCGTACCGCCCCGAGGTCCCTCACCGGTCCCGGGTCGCGATCAGCTCCTCACCGTCCGCGTCCTCGAAGCCGTACGCCCTGATCCGGGCGGCCACCGAGGTTCCGGCCTTCAGACGGCCTTCGAGGACCCCGGTGATCGCCGGGCCGGCGGGCCGCTCGGTCCTGATGCACCGCACCACCGACAACGCCCCGGGAGCAGCCTCATGGCCCCTGCCGCACCGTCCTTCGAGCTTCTGCCCGGTGCCGAGGCCTCACCGGTGATCCTGCATGTGCCGCACTCCGCACGCGACATTCCACCGGCCGTACGGGCGGGCATCGTCCTGGACGAGGAGGCGCTGGAGCGGGAGCTCGACCACATCACCGACGCGCACACCGCCCGGCTCGCCGAGACGGCCGCGCTGCTGTCCGCGCTCACGCCCTGGCGGTTCGTCAACCGGCTCTCCCGGCTGGTGGTCGACCCGGAGCGCTTCCCGGACGAACGGGAGGAGATGGTCTCCGTGGGCATGGGCGCCGTATACACACGGACCACGCACAGGGCCGTTCTGCGGCCCGACGGCAGCGATCCCGAGCCGCTGCTCGACCGGTACTTCCGGCCGTACGCGCAGGCGATGACGGACGCGGTGGCCGGCCGGCTGGCCGCCACGGGGCGCGCCGTCATCGTCGACGTGCACTCCTATCCGACCGCCCGGCTCCCCTACGAGCTGCACGGCGAGGGTCCCCGGCCGCCGGTCTGCCTGGGCACCGACGCCCTCCACACCCCGCCCCCGCTGCGGGCGGCGGCGCGCGAGGCGTTCGCCGGGTGCGGGGAGGTGGGGCTCGACAGTCCGTTCAGCGGCACCTACGTCCCGCTCGCGTTCCACGGGACCGAGCCACGGGTGGGCGCCCTGATGGTGGAGATCCGCCGGGACACCTACATGACCGAGCCGGGCGGCCCCGCCGGTCCCGGCCTCGACCGTCTCGCGTCCGCGCTGGCGGCACTGGTCGACGCCGTGACCGGGTGACCCCCGGCTCAGGCAGGTGTGGCGGCACCGGCCGCGGGCTCAGGCCCGCAGCCACTCGGTGACCACCACCTCCCCGGCGGTCCGCAGCCGCAGGGCGAACGGGCCGGCGGGGCTCACGTCGGACGTGAAGCGCCCCATGTCGTCGGCCACGAGCGGCAGAGCCGCCTGCGGCCCGCTGAGCACCTCGATGCTCGCCGACTGCGGGGGCAGCACCTGCCCCAGCAGTCCCTGCGCGCTCACCTCCACGTCCACGGTCACGTCGCCCGAGTGGAAGGTCAGCATCCGCGGCACGCTCGTCGCCCCCCTGACCGGGATGGCGTCCACCACGGAGTCGAACGTCAACTCGGCGATACGGGCGTCGAGATCGTGCAGTGCGAAGGCCTCCACGGCGATCTGCCGCAGCTCGGCCGGCACCGGGTCCAGGATGGCGGCCGCCCGGCGCAGCTCCTCCTCCAGCGGGCCGGTGTCGAAATCCATGTCGTCGAAGAAGCTTTCGCCGACGTCGTCATTCACCGCGCTCACATCGGTCAGGTCACTCATGTCGTCGTTCATCATGCTCCCCGTGCGTCGAGTCGGGCCCGAAGGCGGCGCAGACAGCGCTGGCGCAGCGGCCCGATGCTGCCGACGGCGATGCCCAGTGCGGCGGACACCTCCTGGTAGCTGGGCGGCGGCGAGGCCATCAGGACGCGCAGCAACTGCCTGCAGCGGTCGCCGAGTTCGCCGAACTCCTGCCATACGCGGCGGATCCGCTCGGTCTCGGCGGCGGCCTCCTCGGAGTCGATGAGGAACTCCTCGGGCGTTCGGTCCTCGCTGACCCGGTCGAGCACCTGGGGATCGTCCGTGAGTGTCAGCCGCCTTAAGCTCTTGATCAGCTTCAGGCACTCGTGGCGCGCGGTGCTCGCCAGCCACGACCCCGTCTTCTCCGGTTCCCGGATGCGCCCCAGGTGCTGGGCGAAGCGGAACCACACGGTCTGGTACACCTCGTGCGCGTCGGCGTCCGAGAGGCGGTGCGCGCGCACCACCGACCACACCAGTGGGCTCAGCCCTTCCACCAACGCCTTCCAGGCCGCCGCGTCACCGTCGACGGCGGACTGGACGAGCGCGCCGACATCTGCACGGTCCACGGCCCCACCCCTCGTGTACGGCAAGTCATCGTACGCCGCGGAGGGGGCTGCTTTGACCGTCATGCTCCGGAAGCCAGCTGCACGACCGGCGCAGGGCGCCACGTGGGGGGCACAAGCGCCGGAACGTGCGCCCCGCGTACTTCCGCGAACTCGGTGTTCGCCGCCAATAGTTGCCGACGGGCGACACGCGGGTCCGCCTCCTTGTGCGCCGTCATGTGACTGGCGATCAGGCCCGCTGCCACGGGGGTGGCGAACGAGGTCCCGCTCCAGTGTGCGAACCCCTCGAACATGACCTGATCCGCCTTGGCCGTGGCGCCCTGCTCGCTCAGCACACCGGTGTGCCGGGGCGCCTGGCAGGTGCACACGTAGGTGAAGCCGTAGCGGCAGGCCTCGTACGTGGAGTGCTGGTACACGTACGGGACGGGCGCGTCGAAGCCGGTGAAGGAGCTGGTGAGGCGCTCGCCGGGGGCGTAGACCTTGACCCAGGAGCCGTGGTTGCTGAAGCAGGCGCCGAACTCGCCGTCGGCGCGCAGCGCGCCGACCGACAGCACGACGTCCTCGTACTCGGGCAGGGAGGCGTAGGCGGCGGGCCAGAAGGGGGTGGCGCTGCCGTTGTTGCCGGCGGCCGCGACCAGGAGTGTGCCTTGTTCGCGCAGCTCCTGCATGAAGGCGTCCACGCCGAGGAGGCCGTCGGTGCGGCCGTTGGAGGTGCCGGCGGACAGGCTGATGATGTCGGGCCAGCCGTTCTCGTCGACGGCCTCGAAGAGCTTGGCGCCGAAGTCGGACTCCAGGATGGCGCCGGCGTCGTTCAGGGTGCCCCGCACCGTCAGGTCCGTGTTGGGCGCGACGGCCGCGACCAGCCCGGCGATGAACGTGCCGTGGCCGACGTACTGCTGGAGGATGCCCTGGTCGTCGGTCTCCTTGACCTGGGCGTCGCCCTGGGTGTGCGCGAGCAGCGGGTAGGAGCGGTAGTCGTGCATGAGCCCGGTGTCGATGACGAGGACACCGACGGCGGTGTCGGCGTCGTGGACCCCCTCGGCCGCGGCCGGGTTCGGCCGCTGGGTCAGCGGGGCGGGCACGGGCTCGTCGCCGGGACAGGCGTTGACTGCGATCGACACCACGTGGTTGCGGCTGACCAGCCGGCGCCCGGCCCGCCCCTCCGCCTCCCGCAGCGCGCGCAGAGCGCCGGCGACGGCACGGTCACCGCGCCGGTCGCCGTGTCCGGGGTCGCCGACCTGGATACGGGTGATGCCCGTCCGGTTGGTCTCCGGACCGGCCCGGCGCACGTGGTCCGCGACCAGTCCGGTGGCGGCGGTGAAGTGCGTGCGCACGGTGTCCTCGACGACGCGGGCCTCCTCGCCGTCGCGGGCGAGGACGACGCCCTTCTCGTACATGAACTCGGAGGAATCGTCCGGCCCCATCGCCAGGGGGACGTCGGGCATGGAGCGTTGGATCTGGTCGAACTGCTCGTGGAATCGCTGAGGTGCCATGGCGTGTCCTCCCACTGAGGCGGCGGTTCGTCAATCAGAGCTGTCCGACCGTAGATTGATACAGCGCCAAACCAGTGTGGGCCGCCTTCGGGGCCACTACCATCCTTGGAGTGACAGCGGGAAGCGACTCGGTTCTCGAACTGCTGCCGATGGTGTTCGCCGACCCGGGCGAGGCTCTGGCGAGGGCGGAAAGGGTGCTCGGCGCCGATGCCTCACCGCTGCACGCCTCCGTCGCCCACCAGGTGATCGGCATCTGGCAGCGGGACTTCGGCGATCTGCGGCTCGCGCTGACCCATCTGCGGCGGGCCCGCGACCTCGCGGCCCGCTCCGAGTCGGCCGACCGGGAGGCGGACGTCCTCGGCACGCTCGGCGTGGCGCTGGTCCACGCGGGCCGCACCCGGCAGGGGCTCACCGCCTTCCAGCGGGGTGTCGCCCGCGGCAGCGGCCACACACGCGCGCGTGTCCTGTACCGGCGGGCGTACGTCTGGTGGGTGCTCGGCCACCATCGCGAGGCGCTGGAGGACGTACGCCGGGCCATCCCGGTGCTGCGGCAGGCCGACGACGTGATCTGGACGGCGCGGGCGCTGACGCTGCGCGCGACCGTGCATCTGGCGCTCGGCTCCGTGGAGCGGGCCGACGCCGACTTCTCCGCGGCCGAGGCACTGTGGGGCACGACCGGCCAGGAGCACGACAAGGCCGACGCGGTGGAGAGCCGGGGACTCGCCGCGTTCCGGTCGGGCGACGTCCCCGTGGCACTGCGGCTGCTCGACGAGGCCGAGGAGCGGTACGCCAAGCTCGGTACACCGACGTTCATGCTCAACATCCGGCGCTGCGAGGTCCTGATGGCCGCCGGGCTGGCCCCCGAGGCGCTGGCCGAGGCGGATGCCGCGATCGGCGTGCTCGACGGCATCGGCGGGCAGTCCACCCGCAAGGCGGAGCTGCTGCTCGCCGCCGCCCGGGCCGCCCGGCTGGCCGGTGATCCGCACACCGCGATCGCCCGCGCGGCCCTGGCCGTACGGCTGTTCGCGGGACAGCGGCGCACCTGGTGGGAGACGCACGCCCGGCTGGTGCTGATCGAGGCGCGGCTCGCGGCCGGGCGGGGTTCGGGGCGGCTCGTCGCCGACGCGGCCGCGGTGGCCGACCGGCTGGCCGCGTTCGGTGCTCCGGCCGCGCCCCAGGCGTCACTGCTCGCGGGCCGGATCGCGCTGGGCCTCGGCTGGACGGCGGACGCGGAGCGGCATCTGGCCGTCGCCGCCCGCAGCCGGCACAGCGGGCCGCCGCTCGCGCGGATGACCGGCTGGGCCGCGCAGGCGCTCAGGGCCCGGGCCGCGGGATCGGGGCGAGGGGTGCTGGAGGCCTGCCGACGGGGCCTGGACGTGCTCGACGACCACCGGATGACGCTGGGCGCCTCGGAGTTGCGCGCCCGCGCCACCGAGCAGGGCGCGGAACTCGCGGCCATGGCCCAGCGGGCCAGCCTGGACTCCGGAGGCCCGCGGCGGCTGCTGGTGTGGAGCGAGCGCTGGCGTGCCACGGCGCTGTCCGCACCGCCGACCCGGCCGCCGGCCGATCCGGCGCTGCTCAGCGGTCTCACGGCCTTCCGGGAGATCGCCGCCCGAGCGGAGGCCGCCCGTATGGACGGCCATCCGATCCTGGCCCTGGAGCGTGAACAGCGGCGTCTGGAGCGGGAGATCCGCTCCCGCACCCTGCACATCCGCGGCGAGTCTCCCGGCGACGGACACCGGTTCGACCCGGGCCGGCTGCTGGAACGGCTGGGCGACGACATACGGCTGGTGGAGCTGGCCGTGCTCGACGGGCGGGTGCAGGTGCTGCTCTGCGGGGAGGGGCGGGTACGGCGGTTCGAGGCCGGGCTGCTCGCCGACGCGGAGCGGGAGGCCGAGCATGTGCAGGCCGGGCTGCGGCGGCTGGCGCACCCGGGGGCGGACGCCAGACTGCCGGTGGTGGAGGCGGCCGGCCGGCGCCTGGAGAAACTGCTGCTCGGGCCCGCCGCGGCCCAGTTGGGCAGCGGGCCGGTCGTGGTGGTGCCGCCGGGGCGGCTGCACCGGGTGCCGTGGGCGCTGCTGCCGTCGCTGCGCGAGCGGGTGCTCAGCGTGTCGCCGTCGGCGAGCAGCTGGCTGCGCGCACGGGAGACGGAGCCGCCGCCGGGCGGCCGCCCGGTGCTGGTGCGCGGCCCCGGTCTGGCGACCGGCGGTGCCGAAGTGCCCGAACTGGCCGGACGGTACGGCGATGCCGTCGTGCTGGAGGAGAACGACGCGCGCGTGCCACGGGTGCTGGAGGACCTCGACGGCGCCGCGCTCGCGCACATCGCGGCCCACGGCACCTTCCGCGCGGACAGCCCCCTGTTCTCCGCGCTGCGGATGGCCGACGGTCCGCTCATCGTCCACGACTTCGAACGCCTGGACCGCAGCCCGTACCGGATCATTCTGTCCTGCTGCGACACCGCCCGGTTCGCGTCGGTCGGCGCCGACGAGCTGCTCGGTGTGGTCACCGCGCTGCTGCCGCTGGGCACGGCGGGCGTGGTGGCCTGCACGGCGCCCGTCAACGACGCCGCGGTGGTACCGCTGATGCTCGCCCTGCACAAGGGCCTCAGCTCCGACCTGTCCCTGGCCGAGGCCCTGCGCGACGCACGAGCCGCCCTGCCGGGCGACGCCCTGCACCAGGCGACGGGCTGGGCGTTCTCGGCGTTCGGGGCGGCTTGACGGGCTGGTGGCTTCGGGGGTCGGCGGGCTGGACGAGTAGTTCCACGACCACCTGCAACCCCCCGAACGCCCGAGTCACCAGCTCACGCCGACTCCGCGGCAGGCAGGTCGACCAGCCAGGGCAGGGACGCTCGGTCGCCGGCGCCCAGGCGGGCGTAGGCGCTGTACAGATGGTTGCCGACCGTGCGGATGGAGAGGGTGAGCCGTTCCGCGATCTGGCGGTTGCTCAGGCCCGCGGCGGCGAGGGTGACGATCTGGCGCTGCCGGGCGGTGAGTTCGCCGAGGACGAGGCCTGCGAGGGCCGGGGTCCGGGCGCCCTGGCAGCGCCCGGCCAGGGCGACGGCGCGGGTGCGGGCGGTGCGGGCCGCGCGCGGGTCGCGGTGCGCACGGACGGCCTGCGCATGCGCCTCGGCGGCGAACAGCAGGAAGCCGCGCCGCTCCAGGGCTTCCCCCGCCCGGTCGAGGGCGGGCCCGTCGCCGCGGGCGAGCGCGTCGGCGTGCGCGGCGAACACACCGGACAGCCGGCCGGCGGCCCGCTCGGGGGCACCGAGGCGTACGGCGTCGTAGGGAGCGTCGTCGACAGCCGCGAGGGCCGCGTCGGTGTCGCCGCGGGCCGCCGCGAGCCAGGTGTCGGCCTGGCCGTCGGCGGTCTCGCACCCGCTCATCACCTCGCCCGACTGTGCGGCGGCGAGCACGAGTTCGGCGCGGCAGGACGGATCGTCGGCGGCGCCCCGCAGGCCCTCCCTGGCCCAGGCCGCAGCCTCCCGCAGTTCCCCCCGCAGCCGGGAGAACCGAGCGCGCAGCGCCGCGTACCCCGCGGGCACCGGCGCGCCCTCTTCCACCAGCCACTCCCCCACGGGCGTCGGCATCGAGCGGACGTCCGACGACTCGATCTGCCGGATCAGGGCGGCCGCCTCCACCTCCAGGGCGGGCCAGCACTGGTCCGGGGTGCGGGCCAGCCGCCTGAGGCGCAGCCGCCCCGCCGCGGCCCGCAGTGCCGGGCCGTGCAGGGGGTGGGCGAGGCGGACGGTGCCGTAGTCGTCGACGTGGACGAGGCCGTCGGCCTCCAGCTGTTCCAGGCTGCGCAGATCGAGGTCGTCGAGGTCCAGCGGCAGGGGTTCGGCGAAGGCCAGGCGTTCGAGGGTCTCGCGCTCTTCGGCGCGGGCCCGGTCGAGGACCGCCGCGGCGCGCTCCCGCACTGTCGCGCTCAGCGGTACCGGGCCCCGCCACGCCCATTGGTCCGAATCCGGGACGGGAGCGAGCAGTTCGCCCTCGCGCACCGCGCCCACCAGGTCGCGCAGCAGGCGCAGGTCGCCCTGGCACAGGCGGTACAACCGGTTGAAGGTGAGCGGTTCGGGGCCCGAGGCCAGCAACTGTGCCATCTCCTCGCGGGGCAACGGCTCCAGGACGAGGCGGGGCAGCAGCTCCCCGGTCCACAGCCGGAAGACCGCGCCGGGCACCGGGACGCCGTCCGTGGCGGCGACGAGCAACCGGGTGCGTCCGTGCACGGCCAGCTGGTGGACGAGGGCCGCCGAGGCGTCGTCGAGCAGATGGGCGTCGTCGACCAGCAGCAGCCGGGTGCCGGACAGCAGTTGGACCGCGCGGTGCAGCGACACCGTCTCGGGCAGCAGATGGGCGAACGCGGCGAACGGGATCTGCCGGGTCTCGGGGGTCCCGGCCACCTTGGCGCAGTCGGCGCCGCGGACCGCCTGGGTGATCAGCCGGGTCTTGCCGCAGCCGGCCGGGCCGGTCACCACGATGCCGGGTCGGCCTGCCGTCACGGACCGGCGGACCAGTTCGAGTTCGCTCTCCCGCCCGGTGAAGGGCCAGGGCAGTTCCAGGGTCTTCGCGTCCCGTTCGAAAGTCGTCACGACAACGAGAGTCCGGATACTCATCCCTGATACAGGGTGACTTGAGTAGCCCCCGACTCACGCGCCCGACCGCGGTCACCGGCAGGCTGTGCGCCATGACCGCTCGCTACTGCTCGCTCGCCCAGCGATCGGCCCCCGTCTTCGCACCGGGGCTGACCGCCGAGCGGCTCAGTGCGCTCATCGGGGGACGCCCGATGTGGGTCAACGGCACCGTTGTGCACTACTGCTTCTTCGACGGCGACACCGACGCGTCCGTCATTCCCGTTCCGGGAACCGGGCAGTCCCGGCGGGTGTCGTGGGTCGGCGCCAAGGAGCAGCGGGACGTGGTGCGTGAGTGCTTCAAGGAGTGGCAGGACCTCGGCATCGGACTGTCGTTCGCCGAGGTCGACGACCGCTCCGAGGCCGAACTGCGCATCGGGTTCCAGCTCGGCGACGGCTCCTGGTCGACCGTGGGCAAGGACGCGCTCCAGGTCGGCCTGAACGAACGCACCATGAACTTCGGGTGGGACCTGACCGCGCCGGGGGAACGCGCGACGGCCCTGCACGAGATCGGGCACGCTCTCGGCATGCTGCACGAGCACCAGAGCCCGTTCGCCGGCATCCACTGGGACGACGAGGCCGTCTACGCCGATCTGGCGGGCCCGCCGAACTTCTGGAGCCGGGACAGGACGTACGTCAACATATTGCGCAAGCTCGACCCGGACGAGGTCAACGGCTCCCTCTGGGACTCGCAGTCGATCATGGAGTACCCCTTCTCGGCGGGGCTGATCCTGGAACCGGAGCAGTACCGCGGCGGCCTGAACCCGCCCGGCACACTCTCCCCCGCCGACAAGGAGTTCGTCCTGCGCTGGTACCCGCCGGCCGGCCCGGCACGGCCGCCCGCGCTGGTGCCCTTCCGCTCGGCGCCGATCGGCCTGGGCCCGGGCGAGCAGGCCGACTTCACCGTCGAGCCGCCGGAGACCCGCGAGTACACCGTGGGCACCTTCGGCGAGAGCGATGCCGTCGTGGTGGTCTTCGAGGAACGGGACGGGGAGCCGCGCTACCTCGTCGGCCAGGACGACGGAGGAACCCCGCGCAACGCCACCATCAGGGCCCGCCTCGTCAAGGGCCGCCGCTACTTCGTCCGTGTGCGCCTGTACTCCAGCTGGGGTTCGGGGGAGACCGCGGTCATGTGCTGGTGACAGCACAGCCCGCCTCCGCACGGACGGCTCGGACCACAGTCCGGCACCGGGGGAGCGGTCGCGGACGTCACCTTCGGGGGAGGGGTGCGGCCCCCCCACACCCCCCGTCTGGCCCGCCAGCCCCGTGG
>NZ_VZRB01000008.1:0-49551 GCF_008806595.1 Streptomyces luteolifulvus | reverse complement strand
TGGGGCTCGCCACCGAGCGCGCCCTGGGGGGGGGGGTCGTGCTCTCCAGTTGGGGGGGAGGGTGACGTCCGCGACCACGCCACTGAGGGCCCGTCCGGACGAGGGGGATCGCCCGTCGGGCGGATGAACGGGGGAACGGCATGACGGATGCGTCCGTCTCCGGCGGCGGTCGGCTGATCGTGTACGTCGGAGGACTGATCGAAAAGCGCCACGACGCCGACGAGTTGTTCGAGAAGCTGCAGGCCGAGCCGGGGCACGCCGACGACGAGGTCTGGGTGTACCCGGACTGGATCAGGCCGTTGACGCGCGGCTCACTCGCCGTTCTGGCCGACACGCTCAACCAACGCATCGGCGCCCTGTGGGCGGAGGGCGGACGCGCCCGCGAGATCGTCCTCGTCGGTCACAGTGCCGGCGGGGTACTGCTGCGCTACGCCTACCTGTGCGGGCGCGGCCGTCTGGACGGCCATCGGTCGGCGTGGGTCCACCAGGTGACCCGGATCGTGCTGCTCGCCGCTCCCAACCGAGGCGTCCCGCCGTCCCGGCTCAATGGGCCGACCCGTGTCGCCGCGATCATGGCGGCCGGCACGTTCCGCAGGTTCGCCGCGCTCGAACTCCTCGCCGGTGCCGCCTTCATGACCGACCTCCGGCTGGAGTGGATCAGGCTGTTCAACGAACTGGGCGCCGAGGCACCGCTGGTGGTCCAGGTGCGCGGCGCCGCCGACCCATTGGTGCGGCCGGAGGACAGCAGGGACGTCGAGGGCCGGGCGACCGGGGCCGACCTCTACATCCCGCAGGCCGACCACCGGGACATCATGAAGGTGTCCAAGGTCCCCCAGGACAGAGAGGGACAGCGGTACGACATCCTGCGCCGGGCCGTCCTCGGCACGGTCGAGATCACCGAGCCGGCGGCGCTGCCCGAGCAGGAGGCCGAGGTGACCGACATCGTGTTCCTGCTCCACGGCATCCGCGCCGGGATCAACAGCTGGGTCACCGACCTCGAACGGGCGCTGCAGAACGGAACCACGAGCCGGACCCTGGTGGTCACCGCCTCCTACGGATGG
The DNA here is from genome assembly GCF_008806595.1 of Streptomyces luteolifulvus. Classification (GTDB taxonomy): domain Bacteria; phylum Actinomycetota; class Actinomycetes; order Streptomycetales; family Streptomycetaceae; genus Streptomyces; species Streptomyces luteolifulvus. The sequence continues at coordinate 48,490 of NZ_VZRB01000008.1, read as the reverse complement.
CTGTCGGCGTTCAACTTCGCGTTTCCGGTGAGCCGTCGGCGAACGCTGCGCTGGTTCCAGGACCAGTACAGCTACCAGTTCGCCCGCCACCCGGACGCGCGGATCCACTTCGTGGGTCACAGCAACGGCACCTATATGTTCGGCCAGTCCCTGCGCCAGGTGCGGACCCTGCGCTTCGACCGGGTGTACCTCGCCGGCAGCGTGCTGCCGCGGGAGTTCGGCTGGCGCGACTTCGCCGACCGGCTGCAGATCGCGACTCTGGTCAACGCCTGTGGTTCCAGGGACAAACCGGTCGGATGGCTGTGCAGCGGTCTGCGCGGGCTCGGCATGCGCGACATCGGGCTCGGCGGGTTCGCCGGCTTCGACGTCACCCCCTCCGGCACGGTCCAGTTCCTCCATCTCGACGGCGGTCATGGCGCCGGGCTCACCGCACAGCACCTCCCGGCCGTCGCGGAGTACATCCGTGACGGCAAGCAGCCGAACCCGTCCGTCACCGAGCCTTCCCAGCTGTTCAGCCAGGTGTCCCGGCTCGCCCCGCTCCTGGCCGTGCTGCTCGTGCTCGGTCTCCTCGGCATGGTGGCGTGGACGGTGGTCGCCTTCAGCCTCGTCAAGCTGGTCGCGGTGCTCGGCGGGGCGGCCGCGGCCTGCCTGATCCTGAAGGCCGTATAGGGAAAGACACCGCGCGCTCACGGGCCTGCTGACACCGACGGTCCGGTCAACGGCCCGGCGGCAGACCCTCCGCCGGGCCGTTCATCAAGTGGCCGTCGGCCGGGCCGGGTTCACCCCATCTCCACGGGCACACCCACCAGCGAGCCGTACTCGGTCCAGGAGCCGTCGTAGTTCTTGACGTCCGGGTAGCCGAGCAGCTCGTGCAGGGCGAACCAGGTGTGCGAGGAGCGTTCGCCGATACGGCAGTACGCGATGACCTCGCTGTCCGGGGTGATGCCCTTGGCCTCGTACAGGTCGCGCAGTTGCGCCGCCGACTTGAACGTCCCGTCGTCGTTGGCGGCCTGCGCCCAGGGGATGTTCGCCGCGTGCGGAATGTGGCCCGGCACCTGCGCCTGTTCCTGCGGAAGGTGTGGAGGCGCCAGCTTCTCGCCCCGGAACTCCTCGGGGGAACGTACGTCGACCAGGCCGATGCCGGTTTCCTCCTTGGCCAGCACCTCGTCGCGCAGGGCACGGATCTCGGGGTGGGCCGGCCCGGTCACCTCGAAGGAGGTGCGCGGATGGTCCACGGTCTCCCGTGTCATCGGGCGGCTCTCCAGCTCCCACTTCTTGCGGCCCCCGTCGAGCAGCTTCGCCTTCTCGAAGCCGCGCAGCCGCAGGACCCAGTAGGCGTAGGCGGCGAACCAGTTGTTGTTGCCGCCGTACAGCACGACGGTGGTGTCGTCCGCCACGCCGGCCGCGCCGAGAAGTTCTGCGAGGCCGACGCGGTCGACGTACTCCCGGCCGACCTCGGTGTGCAGGTCGGTCGTCCAGTTCCAGCCGACGGAGCCGGGGATGTGGCCGCTGTCGTAGGCGCTGGTGTCCTCGTCGACGTCGATGATCCGCAGTGTCCTGTCGGTCAGATGGCCTGCCAGCCACTCCGTGTCGACCAGCGTCTCCGGATGTGCGTAACCGTTCGTACTCATCCTGCTCTCCCTTCAATGATCGGCTGTATCAGGTCGTGTGCGCCGCCCCTGACCACCGCGGTGACCGGGATGCCGGCCCGGTCGAGGAGGCTGGCCGCGGCGGCCGCGCGGCGCCCGCGACTGCAGACCGTCCACACCTCGCGGTCCCGGGGGATCTCGGCGAGCCGCCGGGGCAGTTCGCCGACCGGAATGGCCAGTGCTCCCGGTACGGTTCCGGGCTCGTTCGGGGACCGGACGTCGAGGATGCGCACCGGGGCGCCGCGCGCGAGGAGCGCGAGCAGGTCGGCGGGGTCCGCGGTACGGAAGGAACCGACCGGGCGGCCCTCGGCCTGCCAGCATTCGATGCCGCCGTCCAGATAGCCCTCGACCCGCTCGTAGCCGATCCGCAGCAACTGGGTCACCGCTTCGGCCGCTGCCTCGCCCGCCGGTTCCGGGAGGACCAGGACCAGGGGTGTGCCGAAGGGCACGACCTGCCCGACCAGGCCGGCGAAGCCGTCGTCCAGTTCGTCGCAGAGCGATCCGGGCAGATGCGCCCGGGCGAACGTCCGGCGGTCACGGGCGTCGACCACCAGCGCCCCGCCGCCGGTCAGCCGGGCCACGGTCTCCGGCGTGAGCGGCCGGGCGCCGCGGGGCGGACCTCCGAGCACGGTGGGCCCGGCGCGGTTGATCGAGGCCATGTGCCGGTAGTACGCCGGGTACGGGGGCAGCCCGAACCGCTCGCTGACGAACTCCTCCTCGTCCACCGCCAGCGCCGGATTGGCGCGCCGCTCCGCGCCCACCGTCGTCGTCCGTTCCCCCGATGCCGGCCCGGCGGCACAGGAGCTGCCGGCCCCGTGGGTGGGCAGTACCCGGGTGCCGTCCGGCAGCAGGGCCAGCCGTCGCAGCGACCGGAACTGTGCGTGGGCGAGGCTCTCGGTCCGTTCCTCGCCCGACAGATCGGTGCGGCCCGAGCTGCCGACCAGCAGGCTGCCGCCGGTGAACACGGCCCTCGGGTCGCGCTCGCGGTCGCCGAGGACCAGGTACGAGGTGTGCTCGGCGGTGTGGCCGGGCGTCTCCATGGCCCGGACCAGCAATTCCCCGACGGTGATCTCGTCGTCCTCGGCCAGGGGAAGATGCTCGAAGGCGTAGGCGGCCCGGGCGGGTCCGGCCACGGTGGCGCCGGTGGCGGCCCGTACCTCCAGGGCACCGGAGACGTAGTCGTTGTGCACATGTGTCTCCAGGACGTACCGGACCCGCACCCCGCGTGCGTCGCAGTCCGCGAGCAGCCCCCAGCAGTCCCGCTGGGGATCGACCAGGGCGGCCTCGTCACCGCTGACCAGGAGGTAGCTGGTGTCGCCGAGCGGGGCGGTGGTGACGATCCCGATCTCGTACTCGTCCATGTCGGCCCCGCTCTCGAACTCGTCGTCAGTCGGGCTGTCCCGCGTCCCCCGGCCGGCCGGACCGTCGCCGGACCAGCACGTCCACGCCGGCCGCCGCGTTGCAGCCGTAGCCCTGGGCGTTCCACGGAGCCCGCAGCGGCTGTGTCTCGCCGTGCGCGTCACTCGCGCGGGCCTGCAGCCGGTGGTGCCCGGTCCGCCGCGGGGTCCAGCGCAGCGACCACCCCGTCCATGCATACGGTCCGCTCGGGCGGTCGAGGCGGGCCCGGTGCCATGCGTCGTCGTCCGCCCGGACCTGGACCAGCCGCACGGGTACACCGCCCGACCAGGCCCAGCCGCGGACGGTCACCGCGGTGCCGAGCGCGAGGACCGCCTCCGGCTCCGGGGCGGTGATCAGCGACTTGACGCGCAGGGTGGTGACCGGGCCGTCGGCCGTACCGCCGCGGGCGTCGCGGTAGACGTACTCGTCGGTCTGGAACACCCCGGTGAACGGTTCGGCCACGGCCCGGGCCCCGACGAGCCACTTCACATCGGCCACCCCGAACCGGCCCGGCACCACCAGGCGCACCGGGGCCCCGTGGACGGGGGCGAGCGGTTCACCGTTCATATGGGTGGCCAGCAGGGTGTCCGGGTGCAGCGCGACCTCCAGCGGCAGACTGCGTTCGAAGGCCACGCTCCGGCCGTGCTCGTCGCCGGCGTCCGCTCCGGTGAACACGAACTCCACCGCCCGCGGGTCCGGCCGGGCCCGCGCGGCGACCGCCCGGAACGGCACACCGCCGAACCGTGCACAGCCCACCGCCCGCTCGCCCCAGGGCAGTCCCGGCGGTGGCGGGGTCATCCGGCCGCGTCCGTTCCCGGCACATTCCAGCACGACGTCGAGCTCCCGCATCCCCAGCGCCGGCAGCTCGTCGTACCGGACCTCGCAGGGTGCCCCGACCAGACCGCCGAGGCGCAGCCGCCACCTCCCCGGCTCCAGCCGCGGGACTGCGAAGTGAGCGCGGACGAAGAACGCGTCCACGGGCGTGATCCATTCGGCGAGCGCGACCGCGGGGGTCTGGGCGTTGTACGGGTCGGCCGTCAGCGTGTCGGGCGTGAGGGTCCCGGGCCCCCGGGGCAGGATCCCTCCGGTCATCGCGCTCACCACGTCCAGGAACTGCTCCGGCCCTCGCGGCCGGCACTTTTCAATCTACGCCTGGAGCGCCCGCGTCGCGTCGGCGCGAGGAGCGGCCCGGAAAACGACCGAGGGCCTTGTCCCACCGAAGTGGTCCAAGGCCCTGTCCCGGACAGACAGCCGGTTCGGCTGTCGGGACGACAGGATTTGAACCTGCGACCCCTTGACCCCCAGTCAAGTGCGCTACCAAGCTGCGCCACGTCCCGGTGCGGTGCCACGGTGACTCGTGGGAACACGCAGGTGAACCCTACCTCATGCGGTCGATCCGACGTGGCTGTCGGCCTGCCGGACGGCGTTCACCAGGGTGTCCCCGGCGCGACGAAGTGTCCTGTCACCGGGGCCGGTACCGCACACTCTGTCGGCGTCCTGGCGGGGAACGATCTCGCTAGGGTCGCCGTATGACCCACAGCTTCGCCCTCCATGTCCCCGACGCCGAGCTCGAACCCGAGCCCCTCGCCCCGGAGCAGATCGTCTCCGGGACACCGGAGGTGAGCGGAAGGGTCGTCTGGGAGTCGGCGGACGGCCGCCGGATCCGGGGCATCTGGCAGATCACCCCGGGGGTGGTCACCGACACCGAGGCGGACGAACTGTTCGTGGTGCTCGGCGGTTCCGCGACCATCGAGGTGGCGGACGGGCCGACGCTGACCGTCGGGCCCGGCGACATGGCCGTGCTGCGGGCGGGCGACCGTACGACCTGGACGGTGCACGAGACGCTGCGCAAGGTGTACGCCATCAACCTGTAGGCGGCGCTCCCGTGGTCCCGCGGATCTCCAGCGCGGGCGCCGCCAGTTGGACGCGCCCCGCTCCCCCGGGCGCCTCGATACGGTCGAGGAGGCAGCGCGCGGCGCGGCGGCCGACCTCGTGCCCCGCGTTGTCGACGGTGGTCAGCCACAGATGGCGCAGCCGCGAGATGCTCGTGTTGTCGTAGCCGGTCACGGACAGGTCGTGCGGAACGCGCAGGCCGAGTTCCCCGGCGGCCGACAGCGCGCCGACGGCGGCGATGTCGTTGACGGCGATCACGGCGGTGGGCCGCACCGGGCGGCCGAGCAGACGGACGGTGGCGCGGTAGCCGCCCTCCTCCGTCATGTCGCAGGACTCGACGGCCGCTTCGGCGCCGAGGCCGTGGCCCCGCATGGTCGCCTCGAAGCTGCGGCGGCGCAGTTCTCCGACGGCTCCGTAGCCCGCAAGGTGCGCGATACGGCGGTGGCCGAGGCCGACGAGGTGCTCGGTGACCAGTCGCGTGCCCTGCTCGTCGTCACCCGCGACGACGTCGACACCGGGCGGAACCGGGTCGCGGGCGCCGGCCACCACGACCGGCATCCGCTCGGCCACCGCGCCGAGGGCGGCCGGGTCGGGCAGCGTGCCGACCACGACCAGGCCGTCGGCCCGCAGGTCCAGGAACGGGCCGGTCAGATCCTGTCCGGTACGACGGCTCAGCCGGGCGTCGGCCAGCAGCATGTGCAGGCCGTGGTCGTGCAGCAGCGGGTTCAGTCCGTCGAGGAGATCCACGTACCAGGGATTGCGCAGGTCGTGGAGGAGGACGCCGACGGTGCGGGTGCGCTGCTCGCTGAGGCTGCGCGCCGCCGCGTTCGGGCGGTAGCCGAGTTCGCGTACGGAACGCAGCACCGCCTCCCGCTTCTCCGGCCGCACCTGGGCGGAGCCGCGCAGCACCAGCGACACCAGCGACTTGGAGACGCCGGCGTGTTCGGCCACGTCGCGGATGGTCGGCGGTTTCATGTTCTGGACCGTTCCATGGGGCACGCCGGGTTGTCAAAGGGGTTGACACCACTCGTTATGAAGCTCAGGGTGACCTGGACAGGTTGTGGACCGGTCCAAAAGCGCCAGAGAAGGGCTGTCATGGTGGATGCGCTCGGTGTCGCCGTCGTCGGGTTCGGCTGGATGGGCCGGGTGCACACCCAGGCGTACGCCCGTGTCCTGCACCACTACCCGGATCTTCCGCTGCGTCCGCGGTTGGTGACGGTCGCCGAGGAGGTACCCGGCCGGGCCGAACAGGCCGCCGCGCAGTTCGGGTTCGCCTCGACGACCCGTGACTGGCGCGAGGTGGCGGCGGATCCCCGGGTGCAGGCGGTGAGCATCACCGCCCCCAACTTCCTGCACCGTGAGATCGGTGTCGCGATGGCCGGGGCCGGCAAACACATCTGGATCGAGAAGCCGGTGGGCCTGACGGCGGCCGACGCCCGTGCGGTCGCCGACGCCGTCGCCGAGGCGGGCGTCCAGGGAGCGGTCGGCTTCAACTACCGCAACGCGCCCGCCGTCGAGGCGGCCCGTGAGCTGATCGCCTCCGGCTCGATCGGCACGGTCACCCATGTCCGCATGCGGCTGTTCAGCGACTACGCGGCCCATCCCGACAGCGCGCTGACCTGGCGGTACGAGCGGGAGCGCGGCGGCAGCGGAGTGCTCGGCGACCTCGCCTCGCACGGCGCGGACCTGGCCCGGTATCTGCTCGGCGACATCACGTCCCTGACCGCCGACACCGCCGTCTTTCTGCCCGAGCGGGCCCGCCCCACCGCCGCGACCGCGGGTCACTCGCGTGCCGCGGGCGGTGAGCTCGGCCCGGTCGAGAACGAGGACTACGTCGGCTGCCTGCTGCGCTTCGCCTCCGGCGCCCGCGGTGTCCTGGAGGCCTGCCGGGTCTCGGTCGGCGAGCAGAACAACTACGGCTTCGAGGTGCACGGCACCCGGGGCGCGGTGTTCTGGGACTTCCGCCGGATGAACGAGCTCGGCGTCAGCCGCGGCACGGACTACCAGGACCAGCCCGTCAGCACGGTGTACGTCGGCCCGGGCGACGGCGAGTTCGGCGCGTTCCAGCCGGGCGCGGCGAACGCCATGGGCTATGACGACCTCAAGGTCGTCGAGGCCTGTCGCTTCCTGCGGTCCGTCGCCGAGGGCACGCCGCACGGGGCGACCCTGCGGGACGCCGTGCACAGCGCCGCCGTACTGGACGCGATGGAGCGGTCCGCCCGGAGCCGCGCGTGGGTGGATGTGGAAGGGACCTCGTGACGGCAGCCCGGCTCAGCCGGTCGTCCCGGTGGTCGCCCTGCCCCATCGCCCGATGACGATCTTGGTCGGGATCATGACGAGCCACCACAGCATGGCCACCGATCCGAACGTCAGGGCCAGGGGGATGGTGAGGAGGAAGATCACCACGGTGCTGCCGAGATCGACGGCGTAGAGGGTGGTGCCCGGAGCGGGTGCGGGTTCGGGGGTCGGTTCGCCCCGCAGCCAGGGACGCCGGGCCAGGACCAGGAGCAGCGCGAGGTGGGTGGCGCCGAGTGCGGCGACCGCCGCCGCGTAGATGGCGACCGACGCGGGCTCGGTGGCGTACTCCGCGACCAGCTTGGTGGGGAAGGGCACGAGTGCCGCGACCCCCAGGCCCAGCACGGACAGCCCGATCACCTGCGCGTCCACCTGCCGCACGCTCCGGAAGATGCTGCGGTGGCCGCGCCAGTACTCCCCCAGCACCCACAGGCTCAGCCCATAGGCCCCGAGGTTCGGCAGGAGCTCGCTGAGCGCGTCCCGGTACTCCGAGGAGCTCAGGCCCCGAGGCACCGACAGATCCAGGACGAGCAGGGTGATGGCGATGGCGTACACGCCGTCGGCGAGTGCCAGCAACCGCTCGGGCCCGCCGTCGGGGGTCGATTTCCACATACGCACGACGGTAGGAAGCCCGGACCCGCGGGAGCGGGAACACGCCCGGGCCGCGCCCCGATGTGCCGTCAGGTGTCACACGGTCGTCGTCTGCGACGGCATGTTGTACGGCGTCACCACCTGGATCGCCGACGGCAGTGTCGGGCCGGCCGGCGGCAGGGCACCATGGGCGCGCATCACGATGTGGCAGGCCTCGCGCATGTCCTGGCGCAGATCGTGGTGGAGGACCACGGACAGCCGCCTCTCGCGCAGCAGCCGGGTGTTGTCGTGGTCGAGGTCGTGCGCGATGAACACCGCGCAGCCGCGGCCCAGGTCCTCGAAGGCGCGCAGGGTGGCGATGTTGCCGCCGCCGATCGAGTACACCGCCCGGATCTCCGGGTCGCGTTCCAGCGCCGCCCGGACGAGGTTGTACTGGGTGGCGTCCAGGCCCTGGCCCTCGGCGATCTCCACCAGCATGCGCTCCGGATGCCGGGCGCGCATGGCGCTGCGGAAGCCCATCTCGCGCTCCTCCTCGTTGCGGAAGAAGCCGCTGCTGAGGCTGGTGAGCACATTGCCGGGCCGGTCGCCGAGCCACTGGCCCATCAGATACGCGGCGGTCGCCCCGGCGGCCCGGTTGTCGATGCCGACGTAGGCGAGGCGCGCGGTGGAGGGCAGGTCGGTCACCAGGGTCACCACGGGTATGCCCGCCGCGGTCAGCCGGCCGACCGCGGCGGCGACCTCGGGGACGTCCGGGGCCTTGAGGATCACGCCCTGCGAGCCGCGCCGGGCGATCCGGTCCAGGGTCCCGGTCAGCTCCCGCACCGGGCCGGTCTCCCGGAAGTGGAACCGCGAGCGCACGACGGCCGGGTGCAGCGCCGGCAGTTCGGCCTCCAGGGCGGCCCGTACGGCGGTGGAGAACCGTTCCGGAGTCTGCATCACGATGTCGACCATGAAGGTACGGCCGACGAGCCGGACCTGGGTGCGCTGCCGGTCCAGGTCGGTGATGGCCTGCCGGACCTCCCGGGCGGTGCTCTCCCGCACCCCTCCGCGGCCGTTGAGGACCCGGTCGACGGTGGCCTCGCTCAGGCCCGCCTGACGTGCGATCTCCCGGATCGGGAAGGGATGGCCCATACGGGGGCTCCTTGAGGGGTTTTTGATGGCTTCCTGCTGGTTGTTCGACGGGTTTGTACTGACAAGAATGACAGCACGGAGTCGCCCGCCGGAAGCCGGGCGACCCCCGTTGCCGCCCCTGCCACCGAGAGGACCGACGATGTCCTTCGCCTCCGTCCAGCGCCGGACCTGGCTCGCCGAGCGGGACTGCGACCTCGCCGCCTTCCGTGAGCACGTCGAGCGCACCACCGACCTCGCCGACCACCCGTACGCCGCGTCCGTGGAACGGAACGTCCTCGTCTACGACAGCGAGCGCATCCGTGCCGCCGCGGACCGCCGTGACGTCCAGGCCGAACTGGTCCACGCCCTCGCCGACGGGCCCGGCATCGTGGTCCTCAAGGGCGCCTTCCCCCGGGCGGACGCAGTCGACCGGCTCACCGACGTCTTCGACGCCCTGATCGCCGAGCAGCGCTCCTCGGGCGCGGGCGCCGGCGACCACTTCGCCAGGCCCGGCGCCAACGACCGCGTCTGGAACGCCCTGGAGAAGGCCGCCCTGTACGACCCCGAGGCGTTCGCCGGCTACTACGCCAACGACGTCCTCGCCCTGGTCTCGGCCGCCTGGCTGGGGCCCCGCTACCAGATCACCTCACAGGTCAACGTGGTCAACCCGGGCGGCCGGGCCCAGACCGCACACCGCGACTACCACCTGGGGTTCCTGTCCACCGAGGCCGCGGCCGCCTATCCCGCGCACGCGCACCGCCTCTCCCCCGCGCTCACGCTCCAGGGCGCGGTCGCGCACTGCGACATGCCGGTGGAGTCCGGCCCGACGATGTACCTGCCCCACTCGCAGTCGTACGAGCCCGGATACCTGGCGTGGCGACTGCCCGAGTTCCAGGCGTACTTCGAGACCCACCACGTCCAGCTCCCGCTGGCCAAGGGCGACGCGGTCTTCTTCAACCCCGCGCTGTTCCACGCCGCGGGCACCAACCGCTCCGCGGACATCCGGCGCATGGCCAACCTCCTCCAGGTCTCCTCCGCGTTCTGTCGGGCGATGGAGACGGTGGACCGTGAGGCGGTCGTGAACGCCGTCTTCCCCGTGCTGCTCCGGCGCCGGGCCGAGGGCGCGGGCGAGGAGTGGCTGGAGCAGGTGATCGCCGCGAGCGCCGAGGGCTACCCCTTCCCCACCAACCTCGACAGCGATCCGCCGGTCGAGGGTCTCGCCCCGCCGTCCCAGGCCGACGTCGTACGGCGGGCACTGCGCGAGTCATGGACCGCAGACGTGCTGCGGGACGCACTGCGGGCCTGCGCCGAGCGGCGCCGGAGCTGAAAGGAACCGTCCGTCCATGGGACTTCTCGACGACAAGGTCGTCCTCGTCAACGGCGGCAGCCAGGGGGTCGGTGCCGCCGTCGCGCGGGCCGCGGCCCGCGAAGGCGCGGTGGTGGCCGTGACCGGGCGGCGCCCGGAGCCGGGCGAGGCGCTGGTGGCCGAGCTGACGGCCGCCGGGAGCAAGGCGATGTTCGTACGCGCCGACCTCTCCGACCCCGGCCGGGCGAAGACCTCGGTGGCCGAGGTGGTCGCGGCGTACGGCCGTGTCGACTCTCTGGTGAACTCCGCCGGGCTGACGTCGCGGGGGACGCTGCTGGACACGACGCCCGAGCTGTTCGACCAGCACATCGCGATCAACCTCAGGGCGCCGTTCTTCGCCATGCAGGCCGCGGTCGCGGACATGGTGGCACGGGAGGCGCCCGGCACGATCGTCAACATCATCACGTCCTCGGCACACGGCGGGCAGCCGTTCCTGACGCCATACGTCTGCGCCAAGGCCGGGCTGGTCGGCCTGACCCGCAACGCCGCGCACGCGCACCGCTGGGACCGGATCCGGATCAACGGGCTGAACATCGGCTGGACCGCGACCGAGGGCGAGGACGCGACGCAGCGGACCTTTCACGCCGCGGGCGACGACTGGCGCGAACAGGCGGCCGCCGGGCTGCCGATGGGCAGGCTGGGCCAACCGGACGAGATCGCCGACTTCGTCGTCTTCCTCCTGTCGGACCGGTCGGGCGTGGTCACCGGTTCGGTGATCGACTGGGACCAGAACGTGCTGGGCGGGCTGGACTGAATCACGGAAGCCCGTCCGGCGATGGAGGACGGGCCCGAAGGGCAACGGGGTTTGAGGCAGAGCCCCGGCAACGAACAGCAACCACATACGGAAAGCAGCGGAACCCATGCGTATCGGCATCCTCGGCCTCGGCCGCATCGGCGCCTTCCACGCCGAGACCCTCTCCGGACTCGACGCGGTCGAGTCGCTCCTACTCGCCGACCCGTTCGCGGACGCCGCCAAGTCGGCCGCCGAGCGGTTCGGCGGCGAGGTCGCGGACTCGCCCGAGGCGGTGCTCGCCGCCGGGGTGGACGGTGTGGTGGTCGCCGCCGCCACGGACGCCCACCCCGGCCTGATCCTGGCCGCCGTCGAGGCCGGCATCCCGGTCTTCTGCGAGAAGCCCGTCGCCAGGACCATGAGCGAGGGCGTACAGGTGCTCAAGGCGGTCGAGACTTCCGACGTCCCGATCCAGATCGGCTACAACCGCCGCTTCGACGCCGGGTTCGTGGCCGCCCGGGCCGCCGTGCAGAGCGGCGAGCTGGGCACGCTGCACACCGTACGGTCGACCACGCTGGACCCGGCGCCGCCCCCTGCCGCGTACATCGCCTCCTCCGGCGGCATCTTCCGGGACTGCTCGGTGCACGACTTCGACATCATCCGCTGGGTGACGGGCCGCGAGGTCACCGAGGTCTACGCCGTCGGCGGCAACCGGGGCGCGGACTTCATCAAGGAGGCGGGCGACGCCGACACCACCGGCGCGGTCCTCACCCTGGACGACGGCACGATCGCGGTGGTCTCCAACAGCCGCCACAACGCCCGGGGTTACGACGTGCGCATGGAGATCCACGGCTTCCAGGACTCCATCGCCGTCGGTCTGGAGGACAAGCTGCCGCTGCGCTCCGTAGAGCCCGGCGTGACCTTCCCGGCCGGCACCCCGCACGACTTCTTCATGGACCGCTTCACCGAGGCCTACCGCGCCGAACTCACCGCATTCACCGAGGTGGCGGCGGGTCGGCGGCCCTCGCCGTGCACGGTCGCGGACGCCCTGGAGGCGGGCTGGATCGCGGAGGCGTGCACGCTGTCGCTGCACGAGCACCGGCCGGTGCGTATCGACGAGGTCCGCTCCCTCTGACGAACGGCTGCTCCCGCGGGGACCCGGTCCCTGCGGGAGCAGCGCGCGGTGCGCGCAATGCGCTTCATCTGGCCGCGGGTTGCGCCGGCAGGTCGAAGATGTGGTCCGGGGAGATGATCCGTGTGATGGCGTCGCCGAACAGGGTGCTGGGTTCCTGGCCCTTGTAGTCGATGTCGGTGTTCAGCACCACGACGAGGGTCGCCTGCTCCGACGGCATGTAGACCGTCAGGGACTCGTAACCGGGCAGGGAACCATTGTGGCCGATCCAGCCCTGCACATCGAAGATCCCGAGGCCGTACCCGGTGCCGGGCATCGGCGTCGGCGGGAACGTCAGCCGCTGCTTCTGCGTGGCGGGGCTGATCAGCGTGTCCCCGTCGGGCAGTTGGCCCGTGGCCACCGTGCGTGCCCACACGCGCAGGTCCTGCAGATCGGAGATCATGGCTCCGGCCGCCCAGGCCGAGGAGGGGTTCCAGGTCGCGGCGTCCTCGACCTGGCCGTTCGCGGTCTGGTCGGTGTAGCCCTGCGAGTGCGGCCGGGGGAACTCCGCGCCGGTCGGGAAGAGGGTGTGGTTCATGCCGGCCGGTTCGAGGACGGTGTCGTGGATGTAGTCCGCGAGCGTCTGCCCGGAGATCTTCTCCACGACCAGGCCGAGCAGGATCAGGTTCGTGTTGCAGTAGTAGAACTGCTGGCCGGGCGGGAACATCACGGGGTGTCTGAAGGAGTAGCCGAGCAGTTCCTGCGGGGTGAACGGGCGCCTGGGATTGGACGTCAGCGCCTTGAAGAAGCCCTCGTCCTGGGAGTAGTTGAACAACCCGCTGCGCATGCCGGCCAGTTGACGCAGGGTGATCTTGCCGCCGTTCGGCACGCCGTCGACGTACTTGTCGATCGTGTCGTCCAGGCTGATGCTGCCCTGGTCGACCAGTTCCAGCAGCGCCGTGACGGTGAACGTCTTGGTCTCGCTGCCGATCCGCATGTACAGGTCCGGGGACATCGGCTCGCCGGTGTTCTTGTCGGCGATGCCGAAGGACTTCACGTACTCGCCCTTGTCGGGCGTCCAGATGCCGACGGTCACCCCGGGGACCTTCGCCTGCCTCATGACCCGCTGCACGGTGAGGTCGAGCTCCCGCTTCACGTCGGGCGTGAGTTCGCGGACGTCGTCCCCGGAGGGAGACGGTGAGGGCTGGCGGGCGGCGGAGGCGACGGAGGCGGATTCGGATGAGGACGGCAGCGCCACGGCGGTCCCGGCCGCGGCCTGCGCCAGCAGAACCCCCACCACGGTGGCGACGACGGCCACCCTGCGCAGGCGCGGTCGAGTGCACGGGTGTGTCATGGGCCCACTCCCCTGTGAGGAGACACGCACCGCACACCACACTCGCGCCACTGGGCACAGCCCGGGCGGGGCCCATCACCCACCCGCGGCCGGGTGCGGCCATCACCACCAGCATAGGAGTGCCCACACACCGCCGCCTGTCGGCAGGGGCGCGCGGGCACTCCGGCGTTCACGCCCCGCAGGACCTCAGGAACGTGCGTGTGCGCACCGCGATCGGCAGCGGCCGCTCCGGCTCGCAGGGGGACATGTCCTGCTCGACGATCGCGAACAGCTCGACGCCGAGTGTCTGGGCGGCCATCAGCACCGGTCCCAACTCCGGGACACCGGAGGGCGGTTCGCACAGCACTCCACGCCACACCGCCGGGCCGAACGGTGCGGCGAGGGGGGTCCCCCCTGCTCGAATAGCTTGGGGGAGCGTGCATGGCGTCAAGTGGCAGGCGGGAGTTCAGGAGGTCCCTTCGGGCGGGGCCGACTCCGGCGCCGTGAGGTCCTTCTCGTCGGGGAGCTCCTCCACGTCGACACCCCGGACGGCGGCCAACTCGTGCTTGAGCGCGGCGAGTTCGGCGCCGCCGGCCATGTGGTTGGTCAGTTCCTCCAGGCTGACCTGGCTGCGGTCGGCGGACAGTTCGAGGGTGCCCAGACGCAGCACGCTGAAGTGGTCGCCCACCATGTAGGCGTGGTGCGGGTTGTGGGTGATGAAGATGACGCCGAGGCCACGGTCGCGGGCGGCGGCGATGTACTTCAGCACGACGCCGGACTGTTTGACGCCGAGGGCGGCGGTCGGCTCGTCCAGGATCAGGACGCGGGCACCGAAGTACACCGCGCGCGCGATCGCCACGCACTGGCGCTGGCCGCCGGACAGCGTGCCGATGGACTGCTCCAGGTCGTCGAGGACGATGCCCATGTTGCGCAGTTCGCCGTCGGCGGTCTGCTTCATCTTCTCGATGTCGAGACGGCGGACGGGCCAGGGGCCCTTGGTCATCTCCGACCCGAGGAAGAAGTTGCGCCACACCGGCATCAGCGGCACGGTGGCGAGGTCCTGGTAGACGGCCGCGATGCCCTTGTCGAGGGCCTCGCGGGGGGAGTTGAAGCGGACCGGCCGGCCGTCCACGAGGAAGTCGCCCTCGGTGTGCTGGTGCAGACCCGAGACGATCTTGATGAGGGTTGACTTGCCGGCGCCGTTGTCACCGAGCACACAGGTGACCCGGCTGGGGTGGACCTTGAGGTCGACGCCGTGCAGGGCGCGGATGTTGCCGTACGACTTGCCCGCGTTGCGCAGTTCGACGATCGCGCCGTCCTGGGCGGCGACGGTGTCCTCGAGGACGGTCCCGTGGGTGCCGGCTTTGTTGGTGGAAGTCATCGGGTCACCTCCGGGTCGCCGTACGGCTGACCCACAGATTGATCAGGACGGCGCCGAGCAGCATCACGCCGAGGAAGGCCTTGAACCAGTCCGGGTTCCAGCCGGCGTAGACGATGCCCTGCTGCACCATGCCGAACATGAACGCGCCGAAGACCGGGCCGATCGCGGAACCGGCGCCGCCGGTCAGCAGACAGCCGCCGATCACCGCCGCGGAGATGTAGATCAGCTCCTGGCCCACGCCCTCGCCGGACTGGACGGTGTTGAAGGTGAACAGCTGGTGCATGCCCACGAACCAGGCGCCGAAGCCGACCAGCATGAACAGCGAGATCTTGGTGAATTTCACCGGCACACCGACCGCTCGCGCGGACTCCTTGTTGCCGCCCACCGCGAAGATCCAGTTGCCGTACCTGGTGCGCAGCAGCACCCAGGTGGCCAGCGCGGCGAACACCAGCCAGTACAAGATGGTGATCTTGATCTGGACGCCGCCGATCTCGAAGGACGACGCGAAGATCTTCTTCGCCTGGCTGAAACCGTCCATGTCGCTGATGTCGTCGGTGGCCACGTTGGTGGTGACCAGCTTGGTCACCGCCAGGTTGACACCCTGGAGGATCAGGAAGGTGCCCAGGGTGACCAGGAAGCTGGGCAGCCCGGTCTTGACCACCATCCAGCCGTTGAGGAAGCCGATCCCCAGGGACACGGCCAGTGCGACGATCACGCCGACCCATACGTTCACGGTCAGTTGATAGCTGAACATGCTCGCGGTGAGCGCGGAGGTGATCACCGCGACACCGGCCGACAGGTCGAACTCCCCGCCGATCATCAGCAGCGCCACGGGCAGCGCCATGATCCCGATCGTCGAGGACTGGTACAGGATGTTCGCCATCGAGCTGCCGTCACGCACCGGCGGCGCCTCGACGAGGAAGAACACATACACGGCCAACGCACCGAGGAAGACCCCCACCTCGGGACGGGCGAGCAGCCGCAGCACCAGGGGGCGCTGCGCGGTCCGCCCGTCGGTCTCCTTCGGGCCGGAGGCCGGCGGTGTGGTCACCGCCGGCTCAGCCTGCTGGGTCATGCCGATCACCGAGTGCCCTTCGCGGCGAACTGCGCGACGGCGTCGACGTTGGACTTGTCGACGAAGGCCGGACCGGTCAGCACCGGCTGCTCACCGCCGCCCATGTAGTTGCCGTTGTTCTTGTAGAGCCACAGCGAGTCGATCGCCAGGTAGCCCTGGAGGTAGGGCTGCTGGTCGACCGCGAACTGGATCGAGCCGCTGCTGATGGCTCCGGTCAGCGCCTTGTTGAGGTCGAAGGTGGCGATCTTCGCCTTGCTGGCGGCGTCGTCCACCGACTGCACCGCGGTCAGCGCGAACGGGGCGCCGAGCGTGACCACGTAGTCGATGGCCTTGTCCTGCTTGAGCTTGGCGGTGATCGTCGACTTCACGGACGGCATGTCGGTTCCGTTGACGTACAGCGTCTCGGTCGAGCCGGAGAACGTCTTCTTCACACCGTCGCAGCGCTGGGTGAGGCCGATGTTGCCCTGCTCCTGGATGACACAGACGGCCTTCTTGGCGCCGGCCTCGTTGAGCTTCTTGCCGAGCGCCTCGCCGGCCACGACCTCGTCCTGGCCGAAGAACTCCATGAGGCCGAGCTTCTGCCACTCGCTCACACCGGAGTTGAGGCCGACGACGGGTATGTTGGCCGCCTTCGCCTTGGCCACGACGTCCTTCAGAGCGTCCGGCTTGGCCAGCGTGATGGCGATGCCGTCGACCTTCTGGTCGATCGCGTTCTGCACCAGGTTGGCCTGGTTGCCCGCGTTCGGGTCGGCCGAGTAGACCAGCTTGACGTTGTCCTTGGCCGCTGCGGCCTCGGCGCCCTTGCGGACGATGTCCCAGAAGGTGTCACCGGGCGACTGGTGGGTCACCAGGGCGACCGTCATCTGCGGAGTGGTCGCCTTGCCCGCGGAGGCGCCTCCCGCGCTCTCCTCGGCTTTCTTGCCGCCGGAGCTGCTGGAGCAGCCCGCGAGGGTCAGGGCCGCTGCCGCGGCCACGGCCACGACGGGGGCGAATCTGCGGGAGCGGGAGTGCGAAGAGCGGTCCATCTTTCCTGCACCTCACTGTGCGACGGGGGAAAGGGAAGGCGGATCACGGTGATCCGAAGCCCCTGGATAGCAAAGTCCGGGTGGTGCGCCGCGCATCGCGGCTTGCTTGCGTTGGGACGGGATTCCACCCCTTGATGCGGCCGCTGTCAATACTTTGTTAAGACATCATTTCACGATCAGGTCCGAATGTAAGTACAAAACATTGACAGCGCCGGCCTCCGAGCCCAACATCTGAGAGGCGGCGGGCCCCTCGGGACCCACACCCCCAGCACAGCTCCAGGAGCGTCGCACATGGCCGAAACAGCGCAGCCCTTCGATGTGATCACGATGGGCCGCATCGGAGTCGATCTCTACCCGCTGCAGTGCGGCGTACCCCTGGGGCATGTGGAGACCTTCGGAAAGTTCCTCGGCGGTTCGGAGGTCGAACCCCTCCTCGTAGACGGCTGAACCCTGAACGGAGCGTCCCTTGCCCCTCACCATCCCCGAGCTCACCGCGGTCAGGGCCCGGCATCCGGAAGCGGTCGCCGAAGCCGCCACCCGCCGGATCCGCCGGCCGCTCCTCGGCGGCTCCGGCAGGCTGATGATCGTGGCCGCCGACCACCCGGCCCGCGGCGCGCTCGGCGCCGGCGGACGCCCGCTCGCCCTGGCCCACCGCGCCGACCTGCTGGAGCGCCTGTGCATCGCGCTGTCCCGGCCCGGCGTCGACGGTGTGCTCGGTACCGCCGACATCCTGGAGGACCTGCTGCTGCTCGGCGTGCTCGACGACAAGGTCGTGATGGGCTCGATGAACCGGGGCGGCCTTCAGGGCGCCTCCTTCGAACTCGACGACCGCTTCACCGGCCACCGCCCCGAGGACCTGGCCCGTCTCCGCTTCGACGCCGGCAAGCTGCTGCTGCGCATCGACTACGACGACCCGGGCTCCCTCACCACGCTGGAGTCGACGGCCCGCGCCGTCGACGAGATGGCGGCCAACCGGCTCCCCGTGTTCATCGAGCCCTTCGTCTCCCGCCGCGTCGAAGGGACGGTCCGCAACGACCTGTCCGCCGAGGCCGTCACCCGCTCCATCGCCATCGCGTCCGGGCTGGGCGGCACCTCCGCCTACACCTGGCTGAAGCTCCCCGTCACCCACGACCCGGACGACATGGCCGAGGTCCTTCAGACGTCCACCCTGCCCGCCGTTCTGCTGGGCGGCGAGGTCGACGACCAGGAAGGCGCGTACGAGCGCTGGCGGGAGGCGCTGCGCCTGCCCACGGTCCAGGGGCTGGTCGTCGGCCGCTCGCTGCTCTACCCGGCCGAGGGCGAGGTCGAGTCGGCGGTGGACACGGCCGTGTGCCTGCTGTGATGCGGAGGCACTTCCCATGACCTGCCGGCTTCCCGTGCCCCGTCCCTTCCCCGTGAGGTCCCGATTCCCCGTGAGGTCCCGATGAGCCACTCCACCAGCCGCCGCCTGACCGTCGCCCAGGCGCTGGTGCGGTTCCTGTCCGCCCAGTACACGGAACGGGACGGCGTACGTCATCGGCTGATCGCCGGCACCTGGGGCATCTTCGGCCACGGCAATGTGGCCGGCATCGGGCAGGCGCTCCTCGAAGCGGGCGAGGACGCGATGCCGTACCACCAGGGCCGCAACGAGCAGGCCATGGTCCATGCGGCCGTCGGCCGCGCCCGGCAGCTCAACCGGCTCTCCGCGCAGGCGGTCACGACCTCCATCGGCCCCGGCGCCACGAACCTCGTCACCGGCGCGGCCCTGGCGACGATCAACCGTCTGCCGGTCCTGCTGCTGCCCGGCGACTACTTCGCCACCCGCCCCGCCGACCCGCTGCTCCAGCAGCTGGAGCACCCGACCGAGGCCGACGTGTCCGTCAACGACACCCTGCGCCCGGTCTCCCGCTTCTTCGACCGGATCACCCGCCCCGACGCGCTGATCCCGTCCGCGCTGAACGCCCTGCGTGTGCTCGCCGACCCGGCCGAGACCGGCGCCGTCACCCTCGCCCTGCCGCAGGACGTGCAGGCGGAGGCGTACGACTGGCCCGAGGAGTTCTTCGCCGACCGCGTCTGGCACGTACGGCGGCCCGCACCCGACCCCTCCGAGCTGGCGGAGGCCGTGCACGCCGTCCGCGCCGCCGCACGCCCGTTGATCGTCGCGGGCGGCGGGGTGCACCACAGCGAGGCCGAGGAGGCGCTGCGGGCGCTGGTGGACGCCACCGGCATCCCGGTCGCCTCGACCCAGGCGGGCAAGGGATCCCTGCGGTACGACCACCCCGCCGACCTCGGCGGGATCGGCCACACCGGCACGGCGGTCTGCGACGACATGGCCCGCACCGCGGACCTGGTGATCGGTGTCGGCACACGGTACTCCGACTTCACCACCGCCTCCGGCACGCTCTTCCAGAACCCGGACGTCCGGTTCCTCAACCTCAACATCACGGCGTTCGACGCGCACAAGCTGGCGGCGCGCACTGTCGTCTGCGACGCGCGGGCCGGCCTCGCGGCCCTCACCGAGGCGCTCGCCGGTCACCGTGTCTCCCCCGCCTACGTGGACGAGTACCGCACCGGCAAGGACCGCTGGGAGCAGGTCGTCGAGGCCGTCTACCGCGCCGACGACGAGAACGCCGTACCGACCCAGACCCAGTTGCTCGGTGCCCTGGACGCGGTCGTCGGGGACGACGACGTTGTCATCAACGCCGCCGGCTCGCTCCCCGGCGATCTGCACAAGCTCTGGCGCGCCCGCTCGCCGCGCCAGTACCACCTCGAGTACGGCTACTCCTGCATGGGCTACGAGATCCCGGCCGCGATCGGCGTCCAGCAGGCCGAGCCCGACACGCCCGTATGGGCCCTCGTCGGCGACGGCACCTATCTGATGATGCCGACCGAGATCGTCACCGCCGTCCAGGAGGGCCTGCCCGTCAATCTGGTCCTGGTCCAGAACCACGGTTACGCCTCCATCGGCGGTCTGTCGCAGTCGGTGGGCGGCGAGCGCTTCGGCACCGCCTACCGCTACCGGGCCGCCGACGGCACCTTCAGCGGCGCCCCGCTGCCGGTGGACCTCGCCGCCAACGCGGCCAGCCTCGGCATGGACGTGCTGCGCGCCAAGACCGTGCGCGAGCTGCGCGAGGCGCTGGCCGCGGCCCGCGCCTGCGACCGGCCGACGTGCGTGTACGTCGAGACCGACCCGGCGCCCGCCGCTCTGCCGGCCGAGGCCTGGTGGGATGTGCCCGTCGCCGAGGTCGCCTCCCGCGAGGCGGCCCTGCGGGCCCGCGAGGCGTACGACCGCCAGGTCACCGACCGCCGCCGGCACCTGTGACCCCAGCCGTTCCAGACTCTTGCGACGGAGGTACGTCCATGGCGAAGAACCGTGGTTACGGCCGTGCCGAGACCACCACCCCGGCTCTCGGCTCCCTGGACTTCGCCCTGGACCGGGGCAGTCCGGTACCGCTGTACTACCAGCTCGCCCAGCAGCTGGAGGCGGCGATAGAGCACGGGGTCCTCGCCCCGGGAAACCTCCTGGGCAACGAGATCGACCTGTCCGTGCGCCTCGGCCTGTCCCGGCCGACGGTCCGGCAAGCCATCCAGACCCTGGTCGACAAGGGGCTGCTGGTGCGCCGTCGCGGGGTCGGCACGCAGGTCGTGCACAGTCAGGTCAAGCGGCCGCTGGAGCTCAGCAGTCTGTACGACGACCTGGAGGAGGCCGGACAGGGTCCGACCACCCAGGTCGTGCGCAACGAGCTCGTACCGGCGGCCCCCGACGTGGCGGCGGCCCTCGGCATCGCGGAGGGCGGCGAGGTCACGGTCCTGGAGCGGCTGCGCTTCACCCACGGCCAGCCCGTGGCCTTCCTCTGCAACTACCTGCCGGCGGGCCTGCTCGACCTCGACACCGCCCGGCTGGAGGCGACCGGCCTGTACCGGATGATGCGCTCGGCGGGCATCACCCTGCACAGTGCCCACCAGACCATCGGCGCCCGCGCCGCCACCGCCGAGGAGGCGTCCCGCCTCGACGAGAAGGAGGGCGCGGCGCTCCTGACGATGCAGCGCACGGCGTACGACGACACGGGCAGACCGGTCGAGTACGGCACCCACGTCTACCGGGCGTCACGGTACGCGTTCGACTTCCAGCTGCTGGTCAGACCCTGATCGGATCAGGGCGCTCACCCTTGGTACGGACGCAAGCCCGACCCCGCCAGGCCTTGACTCGCGGGAGGAAGCGGCGCACAGTCGAATATACGGCGTAAACGTACGCCGTTGGGACTACGTCGTCTTTACCCAGCACGGACACCTCGGCCGCGACCGGCAGGGAGCGCGGAGATGAGCGCACCGTCAACCGTCCTCGTCACCGGCGGGGCCGGCTTCATCGGCAGCCACGCCTGCGTCGAACTGCTGGACCATGGTTATGAGCTGATCGTGGTCGACGACTTCTCCAACAGCACTCCGGAGGCCTTCGCCCGGGTGGAGCGGATCGCAGGCCGCTTCGTCGGCGCCGTATACGAACTGGACATCTGTGACCGGCACGCTCTGTCGGCCGTCTTCGACCGGCACTGCGTCGACGCGGTCGTGCACTTCGCCGCGCGCAAGTCCCTGGGCCCCTCGGCCCAGAAGCCCGTGGCGTACTACGACACCAACGTCGGCGGCACCACCACCCTGCTGCGGGCCATGCACGAACACGGGGTGCACCAGCTGGTGTTCTCCTCGTCCTGCTCGGTTTACGGCGAGGCCGGACCGGGAGCACTCGATGAGTCCACCCCCGCGCGGCCCACCAACCCCTACGCGATCTCGAAGTGGATCTGCGAGCAGATCCTCTCCGACGTGTGCCGACACCGCCCGGAGTACACCGTGATGTGCCTGCGGTACTTCAACCCGGCCGGCGCCCATCCCAGCGGACTGCTCGGCGAGGATCCGCGCGGCGAGCCGGACAATCTCATGCCGTACCTGGCCCAGGTGGCCGTCGGCCGGCGGGAGCGGCTGCGCGTCTTCGGCACGGACTACCCCACCCGCGACGGCACCGCGATCCGCGACTACATCCACGTCATGGACACCGTGGAGGCCCACCGGGTCGCCCTCGACCACCTTGCCGACGCCCCCGGCATGCACATCTTCAACCTCGGCCTCGGCAAGGGCAGTTCGGTCCTGGAGGTCGTCGACGCGTTCTCCCGGGCGAGCGGAAGGACCATTCCGTACGAGGCCGCGCCCCGCCGCCCCGGCGATGTGACCGAACTCGTCGCGGACGCGACCGCCGTGGCCCGCGCCTGGGCCTGGCACCCCACCCGGGACCTGGACGACATGTGCCGGGACGCCTGGCGCTTCCAGCGGCACAATCCGAACGGCTACACCGGCTCCGCCCGGCGAACGAAGGGCGGGCACGGCTGACCACCCTGCGCCGAGATGCAGCCCGGCACGCCCTGCGCCTAGGATTTTTACGTTAAGTCCTGGTTAACACGTGCTTCGGACCCGGCCCTGCGACCCGGGAGGCGCTTGCTCTTGTCGACAAGCCGCCGGTTGATGGCCGCCTACATCACGCTGGTCGGGATCTTCACGTGCCTTTATCTGGCCGTCCCCGCACCGAGGGCACGCCTGTCGGCCGTCATCGGGCTGGCTGGTGTCGCGGCCGTCCTCGGCGGGCTCCGTATCCACCGCCCTGCGCACAGATGGCCCTGGCTGGTGATCGCCGCCGCGCTGCTGGCCTACGCCGCGGGCGACGCGTACTACAACGTACAGGAGCTGTACCTCCAGTCGTCCCCTGCGTCCCCCTCGCCCGCGGACGCGTGCCATCTGCTCGTGTATCCGCTCCTCGCCGCGGGCCTGTTCGGTCTGGTCCGCTACCGCTCGCCGGACCATGACCTGCCCGGCCTGTTGGACGCGCTGATCATCACCGCCGGCCTCGCACTGCCGGTCTGGGTGTATCTGGTGCAGCCGCTGACCACAGTGGACGGCCTGACCTGGCAGCAACGCGCGATCAGCATCGCGTACCCGATGGGGGACGTCCTGGTACTGGCGGTCCTGCTCCGGCTGCTCATCGGGAGCACGCGCGCAGTCCGCAACCGCTCCGTGCAGCTGCTCGTCCTGGGCACCGGGACGCTGCTCGGCTTCGACATCGCGTACGGGATCCTCCGGCTCGACGGGACATGGCATGCCGGCACGCTGCCGGACTCCGGTCGGCTCGTCTTCTGCACGGCCTGGGGACTGGCCGCGCTCCACCCCTCCATGAGGGAGCTGACCGAGCCGGAACCCCGGCCGCAGGCCCCCCTGCCGCCCTGGCACCGTCTCCCCGTGCTTGCCGCGGCGACACTCGTCGCGCCCGTGATCCTGCTCTTCGAGCAGCCCGTGGGCACCGTCCACGACGCAATGGCGCTGGCCATCTTCTCCGGCCTGCTGTTCGTGCTCGTGATCCTCCGCCTCGGGAGCATGATCGTGGCGCATCGCAGGTCCGTGGCGCGTGAACTGACCCTGCGCGGGGCCACCGGCTCACTCGTCGCGGCAGAGGAAGCCCAGGACGTCGAGGTGTCCTGCGTCACGGCAGTGGCGGCACTGTTCGGCCCGAAGGTCCAGAACGCAACCGTGTTGCTGTCGCCCCAGCAGGCCCAGTTCCTGTACGCGTCTCTGGCGCGGTCGCCCGTCGGCCGGCACGGCGCGGACGGCAGTGAGCCGACCGCCGGTGAACTCCCCCGCACCTTCATCCTCCCCGTTCCGGAGCTGGGGCCGGACCTCGCCGACCGTCTCGGCGACCTGCCGACCGCCCTCGTTTGCCCCATGGGCCGGTCCGGCCGCCCAGCCGGCGACGAGCCCCCGGGCGTCCTGCTGGTCGCGGGACCCGAGCGGCAGCTCACCGAGATACGCGGCTCGGTGGAGATCCTGGCCTCGTACGCGGGGCTGGCGGCGGAACGCGTGGCGCTCCGGCAGGAGATCTCCCGCAAGGAGAGCGAGGCCTACTTCCGCACGCTGGTGCACAACGCCTCGGACGTCATCCTCATCCTCAACGACGACACGACCGTGCGGTACGCCAGTCCGTCCGCCGAAGCCGTCTTCGGCAGGTCCGCGCTGACGGGTACGGCCCTGCAGGAACTGGTGGATCCGCGGGACCGCGAACGGGTGCACCGGACGCTGACGGTCCTGCGCAGCGACACGCAGGAGGAGGCCCACGACTACTGGTGGATCGTCCGGGAACTCAGCAACATCGAGGTGGAGGTCCGGTGTCGTGACCTACGGCAGGACAGGACCGTCGCCGGCTTGGTGATCACCCTGCGGGACGTGACCGAACAGCGTCAGCTGGAGCACGAACTCACCCAGCGGGCCTTCCACGACTCACTGACCGGTCTGCCCAACCGGACGCTGCTGCTGGAGCGGACCGAACGCGCGCTGCTGCGCGGCCGCAGGGAGTCGACTCTCACCTGTCTGCTCTTCATCGACCTGGACGACTTCAAGATCGTCAACGACACCCTGGGACACCAGGTGGGCGACCGGCTCCTCGCCGCGGTGGGAGAGCGTCTGTCGAGGACGCTGCGCCGCACCGACACCGCGGCGCGTCTGGGCGGTGACGAGTTCGCGGTGCTGATGGAGGGCGCGAAGCAGCCGGTCGACGCCGAGCTTCTGGCCGCACAGGTGATCCAGAGCCTGGGCAGGCCCTTCCGGTTGTCCGACGACTCGGTGAACGTCTCCGCCAGCGTGGGCGTGGCCACGGCCTGGGACAGCGCGGACCCCGAAGAGCTGCTGGCCCTCGCCGATCTGGCCCTGTATGCCGCCAAGGCCGCGGGGAAACGCCAGTGGCGCCGGTTCCTGCCGGAACTGCGCGACAACATGACGGAGCGCCACGATCTGCGGGCGCGTCTGGACCGGGCGATCGCCGACGAGGAGTTCAGCCTGCTCTACCAGCCGGTGGTGGACATGACCGCGGGCCAGGTCGTGGGCTTCGAGGCGCTGGCCCGCTGGCCGCACACCCGGCGCGGCATGATCCCACCGCTGCAGTTCATCGCGCTGGCCGAGGAGACCGGGCAGATCACGCCTCTGGGCGCCTGGGTGCTGCGGAACGCCGCGGCCGACATCGCCCGGCTTCAGAGCCGGACGCCACGGCCCGTACCGCCGTACGTCAGCGTCAATGTGTCCGCCCGCCAGTGGCGGGACTCGAACTTCCTGAACGAGGTGCGAACGTCCCTCGACACCGCCGGTCTGCGCCCGGACTCGCTGCAGCTGGAGCTGACCGAGTCGGTACTCATGCGGCCGGACGCCCATATCGACGCACTCCTTCGGACGCTGAAGGACCTCGGGGTCCGTATCGCGGTGGACGACTTCGGAACGGGATTCTCCTCGCTGCGCTACCTGCGGGAGTTCCCCATCGATGTGCTCAAGATCGACAAGACGTTCATCGACGACATCCCGGAGGACCCCCGGCAGGTCGCGCTCGTCGAGGGTATCGTCCATCTGGCCGACACACTCGGCCTCCAGGTGATCGCCGAGGGCATCGAGGAGCAGTCGCAGCGCGAGCTGCTGGCCGGCATCGGCTGCCGGTTCGGGCAGGGATATCTGTTCGCCCCGCCGATGAACCTGGAGGAGAGCGAGATCGTCCTGCGCCGGACGGAGTCGGAAACCGGAGAGCAGGGGACATGACCCGGGCTCACGCCCCTGACCGACCGCCTTGAGAGGAACCGGACCGACGCCGACCCGACGCTGCCGCGCAGCCGCGGCTCCGGGGCGGTGCGGCGGACAGGGCGAACGCCGTCTCCGCCAGGGCGATATGGCTGAACGCCTGCGGCGCGTTGCCCAGTTGGCGTCCGGCGTCCGGATCCCACTGCTCCGACAGCAGTCCGACGTCGTTGCGCACGGCGAGGACCCGTTCGAAGGCCTCGTGGGCCTGTTCGGGGTGGCCGGTCAGGGCGAGGGCATCGGCGTACCACAGGGAGCACGCCACGAACGCGCCCTCACGGCCGTGCATGCCGTCCACGCGGTGGGCTCCGGCACCACCGGGCGCGTACCGCCGTATGAACCCGCCGTGGTCCAGTCGGCGCATCTCCTGCACGGTGCACAGCACTCGCGGGTCCCGGGCGGGCAGGAAGCCGAGCCGGGGCATCAGCAGGGCCGAGGCGTCCAGGTCGGCCGAGCCGTAGGACTGCACGAAGGACCGCTGTTTCGCGTCCCAGCCCTGGTGGAGGACCTGCTGCCACACCTCCTGGCGCATGGCCCGCCACTGGGCCGACGATCCGTTGCGGCCGAGCAGCTCCCCCATGCGCAGGGCACGGTCGGCGGCCACCCACACCATGACCTTGGAATGGACGAACTGCCGCCGCGGCCCCCGCACCTGCCACAGCCCCTGGTCGGGTTCGCGCCAGTGCCGCAGCAGGAAGGCCATCAGCGACTCCACCAGTTCCCACACATGGGCGGGCATGGGGATGCCCGCCTGCACGGACTGCAACAGCGCGTCCATGACCTCGCCGTACACGTCCAGCTGGAAGTGACCGACCGCCGAGTTCCCGAACCGCACCGGCTGCGAGCCCTCGTAGCCGGGCAGCCAGGGGGCCTCTGTCTCGTGCAGCAGCCGCTGTCCGCCGAGGCCGTACACAGTTTGCAGATCGGCCGGGTCGCCCGCCATGGCCCGGACCAGCCAGTCCAGCCAGGCCCAGGCCTCGTCGCGGTAGCCGCTGTGCAGCAGGCAGGACAGGGTGAGGGTGGAGTCGCGCAGCCAGCAGTACCGGTAGTCCCAGTTGCGTTCGCCGCCGAGGCAGCCGGGCAACGAGGTGGTCGGTGCGGCGACGATGCCGCCGGTGGGTGCGAAGGTGAGCGCCTTCAGCGTGATCAGCGAGCGCACCACAGCCTCCCGCCACGGCCCCTGGTAGCTGCACTGGCCTGCCCAGCGCCGCCAGAAGTCCTCCGTCTCCTTGAGCATCGTCTCCGCGGGGATGTCCACGGGCGCCGGCGGTGCCGGGAAGTGCGAGGGCGCCCAGACCAGGGTGAGGGCGATCCGCCGACCGGCCGGGACGGTGAAGTCGAGCACCGTGGAGCCTTCCTGGCCGAGGGCGCGCACAGGACCGTCGGCGCCCAGCCACACGGCGTCCGGCCCGGCGATCGCCACGGTGCAGTCGTCGGTGACCCGGACCCAGGGCACCACGCGGCCCTGGTGGAAGCGCAGACGCAGTTCGCTGCGCATCGGCACGGCCCCGGACACACCCTCGATCACGCGGACGACGCACGGCAGTTGGGCGCGAGGCGGCATGAAGTCGGTGACCCGCACCGCGCCCTCCGCGGTCTCCCACCAGGTGTCCAGGACCAGCGTGTCGGGCCGGTAGGCGCGACGGGTACAGGTCCCGGGGGAGGCGGTGGGGGCGACCCGCCAGAAGCCGTTGTCCTGCGTGCCGATCAGCGCGGCCAGGCAGGCCTCCGAGTCGAAGCGGGGCAGGCAGAGCCAGTCGACCGACCCGTTCCGGCCGACCATGGCCGCGGTCTCAAGGTCGCTGAGGAGGGCGTAGTCCTCGATGGGTGCGTTCATGATCGATGTCTCTGTCCCCGTTGTGCTTTCGTCACGACCGTCCCACCGGGAAGTGCTGGGACGGACGCCGGGACGTGTCCGACTGGGTCGCGAACCAGGAGGCGGTGCGGATCAGCCCTTCCTCCAGCGGCACCCTCGGCTGCCAGCCGAGCCCCTCATGGGCCCGTGTGATGACGGGGCGACGGCGGACCGGGTCGTCGGCCGGCCGGGGCCGGAAGCGCAGTCCGGCGTCCGAGCCGGTGATCAGCAGCACCAGCTCGGCGAGCTCTCGCACGGTCCGCTCGCTGGGGCTGCCCAGGTTGAACGGGCCCGGCAGATGGGCGTCGGCCATGGCCACCAGGCCTCTGATCAGGTCGGCCACATAGCAGAAGCTGCGCGTCTGACTGCCGTCCCCGAAGATCGTCAGGTCCTCTCCGTCCAGCGCCTGCCGGATGAAGGTGGGGACGACCCGGCCGTCGTCCCTCCGCATGCGCGGACCGTAGGTGTTGAAGATCCGCACGATGCCCACGTCGGCGCCCTCGCTGCGTCGGTACGCCATGGACAGGGCCTCGGCGAAGCGCTTGGCCTCGTCGTGGACGCTGCGTGGTCCGACGGGGTCCACGTGCCCCCGGTAGTCCTCGTCCTGCGGGTGCACCTCGGGGTCGCCGTAGACCGCGCCGGTGGACGCCAGGACGAAGCGTGCCTGGTGCCTGAGGGCCAGCCTCAGCAGGTTCTCGGTGCCCCGGCTGCCGGCGGCCAGGGTCTCGAGCGGGCGGCGGGAGTGGTCGCGCGGAGTGGCGCCGCTCGCCAGGTGGAAGACGGCGTCCACCTCCCCGGAGACCCTGACCCGCTCCGTGACGTCGCACGGAGCGCACTCGAATCCGGGGTCGCCCAGGAGGTGGCCGACGTTCGCCGCGCGGCCCGAGGAGAAGTCGTCCAGGCAGCAGACCCGGTCGCCCCTGCGGAGCAGGGCTTCGCACAGATGCGATCCGAGGAAGCCGCTGCCACCGGACACCACCGCACGCATGGTCCCTCCAGCCGGTCGGCCGAGCCGCGGGCGGCCCGGAGGATGGCGCGTATATTTACGTCGTATACGTACATAGTCACCCTCCCGGGAGCTCAGGTCAACATGCATTCCGGAGAGATTCAGGGACCGAGTCGGCCCCGCGGCCCGGCGGACCGCACATGCAGACACCCCGCCGACCACGACGTCGACGGGGTGCCGGTGGATTCTTCGGTCAAGGGCATCCGCCCCGGCCGGAGCGCACCGACCGCATCAGACGGCGCGTGACCAGCCCGGAGAACCGGATCGCCTCGGCAACGGCCGGCAGGGGGTCGTCCCTGCTGAGCCAGGCCCGCTCGGTGGCCGGCTCACTGAACAGGTCGGACGGCAGTCGGCGCTCCCGGCGCAGCCACACCGCCGCCGACGGAAAGTCCAGTTGGCCGGCGACGAAGACCCGCCCCTCGACCTGAGCGCCGTCGGGCACGTCACGGCCGGTCAGGTCCAGATGCATGGCACGGACGACATCGACTCCGTGGACGTTCTCGAAGAGGCGGAACTGGGCGCCGGTACGCGGGTTGAAGTCGACGAGTTTGTACTGCCCGTCCCGACGGTCGTAACGCCAGTCGAGATCCGCCAGTCCGCTGTAGCCGATCCGGTGGCACAGCCGCTCAGCCAGCCGGGCCAGCTCGGGGTTGCGCAGCGACACCGCCCGGGCGGTCACCCCCGCGTAAGGGGGCCAGGAGCGCAGTTTCAGGCCGGTGAACAGGACGCGCGGCACACCACCCGCACCGCAGTAGATGTGGGTGATCCAGTCCTCCGCCTGCTGTCTGGGGATGAACTCCTGCACGAGGACGGGCGGCGGCGCGGACTTCGGAAAGCGGTCGAGCAGGTCCCGTTCGGCATGCACCACGGTGGTGCTGCCGCTGACGGCCGGGGTACGCAGCCTGCTGAACGGCGCCAGGTTCTTGAGTACCAGCGGATAGCCGAGCTCCCTGCCCGCGTCGATCAGTTCGTCGCGGCTCTCCGGCGCCCATGACCGCGGCGAGGGCACCCCGGCCTCGATGCAGATCCGGTGCAGGCTCGCCTTGCACGCCAGCAGACGCGGCAGGTGGGACGGCACGGACGGCAGGAGGAAAGACTCCTTCAGCCGGTCGGCGTGCTCCGCCAGCAGGATCGCCGCCTCGTCGTCCGTCGGCACCGCCACACTCCGGACACCGATCGTCCGCCCGATGGACAGCAGGCCGTCCGCGAGCCGCTCCGGATCCTCACAGCCGGTCGTCGGCCAGACGATCCTGCGCGTCAAATGGCGGGAGAGCGCGACGGGAGTGAAACGGTCCTCGACGACGGCGTGGACCGGAACGCCCAGCCGCCCGAGCGTGCGCACCACGCCCAGACTGCCGTGGTGCAGCGGGTAGTTGCCGATCCTGGCGAGGAGCACGGGCACCTCGTTGTCCAGCAAGGAGACCACCCGGCCCTCTCTGGGAAGCATTCTCTCGGAAGGTACAAACGAGAACGAAGCTCTAGAATCTACCGAAATAGTGACATAACGCTCACATCCCATTATCCCCAGTAGCGCGGGTCGTGCCCGCGGACGGTCCGGCAAGGTCTGGTATGAAGACACCCGCCAAGATGTCCTCGCTCTCCGGTTTGCTACCGCTCTACTTCCCTCGCGCGCTGGCCGGGCTCGACGACCGCCTCCGGGCGCACTGGCTCATGCGCGGCGCCGCTCGCGGCGACATCACCGTGGTCCGGCGCCCCTCCCGGCCCAAGGCGGGCCTTCTGGTGTTCGAGCTGCGGCGCGGCGCGGGGAGCCTGGTGGTCAAGCATCCGAGGAACGAGGCCGGGGCCACGGTGACGGCGCGGGAGCGGGAAGTCCTGCAACAGCTCGACGCCGACGGCCGGCTCGACCCCTGGCGTCCCCTGCTGCCCCGGGTGGTCGGCTCACCCGGGCCCTCGGGGACGCTCGCCCAGAGCACGCTCCCGGGTGTCCCGCTGGAAAGGCTGATCCAGGACACCCCTGACGACCCGTACGCCGCCGTCGAGCCCGCCCTGCGCCTGCTGGCGGAGCTGCGGGCCGCCACCGGGCAACGCCGTCCCGCAGCCGACCGGGCCCGGGCCTGGTGCGAGTCGGAGCTGACGGCTCTCTCCGCCGGAATACCCCGCTACCGGTCGGGCCGGAAAGCGGCCGAGTTCGAGGCCCTGCGCCACCGGCTGGACGCGGCCCTGGCCGGCGCGGTGCTGACCGAGGGCTGGACCCATGGCGACTACCACCCCGGCAATGTGCTGCTCGGAGGCGACCCCCTCAAGGTCACCGGAATCTTCGACTGGAGCAGCGGCCGCGCGGACGGGCCGTGCGAGATCGACGCGTACACCTTCGTGCTGGCCCTGCGCAGCACGCTGACCGGCCGCCCGCTGGGTGTCCTGGTCGCCGAGACGCTGCGCACCGGCCGGGTCCCGGACGCCGACCGCGCCCTGCTCGCGCTCGCCGGGCTGGACCCGGACCACGGTGTCGCCGATCCGGTGGCGATTCCCCTGCTGAGCTGGCTGTGGCACGTGGCGAACAACGTCCGCAAGTCCCCGAGGTTCGGACACAGCTTCGGCTGGTTGGCCCACACGGTCGCGCCCGTCCTCCGGGAGTCCGCCCGCTGGGCCGGTGCCCGGCCGTGACGGCCCGGCGCCCCACGACAGGAAAGGAAGTGACCATGCCCGCGAACACCGGCTTCATCACCCGGCACAAGGCGGCCAGGGGCGGGGGGACCCATGACTCCCGTCGGCGACCGCCCACCGTGGTCATCGGCGCGGGCCCCTACGGGCTCGCCACAGCCGCCTGGCTGAGCGCGGCGGGAACACCGCGGCGGGTGTTCGGGGAGCCCATGGAGTGCTGGCACGCCAATATGCCGACGGGCATGTATCTGAAGTCGGTGCCCGCCGCCTCCTCCATCTCCGCGCCGGAGCCCGGATACCGCCTGGAGGACTTCCGTACCGCGCGGGGACTCGGACCCGTGGGCGACCGGTACCCCATCCCCCTCGACGAGATGATCGCCTACGGAAGGTGGTTCCAGGAGCGCCGCGTGCCCGAGCTGGAGCGGCAGAAGGTACGGGGAGTCGAGGCGGTGGACGGGCTGTTCGCCGTCACCCTGGACTCCGGGGAGGAGTTCCCCGCCGAGAACGTGGTGCTCGCCACCGGACTGGTCCCGTTCGCCTACGAACCTCCCGGACTGAACGCCCTTCCTGCGGAGCTGGTCTCGCACACCAGCCGGCACCGTGATCTGACCCGGTTCTCGGGGCAGCGGGTCGCCGTCCTCGGCGCCGGGCAGTCGGCCCTGGAGAGCGCCGCGCTGCTGCACGAGGCCGGTGCCCGTCCCACCGTGATCGTCCGCGCCGAGTCCGTCGCGTTCGGCAGCCCGCCCGACTCCGACCGGCCGGCGGACCGGCCGCGCCCCGAACGGGTCGCCAAGCCGGGTTCACCGCTCGGACCGGGCTGGTCGCTGCTCGCGTGCAGCTACGGCGGCGGTGCCTTCCGCCATCTGCCGGAGGGGCTGCGGATGCGGCTGCTGCACGATGTGCTCGGCCCGTCCGGCGGCTGGTGGCTGCGGCACCGCGTGGACGACCGGTTCCCGGTGCTGTGCCGCCGTACGGTCCGTTCCGTCGGCGTCGAGGACGGTGCGGTGCGCCTCGACCTGGTGGACACCGACGGGCGTACGGAGGTACTGGCGGCCGACCATCTGCTGCTGGCCACCGGATACCGGGTGGACGTCGACCGGCTCGGGTTCCTGGCACCCGAACTCCGCCGGGAGATCAGGACGTTCCGCGGCGCGCCGCGACTGTCGTCGGGGTTCGAGTCGTCCGTGCCCGGACTGTTCTTCACCGGACTGGCCGCCGCTCCCACCTTCGGCCCCGTGCTGCGGTTCGTCGCCGGCACCGGATTCGCCGCCCGCAGGGTGGCCCGCTCCGTCGCGGCCAGGACGCGCGCCCACCCATGACGTCACGAGGCGCGGTGCTCGGTGTGCTCATGCTGCTGCTGATGGCATGCTGCGCCTGCAGTTCCACGCCCGGCACCACGGCGCCCAAGCCCTCGGCGGACGGGAACTGGCGCCTCGTCTTCCACGACGACTTCGACGGCGATCGACTCGACACGGACCACTGGGCCACCTGCTACGACTGGAACGAGAACGGCTGCACCATCAGCTCCAACAACGAACTGGAGTGGTACCAGCCCGGTCAGGTCTCCGTGGGCGGGGGAAGGCTGGCCCTCACCGCCCAGCGCCGTGCCATCCGCGGCAGCGACGGGCGGACCTACCCCTGGGTGTCCGGGATGATCTCCACCGGGCGGGACCACTGGTACGCCGAACCGCGGGAGACCTTCACCTACGGCTACTTCGAGGCGGCCATCCGCATCCCGGCGCAGGGCGGGATGGCACCCGCGTTCTGGATGATGCCCGCGAGCCGCTACACCCCGCCCGAGATCGACATCATGGAGTTTCTCGGCACCACCCGCGAGTTGTCCATGTTCGTGCACTGGCGGGACACGGACGGGGACAAGCGGAAACAGCAGGGAACCTTCACGGCGGCCGGATTCCCCGATGCCTTCCATGTCTTCGCGGTGCTCTGGGAGAAGGACAGACTGGTCTGGTACGTGGACGGGGTGGAACGGTTCCGGGTGACCGCCCCGGAGCGGATTCCCCACGTGCCCATGGAGGTGCTCATCAATCTGGCCGTCGGCCTCCCCCACGCCCCGCCCCCCGGCACCGACTCGGCGCGGATGCTCGTGGACTGGGTCCGGGTCTGGCAGCACTGACGCGCCGTCAGCGGCCCGTCCGTCGCACCCGCTCGCGGTTCCTCGCGGTTCAGGCGGGAATCGCCCGGTACGGCCGTCCGGTCATCGCCCTCGCCCGGCGATAGGCCCGCCAGCCCCTGGTCCGCAGACTTTCCGCGAACGGTGCGACGGGGGCGCCCTCCCCGCTGGTCCAGAGCGCGAACTGGTCCCGGCCGGTGTCGGCCCGGACCATCAGCCGGCCGAACCGCAGCGGGTCGTCCGCCTCCGAGCTGAAGGCCGAGGCGGCCCGGATGGCGGCGGCCGAGGTCCATCCGGCCTCGCGCACCACGGCGCGAACGGCGCGGCTGGAATAGCCGTGCGGGTAGGCGAACGCGTCGACGGAGTGCCCGAGCGCCTCCTCGATCTGCCGCTTGCAGCCGGCCACCTCCTCCCTCACCGACGCGCGGGGCAGCGTGTCCAGTTGCGGATGAGTCATGGTGTGTCCGCCGATCTCGACCCCGGCCGCGTCCAGTTCCCCGACCTGGGCCCAGCTGAGCGTCTGAACGGACGGGAACGGTCCGCTCCCCGACGCCCTCAGCGCGCCCGTGGTCACGTACAGGGTGGCGGGAAGTCCCCGTGCGGCGAGCAGCGGTGCCACCGTGGAGGCGAAGTCCGCGTATCCGTCGTCGAAGGTCAGCACCGCCGACCGGGGTGGCACGGGAGGGCCGCCGTGCAGCGCCGCGACCAGCTGCCGCAGCGGGATCACTTGGAGCCCGCTGTCGGCGATCATGTCCAGGTGCTCCACGAACGTGCGGGGGCTCACCGTGAACGGCGCGAGCCACGGCGGCGCGTCGTGCGACACCGCGTGGTAGAGGAAGACGGGGACGACGCTCAGGGACGGCCCGGCGTCGACGGACAGCGGTACGGGTACGACGCTCATGAGCGGCCCTCCGACGGCAGCTGCGCCCCTCCTTGCGGACGGCGGAAGAAGTCCCGGGGTCCCCACTGCCGGACACGTCCGACGAGGTATCCGGTGACGGTGACGCACACCCCCGCGGACAGCGCGCCGACGGTGCGCAGCGCGCCGGGACGACCCGTGCCGCGCAGGTTGCGGGCGAGGGCCCGGGGAATGGTCGAGCGCAGATAGGTGCGCTCGCTGGCCAGCGCGGACCCCCTGCCGCGGTGCCGTGCCACCAGAGCCTTGGACAGGCCCTCCCCGTAGCAGCGGGAGCGGAAGTAGGACCAGTGGGTACGGGCCTCGGGGACCCGGTGCCGTACCTGCACGGCGGGGTCGTACAGCAGCACGGCTTCCGGACGGCGGGCCGCGATCCGCAGGCACATCTCCGTCTCCTCGCACCCGGCGGGCCGGGTACCCACCCGGCCGAGCGTGCCCAGGAACCCGCCGGCGGCGAGCAGTTCCGTCCTGCGGAACGACATGTTGGCGCCGATGAAGTTCCGCACGGGGGTGGCCCGTTCGGGCAGTCCACGGTAGGAGCAGCCCACCACCCAGTCGAACTCCGCCGGGAACCACACCGGCCGCCCGGTCGACCACCGCGGCCGGACGAACCCGCCGACGCCCGCCACCCTGGGATCCCCGTACGGCGCCAGCAGACGGCCCGTCCATCCCGGTTCCGCGGTCGCGTCGTCGTCGAGGAAGGCCACCACGTCGCCGTGCGCCACCTCGACCCCGGTGTTGCGTCCCCCGGACAGGCCGCGCCGGCCCCGGCTGGGCACCACACGGACGCCGGTCAGCTCCCGCTCGGCCCGCTCCAGCAGCGCCTGGTTGTGGTCGACCACCAGCACGACCTCGTCGGCGGGCCGTTCCTGGGCCAGCACCGATCCGATCGCGGCCCGCAGGTCCTCCCAGCGGTCGAGGGTGTAGGCGCAGACGACGACCGACAGGGTGGGGGCGCTGCGTCCGGCGGAGTGTGCGTCGTTCATGATGACCTTTCCGTCACGGGGACGAGCCAGCGGGACCAGGACAGGACCAGGACGAGGGCGATCGCGCACTGGGTGACGAGCCAGGCGACGCCCGCGCCCACGATGCCGAGTTCGGGCACCAGCATCTTGGTGAGCCCCAGCACCAGCACGCACATCGCGATCTGCACCGCCACCGCCCAGCGCAGGCGTCGCCGCGCCCGGGCCACGTCGATGGCCACACTCAGCAGCAGGTTCGGCAGTGCGGACAGGGCCATCAGCCGCAGCACGGTGGTTCCCTCGGCCGCGTACGCGCCGCCGAAGAGCGACAGGATCTGCGGGGCGAAGACGACCAGGACGACCGTGACGCCGGCCAGCAGGAGACCCGAGTGGCGCAGGACGCGCAGAGCGTGTTCCACGAGTCGTTCGGGCCCGCGCATCGCCTCCGCGAGCAGGGACGTTCCCATGTTGCGGGCGAGCAGATAGGGCACGTAGGCGACGTTCCAGGCCACCGAGAAGTAGGCACTCTCCTCCGCGCCCAGGTTGTTCAGCACGATCAGCGGGACCAGGGTGTAGGCGGCCATCCGGAACACGGAGCCGACCCAGTCGGTCGCGGCGTACCCGAGCATGCGGGGCGGAGGTGGCGCGGTCTTCGTCTCCCGCTCGTGCCGGGGAATGGCCCTGCCCATCAGGATGTAGTTGGCCACGACCAGTGAGACCACGAGGGCTCCCGCCCAGGAGAGCAGGATGCCGGAGAAGAGGCCGAGGAGGGCGCCGAGGCCGAGCAGCAGCAGCTTCGTGAAGGCGAAGATCACGTTCTCGCCCACCACCCAGCCGGGGCAGCGGACCGCGGTGAGCGCGCCGTCCTGCAGAACGAAGATGGCGTAACCGGCGGTTGCCACCACGAAGCAGGTCGCCGTGACCGGTGTCAGCAGGAACTCGAGCCGTGGGGCGAGCACCGGCACCAGCGCCAGGAACCCCACGGCCACCACCACGCCGAAGCCCATGCTCGCGGTGTAGCAGGTGAGGACCAGTCGGCGGGTGCGACGGCCGGCGGACGGCACGAACCGCACCAGGAAGTCGTTCAGATTGAGCTGCCCGATCCCCGCGAGCAGCAAGGACGCAGAGAGGGCGGAGTAGCTCAGGCCCACGACCTTCTCGTCGTACCAGTGCGTCGCGAAGATCCAGAAGATGAAGCCGACGCCCGCGTTGACAAGGGAACTGACGGCGAGAAGGTGTCCGGTGCGCAGCACGGGCTCGCCGGGGAGCGCGGCGGCGACACCGGCGCGCAGCACGGAGAGGGGGCGTCGTCGCATACCGGTGGCACCCGCAGCCGGGTCGGTTACCGAAGTGGTGTCCAAGCCGCTCACCTCGATCATCGGGGTCCGGCGCCGGTGAGACGTCCGCGGAGGTAGCCGCAAGGGCCGTAGACCATCCCCCGCACTTCCAGGAGCGCCAGTCGCCGGGACCAGTCGGCCTCGGGATCGGCGCTGCGGTCGCGCGATCTGGTCATGGCGTAGCGGATGCCGCGCGGCAGCCGCCGCAGCAGGGCGGGCAGCCGCCTGGGGTTCCTCACCAGCGCCCCGGTGAGATAGGCGCCGAGCCCGGCGCCATAGCCGAACACCTGCGCGGCCACGGCGTCCCACGTACGACGATGACTGTGCCAGACGATGGCACTCGGCTGGTAGGCGAGCAGGTGACCGGCCGTCAGGACCTCGAAGAAGGCCAGCAGGTCGTCGCCGCCCCGGCCCGGGGTCCCGGCACCGGTCGCGGTGTCGAAGCCGCCCAGGGAGAGCAGCACATCGGTACGGAAGGCCATGTTGGCGCCGGAGCCGAAGCGTCCCGCGGTGAACGGGAACAGCGGGTCCGCCGGCGGATCGGACACCGACCAGGTGCGCGGCACATACCCCTTCGCGAATGCGCCCTGCCGCTCCAGCGCGGTCTGGGCCGGGGTCTCCAGTTCGGCGGGCACGATCAGCCCGGTGACACAGCCGATCCGGGTGTCGTGTGCGAAGGCCTCGGCCAGGGCCGACAGCCATCCGGGGTCGACGAGCGTGTCGTCGTCCGTGAAGGCGACGAGGCAGCCGCGTGCCCGGGCGAGCCCGCGATTGTGCGCGCGGGCCAGGCCGGCGACGGGCTCGCGGACGTAGCGGACCTGTCCCCTGAACTCCCCGCGGACCAGGGCTTCGGTCGCCCCGTCGGAGGAGGCGTTGTCGACGACGATGATCTCGAACTCGGGGTACTCCGACCGCAGCAGCGAACGAAGGCAGCGGCGCAGCAGCTCCGGCCGGTCACGGGTGGCGACGACCACGCTGATGGCGGGTGCGTCATGGAGTGCATGGCGCCTCAGGGCCTGACAGGGCCATTCGCCGACGCCGCCCTCCGGTGTTCCGGTCCCGTCCACGGTCCGGTCCACGGCGCGGTGCCGGGCCAGCTGACCCGACAGCTCCACGTACGCGGCATTGGCCACCGCCCGCCACAGGCCCTCGGGTCCCGATGTGTCCATGGCGCTGACCATGCCCAGGGGAAGACCGTGCAGTCGTACGAGAGCACGGACCTTCCCCTGTGGCCGGACCGGCCCCCGGTCGCCGGGCAGCCGGAACTCGCCTGGGCGGGCCAGGTCGATGTCGACCACCGGCACGGGGGGCCGGACGGGAGCGGAGCGCATCGCGAGGGAGTTCACGAAGCGCTCCTCTCGTGCCGGGCGGTGGAGGACCGGGCGCCCGGCCGTTCCGAGAACAGGGTGCGCAGCACCCGGCGCCCGTCGGATATGGCGTGGAGATTGGAGCGACCGTTGCGCCGGGGCAGTTCGAGGCTCGGGACCTCGGCGATGCGCAGTCCGGAGCGCAGGGCGTGCGTGATCATCTCGGCCTCGATCTCGAAACCGGCGGCGTGCAGGTCGAGCTGGTCCAGGAAGCTGCGCCGGAAGGCACAGAAGCCGTAGCACAGATCGGTCAGCGAAGCGTGGTAGAGCCGGTTCGTGGCCATCAGGAGCACATGGTTGCCCATCCGGCGGATGCGGGTGATGTCGAGCGAGCCGCCGCCCGCGACGAACCGCGAACCCTTGACGAAGTCGTATCCGTGCTCGAGGAAGTGCAGGAAGTGGGGGATCTCCCCGGGTGACATGCTGCCGTCGGCGTCCATCATCACGACGTAGTCGCCCTTGGCTTCGAGGAAGCCGGTGCGCAGGGCGTTGCCCTTGCCGGGGCCGCTCTGCTGCACGTTGCGCACGGTCGGCAGGCAGTGCTGGGCCATGGGGATCGTGGCGTCGGTGGAGTCGCCGTCGACGAGGATGACCTCGTCCACACATGCCGGAATCTGCTCGAAGACCCACGGGATGTTCCGCGCCTCGTTGCGGGCCGGTACGACCAGGCTCACGGTCGGGGACGTCATGGCGTCTCGCTCATTGCTGATGATCGGGTCGTTGTACATGATCATGTATCTCCGAGTACATACCTACGACATATGTTTACGACGTATATGTACACCTTCACCCGATTTGGAAGCGACGTCAAGAGGGGGCAGCGGGGTTCTTCGGACAACACGAATCCGCCCCCACCACAAAGGCGGGGGCGGAGCTGGGATTTCGGGCCGTACGGGGACTGCCGCGCGGCCTCACTCGGAGGCGCGCGGCTCGGGCTGATCGGCGACGGCCGTTGGGGTACCCGCGTCCGGGACGGCTCGCGGCGCCAGGCGACGACGTCCGAGGCGCCTCGGCACGAGGGCGAGCACGGAGGTGACGGCCGCGAGAGCGACCAGCGCTCGCGTGATCGTGAAGGTGTCGCTCAGATACAGCGGCACCACGACGAGCACCGCCAGCGACAGACTGAGCACGACGCCCAGAACACCCGCCTCCAGCAAGGCCGTCCGGTCGCCGGCGTACGGCGGAGCGGAACGGGCCCACCGGGAGGCCGCCAGCCCGGGACAGACGACCAGGAACGCCGTCGCCGCCGCGACGCGCAGGACGCCGCCGTCCGGCAGGAAGGTCACCGCCGCCAGGGCCGCCCAGCCGGACAGCGCCAGTACCCAGCGCAGGGGGATCATGACCCGTCTCCGCTCTTCGTGCCTTGATACCGGTAGACCACGGCGTCCTTGCTGCGGTAGACGGGGATGTAACCCGAGCCCTTCGCCAGGGCCGACTGCACGCGCTGCATGGTGTCCGCCGGCAGGACCCCCCTCAGGTAGGTGTCGGCGGCCTGGGCGCGGCTGAGGATGATGTAGGCGGGCCGGGCAGGCGTGGCTCCCTCGACGAACGGCTCCAGACCTTCGACCGGGTTCCTGACCAGGCGCCGCCGGTCCTCGATGTCCTGCTGGTCCAGCTGCACCCGGAGGTTTTCGTCGTAGCGCAGATACAGTCCCGGCACGGTCGAGGTGAGGGAGACGATCGTGGACCCGGGGGGAGCGGTGGCCGCGAGGAAGCGTCCGGCGGCGACCTCGCTCTTCGTGAAGTAGTCCGCGGCCTCCTTGCCGTAGTAGCCGAAGACCAGCCCCCCGAGCAGCGCCAGCAGCAGCGGGAAGAGCGCGAGAGTGCGCAGGCGCGGCCGCTTGCCCCACTTGAAGAGCAGGGCCGCGATCAGGAAAGCAGCTGCGGGCAGCGCGAACAGATAGGCACGGAAGATCATCTCTCCGCCGTAGGCATTCGCGGTCAGGATCGGCAGGGGAGCCAGGACGAGCAGGGGCAGGCCGGTGCGGCGGACCCACGGCCGGGCCAGGAAGGCGATGGCCGCCAGCAGGAACACGGCGGCCGACAGGCTCCGGTCGACCCAGGACACCACGACCTGGCCCGGTGGCGCGGCGCCCAGCGCGGCCAGCCCGGAGACGACGTTGCTGTCGGGTTGGAGCAACGAGCCCAGGAAGTCGTGCACATTGTCCGAGATGTAGGGCCGGGCGACGGTGGCATCCCAGGCCGCGGTCAGCACCAGCGCACTGCCCAGGGCCGGCAGCACCACGCGCCGGTTGCGGCGCGGAATCGACAGCACCACCAGCGCACTGAGCAGCATCAGTGGTGTGAGCGGATGCGAGCAGATGATGGCGAACTGAACCAGTACGAGCAGCACGAAGCGGCCGACGGGCCATCGGTCCGTACGGATGTCACCGGGACGGTACAGGGCGGAGGTGGGCAACTGCCCCATGACCAGGGCAATCACCGTCACGAAAAGCAGGAACGCGAAGGCCTGGGGGGCGAAGTAGTCCTGTCCCACCCAGGAGCACGAGTAGAAGATCCACGCTCCGCCCCAGATCAGCCGGCGATCACGGGTCACCGTCCGGTAGAGCAGCAGCAGGGGGGCGAGCAGTACGGCGTTGAAGACGGGCGGGGTCCAGGTCGCGTAGCCGAGGGCCGAGTCCAGGCCGGTCGCCTGCATGAAGAACGCGTTGAGGTCGAAGAATCCCGGCCACTGGTTGTAGATGTCGAGCTTCTCCGCGTGCGGCACAGTACCGCGGTTGCGGATCACCGCGTCGACGACGGCGACGTGCTTCCAGGCCCAGCTGTAGCGCAGAGTCGGGAAGAGCAGCGTGGGGGTCGCGTGGATGACCGCGATGAGGCCCAGGACGTAGCCCGCGAACCAGCCGCCGGCGGTCCGCCGGTCGGTCAGCGCCAGGCAGAAGCCGAGGGTGAGCAGGGCGAGGGCCACCCAGAAGAGCACCGGCAGCACCTGGAGCAGCCCGTAGTCGCGCATTCCGCCGAGGTCCACATGGCGCAGGGAGAGCAGCCACAGCGCGAGGGCCACCGGGAGGACGCAGCGTGCGGTCCACTGGCGGGGTGTGGTCCGGTTCGAGCCGCGCCGGTCGGTGGCTCCCGAGCCGGGCCACCGTCTCACGGCGCTGGTGAGGGCGGCCATCGGCCCGTTCGTCAGCGTCGGGAGCTTGCCCATGAAGAGATCTCCCCGGGAACCCCATCGCCGAAGGGGGCGTTGACGCGACTCATGTGCGACCTCCCGGATCCGGCCTGTCCACACCGGCTGACGTCACTCCCGCCCAT
This sequence comes from Streptomyces luteolifulvus, assembly GCF_008806595.1. Lineage (GTDB taxonomy): Bacteria > Actinomycetota > Actinomycetes > Streptomycetales > Streptomycetaceae > Streptomyces > Streptomyces luteolifulvus. The sequence continues at coordinate 7,436 of NZ_VZRB01000008.1, read as the reverse complement.
TGCTCCGCACCAGCGATCCGCATCGACCGATATGAGGTATTAGTACCGATTGTGACGTCATTGGCGATCGCTGCAAGCGGCAGCGGGTAACCGTCACAGAAGCCGGGTGTCGAGACGGGTTCCGGGAGGGAGAGCGGTGAGGCCACGACCGAGGAGTGCACGACCTGGACCGGGACGCCTCATCGCGAGGGGGCTCGTCGCCTGGGCGGCCGTGACGGCGCTGCTCCTGACGACAGCGGGCTGTGACAATTCATCGGCCCAGGAGGGAATCCCCCGTCCGGACCACATCGTCGTGGTGATCGAGGAGAACCAGCCGTTCGACGCCGTCATCGGCAGCCCGGAAGCCCCGTACCTCAACGAACTGGCCCGGCAGGGTGCCTCGCTCACCCAGTTCTTCGCCATCACCCATCCGAGTCAGCCCAATTACCTGGCGCTCTTCTCGGGCTCCACCCAGGGCGTGAGCGACAATTCCTGCCCGCACACGCTGACGGCCCGCAATCTCGCCTCCCAACTCCTGCAGGCCGGCCTGACCTTCGTCGGCTATGCGGAGGGCCTGCCCCGGGTCGGCTTCACCGGCTGCAGCAGCGGTGCCTATGTGCGCCGGCACAACCCCTGGGTGAACTTCACCAACCTTCCCGCCTCCCTCAACCGCCCGTGGACCGACTTCCCGCGTGACTTCGACGAGCTGCCGACCATCTCGTTCGTCGTCCCGGACCTGAACAACGACATGCACGACGGCAGCGTGCGGCAGGCGGACACCTGGCTGCGGGACAACCTCGGCGACTACGCCGACTGGGCGATGAAGCACAACAGTCTGCTGGTCGTCACCTGGGACGAGGACGACTCGGAAGGGCCCAATCACATCCCCACGATCCTGGCGGGCGAGCATGTCCAGCGGGGCAGCAACACCCAGCCGAACAATCTCTACGGACTGCTGCGCACGCTGATGGACGCCTACGAGCTGAAACCGCTGGAGCACAGCGCCGAGGCCGACCCCGTCGACGTATGGGCGAACGACTGAAAGGCGCGAGGTCAGGCGTCCCGGAAGCGGATCACGCGTTTGACCGCGGTCCGCAGCCGGCGCTCCGCCGCCGAGACGGGAAGGCGTTCGCGGAGGTAGCGCGGCGAGGGGAGGCCTTCCGCCCCGAAGCCTTCCTTGAACTGGGCGAGGGAGGATCCCGGGGTGGACTCCCCCATGTCGAAGGCCCGGCAGCCAGCCGCGCACGCATCCTCGATCGCCAACCGGTACAGCAGCGGAACGGCACGGACCGGATGGGCCAGTTCCCGGTCCATGGCGGCGCGCCACAGCTTGGCGTGCCCGCCGTGGCGGAGGACCACGAGCGCCCCGGCGGGCTCACCGGCCCGCCAGGCCATCCAGATCGCGCATCCCTCGCCGAGCCGGGAGGCCACCGCCGCCAGCCGCCGCACGGGGAAGGCCCGGGTCCTGCGCCAGCGGGCCAGCGCGAGCGGCTCGTGCTGCTGCTCGGCCCAGCGCAGAATCGACTTCTGGTACAGCTCGTAGAAGACGGGAACGAGCCGGCCGCTGCGGTCGACCTCGACCTCGACGTCCGAGCGCTCGGCGCGGCGGACCTGGCGCCGCACATGAGGCCGGAAGCGGCTCTCCCAGACGGTGCCGAAGCCACCGTCGAGGTTCACGATCTGTGTCATGTGGGGCTCGGGACGAAAGCCCGCGGGTGCGGCCTTCGCCCAGACGGCCTGATCCGCCGGCCGCAGCCGTACACCGACCCGCAGGGCGCGCAGCCGCGCGAGGTCGTCGAAGACCGCGCGCGCCTCCGCCGGGCTCGCCTCTCCCGGGCACACCGGCCCCCCGATGCCCCAGTCGACGGGCCAGGACTCCTCCGCGTCCAGACGCTGCGGGAGATGCCTCCTGCCGACGAGGGGCAGGACGAGCCGACGGCCACCCTCGAACTCGTAGAGGCGGCTCGTGTCCCGGTAGGGCCCGGAGTCGCACAGGCCGTCCAGCCAGGCCGGGGTCTGGGTGACGTGGGTGTGCGCGTCCTGGCCGGCCAGGTCCCACCAGACGTCACGTGGCGCCGGGGTGGTGATGTGCGCGAGACCGGCCGGGGTGTCGACCAGGAGGACAGCGGGTGCGTTCACGGGCCTTCTCCTGCCGGGCGTACGGGTCCCGCAAGGACGACGCTCGCGGACCGAGGACCCACGTGCCCATGACCGATGCTAGGCGGGGCGTACATGCCGGGCATCTCGGCCCGCGTCGGGCGAGTTGGCGGCTCTGGTGTCCTGTGTGCTGAGATCCTGGACCTGCCATGGGCAGGCGTGTATGTTTACGCTGTATACGTACTGTCGAGATTCGTTGTGCGGTGAGCGGACAGGACGGGAGAAGAGACGATGGCGCAAGACTCGGGGGCCGACCCGGCCCGGCGCGCGAGCGACCGCGGGCGGTACGGCAGGCTGAGCCGGGAACGGGTCCTGGCCGCTGCCCTGGAGCTCGTGGACCGCGAAGGACTCTCGACGCTGAGCATGCGCCGGCTCGGCGCCGAGCTCGGCGTGGAGGCGATGGCGCTCTACCGGTACGCGTCCAGCAAGGACGCCCTGCTGGACGGCCTGGTCGAGGCCCTCTACCTGGAGCTGGAGGACCGGCTCGGCGCCGAGCCCGAGAACGCCGCCTCGACCGAGAAGGCATGGCGCGGCGAGCTCCACCGCATCGCGCGGGCGATGTACGAGGTCTGTCTCGCCCATCCGCGGGCCGTGCCGCTGCTGTCCACCCGCATGCTGGCCGTCCCGCTGGTCCGGCGGCCGCCGGCGGTCCTGAAGGAACACGAGCGGGTGCTCGCCCTGCTCCGGGAAGCCGGGCTGGACGAGGCCGCCACCTCCGCCGTCTTCCGGGCCTTCACCGCCTGGCTGCTCGGCTATGTGTCCGTGGAACTGCGCCCCATGGTGGACAACCCCGAAGAGACCGATCCCGCCTTCCGCCTGGGCCTGCACCGGCTGTCGCCCCAGGAGCTGCCCACGCTGCGGGAGACCGCCGCGGCCCTCGCCGACCCGGGCGGGCCCGAGGGCCTGGCCGCCGGGCTGGACGCCCTGCTCGACCGGTTCACGCGGGGTGAGGGGTAGCTGGCGTCAGCAGCCGCACCGGCCTCGACATGCAGAAAGGGCCCCGCAGGCTGCCGCCCGCGAAGGCCCTCCACACCGTCGGGACGACAGGATTTGAACCTGCGACCCCTTGACCCCCAGTCAAGTGCGCTACCAAGCTGCGCCACGTCCCGGTGCGCTTCCCGCGGTGACCCGCGTGATCGCGCGAACAGCACTTTACCTCACGCGGGGGGCGTCGCCGAAGCGGGTCACGGGCGGGGCACAATCGGCGTATGGGCAGCACATCCTCAGGACGGCCGGTGGGAGCGCGGGACCGCGACAGCGAGGGGCGGGCCCGCAACGCCCGGCCACGGGACGGGCTGGGGCGGCCCCTGCCCTACGGCACGGAAGGCGTCGCCCGCCAGCCCGAGGGCGTCCCGCGCACACCGCAGGAGACCGTCGCCCAGGCGCAGGAGCTGCTGGACGCGGGCAAGCCCTTCCACGCCCATGAGGTGTTCGAGGACGCCTGGAAGTCGGGGCCCGAGGAGGAACGCGAGCTGTGGCGCGGTCTCGCCCAGCTCGCGGTGGGGCTCACGCACGCCGCCCGGGGAAACGTCACGGGCGGGGCGCGGCTGCTGCGACGCGGGGCCGCGGCCGTGGAGGCATGGGCATCGGCTTCCGGGCGGGGACGGCCGCACGGGATGGATCTGGCGGGGCTGACCGTCTGGGCACGGGGCCTCGCGCGGGACGTGGAGGACCGCGCGCTCCTGGCGGACGGCGGCGGGGTCGTCGACGCGGCCGCGCGGGCGCCGCGGCTGCGGGGGTAGCGGGCGCGGCCCGGACTCGGTGTCCCCGCTGTCGGTGCCGTGCGGCAGACTCGGGGCGTGCGAAAGATTCATGTCATCGGTATCGGTGCGGGCGACCCCGACCAGCTCACGCTGCAGGCGGTCAAGGCACTGCGCGGCACGGACGTGTTCTTCGTCCTCGACAAGGGCGAGGTGAAGAACGACCTGGTCCGGCTGCGCCGGGACATGCTCGACGCGCACATACCGGAGGGGACGTACCGCGTCGTGGAGGCGCGCGACCCCGAGCGGGACCGGACCGCGGGCGGCAGCGCCTACTCCCCCGCCGTCGGCGACTGGCGCAGCGCCCGCGCCGACATCTACGAGCGGCTGATCGCCGAGGAACTGTGTGAGGACGAGAGCGGCGCGTTTCTGGTGTGGGGGGATCCCGCGCTGTACGACAGCACGCTCGGGATCCTTCAGGAGATCCTCGACCGGGGCTCGGTGGCCTTCGAGTACGACGTGGTGCCGGGCATCAGCAGTGTCTCGGCGCTCGTCGCCCGGCACCGGACCGGTCTGAACCGGGTCGCCCGGCCCGTGCAGATCACCACCGGGCGGCGGCTCGCGGAGGGCTTCCCGGAAGGTGTGGACGACGTGGTGGTCATGCTCGACGCCCACCAGACCTTCCGGCAGTACGCGGACCAGGACCTCGACATCTACTGGGGCGCCTACATCGGCACACCCGACGAGATCCTCGCCTCGGGCCCGATCGCCGAGGCCGCGCCCCGCATCGAGCGGCTGCGTGCGGAGGCGCGCGAGCGCAAGGGCTGGATCATGGACACGTATCTGCTGCGGAGACACCCGAAGAACCACTGAGGCGTACGGCACCGGCTGCGGGCCCGGTCGTCACGGCGGGCCGAGGCCGAGCTCGTCGAGGGCGCCCGCCACGTCCGGCACCGCCACCACGCCGTCCGGCAGGGGCGGCCGTCGTACGACCACGACGGGCAGCGCGAGCTCGCGTGCGGCCGTGAGCTTGGCCGCTGTCGCCTCTCCCCCGCTGTCCTTCGTCACCAGTACGTCGATGCAGTGCTCGCGCAGCAGTGCCGACTCGTCGGCCACGGTGAACGGGCCGCGCGCCAGCAGCACTTCCCTGTGCGGCGGAACCGGCGGCTCGGGCGGTTCCACGGAGCGGACGACGAAGTGAAGGTCCGTCAGGTGCGCGAAGGCCGCCAGGCCCATCCGGCCCGTGGTCAGGAACACCCGGCTGCCGAACCGCGGCAGCAGGTCCGCCGCCGCGCCCAGGGAGTCGACCGGGTGCCAGCGGTCCCCGGGGCCGGGCCGCCAGCCCGGCCGGCGCAGCACCACCGCCGGGACCCCGGTGGCGGCCGCGGCCCGCGCCGCGTTCGCGGTGATCGTCTCCGCGAACGGGTGGGTGGCGTCGACCAGGGCGTCCACGCGCTGCTCACGCAGCCACCGGGCCAGCCCCTCGGCCCCGCCGAAGCCCCCGACGCGTACCTCCCCGGCGAGCGCCCCCGGCCGCGACACACGCCCCGCGAGGGACGTGGTCACCCGGACACCGGGGCGTGCCGCGAGCACGGCAGCCAGCTCGCGCGCCTCGGCGGTGCCGCCGAGGACGAGGACGTGGGGCGACATGGCGACGAGCGTACGAGGTCCCGCGCGAGCGCTATCGTCCGGGCATGGAATCCGTGCGCGCCGTACTGATCGACATCGACGGGGTCCTCACCGTGTCGTGGCAGCCGCTGCCCGGTGCGGTGGAGGCGTTGCGGGAGCTCCGGGAGGCCGGGCTCGCCCTCGCGCTGGTGACCAATACGACCTCGCGGACCCGGGCGTCGATCGCCGCGACGCTGGAGAGCGCGGGGTTCTGGGTGGCCACCGAGGACATCCTGACCGCGCCGGCCGTCACCGCCGCGCATCTGGCCGAGCGCAGTCCCGGCGCACGGTGTGTCCTGCTGAACAGCGGTGACATCGGGGAGGACCTCGACGGTGTGACCGTCCTGGACGCGACGGACTCCGGGACCGTGCCGGATGTCGTGATCGTCGGCGGGGCCGGGCCCGAGTTCGACTACGCGGCGCTCAACCGCGCCTTCGGCCATCTCCAGCGCGGGGCACGGCTGGTGGCCATGCACCGCAATCTGTACTGGCGGACCGAGGACGGGCTGCAGCTCGACTCGGGCGCGTTCCTGATCGGTCTGGAGCAGGCCGCCCGCACCGAGGCCGAGGTCACCGGGAAGCCGTCGCCCGCGTTCTTCGAAGCGGCGCTGGCTCGTCTGGGCGTCGGCGCCGACGAGACGGTGATGGTGGGGGACGACATCGAGTCCGATGTCCTGGCCGCACAGCGCGCCGGGATCACCGGGGTTCTCGTGAAGACCGGCAAGTACCTGCCGGAGACCCACCGGGCCGCCGGCGGCACGCCCGACCATGTGATCGACTCCTTCGCGGACCTGCCCGCACTGCTGCGCCGGTCAGCGCAGTAGCTGTACGGCACCCACGACCGTCGCCGCGATCACCAGTCGCTCGAACAGCCGCTGGTTGATCCTGCTCACCGCCCAGGTGCCGAGCAGCGCTCCGGGCACGACGAACAGCGCGAGCGCCGCGTCGAGCAGCAGCGAACGTCCGTCGATCAGGCCGAGGCCGACGCTGAAGGGGACCTTGGAGAGGTTGACGATCAGGAAGAAGAACGCGGAGGTGCCGAGGAAACCGAGCTTCCGGAAGCCCGCCGAGAGCAGATACATCGACATCACCGGGCCACCGGCGTTGGCGACCATCGTGGTGAAGCCGCCGAGGACGCCGTACGAGCGGGCCTTGACGCGGCCCGCCCGGGTGGTGACCGCATCCGGATCCGGCTCCGTGCCGGCCGAGCGGCGGCGGCGCCACACCGTCACCGCGGCCATCAGCAGCAGGATCGCGCCGATCGAGGTCCGTACGATCGCGTCGTCCGCCCGCATCAGGTACAGCGTGCCCGCGACCACGCCCGCCGCGACCGCCGGGAACAGCCGCAGCAGTGTGGGCCAGTGCGCGTGCCGCCGGTAGGTGAGGACGGCGAACACGTCCCCGGCGATCAGTACGGGCAGCAGGACGCCGGTGGAGGCGCGGGCCGGCAGGACCGCCGCGAAGATCGCGAGGCTGACCGTGTTGGCACCGCTCACCGCGGTCTTCGAGAAACCGACGAGGAGGGCCGCGAAGGCGAGCGCGGCGAACTCCCAGCCGGTGATGTGCCAGAGCGTCGTGGTGTTCATGCGGAGGCCGATGCTATGCGGAGCGGACCTCCGGCAGTAAGGAGCGTCTCGAAAGGTGACCCGTGTTTGTGGCAGGTCACCCGTGTTGGTGTGGGCGTCGCCGGGGCTGCCGCCCCCAGGCCCCGCTTCGGCCTGGACGGCCTCGTCCTCAAACGCCGGACGGGCTGTAGGTGCCGCGACCGGGCTGAGTTGCCCGGACCGGGCTGACAAATGTGCCGCCTAGGGCCTGTGTGATGTCGTGATCAATCTTGCCGATCCGGGTCCGTCTGGAAGGCGGATCCGGTAGGAAGAAGACCGTGACGCGCAGGCAACTCACCGACGAACAGTGGAAGTTGATCGAGCCGTT
>NZ_VZRB01000079.1 GCF_008806595.1 Streptomyces luteolifulvus | reverse complement strand
GCATCGCCACACGCTTCGACAAGACGCCCGAGAGCTACCTCGCCGGCCTCGAACTCCGCGCCTCGATGATCTGGCTCGGAGATCTCCTGCAAGCAGCCGATTGATCACGACTCCAGACAGGCCCTAGGGGGTGTCGCCCTGTGAGGTTGGGGACGCGGTCGGTGGGCCGTCAGGCCGTGCCTTCCTCCGCCTGGTCCCGCAGGAAGTTGCTCACCTGGTGGGCCAGGCTGTCCCGGACCGTTCCCTGGTGAGCACGGTTCTCGTCGAGGCCGACGCCGATGCCGCCCGCCCACAGCCGGCGGCCGGTCCACTCGTCGTCGACGCGCACCTGGATCTGCACGTCGATCTGGTTCAGCGACGCCTCCGGCCCGGCCGCGTACAGCACGGCGGTGGCCCGGCGCAGCGGGTAGACGTCGAAGCCCTCGATGAACTGCGAATTGCGCCAGTCGATGAAGGCGCTCTCGCCGTCGGGGCCGAGGCGCACATCGATCTGACCGTCTTCGAGGTGAACGCCGAAATGGCGCAGACCGCGGTTCTCCACGGTGACCCGCACACTGAAGTACGTCAGCCCGTCGGCGGCGTCGTCCCGTCCACGCGGCGGCTCGGACGCCTCCAGGCGGTGGACACGGACGCGCAGACCGGCATGCTCGTCGTACTCATGCCAGTCCCCGATCACGTTCGGCTCGTACACAGTGCACCTCTTCGACCTCAGAGAGCTGCTTCCTATCTGTGCGCTCAGGGCACTGTCAAATGAGCGGAATGCGCTGTGGCCAGCGAATTCGCCCCCTTGATCGCTGATCAAGGGGGTGCGCAGGGAGAATCCGCGCGCCGGGGGGACAACGGTGTCCGGGGGCGTGCCGTACATCACGTTCCCGGCCAAGATCGGCGGCCCGGCCGCCGCAGGCGCTGCCGCACACCCCTCCGGGTCGTCGGGGCGAGGCCGACGGCCGGTCCGCCGGGGATCAGCGGCCCGCGCCGCGCTTTCCCGAGCACCGTACGGAATTTCATGCGACGAATCCCGTGGAATTCGGGATCGTGCACTCTCTGTGCAATTCCTCCGCGTCGTTCGGCGACGATTCAGAATCACCCCGTCGCACTGCGTCACCGTTTTCGCGGAATTGTTTTGGAACCATCGTCCGCGGGAATCGGCACTGCAGTGCTTCGGACAGGAGGCACGTCCGTGGGAGCCGGCCTCCGGTCCCGGTGTCCTCCGTCAGGTCCCCGTCCGCGCCTCCCATGGTGTCTGTCCCGCCAGCACCTGCTGAGGAGGTGCGCGCCATGCGCGTCACCACCAGAACGAAGGCGCACCCGCACGACGACGCCCCCGACACGACCAAGGACTTCGAACGGCTCGCGCGGCTGCCGGAGGGGCCGGAGCGCAAGGCGCTCCGGGACGAGCTGATCCGGCTCTGGCTCCCCATGGCCGAACGGATCGCCGTCCGCTTCAGGGGACGCGGCGAGTCCGTCGAGGATCTGTACCAGGTGGCGGCGCTGGGCCTCGTCAAGGCCGTCGACCACTACGACCCTGCGCGCGGCACCGCCTTCGAGGCGTACGCCGTACCCACCGTCACCGGCGAGATCAAGCGGCACTTCCGTGACCATCTGTGGTCGCTGCATGTGCCGCGTCGCGTCCAGGATCTGCGCAACCGGGTGCGCCAGGCCGAGAAGGAGCTCTCGCAGACGATCCCGGGGCGGCCTCCGACCGTCGCCGAGATCGCGGCGTACGCGCGGATGAGCGAGGACGAGGTGCGCACCGGCACGGAGGCCCTGGAGTGCTTCTCCGCGCTGTCGCTGGAGGCCGAGATGCCCGGCACGGACGGCTACGCCCTGACGGACGCGATCGGCGGGCCGGACCCGCGCTTCGACGTCGTCGTCGACCGTGTGGCCGTCACGCCCTGCCTGGAGGCGCTGCCGGAGCGCGAGCGGACCATCCTCTACCTGCGTTTCTTCCGGGGGATGACGCAGAGCGGGATCGCGGAGCAGCTCGGCATCTCGCAGATGCATGTCTCCCGCCTGCTCAGCAGCTGCTTCGACCGACTGCGCGAGGAGGTGCTCGCCGAGGCCGGCTGACCCCGGCCGACCCGGACGGCGCCCTCACTCCGTCGGTGCCTCCGGAATCTGCGTGGGCCCGTACCGGTCGAGCGTCGCTTCCAGTTCGGCCCCGACGGTCGGCGGCATGTCCCCGGTCCGTCCCCAGACCAGGATCAGTTCCGCGACATTGCGGAGCTTGATGTTCGTGTGCTGGGAGACCTCCTTCAGCACCTCCCACCCCTGGTCCGGCGTCACTCTGCCGAGCGCGACGAGCATGCCGATCGCCTGGTCCACCACGGCGTGCGAGGAAACGGCCTCCTTCAGCTGCTCGACTTCTTCCTGCAGCTCGAAGATACGGTCCGTTTCGTCGCCGGGGTCGTGCGGTGCCGATGCCACGCGTCCATCGTGTCACTCGTCCTGCGCCGTGCCACCGGGCCGGAGGGCCGCCGGCCACCGTTTCGACGCCGCCGCGGGGGTACTCGGCAGGCGCCCCGAGCGGTTCCGGCCGGACACTGGGTGGTGAGACCCGCCCGGTGGCACAGGCCGACGAGACCAGGACGCGACTGCCATGAAGCACGACTCGAGAATCCCCGGTGGCACGACGGACGTCGTCTCCACGCACTCCGTCTTCGGCGCACCCTGCTGGGTGAGCCTGACCAGCCGCGACCTGAAGACCACGGAGGACTTCTACACGGCCGTGCTGGGCTGGCGATGGCAGACGGCCAAGCTGGGCGAGAAGTTCCGGGTCGCGCTGGCCGGGGGAACGCCGGTCGCGGGAATCGCCGGGGTCGCCACCATGTGGCAGATGGCGGTGGCGTGGACGCCGTACTTCGCCGTGCAGAGCGCGGACGACGCCGTGGCGCGGGTGCAGGAGCGCGGCGGTACGGCGGCGGTCGGCCCGATCTCCTTCCCGCCCGGTCGGGCGGCGCTGCTGGCCGACCGGGACGGCGCCACCTTCGGGATCTGGGAGGGCGAGCTCATCTCCCACTGGGAGAAGTGGCGGCGCGCTCAACCCGTCTTCATCAGACTGCACACACGGGACGCCTTCGACGCCGCCATCTTCTACGGCGAGATCTTCGACTGGGCGTCGTCGCGTCCCGGCTGCTGCGAGGTCCGGTACGAGGGCGGCGAGGTCGTGCTGCGCAGTCAGGGTTACGTCGTCGCGCGCATCGTGTCGGGGGCGCTGGAGTCGGCCCCCGACCCCACGATCCGCCCCCACTGGCAGGTCCACTTCACCGTGTCGGACGTATCGGCCTGCGCGCGGGCCGCGGAGCAGCACGGCGGCAGCGTCCTGTCCAAGGGCGGCGAGGAGGTCGTCCTGCGCGACCCGGACGGCGCCCAGTTCACGGTGACCGCGCGCCGCGAGCGCTGATCCGGGACGTCAGCGCGCCGGACGGGAGGGCGGGCGGGAGAGCAGCACCAGGCTGCGGGACTCGACGGTCAGGCCCGTTCCCGCCTTGTGCTCCGACTCGTCGGCGCCCTGCGGCTCTGCGGTGTCGACGAGTGTCGTCCACCGTTCGCCGTAGGTGACGTCCGGCAGCCGGAAGTCGACCGGCTCCCAGCAGCCGTTGAACAGAATGAGGAAGGAGTCGTCCACCACGGGCCGGCCGCACGGGTCGGGTTCGGCGATGGCGTCGCCGTTGAGGAAGACACCGACGCTGTGCGCGTCGGAGCGCTGCCAGTCGGCGTCCGTCATCTCGCTCGCGTCCGGCAGCAGCCACACCAGGTCGGGCAGCTGCCGGCCCGCGCGCCTGACCTGCTGGCCGCGGAAGAACCGGCTCCGGCGCAGCACGGGGTGGGCGGCGCGCAGCCCGATGACGTACCGCGTGAACTCGGTGAGGTCGCGCTGCTCGCCGGTGACGGCCCAGTCGATCCAGGAGACCTCGTTGTCCTGGCAGTAGGCGTTGTTGTTGCCGCGCTGGGTGCGGCCGAGTTCGTCGCCGTGGCTGAGCATCGGGATGCCCTGCGACAGCAGCAGCGTGGCCAGGAAGTTGCGCTGCTGACGGGCGCGCAGTTCCAGGACGGCGGGGTCGTCGGTCGCGCCCTCCGCACCGCAGTTCCAGGACCGGTTGTGGCTCTCGCCGTCCCGGTTGCCCTCGCCGTTGGCCTCGTTGCGCTTGTCGTTGTAGGAGACCAGGTCGTGCAGGGTGAACCCGTCGTGCGCGGTGACGAAGTTGACGCTGGCGCGCGGCCGGCGGCGGCTGTGCGCGTACAGGTCGGCGGAGCCGGTCAGCCGGGAGGCGAACTCGCCCAGCGAGTGCGGCTGTCCTCGCCAGAAGTCCCGTACGGCGTCCCGGTACTTGCCGTTCCACTCCGACCACAGCGGCGGGAAGTTGCCCACCTGGTAGCCGCCCTCCCCCACGTCCCACGGCTCGGCGATCAGTTTGACGCGGCTGATCACCGGGTCCTGCTGGATCAGGTCGAAGAACGCCGACAGCCGGTCCACCTCGTGGAACTGCCGGGCCAGGGTGGCCGCGAGGTCGAAGCGGAAGCCGTCGACATGCATCTCGGTGACCCAGTACCGCAGCGAGTCCATGATCAGCTGCAGCACGTAGGGGTGCCGCATGAGCAGGCTGTTCCCGGTGCCGGTGGTGTCGTAGTAGTGCCCCCAGTCGCCGTCCACCAGGCGGTAGTACGAGGCGTTGTCGATGCCGCGGAAGGAGAGGGTGGGACCCCGCTCGTTGCCCTCGGCGGTGTGGTTGTAGACCACGTCCAGGATGACTTCGAGGCCGGCCGAGTGCAGCGCCTTCACCATCGACTTGAACTCGGTGACCTGCTCTCCGCGGGTGCCGTGAGCGGCGTAGGCGTTGTGCGGGGCGAAGAAGCCGATCGTGTTGTAGCCCCAGTAGTTCGCCAGTCCGCGGTCCTGCAGCACACCGTCCTGCACGAACTGGTGCACCGGCATCAGTTCGACGGCGGTCACGCCCAGCGCGGTCAGGTGCTCGACGACCGCGGGGTGCGCGAGGCCGGCGTAGGTGCCGCGGAGTTCCGCGGGCACCTCGGGGTGGGTCCGGGTGAGCCCGCGGACGTGGGCCTCGTAGATGACGGTGTCGGTGTACGGCCGCCGCGGCGGGGCGTCGTCGCCCCAGTCGAAGGCCGGGTCGGTGACCACACCGAGCATGGTGTGCCCGGCGCTGTCGGAGCGGGAGGGGCCCTCCGGTGCGCGTTCGAAGAGCGAGGGGTGGTTGTCCGCCTGTCCGTCCACGGCCCGGGTGTACGGGTCGAGGAGCAGCTTCGCCGGATTGCACCGCTGGCCGAGCGCCGGGGACCAGGGCCCGTGCACCCGGTAGCCGTAGCGCTGGCCGGGTCCGACGCCGGGCAGATAGCCGTGCCACACAAAGCCGTCGACCTCGGTCAGCGGGACACGGCGGTGTCTGCCGTGGTCGTCGACGAGGATGAGGTCGACGGCTTCGGCGACCTCGCTGAACAGGGCGAAGTTGGTGCCCCGGCCGTCGAAGTCGGCGCCCAACGGGTAGGGGTGCCCGCTCCAGGCGGACACCCCTTGCCGGCTGCGGCGCGCGGTCACCGCGCGCCCTCCAGCACACCGACACCCGTACTCGCCGGGCCGGCCAGCATGGCGGCCGGCACCTCCTCGCGGGGCACCTGAAGCCCCTCGCGCAGGCTCGGGGCCGGCGCCGTCGGCACCAGCGGGACGCGTTCGCCGGCGCGGGCACGCTGCGAGAACCAGATGACCTTGCTGCCGGTGTCGGTGGCGCAGCAGCCCCATCCGTCGCTCATCGCGGCGAGGCGCTCCAGGCAGCTGCGGAGGTCCTGGTCCGGGCGCAGGTCGCGGTCGTTGCCCCCGATCGCGGTGATGAGGTGCTGGCCGTTCCACCACATCTCGATGGACGTGTTCTTGTCCGTCGCGTGTTCGTCGATGGCCTGCAGCAGCATCTCGGCGCTGTGGCACACGGGCTCGACCAGGGTCTCCAGGTCCCAGAACCGGAGGTGAGCGGCCATGATGCGGCTGACCTGTCCCACCCGTTCCGGGCTGACTTCCACGTCGAGGTGGTAGTAGCAGGGCACTGCGGTCTTCATCTCGTTGGCTCCTCACCGGCGAGGCTCTCGCTCCTCCTGCCCCCTCGGGGACTGGGCCCCGACCACGGAACGTGAGCACTGATCGCTCCTGAGTAAGCTCAAGAGTGAGAGAGCTACGCCATTCGTGCAACACGAGCACCTCAGCGAGGTAGTTGAAGAACCAACAAGACGCCACGTGTTCGCGCGTGCACCATGAGTGAAGACCTCGATGCCCGTAACGGATCGTTCCGTGCCTGTGTGCACGGCCGCCGCCCGACGGTCGGGAGACGTGCGTTCGAGCCCCTGAAAGGTGAACGGCGCCATGCTGCTACCGGCCAAAGCCGAAGTCGCCCGGCAACTGCGGCGGTACCGGGCCTGGGAGCGCATGATGCTCGCGTCCCCCGCCGACCACGCCGCGCGGGCCACCTTCGAGGACTCGGGTTACACCCTTTGTGTACTGATGGGGAAGCGGTGCGCGCGCGAGGCCGCGGACGCCGCCGAACGCTATCTCCGGTCCACACCCGCCACCTACCTGCGCGAGCAGGACGAGCGGCCCCGGCCGGGCAGCCTCGCCCGGAGAGGCCCGCCGAGGCGGCACCGGCGTTCCCACGCCGGGAGGTGACCCCTCCCGGCACCGTTCCATCCCCGGCCGGGCCAGCAGGCCCGGCTTTCAGCACGGCGGAGGTGACACCCATGAATCCGATCCCGGCCATCGGCCGCATCCCTGTACGTGATGTTCGTCCGGCCGTGGAGTGCGGCAGGCGCCCCGCCAAGGCAGTGAAAGGAGAAACGTTTCTTGTCACCGCGACCGTGTTCCGCGAGGGCCATGACGCGGTCGCGGCCAACGTCGTACTGACGGACCCGGAGGGCACGCACGGCCCCTGGACCCCGATGCGGGAACTGGCCCCGGGCACGGACCGCTGGGGCGCCGAGGTCACCCCGGACGCCGAGGGCCGCTGGACCTACCGTGTCGAGGCCTGGAGCGATCCGGTCACCACCTGGCGCCGGACCGCCCGAATCAAGGTGCCGGCCGGCATCGACACCGGACTGGTCCTGGAGGAGGGCGCCGAGCTCTACGAACGTCTGGCCGCCGGAGTGCCGCAGGGCCCCGCGCGTGCGGCGGTCCTGGCCGCCGCCCGGACCGTCCGCGACGACTCGCTGCCGGTCGCCACCCGCCTTGCGGCGGCGTTGACGCCGGAGGTGGATGCGGTGCTGGCCCGGTATCCGCTGCGGGAGCTGGTGACCGCGTCGCCGACGCTGGAGCTGCTGGTGGAGCGGGAGCGGGCGCTGTACGGCGCCT
>NZ_VZRB01000078.1 GCF_008806595.1 Streptomyces luteolifulvus | reverse complement strand
TACTCCTCGATCGCGGGTCTGATCGGTAATGCGGGACAGGCCAACTACGCGGCGGGCAACACCTATCTGGACGCGCTGGCCCAGTACCGTTCGGCCCTCGGACTGCCCGCCGTCTCCCTGGCCTGGGGCCTGTGGGACCGGACCAGCACCATCAGCGGCGAGCTCGGCGAGGCCGACCTCCAGCGCATCAAGCGCCTCGGCCTGCTCCCGCTCGCCGCCGGCGAAGCAATGGACCTGTTCGACACGGCCACGACGGGAACCGAGCCGGTCCTGGCCGTCACCCGCATGGACACCGCTGCCCTTCGCGCACGGCGGCAGCCGCCGACCCCGCTGTTCCGGGCGCTCGTTCCAGCCGGTCCGCGCCGCGCGAGCGACGCACACGGCGATGGCCCCTCCTCGCTCGCCCAGCGCCTCGGCACCCTGCCCGAGGCCCAGCGCGCCCAGGCCCTCATCGACCTCGTGCGCGCCCAGGTCGCCCATGCTCTCGGCCACTCCGACCCGTCCGCCATCGACGCCGAACGTGCCTTCCAGGACCTCGGCTTCGACTCGCTGACCGCCGTCGAGCTGCGCAACCAGCTCAACACCGCGACCGGACTGCGCCTGCCGAGCACGCTGATCTTCGACTACCCCAACTCCACCGTTCTTGCCTCGCACCTGGCCTCCCAGCTGTTCGGCTTCGAAACCAAAGAGGAGGACACAAGGGCCGCCGTCGTCACGGCGGACTCAGCCTCCCTGGAGCCCATCGCGATTGTGGGGATGGCGTGCCGTTACCCGGGCGGGGTGTCCTCTCCCGAGGGCCTGTGGAACCTCGTGGTGAACGGCGTCGACGCGGTCAGCGAGTTCCCGGCCAACCGTGGCTGGGACATGGAGAAGCTGTACGACCCGGATCCGGACCACGCGGGCACCTCGTACGTCCGTGAGGGCGGCTTTCTGCACGACGCCGACCTGTTCGACCCGGAGTTCTTCGGCATGTCGCCGCGCGAAGCCCTCGCGACCGACCCGCAGCAGCGCCTGCTGCTGGAGACGGCCTGGGAGACTCTGGAGAACGCAGGTGTCGTCCCGGCGGAACTCCGTGGCAGCCGCACCGGCGTGTTCACCGGCGTGATGTACCACGACTACGCCACCACCACCGGGTCCGTCCCCGAGGAACTGGAAGGCTACCTCGCCGCGGGCAGCGCGGGCAGCGTGGCCTCCGGCCGTCTGTCGTACACCTTTGGTTTCGAAGGTCCGGCGATCACCGTGGACACGGCCTGCTCGTCGTCGCTGGTGGCCTTGCACATGGCCGCGAGTGCGCTGCGCAACGGCGAGTGCGACCTGGCCCTCGCCGGCGGTGTCACGGTCATGGCGACGCCCACCACCTTCGTGGAGTTCTCCCGCCAGCGGGGACTGTCCACCGACGGCCGCTGCCGCGCATTCTCGGACGACGCGGACGGCACCGGCTGGTCGGAGGGTGTTGGTCTGCTCCTGGTCGAGCGGCTGTCGGACGCCCGGAAGAACGGCCATCGTGTCCTGGCGGTCGTTCGCGGTACGGCGGTCAATCAGGACGGGGCGAGCAATGGTCTGACGGCGCCCAACGGTCCGTCGCAGGAGCGGGTGATCCGTCAGGCTCTGGCCAACGCCGGTCTCACCACGAGTGACGTGGACGCCGTTGAAGCGCATGGCACCGGCACGCGTCTGGGCGACCCGATCGAGGCGCAGGCGTTGCTGGCCACCTACGGCCGGGACCGGTCGGCCGACAAGCCGCTGTACCTCGGCTCGTTGAAGTCGAACATCGGTCACTCTCAGGCCGCGGCCGGTGTCGGTGGCGTGATCAAGATGATCGAGGCGATGCGTCATGGTGTGCTGCCCAGGACGCTGCATGTGGGCGAGCCGTCCCGTCATGTCGACTGGGAGGCAGGCGCAGTCGAGCTGCTGAGCGAGACGCGGGAATGGCCCGTGGCAGACGGCCGACCTCGCCGCGCCGGCGTCTCCTCCTTCGGTATCAGCGGCACCAACGCCCATGTCGTCATCGAAGAGGCTCCCGCGGCCGCGGCCGCTGGAGCCTCGGCGGAGAAGACCGCTCTGCGTCGCGAGCCGACTGTGACCCCCTGGGTGCTGTCCGGCAAGACCGAACAGGCCCTGCGCGACCAGGCCGCCAAGCTACTGGCCCACGTGAAGGCCCACCCGTCGCTGTCCGCGCAGGATGTGGCTTTCTCGCTGGCTACTGAACGGGTTGCCTTTGCGCATCGTGCGGTGGTGACGGGTGCGGATCGGACCGAACTCGCCAAGGGATTGGGTGAGGTGGCGGCCGGTTCGATGGCTTCAGGTGTGCGTTCCTCGGGTGGGACGGCGTTCCTGTTCACCGGGCAGGGCGCGCAACGGCTGGGGATGGGCCTGGGGCTGTATGAGGCGTTCCCTTTGTTTGCCGCGGCCTTTGATGAGGTGGCGGCGGTGTTGGATGTGTTTCTGCCGCGTGCGCTGCGGGAGGTGATTGCGGACGGGGTGGGGCTGGATCGTACGGAGTTCACGCAGCCGGCGTTGTTCGCGGTCGAGGTGGCTCTGTTCCGGCTGGTTCGGTCGTGGGGGATCGTCCCGGATTTTGTGGCGGGTCACTCGATCGGGGAGCTGGCGGCCGCGTATGTGGCCGGTGTGTTCTCGCTGGAGGATGCGGCGCGGCTGGTGGCTGCCCGGGGTCGTCTGATGCAGGCCGCGCGGTCCGGTGGGGCGATGGCCGCGATCCAGGCCACGGAGGACGAGGTACGCGGGTCCCTCCTGGCCCACGGCGAGGAACACATCGCCGTCGCGGCGGTCAACGGCCCGCGCGCCACCGTGATTTCCGGCGACGAGAACGTTGTCGTGGAGGTCATGGAGGACTGGCGGGCCAAGGGAACGCGGGTGACGCGGCTGACTGTCTCGCACGCGTTCCATTCCCCGCACATGGACGGCATTCTCGACGAGTTCCGGCAGATCGCGTCCACCGTCACCTTCGACAAACCCCGTATCCCGCTGGTCTCCACCCTCACCGGCCGCCTCGCCACCGAGGAGTTGACCACCGCGGACTACTGGGTGGAACAGCTGCGGGGCGCGGTCCGTTTCTCGGACGCGATCGCGTCGCTGGAGGCGGCCGGAGTCAGCACGTATCTGGAGATCGGCCCGGACGCCGTCCTGACCGCGCTGGCCCAGGAGACTGCCGATGCCGCCACCGCCGTACCCCTGCTGCGGCGCGACCGCGACGAGGCCGTCACGGTGGTCTCCGGCATCGGCCGGGCGTTCGCCGCGGGTGTCGAGGTCGACTGGTCGGCCCACCTCGGCGCCGCCGGCTCCGTCTCCCTGCCCACCTACGCCTTCCAGCGCGAGCGCTACTGGCTGGAGCACACAGCCGTCGCCACGGGCCACGAGCCCGCCGACGTGTCCGCGCTGGGCCATCCGCTGCTCGCCTCCAAGGTCGAACTCGCGGGCGGCGAAGGGGTGGTGTTCAGCGGCCGCGTCTCGGGCGAGACCCACCCGTGGCTGGAGGCGTACGCCGTCCTGGACACCCCGGTGCTGCCTCCCGCCGCGCTGGTGGACCTCGTCGTGCGCGCCGGTGACGAGTTGAGCCTGAACACGCTGGCCTCGCTCAAGGTGCACACCCCGCTAGTGCTCTCCCGGCTCACCTCGACGGAGATCCAGGTCGCGCTCGTCGACACCGACGAGCCGGGCACTTGTGCCTTCACCGTGTACGCCCGTCCCGCCGACGAGGGCGCCCACTGGACCACGTACGCGGAAGGCACCCTGTCCGCCGCCCCCCTGCCGCAGCTGGACGTCGACGGCGCCGGTGGCAGGGAGGTGACACTCGCCGACGAGTTGTTGCCGGACGCCGTCCGCCACGCACTGCACCCGGCGCTGCTGCACGCGGCCCTCCACGAGGTGGAGGTCGCCGACGCGATCGCTCCGGCCCGCGCCGGTACCGTCCTCGTCCCCGCCGAATGGCACGACGTGCGGCTGCACGCGAGCGGCGCCACGGCCGTACGCGTGCGGTGGCAGACCCTGGACGAGCGGACCCTCGCGGTCCAGCTCACAGACGCCGCCGGCGGGCCGGTCCTCACGGT
The DNA here is from genome assembly GCF_008806595.1 of Streptomyces luteolifulvus. GTDB lineage: Bacteria > Actinomycetota > Actinomycetes > Streptomycetales > Streptomycetaceae > Streptomyces > Streptomyces luteolifulvus. Next base: position 3,769 of record NZ_VZRB01000078.1, on the reverse strand, counting down.
CGGCAGGATGGTCTTCGAGGACGTACCGTACGACCGGTTCACCGCTGTCGGCAGCGCGGTGCTGCCGCTGTACCGCACGGAGTGGGCGAGCGCCGACCTGCCTGCGGCCGAAACCCCGTTGCGCTGGGCCGAGTTGGGAGCGGGCGAGGGCGGCGGAACCACCTATCCGACCCTCGCCGACGCGGCGGTGGCCATCGCGGCGGGCGCCCCCGTGGACGCCTTGCGCATGTGGGTCCACGCCGAGGCGGATGCCGACGTGGTCGACGCGCTGCACCTGCGCGTCCATGAGGCCCTTGCCGTGGTCCAGGAGTACCTGGCCGACGAGCGTCTCGGCGAGGTTCCGCTGGTCGTCGTCACGCGCGGTTCCGTCACCACGGGAGTCGGGGCAGTCGCCGACATGGCCGGTGCCGGGGTCCGGGGCCTGCTGCGCTCCGCGCAGGCGGAGGCGCCGGGCCGGATCTACCTCGTCGACGTGGAGCACCAGCCGGGCGGTGATGGCGCGCCCGAAGACCTCGACGCGCTGTTCTCGGCGGTCGTCGCCGCCGACGAGCCCCAGGCCGCCGTCCGCAACGCCGAGATCCGCCTGCCGCGTCTGCGGCGCAGCGCTTCCGGCGCTGCCCGGACCGAGGGCGCCGATGTCGCCCGGGCCCCCGAGGGCACCGTTCTGATCACCGGCGGCACCGGTGCACTCGGCGCTCTGGTGGCCCGCCGGCTGGTGACCGGGCACGGCATACGGCACCTGCTGTTGCTCAGCCGCGAAGGCGCCGCAGCGCCCGGTGCCGACGCCCTCGTCAAGGAGCTCGCCGAGGCGGGCGCCACGGTCAGGACGGTGGCCGCGGACGCAGGGGATCGCGCCCAACTCGCGGCAGTCCTGGACGACATACCCGCCGAGCATCCCCTCACCGCGGTCGTCCACACGGCGGGCGTCCTCGACAACGCGCTCGTCTCCGACCTGACCACACAGAGCGTGGACGCCGTCCTCGGGCCCAAGGCGGACGCGGCCTGGCACCTGCACGAACTGACGAAGGACATGGACCTGTCCGCCTTCGTGCTGTTCTCGTCCAGCGTGGGCGTCACCGGCGGTGCCGGCCAGGCCAACTACGCTGCCGCCAACGCGTTCGTCGACGCGCTGGCCGGACTTCGCGACGCGCAGGGCCTCGCGGCCACCGCGATCGGCTGGGGCCTGTGGGACGCCGACGAGATCGGAGGCGGACTCAATGCCGGTCTCGGCGAAGCCGGCCGTAAGCGCTACACCAGGGAGGGGTTCCGGTTCATCCCTGCGAAGGAGGGCCTCCAGCTGCTGGATGCGGCGCTCACCGACGGGGAAGCCCAACTCATCGCCCTGCCCCTGGACCTCGCGGCCCTGCGGGCGCACGGACAGGTGCCCGCGATGCTGCGCGGCCTGGTCCCGCTGCCGGACCGTCGGGGCGCCGCCAACAGCGCCGATGAGGCGGGCGGCGGGGCCACCGGCGCCGCACCGCTGCAGGCGCGGATGGCGGCACTGCCCGGCCCGGAGCGCGAGCAGATCGTGCTCGACCTGGTCCGCGGCGAGATCGCTGCCGTACTCGGCCATGCCGGAGCCCACCAAGTGGCTGCCGACCGCGCCTTCCAGGACCTCGGCTTCGACTCGCTGACCGCGGTCGACCTGCGGAACCGGCTGATGGCCCAGACCGGGCTGCGCCTGCCGTCCACGCTCGTCTTCGACCATCCGAACCCCCAGGCACTGGGTTCCCACCTCCTGGACCGTATGGAGGCGGAGCGCGGACCGGGCGGAACCCCCGCCCTGGAGGAGCTCGACCGCCTGGAGGCGACGCTGCTCGGCGTCGACGCCCCCGACGACGAGGAGACCCGCTCCAGGGTCGCCGCCCGGCTCCAGGCGCTCCTGGCGCGACTCACGGAGGCGGACGCACCCGAGGACGACGTGGCCGACGTCGCCGAGTCGATCGAGTCTGCCTCGGCGGACGACCTCTTCGCCTTCATCGACAACCAGCTCGGCCGTTCCGCGAACTGAACCTCGGCGGGGGCGCCGCACCGGCGCCCCCGCCCAAACCGAGGAGAAACGAACCAGCATGGCTACTGAGTCCAACGACCGGACCCAGCAGACCCCCGACGCCGCCAAGGGACAGACCAACGAGGAGAAGCTGGTCGAGTACCTGAAATGGGTGACCGCCGATCTGCACAAGGCCAAGCAGCGGATCACCGAGCTGGAGTCGGCAGAGGACGAGCCCGTCGCCGTCGTCGGCATGGCGTGCCGCTACCCGGGCGGGGTGACCACTCCGGCCGAGCTGTGGAAGCTCGTCGCCGACGGGGTGGACGGCATCACCCCGTGGCCCACCGACCGCGGCTGGGACATCGAGGACCTGTACGACCCGGAGCCCGGCAAGCCAGGCAAGTCCTACACCCGTGAGGGCGGCTTCCTGGACGGCGCCACCGAGTTCGACGCGTCCTTCTTCGGCATCTCGCCCCGCGAGGCCCTGGGCATGGACCCGCAGCAGCGCGTCCTGCTGGAGACCGCCTACGAGGCCCTCGAAAGCGCCGGCCTCGACCCGGCGGCCCTCAAGGGCAGCCGCACCGGCGTGTTCGCCGGGCTCGTGGAGCAGAGCTACCTCGACCGCGAGGGCCCCGAGGAACTCGAGGGCTACCTCATGACGAGCAAGCTCTCCAGCGTGGCCTCGGGCCGTATCGCGTACACCTTCGGCTTCGAGGGCCCGGCCGTCTCCGTGGACACGGCCTGCTCCTCCTCCCTCGTGGCCCTGCACATGGCTGTGCAGTCGCTGCGCTCGGGCGAGTCCACGCTCGCCCTCGCCGGCGGGGTGACGGTCAACGGCTCGCCGAGCGGCTTCGTGGACTTCTCCCGCCAGCGTGGCCTGGCCGCCGACGGCCGCTGCAAGTCGTTCTCCGACGACGCGGACGGCACCGGCTGGTCCGAGGGCGTCGGCATGCTCGTCGTCGAGAAGCTGTCGGACGCCCGCAAGAAGGGCCATCGTGTCCTCGCGGTCATTCGGGGTACGGCGGTCAATCAGGACGGGGCGAGCAATGGTCTGACGGCGCCGAACGGGCCGTCGCAGGAGCGGGTGATCCGCGCCGCGCTGGCCGACGCCGGTCTGACCACGAGTGACGTGGACGCGGTGGAGGCGCACGGCACCGGCACGCGTCTGGGCGACCCGATCGAGGCACATGCGCTGCTGGCCACGTACGGTCAGGGGCGTCCCCCCGGGCGCCCGCTCTACCTGGGCTCTCTGAAGTCGAACATCGGTCACTCTGTCGCGGCGGCGGGTGTCGGTGGTGTGATCAAGATGATCGAGGCGATGCGTCATGGTGTGCTGCCCAGGACGCTGCATGTGGGCGAGCCGTCCCGTCATGTGGACTGGGAGGCGGGTGCGGTCGAGCTGCTGACCGAGGCGCGCGAATGGCCCGCCACGCCTGACGGCCGCCCCCGCCGCGCGGGCGTCTCCGCCTTCGGTGTGAGCGGCACCAACGCCCATGTGATAGTCGAACAGGCCCCGGCCGAGGAAGCCCAGGAAGCCGATCCGGCCGAGGTCGCCCTCCCCGTCGTCCCTTGGGTGCTGTCCGGCAGGAGTCCGGCCGCCGTACGCGACCAGGCCGACCGCCTGCTGTCCTACCTGGAGGCGCACCCGTCGCTGTCCGCACAGGATGTGGCTTTCTCGCTGGCTGCTGAGCGGGTGGTGTTTGAGCATCGTGCGGTGGTGGCGGGTGCGGATCGTGCCGAACTTGTCGAGGGGTTACGGGAGTTGGCTGCGGGTTCGGT
>NZ_VZRB01000077.1 GCF_008806595.1 Streptomyces luteolifulvus | reverse complement strand
CCGCCTCGTCCCGAAACTCAGGACTGAACTTCCTACGCTTCTGTGCCACGTGCTCTCTCCGCCGTTCTGGACTTCGATCCTATGGGGACCGCTGTCCGAGAACTTCGGGGCGCCTCAGACGGTGGAGATGGTCACCCTTCGCTGACAAGGACAGCACCACCTCGTCGACGCCGGTCAGGCGGCGCTGCCGCATCTTGACGATCTGCGGCTCGAAGGTGCCGGTGGTGTCGCGGGGCACCCTCAGTTCAACCGGGCCACCGTCGGTGAGCACGGTCTTCGCCCCGGTGCCGTTGCGGTTGTTGCCGTCGTTCTTCCCGCCCGGGTCGTGCTTTTCGCAGCCGACGTGGTCGGTGATCTCGCCTTCCGGGGCAGACTCCAGCACCCGCTTGGTCGGCAGCTGCAACAGCCGGCCCTCGCCAGCCAGCTGCAGACCATCGTTCCGGGCCCGTTCAACGAGCATCGCAACGAGCTGCAGGCTGACTCCCATGGAGAGGTCAGCGGCCGTCGGGGCGTACGACGAGGACGGGGCAGGTCGCGTGCTGCACGCAGTGGTAACTGACTGAGCCGAGAAGCATGCCGGTGAAGGCGCCGTGCCCATGGCTGCCGACCGCCAGCAGGTCGGCGTGCCGAGCCGCCTCGGTCAGCACCGCCGCCGGATGGCCCTCCACGACCTGGGGGTCGACGGCCACGCCCGGATGCTCTCCCAGGATTTCCTCGACGGTGCGCAGCAAGGTTTCACGTGCCTGCTTCTCGAAGTCGGTGTCCCCGTAGTCCGCCGGTATGCCGTAGGTGGGTGGCAGCCGCCACGCATGCACGGGGCGCAGCTGCGAGCCGGTCAGCGCCGCCTGACGGGCTGCCCATCGCAGCGCCGCCCGGCTTGCCTCCGACCCGTCGACACCCACAACGATCAGTGGGGGCTTGGCTTGGCTGGTCATGGTCACCTCCGTGGCTTGTACTTCCGCCCACGCTCCCGCGAGCGCAGTCGCCGTCCAAGGGGTCTTTCGGCCCTGACGTCCGGACAAGGTCCCGCTCCCTGCGTCGACGGCGGCCCCACGGCCCACCGAGGTCGCCCGTCTCCTGCGGTCCGGCGACCACGACCGGCTCACCCTGGAGGTGGGGCGGAAGCCGGCGGCGGGCTGGATCCGCTACGGAGTGTGGGAGACCGCGGTCGCCGTCGGGCTTCTTCTGCTGCCCCTGGCCGCCTGGACGGGCCTGCGCCGCATGCCTCCGGGCCGAGCGATCCTCCTGCTTGCCAGCGGCGTCGCCCTGGTGACCGCGATCAATGCCGTCGGCTCCTCTCTGCTGGCCTTGGACGCCCCTCGGGCCCTGCGGGATGTACGGTCGCTGCAGGGTCTGATCGGCGACAGCCCCGTGACCCCGGTTCCCAGGGCCGAAGGCCCGCCACTGGGTGGTGTTCACGCGGTAGCCCTGGGCGACTCGACAGCCGCGGGCGCCGGGAACCGCCCTTTGCCCGACATCACCGGACCGGACCGCGCCTGTCGGCGCAGCGCGGACTCCTATCCGCAGCTCCTCGCCCGGACCAACGACTGGCGCGTGCTCAACCTCGCCTGCTCCGCGGACACGATCCGCGACGGCGTCCTCGGGGTACAGATTCTCGGCGACCAAGTCGCCCCGCCACAGCTCGCCCAGGCCCAGCGGGCTACTGAGGCGCCCGTCGTGGTGGTCAGTGTCGGGGCCAACGACGTGCGATGGTCCGAGCTGGTCAAGCTCTGCGCGGCGGCCCCGTCCCGTGACGACCGGGCCTGCGGGAGGTAGAGGTCTGCGCTCACGGCTGACGGCGCTCAACACCGTACTGCTGCAGGGAGCCGAGACGCAGGCTTCACCCCGGTGCGGCCCGACTTCGCCGGGATGGACTGTGCGCCGACCAGCCGTACGTTCAGGGACCGGCAGACCGTGCTCCACTGCACCCGACGGCCGCCGGGGCACTGGCCATCGCCCTCGCGGATCAGCGGGCACTGCCCGCCGCAACTCGGTGACCCCACCCGTATCGCGCACACCAGCACAGAACCCCTCCGGAGCGGAAGAGAGGGCACCCTCCAGCACGTAAGCAAAGGGGCCGCGGAAATGGAATGGTGGATACGGCTCATCATCGCCCCCGGGCTCGTCGTGACCGCCGTACTTCGTGTCCCTGCAGGCAAGGCGCTTGGTCGGTCGGGGTCATCGCCCAGGGCCGTTGGCTCCGTCAGAGGGAGGGCGACGGCCATGACCGTCGACATGCGGGCGGGCGAGATCACTGGCAAGCCGGTTGTGACGCTCGCCTGCGAGGACATCGGACAGGTCAAGGACATCTTCTTCGACGCCTCGTGTAGCGCCACACCACGGCGCACATCTTCCACTCGTGGATGGGCTCCGGGGAATGGCGGCCGGGGGCGGCACGACCAGCATACAGCTTCAGGGGAGTAGCCCTCCGGCAGCGGGGGCAGCGGGTCGCCCTCGGGCAGGCCGGAGTCGACGAAGCCGAGCCACTCCTGCTTGGCGCCACGGGGCAGCGAAGGTGCTGCCCCGTCTCCACGATCGCCGCCATGCGTGCTGGTCGCGCTCAGGGGGTGATGACGACCTTTGCGCGTGCGTGCTCCCCTTCCAGATAGCGGATGGCCTCGGGTACTTCGCTCAACGGGTAGGTCCGATCGATGGCCGGGGCGATCGCCTGGGACTCAGCCAGCTCCCTGAGCGCCGCCAGGTTCTCCTTGCGCGGCGTCGTGGTGAGGACGCGTAGACGATGACGGCGGACGAAGGGGGCCAGCGTCTGCCCCCTGAGGATGACTCCCATCGGCCCGATGAGGCTGACGCCGTTGGAAGTGCCGCCGCCGGACAGCACGAGCGTTCCCGCAGGTGCCAGGGCCCGCCGGCATTCGCTCAATGTCCGGTTGCCCACCAGGTCGAAGACGACGTCGTAGCGCTGTCCGTTGCGTGTGAAGTCTTCCCGGGTGTAGTCGATGACGTGCTCCGCGCCGAGCGACCGGACCAGGTCCGCGTTTCTGGTACTGCACACGCCGGTCACTTCCGCGCCGAATGCCGTGGCGATCTGTACGGCGAACGTTCCCACGCCGCCTGACGCGCCATTGATCAGGACCTTCTGGCCCGGCTTCACCCCTGCCACATCGCGCAGGCCCATGAGGGCGGTGCTCCCCGCGAGGGGCATCGCGGCCGCCTGCTCGAACGTCAGGTTGGCCGGTTTACGCTCCGCCATCTCTTCCGAAACGCATACGTATTCGGCGAAAGCGCCGTTGTCGTCGCCGAGGTCACCGTAGACCTCGTCTCCGGGACGGAATCGTGTGACGTCCTTTCCGACTGCTTCCACCCGGCCGGCGAAGTCTCTGCCGCGGATCTTCTTCTTGGGGCCACTGCGCCCGAACACGGAAGGGAGCATGACGCGCGCGAGGTAGGGGTCGCCCCGCATGACGTGCCAGTCGTAGGCGTTGACCGCGGCGGCGCGGACGCTTACCAGTACCTGGTTGTCGGTGGGGACCGGCTGGGGGACCTGCCTGATGGCCAAAGTGTCAGGGGAGCCGTACCGGTCCTGGACGACGGCTTTCATGGAGAACTCCTCGTTGATGGTGGTCTCTTGTGAGTAGGTCGCAGCACGCCGGGACCGTGGCATCAGCTGCTCCCGGAGGTGGGGGCGAGTACCGGCTCGGGCTGAGGCGGGACGTCAGCGCTCTCCAAGCTGATGCGGGGCAGCCGACGCTCGAGCCAGCGGGGCAGCCACCAGGTGGCGCGCCCCATCAGCGCCATGGCCGCGGGAACGAGCACCATCCGGGCGATCGTCGCGTCGAGCACGATCGCGGTCGCCAGGCCCAGGCCCATCATCTTGACCAGCGGGGAAGGGTTGGCGACGAAGCTGAGGAACACCACCGTCATGATCAGTGCGGCGGAGGTGATCACGCGACCCGTAGCCGCCATGCCGCGCGCCACCGCCTCGGTGTTGTTACCCGTGGCGTCGTACTCTTCGCGAACGCGCGAGAGCAGGAACACCTCGTAGTCCATGGACAGACCGAACAGGACAGCGAAGAAGATCGTCGGCAGGGGGGAGGCGATCGGGAAGGTCCCCTCGAGGTTGAACAGGTCTCCCAGCCAGCCCCACTGGAAGACGGCGACCACGACGCCGTACGCGCCGCCGATGGACAGCAGGTTCATCACGGCGGCTTTCACCGGTATCGCGATGGAGCGGAACACCAGCATCAGCAGCAGGAACGATGCCACCAGGATCGCGGCGACGAACACCGGCAGGGTGTCCGCGAGTTGCCGGGTGAGGTCGTCGGTCATGGCGGTCATGCCGGATACGGCGACGTTGTCGGGGACGAGGTCGCGGATGCGCTCGAGGGTGTGGGAGGTTGCGGCGTCCGCGGGGCCGGTGGTGGGGAGCGTGGGCAGCACGACGGTGTCTTTGGCCGCGGAGGTCCGGGGCCCGTCGACCGCGGCGATGCCGGGGTCGGCGGCGATGCGCTCGGACAGCGCGGGGATGTCCCGGGCGTCCACGCCGGGGCTGCGCAGGTCGGCGACGACCAGCAGCGGGGCGTTGAAGCCGGGACCGAAGCCCTCCGCCAGCAGGTCGTAGGCGCGGCGGTGGGTGGTGGTGGTCGCGTCGTTGCCCGCGTCGGGGAAGCCCGTCTCCATGCGCAGCGCGGGGGCCGCCAGCGCGAGCAACGCTACTGAGGCGACGATCAGGTACGGCCACGGCCGGCCGGAGACGCGGTGGGCGAAACGCCACCATGCCGTGTCCTCGGACTTCTTGACAGGACGCTTGCGGCCCAGGAGTCGTCGCTTGTGGATACGGTCGCCCAGGAGTGACAGCAGGGCCGGCAGGAGCGTGAGGGCGGTCGCGACGGCGAAGAGAACGACCAGCGAGGTGCTCAGGCCGATGGAGGTCAGAAAGCCCAGGCCGGTCAGCGCGAGGCCGGCCATCGCCACGATGACCGTGCCGCCGGCGAAGAGGACGGCCGCGCCTGCGGATGCTATGGCGTTGGACAGGCCGGTGGGGTTGTCCTGGCCGGCGGCGTGGTTCTCGCGGTAGCGGGCCACGATGAACAGGGCGTAGTCGATGCCGACGCCCAGGCCGATCATCGCGCCGATGGTGGGGGCGGCGGTGGAGACGTCCATGGCGTTGGCCAGCAGTGTGATGCTGCCCAGACCCACGGCGACGGCCACCAGGGCGAGCGCCATGGGCACCAGTGCGGCCACGATCGTGCCGAACGCAACCACCAAGATGATCAGTGCGGTCAGCAGGCCCGCCGCCTCCGCACCCGAGGTCGGCGTTTCGGCATTGATGAAGATGGCGTCACCGCCCAGTTCGGCAACGACTCCGTCCTCCCGTACGGGCTCGATCGCACCGGTCAGAGCATTGATCTGCTCGGGATCGACGTCCATCGGGGGCACATCGAAGGTGATCTGGGCGAAGCCGATACGTCCGTCGGGCGAAATCGTGCCGGCGGTGAAGGGATCGGTCACCGTGGCGACGTGCTCCACCTCCGCGATCCGGGCGACCGCCGTGTCGAGGGCGGGCCGGTGGCGTTCGAGTCGTTGCCCTTCCGGTGCGGCGAAGACCGCCATGGCGCTGCCTCCGGATGCTTCCGGGAAGCGCTCTTCGAGCAGTTCCATCGCCTCCTCGCTCTGGCTGCCGGGAGCGACCAGGTCGTCGACGAACGAGCCGCCTGCCGTGCCGGCCAGGGGCAGCACGAGGAGGAGGGCGACCGCCCATGCGGCGATCGTGACCCACGGCCAGCGGGCGCTCGCGTCGCCGATACGACGGGTGAATCGGTTCATGGATGCGTGGGCTCCTGTCAGATGGCTGCCGCCCGTCGTGTCTTTGCAGCGTCGGTGGCGGAAATCGTGGGTGGGTCCATCGTGGGCGCCGTCGCCGTTGCTGTCCCCGGCCGCCGGAGGGGTTCGGCGCCCCGCCCGAGGCGGGGAAACCGACGCGGCACCTCCCCCTGGCGGCGGAGAGCAGGATCCGCCTGCCGGATGGTGACTACGTCTGCGACCTGGAATTACGATGGCTTGCCAGGTGCACTGACGATCGAGGTCAGGGCACCGGACGCCTCTTGATGGAGCGATGATGAACCGCACGGCGCAGCCTGCCGAGACGCCGGTCCGCAGCGTGCCGGTCAGGTTCCACGGCCCCTTCGTCCGCTGGCCGAGGGTCGCGGACGCCAGCCTCGCGATCTTTATGTTCCTGGCAGCGACGTTCCTGGAGGACGCTCCGGGAGACGCCATGGCCGTCCGCCCGATCACTGACGTCCCCCTGCCGGTCCTCCTGCTCTTCGTGGTGGCCGGCGCGGCGCTCTACTGGCGTCGGCGCAGGCCGGTCGCGGTCCTGTGCGTGGCGCTCGCGGCGTGGGCCCCGACGCTGGGCAGCAGCTACGCCACCCTGGGCGGGATCGTGATCACCGCGCTGTACAGCATGGGGCGGCACGCCGACGACAGACGGTGGGGCCCCCTCGGCGTCGTCACGGCCGTCGCCGCGGTCACGATCGATGGCCTGCTCCACTCCGTCCCCTGGGGGGAGATCGGCTTCGGCTGCCTGGTCATGTCCGGGGCCTGGTACATCGGCCGACGCCTGCGGCTCCGCGCCGAGCGCAATGCCCAGCTCCGCCAGGAGCAGGCCGCCGAGGCACGGCGGATCCTCGCCGAGGAGCGCACCCACATCGCCCGTGAACTGCACGACGTGGTCGCCCATAGGGTGAGCATGATGACCGTGCAGGCGGGCGCGGCCCGGATGGTGGCTGCCGACGATCCCCACAGCGCCCTTGAAGCGATGACGGCGGTCGAGGAAGCGGGACGCCAGGCGCTGGACGAGCTGCGGCACCTGCTGGGAGTGCTGCGCCCGAAGGCCGAGCGCGACGGGCTCGGTCCCCAGCCTGGTCTGACCGATCTGCCCCGGCTCATCGAGCAGGTCCGCGAGGCCGGGCTGGACGTCTCGGTCACCGACGGCATCCAAACTCCCCTGCCAGCCCGCGTGGAGCTTTCGGTGTACCGCATCGTTCAGGAGGCACTGACCAACGTGCTCAAGCACAGCGGACCGCGGACTCACACCGAGGTGCGCCTCCAGCACGAAAAGTGCGGCCGCGGCATCACCGTCGAGGTGCTTGACTACGGCCGAAGCACCGCGGTCCAGTCCGTGTCGAGCGCCGCCCGCGAGGGTGTGGGCGGCCACGGGATCGTCGGCATGCGGGAAAGAGCCCTCCTGCTCGGCGGCAGTCTCGACGCGGGACCACGGCCCGGTGGCGGATTCCGGCTGACCGCCCATCTGCCCACACAAGGGGGGCCCGCGTGACCATCCGCGTCGTCGTCGCCGACGACCAGGCGCTGGTCCGCCGGGGCTTCACGATGATTCTGCGGATCCACGACGACATCGAGGTCGTGGCCGAGGCGGGGACCGGGCTCGAGGCGATCGAGGCAGCACGCCGACATCGTCCGGACGTGATCCTCATGGACATCCGCATGCCCGGGATGGACGGCCTCGAGGCGACCTCCCGGATCCTGGCGGAGGCCGACTGGGCCGCGCGTGTACTGATCCTGACCACGTTCGACCCGGACGAATACGTCTACGAGGCACTGCGCTCCGGGGCCAGCGCCTTCATCCTCAAGGACATTCCGCCGGAGCAGCTCGCCACCGCCGTGCGCACCGTGGCCGAGGGCGGGGCGCTGCTGGCGCCGTCGATCACTCGGCGGCTCATCGACCAGTTCGCAGAGCGGCGAATCGTCAGCACAGCCGCTGCGGGACGCGTGGGGCGACTCACCGAACGCGAGCGAGAGATCGTCATCGCCGTCACTCGGGGCGCGAGCAACTCAGAAATCGCCGAAGAGCTGTTCATTGGTTCCGCGACCGTCAAGTCGCATGTGTCGAGCATCCTCGCCAAGCTCGGTCTGCGTGACCGGATCCAGATCGTGATCTTCGCTTATGAGAGCGGACTCGTCGAAGCCGGCAACCACGACGTCGGCCACTGAAAGGGTCGCTTCGATGCAGTCTTACCGGGACTCTTGCAGAAAGCCCCGGCGTTCACGCCGGGGATGAATGCATCTCAAGACTGCTCTGACATGCACGTTAGAGCGGACGTTTTTGCTGCTCGATGTACTGGCGGACGATCGCCAACGGTGCTCCGCCGCACGACGCGGAAAAATACGAGGGCGACCACAGGTGCCCGTGCATGACGGCGCGGTTGATCCGGCCGGTGAACTCCTGCCGTATCCGGCGGGCGGAGACGCCCTTGAGGCTGTTGACCAGCTTGGAGACGGCGACCTTGGGCGGGTAGTGCACCAGGAGGTGGACGTGATCGCGTTCGCCGTTGAACTCCTTCAGCTCCGCTTCGAAGTCCTCGCAGACCTTGCGCATGATCTCTTCGCAGCGCGTCAGCATCTCGTCGTTGAACACCCCGCCCCGGTACTTCGTCACGAAGACCAAGTGCACATGCATCGCCGAAACGACGTGCCTGCCACGCCTATACTCGTTCTGAGTATCCATGAGACCAATCGTAGTAGGATCTCGGTCATGCAGCTCCGCTACAACTACCGGGCCTACCCGGACACCTCCCAGTGCCGTGCGCTGGCCAGTGCGTTCGGGTGTGCCCGCGTGGTGTGGAACGACTGCCTGCGCGACCGGAAGGAAGCGCACGCGGCGGGGCTGGCGTACGTGACGTCGGCCGAGCTGTCCCGGCTTCGCATCACCCAGGCCAAGCGCACCGAGGAACGCGCCTGGCTCGCCGAGGTGTCGGCGGTCATCCTGCAACAGTCCCTTCGCGACCTGGACACCGCCTACAAGAACTTCTTCGACTCGGTCAACGGCAAGCGGAAGGGCCGCAAGGTGGGCCCTCCCCGCTACAAGTCGAAGAAGGACACCCGGCAGTCGATCCGCCTCAACACCAACGCCTTCTCCCTCCAGGGCGACGGCACGGTGTACGTGGCCAAGGTCGGCAACCTCAAGGTCACGTGGTCGCGCCGACTTCCGGCCCAACCCACCTCCCTGACCATCACCAAGGACAGCTGTGGCCGGTACTTCCTCAGCTTCGTCGTGGACACCGAGCCGGACATCCTGCCCGAGCTGGAGACCGACGCCGGTATCGACCTCGGCCTGTCCGCCTTCGCCGTGCTGTCCGACGGCAGCAAGATCGACAGCCCGCGCTTCCTGCGCCGGGCGGAGAAGAAGCTCAAGCGCCTTCAGCGGGAGCTGTCCCGCAAGGCCAAGGGATCGAAGAACCGGGCCAAGGCCCGCATCAAGGTCGCACGCCAGCACGCCAAGGTGGCGAACCGGCGCCGGGACTGGCACCACAAGGCATCCACACAGATCATTCGTGACAACCAAGCGGTGTACGTGGAAGACCTCGCGGTGTCCGGCCTCG
>NZ_VZRB01000076.1 GCF_008806595.1 Streptomyces luteolifulvus | reverse complement strand
CCGTCCTCGCAGGTCTGCTCGGCCTGCGGATTTAGGGACGGCCCCAAGCCCCTGCACGTGCGGGAGTGGAGGTGCGGGGCCTGCGGCACCGTGCACGACCGCGACCACAACGCAGCCCGTAACGTTCTCTTCGAAGGACGCCGCATCGTCGCCACCGGACGGGCGGAGACGCCAAACGCCTGTGGAGCGCCGGTAAGACGGGCACACGTGCCCGCACAGCGCGGTGAAGCAGGAAGCCCCCGGAAGGGTCAAACGACCCAGGCCGGAATCCCTGGACTTCAGGCCAGGGAGCACGACAACTCCCATGGGCACCCAAGCCGGACACCGGAGCATGGGTCAACTGAACCGCGACCGGCGGCGTTCGGGGCCCGGCCGTGAGGGCGGCCACCGTGGCGGAATTCGCGAGCGGCGGGGAAACGACAGTGCGGCAGCCGCTCTCCGCGCGCCGTCAGGCCCTCCGCTTCCTCTCCCCTCCCTATCTCGACCGGGGCGCCCGGATCTGGCCTTCGGCGGCAGAGCCGAGGTCGAACACGGCGGCCGGGTTGTCCTGCGCACCACCGATCCGATCCGCATCAGCCGCGTACGGCTCATCCTCCCCGGATCCGCCACCCACCTCGCGAACTTCGACCAGCGCTCCGTCGCCCTCGACATCATCCGGCGCACCGACTCAGCAGTCACCGCCCGCGTGCCCGACGACGCGTCTCCGTCCCACCCGGCTGGTACATGGCCGCCGCCGTCGACGCGCGGGGGTCCTCCGCAGTGACGGTACGCACGCCCAGCCACCGAGCCCAAAGAGCGTCAACCTGCGATGTACACCGTGAAGCACGGTCCGAAATTAACCCAGTGCAATGAAAAATTCCCACTCCGCACCCGTACCACCTGACACACAGCTCGTTCACGTCAGGAGTCGCAATGCCCATCTCCCGCAACACGATCGGCACCGTCTTCGTGGGCGGGGCGCTGGTACTCACCCTCTCCGCGCTCGCCTACCCGTCCATGCTCGGGATCCAGAACGCCTCGACGAACGCGTCCAGGATCATCGCCAACACCCAGTGGGGACCGCTGACCGAGGCAGATCGCGACTTCGTGGTGAAGGTCCGCTCGGCCGGACTGTGGGAGTACCCACTGGGGGAGATGGCGATGCAACGCGGCACGACGAAGGAGATGAAGGAGGCCGGCGAGCACCTCATCGTCGGCCACGCGGGACTCGACGCGATGTGCCGCAAGATTGCCCCCGGGCTGAACATCACCCTGCCGAACCAGGCCACGCCACAACAGCAGCAGTTCGTGGCAACGGTGGATTCCAAGAGCGGCCAGGAGTTCGACTCCACCGCGGTCAACATCATGCGCGTCACTCACGGCCAGATCTTCCCGGCGATCGCCAAGATCCGCGCCAGTACCCAGAACACGCTGGTGCGCCAGCTGGCCGACCTGGCCAACGACACGGTCCTGGACCACATCACGGTCCTGGAGAAGACCGGCCTGGTCAACTACGACCAGGTCAACTTCCAGCAGACCACACCGCCGAAACTACCCAAGGACCAGCTCACGCCGCCCGCACCCCAGCCCGGTGCCCCCGTCGTCGTCCTCACTCCGCGCCCCGACCTGAACGTCAACACCGGTTCCCCGACCCCGACGCCCAGCCCAACCGTCCGGTGATCAGCAAAAAGGGCGTCTCCGCCGACCGGTCAGGACCATGCGGCGAAGGCCGGTCAGGCAGGAGTGGGCGACCGGGGGCTGGGCTAAGCGGTTTCGGTGATGTGGTCTTCGGTTCGGGTAAGCACCTCCTGGGGGGTGGTGGCCGGTGCCGAAGATTTTGAAGGTGTCGCTGTCGGAGCAGCAGCGGGCAGAGCTGCGGCGGTGGTTGACGCGCAGGGACCTTCCCCGGTTCGAGCGGCTGCGGCTGGACGCGGTCCGTCTGCTCGATCGGGGGATGAGCGCGCCTGAGGCCGCCAGTCTGCTGGAGTGCGACGTGACCACGGTGCGCGGTGCGGTCCACCGGTTCGAGGCCGGTGGTCTCGCGGCGCCGGCCGAAGCCCCGCGGGCCGGGCGACAGCCGCGGATCACGGCCGCGGACCGGCGGGCGGTCGCCGCTCTGCTGGACGCTGCCGCGGACGAGGGCCGCACCTGGATTGCGAGCGGGCTGGCCGAATGGCTGCTGGCCGAACGGGGTGTTGAGGTGTCCGCGGCCTGGCTGACCGAGTTGCTGCGACGGGACGGCTTCCGCTGGAAACGCACCCGCGACAGCCTTCGGCCCAAGGCCGACCCTGCCCTCCAGCAGGCCGCACGGACCCGGCTGGAGGGCACACGGCTGCACGGCTGGAGGCCGTCGCAGGCACGCGGGACCTGATCTTCCTGGACGAGTCCGGGTTCGCTCCGACCATGCCCACCGGCTATACCTGGTCCCGCACCGGACAGCGGGCCGTAGTGCCACGCGAGGACACCAAGGGCCGCCGGGTCAACGTGCTGGGCGCGCTGATCACCGGCACCGCTCCGGATCTCGTGTGGGAGCACACCACGGGCAAGATCGACGCTGCTGTGCTGTTGGAGTTCGTCTGCTCGAAGCCGGCCGGCCGGCCCGGCGGCGCGGCCGCGTTATCCCTGGCCGCGGACGGCACAGGCACCGCGCTGCCGGTCTGGCGGCGGTCCCGGCCGTGCACGGTTGTGCTGGACAACGCCTCCGCGTACGCCGCCAAGGCCTTCAAGGGCCGCCGCGACCAGCTTGCGAAGATCGGGATCGATCTGTTCTACCTCCCACCGCGCAGCCCCGAACTCAACGACATCGAACGCATCTGGCGCTCCGCCAAGTACGAGGACTATCCCCAACGCGCCCACACCAGCACCGAAGCCATCGCCGACGCCGTGGGCAAAGCGCTGACCCGCCAGCAGACCCGGATCCGACGATCAACAGAGAACTTCACCAAAGCCGCATAGCCGGTAGGAGCGTACGACCGCGACCAGACACGCGCCGAGCAGCGTGACGGTCCAGCCGCCCGGGTCGCCCACGGCATGCGCCGGGCGTGCTCCTGCCTCCACACCGCGCGGCGGCACCCGCCGCTGCGGGCCGTACACGATTGCGAGTGCCTCGCCGGGCAGGGTCGCCTGCCCGCGGCCCCGCCAGATACGGACCTTCAGCGGTACGCCGTCATGGTCGAAACCGAGCAGAGACAGCGGCCGGATACGGCTCCCGGTCCGCCCTCGACCGACGTCACCACCACAGACTCCACCCGCCTCCGTTCTGCCAAGACCACTCCCACGGCCGTCTGCGGCGCATGCAGCGCGGGGCAGGCCCCGAGCACGGCGACGATGCCGACCAGCGCCCGCCCGGCCCGCACCACGCGAAGGTAGAGCGCGAGAGCAGCCGCGCACGCCAGGCCGCCCTCGCCGTCTGCCAGCCCGGGAATCCCGTACCGGGCACCGGCGACCGCGGTGCCGATGATCGCCACCGCTCCGACGCACCCGGCAGCGAGTCCCTCGGCCGCCAGCCACCGCGGCGGCAGGCCGACGGTCCCCACACCGTGGTCCGCAGACGCGTCATCAGGTGCCGCCCCGGAGTGGGCAGGGAGCGACGCCGTCCGAGCATGTCCGTCCCCCTCGCGGGCCCTGCGCGTCCGCCATCCCGGCCCGTCAGACGTACGGGCCGCATATTCGCGAGCTGGGACGCCGACATCAGGCGACACGACCGCACCTTCACGATTCTCTTGCATTATGCAAAACGAGTCCGGGCAGAGGGGAGCACGGCTGGAACCCGGCGCCCTGGGCCGACCCGCAAACCGGCATGAGGTTCACCACGTCACGCCGACCGCTTCGATCCGTTCGCTCCGAGCCGGGGCGCGGCCGGCGACGCGGCCACGAGAACCAGAAACCCGCCCAGGGCGTGAAACAGCGCTGCACCGGAAGCGAAGACACGCGCCTGGGCCTTGGACGCCTCGTGGTACTCGGCCTCCGAGAGCACGACCCGCTCGCTGCGCAGCGCCGTGTTGTTCCACCTCGTGTAGTAGTGGTTGCCATGCTCGTCCGTCTTGGTATCCCGCGCCCCGCCCCCGGTCGCCATGGCCAGCAGCAGTGTGGCGAGCACAAACGCGTAGGACCACTTCAGACCGGTCGGCAGACTCCACGCGAACCGGGCCATCCGACCACCGTTGCCCCTGCCGAGCAGGCTTCTGCCGCCCTCGGAGAACAGGACGCGCACAAGGGCGACGCCGACAACCGGGAAGATCGCGACGAACACTACCCCTACAGCGCCGAAGGGGACCTTGCTCGGCCCGGGCAGCCATGTTGCCGCTACGAGCAGCAGCGCTGCCACACACAGGACCCAGGCGAGGACGAAGTGGATACGACCCGCGCGCGACAGGCCGGGCGGCCCCATCTGGTTCATGCGCGGTTCCCCCCAGCTTGTGCCGTTGCCCCTCCGCTCCGGCGGCCCGTCCAGCGTCGCCTGCGCGGGTGGCAGACGGAAGGTCCGGCTCCGGCAGCCTGCGGGCCCGATCGATTCCGGATTCGGGCAACGAGACGCAGCCCGAGCCCGCGCACCGTTGCAGTCCCCAGCAGTCGGTCAGCCCTTCCGACCGGGCAAGCTCGGTCGTGGTGGCCGCCTCACCGGCGACAGGAACCGATGTCGTCTCAGGGACGGCCAGGGGCTGGTGCTGTCAGGCGTCGCGCCCCACCGGGACGTCCACGGTCCAGCCCAGCGGGTGCGGTTCCGTATCGTCCAGCGCCGGGGCGAGAGGCTCGCCCCCGGCCTCGTTGAACGCGGCGAGAGCCTCGATGAGGGCCAGCCGCTGCGTCGGCCTGAGCCGCTCCACGATCGCGGCGATCTCGGTGCGGCGCCGGGCGGTGACATCCTCGACCGTGCGGCGCCCCTCCTCGGTGAGCTGCAGCAGGGTCTCGCGGCGGTTGTCGGGATTGGCCTGCCGGTCTGCGAGCCCGGCCGCGATCAGCCGGTCGACCATCCGCATCGCGGTGGACGGCGCCACCTGGAGCAGATCGGCGAGCGTGACCAGCTTGGTGGCCCCGCGTGTGCAGAGCACCACCAGCATTCTGAATTGCGGGAGCGTCACGCGTTCCTCGACCTCGGCGAGGGAGCGGGCGGAGACCGCAACCAGCAGCCTGGACGCGGTCAGCACCGCACGGGTCACCACGTCCACATCGTCCATCGCCCCCGCGGGGGTCTCACACTCCGGCATAGGTCCTTTGTACCGTGCCGAAGTCGCTGCTCACTCACCTGATGGGAACAGATTTTCCTTCCTCATGACCGTGATAGCGGAGCAGGAGCATCGCGGCGTCGTCGTGGGGCGGTCCGTCGGCGTGCTGGGCAAGATCCGCGCGCAGGGCCTCCAGGGCGCGGTGTGCGTCGGGATCCTTCAGCAGGTGCGCGCGCTCTCCGACCGGGTAGAAGCGGCCGTCCTCGTCGCGGGCCTCGGTGACGCCGTCGGTGTACAGGAGGAGCTGCTCGCCGGGGGCGAAGTCCACCCGGTAGGGCTCCGGGCCGTCGCTGCCGTGGGCGCCCAAACCCAGGGGGAGAGCGTAGGCGGGCGGCTGCGGGAAATCGACGGTGCCGTCCCCGCGTACGACCATCGGGGCCGGGTGCCCGTAGTTGAGGAACACGGCCCTGTGGCGTGCGCCTATCTCGGCGAGTATCGCGGTGACGAACTTCTCACCCTCCAACTCCCGGGCCACGCTCCGCTCCAGCCGCTCTCCGAGCCCCACGAGGTCCGGCTCGTCGTGCGCCGCCTCCCGGAAGGCGCCAAGGACGACCGCGGCCGTTTCCACCGCGGCCAGGCCCTTGCCCTGCACATCACCCACGATCACCCTGATCCCGTGCGGCGAGGCCACCACCTCGTACAGGTCACCGCCGATGCGTGCCTCCGCGACCGCCGAGGTGTACGACACGGCCGCCTGCAGCGGCCCGGCGGTCAACGGCACCGGGCGCAGCAAGACGCGCTGGGCGACCTCCGCGATCGACCGGACACTGGCCAGCTCGCCCTCGCGCCGCGAGCGCATCACGGCCGCCGCGATGCCGACACCGGTTACGCCGGCCACCGAGGCCAGCGCGGTGAACCCCCTGCGCTCCTCGAAAAGCCCGTCGTACAGGCCGAGGGCCACACACAGCACCAGCGCGACGAGGCCGAACACCCCCGTACGACGCCACCCCCCGACCAGTCCGGAGAAGGCCGGCCCGAGCGACACCAGAGGGAGGAACCCGACCCCCGGCCCGGCCACCACGTCCATCACCGCGACCACCGCCATCACCACCGCCGGCATCCAGGACAGCACGGTCCAACTCGGCGGCGGATTCTTGTCGGTCATGACGCACTCCAGCGATGTCGCGGCCCTCGAGAGCCGCCTCCAGACTCTGCAGGCGCCCCTCCCCCACCTTTAGACTATGCAAAAGTGGCGTGCGCGAGGCGGTGCTCGCACCCGGTCCTTTACCCGATCGAGGCCGAGAGCCGACATCCCCGACCCGCGGAGGCTCCATGCCCCACAGAGACACCACAGCCCGCCGACCCGCGCTCCCCACCGGCTGGCGGCGCCTGGCCGCGCGGCTACCGATCCTGCTCTTCCGTACAGGGCTCGGCTTCCTCTTCGGCAAGCGACTACTCCTGCTGCACCACGTCGGCCGAATCAGCGGCCTCGACCGCCTGGTGGCCCTGGAAGTGGTGTCCCACGACCCTGACGATGCGAACTGGATCATCGCCTCCGGGTTCGGGCCGAAGGCCAACTGGTACCAGAACCTGAGTGAACAACCGAAGACCCTCATCCAGTTCGGCAACCGCCCGCACGCCGTCACCGCACACTTCCTCACGCCCGACGAGGGCGCCGAAATCATGGCTGGCTACGCCCGCCGACATCCCCGCACCGCCCGCCGCCTGTGCGCGTACCTGGGACTGCCCGTCGACGGCGGCGAGGCGTCGTACCGCGACGCTGGCCGAGCCATCCCCTTCGTCCGCCTCGACACCGCCGTCGGGCACCGTCGGCACGGCCAAGCACACGCGTGACACCCCGGAGGAGATGTCCGGGGGTGTCACGCCGCCGTAGCCAGTTTCCGTTGTACCGAGGTGATGACCTCTATGCCGGCGGCAGCCTTCTAATAGGTGGAGGACTGATTGACGGCATGGCGACCCGACGTCGTTCATGAGCGCGAGTCTGCCTGCGGGTCGGCGCAGTGACCGCTGACGGTGGATCATCACGTTCGGAGCGTGTTGGTGGATCAGTTCCACAGTCAGGTTGTCGCGCAGTACTCCCACTCGTAGGAACGCTTGTTTGCCTCCTTGGCCCTGTGGATCCCATTGCCAGCCACTGCTTCACGATCGGCTCCCCCCAAGAACCGCCGCCCCGAACCCGGTTCTGGGCGGGACGTCCCTGCGGGGCTGCCTTCGTGACGGCTATCGCTGGAGCAGCTTCGCCACCCGCTGGTAGGAGTCGAGTCGCTGCTGTTCCCGGGCGGCACGGACGGCCGGGTCAGGCGACCACAGAGCTTGCCTGCCGGGGTGATAGGTGCTGACAACCTCGTAGCCACCCTGCTCTATGAACTGCGGATGAGCCTTCTCCAGCCGCCGCCAGCAGTCCTGGGCATCGACTCCCTGCAGGAGGACTACTTCGAGACGCGGAAGCAGGCCGAGGAGACGTGCCAGGACCGTCATCCCAGCCCTGCGTTCTTCGGCGTTGGGTGCACGGTTGATGTACCAGGGGTAGGCGTTCCAGGGCATGGTGTCGCCTGGCTCTATGCCCGCCTCGGCAAATCCCGTGCACTGCCGCTCGGCAGTGGCGTCGTCGTTTTCCACGCAGAGGAAACCCGAACCGACGCCATCTTGGGTCTTGGGACCGGGATCACGGAGAACGCTCAGTACACGCGCCTCCACTCCTCCGTGCCAGGGCGCCACATACGGCATCCAGCCGCGGCCGTCCTGCTCGCGCAGTTCGTCGACCATTTCGTTGATCGCGCGCGCATGCGGTGCATAACGGTCTCTGTCCTGCTCGTCACGGAACCTGATGTCAGCCATACGTCTGACCACCATGAATCTCCAAATCCTCGGTTCGGTCGGGTCGCATGAGCGACACCGTCCGACAAACCCGCCGCCCGATCAGCATCCCCCCGGGGAGACAAGTGCGAGCGACCTTGGCCGCACAGGCCGGGAGCCCTCCCCGCCCAAACCGTCACGGGGATTCGCACGGAAAGTGAGCGAGGGGACTGGCGAACTCATTTTGCATCATGCAATGATCGAGTGGGGGGGCCGAGCCGACGGTCGATTGCCGTCCGGCGCCCAGGAGTGACATCGGCAAGGTAAGCGGACGGCGCATCGGCCGTCGGCGGGCCCCGCCCGAAGATCTATGACCACCGCCGGACCTCGCTGCCGGTCTGCAGCCTCGATGCACGAGGCCGACGGAAGAATGGGGACCGTGAAAACCCAAGGGCCGGACGGCAAGGGAACGCCCGAAGAGCCGGACTCCCCAGAGGAGATCTGGCTGAAGTTCCTTACAGACAGCGAGGCAGCGATCCGCCGGTCCGCCCCGAAGGAACCCTCCGCGCGGGCACGATCACCGGAGTGGCGCCCCCGAACTGGCAACCCGGACAGGCCAGAGCAGCGCCCGGGGCAGCCGCACGACTGCGAGACGGACGCGGTCGGAGAGCTGTGGCAGCCGGACGAGCCGCGGGTAGGCCCTGCCTGGCGGGACCTGGACGGTCGAGCCAGATTCCGGCGCGTAGGCCGTGTGGTCGCCTCGACTGCCGCAATCACCCTGGCTCTGGGGGCCTGGTCCTGGCTGTCCACAGGTTCGGGCGCTCCTGACGACACGCCGGAGGACACCCTTGTACAGCAGTTGGAGGAGCCGCCTCCGGGGACGTCTCCAGCCGCAGTCGGGTCGCCGTCTTCGTCTGCGGCCACTACCGGATGATGGGCACGGCCAGGGAGCAGCGCCTCGGCGACCACAGCGCTCCCTGACGGAAAACGACCGGCAGAGACGGGCCCGAGGCACCCTCCACCCACCTCTGGACACTGACTGCATGCTTGTTTAATATACTGTACATGCGTTCAATCCCGGACGATCGGACCGCACGGGCGGTGATCCGTGACGAGGCTCTGCGGCTGTTCGCCGCCCGCGGGCCGGAGTTGGTGACCGTGCGCCAGATCGCCGAGGCCGCGGGCGTGTCGGCCGGGCTGGTCGTGCACCACTTCGGTTCGAAGGACGGCCTGCGTCAGGAGGTCGACGCGTACGTCCTGGCCGCGTTCGACGCCATGCTGGGCGAGCTGACCGGGGAGGGTGGAGCCCAGCTCCTCGATCCCGATATCGGAGCGAGCTCCCTCAGTGAAGCGTTCGCCAGCCACCTCCCGGCCGACTCCCCTCTGCCGAGCTACCTGCGCCGACTGCTGCTCTCCGAGACGGACGCCGGACGGCTGTTGTTCCAGCGCCTGTTCGAGCTCAGCCGCGCCGCCCTCGAAGGGCTGGCGGCTGCCGGGCTGGCCGCACCGGGCCGCGAGCCGGCGGTGCGCGCGGCCTTCCTGCTCGCCAACGACCTGGCCCTCTTCCTGCTCCGCGATCGGCTTGCCGAAGTCCTGGGCACCGACCCGCTGTCGGGCGACGGCATGGCCCGCTGGGCCCCGGAGGTGCTCAGCATCTACGCGGGCGGACTGAACGCATCTCCGCAGGGAGAGGCATCCCAAAAGGGCTAGTGCTGCTCCGCGTTAGTTCGTGGAGGGTGGTGTGGTCCAGGCGGTGGGGTCGTTGAGGTAGAGGCCGCAGGCACAGTCGAGGGCTTCTTCGGGTGAGCCGAATGGCAGGCCGGTG
>NZ_VZRB01000075.1 GCF_008806595.1 Streptomyces luteolifulvus | reverse complement strand
CCCGGCAGGTCTCCCACACATCCGGCCCGACCATCTCCCCGGCCCATTCCCCCTGCATGCTCACAAGACTGGCCCCGGACCACCCGGTCTGGGGCCAGAACGCAAAAGATTTTCAGCAGCCTTCTAGGCGGGAGTCATCAGAAGGGGCCGTGCCCGCTCCCGCAGCTCCACCACCCGCGGTTCATCACCGTACGGCTCCAGCCGATGAAGGAGATCCTTCACATACTCGGTCGTACGCGCCGACGAGATCCGCCCCGCAACCTCCACCGCCCGCACCCCCTGCTCGCACGCCGCGTCCAGATTGCCCGACTCCAGCTCGGCGACCGCCGACACGACGAGCCGAAGCCCGTGCGAGCGCACGAACTCCTCCGTCGGCTTCGACAGCGCCTGCTCCGTGAAGCGGCGCACCTGGCGCGGAGCCTTCAGATCGCGGTAGCACTCCGCGGCGTCCGCGGCGAAACGGTCGTACGAGTAGAAGCCGAGCCAGGACGGGTCGTTGTCGCCCTCGCGGGACCGCTCCAGCCACCCCTCGGCCGCCTTCAGGGCCGCACCGGCCGCCTGGGCGTCCCCCGCGCGCGCGTGCGCGCGTGCCTCGACGAGGCGGAAGAAGCTCATGGTGCGCGAGGTGGCCAGGCCGCGGTTGCGTTCCAGGGCGGCCTGCGCGAGGTCGACCCCCTCGTCGCCGAAGCCGCGGTAGGTCGCCTGCAAGGACATCGACGCCAGGACGTACCCCCCGAGGGGCACGTCGGCGGCTGCACGCGCTAGACGCAGGGCCTGGATGTAGTAGCGCTGGGCGGCCTCCTGCTGGCCCGTGTCGAAGGCCATCCAGCCGGCGAGGCGGGTGAGCTCGGCGGAGGCGCCGAACAGGGCCCGGCCGACCTCGTCGGAGTAGGAGCCGAGCAGCAAGGGGGCGGCTTCCACCCTCAAGCACTCCGGCACCATCGACGAACGCCAGTCGCCGCCTCCGTACTTGGAGTCCCAGCGCCTGGCGTCCTCCGCTGCCTCCCGCAGCTTCTGCACATCGCTGTGGCCGACTTTGAGCGGTGCGCCGGAGCCCTCGGACGGGTTCGCCTCGCGCGCCACCGAGCTGTCGGCCGGGGTTATCAGCCACCGTGAGGCGGGCGTTGCGTATGCGCTCACCGCGAATGATCCGGCGAGCGACTGCCAGATGCCGCCGGAGCCGGCCCGGCGTCCGGCGAGGTCGAGCCGGTACAGCTCCGTCGCCGAGCGCACGGCCTGGCCGACGTCCCTGGGGAAGGCGAGGCCCACTTCGGGGGCCGGGTCCGCGTCCGCCAGGCCGATCTCGTGGAGCGGCACCGGGCGGCCGAGCTTCTGCCCTATCGCGGCGGCGATGAGGTGCGGCGCGGCGCCCTGCGGCACCATGCCCTTCGACACCCAGCGCGCCACCGACGTCTTGTCGTAGCGAAGAGTCAACCCGCGTTGAGCACCAAGGTCGTTGACGCGTCGTGCGAGTCCTGCGTTGCTGATTCCCGCGAGGGCGAGAACGGCGCCGAGTTTTTCGTTCGGCCCGCGTTGCTCCCTGGACATGCGCCACCCCTCGACACAGACGGCTGCCGCGCTGGCATAACCACGCGGCATTCGTAAACCCAGCGTAGTTCGCCGCATCCCTTGCGTTAAGAGGCATTCTTCCGGATGGCGGGATTGTGGTCCGTACTCAAGTGCGGGCCCGCGACGGTGCGTTGCGGCGTGCTCCCGCCGTGGGTCCGTGCGCCCGTCCGTGCGCTCTTCTCCGGCCACCTGGAGAGCGCTTCGATGGGCCTGCGTGGGTCGGCCCGCTGTACTGGATCCAGTGGGCTGGGGGACACCGCCGCCTCCATCCCCGCGGGCGGCGGAACGGTCCGGGGGGCGGACTCCGCCTCCCGGGCTGCGCGTCGGCCGTGCGGCGGGCGGAGCATGTACGGAGCGTGTGCACCGCTGTCCCGCCGCCGCCGATTTGGCTGAAAATCGACCCAGCTCTTCGCGGGCGATCAGCCCTCCCACCATGGAACTTGAGGGCGCGTTAGGGGTTTAGGGGGAGCGAACCGGGGGCGCATTCAGGTCGCAGCCCTTCCCCGCCGCCACTCGCCGTCCCGCTCGCTTTCCCGCCCACTTTGCTTGCCCCGCCCCGGGGTTCGCCGTGGCACCGGGGCGTTCCCGGGGGCGCATTCCCCGGAGCGGAAGCGGCTCCGTCGTCCCTCTGTGACGCCTCCTTCATGGCAGCATGGTGCCGAGTTCGTACCGTGCCCTGGATGTCCACAGCCTGTGGAGGCGTCGATGCGGTGGTTGGTGGGATGGAGCAGCACCGCCGCGGGGGCCGCCGAGATCGGCGCCGCGGGGGCCACCGGACACGACGGTGAGACCGTGCACCCGGTGGGTTCCCAACTCCTGTGGGGCGACCCCGACCCGCTGTGGGCGGTCGGCGACTGGCGCCCCGACGAGGTGCGGGTCGTCAAGGCCGACGCGCAGAACCGGATCGCCGTCCTCGGCATCTGCGGGGCGACGGACGAGCAGCTGCGCCTCGGACTGGTCGCCGCGCGCGGAGGGGCACTTCGGCATCTCACGGCCTGGCCGGGCAGCTACACGGCCGTCGTCCAGGTGGGCCGCCGCATCACCGTCTGCGGCGATCTCGCGGGCGCGCGCCCGGTGTTCTACACCCCCTGGGCCGGCGGCACCGCCTATGCGACGGCCGCGCTGCCGCTCGCGGACCTCATCGAGGCCAACCTCGACTTCGGACACCTCGCCGCGCTGCTCGCGGCCCCCGACGTCCCGGCCGCGCTGCACGACTCCACCCCCTACGACGGCGTACGGCGCATTCCGCCGGGGCACGCGCTGATCCTGCGCGCCGGGGCGCGAGAGATCGCCGGGTACGAGCCGGTCGCCTCCCTCGCCGTGGCGGCGCCCTCAGCCGACCCGGCCAGCGCGGTCGACGCGGTGCGCGACGCGCTGGTCGAGGCGGTCCGCGCCCGGCTGTCGGCCCCGCGGCACGTCCCCGGCGCCGACATCGACCCCGGTCCCGTGCCCGGCATGGGGCCCGCCGAGCGGCGCGCCGCGCGCGGGATGCCGGTGCCGGGGATCGGCGCCGACCTGTCGGGAGGACCGGCGTCGGCGACGCTGGCGCTGCTGGCCGCCGGACTGCCTGGGATGCCGGGGACCGTCCTGGGCCACGGCACCGGCGCGGGCGAGCGGCTGCTCGCCGTGACCTTCAACGACCTGGCCGTCGGCGGCCGGGAGGCCGAGCTGGAGCGGGCGGGGTCCCTCGCCGCCAACCCCCGTCTGCACCACGTCGTGGTGACCGGCGGCGAGGACACGCTCCCGTACGCCGACCTGGACGGCCCGCTCACCGACGAGCCCGGCCCGTGCCTGGTGACGGCGGCCCGGCACCGCGTGCGGCTCGCGTCCGGCAGTGCGGACCACTTCACGGGCCACGGCGCCCGTCAGGTGCTGGACGCGCACCCGGCCCGCCTGGCGGACCTGTTGATGGACCGCAAGCGGCGCCACCTCGTGCGCCCCGTCGCCGCGCTGGCCAAGGCGGACGGCTCGGTGCTGGTCCCCGCGCGCGTGTACGGCGCGGCCCGGCGGCTGGCCCGCACCCCGTACCGGGCCGGCCTGGACGTTCTCGCCGACCGGCTGCTGCACCGCCTCTTCGACGAACCGGGAGGCGCGGTCGAGGCCTCCCTCGCGTCGCTCACCTGGGCCAGACCCGGGCCGGCAGCGCGCTGGCTGACCGGGGAGGCACTCGCTGAAGTATCGGTTCGCCTGCAGGGGGCGACCCATCGCTCCGGGGTCGGCCCGGGGCAGCGGCCGGGCGACTTCCGCGCGCGTGCGGCACTGGCGAGGCATGCGGCGGACCTGCGTGTGCTGGAGCAGGCCGCCGAGATCCGCTTCCAGCGACTGCACGCTCCGTTCCTCGACAACCAGGTCGTCCGGGCCTGCCGCGAGCTCCCGGAAGCCCTGCGCGTCCAGCCCGGCGCACGGGCCGACATCCTGCGCTCCGTTCTGGAGGGCGCCGGGGTCGGCGACCTCCCGCCCGGTTGGGGCACCCCGTCCCACGGGGCGGCCGCAGCCGCGCGGACCGGGCTGCGGGTGGCCGCGGACTCCCTGATGGACCTGTTCGGCACGCCGCTGCTCGCGCAGGCAGGCCTGGTGGAGGCACGTGTGGTCCGCAAGGCCGTGCGGGCGGCGGCCGAGGGCGAGTCCCTGCCCCTGGACGGCCTCGCGGACCTGGTGTCCCTGGAGCTGTGGCTCGGCCGGCTGCTGGCGCGCAGGGGAACCTGCTGGACGGGCACACCCGCACGCGCGCGTGCGGTACCGGCGGGCATCACCCCGCAGAACGGGATGCTGGGAACGGGCGCCTCCGGCGGCGCGGTGGTGCGGGTACGGCAGGTGGGCGGGACGGGGTCGTAGGGGGCCGCCCGCCGTCGGCACATTTCCTGGCCGACCGAGCCGGGTGGTGGGTCGGCGAAGGCCGGGGGTCCGGGGGCGGAGCCCCCAGCGGCCCTATGTGCAGGTGAACTTCGCCTCGGCCCAGTCCGCGAGGGTCAGCTTGCCGAGGTGGCCGTGCGGCTCCACCACCAGCCGTACGGTCCTGCGGCCGGCAAGGCTCACATGGACGGGCTGGGCCGACTCCCCGCTCTTGAGCAGGCCGGACTTCCACAGCCGTACTCCGTCGGCGTAGACGGAGAAGTGCGCCTTGCCGGGCTTCAGGGTGAGGTCGTCGATGCCGACCAGCGCGTCGTAGGAGGAGCACCGGCGGTTGAGGTCGACGGTCACGGAGGACTCGCCGTGCACGGTCGCGCCGTTCGCATACGGCCGGCCGGCGATCGACATGCCGTACCGCTGCCACAGCCAGCTGCTCGCGCGAAGCCGGATCTCGGGCCGGGTTCCGTCGCCGTGGACGTCGTAGTCCAGCTCGCTCAACGGGTAGACGACCGGAACGGGCGGGGGAGTCGGGGTCGGCGTGGGCGTCGGCTTCGAGGTCGGCTCGGAGGTGGGTGTCGAGCTGGGCTCCGGGGCCTGCGTGGGCGCCGCGGTGGGCCTAGCGGTGGGCGCCGTTCCGGTCGGCTGATCCGGTGGTGTCCCGTGTGGTGCCGTCGGGGCCGGTGCGGACGGCTGAGTGTCCGTCACGGCCGGGGTGTCGCCGGGCCCTGCCGCGATCGCGGGCGGGTTCGGCTCGGATTCGCTCTGCGTCGGCGTGGGAGTGGGGGTGTCCTGGGCCGGCTGCACGACCGGCGAGGACACGGGCGGCTTGGCGTCGGGTCGGTCAGCGCCCCCTTCACCGGCGCCGAGCGCGATCACCACCACCGCCGCGACGCCCACGGCGACCACACCGGCGGCGACACCGGCCTTCACGGCGGCACCCAGCCCCTCAGAGGCCGCCGCACCGCCACCGGCACCCGCCCCGCCGCCACCGACTGCTCCCCCGCCGGCCGCCCCCGTGCCACTGGTCGCAGCCACGGCGCCGGCAACCCCCGCGCCGGCGGAGCCGGCGATGAGCCCCAGCACCTTGGCGTACCCGGTGGCACCGAGCCAGCCGATGACCGCGACCGGTACGACGGCGGGGATACCGCCGGCGACTTCCTTGATCTGGCCCGCGGCCAGCCGGCACTTGACGCACTCGTCCAGGTGCTTGCGCAGTCCCCGTTCGGCGCGGGAGCGCAGGCTGCCGCGGGCGTAGGCGCCGAGCCGGTCGGCGTAGCGGGCGCACTCCCGGTCGCCGGCGAGGGAGGCGCTGACATGGGCCTGGAGGTAGGCCTGCTTGAGTCCCTCGCGGGCGCGGCTGGCGAGCACGCGCGTGCCGTTGGCGTCGAGTCCGAAGAGCGTGGCGACCTCGCTCGGCGACTCGTCCTCGACCTCGGTGTGCCACAGCACGGCCTGCCAGCGCTCGGGCAGCGAGCGGAAGGCCTGCATGGCGAGGGACCGCTCGGCCTCGTGCATCGCGCGTACGTCCGCGCCGAGGCCCTGTGCACCGTCGTCGGACACCTGGGGCCCGCGCTCGGACTGCGCGGCGAACACCGCGAAGTCGTCGACGAGATGCTCCCGTTTCGCGGACTTCGTCCAGCCGGCGGCGACGCGGCGGACGGTGGTGAGCAGGTAGGCGCGTACGGCCTGTTCGGGGCCCGCGCCGCCGCGTACCGCCTGGAGCATGCGGGCGAAGACCTCGGCGGTGAGGTCGTCCGCGGTGTGGGCGTCACGGCAGCAGGTGCGCGCGTACCGGCGAACTGCGGCCGCGTGGCGCCGGTACAGCTCCTCGTAGGCCGAGTCGTCGCCCGCCCGCATGCGCGCGATCAGGTCGGCGTCGGACGGCGCACCCTCCCACAGCGGGGGCAGGACGCCGTCGTCGCGCCGGTCGCGCTGGGCCGGGACGGTGCCCTCCACGGGTTCGCCGCCCTGTGCGGGGATGCCGGCCTCGACGGGCTCGCCGCCCTGCGCCGGAATGCCGCCGCCCTCCGGGAGTTCGCCGCCCTGCGGAAAGCCCGCGCGGCCTCCCTGACTCGGCACCTGTGGCGACGCGGGCCCCCGTGCCTCCGCGTCGCCGTCACCGTGTGACTCGTCCCGCCCGTCAACGCTCATCGCGGAAAGCCCCCGCCGCCTGCCCAACCAGTCCCGAACACCGGGTCAGAGTGCCATATTGGCTTTTGTTCAGGGCAGTGCAGTACGAATCGTGTACTTGTCCGTGATGTATCGCCGTCGCGCGGGACCGGCCGTCACCTGTCCGGATACAGGTCAACTCACCTTCGGTGAAGGAAAGTTGAGCCGACTGCCCGAGATATCTGCAGGGCTCACGGGGTGAGGCCGAGGCGAGGGCGACGCAGCGCCCACGCCTCACAGTCACCTCTTCGAGTCACGCGTCAGCCAAGGTTGACCAACCGGCTCAGGCCGGCCGGGACCGCAGCCCCTCCAGCAGGATGTCCAGCAGCCGCGCCGAAGCCGCCGCCTGCTGTGCCGCGTCCGGCAGCGAGGGCGCCGCGGTGGCTATCACCAGCAGCACGTCCGCCACCGAGACATCGGCCCGCAGCTCGCCCGCCGCGCGCGCCCGCTCCACGAGCTGGCCCACCACCTCGAGCAGCGCCGCCGCACCCTCGTCGTCGTCCGCGGACGACGACGAGGACTGCTCCGGCACCAGCCGCAGTTCGCCGGTAGCCGGCCGGAGCCGCTGAGGCGGCACACGTGTCTCCTCGAACACCGAACCGTCGGCGCTCCCGGCCGCCTCCTCCAGGACCCCGACCCTCAGCACCTGCGGCGGCAGCAGCCGCCCGGCCCCGGAGGCCACCGACGTCCGCAGAAAGCGCGACAGCGCCGACCACGGCTCGTCCTCCTGCCCGAGCGCCGCACGCGCCTGGTCGGTCAGCCGGGAGGTCTCCTCCTCGGCTATGCGCCGCACCAGGACGTCCTTGCTCGGGAAGCGTCGGTACACCGTGCCGACGCCGACCCGCGCGCGCCGCGCCACGTCCTCCATCGGCGCGCCGTAGCCCAGCTCGCCGAAGACCTCGCGCGCCGCACGCAGTACATGCTCCAGATTGCGCTGTGCGTCCACGCGCAGCGGCGCCGTCCGCGAATCCCCGCGTCCGTTGCCCGCCGCGCTCACCGGTCCTGTCATCGGTCCGCCCAACGCCCCGCCACCGGGTGCGATGGCAGACGCGGACGACCAATGAGAGTCCTGAATGTGCATAAGCGTTCCCCCGGTAATGACGTCTCCCCCCGGAGACACTCCCCGCCATTGAAAGCCGGAGCTCGCGGAACAGGCCGGTTCACGGGCCCGCCCGTCGCGGACCCGAAGGCGCATCCCCCTACACCCCGTCGACACACGAACATAGTTGAGTGAGGGTCAATTCAGAAGGGGCAGGTTCCGCACGGAGCGCCCCCCGATCGGACTACGGGTCGTATACATCCCGATTGATCCCCCTCCCGATCCTCCTCACACACCCGCTGACCTGCGCTCATTGCCGGTACTCGGACAATTCGGCCAACCATGGCGGCGGCGAACCAGTGGTCACACAAATTGCCGGGGCTGTGGACAAACGCGAGCGCCGGGTGCGTCATGGGATGGTGAAGGAACGTGCGCGCATTCTCGTTGTCGGCGGTGGCTACGTCGGGATGTACACGGCCCTGCGTCTGCAGCAGAAGCTGAAACAGGAACTCAGGCGGGGCGAGGCCGAGATCACGGTGGTCACACCCGACCCCTACATGACCTATCAGCCGTTCCTTCCCGAGGCGGCGGCCGGTGCCATCTCCCCCCGCCATGTCGTCGTACCGCTGCGCCGTGTCCTCGGCCAGTGCCGGATCGTCATCGGCGAGGCGCGGTCCATCGACCACGCCAAGCGCACGGCCACCCTCACCACCCTCGCCACGGAGGAGGAGGGAACGGGCCCGCAGCAGATCACGTACGACGAACTGGTCCTCGCGCCCGGCTCGATCTCACGCACCCTGCCCATCCCCGGCCTCGCCGAGCACGGCATCGGCTTCAGGACCGTCGAGGAGGCCATCGGCCTGCGCAACCACGTCATCGAGCAGATGGACATCGCCTCCTCCACCCGCGACCCCGCCATCCGGGACGCGGCCCTCACCTTCGTTTTCGTGGGGGGCGGATTCGCCGGTGTGGAGGCGCTCGCCGAGCTCGAGGACATGGCCCGCTACACCACGCGCTACTACCACAACATCAAGGCCGAGGACATGAAGTGGATCCTCGTCGAGGCCTCGGACCGCATCCTGCCCGAGGTCGGCGAGGAGATGGGCCGCTACACGGTCACCGAACTGCGCCGCCGCAACATCGACGTACGCCTGAACACCCGTCTCGACTCCTGCGCGGACCGCGTGGCCGTCCTCAGCGACGGCTCCCGCTTCCCGACACGTACGCTCGTGTGGACGGCCGGCGTGAAATCCCATCCGCTCCTCGCCGCCACCGACCTGCCCCTCACCGAACGCGGTCGGCTGAAATGCACCCCCGAGCTGACCGTCGAAGGCGTCACGCACGCGTGGGCCGCGGGAGACGCCGCCGCCGTCCCCGACGTCACCGCCGAGGAGCCCGGCAAGGAGACCGCGCCCAACGCCCAGCACGCGGTGCGCCAGGCGCGCGTCCTCGGCGACAACATCGTGCACTCCCTGCGCGGCGAACCCCTTGAGACGTACGCGCACAAATACGTCGGCTCGGTGGCCTCCCTGGGCCTGCACGAAGGCGTCGCGCACCTCTACGGGCGCAAGCTGAAGGGCTACCCCGCCTGGTTCATGCACCGCGTCTACCACCTCAGCCGGGTGCCCACCTTCAACCGCAAGGCCCGCGTGCTCGCCGAATGGACCCTGTCGGGGCTTTTCAAGAGGGAGATCGTCTCCCTCGGTTCACTCGAACATCCCCGTGCGGAGTTCGAACTCGCGGCCGGTGGAAAGCCTCGTACCGACCCGAAGGGGTCGTCCTGACCGGACCGCGGAACTCCACGAGCGGGGAAGGCGTCTGACGGATGTCGGCCCGGTCGGCCGGACTGCCAGACTGGTACCCGGCCCCCCGGCCAAGGCGAAGGACGGGCCCCGTCCGCCCTTCAAACCGATTCGAACCCTTCGACACCCTTCGACATCCTTCAAACCCATTCGTACCAACAGGCTTTCCCCCAGGCTTTCCCCACTGTGCTGCACCCCCGGTGGCGCCACTCCCCGGTCCCTCGGCCGGGCCCGGAGCCGGCCGAAGACGCCGAGAACGCCGAGAACGCCGAGAACGCCGAGAACGCCGAAAACGCCGAAGACAACGACACGAGGCAAGGATTCGTGAACTTCACGCGCTGGAGCGCCCGGCTCCCCGGAACGCAGCGCCGCGCGGCAGCGCGGACCGAACACCCGGTCCCCCCGGACCGGCTCGGGGACGGCTCCGTACCCGCGGCCCGCGCAGAGCGACCGACCGGTGAGGCACCCGCCGTGCCCGCCCTCGACGAACTGCCCGTGCGCGAGGTCCTCGACCGCGTCCCCGCCCTCGTCGCCCTCGTCCACGGCCCCGACCACCGCCTCGCCTACGTCAACGACGCCTATGTCGCGGCCTTCGGCGCCCGTCCGATCGGCGCCCCGGCACGCGACGCGCTCCCGGAACTCGACGAACTCGGCCTGCTCCCGCTCCTGGACCAGGTGCTGCGCAGCGGCAAGCTCCGCACGATCAAGTCCCGCAAAGCGCCCGGCGGCCGCTCCTACAGCTTCACCTGCACCCCGGTCACCGACGGCGCCTGCGGCGGACGTGCCGTTCTCGTGTTCGCCACCGACGTCACCGACCACGCCGAGGCCGCCGAACGCCTCAGAGCCAGCGAGCGCCGCCAGCGCGAAACCGCGGTCACGCTCCAGCGCTCCCTGCTCCCCCAGGAACTCGAACAACCGGACGACCTGCGTATCGCCGCCACATACCAGCCGGGCGGCACGGAAGCCGCGGTCGGCGGCGACTGGTACGACGTGATCACACTCGGCGGCGGCCGCACGGCACTCGTCATCGGCGACGTCATGGGCAGAGGCGTCCGCGCCGCCGCGGTCATGGGCCAGCTCCGTACGGCGGTCAGGGCGTACGCCCGCCTGGACCTCCCCCCGCACGAGGTGCTCCAGCTCCTCGACGGCCTGGCCACCGAGATCGACGCCAACCAGATCGCCACCTGCGTGTACGCCGTCCACGACCCCAACGAGGGCCGGCTCGTGTACGCCTCCGCCGGCCATCTGCCGATCCTCGTCCGCGACGAGAACGGAGCAGTCCAGCGCGCCGACGAACCCACCGGCCCGCCCCTGGGCACCGGCGGCTGGATCCACTCGTCAGGCTCGATCGCACTGGGCCCGGGTTCGACGGCGGTCCTCTACACGGACGGCCTGGTGGAGCGCAGGAACGAGGACCTGGACGAGGGCATCGCGGCACTGGAGGCAGCGCTGGCGGGCGCCACGGGCACGCCCCAGGTGATCTGCGACCGCCTGGTGCGTTCCGCCGGAGTGACGGCGGACCACGACGACGACGTGGCCGTCCTCGTCCTCCAGCACCCCGCCCGTACGGGCCCGGACGGCGACCTCTTCCGCAACGCGGCGCTGGAACTCCTCGGCGGTGTGGAGGCGGCCCCACGCGCGCGTGCGTTCGCCTCCGGCGTGCTGACCAGCTGGCGCTTCCCGCCCGACCTGCACGACCTGGGCGTCCTCGCCGCGAGCGAGCTGGTCGCCAACTCCCTCCAGCACGGCACCCCGCCCATGCGGCTGCGCCTGCGGCGCACCGACCGCCGTCTGATCATCGAGGTCACGGACGGCGACGACCACCTGCCCCGGCGCCGCCGCGCGGAACCGGGGGACGAGTCGGGCCGAGGCATCGCCATCGTCGCCACGATCGCCTCGGCGTGGGGCTCCCGCAGGACACCGGGGGGCGGGAAGGCGGTGTGGTGCGAGTTCGTGCTGCCGGGGGTGAAGTGACTCGCTTGGCCGAGAGGCGGGCGTTGTCTTCAGCCTCCGGGGTTTGACGCCTTTCAGCCCCTCCGGCGTTTGAGGAGCGGGGGTCCAGGGGGCAGAGCCCCCTGGCGGGGTCGAAGGGGCGGAGCCCCTGGGGATGGGACGGGTGGGGGCGGCGGGGGCGAGAGAACTCAGGCGTGCGCCCGAGCGTGCCCCGCCGCCGACGCACGACCCTGCGCCACCACCCGGCTCTTCGCCGCCCACGGCTGATCCTGAGCCGGAGTAAGCCGCCGCCCCAGCCGCACCGCAAGCACACTGATCCCCAGCGAGAACAACAGAAACGTCACGACATACGGCGCATGCAGCGAGGCCCCCATCGGCCCGCCCACTGCCGGCCCCACAGCCAACGCAAGCTGCTTCACCAGCGCGAACGCGGAGTTGTACTGCCCCGCCATCCCCTCGGGCGCAAGATCCGCGACCAACGGCGCAACCGTCGGCGACAGCATCGCCTCACCCAGCCCGAACAGCGCATACGTCGACACGAACGCCGCCGTCGCCATCTCCCGGCTGCCGTGCCCGAGCCCGGCGTACCCGGCCACGCCCCACGCCACGGCCCAGAGCAGCCCGACCGCCGCGATCACCCGCGACCGCCTGCGCCGCTCCACGAACTTCAGCACGGCGAACTGCGCGACCACGATCATCGCCGTGTTCGCGGCGAGCGCCGTACCCAGAGCGGACGTCGAGATCCCGGCCGCCTCGACACCGTACGCACTCAGCCCCGATTCGAACTGCCCGTAGCAGGCGAAGAACAGCACGAACCCCAGCACACACAGCTGCACCATGGCCCGATTGCCCATCAGCTGCTTCCTGCTGCCCCGGCCCGACCGCCCCGGCGCGTCCTCGATCCGCGGCGAGTGCGGCATCCGCACCGTCGCCATCACCACGACCAGCACCAGGAACATCGCCGCCTCGATCGCGAACAGCAGCGTGAACGACGCGGCGCTGTTGGTGTCGACCAGATGCCCGCCGATGAGTCCGCCGACGCCGAGTCCGAGGTTCTGCAGGAAGAACTGCATGGCGAACGCACGCGAGCGCGTGTCGGCGGTCGAGCAGTCGACGATCGTCGTCGCCAGCGCCGGCTGCATCACGGCCTGCCCCGCCCCGAGCGCGGCCGCGGACAGCAGCACGGCGGCCGCGCTGCTCGCCAGGCCCAGGCTCAGCGAGCCGATCGCGGCAGTGACCAGAGCGGCGAGCAGCACCGGAAGCGGCCCCCGCCGGACGATGGCCCGCCCGGCGAACGGCAGCACGACGAGCGCGGCCACGGCGAAGACGGCGAGCACGAGACCCGCCGTCATGGCTCCCAGTCCCCGCACCTGCGCCACATAGACGTACAGGTAGGGGACGGTGAAGCCGAGCCCGAACGCGCTGAGTGCGTTACCCACGTGGATCCGGCGCATCGCTGCGCCCATCGCCCTAGTCACGTTCACCTCTCTCAAGTAGTTAGGTCTGAAGAGTTCGAAGCTAAAGTTCGAACCTAAAGAGTATACATAGAAGGACTTCAAGGCCAAGCAGGGTCATGCGATACTTCGTTCATGGGCGACACCCCCGGCACGGTCGGTGAACCGACACTCGAAGAGCAGATCGCCGCCTACCAGCGCGAGTTCCAGGACCTCGACCCCCAGGTCGAGCAGATCGTCTCGGCGCTCTCCCGTCTGAACCGCCGTATGAACGTCGCCTACGGCCGTCAGACCGCCGCCCTCGGCATCAGCAACGCCGAGTGGGAGGTCCTCAAGGCCCTTGTCCTCTCCGGCGCCCCCTACCGCATGGGCCCCAGCGAGCTCGCCAAGCGCCTCGGCCTCACGCCGGCCGCGATGACCCACCGGATCGACCGCATGGTCGCCGAGGGTCTGGTCACCCGGGAGCGCGACGAGTCCAACCGCGTCCGTGTGATCGTGGAGCTGACCGTCGAGGGCCGCGAGAAGTGGCTGGAGGCGATGAGGCTGGCCACGGTCTTCGAGGAGGACCTGCTCCAGGACCTGTCCCCGGAGGAACGGACCACGCTCGGCGACGTCCTCACCCGCCTCCTGCGCAGGGTGGAGTACGCGCAGCCGGATGCCGGCGGACGCCTCAGCGATCTCGACTGAGACCGCACGAAAAGATCTTGACAGGCGCTGCTTGACAGGCCTTGGCGGGATCCGTAGAGTTCTTCGGGTTGCCGCGGAGCTATGCGGTTCTCCGGGCGACACCTCCCGCCGCACCAGCGGCATTTCAAACCATCAGCACGATCTCCCCACGGGGTGAATTCGGTGTGCCCGAATTATTCCCTTGGGGCTTGGCACCTCGATTAGGAACTGCCGAGAGGATCCGCTAAGGTTTGAAACGTCGGAACGGCCCAACGGCCGCGAGGACAAATCCCGCTGACTGGGAGTCAGGCCTGAAAGGATCTGATAGAGTCGGAAACGTAAGACCGAAGGGAAGCGCCCGGAGGAAAACCTGAGAGATGGTCTCGGGTGAGTACGAAGGAAGCGTCCGTTCCTTGAGAACTCAACAGCGTGCCAAAAATCAACGCCAGATATGTTGATACCCCGTC
>NZ_VZRB01000074.1:8029-14209 GCF_008806595.1 Streptomyces luteolifulvus | reverse complement strand
TGTCGAAGTTGAGGCCGGACCGGATGTGCCCGATGTGCGGGGCCGCCTGCACGGTGGCGCCACACAGGTAGATCGAGACGCAGCCCGGCTGGAGCGGGGTGAAGTCACGGATCTGCCGGACACTGGTGTCGTAGAAACGGATTGACAAGACGTCTCCTCGGCCTCAGGCAACAGCTCGTGCGGCCTTGACGAAGGCCCGGATCAGCGCCGAGTCTTTGACCCCTCGGACCCTTTCGATCCCACTGGACACGTCCACACCCCAGGGCCTGGTGATCTCAACCGCCTCGGCCACGTTGTCCGGTGTGAGGCCGCCGGCCAGGAGCCACTCGTCACCGGGGGAACGGAAAGCTTTTCGGGTCCAGTCCCACGGGATCCCGGCGCCTGGCGTGGGTGCGTCAAGGAGCAGAATGTCTTCGCCCATCTGCCCGCACTGCGGGACAGGTTCGCGGTACGACGCTCCCCGAATGAGCGTCCACGACCCATCTCTGAGCGCGGCGAAGTGCCCTCGCTCTTCCTTTCCGTGAAGCTGCACTGCACCGATTCCGGTGATGTTGGCCACGGAGCGGATGTAACCCACTGGCTGGTTACGGAAAACCCCGACGGTCATCACATGTGACGGAATTCGCTCGATGAGCCGTATGGCTGTGGTGGCGTCCACACGCCTGGGGCTGTCCGCGAACATGAAGCCGATGGCGTCGGCACCCACCTCAGCAGCCGTGTCCACGTCCTCTTCGGTCTTGAGCCCACAGAGCTTGATGAACAGATGATTTCGCATAGAGGCCCCTCAACGGTTCTGTCTGCTCCGCAGACCCCTTCCAAGACGGGTGCGTGAGCGGCGAAGGTCGCAATCAGCGGCTGGCGAGGGCCAGTTGAAGGCCCAGCCCGACGAAGGCAACAGCGAAGGTCCGGCGCATCCATGCCAGTACCTTCGGGCGAGTGATGATGTGGTCCCGTACAGCTGCCGCGAAGGCGCCGTAGATCACGAACACCACGAACGTCATGATCATGAAAACGGCCGAGAGCTCGAGCATGTGAGGCAGCGAATTGGTGCTGTCGGCCGGAACGAACTGAGGCAGGAACGCCAGGAAGAACATGGACAGCTTCGGGTTCAGGAAGTTGATCAGAATCGCAGTCCATGTGACCCGGACTGCCGACCGCTCCTTCACCTGGCTCCTGTCCTCGGCCTCGATCTTCATTGCCCCCTTCTCGCGCAGGGTCTGCCAGGCGAGGAAGAGCAAGTAGCCGACGCCGGCCCACTTGAAGCTCTCGAACGCCAGCGCGCTGGTGTGGAGGATGGCGGCAAGCCCGGCGATCGCCGCGGCCAGATGCGGAACGATACCGAGGGTGCAGCCGAAGGCCGCCACGACCGACATGCGGAACCCGCGCGTCAGCCCTGTGCCGACGGTGTACACCGCGCCGGTTCCCGGGGAAACCACGATGATGAACGCGGTGATGAGAAACTCAACACTCATGAACAGCTGCTCCCTTGGCGATCAGTCCAACTACTGCGTCAATGACGGCACTACTGTGTCAGGAGCGCTCTCGTGGCGGACTCAACATCGTGAACCCGTGCCAGGCTTTCACCGACGAGGAACGCCGTGATGTCGGCAGCCGCCATGCGCTTGAGGTCCTCCGGGGTGCGCAGCCCGCTCTCGCCGACGATGACCTTGCCCTCGGGGACGTGCGGGGCGAGGTTCTCGGCAGTCGCCAAGCTGGTCTCCATGGTCTTGAGATCGCGGTTGTTGATCCCGATCAGTCGGGACCGCAGCTGAGCCGCCCGCTCCAGTTCCTCGCCGTCGTGCACTTCGACCAGGACGTCCATGCCGAACTCTCGCGCGGCATCCTCAAGGGCGAGGGCGGTGTCATCGTCGACGGTGGACAGCATCAGCAGGATCGCGTCCGCTCCCCAGGCCCTGGATTCGACGACCTGATAAGGATCGAGCATGAAGTCCTTGCGGAGCAGAGGCAGGCCAACTGTCCTCCGAACAACGCCCAAGTGGTCCAGGCTGCCGTCGAACGAAGGGCCGTCGGTCAGTACGGATATGCAGGTGGCGCCCCCTGCCTCGTAGGCGCGGGCAAGCTCCGCCGGATCGAAGTTCGCGCGGATCAGGCCCTTGGACGGGCTCTTCTTCTTGACCTCGGCGATCAGCGCGTACTCATCCTGCTGCTGCCGTTGTTCGATCGCGGCCAGGAAACCCCTCGGGGGCGCAATGCTCGCGGCCTGCTCCCGCAAAGCCGACGGTGGCCGCTGCTTCTTGGCCTCGGCGATCTCCTCACGCTTGTACGCGGTGATACGAGTCAGCAGATCGCTCATGAGGCGTCCCCGGTGACATTGGCGTTGGATGCTTCGATCAAGGCGGACAGACATTCCCCTGCCCGTCCGGAATCGATGGACTCAGCTGCAAGGACAGCGGCCTGCCTGAAGTCGGTGACATGGGAAGCCGCGAGCAGCGCGGCGGCAGCGTTCAGAACTGCGATGTCACGGTACGGCCCTTGGGCTCGATCGAGGACCGCCTTCAACGATTCGGCGTTGTGGGCAGGCGTCCCTCCCCGCAGTTCCTCCGGGCGAGCGGTGCGGATCCCCACGTCGTCGGGCGTGATCTCGAAGGTCTTCACCACACCGTCTGCAAGTTCCGCAACGTACGTGGGACCGGTGGTGGTGACCTCGTCGAGGCCGTCCGATCCGTGCACGACCAGCGCGTGTGTGGATCCCAGTTCGCCCAGAACCTGGGCAAGGGGTTCGACCCAGTGTCGGGAGTAGACGCCGACCAGGTGATGCCGGACCCCGGCGGGGTTGAGCAGCGGGCCGAGGATGTTGAACACAGTGCGAGTGGCGAGTTCAACACGCGTGGGCGCCACATGCTTGAGGGCGGGATGATGGTTCGGCGCGTGCATGAAGCCGATGCCCGCCGCGGATATGCAGTGCTCGACCTCTGCCGGGGAAAGTTCGGTCCGGACGCCGAGTGC
The DNA here is from genome assembly GCF_008806595.1 of Streptomyces luteolifulvus. Lineage (GTDB taxonomy): Bacteria > Actinomycetota > Actinomycetes > Streptomycetales > Streptomycetaceae > Streptomyces > Streptomyces luteolifulvus. Next base: position 11,242 of record NZ_VZRB01000074.1, on the reverse strand, counting down.
GCTCAGCACGTCGGTCGCGCCGGAGCGGGAGGACAGCGCGCGGTTTCCGTGCTTGGCCACGGGGACGCCCACACCGGCCACTATGAGCCCGGCACAGGTGGAGATGTTGTACGAGCCCGAGGCGTCGCCTCCTGTGCCTACGATGTCAACCGCGCCTATGGGTGCCTTGACCGTGCGCATTCTGCTGCGCAGGCTGGTCGCCGCGCCTGTGATCTCGTCGACCGTCTCCCCGCGTACGCGCAGGGCCATCAGGAACGCGCCGATCTGGGAAGGGGTTGCCTCACCAGTCGTCATGATCGTGAAGGCGTCGGCGGCTTCCTGCCGGGTCAGGGGATGGCCGTCGGCTGTCTTGGCGAGGAACTCCTTGAACGTTCCCATCACGCAGTACCTCTCGAGGGCAGGGGCCGGTCCCAGTCGGGTGTGACGTTCTCGCGCCGGTAGGGGGTCTCATCGGTCAGGGCCGTGTCGAGGGTGCGAGCGAACAGGTGCCCGCTGTGCACGGCGCCGGCGATGATCCCGGGACCGAGGGCATCGCCGACCCGCACTACTCGGCGGATGCCTGCCTCTTCGAGGACAGCGGGTCCGAGTTCCACCAACTCCTGGTAGAGCGTGTCCCTGGGGATCTGTCCCGTGGACAGGACAACTGCGTCGGCGGCCACGGCGGTTTCACGTCGTGTGTAGGTGCAGGCAAGGTGGGCGGTGCCCGGCTCGGCATGAGCGAGCGTGGTGGATGTGTGGACTGCGGAGCAGAGTTCGATGATGCGGCGCTGGATGCGCTTCTGCTCGGCGGTGTACTGGGTGAAGGCCGCAACTGTGGGCTCGGGGGTCACGAATGTGACGTCACACCCTGCGGCGACGAGCTGCTCAGCGATGACGCCCGCCATGTAGTAGTGGTCGTCGTCGTAGATCACGACACGGCCTCGGGGAAGCCGGCCGTCCATGATGTCGTCCGGCGTGAACACTTTGACGTCATCCAGTCCGGGAACCGGCTCGGCGTGGTAGCGCCCGACACCGTCGTCACGCCATGTTGCCCCGGTAGCGATGGCCACAAGGGAGCACCCGGCTTCCAGGACCAGGTCGGCCGTCACGCGGTTGTCGGGCAGGAGCTGCACATTCTTCATGCGCTTGAGCTGTTCGAGACGCCAGTCCCGCACACGGCCGTACGTCGCGAGGCCGGGCAGTCGGGCCTCGCGTGTGACCCGTCCCCCGAGTTCACGGCTCTCTTCGCAGAGAATCACGTCATAGCCACGCTGGCCCAACCCCCGGGCGGCTTCCAGTCCGGCGGGACCGCCACCGACAACAAGCACGGTGTCGTCGGTGTCCTTGGGCGGGATGGTCTCGGGATGCCAGCCGCGACGCCACTCCTCGCCCATCGTGGGGTTCTGTGTGCAGCGGATGGGCGCGCCGAGTGAGTCGAAGGCCAGGCAGATGTTGCAGCCGATGCACTCTCGGATGTCGTTGAAACGGCCCTGTTCGATCTTGGAAGGGAGGAAAGGATCGGCGATCGAGGGGCGGGCAGCCCCGATCAGGTCCAAGGTGCCGGACCGGAGCATGGACACCATGGTGTCGGGTGAGGTGAAGCGCCCCACACCGACCACAGGCTTCGTGGTGGCCTGCTTGACGCGCTTGACGTACTTCTCCTGCCAGCCCTCCTGCTCGAACCGGGCCGTGGCCCCGTCGTACGCCATGTTGGAGATGTTGATGTCCCACAAGTCAGGTAGTTCACCGAGGAGTTCGATGACCTCGTAGCCCTCACCGTCCGCGGTGATCCCCCGTGGGCCCATCATTTCGTCGATGCAGAAGCGGACCGCGACGGCGCAGGTGTCGCCAATGGCTTCCTTTGTGTCCTCGATGAGCTCACGTAGCAGACGGGCGCGGTTCTCCAAGCTGCCGCCGTATTCATCGGTGCGCTTGTTCCTGGTGGGCGAAAGGAAGTTGATGGGCAGGGTCATGCTGTGCCCGGCGTAGATGTAGACGATGTCGAAGCCGGCGCGCTTGGCGTTGAGTGCGGCCTCGCGGTGCCACCGGCGAAAGGCCGTGATGTCGTTCTTGTCCATGGCGCGGGCGGTGCCGGGAAAGAGGCTGCGTGTGGCCTCCGTGCTGGGCGCGATCGGCACAGCACGGGATTCCAGGTTGGCCACGTGTCCGCCGTTGTGGGCCAGTTCGACGCCGGCCAAGGCGCCGTGCTCGTGGATCTGGTCGCCGGCCCGGGCCAGCGTCGGAATGTCCTGGGCGTCCCAGAGGCGCAGTTCACGCTGATGCTGGCCCGAGTAGTGGATGTCACACTGCTCGGTGCACACCACTCCCCAACCGCCCTCGGCCTTGATGCCACGCATGGCTGCCATGGGCGACGGATAGGCTCGGCCCATTCCGTTGCAGTGGGGTACCTGATAGAAGCGGTTCTTGGTGGTGACAGGGCCTATCCGAAGCGGTTCGAAAAGGATGTCGAAGCGGGATGGGCGGGACAACGCGTGTTCCCTTCGTCGTGACCACGCGAGAAGCCATGTTGGATGTATTACTGGCCGGCGGGCGGATAGAACCGGTTGCCGAAGATCGCGGAGCCTACGCGTACGTTGGTCGCTCCATACGCGACGGCCGTGGCGTAATCACTGCTCATTCCCATGGACAACTCGCTGAGCCCATTGCGCGCGGCTATCTTCGCGAGAAGGTCGAAATGCTGCTCAGGCGGCTGCCCCGCCGGGGGTATACACATAAGGCCGGCGACGTTCAACCCATAGAGGTTGCGGCAAGCTGCAATGAAATCGTCGGCTTCCCCAGGAAGGACACCGGACTTCTGCCGTTCTTCCCCCGTGTTCACCTGGACGAACATCACCGGGTGACGCTCCTGGTTCTCGCACTGGCGGGACAGCGCCTTGGCGAGGGAATGGCGGTCCAGGGAGTGAATGGCATCGAACAGAGCCACGGCCTCACGTGCCTTGTTGGTCTGCAGCGGCCCGATAAGGTGAAGTTCGGTATGCGGGTACTCGTCCTTGAGGTCAGGCCATTTGACCTTCGCCTCCTGCACGTAGTTCTCGCCGAACACCATCTGCTCACAGCCGATGGCCTCTCGCACAGTATCCGCGTCGAAGGTCTTGCACGCGGCGATCAGCCGTACGTCTTCGGGCGTGCGCCCCACCCGTGCAGAGGCGGCTGCGATCTGCTCGCGTACGCGGGCAAGACCATCGGCTATGCCCGAATAGTCTGGCGTGCTCA
>NZ_VZRB01000074.1:0-8019 GCF_008806595.1 Streptomyces luteolifulvus | reverse complement strand
CCGCGGGGGGGGGCCAACACATGGGTCAGAACTCAAACAAGCGGTGACTCTCCGACACAAGAGTCGAGCTGCCCAGGGTGACGCCGAGCGCGGCCAGCCCTGTCTTCAGCTCGGTTTCCATCTCGGCCAAGTCCCCTGATGCCGTGACGTGGTGAGCTTCCACCACGATCAAGGCCGCCTCGCTCTCCTTGGAGACCGCTGAACGAGCGGACTGCCGGAAGGTCCAGCGTCGCGAGTGGGCGTGCCCGTCGGGGTCGCCGAAGACGATCTCCCCCGGACCGGGGTTCTCGGTCTCTCCTTGAAACGTCTCGTAGCTTTCCGCTCCCGTGGCAGGGCGCACGGTGATGCCGGCACCGATGCGTGCGGTGTCGAACACCGCGATGGGGATGGCGTACGCCATGGAGACGTGGTTGAGGTAGTCGACCACAGGATGGAAGCGGGGAAGGCTCTTGTCCTTGCGGTACCGGCGCAGCAGCGCCTCTGAAGCGCACCGGTACTGAGTGGGCTTGAGCCCCATGCGCGAGAAAGCTTCACGCCACGCCGCGATTTCCGGCATTTCAGCCTCGGCCATCTGGTTCTGGCGTCGGTCGATGCGCTCAGCAAGCTCGGCCAGCTGCCCCTCGTCGGTCCTGGCCGAGGTGAGTCCGCCGACCGTGAGGGCCAGTGCTCGCAGGGTCGGGTGTTCGGCCCAGACCTCGTCGGCGTGGGTGAAGTACATGCTGGTGAACCTTTCTAAAACTTCTGCTACGGGTAGAGGCGCCCGTGCTCCCAGGCGCCCTGTGGGGTCATCCTGGTAAAAGCGACCCGGTCGTGGAGCCGAAACGGTCGATCGGACCAGAACTCCAGGTAGATAGGCTTGATGCGGTACCCCGCCCAATGCGAAGGACGCGGGACCTGCTGGCCTTCGAAGCGTGCCGTCTCCGCCTCCATGGCGTCTTCCAGCACCTTTCGGGCGGCCAGCGGGCTGGACTGCCGGCTCGCCCAGGCGCCGATCCGGCTGTCGCGGGCGCGGGAGGCGAAGTAGGCGTCGGACTCTTCGGATGTGACGAACTCGACCGGTCCACGGAAGCGCACCTGCCGACGCAGACTCTTCCAGTGCAGCACTCCGGACGCCTGGCTGTTCTCCGCGAGTTCGCGCCCCTTCGCAGAGGTGGTGTTCGTGAAGAACACGAACCCGCGGGAGTCACGATGCTTGAGCAGCACCATGCGCACGTCGGGGAGTCCGTTGGCGTCTGCGGTAGCGACGGCCATCGCGTTGGGGTCGTTCAGTTCGCTGGCCGCGGCCTCCTCGTACCAGCGCTCGAAGAGGTCGAATGGTGCGCCTTCGGCAGCGGGGCCCTGGGCTGTTTCCGGCAGTCCGTCGTGAGGTGACGGCATGAGGATCTCCTGTGTGACCGAGGTGTCCGGGCATGAGAACCCGCAAGGACGACGGGCTGCTCGGCTCCATGGCCGCGCACCCGCAAGAGAACGTTGTCAACTCCTGACCGGCTGCTTCTCCTCAAGAAGGTTGCGCCACTTGTCGAGTTCGTCGCCGGCGGCGGTGATCAGGTCCATGGACCCGTCGCTGCTCACCAGGACCTCGGCGGCCGGCGGCACGTTCAGGAACTCCATGTGCTGGGTGGCGCAGTAGGCCCCGGTGTCGAGAATGACCATGTAGCTCGTCGCGTCGACCCCCTCCGGGACATGGACCTCACCCGGCAGCAGGTAGTCATTGCGCAGGATCGTGCGGCCCCGGACAGCAGCGCTGATGCCCTGCTCGTTGACGATCTCTCGCATGTCCTGGTCGAGGAAAGCGGTGTTGTGGCCACGGTTCCTCAGCTGAGCCGAGGGCATGAGCATCCGGCATCCGTCGGTGACCACGATGGACGAGACGGGGGTGGTGATGACGGACCGCTCCACCGACATCAGCAGGGCACCCGTGTCGGCGAGGACGTCACGAGCGGGTTCGAAGAGGAACTTCACGTCCTCGGGTATGCCCATACGCTGGGCGGCATCGGCGAGCCGACGGAAGTAGAGCGACCAGTCGAAGTGCTTGTCCGCTTCCGCGTGAGCGTCGTAGTCGAAGCCGTGCCCGCCGGCGAAGTTGATGCCGCGGGCAGTAGGGAAGTACTTCTGAAAGACCTCGAACATCTCCTCGACCGTACGGACCATGTCGTCGAGCGAGTTGCCGCTGCCGCAGTACACCTCGACGCAGTCGAGCTCGCGGTCGTACTCCTGCAGCAGGGCCGAGAGCTGCTCCAGCTCCCCGTACTTGACGCCGGGCTTGCCCGAGTCGAGGGAGTCGACGCGGACACTGATGGACGGGGCCTGCGTGGCCAGGGAGTGCGCCACCTCGTTCAGGCTGGCGAGGAACGTGGGACATCGCGTGCTGTCCCAGAAGCTGATCTCTTCGTTGGACACGTGGCCCGGAGACACGATGAACTTCTCGAACCCGTGAGCGCGCAGGAGCCGGTATTCGCTGGGCAGCTGGACCAGGACTCCGAAGCCGTCTAACTCCTTGAGAGGCGCGAGGTGATGCGGGTTCGAGTTCGGGAAAAACGGAATGTAGAATTCGACCCGCTCACCGAGGCCCGCGTCGTCTGCGGCTTTCCGTACGCGAGCCAGGTTCTTTCGGAACTGACCCTCGCTGTAGATGAAGACCGGTGTGCCCACCTGGTCGGCGATGAGCTTCAGATTGATACCGCTCAGCCACGATTCCGACAGTGCTGTCAAGACACAACTCCCCTACTTGTGCTTTTCCTGTGGAATGGTTGTGGAATGGTTGTCAGAGGTGTATACGCCAGGAGGCCGGCTCAAACCGTGGAGCCGTACGGAAAGCTCACGTGCCACGAAGCGACACTGCTTCGTCACTTGTGCTTCTCCTGTGGAACAGGTCCCGAAGAAGGTGCATACACCAGGAGGCCGGCTCAAACCTATGGAGCCGTACGGAAGGCTCGCCTGCCACGAAGTGAAGCTGCTCGTTCTGGCAGTTCCGGCGCGAACGGGACCGGCTGAAGCAAGTTCTAACATCTTCAATCACCGAGATGCAAGAATCAGTGACTGAAACGAGCCACAGCACTCAGGGTTGGCCAATTCACACTGCTGCAATGTTTCACCATTCGGACAGCAATTGACGGAGCGGCCTCCCGTCGATGTACCTTCATCACCGCGACGCAGCGTCAGCAGCATCGCGGTCGGGGTGTTCTATGCCCTCTTCGGTCGTGTGCCCGAGTGGTTAGGGAGCCGCCTGCAAAGCGGCTTACATTGGTTCGATTCCAATCGCGACCTCTACATGATCGAGGCCTTCACCCAGTTCTTATCCGATGAAGGCCTCGATGCGTCCTTCGGGGACCGATTGCGCTGTAAATACCACGGGGGTGGGGAGTCTGCAAAGTCTTTTAGCCTTGGATTGTTGGTCACGTGCGGCCCGAGAAGGCCCAGTGGGCATCGGAAGCACTCAATGATGACGGGCACCACCGCCAATCTGACCATGGGCAGCCGGACGGCTGGCGGACGGCCGCTGGTTCGCGACGGCCGGCTCCTGTCGCCGTGGCGACCGATGATTCCCGCCCTCCCCGATCGTCTCCATCTGTGTGAGTCCCGAGCGGAGAGGGTGAGGGAGGATGAGCGCGTTCGTCTTGATTCCCGGGGCCGGAGGTGCGGCCTGGTACTGGCATCGTGTGGTGCCCGAGTTGCGGGCCAGGGGGCACGACGCGGTCGCCGTCGATCTGCCCGGCGCCGATCAATCCTCGGGGCTGCCGGAGTACACCGACGCGGTGGTCGCCGCCATCGGCGATCGTGATGACGTCGTGCTGGTGGCCCAGTCGCTGGGCGCCTTCACCGCGCCGATGGTCTGCGCTCGTGTGCCCGTGGGTCTGCTGGTGCTCGTCAATGCGATGGTGCCGCTGCCGGGCGAGACGCCCGGGCAGTGGTGGGACAACACCGGATGGGAGGCGGCCCGGGTCGCGGCGGCCGAAAAGGGCGGGTATCCCGTGGAGTTCGACCTCGCCACGTACTTCCTGCACGATGTGCCGGCCGAGGTCGCCGCCGCCGGCGCGGGGCAGGAGCGGCCTGAGGCCGAGGTCGTGTTCGGCCAGCCCTGCGCCATCGACCGATGGCGGACGTCGCCACACATGTGCTCGCCGCAGCCGAGGACCGGTTCTTCCCCCTGGAATTCCAGCGCCGAGTGGCCCACGACCGGCTCGGCATGCCCGCCGACGAGATCCCCGGCGGGCACCTGGTTGCCCTGTCGCGCCCGCTCGAGGTCGTGGAGCGACTGATCGGGTACGAGCCCTGAGGAGCGGCCGGGACCGGACGACGCCCCGGGCTCCGCAGAGCGGTGCCCGGGGCGTGCGAGTCATGCGAACTGGCCCGGCTGGTAGTCACCGGCGGGCTGCTGGACCATGACGTTCCCGCGGTTGAAGGCGTTGATCAGGGAGATGGTGCACACCAGGGCGGCGAGCTGCTCCTCGTCGTAGTGCTTGGCGGCATTCGCCCAGGCTTCGTCCGTGACGCCACCGGCCGCATCGGCGATACGGGTGCCCTGCTCCGCCAGTTCCAGCGCGGCGCGCTCGGCCTCGGTGAACACCGTGGCCTCGCGCCAGGCCGCGACCAGGTGCAGACGCGTGGCGGTCTCCCCGGCGTGCGCGGCGTCCTTGGCGTGCATGTCGGTGCAGAAACCGCAGCCGTTGATCTGACTTGCGCGGAGCTTCACCAGTTCCTGCGTCGCGTGCGGCAGCGTCGACTCCGCGAGCACCTTGTTCGCAGCGACGATGTGCTTCGCGAACTTGACTGCGACCTGGCTGGCGAAGAGGTTCAACCGAGCATCCATGGTGCACTCCTGTGTCGTGGTGGGTGGGTACACCTCATGGACGGAACGGCGCCACGAGTTGTGACATGGATGAATGTGATGCGCGTCTCCCTGTCGCACCAACGTCCTTGCCTCGGGCCTCAGTTCACCGCCTTCTGCACGAGCGCGCCGATCCTTGCCTCATCGGCGGCGGTCAACTCCTTCAGGGCGTACGAAGTCGGCCACATGGTGCCTTCGTCGAGGTTCGCCTCGTCACTGAAGCCGAAGGTCGCGTACCTCGCGTTGAACTTCTGCGCGCTCTGGAAGAAGCAGACGACCTTGCCTTCCCTGGCGTACGCGGGCATCCCGTACCAGAGTCTCGGCGCGAGGCCGGGCGCGCTTGCCTTGATGACGGCGTGGAGCCGTTCGGCCATGCCCCGGTCCGGTTCCTGCATCTCGGCGATCTTCGCGAGCACGGCGGCTTCGTCCTGCGCCGCCTTCTCGGCGCGCGATCCGCGGCGTGCGGACGCCTTCAGCTCCTGGGCGCGCTCCTTCATCGCGGCGCGCTCCTCGTCGGTGAATCTCTGGGACGCCTTGCCGGTCGCGGCCGTGCGCTTCACGGCCTTCGTGGCGGCCTTCTTCGCGGGCTTCTGGGCGGCCTTCTTCGCGGGCTTCTGGGCGGCCTTCTGGGCGGACTTCCGTGCGGGCTTCTGTGCGTCGTTCACAGCGGGTTACCTCCCGGCGTCTGGGGTGATGGGTCCATCGTCATGATGGAGACTGAGCCCCGGCGGCGGCTTCGCCGCGGCTCGGAGTGACGGGGATTTCACCCCACGAGACCCGGACCGGGGCGGGGCCGACGGACGTCCTCCCTCACGCCGGCGACCTGGCAGGTCGTGACCTGGATCACACTTCGACGGTGGATGTCACACTCCGGTGCCCGGATCGCTCTCAGTTCTGAACGCGATCGCAACGGGAGGCTCCACGATGTCCAACCCCCCGCCGGACCCACAGGCGGCCCTGCCCGAAGGCAGCCCACGTGAGGCGGCGTCAGACACAGTGGCGCGCACGACGACACAGGTGCTCAACGACCACCGTGGGCTGCTGTTCTCCATCGTCTACAACATGCTCGGCACCGTCGCCGACACAGAGGACGTGTTGCAGGAGACATGGCTGTCGTGGACGACCAGCAACCAGGCACCGAGCACGGACCCTGTCGACAACCCGCGCGCCTACCTCGTACGGATCGCGGTGAACCGGGCCCTCGCCCACCAGGCCTCCATCAGCCGCCGCCGTGAGTCGTACGTCGGGCCCTGGCTGCCCGAGCCGCTGGTCGGCCCCCTCACCGACACTCCCGTACCCGAGGACGCCGCCGATGCGGCAGTGCGCGCCGAGTCGGTGTCGATGGCGCTGCTGGTGGTCCTGGAGACCCTCTCGCTGACCGGCCGGTCACGCCGCCGACTCGATCAAGGCCTTCAGCGGAGGAGGCGGCCTGACCACCATCACCGCGCTTGTCGTGGTCGTGATCCTGCTGCTCACCTACCGCAGCCCGTTGCTGCCCCTGCTGCCGCTGCTGACGGCGGGCGTCGCCCTGGTCACGTCGGAAGCGGTCATCTACCTGCTGGCGAAGAACGCCGGACTCACCGTCAACAAGCAGACCAGCTTCATCCTGACCGTGCTGGTGTTCAGCGCCGCCACCGACTACGCACTGCTGCTCATCTCGCGCTACCGAGAGGAGCTCCGACGGCACGAGGACCGGCACGAGGCGATGGCAGAGGCCCTGCACCGCTCCGGTCCCGCGATCATCGCCAGCGCCGCGACGGTCGCGGTCAGCCTGACGCTGCTGATGCTGGCCACCCTCAACTCCACCCAAGGGCTCGGGCCTGCCTGCGCCGTCGGCATCCTCGTCGGGCTGCTCCATGGTCACCCTGATGCCGGCTCTGCTGGTCATCTGCGGCCGCTGGATCTTCTGGCCGGTGAAGCCGTCGTACGGATCTGCCGGCACCGCCGAGCAGGGCATCTGGACCCGCGTCGGCACCGCCATCTCCGGCCGGCCGCGGATCGTGTGGACCGGCACCGCGCTCGTCCTCGCGGTCATGGCGATCGGGGTGTTCGGGCTCAAGGCCGACGGACTCTCCCACAAGGACCAGTTCACCGACAAGCCGCAGACGGCCGTCGGCGAGGAGATCCAGCCACGGCACTTCCCGGCAGGGTCGGGCGACCCCCTCTACGTCGTGGCCAAGGCCGCCTCGGCAGAGCAGGTGAGGACCGCCCTGTCCGGCGTCCCAGGGGTCGCCGACGTCTCGGCGCCGGTGATCAAGGATGGCGAGGCCATCCTGCTCGGGGAGCTCAGGGACGCTCCCAGCAGCCCGGCCGCGATGCGCACCGTCGAGCAGGCCAGAGGTGCGGTCCACACGATCGAGGGTGCCGATGCCCAAGTCGGAGGCAACACGACGATCCTTCTCGACACACAGGAAGCAGCCGCCCGCGACTCCAAGGTGATCATCCCCATCGTGCTGCTCGTGGTGTTCCTGATCCTCGCGCTGCTGCTGCGGGCGATCGTCGCGCCCCTGCTGCTCATGGCGACGGTGGTGCTGTCGTTCGGAGCGGCCCTGGGCGTGAGCAGCCTGATGTTCAACCATGTGTTCGGCTTCGCCGGGGCGGAAGCCTCCTTCCCGCTCCTGACGTTCGTGTTCCTGGTCGCCCTGGGCATCGACTACAACATCTTTCTGGTCACCCGGGTACGCGAAGACGCATTGCTGCACGGCACCCGACGCGGCGCGCTGACGGGTCTGTCCGCGACCGGAGGTGTGATCACCTCGGCGGGTCTGGTCCTGGCCGGGACCTTCGCGGCCATGGCCTCACTGCCACTGGTGTTCGCGGCCGAACTCGGCTTCGCCGTGGCGTTCGGTGTGCTCCTGGACACCGTGATCGTCCGCTCGGTCCTGGTCACCGCGCTGACCCTGGACGTGGGCCGCTGGATGTGGTGGCCCAGCAGACTGTTCAGCGTGATCTAGCGCGGAACCCCGGGCGTTCACGCCCGGGAGGAAGCGCTTCTTAACACTGCTCTGACCTGCGCGGGTGCACTGGTCTGCGCTGTTGACCTCAGCCGGGACGTTTCTGGTTCTCGATGTACTCCTTGATGACGGCGAGCGGGGCGCCCCCGCAGGATGCGGCGAAGTAGGACGGCGACCAGAAGTGGTCACCCCACAGGTACTTGCGGATGTGGCCGGGGAACTCCTGCCGCAGGCGCC
>NZ_VZRB01000073.1 GCF_008806595.1 Streptomyces luteolifulvus | reverse complement strand
CAGGTCGTCGGTTCTCACGTAGAGTGCGGTCGCGAGGGTGTCCAGGTTGTTCGTCACACAACGATCTTGGACACCCTCGTTCACGTCTCTACGGGCACCCCTTGGAATAGATCATCTAGTACAGGTCGACGACCCGCCATGTGACGTGGGAGGGGTGGAACATCTCGCCGTTCTCCTGGGTGAAGGCGCCGCCGGCCTCCATCTGGCGGAGCCGCCGACTCCCAAAGAGGCGGCCCCTCATTCACGACGTACTCGACCGGCTCCCGGCGGGGCGGGACGTGAGCGCTGCGCTGGTCCGACGTCAACATAGACGGGCTCGAACTCCTCGTACAGCACTCCAACAGCCCGTCGGCGCCGACTTCCCCCGGTCAGCGGCACGGAGGACTCGGACTCGTCGGTGACGACGAAATCGTCGCGGGTCAGTTCACCGGCCATTGGGGCCGTCGGCGCGTGGACACGTCGATTGACCAGGAGTGGGCAGATCCACATCCACCGTCTGAAAGGGCTGCGCACGTCATCGTGACCCGTTGTTCCGCGGCACCGACGACAGCGGGTCCGCGCTTCGGCCCCGTCGCCGATCTGTGCCTGTCGCGACGGGTGCTGCTCGGCCTGCAGCGGGCCTCGACGCACAGGGCCGGACGATGGCCGCCTTTCCGGGTCAGGCCAAACCGAATCTCTCGGCGTGCACCTGTCGCGCGGGGACCTGTAGGTCTTGCAGGCCGGAGAGCACGGCCCTGGTCAGGCGGGCGGGCCGCAGACGTACACGTCGCGTTCAGTGATGTCGGGGACCAGGCGGTGCAGGCTGCCCGGGCCGAACGTCGGGGCGCCGCCTTCGCCGTTCCTCCCGGTGAGCAGGTGCAACCGGCCACCCCGGAGCGCGACCAGGTAGCGCACCTCGTTCAGCAGCACGGCGTCAGCCTCGCTGCGCACCGGTACAGCACGACGACGTCGCCGGTCGTCTGCTCCTCCAGCATGGCCCGCATGAGCCGGAACCCCACGCCTCGGGCGATCAGCAGCGCGCCTGGCCGGATCCGGTGCAGCGAGGTGAACGCCCGTACGGTCCCTCGACGAAGGCGCGGCTGCCGACCGGGACCTTCCGCAGGCCAGCGCTGGTGCTGCCCACTGCCTTCACCGTGAGGCGCAATCCCTGTCCGTGGGGCGCCGCCGACAGTGAGAGGGGGTTGGCCAGCCACCAGTGGTTGTGCCCGGGGAACCGCCAGATGCAGAACCGACCCGCGCGGGCGGGAGTTTGTCGAGGTTCCGGCCGGTGAACTCTGTGTTCAGGCGCCGGCGCCGCCGTCGACCGGCAGGATCGCGCCGGTGACGTACGAGGCCCGGTCGCTGAGCAGCCACGCGGCCGCCTCGGCGATCTGCCGGGGCTCGGCCATCCGGCCGAGCGGGATCGTCGCGGTCATCTGCTCGACGATACCGGGAGTCGCCGCTTCCCAGGCGTCGATCATCTCCGTGGAGGTGCCGCCGGGGGTGATGCCGTTGACCCGGATACGCTCACCGGCCCAGTTCACCGCGGCTGTCTCGGTGAGGCTGTTGAGCGCGCGCTTCATGGCGCCGTATGCGGGCAGGGCGGGGTTCGCGCGGCGGCTGCCGATACTCGATGTGTTGACGATCGCCCCGCCGCCGCCCTGTCGCATGAGCGCGGCCTCGGCGGTCATGGCGGTCCAGTGCGAGCGGAAGTTCACGGCGAACTGCTCGTCGATGTCCTCGTCGCTGGTGGTATCGACCGGGCCGAACTGCTGCTGGGGGACCGCGCCGTTGTTGAAGGCGCCGTCCAGCCGTCCGTGCAGCTTTTCGATGTGGTCGATGGCGGCGCGGATGCTCGCGCTGTCGGCGAGGTCCAGGGTGACGGCGTCGGCGACGCCGCCATCAGCGCGGATCTCGGTGACGATGCGGTCGAGGGCGTCGGTGCTGCGGGCGGCCAGCACGACGGCGGCGCCCTCGGAGGCGAAGAGCCGGGCGGCGGCCGCCCCTATGCCGCGGCTGGCGCCGGTGACGAATACGACCTTGCCGGTGAGCAGGCCGATGCGTGCGATGTCGATGCTGTTGGTGTTGTTCGTGCTGTTCGTCATGGCAACAGCGTCCGGCCGCGTCCGGACCGGATACAGGCACAGGCAGTACCAGGATCCGCCGCAGGGCCGCGTCCACACTTGGCATATGGACAAACAGGAGCTCGGGGCGTTCCTCCGCAGCCGTCGGGAGCGGCTCAGGCCGCAGGACGTGGGCCTTGCCTCCGGACCGCGACGCCGGACACCGGGTCTGCGCCGCGAGGAGGCCGCGGTCCTCGCGCACATCTCCACGGAGTACTACATCCGGCTCGAACAGGGAAGGGCGCCACGGCCGTCGGGCGAGGTCCTCTCCGGGATCGCAGGTGCGCTGCGGCTCACCGAGGCCGAGAGCGACCACCTCCACGTCCTCGCGGGTACCGCGCCGACCCGTGCCCGGCTGCACCGGCGCGAAGTGCGCCCCAGCATCCTCGCCCTGCTTGAGCGGCTGCCGCAGACGGCCGCCTTCGTGATGTCCGCCGCATTCGAGGTGCTCGCCTGGAACCACCTTGCAGCCGCGCTCATGGAGGACTTCGCACCGCTCGCCCCCAGGGACCGCAATCTCGCGCGCCGGGCGTTTCTCGGACCGCAGCGACCTGATGCGACGCTGTACGGGATCTCCGACGCCACAGAGTTCCGCCACCAAGTCGTCATGGAACTCCACGCCACCCTCGCCCGCTACCCCACCGATCCCGCGGTGACCGGCCTCGTCGACGAGCTGCGCAACGCCAGCCCCGACTTCGCCCGGCTCTGGGAGCGGCACGACGTAGAGCCGGCACCGATGCTCACCAAGACCTTCCGTCACCCGGCCGTCGGGGAGATCACCGTCGACTGCGACAAGCTCACGCTCACCGACCGCGACCAGTGCCTCGTGCTCTACACCGCGCCGCCAGGATCCCCTGGCGCGGACGCTCTGGCTCTTCTGAACGTCCTTGGAGCCGAGGCGAGTGACTCTCTGCGGTAGCGTCGCAGCCGGCCACGGCGAACACCGTCCGCCAGAAGGGGGGACGTGCCGGCTTCTCACCGATCTGTCAGCTGCTGGCGCAGGAGTTGGTTCTCGGCTGTCGCCTGGTGCAGGGCACCGACGAGGGCTTCGACGTCGGCCTTGAGCTGGGCGATCTCCTCCACGTCGGCAGCCCGTAGTTCCTTGAGCCGGCGGACCTGCTTGCGCAGGCGCTGTTCGCTGTACGGGGTACTGCCCCTGGCGCGGACCTTGTCGTGGAACTCGCTCCCGTCCCGCCGCCGCACCGAGGAGATCTTCGAGTAGAGCACCCGACTCCTGGCCAACCCCTCGCCGGCCTCGACGACTTCGACAGCCTGGAGGGCTGGACCCTCCACCGCCTCCGCCACGGCGCGCTCACCCACGACGCGGAGGACGGCACCGCGACACCGATGCTGCCGGCCCGCTCCCAACACGCCTGCGTACGGCCCTGGAACGCTACGCCCGGCCCGAGCCTCACGTTGAACTGCTGTCATCCGGTTCGCCATTCGACAACGGCACCCAGGTTCCCGGGATCGCTACCTCTCGTGAGGTCTGTGAGCATTCCTACTCGGCCGGGCCGTGGCTCGGTGCTGCACGGACGTGCGCACGTTCGCCTTGTTTCCCGATGAGACTCAGGTACTCGACGGGACCGGCGCCCGTGGCCCCGAACCAGTGCGGGGTGCGCGTGTCGAACTCCGCGGCCTCCCCGGGCCCGAGGATGAGGTCGTGTTCCCCGAGGACAAGGCGGAGCGTTCCGTTCAGGACATAGACCCAGTCGTAGCCCTGGTGGGTGCGCAGGTCTGGTTCGGCGTCGTCGCTTCCGGTCGGGAGGATGAACTTGTAGGCCTGGATTCCTCCGGGCCTACGGGTCAGCGGCAGGATGACCGAGCCGTCGCTGCAGGGGATGGGGCGCAGATTGATGCGGGGGTCGCCGGTCGGCGGCGCCTCGACGAGCTCGTCGAGTGTGACCCCGTAGGCGCGAGCCAGCGGAAGCAGCTGTTCGAGCGTCGGACGTCGCAAGCCCGCCTCGAGTCGGGACAGGGTGCTGGTGGAGATGCCGGTCTCCTCCGCGAGGTCGGCGAGCGTGATGTCTCGGTGCAGCCGAAGGCGTTTCAGCCTCGGCCCGACAGTGTCAAGAGTGCGGTTGATGGCTTCGCTCATCCCCCCATTTTGCCGTTTGGCAACAATGTTTGCGCATCCGCCTTCTCTCTCAGCACGATGAAGAACGAACCGAGGAACGCACCCGCAGAGGGGGGCGCGATCTGTCGGCGCGGGTGAGCCCGGCGGAGCTGTCAGCACGTGGGCGCGACAAGGTCACCGGCTTCGGCGGAGAGATCATCGCGAACGATGGGGGCGACCTATGACGCACGGATTCGACAGCGACTTCTGGGAGCGGCACTGGCAACAGGGGCCCGGGGGTCCGGGATCCTTGGGCGGCAACCCGCCGAACCCGTACCTCGCTTGTGAGACCAGCGGCGTGACACCGGGTACGGCACTGGATGCGGGGTGCGGCGGCGGTGCCGAGGCGATCTGGCTCGTCCCACGGCCGGCATGTCACCGCAGCCGACATCTCGTCCGAGGCCCTGGCTCTCGCTGCCGGCGGCACGCTGCTCATCGTGGGGCACCTGCACACCCCGGGCTCCACCGGCCGCGGGCACCGCCCTCCTGCCGAAGCGTCGGCCACCTCCGCGCCCATGGCCGCGCGCCTGGACGGCACGGAGTGGGAGATCGTCACCGCCGAAGAGCACCTGCGCACGCTGAGCGGTCACGGGGGCCGAGCGGCACGCCTCCACAACGTCGCCGTGCGCGCCACCCGACGCCGGTAATCACAGCATCCGTCAGCACCAGCACCAGCACCCGCTGCTCCGGCGCCGGTTCCCCATGCCTTCCCGGAAGGAATTCCATGCACAACCCCATGAGTACGAACCGGTCCTCAGTCGCGGGAGCCCCCGATCCGGCCATCCAGGATCCCCGACAACGACGTACGATCTTGGTCGGGGTCTGCATCGCGCTGATGGCGGTCATCGCTTCGGTGTCCGGGCTGAACGTCGCCCAGCCGGAGCTCGCCGTCGCGTTCGGCGCCTCGCAATCCGAGGTCTTGTGGTTCATCAACCTCTACACCATCAGTCTGGCCGCGTTGCTCCTGCCGCTCGGCGCGTTGGGCGACCGGTGGGGCCGCAGGCCGGTACTGATCGCAGGGCTGCTCGTCTTCGGAACGGCGAGTGCGGCGGCCGGCCTTGCCCCTTCGTCCGAGATCATGCTCGCCGCGCGTTTCCTGAGCGGCGTGGGCGCAGCGATGATCATGCCGGTCACCCTCGCCGTCATCACCGCGACCTTCCCGGACCAGGAACGCTCCAAGGCGATCGGCGTGTGGACCGGCGTCGCCGGCGGTGGAGGCATCCTGGGGATGTACTTGTCCGCCGTCCTGGTCGACCTGGCGACCTGGCGGTGGCTCTTCGTCCTGCCGGTCGTGCTCGTCGTCGTCGCCCTCGTGATGGCGCTGCGCTCCGTCCCGAACTCGCGCGAGGCATCAGAGCACGGGTTCGACGCCATCGGTTCCCTCTCGTCCGTGGTCGCCGTGGCCGGGCTCGTCTTCTTCCTCCACGAGGGCCCCGGAAAAGGCTGGACCGCGCCCGCGACGCTGCTGAGCCTCCTCGTCGGCGCCATCGCCGCTGTCGGATTCGTGGCATGGGAGCTGCGCCGGCAGGCTCCACTCCTCGATGTCCGCCTGTTCCGCGAGCGAGGTCTCGCGAGCGGTTCCGCGTCGCTCTTGACGGTCTTCGGTGTGCAGGCAGGAATCTTCGTGGTCCTCTTCCCGTACTTCCAGGCCGTGCTCGGCTGGTCCGGCCTTCGCTCCACCCTGGCGCTCATGCCGATGGCGCTGCTGATGATGTTCGCCTCCGGCCTCGCCCCGCACGTGGCCGCGCGCATCGGCAGCCGTTCGACGATGGCCTCAGGGATCTTCCTGGGCGGCGCGGGCCTGGTCCTCATGGCCGGCTTCGTCTCCGTCGACGGCGGCTACGTGTCGATCCTCCCTGGCATGCTGGCCATGGGACTCGGTATGGGTTTGACGATGACGCCCTCCACCGAGGCCATCACCACCGCCTTGCCGCGTGAGCGTCAAGGTGTCGCGTCCGCTCTCAACGACGTCACCCGGGAGTTCGGCACGGCGCTCGGTGTCGCGCTGCTCGGAGCGGTACTGACCGCCGGCTACCGCCGCGCCATCGACTCCCGGCTGGACGGAGTGCCCGACGACGCCGCCGACACCGCACGCGCGGGCGTCGCCAACGCCCTCACAGCGGCCGACGGGGCCGGCCCACAGGCGCAGGCACTGACCCGAGCCGCCCAGGAGTCCTTCGTCAACGGCTGGCAGCAGGCCATGTGGGCAGGCGCAGCGGTCATGGCGGTCCTGTTCGTGCATGTTCTCGCGCGAGGTCCGCAGCAACGGGCCCAAGCTCAGGGTTCCGGTGGCAACAGCAGTGAATCCAGCGATGCAGTCGCCGACTGCGTTGACTCACCGAGGGAGCGAACACGCCGTCGACGTCACGACGCCTGAGGCCGCTGCAATCCCTGCAGGAGCAGGTCGATCAGTCGTCGGGGGTTGTAGCGGGGGTCGCTGTCGCGTCCGATGCACGCTGGTCGTCGCCGGCGACAAGGACGACTCCCGCCACTTCACCGACATGGGGCCGAACTGGCACGCCGACCCTTACACCCTCGGCCCCAGCCCCAAGACCCTGCTCACCCTGTTCGACGCGGGGCACGCACTCGGCGGGATCCCCGGATACGACGCCGCCCAGACCACGGACGAGAGCCCCGAGCGAGTCGACGCCGGCCGACGGGGTGTAACTAACGGTCAGCTTGGCTCCACCGGCCAGCCGCGGCATCGTCCACCCGACGCGCCTGGAAAGGGGATGGACCTGTCGTGGCGGTGCACCGCCAGCCGGAGCAGTGCGCGAGTGACCAGCCGGGCGTCTTCTTCGGGGATGCCGCGGTCCGCGGCAACGTCGGTGGCCCACTTGCGCAGCGGCTCGTGCTGTGTGGGGAACTCACCCCACAGGTGGCGCAGGAGAGCTCCGGCAGTCCCTGTTCGGTCTTGTCGTGGTAACGACTCGGTCGGCGATTGTGAACGGCGTGTTGAGTGGGACTTGAGGTCGGGTTTCAGATGCCTGCGGCGGGTGGGTCACATCGTGCAGGATGGGGTTGAGTGGACGGGGGAAGTGAGCGTCGGGTTCCGGCACGGTGCAGGGGCACGTCCTCGGGAATTATTGCGACGTGCCGACCGTGGTTCCACCTGCTACCTTGTGGCCCCCTGACTCGTGGCAGGTTCAGGCACGGGTACGACGTTTCCCGCCTCGTTACAGCGGATGGTCCAGGGCGTCCCGAAGCCCTCCTCGTAGACCCGTACCTCCACGTCGGAAAGTTGTTTGCCGTCGGCCGCCTGGGCGTTGGCCGCGGTGCAGATGATCTGGCTGAGCCCGAGGCCGCCACCGCCGGTCATGTTCGCCACAGGCACGGGGAGGTGCAGATCCACGGCGCCGTCGGCGGCCTGCGCGACCAGCCGCCCGTCCATCAGGGGGACCTCGGTGATCAGGCCGCGGGCGCGTTCGGCGGCGTCGGGCCCCTTGAGGAGCAGGTCGAGTGCCTGTTGCGGGGTTGCGGGGGTGTCGACCTCGCGGCTGGCGGGCTGGATGCCGTACGAGCTGACGAAGTAGAGCTGGGCATAGTGGGTCGCGGATCCCGGTTCGCGAAGGCCGGACGCCGGGCCGCCGGCTCGGACGGGGCCGGTGGAGCCAATGCCGCAGCCTGTCGACAGCACACCCAAAAAGGCTATGAGACAGGTGAGTTGGCGCTTCATGGCTGGTCCTCCTGCCGGAGCGTGCGCGGGAGTGTGATGGTGAACACCGCGCCGTTGTCCGGGAGGTTGGCGGCGGTCAGGGTGCCGTGGTGGAGTCGTACGTTTTCCATCGCGATGGCGAGTCCGAGGCCGCTGCCCTCGGATCGGGCCCGCGCGGCGTCCGCCTTGTAGAAGCGGTCGAAGACATGCGGCAGGACCTCCTCGGGGATGCCGGGGCCGTCGTCGGCGACATCGATCACAAGGGACTCCTGCGTGGCAGTCGCCCGGAGAGTGACGGGAGCGGCGCCGTGCCGCAGCGCGTTGCCGATCAGGTTGGCGAGGACGACGTCGATGCGCCGCGCGTCGACCCGGACACGAGGATCATCCCCGGGAAGTTCGGTGATCACCTCGTCCGGCTCGCGCCAGCCGCGCAGGTGAAGCGTCTTGTGGACGACGGTGCGCAGACTCACGTCGTCCAGGTGCAACACCGCTGCCCCCGCGTCGAAGCGGGAGATTTCCATCAAGTCCTCAATCATTCCGGCCAGCTTGCGGGTCTCGTCGCTGACGAGGAGGAGCGCGTCGGCGGTGTCCGGAGGCAGCGTGCCGGAGCGGGCGTCCTCGTCGAGGGCGTCGGTGACGGCGGCCATCGCGGCGAGCGGGGTCCGCAGTTCGTGCGAGACGTCTGCGGCGAACCGGCGGGCGTTGGCCTCCATGCGCCGCAGCTTGGCGTCGTCCCGCTCGAGTGCAGCCGCCATGGTGTTGAACGTGCCGGTCAGCGTGGTGAGTTCGTCCTTGCCGACGACGTCCAGGCGCGTGTCCAAGGCGCCCGAGGTGATCTTCTCGGCGGCCGTACGCAGCTGCCGTACAGGACGCAGCACCCGGCGGGCCGCGAACAGGGCGGACACGACGGCGAAGGCGAGCGCCGGGACGGCGCCCGCCCAGGCCGCGTTGACCAGAGCGGAGATGTCGGCCCGTTCACCGTCCAGCGGCAGAACGGCGTAGACGACCAGCCCCGACGGTTTCCCCGCCTCCTTGCCCCGGCCGGTGTAATTGATCGGCATGCCGATACGCAGTCGGTGCCCGTCGGCATGCTCCACGCGCTCGTAGAAGGTGGTGTCGCCGCTCTTTGTCGCGTCGCGCAGGGCGTTGCTGACGTCGCCCGCGGTGCCTATGAGTGGCCCGCCATCGCGGGAAACGCCCGTGTGCCAGCCGCGCGAGCCCGAGGCACGGTCCAGCTGGCGCGCGAAGATGCGCAGGTCGGTGTCGGTGGGGTTGGTCGGAAGGTCGGGGGCGAGCGAGTCGATCTGGAGGCGCAGATCGTGGACGGCGCCGTTCTGGGTGCGGTCCAGGATCGCGCTGCGGGCCTGCCGGAAGGTGAGCGTGGCGGTGATCAGCTCGCTGAGCGCGGCGACGAGGACGAAAGCGACGACCAGGCGTGGGCGCAGGCCGGGGGGCAAGGCGAGCTTCATGCGGGCAGCGGGCCGAAGCGATAACCGAAGCCGCGCACGGTCTGGACGTACGCCGGGCGGCGCGGGTCCTCTTCGATCTTGGCGCGCAACCGCATCACGCAGGCGTCGACCAGGCGGGCATCCCCGTAGTAGCTGTGCTCCCAGACGTCCTCGAGCAGCTGCTGGCGGCTGAAGGTCCGCTCCGGGGCAGCACTGAGAAAGAGCAGCAGCTTCAACTCGGAGGGAGCGAGTGGGAGTTCTTCGCCGTGCTTGCGGACGATCAGCGCGTCGCGGTCGATCTCAAGATCGCCCACCTGAGTCGGTCCGGCGCCTGTGCCGGTGCCGGTCTGGACGGGGGCGACGCGGCGCAGTACCGCGCGCATCCTGGCCTCGATGACGGCGGCGCCGGCGGGTTTGACGACGTAGTCGTCGGCACCCGCCTCGAGGCCGATCACGACGTCGATGTCGTCGCCGCGTGCGGAAAGGATCACGAGGGGGACCCGGCTGGTCTCGCGGATGCGGCGGCACACTTCCAGCCCGCTCATGCCGGGGAGCATCAGATCGAGGAGCACGAGGTCGGGCTTGAAGGCAACCAGGGCATCGAGGCCGTCCTCGCCGGTGCCGACCGCCTCGGTCTCGTGCCCATTGCGGGACAAGCCCAGGACGACACCGCGGCGCACGGCCGGATCGTCCTCGATCAGCAGGACACGGGTCATGCAGGGGTCCTTTCCACGGTGAGCGTGTTGTTCCGGCATTACGTGAGCTGCCGAACGGGTCGCCTACTGTACGGGCGAGCAGGAGCGTGGTGTGCACTGATTGTCCTGGAGGTCACCTCAACTGGTCGACGTCGACCGTGCCCGCCCCCGGGACCGGTTCGGGCACCGCCGCCCAGAGGACGGCTCCCGCCAGGGCCAGCGCGACTACTGCGATCAAACCGCGGCCGGCACGGGCCCAACCCACCCGGAACCGCACCGGATCCTCGACGAACCGCTTCGTCACCGCAGCGGCCACCAGCGAGATCCCGATCGCGACGACGGTCCCGCCCCAGCCCCCGAGCGCCGACAGCCGCGGCAACAGCAGCAGGTACACCGGCCAGTGCCACAGATACAGGCTGTACGACAGCTGTCCAAGGCCACGCGGCAGGCGGCTGCCCACAATCCGCGCCGCCCAGGTGCCCGGCACCTGGGCCGTCAGGACGATCAGCACGGCCGCGGTCAGAGAGTGGACAAAGAGCCCGCCCTGGAAGAGCAGGGGCTCCTCCTCTCCCCCGGTCACCGCCCACGCCACCGCCAGCCCGCACCCCAGGACCAGGCACACCGGGTCGGCCGCGCGGCGCGGCACTCGGCGCACGAGGTTCCGCACCGGCGCGGTGGCCGCGAGCGCCCCGAGCAGCAGGGCGGCGCCACGGGTGTCGGTGCCCTCGTAGACGCGGGTGGTGTCCACCGCGGCACCAAGCGAGACGGTCAGAGCGAGGGAGACCAGGGCACCCACACCGGCGAGCGAGGCCACGATCCGCTCAGCGCACCGCCCCCGGGCGGCCACTGCCACCACCAGCGGCCAGGCCAAGTAGAACTGCCACTCCACGCCAATGCTCCACAAATGGGCGAAGACGCGGGTGTCGGAGGAGTTCCAGTAGCCGATCTGCTCCGTGATGTAGTGCCAGTTGACCGCCTGGGCCCCGACCCAGGGCATGTCGTCGAGCGCGAAGCGCAGATGCTCCGTGGTCCCCCACGCCCACGTGGCCAATACGGTCACGACCACCACACAGACGAGAGCGGGCAGCAGGCGGCGGGCTCGGCGGCCCCAGAACGCGGCCAGGCCGATCCGGCCGCACCTCGTCGCCTCGCCGACCAGCAACCCGGTGATCAGGAACCCGGAGAGCACGAAGAACAGGTCGACTCCGAGAAACCCGCCGCGCAGATGCCCGGCGTGGAAGAGCAGCACGGCCGCGACCGCGAACCCGCGCAGCCCATCAAGGGCGGCTATGTGCGCACGGCCCACCCCGCTGGGGTGCGCCGCCCGGTGCCGGCCCGGTACCGGGCGGCCTCCCACAGGCGCGGGCAACGGAAGATGCGAAGGCATGAAGTCGGCCGCCCGCGTCACGCGGCACAGCGGAGCTTGCCGTACCGCTCGTCGCCGGTCCAGGACTTCTGGGCCCAGGAGTCCACCGACGCCGGCGTGAAGCTCTCCTGCTTGCCGAGCTTCTCGGTGAACCACTTGGCGAAAGTGGCCGCTCCCTGCTGGCAGTTGTGGATCCCGTCCGGGGCGCGCTGCGCCTTCTGAGCCGAGGCATCCGTGCCCCACAGCTGCGAAGCGTCGAAGAACGCCACCGTGCCATCGTTCTTCCCGGCGACTTCCGCGGCTGCCTTGGGAGCGGTACGCATCTGCGCCTCGTGCTGCTTGTAGAACCCGTCGATCTTGATGGGCGGGGACGAAACGATCACCACCTTGGCCCCGGCGTCCTTGGCCGTGTCGACGACCTTCTCGTAGGCAGCCCGCTGCTGATCCTGGCTCCCCCAGTCGTACGTGGTGACTTGGTAGGCGACCACGGTAGGACGGAACGACTCGATGTCCTTGCCCAGTTGCTTCCACGTGGCGCCGGAAATCATCTGTGTAATCTCCTCGCCGCTATTGACGATCGTGCCCCCACCGTCCGAAGAGGAGTCCTTGAACTCCACACCACTGGCCTTCAGGGCCGCGTTCAGCGCGGGAGCCTGGGCGCCCGCAATGGAGTCGCCCAGCCAAAGGACCTTCGCACCGGTGCTCGTCGTCTGCTTGCTCTTCCCCTCGTCCCTGGTGCCGAGGCCCTTCTCGCCGCATCCGACCAAGGTGAGGCCGAGCGCAGCGACTGCGGCGACCGCGCTCAGGGCGTAGCGGGCCATGCGGTGAGGAGAACGGGAACGGGACTTGTGCTTGCTGTTCATGCCCCCAGCACAGCAGCCCCCAGACGCCCAGTCGCCCGCTGTCATCGTTTGCTCATGCTCCGCGCAAGGAGCGCTCATGCGCCTCGGTATCCAGATCGGGACCCGGACGAAGACCGACTCGAACACAGGCGAAAGGATCGAGGTTCCGGTCTACGACACCACCCAACAGGTACCTGAGGAGGCGGAGTACGCCGCCCAAGGCGTCGAGCTGCAGCTCGCGTGCCTGAGCCAGATCCGTGTTGTGAACTGGCTGCGGCTGCGGCGCCGTCATGCGGGCCGCGAGTCGGATGCCGCGCGGTCCACGCGCCCCGCCGACGCCGCAGGACGTTTCTTGCCGGACCGGCAAGGAATATTGGCGGTCCCGGCGGGTGAGGCGCACGGTGCGCGCATGAGTCCACACAATGCTGCTGACGAACTGGACGTCCTTGTGATCGGGGGAGGTGCCGCCGGCCTGTCCGGGGCGCTCACCCTGGCCCGCGCCCGTCGCTCCGTACTGGTCCTCGACTCCGGCGAACCGCGCAACGCCCCCGCCGAGGCCGCGCACGGCCTGTTGTCCCGGGACGGTGTGCCGCCGCTCGAGTTGCTGGCCGCCGGCCGGGCGGAGGTGTCCGGCTACGGCGGGCGGATCGTGTACGACCGGGCTGTCGCGGCCCGGCGGGTGGAGGGCGGGTTCTCTGTCGAGACCGCGAGTGGCCGCGGCTTCCGGGCGCGGCGTCTGCTGGTGACGACCGGCCTGGTCGACGAGCTCCCCGAGGTGCCGGGGCTGCGGGAGCGCTGGGGGCGCGATGTGCTGCACTGCCCGTACTGCCACGGCTGGGAGGTGCGCGACACCTCGATCGGTGTGCTGGGCGGCAGCCCGGTCGCGGTGCATCAGGCGCTGCTGTTCCGGCAGTGGTCGGCGCACGTGACGCTGTTCCTGCACACGGGCGAGGACATGACCGAGGATCAGTGGGAGCGGTTGGCGGCGCGCGGGGTTGCGGTGGTCGACGGCGAGGTGGCCGGTCTGGCCGTGGCGGAGGACCGGCTGGCGGGGGTCCGGCTGGCCTCGGGCCGACAGGTGCCGGTGGAGGCGCTGATCGTCGTACCACGGTTGGTGGCGCGCAGCGATGTGCTGGCCGACCTTGGGCTCGGCACGGTGGAGCATCTCATGGGGGTGGGGGCGTACGTGCCGTCGGACGGGAGCGGGCTGACCGAGGCGCCGGGGGTGTGGGTGGCCGGCAACGTCACCGACCTGATGGCCCCCGTCCCGGCCGCGCAGGCGGCCGGGGTGCAGGCCGCCGCGGCGATCAACGCGGACCTGGTGGTTGAGGACACCGATGCCGCCGTGGCCCGCCGCAGGTCGGCCGCCTCCGCTGATGTGTTCGGCGCGGCCTGTGAGGCCGAGGTCTCTGCACGGGTCCTGGGCGGGCGCCGTCACGGTCTCGACTCGCTGCCGCAGTCCGAGGGCACCGCGGCTTCCGTGCAGCCGTAGCGGCGGACCGGGCCGTCATGGCGCGGACTGCTCGCGACCGGACGGGCGGGCGCGCAGGTGGGCGCGCTCGCCCTGCTGACCGAAGATGACGAGGAGTTCGACCGGTCGGTCGTCGGCCGGACCCATCCAGTGCGGGAGGTGGGTGTCGAACTCCGCCACCTCGCCGGGATCCAGGACCAGGGAGCGGTCGCCGAGGAAGAGCCGCAGCCGGCCGTTGAGGACGTAGGGCCACTCGTAGCCCTCGTGGGTCTTGAGCTCGGGTTCGCCGGCGCTGGGAGGGATCACGAGCTTGTGGGCGTGCAGGCCTCCGACGCGGCGGGTGAGCGGCACGAACGTCATGCCGCCGTGGGTGACGGGGCGCAGGTGCACGCGGGGATCACCGGTCTGCGGGGCGCCAACGAGTTCGTCCAGGGGGAGGCCGTAGGCGCGGGCGAGCGGGAGCAGCAGTTCCAGGTTGGGTTTGCGCCCACCGCTCTCCAGCCGGGACAGCGTGCTCTCAGAGATGCCGGTGGTCTCGGCCAGG
>NZ_VZRB01000072.1 GCF_008806595.1 Streptomyces luteolifulvus | reverse complement strand
GCGCCCATAGTTCGTCCGACACGATCCACGGCCGCGACTGTCTCTTCCCCACGACCACACCAACGAGCGGACAAGTCAACAGTCACATGATCAACCACTTCTGTTAGGACCTCTTACACCGTCTCCACAGGCAGACGCCGCCAGCCCGGCGGCCAGAATGTTGCGTGCCGCGTTCACGTCGCGGTCGTGCACGCTGCCGCAGTCACACGTCCACGCGCGGACGTTCAGCGGCAGCTTCCCGCGGACCGTGCCGCAGGCCCCGCACAGCTTGCTGGAGGGGAACCAGCGGTCGATCACGACGAGTTCGCGCCCGTACCAGGCGCACTTGTACTCCAGCATCGACCGCAGATCCGTCCACGACGCATCCGAGACGGCTCGCGCGAGCGTGCCGTTCTTCAGCAGGTTGCGGACGGCGAGGTCCTCGATCACGACCGTTTGGTTCTCACGGACCAGTCGAGTGGTCAGCTGGTGCAGGAAGTCGCGGCGCCGGTCGGCGATCCGCGCGTGGACCCCGGCGACGCGACGCCGGGCCTTCTCCCGGTTCGCCGAGCCCTTCGCCTTGCGCGACAGATCCCGCTGCGCGCGGGCCAGCCGGGCGCGGTCACGCCGCTCGTGCTTGGGGTTGGCGACCTTCTCCCCGGTGGACAGGGTCACCAGGCAGGTGATCCCGGCGTCCAGGCCGACGGCCGCATCGGTGGCGGGGGCCAGGGCGATGGTGTCCTGGCACAGCAGGGACACGAACCAGCGGCCCACACTGTCACGGGACACGGTCGCCGTGGTCGGCTCCGCGCCCTCGGGCAGGGGACGCGACCAGCGGACATCCAACGGATCGGTCATCTTGGCCAGCGTCAGTTTCCCGTCGCGCCACGTGAAGGCGCTGCGGGTGTACTCGGCCGACGCGCGGGACTTCTTCCGCGACTTGCACCGGGGGTATTTGGCCCTCTTGGCGAAGAAGTTGGCGAACGCCGTCTGAAGATGACGCAGCGCCTGCTGGAGCGGGACGGAGGACACCTCCGAGAGGAAGGCGAGTTCCCCGGTCTTCTTCCACTGCGTCAGCGCGGCGGACGACTGCACGTAGGAGATCCGTCGCCGTTCGCGGTACCAGGCTCGTGTGCGCTGCTCCAGCGCCTTGTTGTAGACGAGGCGGACGCAGCCGAACGTGCGGGACAGCTCAGCCGCCTGCTCGCCGGTGGGGTAGAAGCGGTACTTGAAAGCCCGCTTGACCTGCCGCGTCATGCCTCACTCTCTATCAGATTCCGTGTGAGCCAAGGGTGTCGGCCGGTGGACGGTGGACGCCGAATCGCCCTGACGGCGATTCGACTGTTCCTGCCCTGCTCCGCAGGAGCGTCGTTCCTCCCCGGCCTGAAGGCCGGGGTATCCACAAAGGAGAACCTTGATGAACCCGAACCGGAACACCAGTACGACAGCCGCCGAGTCAAGGCCGCCGCTGACGGCCGACCTCACCGGTGCCGAGTTGCTGCGCTGGTACTGGACGCTGGACGAACTCACCGCTCTCGCCCGCACGATGGGCGTCGCGCGGCACGGCGGCAAGGCAGCGCTCACCGCCCGCCTCGCCGCGGCGCTGGACGGCCTGCCGCTGCCGGTCGTCCCGGCCCGCCGTCGCCCGACGACCGCGCAGTTGGCCGAACCCGTCAACGGCGGCACCGTGATCCCGGCCGACCAGCGGTGCAGCCAGGTCCTGCGGAGGTACTTCGTCGAGGCGATCGGCCCCGGCTTCCACTTCGACGCCTTCATGCGCGACTTCATCGCTCACCATCCCGGCCGGACCCTGGCCGACGCGGTGGCCCATTGGCACGCCACCCGCCCGGACGCGGCCCGGCCCCGCGAGATCGAGGCGCAGTTCGAGTTCAACCGCTTCACCAGCACCTGGCACCGCCAGAACCCGGCCGGCACCCGCGCCCAGGCTCTCGAAGCCTGGTACGCCCACCGCGCACTCCCCAAACCCACCAGCGGGGCCTGACGGCACACGCTCGTCGGGCGAGGACGGATTCGAACCGTCACAGCCGAAGAGGCGAGGCGAGGCGAGGCGACGCCAACGTCGATCGTGTCCGGATTATTCGCACAGCTGGATCGCCGCCGACACCGATCTGCTGAAGCAATGCGAGGGCCTCAGCGATGTGCGGTTCACCGGTCGTTGCGGGCGAGTACGACCACGTCGTCGCCCATGCCGATGACGAGCTCCGGACCGGCGGCGGTCACGCACTGGGCCCGCGCCGGCAGTGCGACCTTCTCCCGGAGCCGGGCTGATGCAAGGTCCCAGACGTGGACCGTACCGCTGCTGTCCAAGGTGATGGCGTCCCTGCGGTCGTCCCCCGTGCTGCAGGCCACCGCGAGCACTCCTGACCGGTGCCCCGGAAGGGTGGCCCGCAGGGTGCCGTCCGTCAGATCCCATACCTGTACTGCGGTGTCGTTCCCACCCACGGTCAGCGCGTGCGGACGGCCGTCGAGGACAGTGCCGGCCAGTGCCCGTATCCATTGGTGCCCTGTGTGGACGGTGGCCGTGACGCGTCGGCCCTTCCCCGTGAGCCGCCACAGCCGCAGTGCGCCGTCGTCGCTCCCCGTGAGGAGGTGGGGGCGGCCGTCGATGCTGACGGGCTCCATGGCCCGCACTGCCGAACGGGTGCGGT
This sequence comes from Streptomyces luteolifulvus, assembly GCF_008806595.1. Lineage (GTDB taxonomy): Bacteria > Actinomycetota > Actinomycetes > Streptomycetales > Streptomycetaceae > Streptomyces > Streptomyces luteolifulvus. The sequence goes on along the minus strand of NZ_VZRB01000072.1, from coordinate 12,028 downwards.
CGGTGAGGAGCGGGTGATCGACGTCCTCGTCCAGGTCCCACAGGCGTACGGTGCGGTCCTGGTCGGAGGTGACCGCGTGGGGACGGCCGTTGACGTCGGCCCACGCCACGGTGTCCACCTTGTAGTCGTGTCCGGGGAGGGTGTGGAGTCCGGTGCCTTCGGCAAGGTCCCAGACCCTGGCGACGCCGCAGCAGCCTCCGACGGCGGCGTACGGGCGGCCGTCGACCGTTGTGCACGCCAGCGCCCCCACCTCGTGCTCGTGCTCGTGCCCGTGGTACAGGGTGCGCCGTTCCGTCCCGTCGGCCAGGTCCCAGACCCGTATCGTGGTGTCGCCGCCGGTGACGAGGTGCGGACGTCCGTCGATCTTCACCCTGCCCACGGCCTCCACGGTCCCGGTGTGGCCCTTGCGCGCTGCGGGCAGGACGGCGTCGCCCAGATCCCATACGCGCGGACTCGCGGAATGCCCGCCGCTCACGGCGTACGGACGCCCGTCGAACTCCGTGCAGGCCAGCACGTCCACATAGCCTTGGTGTCCGGTCAGGACGGCGCGCTCCGTGTCCTCGGTCAGGTCCCACACACGGATCGTGCGGTCACCGCCGGCGGTCAGCACGTGGGGGCGGCCGTCGAGGTCGACGCAGCTCACGGCGGAGATCCACGAGGTGTGCCCGCCCAGCACAGTGCGCTCCGAGCCGTCGGTCAGGCACCAGACCCGTGCCGTGCACTCCCCGCTGCTCCCGGTGATGGCGTGGGGGATGCCGTCGATCACCGTGCAGCCCACCGAGTAGACGGCGGAGGTGTGGCCGGTGAGTACGGCCCGCTCGACACCGTCCTCCAGGTCCCACAGCCTCACCGTGTTGTCATAGCCCCCGGTCACGGCCACGGGGCGGCCTGCGACCTCAGCGAACGCCACCGCTCGGATCTCGTCGGTGTGGCCGGGCATCCGTGCGCGTTCCGACCCGTCGACCAGGTCCCACAGGCGGACCAGGCAGTCCTCTCCCGCGGTGACCGCGTGGGGCCGGCCGTCGATCACCGTGCAGCCCACCGCGCGTATCCAGCCTTTGTGACCTCCGAGGGCGAACCGTTCGGCCCCGGTATCCAGATCCCACACCCGTAGGCCGCCGGAGCAGGTTCCGGTGACGACATGGGGCCGCCCGTCGATCTCGGCGCAGTCCAGTGCGTAGACACCGTCGTCCTCGGTGATGACAAGGCGTTCGGTGCCGTCCACCAGGTCCCACACGCGAACGTTCGAGTCGTAGCAGCCGGTCACAGCGTGAGGACGCCCGTCGATGACGGTGCACGCGGCGGCGTCCACGCCCCGTCCCGTCCGGGTGAAGCGCAGCGCGGGATGGACCATCGTGCCGGTCGCCCAGCGTGGCTGCCACGGACGGCCGCGAGACAGCTCCCGGGCGAGGCCGGTCTCACCGTGGCGCGCGGCGTCGACGGCGAGGATGTCCCGCCTCTCGGGCGGGCTCGCGGTGGCGTGGACGTGGAGGGAGGTCCGGTAGATGCTCCGCCGCACCCGCCCCTTGGCCGAGCCAGGGGTGTTGAGCGCGCGGAGCAGCCCGCGCGGCGCCGCGTGCACCAGGTACTCGGCGTCGTCCAGTACGTCGTCCAGGACACCCCCTGCGGCGGCATGGGCGGCGAGATGGTCGACGATGTACGGTGCGGCGGCCGACCAGTCGCGGTGCCCGTTGTCCCCGTCCTGGGGCACCTCGGCCAACAGCGCGCTCGTGATCGCCTGTTGCGTCTGCCGCTCGCCTGAACGATCTCCCCGGGTAGGCAGCCGATAGGCCGCACCAGCCGGTGTCTGCGTCTCCACCAGGCGTTCGCTCACCCGGTCCCGGAACGCGCGCACGTCCTGAACCGTCCACGGGCGACCCGACAGAGCGCGCGCGAGGACCACCCACAAGGCAAGGGGCAGACCTGCGCCTTCAGCGAACACCAACGGCCGCAACAGCGCGGCTTCGTCGTCGGAATCCAGCATCAGCCCTCCGGCCCCGCTGCTGTTCGCCATCGCCACACGCTCCTCGCAGCCCGTTCACGCCCCCGTTCCGTCCCGCGGCGCGGGCGGTGGGGTCACCAACCTGGCCACGGATGCTACAGACGGCCACTGACAGCGACGGCGGTGGCGTCCTGTGCGGCCACGTGGTTCCGATGCATCAAACCCTGGGTCTGCGGCCGTACTTGCGCGGTGCTATGGAGCCGCCGCCGGTCGCCCATCGACCACCCACCCGACCATTTCGAGCCCGTTTCTGCTACGAGGAGTCGCTTCCCACGAGCATGCGGAGCTCGAAGGCGGATCGGGCGGCCGGCTGGGGCCTCTCGCGTCCCATCACTGAACCCAGCCATCCGAGCAGGAAGGCCAGGGGGACCGAGACGATGCTCGGGTACTTCAGCGGGAAGACGGCGAAGTCCATGTCCGGGAACAGGGCCGCCGGAGTTCCGGAGACAGCGGGAGAGAGCACGGCCAGGGACACCGAGCAGATCAGGCCGCCGTAGATGCTCCACAGGGCTCCGGTGGTGGTGAAGCCCCGCCAGTACAGGCCGAACAGCAGGGCGGGCAGGATCGCCGAGGCCGCGACGGCGAACGCCAGTCCGGCGGCGAAGGAGACGTTGATGCGTGAAGCGAAGAGGGCGATGGCCGTCGCCGCCGTGCCGATCACGACCACCGATGCCCGGGCCACCAGAACCTCCTGGGACGCGGTGGCGCGCCCCTTCTTGATCACCGCGCCATAGATGTCGTGCGCCAGTGAGGTCGCGGCGGCGAGGGCGATGCCCGCCACAACGGCCAGGATGGTGGCGAACGCCACGCACGACATCACGGTGAGCAGCACCGAACCACCGAGCGAGCCTCCCAGCAGCAACGTGGCCGTGTTTCCTGAGGAGTTGCTGCTCATGACTGCTTGGGGGCCCAGCACGGCCGCCGAGCCGAATCCCAGTATTCCGGCGGTCACGCAGAAGACGCACGTCAATACGGCTGTCCACTGGACGGAACGCCGGGCAGAGCGCGCGTTGGGCACCGCGCGCAGGCGCAACAGGAGGTGGGGAAGGCCGGCTGCTCCGAGCACTGCTCCGAGCTGGAGGCTCAGCGCGTCCAGCTTGTCGGTGCCACCGCCTTGGGACCGTGCCCCGGGCGCGAGGAATGCCTCGCCGACTCCGCTGCGTTCGGCCGCGACACCCAGCAGGTGACTGGGGTTCCAGCCGAATTTCCCCAGCACCAGAAGCGCCAGGTACACGCTGGCCACCAGCAGGACAGCGGCCTTGAAGCACTGCACGAGTGTCGCGCCGTACATTCCGCTGATGACCACATAGATGATCATCAGGATGCCGAGGAACAGCATCAGGAAGTTCTGGGCGGCGACTCCGGAGATGCCGAGCAGAGGGGCGGCGATGGCACCGGCACCCACCAGCTGGGCCGTCAGGTAGAACAGCGATATCACCAGCGTGGCGAGGCCCATGGCCATGTGGACGGGGCGCGGTCGCAGATGCTGCGCCAGTACGTCGCCGACCGTGTAGTGCCCGGCGTTGTGGAACGGCTCGGCGATCAGCAGGAGGATCACGGCCCAGACGACGATGGGACCCAGCAGGTAGGGGATGCCGTCGAACCCGGCCAGGGCGATGACACCGGGGGTCCCCAGCAGCGTCGCGGCGGAGATGAAGTCGCCGAACAGGGCGATGCCGTTGCGGGCGGAGGACAGCCGACGACCGCTGACGAAGAAGCGGCGGGGTGTGTCCGATTGCGATGCGTCCAACAGGGAGATGAGTACGACGCCGACGACGAAGACCGCGAAGACGGTGATGACCAACGCGGTGTGGCTCGTCTGCGCGAGCATGGGAGAGGCGGTCACTTCTCCTCCCCGCGGTATCCGAGTGCTGCGCGCGATCTCTCGACGAGCGGATCCAGGGACGTGCGCGCGTAGCGTGCGTACCACCGGCAGACCGCGAGTGTGGTGCCGCACTGCAGCAGTGCCAGCCCCAGGCCGACGTTCAGATGACCGACGAGCCTGATGGCCATCACATCTGCCGCCATGCTCGCCAGGAGGGCATTGAGCAGGTACAGACCGATGACGGCGGCGGCGACGGGAAAGATCGTGGAGCGGCGCTCCGCACGCAGCTGCGCGAGGGACTCCATCACCTCCGGCGGGCTGCCCCACTGCTCAAGACCCTCGCGGAGGTCCTGGGGCATTTCGCGGGTATCCGGCGACGGTCGCCGGCCTGGCTCGTGGAACCCGTAACGCGGCTCATGGGGCCCGTACACGGCATCAACTCCTTGCTGCGAGCGGTGACGCGAGGCAGTGCTTGAGCCGGAATCGCCGACATCACAACCGAACGCCGTTCGGTTCGGGAGCTTAGAGTGGGGCACGAAGCCGGACAAGGCATCGACGCGAAGTAAGCGCACGGGAAGTCGAGGTGTCACCGCCCCGTGACCTTGGGCCGGCTTGCCCGCGGCTCAGCAACCCGCCTGCGTACGGATGGGGAACCCGCCGCCGGGTCGGCGGGCTGGGCGGATCAAGACCCCGTCGCGGATGACTTGGGTCCCGCCACGCGCGCGTGCAGGGCGTTGAGGCCGTCGAGGAACATCTCCAGGGCCAGTTCGAAGCTGTCCCGGTCGATGGTGTCCGCGTGGTCGCTCAGGCGGTGGGCATCGGTCAGATGTGCGTACCGCTCGATGTAGACCTGAACGTCGTCGTCGAACCCTCGCGCGAAGGAGCTCATCGCCGACCCGACGACCAGGTATTTCGTAGAAGCCCCGATCATCGTGGCGTAGCGCGGGGGCCAGCCGGCGCCGACGAGGCCGCCGTGCACGGTGTCCGCACGCCGCAGCGAAGCCTCGCGGCGGGCCGGGCCGTGAGCCAGGAACGGAACGATGTGCGGGTGCGCGGCGAGGGCCGCGCGGTACGAGCGGGCCCAGGACGCCAGGCCGTGCCGCCAGTCGCCGGTCTCGAAGCCGGAGACGTCCACACCCTCCATGATCGTGTTGGTGACCTCGTGGAGGACGTCGTCCTTGGTCTTGACGTGCTCATAGAGGGAGGACACCTGAACGCCGAGCTCCCCGGCAAGCTTGCGCATCGACAGCTCGGCGAGCCCGTCACGGTCCACGATGGCCAGCGCTGCGGCGCAGATGCCGGCCCGGCTGAGGATGGGCCTGCTCGGTCGTGCCACCGCTGCACCCCCTCATCGCTGCGCGCTCCGTCCTTCGCAGCGCCGTGACTCTCGATTACGGTACACGCTCTCCGATAACCGAACATCGTCCGGAAGGGGGAGATCCTTGCGGCCATGGCTTCACCAAGTTGCCGCACGTTGTCCCTCTGGGAGCCGTTTTTCGAGGGGTCGGTCTACATGTGGCTCGTCCTGCCGCGCAAAGGCGGTGTGTGCGTGGGGTGGGACAGGCAGCGCCCGCGTGCCTGTCCCACCCCACGCGTGCGCCAGGCGAACGTGCCGGCGACTCCGATCCCGCATCCGGACGCGACGAGCGTGGAGTGACCACGCCGCCGTGGCGGCACTGTTCTTCTCCTCGCGCTCGGTCAGAACCCGGAACAGCTTCTCGGCGCCGCGGCGGTCCAGTTCGCTGTTTCTCGTCAGCGGCCTCGCACCGCACCGCATGTGACAGCGGTGTACGGAACATGTCACAGGGCTCGTACCGCCGGGTGCCGCCGCTTCCCCCAGTTCCCCACCGGGTGGGATGTTGCCTGCCGGAGTGGCCCGCAGCGGGTCGCAGGGAGGGAACGGGGTGGACACCTTGACGCGCCAACAGCACCGCACCCGCAACGGTAGAACCGCCGGAAGCGCTCGGAGAGTTCGCAGGACCGGCGGGAAGGGCACAACGCCCCACCGGGCGGCGGTGACTGCTACGGCGTTCGCCATGGCCGTACCCCTGACCCTCGGCGCGGCAGGAGACGCGGGGGCGGCAGGGGACCGCCCGATCGTCTTCGCCCGCTACACCGCGGCAGCCTCCATCGAAGACCTCTACACCATCTCCTCCAGCGGCGGCACGCCCGTCAAGCTCACCCACACGTCCACTGTCAGCGACGTGATGCCCAGCTGGTCCCCGGACGGCAAGCGGGTGGCCTTCGTCCGCTATGGATCCGGTGGCGCCATCGACGGCATCTGGTCAATGAAGATCACGGGCGGCGATCTGAAGGCCGTCCCCGGCACCAAGGGCGCCTCCGACCCGGCGTGGTCCCCGGACGGCAAGCGGATCGCCTACTCCAAGCCCGTCGGCACCCAGCGCGAGATCTATGTGGCCGACATCGACGGCACCCCCGCCACCCGGCTCACCCACACCGCCGCGGACGACCTCCACCCGACCTGGTCCCCGGACGGCACGTACCTGGCGTTCAACCGCGCGGACGCGGGCGGACACAGCAGGCTGATGCGGATCAAGCTGTCCACCCTGGCCCAGAAGGCCATCACCGCGTCCGGCTCCCACGACTGGACGCCCGACTGGTCGCGCAACAACCGGATCGCCTTCAGCCGCGTGGACTCCTCGGGCTTCGCCCGCCTCTACCGCGTCCGCCCGGACGGCACCGGACTGCGCCGCATCACCTCGGCCCGCCTCAACGACAAGTACCCCTCCTGGTCCCCGGACGGCAGCCGCCTGGTCTTCACCCGAGGCGGTGCCGACGACGCGGACCCCGAACACCTCTACCTGGTACGGGCCGACGGCACCGGACTGACCCAGCTCACCAAGACCGACTCCCACGACATGCAAGCGGACTGGCGCCCCTGAGACGCCCGCCGGCGACAGGTTTCCTCCTCCCCCGCGCCCTTCGCACGCAAAACCACACCCGCTTGGGCGCTACGTCGCCCCCCCCTCAAACCCGGCTGAGAGCTGCACCGGGGGTGCGGACGCGAATCCGGGCTGGGGCCGCAGGCTGGCGGGGCGAGGACGATGGGCGAGCCGGTGAGTCCGTACGGCACAGTGGAGGAGACCCCGGACGGACTCTGGTCGTCTGTGGCAGCCGCAGGCCCCCGCCTGCGGCTGCTGCCGCGTTGCGTCTCCCACTCGCAGCCGGCCAACACCGACTCGTCACCCGTTGTGCGCCCCTCCTTGCCGGGGCGGCGGAAGAGGCCCGTCATGTTCGGGGCTTCCGCCACGGGCTCGTGCCGCCTGCCCGTCGACGGAGGACCAGGTGCGGCTTGGGCCACTGGGGTGGTCCCGTGCGCGACGCGCCGGGCCCGGTCAGCAGACGACCGCGAGTGATCGACTTCGACGGCATGATGTGCGTGCCGCTCACGCGGCCAGCCTTTCCGGGCCGCCGTGCGCGCCGGATCGTGACGTGCCATGGGCGACTGCCGGGCAGGCTCCCCCCACGCAACACAAGGGACCTCCATATGGGCTCACGTTTCAGACGCGGCTTGGCGATCACCGCACTCACCACCCTCACCGGCACGTTGTGTTCCGCGATGCCGGCCCAGGCGGCGCTTCCCTCCCCGCAAGCGCATGCGTACGTCGTGTCGGCAGACGCAATCGGCTCGATCGTCGCGGTGGCACCCGTACCGGTCTCGGACTATCCGCCCGGCGGGACGACGACTCAAGTGGGCGTCAACGCGGGGCCGTTTCTCTCCAGCTCCACCCTGACCGCGATCACCGACGGGGATCCGGCAGCGGGCACGTCGAGTGCCTCCGCCACCGTGCAGAGCCTCGCCGTCAATCTGGGCCCGATCGGCTCCCTGAGCCTCACCGGTGTGCGCTCCAACTGCAGCGCGACCTCAGCCGGTGCGACGGGCTCGGGCGTGATCGCCGCGGGCAGCGCCACGGTCGACGACCTGCCGCCGGTTGCTCTGCAGGCCAACGCAGCCCCCAACACCGTCGTGAACCTGGCGGGCCTCGGCACACTCACACTCAATGAGCAGACCACGGACGCGGACGGTGTCCTCACGGTCAACGCCCTGCATCTGGTGCTGCTCCCCCAGTTCGACGCAGCCGACGTCATCGTCGGCCATGCGGAGTGCGGAGGTGCCGCCCCGGCGCCCACGGTCACCAAGACGGCCCAGGAGGACTCCTTCGTCCAGGGCCAGACGCTCCACTACACGTTCACCGTGCGCAACAACGGCACGGAGCCCCTGACCAACCTTCAGGTGACGGACAACGGCCCCGGCTCACCGACGGTCACCTGCCCCGCCGGGCCGCTGGTCCCCGGCGCCACGGTGGAGTGCACCGCGAGTTACACCGCGACCGCCGCCGATGTGGAAGCGGGACGGATCACGGACACCGGCACGGTGACGGCCACGCTCCCCGACGGCGGGACCGTGACCGCCACGAGCCCGGAGCTGGTCGTCCCGCTTCGAGCGCTGTTCCTGGTGAAAAGGGCAACCGACGCGGACTTCCAGGCACCCGGTGAGACGGTCCACTACACCTACACCGTCACCAACACCGGGCAGGCCCAGCTCAACGACGTGACCGTCACCGACCTGACGCCCGGCGTCGATGTCTCCGGCTGCGGCACCGACCAGCTGTCGCCCGGCGAGAGCACCACCTGCCAAGCCACGTACGTCACGACGGCGGCAGACGTCGAGGTGGGAAGAGTCACCGACCAGGGACAGGTCAGCGCCACCACCCCGGGCGGGGCGACGGTGACGACGACCAGCAACACGGTGACCACACCGCTCGCGGCGCTGACAGTGGTCAAGGCCGCCGAGCAGGCCCAGTTCACCGGCGCCGGGCAGGCGCTTTACTACACCTACACGGTGACCAACAACGGCACGCAGAACCTGACGGACATCAGCGTGCAGGACAACGGCCCGGGCTCGCCGACCGTCACCTGCCCCGACACGACGCTGGCGCCCGGCGAATCGGTGCAGTGTACGGCCGACTACACCACGACCGCCGCCGACGTCGCCCGGGGACAGGTCGTCAACGAAGCGACGGTGTCCGGCCGCACCCCCTCCGGCACCGTCCTCAGCGCCGAGAGCAACGGCGTCACCGTCCCCCTGGCCGGCCTCAAGGCCGTACTGGAGGCCGAGGAGACCGTGTTCACCGGCGCAGGGCAGCGTCTGCACCTCAGCCTCCGGCTGACCAACACCGGCGGACAGCCCCTCAGCTCGATCGAGGCGGCCATCGACGACGTGCGCTGCCCCAGGACCACGCTGGCACCCGGCGAGTCGATGACCTGCACCGCGACCTACACCACCACCGCCGCCGACGTCAGGGCCGGGAGGATCACCTTCGTCGCACAGGCCACAGGCACTGCCCCCGACGGCACCATCGTGAGCGTCACCAGCAACAGGGTGACGATCTTCCGGTACCCGCCGTGCGACACACAGACCCGCGGCAATGAATGCAAGGACCCCAACGGCCCAGGCAAGCCCAGTAAGCCCGGCGAGCCTGGAAAGCCGGGCAAGCCCGGAAAGCCCGGGAAGAAGCCCAGCAAACCCAGCAAGAACAACGGACAGTAGTCCCCGACAGGAAGAGCGCGCCGACGGCGACATCGAGGAGATGGCCCTCTTCCCGTGGCGCGGCTCGGCCCCGACGGAGTTCCCTTCCGTCGGGGCCGAGTCACCTTGGAGCCGGCGTACCGGTGAGCGCGTACCGTGCTCAGGAGAAGATCAAGCGGAAGATCATGGGGAGCACTTTCTTGACAATCTCTCCCACCGTGTCGGTCGCGATGCGGGCCGGGTTGACGCCGTCACAGCTGGTCTGGCCGTCCTTCAACTGCGAGGACGCCTGGTTGCTGCCGCTCGGGTCGCAGTACGAATCCGAGAAGCACGTCGTCCCCGTCAGATGGAACGACCTGTTGATGTGATCGCCACCGAAGGTCGAGTTACCGGTCAGCTGGTCGTTCGAACTACCGGCGTAGGAGCCCGCGTCACCGTCCCAGAAGGCGTACTGGCCCACAGCCAGCCGATGTACCTGCCTGCGCTGCGCAGCTCGACGTTCCCTTGAAGTGCTCTCACTCGTAAACGAGGGAGATTCCTGCCTACCTTGCGGTGGCGGGCTTGACGCCACGGGGACGCCTGACGACTGCCCTCCCGGCAGCCGGGGTGAGCGCGTGGCCCATCCGGTACAGGTGCAAGACGTTCCGGGCTGCGTTCCAGTCTGCGTTGCAGGACAATCGGCACTCGGGGTTCTTGCAAACGAACGTGGCCTGGTCCTCCCTGCTGCCCGGTGTGGTGATACCACATGCTGAGCAGCGCAGGGAGGTGCCGGGGGCGGGAACCTTGTGCAGGGCGCCGCCGTGACGGGCGGTCTTGTACGTCAGCATCGTCACGGTGCGGCCCCATGCCTCCTGGCTGATGGCGCGGTTCAGGCCGGACTTCTGGGCGACGTTCCTGCCGGGTTCCTCGGTGGTGCCCTTGGCGGACTTGACCATGCTCTTGATGTTGAGCTGTTCGACCACGATAGTGCCGTACTGCATGGCAATGCTGGTGGTGGTCTTGTGCTGCCAGTCAACGGCGCGGCGCGTGGCTTTTGCGCGGAGCTGCTTGATCTGGTCGTAGGTGTGCCGCAAGCGGCGGGAGGTCTTCTCCCCGCACTGGCGGTGCTGCTTGCGCTGGGCAGCACGTCGTTCAAGGCCCAGCAGCTTGGCCTTCTCCTGCGGGTTCAGCCACTTGTCGCGGTCGGCCTTCCCGTTGGGGAGACGGGGCGGGCGGCCATGGTCGCGGTGGTTGCCGTCCGAGAGGGCCAGGGGCAGGTTCACCCCGGCGTCGATGCCAACGTGCGGGCCGGGGTGTGGCTCCGGCTTGGCCTGGAGGGCCTGGACGCGGAAGGCGATGTGCCAGCCGAGAGCGTCCTTGACCAGCCGGGCCCCGGTGACACGGTTACCGGTGGTGGCGTGCTTGGCCACCGGGAGGTCCTTCGTCCAGCGGAAGCGGACGCGGCCGATCTTGGGGATGTTGACCATGCCCCAGCGGCGGTGCACACGGGTGATGTTCAGGTCCCGGCCCTGCGGGATGTCCACGGACATCACTGTGCGGATGCGGGCCTTGAAGTTCGGGGCGTCGGCGCGGCCGTCCCAGCGGTTTCGCCAGGCCTGGAAGTACGTCTTCAGCACTGCCTGCGCGGCCTGGGCGGGGAGCACGCCGAGCCAGTCGATCTCCTTGCGGGCCTGACGGATCGCGGCGTCGGCCGCGGCCAGGGAACGCTTGTCTTTGGGGAGCATCGACCACCAGTCGTGCAGGCAGTTCCACATGGTGCGGGCCGCATGGGCCTGGTCGTCCATGAGCCGGATCTGCGCAGGTGTCAGCGCCAGCCGGGCGCGGTGCCCGAACTGCCGCTTCTCCTGAACGCGTTCCGTACTCACCCGATCACTCTATCTACAACTTGCACGTCCACATGCTGTTCGTCACCAAGTACCGGTGAAACGCGTTCACGGGCGAGATGCTGACCAGGTGCGAGGAGATCATGCGAGAGGTCTGCCAGGACTTCGAGGCCGAGCTGAACAGTTCAACGGCGAAGAGGACCACGTCCACCTGCTGGTGCACTACCCGCCCAAGGTCCAGCTCGCCAGGCTGGTCAATTCCCTGAACGGCGTCTCCTCCTGGTACCTGCGCAATGAGAACGACGCGCATGTCCGCCCGTAACGCAGCTGCCCCGCACGGTGCTTCAGCGGCGCTGCGTCATAAGACCGGCTCCATGAACGGGCCGGTCGGTGCGGTCGACATCCCCAGTCTTCGCCTGGCCGTCGATCACCGGGTACCGGGAAATTACGCACCGGCTTACCCTGCCTTGGACATACGCACGGCCTGCCTGTGCTGTGCGCAGGGGGGAGTCCAACGAGGGTCGAACCTCCGGGACTTGAAAGGATCAGGGCGTCGGGGCTCACCGCGGGGGAACCGGAAGACGCGCGAATTGTGCGCTGTTCGTGTCCTCCTCCGCCGAGAGCGCCTTGTTGCGGCGCATGGAGGAGAGGAGGGACGCCGCGATGAGGAGCACTCCGGCCAGGCCGGTGATGATCTCGCTGATCTGGTGCTGGATGGTGATCAGCAGGATCGCGGCGAGGGCGCCGATGGCGTAGTGGGCGCCGTGCTCGAGGTAGACGTAGTCGTCGAGGGTGCCCTGGCGGACCAGGTGGACGGTGAGGGAGCG
>NZ_VZRB01000071.1 GCF_008806595.1 Streptomyces luteolifulvus | reverse complement strand
CCGAGAAGATCACCATCCGGCACCGCATCCCGATCCGCGAACACACCCAAGCCGACCACGGTCAGTCACCGGACGCCGACGCCGAGGGCGACATGCACACGGGTTATCCATTGCGTTGGAGGCGTGACCGGAGCCCCTTGAGGAGTCCCGCGTTCCCGCTCCAGCAGGGAGCCGTCGGGCATGGCGAGCGGCGCTTCGAGCCACCGCCGGACATACAACTTCACCCAGACGGCGAGCAGTGACCGAGGCGGGTCAGCGGCGGACCAGGTGCCGGAGGGCGACGACGGCCTGAAGGGCGGCGGCCGGGCGCAGCAGGACGGGGCGTGGCCGCTCGGGCATGGTGCCGCGGCGCAGGGCGAGGCCGGTGACGGTGACGACGGGCAGCGCCCAGGCGGCGATGGCCGCCGCCCGTACGGCGGGGTTGGGTTCGTGACGCAGGGTGAGCCACGTCCAGAACGCGGCGTCGGCGAAGGTGTCGGCGTAGTCGCCGAAGGGAGAGGTCGTGCCCTGATGACGGGCAAGGCGCCCGTCGGCGAGATCAAGGCCGACCGCCAGGACGCCGGAGGCGCGGCCGGTTCCGCCGGGCAGGGCGGGGAGGTTGGCGCGCAGCAGCGTCAGGATGTCTGCGGGGGCAAGGCGGGTGCGGTGTTCCAGCAGCCCCAGGTGCGAGGCGGCGAGGACCCAGCTGGCGGCCACCCAGCCCGGTCCGGGCCGCCTGCCGACCGCCAGCGTGTACAGGACGGCGTGCAGGGCGGTGAGCTCGGCCAGGGCACGGGGGCGGCGGGCGGCCTGGAGCAGCGACCGGTGCGCGGCCTGGCCGACGAAGCGCACGACAGCTTCCGGAGCGAGGCGGTCTTCTCGCAGCTCGGCCAGCAGCGCGTTCGTCGCGGCGCGGCTGTCGGCCATCGCGGATACGGGCTCCATGTTTCTGGATCCTCCACCACTCGGGGGTGGCGCTCAGGGTAGGGGCCGACGCGCCGGGAGGAAGGTGAGCGCGCTCACTGATCGGCGGACATGCCCGGCCTAGCGTCGTAGGTGAGACAGGGACGGACGCGTGGAAAGGTCGGGCCAATGGCGTGGATCGGTGCTCTCGGAGTGGTGACCGTAGCGGGCGCGGGCGCGGCGGGCGGATATCTGGGGCTGGTGACCGGGGCACTGCCGCTGGATATGGGGGTCGGGCGGCGCACACGGCCGCTGGGGCCGCAGAGTGTCGACATCGCGGCGCCGCGTGAGGTGGTGTTCGACGTCATCGCCCAGCCGTATCTGGGCAGGGCCACCCGAGCGATGCGCGAGAAGGTCATGGTGCTGGAACAGGGCAGCGACATGGTGCTCGCCGCCCATCGCACCCCGGTCGTGGGCGGGCGGCTGACGGCGACCACGGTGGAGACGGTGCGGTTCACCCGGCCGGAGCGGGTCGACTTCCGCCTGGTGCGCGGGCCCGTCCCGGCGGTCACCGAATCGTTCACCCTCACCGAGCACGAGTCCGGTACGCGGCTGGTCTACGAGGGCGAGCTCGCCACGGATCTGTGGCGGGCCGGACAGTGGTGGGGCGGCCTGCTCGCCCCCCGGTGGGAGGCGACCGTCGCGGCCTCCCTGGGCGCGGTCCGGCAAGAGGCGGAGCGGCGCTCGACTCTGAGGTGAGCGGCTCGCCGGTACCGCACGGCGGGCCGACGGACGCGGTGGAGTGCGGGCGGCGTGTCTGTTCGCACCGTGAGGGAAGGCGGCGATGAGACATGGTGGCGCGGTCGAGCGGGCTGGCTCGGCGGGCCGGGACGCAGCAGGAGTTGAGGCCGGCGCCGGGCGGCGCGCCGGCGCCTGAGGGGCTGGCCGCCTCCCGCGGTGCCCGGGGTCCGGTGCGTGTGCGTGATCGAGTGGGCGAATGGCTGACCAGGGCGCTCACGCGGGCGGTGTTCTGCTGGCTGCCTCCTCCTCACCGTTGACCGGCCGCGTGCGGGGTCGGCCGCCCCGCTGTGGTCCGTGTCCGTGCCCCTGGACGGTCAGTCGCCATGGCCGAGGTCGGCGAGGGCGTCTTCCACGGCGCGGTGGAAGGTGGGGTAGGCGAACATCATGTGCCGCAGCCGGTCGACCGGGATCTCCATCTGGATGGCCACGGCCAGGCCGTAGAGGACCTCACCGCCTGCCGGGCCGACGGAGGTGGCCCCGATCAGGACGCCGCGGTCGGCGTCCTCGACAAGCTTGATCAGGCCGTCGTTGCCGGCCTTGTGGATCCAGCCCCGTGCGGACGAGGGCACCCGCGCGGTGCCGGTGCGTGCTCGCAGGCCCTGCTCGCGGGCGGCGTGTTCGGTCAGCCCGACGGAGCCGACCTCGGGGTCGGTGAAGGTGACCCGGGGCAGGGCCCGGTAGTCCGCGTCCGGTCCGGGCCGACCGAGGATGTCGCGTACGGCGACCTCGGCCTGGTACATCGCGACATGCGTGAACAGGCCCCGCCCGGTGACGTCACCGACGCCCCAGACCCCTGCTGCGGCCCGCATCTGCCCGTCCACGGCCAGCGCGCGGGCCTGGGGGTCAAGCCCGACGCTCTCCAGGCCAAACCCGGCCAGGTGCGGTTGGCGTCCGGTGGCCACCAGCAGGTGCTGCCCGGTGATCTCCTGCCCGCCCTCCAGGGTGAGCCGGAAGGCGTCGTCCGCGTGGCGCACGCCGGTGGCCCGGGCTGCGGTGCGTACGGTGATGCCCTCCTCTTCCAGCACATCGGCCAGCAGGGCGCCGACGGTGGGTTCTTCTTCGGGGAGCAGCCGCTCCATGGCTTCAACGAGGGTGACCGCGGTGCCGAAGCGGGCGAACGCCTGCGCCAGCTCCACGCCGATGGCCCCGCCACCGAGCACGAGCAGCGAGGCCGGGGGTTCCTTCACCGAGACCGCCTGCCGGTTGGTCCAGTACGGTGTCGCTTCCAGGCCGGGGACGGGCGGGATCTGCGGCCGGCTGCCGGTGGCCACCACCACCGCGCGCCGGACATGAAACGCCTGCCCGTCGGCCTCCACGCGGCCGGGGCCGGCCAGGCGGGCCCGGCCGCGGACGAAGTGGCCGCCCTTGCGGGTGAACCGGTCGACGGCCACCTGGTCGTTCCAGTCGTCGGTGGCCTCCTCCCGGATCCGGGCCGCGACTGGTGCGAAGTCCGCAACCACCTGGGAGTCTCCGGCCATGCCGGGCACGCGCCTGGCCTCGGCGAGCAGGTTGCCGGCGCGGATCATCATCTTGCTCGGGACGCACGCCCAGTACGGGCACTCCCCGCCGACCAGTTCCGCTTCCACTCCGACCACGTCCAGCCCTTCCTCGGCCAGACGCTCGGCGGCGTGCTCACCGCCGACCCCCATGCCGATCACCACGGCATCGACTTCGTGCGGTACGTGCGCCATGAGGGACCTCCTTGAACAACCGTGCAGACGGTCACGATCCGTGCGTATCGGGGACAGCGGGGGGTGTGGGCGCCGCCACGTCGCCGGTGCGCCTCGCGCGCGTGGTGCGGGCGGCCTGGGAGGTGCCCCAGAGCAGCGTGGCGGTCAGCAGCACCAGGGTGAGCGGGTAGAACACCGGGCGCAGGGGGATGAGGACCGGCAGGAGGGCGGCGGCGGTACTCGCACCGAGCACCAGCACGAAGGCCGGTACGCAGCAGGCGAAGCCGAGCAGGAACGCCGGAAGCACGGCGAGGAGCCGGGCGTAGCGGGTGCGCCGGCAGGAGGCGGCCTGCCGGGCGGCGTGGGCGGTGACGGCGATGTTGCATCCCACCAGCGCGGCCACGACCGCGCCGAGCAGCAGGTTGACCGGGCTGACGAAGACCGCGAGGTGGCTGCTGGGGTGCCAGGAGAGGACCGGCTCGAACAGGTACGGCACCCGCGCCGTGAACAGCTGATCCGGCGCGGCCCGCACGAGTGGGGCGCCGGTGAACCGGCCTGAGCCCGATACCGCGAGGTCCCCGATGGAGAACAGGTAGACCACCAGGGTGAGGGTCGCGGCGATCAGTGCCGCCCTGCGGTAGCGGCGAACGGCGAGGGCGGCACGCACCCGCCGGGGCGTGGCAGCCATCGCGGCAACGGTGCCGTCCCAGGCATCGCCCGCCTGGGCGAATACGGCCACAAGCCTGCTCATGTCCGCACCTGGCTGTTGGGGTAGAAGGAGTACCAGGCGAACCACATGGCGTCAAGGAAGTCCGCCGGCACCCACTGCTCCCCTGCCCGCTGGAGGACGCGGGCCGTGCCCAGCTTCTCGTCCCAGCGGGCCTCCACCTGTGTGCCGCCGACGTCCGCGCGCACGATCCGGTTCGCCCTCACGAGGTCCTTGTCGATGGCCAGGCGCTGGCCGCCGACCCGTACGCCGATGACCACATGCTTGTCGTCGAAGCGGTCGCTCGTGGCAAGAACGGGGAAGAGCGGGCCGCCCTTGACGTAGTAGCCGGTGCGGTCCGGGTAGGAGCCGTAGGGGTCCCTGCCGTAGCTGCGCAGCGCGCCGGTGTCGGTGGACAGCACCTCGGTGTCGGGGTGGGCGGTCCGCCACTGCTTCCACGTGGTCCACACCAGCGGGGCGGTGGCGAGCTTCGTGCCCGTGAGCGGGCCGCTGACCGCGGTGGCGAGCAGCTGGGGCCACTCGGACCCGGTCTGCCGGTCGTACATCAGCAGATTGGAGTTGACCAGGCGACCGGTGGTGCCGAAGGTCAGGCCCTGGACGCCGGGCGGGGCGCGGAATCCGATGACCGTGCCCGTCAGCGGGCAGTAGGTGACCGCGAGCGGCTCGCCGGCCACGGTGTCGTTGACGATCTCGTGCCACACCAGGACCAGCTGCGGGTACGCCCGCACCTCTCCGCGATACTCCAGGCCGAAGACCGGATCGTCGTCGTCGAGGAAGCCGGCCTTGCTTGCCGGGACGGAGCGGGGCTTGTCGATGGAGGGGATGCCGTCCTTGCCCGGCCCGCCGGACACGGCGGCATCGGCGAGCGCCTCCAGGGACGGGTCCTGGCCCGGCTGCACGGCCGTCACCGGATCCGGGCGGTCGGCGAGGGTCTGCCAGCCGATCACGCCCCCGCTCACCAGCAGGACGACGACTCCCCCGATCACGCCCGCTCCCTTGAGTACCTGCCGGCGCGGTGGGCGGGGGGACTGCTGACCGTTCACCTGGCACCTCCCGATCCCCGGGATGCGGGCTCGCGCGGCGGCGAACACCGCCGTCATCCCTTCGATCGTGCCGGGAGCGGGGGTGGTGGTTCGGTGAGCGCGCTTACAGTTCTGGCCACGGCCGGGAGCCTACGGTCGGATCATGGTGCTGAGGATCGTGCTCGGAACGGTGTACACGGCGATGGGCGTCGCCCAGCTAGCCTCCTTCGGGCACATGGCGCGGATTCTGTCCGCGTACGGGTTGGTGACCGGCGACGCCGCGACCGTACTGGCCGTGGCGCTGATCGCCGGGGAGCTGGTGTGCGGGATCTGGTTCCTGGCCCGCCCCCGCTCCAAGGCCCTGGCACCGGTGTGGGTGTACACGGCCGTCTCGGTGGTGTGGACGGTGTTGGCCGTGCAGGCCTACGCGCGGGGCCTGACGGTGGCCAATTGCGGCTGCTTCGGGATCTACCTGGCCCAGCGGCTGAGCTGGTTCGTGCTGCTCCAGGACGCCCTGACCCTGCTGTATGCCGCGGTGCTGTTCCGCTTCGCCCGCACCGCGCCCGCTCGCGCCGGCCGGGAGGAGGTGAGGGACGGTGCCGGCATCCGGTGAGCGTTCCGGTCTCGGTGGCGTGGCTGCGGTTGTGGGCGCCGGGCTGCTCATGGTGGTGTGCTGCGCGGGCCCCCTGCTTCTGGCCGGCGGAGCACTCGGTGCGGTCGGCGGGATTCTGGCCAGCGGGTGGCTGATCACCGTCGGCGCGGTCATCCTCCTGGCCGGCACGGGCTACGCGCTGCGGTGCCGGGTCCGTCGCCGCCGGGGCGCCGGGCCGGATGACTGCTGCCCGACCGTCCCGGCCCCACCCGCGCCGCAGGCGGGCGAGACACCTGATCGTGACGACGCCGGTAAGTGAAGGCAGGTCCATTCATGGAGGAGTTCCGCGTGACCCAGGCACCCGCGCCCCGGCGCAAGACCGACCGCGACGAGGTGTTCGTGGAGTTCACCAAGTCCATCTGCCCCCTGTGCAAGACACCCATCGACGCGCAGGTCAACATCCGCAACGACAAGGTCTATCTGCATAAACGCTGCGGTGAACACGGCGAGTTCGAGGCGCTGGTCTACGGGGACGCCGAGGAGTACCTGTCCTCGGCCCGTTTCAACAAGCCCGGCACGATTCCGCTCGTCTTCCAGACCGAGGTGAAGGACGGCTGCCCCAGTGACTGTGGGCTGTGCCCGGAGCACAAGCAGCACGCCTGCCTGGGCATCATCGAGGTCAACACCGGCTGCAACCTGGACTGCCCGATCTGCTTCGCCGACTCCGGCCACCAGAGCGACGGCTACTCCATCACCCACGAGCAGTGCGCGCGGATGCTCGACGCCTTCGTGGAGTCCGAGGGGGAGGCGGAGGTGGTGATGTTCTCCGGCGGCGAGCCCACCATCCACAAGCACATCCTCGACTTCATCGACCTCGCCCAGACCCGTCCGATCAGGAACGTCAACCTCAACACCAACGGCATCCGCCTGGCCACCGACAAGAACTTCGTCGCCGAACTCGGCAAACGCAACCAGGTGCCGGGCCGGTCGGTGAACATCTACTTGCAGTTCGACGGCTTCGACGAGCGCACGCACCTGGAGATCCGGGGCCGGGACCTGCGCACGTTCAAGCAGCGGGCCATGGACAACTGCGCCGAGGCAGGGCTGACCGTCACCCTCGTCGCGGCCGTCGAGCGCGGGCTGAACGAGCACGAGCTCGGGGCGATCATCGAGTACGGCATCGACCACCCCGCGGTCCGCTCGGTGGCGTTCCAGCCGGTCACCCACTCGGGCCGGCACGTGGAGTTCGACCCGCTGAACCGGCTCACCAACCCCGACGTCATCCGCCTCATCAACACCCAACGCCCCAACTGGTTCACCAAGGGCGACTTCTTCCCCGTCCCGTGCTGCTTCCCCACCTGCCGCTCCATCACCTACCTCCTCGTCGACGGCGAACCGGGCAACCGCACCGTCGTCCCCATCCCGCGGCTGCTCAACGTCGAGGACTACCTGGACTACGTCACCAACCGGGTCATGCCCGACGCCGGGATCCGCGAGGCCCTGGAGAAACTGTGGTCGGCCTCCGCGTTCATGGGCACCGCCACGACCGAGGAAAAGCTGCGGGCCACCGCCGAGGCACTGGACTGCGCGGACGCCTGCGGCATCGACCTCCCGGAAGCGGTAAGGAACTTGACCGACAAAGCGTTCATGATCGTCGTGCAGGACTTCCAGGACCCCTACACCCTCAACGTCAAGCAGCTGATGAAGTGCTGCGTCGAGGAGATCACCCCCGACGGACGCCTCATCCCCTTCTGCGCCTACAACTCCGTCGGCTACCGCGAACAGGTCCGCGCGCAGATGTCCGGTGTCCCCGTCGCCCCGGTCGCGCCCAACGCGATGCCGCTCGCCGGCCGTCTGACGGCGACCCCGTACGGCTCGAAGACCGCCAGCAGCTCGGAGGAGGAAGGGAAGCTCTCGTCATGAACCAGCCCAGCGGCGAGGAGCTGAAGGCGTGCTGCGCCGCAGCCTACTCCTCCGACATCGTCGCCCTGCTC
Organism: Streptomyces luteolifulvus; assembly: GCF_008806595.1. Taxonomy (GTDB): domain Bacteria; phylum Actinomycetota; class Actinomycetes; order Streptomycetales; family Streptomycetaceae; genus Streptomyces; species Streptomyces luteolifulvus. The sequence goes on along the minus strand of NZ_VZRB01000071.1, from coordinate 7,432 downwards.
CTCGGCGAGTCCTACCACCCTGGCGGCACCGCCCTGACCCGCCGCCTCGCCGACGGCCTAGGCCTGACCCCGGGTGCGCGGGTCCTCGACGTCGCCTCGGGGCGCGGCACCACCGCCCTGCTGCTGGCCGACGCGTACGGCACTGAGGTCGACGGGGTGGACTACGCAGCGGCGAACACCGCACTGGCCCAGGGTGCCGCTCAGGCCGCCGGCCTCGCAGACCCGGTGCGGTTCACCACCGGAGACGCCGAGCACCTGCCGTATCCGGAGGGTGTCTTCGACGCCGTGGTGTGCGAGTGCGCCCTGTGCACCTTCCCGGACAAGGCGCGCGCGGCGGCCGAGTTCGCCCATGTCCTTCGCCCGGGCGGGCGCCTTGGCATCACCGACGTCACCATCGACCCCACCCGGCTGCCGGCCGAGCTCACCGGCCTCGGCGCCCGGATCGCCTGCATCGCCGACGCCCGTCCGTTGGAGGAGTACGCCGAGATCCTGGCCGGGGCGGGCCTGCGCACGCTGCGTACCGAGCGCCACGACCAGGCGATGTTGCGGATGATCGACCAGATCGAGGCCCGGCTGAACATACTGCGGATCACTGCAGCGGCCCGCCTCGCCGAGGCCAGCGTGGATCTCACCGCGGCTCCCGCCGTCCTGGAGGCGGCTCGCGCGGCGGTGGAGGACAACGTGTTGGGGTACGCCTTGCTGATTGCGGAAAAGGACCCTCGCAGCGTCTGATCGAAGGGCTCCTCGCGCGCCCTGGGCTGGCGGGGGTCCTTCAGGGCCCGTCTGGGGCAGGCGTGTCATGCAGACGGCGTGCCTGGGCGTCGTAGTCGCGCAGGATGTGTCTGAGCTGTTCCAGCGACTCGGCGGGGATGTCGGAGGGAGGGGACTCGGCCACGAATCGGGCGGCGGCCACGAGCGCCGCGAACTCGAAGGGGTGAGCGGTCGCGCGCAGGATGCCGGGACGGGCCCACTCCAGGTGCATGGTCAGCCCTTCGATGCCAGGTAGTCCTTGATCTGCCCGAGTTCCTTCTCGAAGTCGTCGTAGTCCTCACGGATGCCGTTGAGGTAGGCGCTCCAGCCGAGGCTGTTCTTCGCGTAGTGGACGGCTTCCTGGATCTCCTCGTCCGTGGCCCCGAACAGCTTCGCGGCCTCGGTGTGGAAGAGCGTGCAGTAACGGCACTTCGTCTCCGAGTGCAACGCGATCCCGATCAGTTCCTTGTACTTGTTCGGGATCAGGGTCTCGCCGAGTTCGATCTTCTTGAAGATCTCCCACTCGTAATCCAGCAGGTCATCGGGGATGCGGGAGAAGAAGTGGGGCACAAGGCCCAGGGTCTCCTTGATCTCCGCCTCGACCTCGCTGCGCGTGCGGCCCGCCATGGCGACCACTCCTCTCGGCCCTGCGAAACCGACACCCCTCCTTCCACGCTAGACCCGGCCGAGGGCAGCGGCGACTCCTGCCTGCGCCGCCCTTCCGCGTCATTTGGGCGGCAGGCTCGCCGCGAAGTCGTGCCCCTGGTCGATCCAGGCGACCAGGGCCTGGTCCTCGGACACGGCGGAGGAGGCCACGACCACCCAGCCGCGCATCGGGCGCCCGGTGAAGTCGAAGGGCCGCGTCCCGGGCCGCTCCAGGGCAGCCTCGGTGGCCTCGGGGCCGACCCGGACCATCAGCGCGTCCCCGATCACCCCGACCGCCATGTTGCCCTCATACAAGAACGCCAGCCCGCCGAACATCCGCTTCTCCGTGAAGCCCGGATCCGCACCCAGCCGGGCCCGGATGCGTTCCGCCAGTCCTTCGTCGAACGCCATGACCGCCCTCACCCTCCCGCTCGGCGGCTCACCTGCCGCTCAAGGTCCCGAAGATCCTTGACCAGCGACGAGCGCACCTTGCGCCCCATCACCGGTCCGGCCAGCCGGTACAGGCCAGAGGCGTCGCCGCGCACCCGGATCCGCACGAGCGTGCCGCCGTCCGGGAGCGCGTCGAAGGTGCAGGTCACGTGCATCGGCAGCGGGCCAGCAACCGAGACCATCTCCAGCAGCCTCGGGGGCTCGAACGCGGCGACCCGCAGGACGTAGTCGATCCGCTTGCCCAGGAAGTACGCCGTCCGCGTCACCTCCGCCCCGACCCCGAAACCGCCTGCCGCGTCAGCTGCGCCGTGCGGATGCCCTGGGTCCACTCGGCATCGTGGCGCCAGTCCATCGCATACGCCGCCACCTGCTCACACGGCAGCGGGATCACCCGCTCCACGCTCTCGTCGATACCCATCCGCTGCCCTCTTCCCCGGCGTCAGTTCCATGGACCCACCCGGGGCGGCCAGCGGCAAGCAGACGCCGCACGGGACTACCGGCGCGTAGGTAAGGGCGGTCACATACCTGCCCCCACCAGCCGATCTAGCGTCAGCGACGGAAGCAGGAGAACCACCGATGAATGGGACGATCACCATGACCACGGCAGCACACATCTCCTCCAAGACCGCTGCGATCCCGCTGTACGCCGTCTGGGGCGCTGCGGCCGGCCTCGTCGGCGGCGTCGGCATGGGCATCTGGATGTCGGTCTCCCGGCCCGTCATGGACACCGCGATGATCACGATGGTGGCCGGGCTGCTGGGCTCCACCAACGCCTTCGCCGGCTGGCTGATCCACCTGTCCATCGCGCTGTTCGCCGGTGCCACCTTCGGCATCGTGCTCGGCCCCCTCGCGCAGCGCCTGGCACCCGCCCTCGTCCTCGGCCTGGCCTATGGCGTGGTGTGGTGGACCCTTGGCGCGCTGTGGATCATGCCCGCCAACATGGGCATGCCGGTCTTCGAATGGAACGACGTCACCTCCTCCAGCCTCGGCGCCCACCTCGTCTTCGGCCTGCTCGCCGGAGCCACCTTCGCGTCCATCGCCCAGGCGATGGGCAAGCGCACCGGCCCGGCCCGATGAGCAGCGAGGTTCCCGCGTCAAGCCCCGCCCCCGCGGTTCCTCCGCCGGGCGCGCCGCTGCGCCGCATAGGCCCGGTGGACGGCGCGGTGCCCTACTGTCTGGCCAGCAGCGCAGAGGCGCTGGCCAGCCCGGCGTGGGGCGCCGCACCACCACCGTGGGCCCCTGGACGACGCGAGGAGACGCACACCATGACCGACGCCGCAGCCCGAGGCGAGGAAGCGGAGCGGACCTGGTGCCTGGCCGAGGTCGACATCTTCTGCGACCTGTCCGAGCAGGAGATGGAGGCCATCGCCGCCGCGGCGCCGATGAAGACCTACCACGCGGGAGAGATCCTCTACTCGCCCACCCAGCCCTCCGAGGTGCTGTTCATCCTCAAGAAGGGCCGGGTCCGCGTCTTCCGAGTCTCCGCCGACGGCCGCGCGCTGACCACCGCGATCATCTCCCCGGGCACCATCTTCGGCGAAATGGTCCTGCTCGGGCAGCACATGTACGACAACTACGCCGAAGCCCTCGACGACACCGTCGTGTGCGTGATGAGCCGTACGGACGTGAACCGGCTGCTGCTGGCCGACGCGCGGATCGCCGCCCGGATCACCGCGATCCTCGGCCGCCGCCTGGCCGACCTCGAACAGCGTCTGTCCGACAGCGTGTTCAAAACCGTCGCCCAACGTGTCGCCACCACGCTGACCACCCTGACCAGCGCCCAGCCCCCGGCAGGCCCCCTGCGGCCGGTCGGACGCCACCCGCAGATCGCCCTCACCCACGAACAGCTCGCCGCCCTCGCCGGCACCTCCCGCGAAACCTGCACAAAGGTCTTGCGCGACTACGCCGACCACGGCCTGCTCCGCCTGGCCCGCGGCCGCATCACCGTCCTCGACCCCGAACGGCTCAAGGACGCCGCAGGCTGACGTCACCAATCCGTAAGGCCCCGACCCACTGCCCGCTCAAGCCGCCACGAACTACGCTCGCCACCGGTCCCAACCTCACAGGAGTTCTCCTTGCATGCCCGCACCCTCCTCCCGGCCGTCCTCGCTGCCGCCCTTCTCACGTTGACCGCATGCGGCTCGGGCGACGGCTCCGCGTCCGCCGACGACGCGGGGACCTCCCCCTCGAAGGCGTCTTCCCCCGCTCAGTCGCCTGCCAGCTCCCACGACAGCGGCAGCGGGTCACAGGGTGTGAAGGTCCCCGAGGCGCTGAACTTCTCCGCAACCACCGTGGACGGCAAGCCGTTCGACGCGAAGACCCTCGCAGGCAAGCCCACCGTGCTGTGGTTCTGGGCACCCTGGTGCCCCACGTGCAAGGGCCAGGCCGCCGCGACGGCCAAGGTCGCCGCCGACCAGCAGGGCAAGGCGAACGTCGTCGGCGTCGCGGGCCTGGACAAGAGCGCCGCCATGCGAGCCTTCGTCTCCGACACCGGCACCAGCTCCTTCCCCCACCTGTCCGACGAGAAGGGCGAGGTGTGGAAGCGGTTCGAGATCACCCAGCAGAGCTCCTACGTGATCCTTGACCAGACCGGAAAGACCGTTTACGAGGGCGTGCTCCCCGGCGGCAAGGGGCTGGCGGACAAGGTCGCCGCCCTCACCGGCTGAACGCGCCATGAGTGACCTGCCCCTCGCCCTCGCGCTCGGCGCCGGAATACTCGCCGCCGTCAATCCGTGTGGTTTCGCCCTGCTGCCCGCCTACCTCTCGCTGCTCGTCCTGGGCGACGACAGCCCCAGCCGCACCGTCGCCGTCGGCCGGGCGCTCACCGCCACCGCCGCGATGACCATCGGCTTCGCCGCCTTCTTCGGCGTCTTCGGACTCCTCATCCAGCCCGCCGCCGGCCAGGTCCAGCAGCACCTGCCCTGGTTCACCATCGCCTTCGGCCTGCTCATCACCACGGCCGGAGCATGGCTCCTCGCTGGCCGCCAACTGCCCACCCTGGCCCCGAAACTCCGCCGCGCCCCCGCCGTCACGCGCTCCGTGCCCTCGATGGCACTGTTCGGCATGGCGTATGCCACCGCCTCCCTCGGCTGTACCATCGCCCCGTTCCTCGCCATCGTCGTCTCCGCCTTCCGCAGCGGCTCCACCACGGAAGGCATCGTCCTGTTCACGGCCTACGCCGCAGGGATGGGCCTGATCGTCGGGGCCGCCTCCCTGACCGTCGCCCTCACCCGCACCACCGCCGTCACCCGGCTACGCCGCCTCGGCGCGATCGCCCCCCGGCTCGGCGGCGGTCTGCTCCTCCTGGTCGGCGCCTACGTCGCCTACTACGGCTGGTACGAGATCCGCGCCCTGCGCAACCCCACCACCACCGACCCCGTCATCGACACGGCGGCCGGCATCCAGCGAACCGTTGCCGACACCCTGGACACCGCGGGACCCGCCGCGATCGCCGTACTCTTCGCGCTCCTGCTGCTCGCCACACTTGTCATCCGGCGCCGCAAGCGCACGAGCGGGCACGCCGACTTCCAACCATGATCAAAGGCCCCGGGACACGAGGAGGATCTCCTCCCTCCCTGCCGCAGAGGCCATGTCGGCGACCCTCATGCCGGACGTGCTGGGAAAACCAGATCCAGTCGCCTCTGACCGGTCCGGCTCCTCCCATCTCGGCTCCGGCTGCCGGACCGTCATGCGGGTGGCAGGCGCATTGACCGACTCCGGCGGTACGCACGCCACCGGCGGCGCAGCCAGTCGCCGGCGTCTCCCACCGCGACCAGCAGCACCGCCGATGCCGCGCACCGCGCAAGGTCCGTGGGCTGGCCTGCGGCCCGGCTCCCCAGCCACAGCAACAACGTGAGCCCACCCCACCACAGGACGACCGAGGCGATTGCGCGCCGACGGCGCGTTGCCCCGCTCACGCGGTGGTCCTCAAGGCCCGGTGCGCCGCGATGGCCGCAACCAACAATCCGGTGACGGCTAGGACTACGGCGACGGCGGTCGCGGCCATGATGAGCCCGGGTGAGGCGCCGGCCAGCCGCGGGACGGCGTTGAGCGGCGCGGCCATGTAGAGGGCCAGCAGGGCCCACCCGCGCGGGCGCATCGGGGCGAGCCGGGAGTGCAGGCGTTGCGGCACGCGCCCGGTGATCATGGCCAGCGCGGCCGGGAGCAGGGTGAGGGAGCAGACGGCAAGGCCGGTCCAGTGCCAGATCACGGGCGTCGCGGTCTTCCTGTGCGGTAGGAGCGGTTCAGCGGTGGGTGGCGGCGGTCATGACGATGCCGGTAGTCAGGGCGGCAAGCCCGGTCACCAGGATAGGGGAGCCGGGGCCGGGCAGGACGTACATGGCCGCCCCTGACAGGGACAGCACCGCTCCTGCGGTCGCCAGGATGGTCCCGATGCGGTGTTCGGACACGCTGTTTCTTCCCTTCGGTCGGGTGGGCTCGAGCGGTGGTCAGGGGCGGCGGGTGCCGTTAGGGTCCCGAGACTGCCATCGGCCTCCCGCCGTGGGGCAGGAGGCCGGTGACTGCTGGACTCGGTGGCGGTCAGTGGCTGGCGGCGAGTTCGCCGCTGAGCTTGCCATGCAGGTAGGCACTGGGGTCGTTCAGACCGGTGATCTCCACGGTCTTGCCGCGCTGGGCGTACTTGGTCTCGATCGCGTCGAGGGCGGCCACGGAGGAGGCGTCCCAGATGTGTGCGGCAGACAGGTCGATGACGACCTTGTCCGGATCGCCCGCGTAGTCGAACTGGCCCACCAAGTCGTTGGAGGAGGCGAAGAACAGCTCGCCGGTCACCCGGTACACGACCGTGCTGCTGTCGGGGTCGACCACGGCGGTGACCTCGGCGAAGTGGGCGACGCGCTTGGCGAAGACGACCATGGCGGTGATGGAGCCGACGACGACGCCGACGGCGAGGTTGTGGGTGGCCACGACACACGCGACGGTGATCACCATGACGGCGATCTCGCCGGCGGGCATCCGCTTGAGGGTCTTGGGGGCGATGGAGTGCCAGTCGAAGGTCGCGAACGACACCATGATCATGACCGCTACGAGGGCGGCCATGGGGATGTCGGAGACGACCGGGCCGAAGGCGATGCACAGCACCATCAGGAACGCGCCGGCCAGGAAGGTCGAGACGCGGGTGCGGGCGCCGAAGACCTTCACGTTGATCATCGTCTGGCCGATCATGGCGCAGCCGCCCATAGCGCCGAAGAAGCCGGTGACGATGTTGGCGATGCCCTGGCCGACCGACTCGCGGGTCTTGTTGGAGTGCGTGTCGGTGATGTCGTCCACCAGCTTGGCCGTCATCAGGGACTCCATCAGGCCGACCAGCGCCATCGCGAAGGCGTAGGGGGCGATCGTCGTCACCGTGTCCAGCGTGAACGGCACGTCCGGCAGGCCCGGTACCGGCAGCGAGGACGGCAGCGCGCCCTTGTCCCCGACGGTCGGGACCGCGATGGCCGCGCCGGGCCAGTACGCGCACGGCCGCGTAGGACCCGGCGAAACCGATCCCGGCGATGATCACAGCGCCGGCCACGACCACGCCGATCAGGATCCGGTGCGCCCGAGTCAGCCGGGGTATCGCGCCGCTGCC
>NZ_VZRB01000070.1 GCF_008806595.1 Streptomyces luteolifulvus | reverse complement strand
GGCAGCGGCGCGATACCCCGGCTGACTCGGGCGCACCGGATCCTGATCGGCGTGGTCGTGGCCGGCGCTGTGATCATCGCCGGGATCGGTTTCGCCGGGTCCTACGCGGCCGTGCGCGTACTGGCCCTCAGGAAGGGCTTTGGAGACTTCTCCTCTGTTTTCCCGATCGGCATCGACGCCGGCATCTGCGTCCTGCTCGCCCTGGACCTGCTCCTCACCTGGATCCGCATCCCCTTCCCGCTGCTGCGTCAGACCGCCTGGCTCCTCACCGCTGCGACCATCGCCTTCAACGGCGCGGCGGCCTGGCCGGACCCGCTGGGTGTGGGCATGCACGCGGTGATCCCGATCCTGTTCGTGGTCGCGGTGGAGGCGGCCCGGCACGCGATCGGCCGCATCGCCGACATCACGGCCGACCAGCACATGGAGGGTGTCCGCCTCACCCGTTGGCTCCTCTCTCCGCTGCCGACGTTCCTGCTGTGGCGCCGTATGAAGCTGTGGGAGCTGCGCTCCTACGAGCAGGTCATCAAGCTCGAACAGGAACGTCTGGTCTACCAGGCGAGCCTCCGCTCCCGCTTCGGCCGTGCCTGGCGTCGCAAGGCCCCGGTGGAGTCGCTGATGCCGCTGCGCCTGGCCCGCTACGGCGTCCCCTTGGCCGAGACGGCCCCCGCCGGCCTGGCTGCCGCGGGCATTGACGAGCCGCCGATTCAGTTCACCGTGGGGCGGACCCCGGTTCCGGCCCGGCGGCAGAGCCCCGAACTCGTGGCCGCCGTCGACCAGGAGAAGGAATGGGCGCCGGTGCTCGCCGGTCAGCCCCAGCCGGTGGAGCAGCCGCGCACCGCACACCCGGAGCAGCCGCTCGACCTTGCAGACGCAGGGAACGCCCGACACCTCGCCGACGCCTTCCAGGACTGGGTGGCCGCCTTCGGATTCGAGCCCACGACCGCGCAGTTCGCCATGTGGCTCCAAGACCAGTACGGCATCGCCACCGCGGCCGGCGGGCCCCTGTCCGTGGAGCAACTCGAACCCCTGCTGCGGCTCCTCAAGCAGCGTTACACGCCCACGGCTGAGAACGGGGGGATCGAACCCCGAGCCCCGCACGACGCGGACGACGGATGGGGTGACTACTTCTCCAACGCCTGGCTCGCGTACGCGCGGGAGCAGGGGACGTACCCGGATGCCGCTGCCCTCGCCCCGTACGTCTACGAGCGGGACCAGATCACCGGCGCAGGCGGCAAGCCCATCACAGCCGACGACCTTAAGTACTTCGTCTCCACCTTCCAGCAGCGCGAGTTCGACGAGACGCAGCCACCCGCCGACGAGGAAGCTGCTGAGCCCGCCTCACAGGCGCCCTCCGGCGATCCCCTCCGAAACGAGGACGAGCCGAAGGAGACACCGGCCGGCGCGGGCGCGCGCCCCGCCAAGGAGCAGCGCATTCCCCGGGTGAGCGCCCCCATCGACGACCCGCCGGGCGAGGACGACGCGACAGGGGAGCCCGCCGCGCTCACCACCGTCGACCGCTACTACCTCGCCTGGACCGAGTACCAGACCGCGCACGGCGAGGAACCCAAGGCCGAGCAGCTCTCCGCCTACCTGGCAAGCAAGAAGGGCATGACCGGCCGCGGCGGAAAGCCGGTCAGCCCTTCCACCCTGCGCCGCTACCTGCTGCCGTTCCGTGTCTACAACCTCTGGGCCGAGCAGCGGGCGCGCAACGAATCCCCGCCGCTCGACGCCATTGCGCAGGAGTGCGCATCCCATGGGATCACCGCACAACACAACAAGCCCCTCACCACCGACTACATCGCGGAGCAGGCCGTCGACTTCGAGCGGCGCTGGCAGGTACTGACCCGCCATCACACACCGCCACAGCAGTAAAGAGGCCGCGCCCGCTCGTCACTGCGCACCAGCGATCCCAGTCAGCGCCACCGGCTGCGCATTCCAGAGAAACCGCACCCATGAGGGCTGGGGTGTCAAGGCGTGTGACAGCCCCGTCCCGGTGGGCGAAAAGCCGTGCTCGCCGGGCTGTTGGCGCTCGTGGGCGGGAAATCCGGGCCATGGTCCCCCGGTGTGTGGTCATACGGAGAGGACTCGCACGCACCCATTCGATCCCGCCCGGCCCGGGCGGGATCATGACCTTCCTTCGGGGGCCGGGCTGCTCAGGTCATCGAGCGCGGCGGGGCCGGCTCATGCGGTTCTGCGAGCTCGCCCGGGGCTTGGTGTCCCGTCCTTCAGGGATGGTTGTCATCCTGCTGTGCACGGCTCCTTCGGCTTCTGCGCTGTCTCGGCCTCGCGCAGCAGGTGGTAGGCGTGGGTGAGGAGTTTGCGGGCGATCGCGATGGTGGCGATCTTCTTGCCGCGGCGGTGCGCGATCTGCTCGTAGTGGGCCGCGAACTGCGGGGAACGCTTGGCAGTCTGGGCCGCCTCGTTCATGATCCAGCGAAGCCACGGGTCGCCCTGCTTGGAGATGTGGCCGTAGCGCACGGTGCGGTCCGAACCCCGGACGGTCGGGGTGAGCCCGGCCCAGGAGGCGAGCTTGCGGGCCGAGGAGAACCGGGAGACGTCTCCGACCTCCGCCACGATGATCATTGCAGTGAGCAGGCCGATGCCGGGCAGTTTAGTGAGGGCCTTCACCCGCGGATCCCCCTTCGCGGTCTGGGTCAGGGCGGTGTCCGCCCGGTCGATGACCACTTGGAGTGCGACTCGGGACGTAACCGGTCACTTTCGGAATCGGAAGTCGGTTGTAGTTGTGTTCATTCACTCTCCCTCGCACGCGATCCGGTGCGTTCGTGTGACCGATCCGCGCTGGTCGCGGAGGAGGCTTCCGCTCGCCGGCGGTCAGGCGGAGGGGCCCGCCAGACGGTGATCGCAATGCCGTCCGGCACACGCCGTCCAGGGAACTGACGGCGCACCAAATCCAGCTCGTCCAGGCCGAGTCGTCGCCCCCTTCGGCCATCCAGGCAGCTCCTGATGTGCGAGACCGCCCGTGTGCGGGCGGGCCACACAGCCTCCCGGCAACCTTCGGTGCTGCGAACCTCGCCTGTAGCTAGCGTCATCTGACTTCCCCCAAGTTCAGGTCCAACAGGCGAATTCATTCCAGTACCCTGCCGCGTGTCAGTAAACTACTCATTCGCGAGAGCAAACAACAAGTGTTTTCGGCGGCAGTTGCAGGGCTGCGACCTGTGACGGTCACGTCCCACGCGTTCGCGGTCGCTGCCTTCCGGCGTCCGCGCGTTCTTGGGCGGGCTGGCTGCCTCGTCGGCCGACGGTGCGGCGGGTGGGGTCGCCGGTCGGCTCGGGCGCCTGCGGGGCGGGCCGCAGGGCGACGCGGGCGGCGGCAGCGAACACCCCGATACAAACCGCTGGCCAGGCGGTGTCACACCTGGCCGATGGGCTGATCGGCGGTCCGGGGCCGGGAGCCGGACGGCATCGGGTGTGGGCGGTCAGGCGGCCCAGGGTCAGGCTCGGCGGCGACCGCGCGCAGCGCTGATGCTCAAGGTGCGTATACATGGATGTATACTGCGAGGCATGTCTGACGCGATGATTCGTGTGCCTGCCGAAGTCCGTGACCGTCTCGCCGTGATTGCCGAGTCCCGGGGAACGTCGATCCGCTCTTTGGTGCAGGAGTTCGCGGAGTCCACGCTGACCGAGGAAGAGCGCCGTGAGTGGGCCGAGCAGACCCGTGCCTACCTGGGTGAGCACTTCGGCGTCGAGGTGTCCGACGAGGAGAGCGCTGCCATGGGCCGCAGGCTCCGTGAGGCGTTCGCCCAGCAGCAGGGCGCTACCGCATGATCTTGCACCACCTCATTCTCGATGCACCAACGCTGGTAGCGCTCGCGGGCAACCGCCACGTCTCCGCGCTCATCCACCGGGCTCACTTCGAGACCGACACCCGCCTGTGGGCACCGGTCCTCTCGATCCTGGAAGCTGACCGCGAGCACCTGGGGATCGCCGAGCACATCGGGCAGCTGGAGGTCATCCACACCGTGGACCTCGACTACCCGGCGGTGCTCGAAGTGGCGCAACTGCACCGGGACGGCGTTCCTCTGGGCATTGGTGCCGCGATCCATGCCACCCGGCATCTGCCCCAGTGGGGCGCGGACGCCCTGGTCGCCACGGTGGCCCCGAAAGCATACGAAGGCCGCAGTATCCGCGTTTTCGATCTCAACCGCTGAAGTCGGCCGGCCCGGCAGTTTGATGATTACGGCCCTCTTCAGAGGGCGTTTTGCAGGTTCAGCCCTATATGCAGCTCTCGTCGCTGCCCTGCCATGAGGGCTTTCATCCCGTAGGCGGCGAATGACCTTCTCCGGGGTGAAGGCTCGGCCATCTGCCTCTTTCGCTTCTGTACCCGGAAGTCCGTCTCATCCGAAAATTGACCATGCGGCAGGCGTGCGTCGTCGGCCCACGGGCGAATTGCCGGCGGGCGGAAGTGTGCCCTGGCTATGTTGCGGGTTCGAGGGTGACCGTGAAGCCGAGGGCTTCGAGTTGGCGCAGGTGGTTGCGCTTTCGTCGCTCGGGGTCGATGCGGGCGTCGTAGAAGTCGGAGCCGAGGTCGTGGAATTCGGTGTCCGGGTCGGACAGCAGGTGACAGAACACCACCAGCAGCGACCGACCTACCGCGACCAGGGCCTTCTTCTTGCCGCGGCGGCGGGCGATGCGTCGGTAGCGTTCGCCCAGGAAGGTGTCGGTCTTGCCGGCGGCGCTGGCGCAGTGACCCAGGACCCGGGCCAGGTAGGCGTTTCCGTGTCCGGTGCTGCCCCGGCCCTTCTGCTTCCCGGCGGACTCCTTGACGCCGGGGGCGAACTTAGTGGTCCGGTCCGGAAGTCCTTCGGGGGTTGATCATGTAGCTGGCCCGGCGGAGGATTCTTCCTGGTGATCGGTGGTGTGCCGGTCGATCCTGGCCAGCAGATCGTCCAGGTCGGAGGTGGTGAACTTCCACTGGAACGGCTGTGCCGTGGCGTTGTAGCGGTCTTCGAAGGCTCGGAGCCGGTCCCCGACCTCGGTCAGGTCGGTGAAGTCGTTGGGCGAGACGACCTTGCGCTGGACGACGGAGAAGTAGATCTCCACTTCGTTCAACCACGAAGCGTGGACCGGGGTGTGGACCATGACCGCGTTCGGGAAGGCTGCGGTCAGCCGGTCGGCGGCCTTCTTGCCGCGGTGGGAGGAGCCGTTGTCCACGATCCAGAACACGCGCTTCGCGCTGGCGTAGGGCTCGACGCTCATGACCTGGGCGACCAGGGCCATGAACGGGTCGATGCCGGTCCTGGGCTCGGTGCGGCCGAACACTTTCGCGGCGTGGACGTCGTAGGCGGCGAGGTAGGCCACCGCTCCGCCGCGGCCGTAGGTGTGGTTGACGCGCATGGCGCGGGCCTGGCCGGGGGCGAGGGTGGGGTGGCAGCGGCAGCGGGCCTGGATGGAGGTCTTCTCGTCCGCGCTGATGACGTACTCGTCGACGTCGAGCGCCTTGCCCTGCCAGGTGCGGGCGTACAGGTCCAGCACCCGCTCGGCCCTGGTGCGGAAGTCGGGGTCGGTGATGAAGATCCAGGAGCGGTGCTGCCAGGGCTTGAGCGCGTCGTCGGCCAGCCAACGGCGCACAGTGGAGGCGGAGAGGGAGCCGGCGATCGCCCGGGCGACGACCTCGCGGGCCAGCTCCGGGCACGACCAGCGCGACAGCGGCACCCCGGTCTCGGCCGGCAGCCGGCAGGCCAGGGCCTTGACCTGGGCTGCCTGCAGCGCGGTGAACGACGGCGGCCGCCCGTACCGCTCGCGGTCCCTCAGCCCGCCGAGACCGCGCTCGGCGAACCGGCCCCGCCAGCAGCGGACCGTGTCCAGATGCAGGCCCGTTTCCCGGGCGATACGCGCGTTGGAGCGTCCCCGTGCGGCATGCAGCACCACCTGCGCACGCGAGCGTAACCGGTACTCGGTCTTGTGACCGTAGGCCATCTTCTTCAGCCGCTCGCGCTCGGCGGCGCGCAGGACTATCGGGCGGGCAGCGGCAACGGGCAAGGCAGGCAGGCCGATCGGGAGAAGTGGATCACGACAGGCCAGAGACTGCCGTACCCGGCGATCGGCCACTCGGGCAGGATGAACGCCATGCCCACGCCTTCGGAACACACCCGGCTCTCACTGGAGGGGCGCCTCGGCGAGCATGCCCGCACCGCCTGGCCGCAGCTGGAGCAGTTGCACGTCCGCCACCGCGGCGCCTTCGCCTACGTGGAGGCCGAACTTGCCGACGGCGAACAGGTCAAATTGATGCGGCTGCGCTACACCGGCGCCGTCGGCAAGCGGGGCTTCGCCCTCTACTACGCCGGCAGCGACCGCTACGAGGACTCCTTGCTGCCCACCGGCAGCCCCACGGGCACCCCCGCAGACGCACTCGACTGCGCCTGCCGACTCCACCTCGCCACCCCCGACATCTGACCAGACACGCCAGCCACACCACCGCCTCCGCCGTCAACCCCCGAAGGACTTACGACGCAGACCACTTAGTCGATGATCTGGTTGAAGAACACGACGGCCATGGCGCTCGCACCGCTGCCGACGCTGACCGCGAGGGGCCAGGCGTTGCCAGCCAGGGACGACAGGACGGCGGCCCCGACGCCGACCAGTGCGGCCAGCAGAAACACCACGGCGGCGCGCTGGCTCAGCAAGGGCCCGTTCCCGTCGCCCTTCGTGCGGTTTTCGTGTTCCACCTCGGGTGCTCCTCGCTCCTTCTGGCGGGGACGGTCAGCGGCGTACGAGGCCGCCGGGTCGGGGGACGGGCACGGTCCGGCCCCCCGAGGCCGCCACCTCGTACGGATCCTGGGCCGGTCGGAGGAGCTCGAAGGCGACCTGGCCGTCCCCGCCGACCCGTACGCCGTATACGGCCGGCTCCGGCAGGCTGTTGTAGTGGAACGGCGTTGAGAAGTAGTACGCGCCGGTGTCCGGGACCAGGATGATGTCGCCCGGTTCCAGCCGCGGCAGTGCGCGGTCGCGTGCCAGCAGGTCGCCGGAGAAGCAGGCCGGGCCGGCGACGTCCTGCCGGACGGGGCTGCCGAGCTTCGCCCGGCCACTCGGGTCGTGCGCGATGATCCGCAGCGGCCAGAAGTCGGGGGCGAACACTGTGCGGGTGGCGACCTGCACACCGGCGTGGGTGAGCGCGATCGACCGACCGCCCGCGGTCTTGGTGTACTCGACGTAGGCAGCGATGAAGCCGTTCTTCGCGAGGACCGAGCGACCGAACTCCGTGACGATCGCGTACCTGCCGGAGAACAGGTCGGGCGCGTGGTCGCGCAGCAGCGCGACATAGGTGCCGAAGTCTGGGGTGATCTCGTCGCCGGCGAAGTTGACAGGCAGCCCACCGCCGATGTCGATCCCGGTCACCTGGCGCCGCCCGAGCGTGCGGTTGACCTCGTCCGCGAAGGCGACGGCCTCCGCCACCCCGCGGGCCATGAGGTCCAGCGGGCATCCCTGCGATCCGGCGTGCGTGTGCACCCAGGTCAGCCACGGATGCTCCTGAAACGCCCGCTGCAGCTCCCGGCGGCTGTCCGGGTCCGACAGGGGGATGCCGAACTTCGACGTCTGCGTGGCCGTGCTCATCGCGGCGATAGTCCCCCCGCCCACCTGGGAGTTGACGCGTACACCGATCTGCGAGACGGGGTCGCGTCCGGCGAGGATCGCGTCGATCCGGGCCAGCTCCTGGAAGTTGTCCACGTTGATCGCGACGCCCAGGTCGAGGGCCCATTCCAGATCCGTCCGGTGCTTGACCGGCGAGTCGAACACGATCCGCTCCGGTGGGAAGCCCGCCGCAAGTGCCCCGGCCAGCTCGCCGCCCGTCGCCACTTCACAGCCCATGCCGTGGCGCTCCAGCTCCGCCAGCACAGGCACCAGGCTGTTCGCCTTCGCCGCGAAGGCGTGAAGGATGGAGGGCGAGTCGGGGAACGCCGCGTGCAGGCTACCGACGGTCCGGGCGACGCCGTCGAGGTCGACAAATCCGGCCAGCAGAGACCGCTCGGGATCCAGCAATCCCTGCCGTACGGCTGCTCGCAGGATGTGCTCACGCCGTTCGGCGGCGTCGGTGAGTCCGGTCATGGTGTCTCCCCTGGTGGCAGTGTTCGGGACGCCCGGCCAAGCCGGGCGGACTCCAAGGCTGCCCGCCTTCCTGCGGGGAGTCTTCGTGGAGGCCTCAAAGGCTCCGGTGCGGGCACCGGAGCCGAGGGCAGTGTCCGGGCCGAGTCATACCGCGGTTGTGCGCGGCGACGAAGACCGGGCCGAGCCATGGTGCGGACGGCCAAGGGCCCAGGAGTGGAGGCGTGTTGCCACTCCGATCAGTGCCGTGGGGCCGTACCGGTCAGTGCAGTGGGCGGTACCGGCCGAGCCCGCCGAGCCGGTCAGTGACCGGAACCACCGGCGTCGCGGTCGCGCAATCGCAGCTGGATCTGGGCGAGCAGCCGGGCGTCGGGACTGTCCAGGTCGATCCCCGAGACCTCGACGATGCGGCGGATCCGGTAGCGCAGGCTGTTGGGGTGCAGGCACAGGGCGCGCGAAGCGGCGGGCACGTCCCCGAAGCGGTCGAGATACACCCGCAGCGTCTCCAGCAGGCAACTCCCGCTGTGCTCCGCGTCGAACGCCGCCAGCCGCGCCACGGGGGTCCCCGGTGGCAGCGCAACCTCCTGCAGCGCGTCCACGACCTGCATGAGGCCGACCGTCTCCGCGACGTCCTCGGTACGGGCGACGACGCGTGACCCTCCGGCCGTCGTCAGCGCGACGAGGGCCAGCTCGGCCGACCGGCGGGACTCGGGCAGCCCCGCGAGCCCCGCGGCCACGTCACCCAGGCCGATCCGCACCGTCGTCCCCAGCGTGGCCGGCACCTGCCCCGCCAGCGACGTCCCCAGGTCCGTCACTTGCGCGTCGGCCCGCCCGCGGTCGCGGTCCAGCGCGCCCAGCACCACCAGTGCCGCCCCGCTCACCGGCACGACGACGGCTCGGTAGCCGTGGGCGGAACAGTGCAAAGAGAGCAGGCCGTGGAGCCGTGACGCCTCGTCACCCTCGTGCTCGAACCCGGCGCGCACGGCGACGACAGCGCAACTCCCGGTCTCCGGCAGCCCAGCACGCTCCGCCAGCACCTCGACGGACCCACGCCCTTCCAGCACCGCCCGCGCCGCGTCCTCCACCAGGCGGGTGTCCGCACCGCGCGTACGGTGGTGCAGCAGATGAGGAGCGGCTGCCCGGGTCGCCGCGCGCAGGGCCTCGGAGGCGTTCGGGGCGAGGGGACGACCCGCGACCGCCGCCACCCAGATGGACCCCAGCACCTCCCCGCCCGCCCGCACGGCCCCCACCAGCCGCTCCGGGTCCGCCCCGTCGGCCGGCCGGTACAGGACATCACCTCTTCCCCACAGTGCCCGGAAGAACCCGGCCTCCCGCATCGCGGCGACCCGCCAGGCCGGAACGCGGCGGCCGAGGATCGTCAGCCGCCGTAGCTCGTCCACGTCCTCCTCGGTGTCCGTGGACGAGTAGGCCAGCACCCGGGACTCCATGTCCTCGATCGTCACCGCGCCCCCGACCAGCGCGGCTACCGCGTCGGCCAGCCCGTTGAGATCACCGAGCGCCACACCCTGCGTGGTGAGAGCGGGTGGAAGCCCCGCCGAGGCCAGCCCTGCCCGCAGTACACCCACCAACTGGTCCCAGGTGCACCAGGACGTACGGAACAGCACCGCCGTACCGGCCTCCTCGGCCGTCTTCCGGAGCCCGGTGGCGGCCCGCGCCGCCGTGCCCGGGCCGAAGACCACCCCCGCGGCACCCTCATCACCCGCCCGCCGTACGACGTCCATGGCGTGGGCCGATCGTGCGTCGACACCGACGGCGAGAAGCAGTTCCTGCGGCCGGACGCCGGGCTCCAGCACATCCAGCACGGCTACACCGGCGACGGGCACCCCGAGCCCACCCGGCGCAACATGCAACTCCAGCGACCCCGCGCCCACCACCGACAGCAGGCCCTCCAACGTCACCTGCGACGCGGCGGCGGCCCCCCACTCCGATAACGTGTCCACCCCCATCAGCGCCCCCTGTCCCTTGCTGAGGACCGTACGACACCACAGAAGCGCCGGGTGCTCAACCGCGCACAGCCGCACGGGCGGGCGCAGGGCAGGTCGGGGGCAGGCCCATCAAGGACCCGAACCGCCTGTCCTTCTGAGGAGAAGCGCGCAGCAGAGGCTGAGCGGCCCGCGCCACTACGACTGGGCCTGATCCACAGCAGCCCCAGCGGCCACGGCTCCAGCCCCAACCGGCCTGCCGGTCCCCAGCATCCCGCCCGCATCAGCGGTCCCGATCGGTGACCCTCGATCCGTCACTTGCTCGGCACCGTACGGCGGTCCGCCGACGAACCTGTTGAACGGATCACGAAACAGCACTGGAGTTGGCCGCAAACGACGCTGAATCCGCCTGTTAGCCTCCTCGTTTCGCGCGCCCAGCAGACTGGAGGTCCTGATGTTGTAAGTGATCTTCGGTCGTAAGCTCGTTGTCGCCTGCCGGTGGAAGTGCGCCCCGGGCAGACGCCCGCGCACTCCCAGCCACTGATCCCCAACACCACGACGAGGGACACCATCCGGCCCGCAGAGCCGATCCCCGCACATCACGCCGCCCGAATCAGCTTTCCCCTCACACCACTCAGCCGCTCGGCGCGCCACCCAGACCACTACAAATCCACCCATCCAGGCGAACCGTGGCTTCTGGAGCAGGGCCTCAGGCGGGACGCTCCGCCGCTCTACGTCCACGTCAGCGGCTGCCACATGGCAGGCGAGCGGTCCAACGTCCGGCGCACGGGACGCCGCGCCGCAGGCGCGGGACTCGGCAGGACGGGGTCCGGTGTACGTGGCGTTGCCTTTCCGCGCTGGCCACGACTGGCCGCTCGGCGGCGTCCAGTTGATGATTCGGCTGCGAATGGGCACCTCACTGGTGGGGTGATGGCCTTTTGGAGCATGTTGGCCCACTGTGCGCCCCTCGCGCACGCCTGGCGCGACTTCGTGCGCCCGCAGGGTTTTCGTGCGCCGATTGGCCTCTCTGCTCCTGCCACTGGTGCAAAAACGCGCTCTGTGGGAGCACGAACGGCTGTCCGGTCGTTGTGTGGTGGATGAGGACCCATGACGGGGATGCGGCTCGCCGCCTTCGGGGAGCCACCGCGACGCGGGCGTGCCGTCGCCGCGCCTGCAATTGCATTCGGCTCTATGCAGAGAGCGCCATGCATAATGGTAAGAACTGAAAGCTAGAAACGTTCTGTGCATGGCAGACCGGATGCAGGGTACGTGCACGGTCGAAGGAGCGGCGATGACACCCCCTGTGGACCCCAGCCTCAACCGGCGCAAACTGCGCCTCGCCCTACGACA
This sequence comes from Streptomyces luteolifulvus, assembly GCF_008806595.1. GTDB lineage: Bacteria > Actinomycetota > Actinomycetes > Streptomycetales > Streptomycetaceae > Streptomyces > Streptomyces luteolifulvus. The sequence goes on along the minus strand of NZ_VZRB01000070.1, from coordinate 4,196 downwards.
CGCGCGCGAGCAGGCCGGCCTGAGCCAGCGTGAGGCAGCCGAGCACGTGGAGTGGTCGCAGTCGAAACTCATCCGCGTCGAGACCGGCACGGTCAGCGTGTCCGTCACCGACCTGCGCGCCCTGCTGTCCCTGTACGACATCACCGACCCCGCCCAGGTGCACGAGCTCGAGGAGGCGGCCCGGGGCAGCAAGGGGGCCAGCTGGTGGTCCAAGTACCACGAGATCGTCACGCCGCAGTTCGGCCAGTACCTGGGGTACGAGAGCGCCGCCACGTCCCTTCACACGTACCACCCCGTCGTCGTCCCCGGACACCTGCAGACCCGCAGGTACGCAGAGGCGCTCCTCGCCCCCCGTGGCCTGAGCCCCGAACGGACGCGCCGTGTGGTGGACATGAGGCTGGAACGGCAGGCCCGAATGTTCGACGGATCCGGACGGCCTGACGCCACCTTTGTGCTGGACGAGGCCGCGGTACGGCGGCAGATCGGCGGCACGGACGTGCTCGGTGAGCAGCTGCAGCAGCTGGTCGACTTCGGTGCACGCGACGACATCACGATCCGCGTCCTGCCGTTCGAGGCCGGAGCGCACTACAGCACGCTGGGCAGCTTCGTCCTCCTGGGCTTTCCGGACGACGACGACCTGCTGTATCTGGAGCACGCCGCCGGCAGCATGACCGGAGGTGAGGATCTGGAACTGCTGGCCCGCTACCAGGAGTGCTTCCAAACGATCACGGATCTGGCACTCGGCGCCACCGAGTCTGTCGACCTGATCGATCACATCAAGCAAGACCTCAGGGCCCGCTAGATCTGCGGGGCCCACGGCTGGCGGTGGAGCCAGGGGGAGGACCGACGTGGTCTCCAGGTCACCATGGCAGGGTCTGCAACAGTGGATCCAGACCTACATACTCGGGGCCGAGGCAACGGGGCTGACCGACGAAGAACTCAAAGCACAGGCCATCCAAAACGACACGCACACACAGAACCTCATCGCCATAGAGAAAGCGCGCGGCGCCATGAAGATCAAGCTGGCGGCCGTCCTCGGCGGACTAGGGCTGGCAGCCCTCATGGTCGTGGTCGGGGCGGTCCTCTTGGTCGTCCAGGCGGCCGGGGGGCTCAAGTTGCCATGGTCCCGGATAGGCACCGGTGCGCTCACGTTCCTGGGGACATCCGGTCTCAGCGGGCTGGTCTGGGCGGCGATACGGGCATGGAGGCGTGGCCGGGCCGCCGACCCTACTCCGGCGAACCGGTCCGCGCATCGTGCGGAAGACGGTCAGAACCAGGTGGGGACGACGTAGCGCCATACGCCGCCCGCCACACTCCTGCGCCGACCGCAACGGCGACGGCCACGACCACCCACAGAACTCTCTTAGCCAGCACGCTCTCGACGAGCAGGGAAGCAAGAGCGGCGGCCAGCGTCGCCACAGCGCCGGCCCCGAGGGTGAACGTGACGACCCCCAGGACTGCGGGCCGTTTGGACGTCTTCTTCCCCAAATGCTGCACTGCCGATGCCCCGGCACCCATAAGGCCCCCTACCTCTTGCCGCTGGCTTGAACGTCACGAGCCAGACAACTCCCCTCGCGTCACCGCGTGGAGGAACGCCCTCCAGGCAGAAGCGGTAAAGCGCACGGGCGAGCGGTCAGGCGTTTTGGAGTCACGCGCGAGCATGCCACCCTCCCGCACGGCGACCTCGAGACACTCGTTCTCGTTGCCGCACATGCTGCTCCTGCGCCACAAGGGTTCCCCCTTATGCACCACCTCAGCCCCCTGCTCCCCCCGATGTGCCTGGATGGCGACATCCATTTTAGTGGACGGTTGTGCACTGCCGCAGGCAAGTACCCCAAACGTCAGGACCAGGACCACACGCGGCATCCGAAAGACTACTGACGGCTACCGGGAGCAAGGGTAGGGGACGTCACCCCCGGCAGCCATACCGGAACCGGTCGATATGCCATACGCCATTGCGGCTGCCGCGCTCCACGCCAAGCAGCCCACCCGTCCTGCTCGACCCACCCGGGACTGCCAAGCTGCTGCCGGGCTTTTGAGCCGACGTGGGCGGCGGGCGGGATATCCTGACAGCCCGCAAACACCCAAGGTTCGCAACCCCGTTCGGCAGCGATACGGCCCTCTTCGCGGTTGAGCTCAGTGAGACTCACCAACCTCGCACCAGTCGTCGCGCCTCCGGCCGTGGCAGGAGCAGCCGCAGTGGCGTATCAGCAGCACGTCGAGCGCGTGCAGCAGGGGCACGTGTTTCGTCTGGGTGCACGCGCGGTGCAGGTCCTGGTAGCCCGGCTGCCGGGCGAGCGTGCACTCGGCCGACAGCGGCGGCCGGTCGGTGACGGCATGCTCACCGTGGCCTGCCGCGACTTCGGGCGTTGGCCAGGGCAACCCCTGCCGCCAGCCTCTGGGCCGCCGTGGCGTGTGTCCACGACGAACGCGACGTAGACGGTCGCCGACCAGGTCTTCACGTGGGTGAAGTCCGCCACCCAGCACCGGTTGGGGGCGGCGGCGACGAAGTCGCGGTCGAGACGGTCGGGAGCCCGCTCGACCTGCCCGCCGGGCAGCGTGGTGATCACACGCTTGCCGCGGACCACCCCCGGGATGCCCATCTCGCGCATCAGGCGCTCGACAGTGCAGCGGGCCACCGTATGTCCCTGCCGGTTCAGCTCACTCAGAGTCTGGACATCCCTTTCGGATCTCGCCGTCCAATGAGTTCGCTGCTATGGCGTGTGGCCTGCGGGCACGTAGCCAGGTTCAGTGCAAAGCCACAGCTGGTACTGGGACTGAACCGTTCCGGGATCGGTGGAGGATCTCGCGTGCGTCGCCGAGGCCGTCGTTGGAGTGGAGTTCTGTGCAGAAGTACGGGTAGCGCGCGCTGCGCGGCCCTGCTCGATCTCTGCATCCAGATGCCCCCAGCCGTCCTCCAGCGCCTGCTCGGCATCAGCCCATCAGTGCACGCACCGTCAGCCCGATGGGGCATCTCCGCCAAGGCCGCATCACTCGGAGCTCGAGGAACCGCTCCGCCAACCAGGAGGCGGCCATCAAGGAACTCCTGGCGTACGCAGCCCGCGACGTCGCCCCCAGTCGGCAGTGATGCCCCGTGCCGCGGCCGCCGAGGCGCCGTAAGCGGCGTCGACGGCCGCCACGCACCTGCGCACCCTTCGGCTACAGGGCCTTGCGCTGTGGACCGTATGAAGTGGTCGTCCTGAGTTGCTGGCTGGGGTCGGCCGCCGCGCCGAAGACCGATGCCCCGCAGGGAAGTTGACGCGGGTTGCCCACCGGTGAGCACGGTGGCGGGTAGTGCCGCAATTACCGGGAGGCACCGGCATGTTCTCCGAGCGTACTTCGGTCGGCCTCGATGTCCACGCCCGCACTACGACCGCTTGGGCCCTGGACAGCGAGACAGGCGAGGTCTTCAGCGAGCGTCTCGACGCCGAGACGCACAACGTACTGACGTGGGTGGCCACGCTGCCGCAGCCGGCCGCGGTCGCCTATGAGGCCGGACCGACCGGCTTTGTGCCGGCCCGGGCCTCTGGGCGAGATCGGCATTCGGTGCGTGGTGTGGCCGCGCCGTCGAAGATGGAACGGCCCGCGGGCGACCGGGGGCCTTGACCCCGGAGTTTGGACACGGGCTTATGCGGCTTGGGGAAGCGTAGTTGACGGTTCGTTGAAGAGGTTTTCGTAGGCGAGCGGGGAGCGTTGTCCGAGGCTGGAGTGACGGTGGACGGTGTTGTAGCGGCTCGCCCAGCGGAAGGCCGCGAGCCTCGCGTGGCGGGCGGTGGGCCACACCTTCGCGCCCTTGAGTGTTTCCCGCCTACATATCAGGGTCCCCGCATGAGTGCCACTGATGCTCAGGCCGCTGCGGCCTGGATGCTCCAGCAGATCACCGAGTCTCGTGCTCACGAGCTCTATCAGAGCGATGCGGTTGACCCCATCGCGAAGAACTTCGACGACGGCCTGACCTACACCAACGACAACGGCAACTCGGCGATCCACAAGACGGTCTTGAAGGCATTCAAGGAGATCAGCGGGGACACCGTGGTCTGGAACAACGTGTGGAAGGGGTGGAGCTTGCCCACTCACCTGACCGGCCCCGGTCACGCTACGGGCCCCGGGCGGACGCGGCGTATGGTGAAGGTCACCCTCTCCGCATACCTACTGGTCGGTATGGTTGTGGATGTGTGAGGGAATCGCGCGGGCAT
>NZ_VZRB01000007.1 GCF_008806595.1 Streptomyces luteolifulvus | reverse complement strand
ACGCCGTGGGGCCGCGGCCGTCCGGGCTGGCACCTGGAGTGCTCGGCGATGGCGCACCGGTACCTGGGTTCCGCCTTCGACATCCACGGCGGCGGACTGGACCTGGTCTTCCCGCACCACGAGAACGAGATCGCCCAGGCCAAGGCCTTCGGCGACGACTTCGCGCGGTACTGGGTGCACAACGCCTGGGTCACCATGAGCGGCGAGAAGATGTCCAAGTCGCTCGGCAACTCGGTCCTGGTGAGCGAGATGGTCAAGCAGTGGCGTCCGATCGTCCTGCGCTACTACCTCGGCACCCCGCACTACCGCTCGACCATCGAGTACAGCGAGGAGGCCCTGCGCGAGGCCGAGTCGGCGTTCGCGCGCATCGAGGGCTTCATGCAGCGCGTGGTGGAGAAGGCGGGCGTCGTCGAGCCGTCCGCCGAGGTCCCGCCCACCTTCGCCGAGGCCATGGACGACGACCTGGGCGTCCCGCAGGCCCTCGCCGTCGTCCACACCACGGTCCGGCAGGGCAACAGCGCCCTCGCGGCTGACGACAAGGAAGCCGCGGTGGCCTGCCTCGCCGAGGTGCGCGCCATGCTCGGCGTCCTCGGTCTCGACCCGCTCGACCCGCAGTGGGCCGACGAGGAGAGCTGCGGCGAGGATCTGCACGGCGTCGTCGACAGCCTCGTAGGACTCGTCCTCGAGCAGCGCGAGGCCGCCCGCGCCCGCAAGGACTGGGCCACCGCGGACGCCATCCGCGACCAGCTCAACCAGTCGGGACTCGTCATCGAGGACGGGCCGCAGGGACCGCGCTGGAGCCTCGGCCCGCGCTGAGGCCGTCCCGCTTCAGGTGATCGATTGTGCCGTCCGGGCCTCCGGGCGGCACACTTCATAGACGTACGTACTCCTCCAAGCGTCAGCACGCTTCTCACAGACAGGTAGGTCATGGCCGCTAACAACCGCCGCATGTCCGGCAAGAAGGGCGCGCAGGTCGGCAGTGGCGGCCAGCGGCGCAAGGGCCTCGAGGGCAAGGGCCCGACGCCGCCCGCCGAGATGCGCAAGGGGCACAAGAAGAACCGCATCGCCACCGCCAAGGCGAAGCAGACCGCGCGTCGCCCCGCGCCCCGGGGCCGCGGCGGCAAGTCGACCTCCGAGCTCGTCGTCGGGCGCAACCCCGTCGTCGAGGCGCTGCGCGAGGGCGTGCCCGCCTCCACGCTGTACGTCCAGCAGTTCATCGACAACGACGAGCGCGTCCGCGAGGCCCTCCAACTCGCCGCCGAGCGCGGGGGCATCAACCTCATGGAGGCCCCGCGCCCCGAGCTCGACCGCATGACGAACGGCCTCAACCACCAGGGCCTGGTCCTGCAGGTTCCGCCGTACGAGTACGCGCACCCCGAGGACCTCGCCGACGCCGCCTACGACGAGGGCCAGGACCCGCTGATCGTCGCCCTCGACGGGGTGACCGACCCGCGCAACCTCGGCGCCGTCGTCCGCTCCGTCTCCGCCTTCGGCGGCCACGGCGTCGTCGTGCCCGAGCGGCGCGCGGCCGGCATGACCGCCGGCGCCTGGAAGACCTCCGCCGGCACCGCCGCCCGTACGCCCGTCGCCCGTGCCACCAACCTGACGCGCGCCCTGGAGGCGTACAAGAAGGCGGGCATCGTGGTCGTCGGCCTCGCCGCCGACGGCGAGGCCGAACTCGGCGAGCTGGAGGCCCTGGACGGGCCCGTCGTCATCGTCGTCGGCAGCGAGGGCAAGGGGCTGTCCCGGCTGGTGGGCGAGACCTGCGACGTCCGGGTGCGGATTCCGATGCCGGGCGGTGCCGAGTCCCTCAACGCCGGTGTGGCGACGGGGATCGTGCTGTACGAGGCGGCGCGCCGACGCGCCTGAACAGACATCCGCCGCGTCACCTGTGCGGGTCAATCCCGGCGTACAGGGCAAGCTTGACGCGGTCCGGACACTTCCGGCCGGTCAAGGCAGTGTCCTAACCACACATCACTCGGTTAGATGAGTGTGGACACCAGAACACCCCGCACACCCACGGGGGACCGCTCGTCGGGATTCGACGACGCTCCCGCGCTGAGCATGGTGAAGGTGCCGAGCGATCCGGCGCAGATCATCGTCAATCACGCGAGCTTCCGCGTGCAGTTGGGCGCGTCGACGCGGCGCACCCAATCCCTGCGGATCGCACGGCACTTGAGCGGCGCCGACGGCACCGCCCGTATCCCCGTCGTGGGCGCCGCGGCGGGCAGAGCGGGGGCGCCCGCCGGCGCCCGCCGCCGGCCCCTCGTGTGGAGCGGCAGGTCCGCCCCCGACGACACCGGCGCCCACCGGCTGCTCCAGGCGGCGCGGGGCGGCAGCGTCCGCTGGGGCGAGGACCCCACCCCCGACGGAGCCACGCAGGTCATCCCCCGTGTCGACGTCGGCGGCGGATACCACGGCCAGGGGTACGGCGACCCGGACCGGACCGCCGAGAACCCCGCCGTCGGCGCCCAGCGCACCCACGACCCGAGCGGCACCCGCCTCCTGCCGCACATGCGCACCGTGGGCAGCGCCTACGACGAACCCGCCTACGGGGACGAGCGGTTCGCGGACTCCTCGGGCTACCCGGCCTACAGCGGCTACGAGGGATACGAGGGCCACGCCGGCTCCGACTACACGTACTACGCGGATCACACCGACCAGGAGGGTCACGAGGAGTCGCCCGGAACGGCGGCCGAGGACCGGCCCGGCAGACGCCACGCCGACGACCCGGCCGCCCGGCACGCCTACTACCCGAGCCGGCGCCTGAACCTCGGGGTCGTCCTGCTTCCGCTGCGCGTCTTCCTCGGCTTCATCTCCATCTACGCCGGTATGGGCAAACTCTGCGACCCCGTCTACTTCGACGGCGGCGAACGCGGGTCCATGGTCAAGTGGCTCAACACCCTGCACCCCTGGGAAGTGGCCGAGCCACTGCGCCAGTTCGCCCTCCAGCACCCTGTCGGCTCCGGCCTCGTCATCGCCTTCCTCCAGGTCATCGTGGGCGTGCTCACGATCCTGGGCTGCTGGCAGCGGGTCGCCGCGGCGTTCGGCGCGATGCTCTCGGCGGCGCTCATCGTCACCGTCAGCTGGAAGACCGCCCCGGTCTACGACGCCCCCGACATCATCTGCCTCGCCGCCTGGTCCCCGCTGATCATCGCCGGCGCCCCCGTCTACTCCGTCGACGGCCGCCTGGCGGGCAGTGCCTGGCGCCGCCTCGGACCCCGCGCCGACCTCTGGGACCTGCGCCGCTACGTGCTGCGCCGCGGTGCCCTGGTCACCGCGGTCACCATCGGACTCACCCTGCTCATCGGCTCGCTGCTCGGCGGCGCCGTCCGCGACGCCGACCGCGTGGTCGTCCCCGGCCCCGGCGAGGCCCCGCGCAACGAACTGCCGGGCTCGCCCCTGCCCGAGAAGTCCGGCAAGCGGCACAAGAAGACCCCGTCGGCCTCCGGCTCGCCCACCGAGGGCGCCGCGTCGGGTGGGGCCACCCCGTCGGCGGACGCGACCACCCCGGCCGTCACCGGCGGCGCCGGTGCCGTCACCGGCGGCTCGCCCAGCCAGACCCAGGGCACGGTGGGCCAGGTACCGCCCCAGCAGTCCTCCCCGGTCGGCCAGGCCCCGAGCACCAGCTCGGGCCCGACCTCCGGCGGCACGGCCACGGGCGGCGCCTCCGGCACCGGAGGCTCGTCCTCGGGCGAGCCGGGCCTGGTGGGTGGCTTGTTGGGCTAGGCACCCAAAGGAACACCCAAAGGAACACCCAAAGGAAGGGTCCCGCACCACAGGGTGCGGGACCCTTCGGCTTGCGTGAGGGTGGCGCCCTGAAGGGGCGCGGGGAACTGCGCGCCCCGCCCCCACAGCCCGTGCGGTGAGGACGACAGAACCCGCCCGAACGGTCAGCGGCCCAACGCCGCCAATTCCTTCGCCGCCTCCGTGAGGTCCTTGGCCGTGTCGATGGCCCGCCAATAGGCGCCCTGCGGAATAGGGAAACCGGCCAGCCTCCGCTCCCGCGCGAGATGCGGAAACGTCGTCCGCTCATGATCTCCCCGCTCGGGAAGCAGCCCCGCAAACTCAGGCGAGAAGACATACACACCCGCGTTGACCTCGTACGTCGTCGGCGGCGCCTCGATGAAGTCCGTGATGTGACCGAACCCGTCCGTCTTCACCGCCCCCCAGGGAATGCGCGGCCGCGCCAGCGCGAGGGTCGCGACGGCGTCGCGCTCGGTGTGGAAGTCGGCCATGTCGCGCAGCGAGAAGCGCGTCCAGATGTCGCCGTTGGTGGCGTACCAGGGCCGGTCCGGGTGCGGGAGGTGGGCGGCGGCGTACTTGAGGCCGCCGCCGCGGCCCAGCGGCTCCGTCTCGACGACGGTCCGGACGCTGAGCGGCAGGTCGGCGGAGTCCAGCCACTTCTGCAGGACGTCGGCGAGGTGGCCGCAGCTGACCACGACGTCCGTCACACCTTCCTCGGCGAGCCAGGCGAGCTGGTGGCCGATGATCGGCGTCCCCGTGCCGGGGATCTCGACCATCGGCTTGGGCCGGTCGTCGGTGTAGGGACGCAGCCGGGAGCCCTGGCCACCGGCCAGGACAACGGCTTGAACGGGGCGGGACGCGGCGTTCGGATCGGTCATGACCGAACTGTACGTGGCGCCCCGCTCGGGGTGGTGATCGGCAACCGTCCCTTAACCAGCCGTTACCGTGCCGCGCGCGGGAACGGGCGGTCAGCTGCGCGTTGCCGCGACGCCCGCGGCGAAGGACGTGTCGCAGACGGGGCGGGCGTAGGACTGGGCGCGGGAAGGGCCGTACACCTGGACCGCGGCGCGGCCGAGGGCACGGGCGATGGAGACGCAGTGCTCGGCCATCGAGGGGCGGCCGTTGACGGCCCGCTGGAGGTGGGTCAGGGCGACGCCCGGGTCCTTCTCCTGGAGTTCGGTCAGGAGGCGGTCGCGCAGGACGTCCTCCGGGGCACGGGAGGCCGTACGGGAGGAGACTTCGGCGGCCGAGACGTCCGAGGCCGTGAGGATCGAGTCCGAGGGGTTGCCGGACCAGTTGACCCGCGTGACCGCGAGGGTCCCGGAAAGCACCAGGACGACGGGCAGGACAAGGGCGAGCGAGCGGCCGATCCGGCGGGCGGGGCCCCGGCCGCGTCGCGTCTGCTGGTTAGTGGAGTGCTTCACGCGTGTGAGGGTAGCGCGGGGTAATGATTTGGCGACATTTAGTCACCGGTTCGGGGGATGTAGCGGTGCCATGTTTTGGGTAAAGGGTTGACGCACGCCGCTCGAAATGCCCGGTCTGCCGGGGTATTTGTCGACAACGGTCGATACCGGCCGACAACGAGAAGGGCCCCGCAGCAGCCTGCGGGGCCCAATTCGTGTCAGCCGGCGTCAGCCGGCGACCGTCGCCGTCAGTCGGACAGCCGCTCGCCCGTGGACGTCGAGAACACGTGGGTCTCGCCCGGCCGCGGTACGACGTGCAGCGTGGCGCCCTTCTCCGGGACCGAGCGGCCGCTGACGCGGACGACCAGGTCCTTGAGGTCGTCGCCGACCCGCGCGCTGCCGTAGACATAGCCGTCGGCGCCGAGCTCCTCGACGACGTTCACGGAGACCGCGAGACCGGCCGGGGCATCCTCGGTGTCCTTGGAGAGGGACGAGGCGGCGGTGCCGCCCAGCTCGACCACGTCGAAGTGCTCGGGGCGGACGCCGACGGTGACGGTGCGGTCACCCCGGTCGGCGGCGGCCTTGAGGGCCTCGCGGTTGACCGGCACCACGCTGTTGCCGAACTTCACGCCGCCGTCGGTGATCGGGACCTCGACGAGGTTCATGGCGGGCGAGCCGATGAAACCGGCCACGAAGAGGTTCGCGGGCTTGTCGTACATGTTCCGCGGGGTGTCGATCTGCTGCAGCAGACCGTCCTTCAGCACGGCCACACGGTCGCCCATCGTCATGGCCTCGACCTGGTCGTGGGTGACGTAGACGGTGGTGATGCCGAGGCGGCGCTGGAGCGAGGCGATCTGCGTACGCGTGGACACACGGAGCTTGGCGTCCAGGTTGGACAGCGGCTCGTCCATGAGGAACACCTGCGGCTCACGCACGATGGCGCGGCCCATGGCGACACGCTGGCGCTGACCGCCGGAGAGGGCCTTCGGCTTGCGGTCGAGGTACTCGGTGAGGTCGAGGATCTTCGCGGCCTCCTCGACCTTCTGCCGGATCTCCGCCTTGTTGACGCCGGCGATCTTGAGCGCGAAGCCCATGTTGTCGGCGACCGTCATGTGCGGGTAGAGCGCGTAGTTCTGGAACACCATGGCGATGTCCCGGTCCTTGGGCGGCAGGTGGGTGACGTCGCGGTCGCCGATGCGGATGGCGCCGGCGTTCACGTCCTCGAGCCCCGCGAGCATCCGGAGCGAGGTGGACTTGCCGCAGCCGGACGGACCGACCAGGACGAGGAATTCCCCGTCCTCGATCTCGATGTCGAGAGCGTCAACGGCGGGCTTGGTGGAACCCGGGTAAATCCGGGTCGCCTTGTCGAACGAGACAGTGGCCATGGTGAATGGACCCCTTCTACCGGCAGGAACGTGCCGGACGATCCGTTGTGGAAGGTGGTGGGCCACGTCGGGCGGACCCGGCGTGGTGTAGTCCACGAGAGTGAACTGGCTCAGGACGGTACCTGGCGTTCACCTTGTCTGTCAGCACCCCCCGCCCTGTGAACTTCGCCGAAATTTTCGACCGGGGGCCCCTGTGACGTGGGTACACTGCACGGGCACACCACGTGCAGGCCTCCTTAGCTCAGCTGGTCAGAGCGCCGCTCTTGTAAAGCGAAGGTCGTCGGTTCGAATCCGACAGGGGGCTCTTTTGTGTGACCTGGGTCACCTCCCCCTGCGGCCGAGGCCGAGGTGGCAAGAACCGATGGGGGCCGCGACAGCAGAGGGTGACGTTCCTCTGCCACGCCCCGCCCCTCGGCCGTACGCTGGTCGGCACCATCAGGGAACCGCGCCGGTGTCTGGAGGTAACGGGGTTGAGAGCGCGTAGTCCGGAACGGGTCCGCAACGAGCTGGTCGTCTCCATCGTGGACGCGCTTCAGGGCTCGGCGACCGTGAACCATCCGAGCAGCCGGGAGCTGTGGCGGCAGATGCTCGCCGACGAGCTGGGCCTGCCCGTGGAACCCTTCGGGGGAGAGCGGCTGCGGCCCTGGCTGCTGCAGGTGGTCAAGCAGTGCATCGCGGTCGGCGACGGCCTGGCCTGCCTGGTGCGGTCGCTGGAGTACGTGGAGCAGCAGTCCGCGACCGTGGGTGAGATGTGGCCGCTCGTGGACGAGTGGGAGGCCGCCGACTTCTTCGCCGGAGCCGATCTGCGGGACCTGCGGCCCGTACTGCTCTCCATGCGGCATCCGGACCTGTCGTCCATGGCCCGTCGGGCGAGCCGGTCCCGGGTGCAGGAACTGCCCCCCTGGTGCCAGACGGCTTGGCAGGTCTTCCTCCATCTGGCGGGCCAGAACACCCCCGCCGGTGATCTCCCGCCCAGCATGGCGTTCCTCGCCCTGTCCGCCGACCGGCTGGTGGAGGACGGCCGGGCGGACGCCGCCGAGCAGCTGCGCCGCTTCAACCGCCACCAGGCCGTCGGCCTGCACCTGGAGAGCCCGCTGGCGGACTGGCAGCACTCGGAGTTTCCGCAGCCCGCGCCGTCGCTCGTCCCCGCCTATCTGATGATCCAGTTCGATCCGGACCGGATCGAGACCGACCGCTACTACCTCTCGCACTGGCGCCAGTCCGACTCCGAGGGCTGGCACCCCGTGCGCGGCGAGACCGAGCATCTGCACCGCGACGACCTGCCGGGCGCGGTGGAGCAGCTGATCGAGGAGGCCGAGGAGCGGTGGGCCGATCTGCGGCAGCCGGTGATCCTTGAGTTCGTCCTGCCGTGGGAGCTGCTCAACGAGCCCGTCGAGTGGTGGCCTAAGGAGTCCGACTCCGAGGCTCCGACCCCGCTGGCCCTGGACTATCCGGTGGTGGTGCGCAGCCTCGAGCGCTTACAGCGGGCCGCCTGGCACCGGCCCTGGCACACCAAGTGGCGCCAGTTGCGGGAGCGCCCCGCGGACAGCCACTCCCACTGGAGCCGTCCGGCGCAGGACGGGTCGTACTTCTTCCATCTGGAACGTGAGTTGAAAGAGGACCGGCACGCGGTGTGCCTGGTGCTCAGTCAGCCCCCCGGCGACGACTCGGGCATCGGCCGCCGTGAGATCCTCGCCGGGCTGCGGGCCGGGGTGCCCGCGATGATCTGGCACCGCAGCGACTGCGCCGACCCGATGTTCCGGGACGCCATCGGCGAGATCCTCCAGGACCGGGGGCTGGGCAGTCTGGCCGAACGGGTCGGGAAGTGGCGCAAGGAGGCACTGGCCCTCGGCCCCGACGGCTGGGAGCAGCATGTGGGCCGCCATATGGCCATCCTGTTCGACGATCCGGAGCACAAGCCGAGCCCGCCGGGACCGGTGTAGGCCGCCATGGCCCCGCAGCAGGAGGCGCGCCCCGGGACGGGCCCGTTACCGCCGCACGCCGGCCGTCAGGGGGCGGTCTTGCAACCGGCTTTCCGGAGTGCCACGCTGGTGGCGAGACAGGCCCTCGGGCCGTCAGGCTTGCTCGACATCACGCCAGGGGGGCGCGTACCACCCGCCGTTCGACTGTCCTTGCCCTCCCTTCGTCCCCCGTGGCCTGCCGTCTTGCACCGCACGCAGACCACTGCCAGGCTTGGCACGTGGATGTCACGCATGCCCGCGGACTGCGGGACTCCTCCTCGGCACTCCCTCCGTCCTCGGGCACTACCGGACGCTCTGAGAGCGCATATGCAGTGTGACGACGGCCCACGAACAGCACCGGCAACGGCACCTGACGACACGTCGATCGAAGCGGTGCCGCACGCCCTGAACGGACTGGTGCTTCCCGACTCCGCGGACCTGCCCGCGGTCCTGCTCGTCGTGGACGACCACGTGACCATGCGTGTGTGGGACGAGACCGTCGACCGTCTGGCCGACGACCTCGCCCGCCAGGAACGGCTGGGCCCGGTCTCCCGGGTACGGCTGCTGAGTTCGGACGACACCGAGCCGGCCCGCATCCGGCTGGAGCAGCTGCCGCCCGTCGAGACCGGGCACCGGGTGGTGCTGGTGCTGACCGACGGTCTGGCCGCGGGCTGGCGTTCGGACGCGGTGCTGCCGCTGCTGCGTGAGCTCGGCCGGGCCGAGCCGCTGGCGGTGCTGCACATGCTGCCGCAGCGCCTGTGGTACCGCACCGGCCTGGACCCGCACCGGATGCGGCTGCGTGCCGGCGAACCCTGGGCGCCGAACACCTCCCTGACATGGCGTCTGCGCACCTCCCCCCTCGAACCGGTCGAGGACGACGCGGCCGCGCGGGCCGGTGTGGTGCCCGTGCCCGTCCTGGAGCCGGCCGAGCGTTCCCTCACCGCCTGGGTCGGCATGGTGGCCGGGCGCCACGACGACTGGGTGGAGACATCCGGGGTCCGGGCCCGTGACTGGAAGCTGCGGGCGGACGCGGCGCGCGCCGTGCCGTGGATCGACGACGTGCCCGACCCCGCCAGTGCCGTGCCGCCGTGGGAGCGGGTCTCGGAGTTCCGGGCCGCCGCCTCGCCCACCGCATTCGCGCTGGCCACCCGTCTGGCGGCGGCCCCGCTGACGCTGCCCGTGATGAGCGCGCTGACCGCTTCCGTGCCGGGTGCCGGGCCCGCCCATCTCACCGAGCTGCTGATGAGCGGCCTGGTACGGCCCGCCGGCGGGGAAGCGGAGCGCGCGGCCGAGGTGGTCTTCGCCTTCGGCCCGAACATCCGCCAGGAGTTATTGGCGCTGTCCCGCCGCCGGGACACCGCACGTGTGCTGCACGACGTACGGGCGGTGCTGGCGAGGGGGGCGCAGGGCTCCGAGCCGGTGCTGCCGTCCGCCGACGAGCTGTCCGAGACGACCGCGGTCCCGCCGGTGACCCGGCGCAACGTGGCGTTCCTGCGGGTCGAACTGACCGCGCTGCGCGCCCTGTCGGGACGCTTCCTGGCCCGCGCCGAGCGGCTCGCGCGGGCGCTCGCGGAGTACGACCGCCGCCACACCCTCAGCCTGCGCAAGCGCGCGGGCACCCGCACCGGGCGCCGGGACCCTGCCCCCCGAGTCCGCCGGGCTGTCGAACACGTTCCCGGGGGGCCCGAGACAACTCCAGAAGGAGCCAGTGCCATGGCCACCACGCAGCAGCAGCCCGCGGTGGAGAGCGGGCGCTCGACGCAGCCGCGCATCTGGGGCAACATCCCGCCCCGGAACCCGAACTTCACGGGCCGCGTGGACCTTCTGGAACGACTGAGCGAACGCCTCAGGGAAGGCACGACCACCGTGCTGCCCGAGGCCATCCACGGCATGGGCGGCGTCGGCAAGACCCAGCTGGCCATCGAGTACGCCTACCGGCACCAGGCCGAGTACGACATCGTCTGGTGGATCCCCGCCGAGCGCCCCGGCCAGATCGGCCAGGCCCTGGTGGAGCTCGCCCAGCGGCTCGGTCTCGGCACCAGCGCCGAGGCCAACATCGCCGGACCCGCGGTGCGTGAGGCGCTGCGCGAGGGACGGCCGTACTCCCGATGGCTGCTGATCTTCGACAACGCCGACAGTCCGGAACGCGTCCGCGACTACTTCCCCACCGGCGGCAGCGGCACCATCCTCGTCACCTCCCGCAACCGCCGCTGGAGCGTGGTGGGTCACTCGCTCGAGGTCGACGTGTTCACCCGCGAGGAGAGCAAGGAGCTGCTGCGCCGCTCCGGTCCCGCCGGGGACGACCTCGACGACGCCGAGGCGGACCGTCTCGCCGACGCGCTCGGCGACCTTCCGCTCGCGCTGGAACAGGCCGCGGCCTGGCGTGCGGAGACCGGGATGCCGGCGTCGGAGTACCTGCGTCTGTTCGAGCACAAGCGCAACGAACTCCTCGAGGTCTCGCCGCCGCCGGACTACCAGCTTCCGGTCGCCGCCGCGTGGAACGTCTCCCTCGACCACCTGGAGACCCGCAGTCTCACCGCTCTGCGTCTGCTCCAGCTGTGCTCCTACTTCGCGCCGGACCCCATCTCCCGCTCCATCTTCTCCGGCCTCGGTGGCTCCAGCATCGACCCGGAGCTCGACCGTGCCCTCAACGACCCGATGCGCCTCGCCCGCGCCATACGGGAGATCAACCGCTACTCGCTGGCTCGCATCGACCACCGGACCAACTCGATCGAGATGCACCGCCTCGTCCAGGCCGTGCTGATCAACCGCATGACCCCCGAGGAACAGAACCGCATGCGCAATGGGGCCCACACCCTCCTGGCCGCCTCCGACCCGAAGGGGCCCAACCAGGCTGCCAACTGGCCCCGTTACGCCGAGCTGTACGGCCATGTCATCGCCTCGGACGCGATCGAGTCCGACCAGCCGTGGGTGCGCGAGCTCGTGCGGAACGTCGCCCGGTACCTGTGGTACTGGGGTGACCACAAGGTCGCCGTCGAGTTCTCCGAGCAGGCCTGGGGGACCTGGCAGCGGCTGTTCGGCGAGGAGGACCAGCAGACGCGCCTGATGGGCTGGTGGCTGTGCTTCCTCTATCTGAAGGTCGGCCGCCATGCCGAGGCCTCCCGGCTCGTGGCCCAGCTCAAGGACGTCTACGCCCGTACCGCGCCGGAGGGCCGCGAGGACACCCGCGAGGACGCGCTGGAGACGATCAACCTCGAAGCCGCGGTACGACGGGTGGAGGGCGACTTCGCCACCGGTGCGGAACTCGACGAGATGGCCTACGACCGGGCCCGCCGGGCCTTCGGTGAGGACGATCCCACCACGCTGGTCACCGCTCACAACCTCGGCGTGAGCCTGCGCATGGTCGGCAACTTCCAGCGTGCGCTGGAACTCGACCGGCACACGCACGCGATGAAGGCACGGCTGTACGGCCGCGACCACACGCAGTCGCTGATGACCGAGGCGAGCATCTCCATCGACGTGCGCGAGACCGGCGACTACGTCGGCGCGCGATCCCTGCAACAGGCCGTCGTCGACGGCTATCAGGCGGTCCTGGGCGCCGGTAACCCCTCCACCCTGCAGGCCGTCCGGCAGCTGAGCGAGGCCAGCCGCAAGGAGGGCGATCCCGAGACCGCGCTGGAACTGGCGCGCGAGGCGTTCAGCCAGTTCACCCGCCGCTACGGCGACACGCACCCGGAGGCCCTGATGGCCGCGCTCGCCCTGTCGGTGGCGCTGCGGCACAACGGCGAGCTGGAAGCGGCGCGTGATCGTGGCGAGAAGGCGTGCGACCGGTTCCGGAAGATCTTCCTGCCCGACCATCCGCACGTCCTGGCGGCGGACATCGACCTGGCGGTCACGCTGCGGCTGCTGGGCCGGGTGGAGGAGGCAAGGGAGCGGGACGCGACCGCGTTCCGGTCGCTGACCGAACGCCTCGGGGAGAACCATCCGACGGTGCTGTCCTGTGCCATCAACCTGGCGAGCGACCTGAGCGCGCTCGGGCGGGTCGCGGAGGCCCGCGAACAGGGCGAGACGGCGCTGGAGCTGTGCCGGACGAGCATGGGCGAGGACCACCCGACGACGCTGGTGTGCGCGGCCAATCTCGCCCTCGACCTCATCGCCCTCGGTGAGGAGACGGAGGGCGAGGCACTGCACGCGGACACGGTGGAACGCATGGAACGCGTCCTGGACGCACCACGTCTGCGCGCGTCCCAGTCCACGCCCCACCCCGCAACGCAGCAGACACGCTCCCGCGTACGGGCCAACTGCGACATCGACCCACTGCAGCTGTGAACCGGCGCTGAGCGCACCGGAGCTGAGTTTTTTTCATGCCGGGCCGGCCTCCGGTCACGAGCGGTGCCCGGCGCTGCAGGCTGTGCCCACCCGTTCCGCCTTGCGGAACGACTGCCCACAGCGGTGCGGTGCGTGGTTGCGCTGTGGGGACGGGGCGTCCGGCGCGCACCGCGGCCGGGCCTTCCGCCATGGCGGAAGGCCCGGCCTTCCGTGTCACGCCCCTTCCGGCTCCGTCGAGCCCAGCCACGTGGCGAGGGCGAGCGGGTGCGGAGGTGTGGTCATCGCTCGGGACAGGGCCGTATGGACTGTGCGGGCGCGTTCGGGGTGGTGGCCGAGTAAGTGGGCCGCCGTGGGGTGCGTGCCTGTTGACTGCAGGGCTTGGCCCAGGCCTGCCCAGGCCCCCGCGCGGTCGGGGTCCGCCGCCAGCTGGGCCAGGTAGGCGTGCCCCGCGGCCGTCGCGTCGCCCGCCGCCAGCAGCGCGTCGCCGGGCAGGGCGCCGGTGACGTGGGACGCCGCCTTCTCGGGGTCGTCACCGCCGAGGCGGTGGCGGACGAGCATCGCGAGGCTGTCCAGCCAGCGGGCGGAGGGGTCGGGTACGACATCGGGTTCGGCGGCCAGGGACGCGGGCGGAGCGCTCGCACCGTCCAGCCATGCGCGGACGGTCTCCTCCACCGCCGGTGCGGCCGGCCGCAGATGGTGGGCCCGCCAGCGGGCGGCGTGGTCGGCGGCGCACATCCGGGCCAGGGCGAACGGCTCCTCGGGAACCGGCTCCTCCAGCCACCGCGCGCAACGGTCGCGGAGCGTGTCCAGCAGGGCCGAGCCGAGCGGTGTGAAGAGGGGATTGCCGTGGACCTGGTCCGTCGCGGCCCTCACATGGGCCCGCCACAGCGCGAACTCGAAGTGGGCCATGGCGTCCTGCGCGCCGGCGCCCGCGCGGTGGTCGTGCCAGAAGCGGGTGATCCCCACGAACGCGTAGATCCCCTGGAGCAGCCCCCGGATCGGCCTGGGGTCGTCCCGCCAGGGCGCGTACCACCGCTCCGCCCCGCTCTCGGGCCCGTGCGCCACGAGCGGTGTCAGATGCAGCAGCCCGCCCAGTTTGGTGTGCTGGAACTCGTGCACGAGCGTCACGGCCAGCTGGACGGCGTCGTCCGGTTCCGAGACCTCGATACCGCCGAACGCGTCCCCCGTCGTCACGCTGCGCGGCCGAAACCTTTCCCTTGCCGGGGTGGGACTGAGGGAGAACACGCCCCGCCGTATGGCCTCGGCCGTCGCGGGCTGCTCCCGCAGCAGCACGGTCCACGCCCGCTCCAGTACCCGCCGCCACTGCGCCGCCGCCTCGTCGGACAGCGGGCGGGGTTCGGTGGGCTGCGGATACGTGCGGTACGGGTCCACATCGTCCAGCACCACGTCGAGCTCCCGCTCGGCCGGCCCGACCGTAACCCGGCGCACGGCGTGCCATCCCGGTCCCGAAGAGCCCGGCGGGAGCGGTACGGCGACCGTGGCGTCGGCCGTCTCCACCGCTGCGCGGCCGGACTCGGCCCGTACCGTCGCCGTCGTCCACGGCCCGGTCGCCGGAACCGTCGCACAGCCCAGGGTCGGCAGCGGCACCCGGCCGTGCCGCACCGGCACCTCGATGGTGAAGTCCAGTCCCGCGCGCAGCGCGGCCGCGGCGGCGAGCGCGGAGACGTGACCGATATCCACCCACAGCGGCGGCTCGTCGGAGGGTGTCGCGGCACGCAGCCGTCGCAGTGTTCCGGCGAGCCACATGCCCGTCTGCGGATACATCAGCACGTCGTCGACGACGGAGGGAGAGCGCCGCTGTGCCTCGCTGAGGAGGTCCCAGGCGGGGCCGAGGGGGGTCGCGTCGTCGAGGATCCGTAACAGCAGCAGACGGCGGCTTCGTTCGGCTCCGAGGATGTGCTCCACGGCGGCCGGTCCCCCCTCGCCGCGGGCCAGTTCGGCCAGGCTGTCGTGCGGCAGGGAATGACGGGGAAGGGAATGCTCAGCGCGCATCGGCGACCCTGGGGTCGTCAGTCGAAGCGCTGCGCCTCGCCGAAGCCATTGACGCTGGCCATGGGTTGATCGATCCTTTGAAGCAGCTCCTCGAGAGAAGCGGCGAGAATCCGACTGTCCATGGAGCGCAGCGTTTCAAGGGACACCCCCGCGAGATCGACAAGGTTGGACTCGACGGCGGCCACAGATGGCTCCATGACGGCCAAACCCCTTTCCCCCGGCTACATGTGTAGATGCGGGCTGCCTACATCCTCCTGATGATGGCCCGCGGCACCGAGGATGAAACCCCGTACCCGCGCGGCCGTGCCAGATCAGGTCAGCGCCTCTCATCGGCTGGGCGGTGGCGCCGGGCCAACTCCACCGCCTCCTGGTCCATGCGGGCCACCCCGGCGGAGTCGCCCTCCAACAACCGTATCGCTTCTAGCAGTTGGTCCAAGGTTCCCGGATATCGCAAGCACGTCCCGAGGACGCCGAACACATCCGGCCGCAGCGCCGGTGAGCGGGGACTCATCGCCGAGACCATGGGGTCGATGCTGCCCAGGACCAACGCCAGCCCGGCGGGGTCACGCACGGTGGGCAGCATGGTCAACGCGTCGACCAGTCCGCTCAGTTCGCGCAGGGGCAGACGGTCCGGGAGGTGGGTCAGGGCGACCGGTCCCGGTGCGGAGCTTTCCGGGGAGCCGAAGCGGACCAGTTCGGGGGCCGAGCCGGGCAGTCCGGCGCACCACCGCAACAGGTCCAGTTCGGAGCCGGTCAGCAGCTCGTACCAGCGCTCCACGCGGACGGCGGCGAGGCGGCCGAGCCCGTCGTTACGGTGGTGGGCGGCGACGAGTCCGATGAGCGTGCCGTCGTGCCAGACGGCCGCCCCGGACATCCCCTCCCAGGGCGAGCGGTCGGGCTCCGTGTCCGACTCGGGCGGGGTGACCGCGAGTTCGAGGGTGCCCTCGCGACGGTTGGACAGCACGGAGGTCATCCCGGTGGCATGGCACGAGTCGCGGTACTGGGAGGGCGAGCCGTCGTCGAGCAGCCGCATCCGGTCCTCGCGCAGCTTGAACCGCGGAAAGCCCAGGGCGGTGCACGGCAGCACGACGTCCGCGTCGGGCACGGCCCCGTACACGGGCGGCTCGATCCCGACCGCGTGGACGCTCCCGGGCGGCGGCTCCGCGATCTCCAGGAGTGCCACGTCGGCCTTCTCCGCCGCGAGGACGACCCGGGCGGGCACCGTCCACTCGTCGGTCCGGTCGGCCTCGAACCGTACCCGTACGGCGTCCGGTCCGGCATGCCGTACGACATGCGCGGCCGTGACCACCCACCGCGGCCCGACCCAGTATCCGGAACCGCGTCGGCCGGGGCCCCCGGCCGCGGGCGGCCCCACCATGACCTCGGCCACCCGCCGCGGATCCAGTCCGCGCCCTCCGTCTGCCGTCGGCACTCTGCTCGGCCCGCCCTCCTGTGCAACTCCTCGTTCATCCAGGGGAGTTCGACAACCCGGCTCCTACCCTGTTCGGTCATCCGTCACTCGATTCGGGCGGATTCCGGGCTGTGGTCCGGTGTGACGCCTGTGGTGCTGTACGGTTCACTCAAGTGGCCTGAAAACCGCCTGAAAGCGGTGTTTCCGGGCATGTTCGCGGCATTATGTGCAACACCACCTTCACTGTCACGGGGACGGCGCCATGGAGAAGTCCGGAGTCGAGTCGGAGCTGATCGACCTCAGCGACATCCCGTTGGGCGCCTGGCCCTCCCTCGACCTCGGCTCCGCCGGCGACTCGATGCGGCGCCTGCTCGCCCGGATCGACGACCCCGCGAGCAGCCTCGGGGGCTACCAGCCGCAGCGTGACGCGTACGACGAGTAGGTCCTTCCTTGCCTTCCCTGTTCCCCACGCCCCGCTCCCACGTCCTGACCCCGCGGTCCTTCGACGAACTGCTGGGCGGTGGAGGAGGCCCGGCGACCGTGGGCGCGCTGCGCGCGAGTGAGCGCAGCTGGCGGCTGCTCGTCGTACGGGCGCTGCTCGACACGGCCGCCACGGCACCGGTCGGCCCCCTGCCCCCGCCGTCCGACGCCTGGCGCCTGCTGACGCGGGCCTGGGAGGCGTCGAGGCAGGCGGTGGAAGCGCTGCTCGCCTATCCGGCCGTCGGGGTGTGGGCCGCGCACACGCTGCGCCGGCTGCGTGGAAGTGCCGAGGACGACGCGCCCCTGTGGGCGGACACCGGCCACCTCCACGCGCTCGCGACCGCGGCCGCCGTACGGGCGGGGCTGGAGTTCCGTACCGACGTCCCCGTCCGGCACGGGTGGGCGGTGCTGCCCTCGCTCGGGGCGATGCGGGTGCCGGAGGCGGGGGAGTGGGGCGTGGCCGAGGCCGCCGCCCGCGCCGGAGGTGTGCGGATCGCGGGGCGCCCGCTGGAGGGGCCGGACTGGCATCCCCTCGCTGAGCTGCGCGCCGACGGATGCACCCTGCTCCTGGACCCCGTCGACCCCTACCGTGCCCTGCGGAAGAACCTCGCGGCCGCCCCCCTCGACTCGTCCGCCGGCTGGCAGGAGCTGTTCGGCGAGGCCTGGGAGATCCTGCGCGGAACCGACCCCGAGGCGGCCCGGGCCCTCGCCGACGGGCTGGTGGCGCTGGTGCCCCGGCCGCGCAGCGAGCGGTTCCGGCCGCACAGTGCCTCGTCGGGCGACGCGTTCGGCGCGGCGCTGACGTCCTTCCCGGACGACGGCGAGCAGTTCGCGTCGACGCTGGTGCACGAGTTCCAGCACAACAAACTCAGCGCGTTCATGCACCTGTTCACGCTGTACGACGACCGCGGCACGGCCGGGCTGCACTACGCCCCCTGGCGTGACGACCCCCGGCCGCTCGGCGGGCTGCTCCAGGGGGTGTACGCCTTCTTCGGCGTCACCGCGTTCTGGCGGCGCCGCCCGCACCCGCTCGGGCAGTTCGAGTTCGCGCTGTGGCGGTCCCAGACGGCGTACGCGCTGCGGGCGATCGGCCGGTCGGACGCGCTCACCGACCTGGGCCGGCGACTGGTGGCCGAACTGTCCGGCCGACTGGAACCCTGGCTGGCGGAACCCGTGGACCCGCGGGCCCGGTCGGCGGCCGACCTGGCGATCGCGGACCACCGCGCGACCTGGCGCGCCTACCATCTGCGGCCCGGCCCGGAGGAGGTCCGCGCCCGCGTCGAAACCGGCCCGTCTCCCGCCGAGCCGGCACTCGTCCCGGGCACCCCGGAGCGCGGCTTCGACACACGTGCCGTGCTGCTGCGGTGGCTGCTGGCCGACCCGGCGGGTTTCGAGGCTCTGCGCGAGGATCCGGGCGCCACGGTGGACGGGGCCCGCCCCGAGGACGTCGACCTGGTCACGGGCCGTACGACACCGGCACTCGCCGCCTTCCGCGCACGCATCGCCCGGGGCGACGGCGACCCCGAAACCTGGGTCGGCCTCGGCCTCGCGGCCCGAGCGGAAGGCGACCCCGCCGGCGAGGCCCTGCTCGCCCGCCCGGAACTGGCGATGGCGCAGTACGCCGACGCCGGCGGCCGGCCGGATCCCCTGGAACTGGGCCGTCGGCTGGCGTCCCGGGTGTGATCTGGCGTTGCCGCCCGGCGGTGCGCCTTGTGGGGGTGATGGTGTGCGCAGGCGGGCGCGGGCGCAGGCGCTGGGGTCGGGCTCGTTCTCGCGGGGCGGGCGGTAGGGGACCCGCCCGGGATGTCCTGCTCGCGGGCTCGGAGCGGGCGGTGGCCGTGTGCGTCGGCGCCGGCGCGCGGGTCGATTTGCTGGGGCTGGGCCGTCGGCTGGTGTCTCGGGGCCGATCAGGCGCTGCTGCCCAGCCGCTCCAGTGACTCGTCCGTCAGGCGGTACACCGTCCATTCGTCCTGCGGGCGGGCGCCGAGCGATGCGTAGAACTCCATTGCCGGGGTGTTCCAGTTCAGGACGGACCACTCCAGGCGTTGGTAGCCGCGGGTCACACAGATGCGGGCGAGTTCGCCAAGGAGGGCCTTGCCGTGGCCGGCGCCGCGTGCGGCGGGGCGGACGAACAGGTCCTCCAGGTAGATGCCGTGGACACCGCGCCAGGTGGAGAAGTTGAGGAACCAGAGCGCGAAGCCGACCGCCTCGCCGGTCGCGTCGTCCTCCGCGATGTGGGCGTAGGCGGCGGGCCGCTCACCGAAGAGGGCCTCGTGGAGCTGTTCCGGGGTCGCCCTGGCCTCGTGCGGGGCCTTCTCGTACGCGGCGAGTTCGCGGATCAGCGCGTGGATGACGGGGACGTCGGCAGGAGTCGCGGTTCGGATCACGGTGGCAGGCTAACCCGAGCGCGCTCGGCTGTTGTCCGCTGGTCAGAGGCATGGAAAAGCACGGAATCCGAAGGAGACAAGGGCCGTCCCGAGAGGTTAGGTTCCCGGCCATGAGCAGCTCGGCCGGCAGTGTCGTCAACGGCGGTGTCTCCTTCTGGTACGCGGACGACGGTCTCCCGGCGGTGCGGCAGCCGCTCGCCGGGGACACGGCGGCGGACGTCGTGATCGTCGGCGGCGGGTACACGGGACTGTGGACCGCGTACTACCTGAAGAAGGCGGCCCCCTTCCTCCGTATCACCGTCCTGGAGCAGAAGTTCTGCGGGTACGGGGCCTCCGGTCGCAACGGCGGCTGGCTGTACAACGGCATCGCGGGCCGCGACCGGTACGCGAAGCTGCACGGCCACGAGGCGGCCGTACGGCTTCAGCGGGCGATGAACGACACGGTCGACGAGGTCGTCCGGGTGCTGGCCGAGGAGGGCGTCGAGGCCGACGTCCACCAGGGCGGGGTGCTCGAAGTCGCCCGCACTCCCGCGCAGTTGGCGCGGCTGAAGGCCTTCCACCGGGCGGAGCTCGCCTTCGGGGAGAAGGACCGTGAATTGTACGACGCCGGGCAGACCGCCGAGCGGATCAAGGTCGCGGACGCGGTCGGCTCCACCTGGACCCCGCACGGGGCGCGGGTGCACCCGGTGAAGCTGGTGAAGGGGCTCGCGGCGGCCGTGGAGGCGCTCGGGGTCACCGTCCATGAGCTGACCCCGGTGACGGAGATCCGGCCCCAGCACGCGGTGACCCCGTACGGAACCGTCCGCGCGCCCTACATCCTGCGCTGCACGGAGGGCTTCACGGCCGGGCTCAAGGGCCACAAGCGGACCTGGCTGCCGATGAACTCCTCGATGATCGCGACCGAACCGCTGACCGACGCGCAGTGGGAGTCGGTCGGCTGGGACGGGCGGGAGACGCTGGGCGACATGGCGCACGCCTATATGTACGCGCAGCGCACCGCCGACGGCCGGATCGCGCTCGGCGGGCGCGGAGTGCCGTACCGCTTCGGATCGCGGACCGACAACGACGGCCGGACCCAGGAGACCACGATCGAGGCGCTGCGCGAGATCCTCGTCGGTTTCTTCCCCTCGCTCGCCGGGGTGCGGGTCGAGCATGCGTGGTCGGGCGTGCTGGGCGTGCCGCGCGACTGGTGCGCGACGGTCACGCTCGACCGGTCGACGGGGCTCGGCTGGGCGGGCGGATACGTCGGCTCGGGCGTGGCCACCGCGAATCTGGCGGGCCGCACCCTGTGCGACCTGGTGCGGCTCGACTCCGGGCAGGGCGGCCGGACCGAGCTGACCGAGTTGCCATGGGTGGGGCACAAGGTGCGCAAGTGGGAACCGGAGCCGCTGCGCTGGCTGGGCGTGCAGGGCATGTACGCCACCTATCGCACGGCGGACCGCCGCGAGACGGCCACGCACAGCGCCGAGTCGTCGCGGCTGGCGCGGTGGGCGGACCGGGTGGCGGGGCGGCACTGACAGCACGTGGGCGGGGAGGGGCTCCGCGGTCCCCCGGAGGTCCGCGGTCCACGGTTCCCCCTTCTCAGGCCACCGACTCCGGCACCGGCGCACCCGCCGGCGCGCCCTGCTGCGGAGGCCTCGCCGTCACCATCAGGCCCGCGATCAGGCCCGCCAGCAGCATGATGCCGGCGGCCCACCAGATCGCGACCGTGTAGCCGTGGACGATGCCTTCCCGCGCGACCTGGGCCTTCTGCGAGGGGTCGTGGAGGTGGGCGGTGAGGTAGGCCGCGCTGCTGGTGGTGGCGATCGTGTTGAGCAGGGCCGTGCCGATCGAACCGCCCACCTGCTGCGAGGTGTTGACGGTCGCCGAGGTCACCCCGGAGTCGTGCGGGGCGACACCCGCGGTCGCGGTGGCGAACACCGGCATGAAGGTCAGGCCCATGCCGAGGCCCATCAGGAGCAGGGCGGGCAGGATCTCCGTCGTGTACGCGCTGTCCACGGTCATCTGCGTGAGGATCAGCATGCCGCCGGCCGCCAGGATCATGCCGGGGACCATCAGCATGCGCGGCGGCACACGGCTCATCAGCCGGGCCGAGATCTGGGTGGAGCCGATGATGATCGCCACGGTGAGGGGGAGGAAGGCCAGTCCGGTCTTCAGCGGCGAGTACTCGAGGATGACCTGGAGGTAGTAGGTCATGAACAGGAACAGGCCGAACATGCCGATGATCGCGAGCGCCATGGTCAGGAAGCAGCCGGCGCGGTTGCGGTCCTTGACGATGTGGAGCGGCAGCAGCGGCATCGGCGCCCGGGACTGCCACCACACGAACGCCACGAGCAGGGCGACTCCGCCCGCGAACAGGGCCAGCACCAGCGGGTCGGTCCAGCCGCGCGGCTCGGCCTCGCTGAAGCCGTAGACGATCGCGACGAGGCCGCCGCAGCCCAGCACGGCGCCCGGCACGTCGAGGCGGGCGCCCGCGTGGCCGGGACGGTCGTGGAGCAGGGCGAGGGCGCCGAGGAACGCGATGATCGCGATGGGCACGTTGACGTAGAGGCACCAGCGCCAGTTCAGGTACTCGGTGAGCAGCCCGCCGACGATGAAGCCGATCGCGGCGCCGCTGCCCGCGAGGGCGCCGTAGATGCCGAAGGCCTTTCCGCGTTCCTTGGGGTCGGTGAAGGTGGTGGTCAGCAGCGACAGGGCGGAGGGGGCGAGGAGAGCGGCGAAGGCGCCCTGGAGGGCGCGGGCGCCGAAGAGCATGCCCGGGGTGGTGGCCGCGCCGCCGAGCGCGGAGGCCGCGGCGAAGCCGACGAGGCCGATGAGGAAGGTGCGTTTGCGGCCCACCAGGTCGGCTATGCGCCCGCCGAGCAGCAGCAGGCCGCCGAAGGCCAGGGTGTAGGCGGTGATCACCCACTGGCGGTTGCCGTCGGACATGCCGAGGTCCCGCTGGGCGGACGGGAGCGCGATGTTCACGATCGTCGCGTCGAGGACGACCATCAGCTGTGCGAGGGCGATGATCACCAGGCCCCACCAGCGGCGGGGGTCGGCGTCCTCGGCGGCGACCGGTTCACCTTTTCGGGTGACGCTCACCCCGCCAGAAGACCATGGTTCGGGATGCGACGCATCCCCTGCCGCTCCGTGCCTGGTCATGGTTCCAGTACCACCTTTCCGGTCGTTCCGCGCGTTTCCAGCGCCCGGTGCGCGGCCGCCGCCTCGGCGAGCGGGAAGCGCTGCACCGCCGGGGTCAGCCGGCCCTCGGCGGCCTCGGTCAGGGCGCGCAGCTCCAGGGTGCGCAGCGGGTTCGGCCCGCCGGCCTTCCGCAGCATCACCGGGCCGAGGACCCACTCCGACACGCCCTCGACGAAGTAGCCGCTGCCGCCCCGGATGCCCTCGGCCGACCACCCGAAGACGAGGTGCCTGCCGCCCGGTGCCAGCAGCGCGACGGCCTCGCGGGCCACGGCACCGCCGACGCCGTCGAGGACGACGGTGACACCCCGCCCGCCCAGGTGGGCGCGGACCTTGTCCGGCCAGTCGGGGTCCTTGTAGTCGACGGCCAGGTCGGCGCCGCCCGCCTCGACGCGGGCCGTCTTCTCCGGGCCGCCCGCCAGGCCGACGACGGTGGCGCCGGCGTTCCTGGCGTACTGCACGAGCAGGGTGCCGATGCCGCCGGCCGCAGCCGGGATCACGACGACCGAGCCGGGGCCGAGCTCGGCGAACTGCACGATCCCCATCGCCGTACGGCCCGTGCCGATCATGGCGACGGCCTGCGCGGCATCCAGGTTCGCCGGTATCTCATGGACGCGGTCGACGTCGGTGACGGCGAGCTCGGCGTAGCCGCCCGGGGCGAGGCCGAGATGCGCGACCACCCGCTTGCCGAGCCACAGCCCGGCCACGCCCTCGCCGAGCGACTCGACCGTGCCCGCGACCTCCCGGCCCGGGATGGTGGGCAGGGCCGGCGGTTCGGGCAGCGGGCCCCGCTCACCCTCGCGCAGTGCGGTGTCCAGGAGGTGGACACCCGCGGCCTCGACGGCGATACGGACCCGGCCCGGGCCCGGGAGGGGAGCCTCGACCTCCTCGTAGGTGAGGTTCTCGGCCGGGCCGAAGGCGTGGAGGCGGACGGCGTGCATGGCGGCTCCCTGGGCGATGTCCATGAGAAGTCCACTCTTCGACCTCAAGCGTGCTTGAGGTCAAGGCTGTGCCGGCCGAGCGCCAGCGACACCGCGGTGAGGGCGCTGTTGAAGGAGACCTCGGACAGCACACCCGGCGCGGCGACCTGGTCGCCCGCGAGATAGACGCCGTCGCCGCGGTCGATCGCGGGCCGGTCGCGCCAGCTGGTGCCGGGCACATCGACCGCGCCGGTACGGCCACTGGCGACGGCCTCGCGCCGCCAGGTGACACGGGAGCGCCAGCCCTCGAAGGCGAGGTCGAGGAGTTGCTCGGCGCGGGCGGTGCCGTCGGCCTTCGACTCGTGCGGGGCGATGGGGATCTGACCCTGGACGAGCTGCTCGCCGACGGGTGCGAGGGTGCGGTCCTGTGCGGTGAACCGCTCGATCCAGCCGGGAGCGTCGAGATCGGAGACGGCGAAGGCGTCGCCGCGCCGGGTCCGCAGGGCGAGGTCGACGAGGACCGTACGGCCGCTGGTCCAGGTCAGCGAGTCGTCCTTCAGGAGGCGGCGGGCCGCGTCCAGGGAGGTGGCGACGACGACGGGGGTGTCGGTCGGGAGCGTGTCGACCCGGGAGAGAGTCTCCATCCGCACCCCCAGATTCCAGGCCCGGGCGGCCATCCGGTCGATCACGGTGGCCCAGCCGCCGCGCGGATAGTGCGCCTCGGGCGGAAGCTTGGTGGCACGGCGCAGGCGCTCCTGCACGAACGCGGCGGACAGCGCGCCCGGATCGTGGTGGAAGAGGGCGACGGCGGAGTAGTGCGCGGCGGCGCGGGCGCCCTCCTCGCCCGCCTGCTGGGCGGCCCAGGTCAGGAAGTCGGCGTCCTCGGGCGCCTGCCGGGCGCCCCGGCGCAGCAGCTTGAGCATCGCGAAGGGCGGGGTGCGCCGCAGCACTCCGTGGTGGCGGAGTCTGAGCCGGGCCGCCTCCAGGGCCGGGATCGGTGCGAGCGGTCCGATGAGGTCGCGCTGCCGGAGCCAGGCCCAGTGCGGGCCGCCGCTGTAGAGGGCGTGCGGTCCTTCGTTCGTGCGGTACGGGCCCTCGGCGGTCCGCGCCCGCCCGCCGAGGGTGTGGTGGGCTTCGAACACGGTGACCTTGGCGCCTGCCTCGGCGGCGGTGACGGCCGCGGTGAGTCCGGCGAAGCCGCCGCCGATGACGGTGATGCGGTGCATGGCTGGGGGTCTCCCTCGCGTCGGGGTCGCCTTTCACCGAGTAGGACCGCCGGAGGGCCCCGGAATGTGACATGGGGCGGGTTTGCACAGGTCAGAGGGACAGGTCAGAGGGGCCAGAGGGACAGGTCACAGGGATTGTCAGTGGCGGGGTGCAGGATGGGTGCATGGCGAGGAGAGCGACGGGCGGGGCCGGTGGGACCGGCGGAGCCGGAGTGAAGGGGGCGCGGCGGCCGGAGGTGCGGCTGCCGCCGCTGGAGCCGTTCGGCGGCGGTGAGCTGGAGCCCGACGGGGACTACGACGGGCTGGCGTTCCGGGAGGCGGACCTCGCCGGGCAGGACGGCAGGGGCGCCCGTTTCATGGACTGCGCGCTGACGGGGTGCGCGCTGGACGAGACGTCCCTGCACCACGCCCGGCTGCTCGACTCGGTCCTCACCGGCATACGGGGAGTGGGCACGGACCTCGCCGAGGCGACCCTGCGTGATGTCGAGCTGGTCGACGCCCGGCTCGGCGGGGTGCAGCTGCACGGCGCGGTGCTGGAGCGGGTGTGGATCCGCGGCGGCAAGATCGACTACCTGAATCTGCGGTCGGCCCGCCTCAGGGACGTCGTCTTCGAGAACTGTGTGCTGGTCGAGCCGGACTTCGGGGGCGCCCGTCTGGACCGGGTCGAGTTCATCGACTGTGCCCTGAAGGGAGCCGACCTGGCCGGCGCGACACTGACGGACGTCGATCTGCGCGCTGCCGCTGCGCTGGAGATCGCGCGCGGGGTGGACCGGCTGGCGGGAGCGGTGATCAGCACCGGGCAACTGCTGGATCTGGCACCGGTGCTGGCGGCGCAGATGGGGATTCGTGTGGAGGAGTAGGAGGAGGAGTGGGAGCGGGTGGCCCGCGCGGGCTCACCTCAAGCGCGGAAACCGGGCCTGAAGGGTCCAGATCGCCGGGTTCTCGCCCAGGTCCTCGTGCAGATCGATCAGGTCGGCGAGCAGATCGTGCAGGAAGTCCCGGGCCTCGCCGCGCAGTTCGGAGTGGGAGAACGTCAGCGGCGGTTCGTCGGCCGCCATCCAGTCGGCCTCGATGTCCACCCAGCCGAAGCGGCGCTCGAAGAGCATGCGGTCCGTGGACTCGGTGAAGTCGAGTTCCGCGTGCTGGGGGCGGGCGGCACGGGAGCCCGCCGGGTCGCGGTCGAGGCGTTCCACGATGTCGCACAGGGCCCAGGCGAAGTCGAGCACGGGCACCCATCCCCAGGCTGTGGACAGTTCCCGGTCCGCCTTGGTGTCGGCGAGGTAGACGTCACCGCAGAACAGGTCGTGCCGCAGCGCGCGGACGTCGGCGCGGCGGTAGTCCGTCTGCGGAGGGTCCGGAAAGCGGTTGGAGAGGGCGTAGCCGATGTCGAGCACGTAGGTGATGGTGTCACGCCCGCCTAGGATCATTGACGTGTCCCGATCCGCTTCTGCTGTCCCTGCCGCCGTCTGCGCAGCGTCGCTTCTCCTCGCCCTCGCCCTCACCGGGTGCACCGGGGCTTCCGGAGCGAGCGGCGCCCCCGGTGGTTCCGGCCTGCGTGATCCGTACTTCCCGAAGGCGGGCAACGGCGGGTACGACGTGACGCACTACGAACTGAGACTCCGCTACGACCCCGGCCGGAACCGTCTCACCGGCAAGGCCGCGCTCACCGCCCGCGCCACCCGGGACCTGTCCGCCTTCGATCTCGACCTCAAGGGCCTGGACGTCGAGCGGGTCGGCGTCGAGGGCAGACGGGCCCGCTGGAACCGCACCGGGCAGGAACTGACCGTCCGCCCGCACGGCAGCCTCGACAAGGGCGAGACCTTCCGCGTCACGGTCCGCTACTCCGGCACGCCCAAGGCGATCACCGATCCGGACGGGTCCCAGGAGGGCTGGCTGCGCACCCGGGACGGCGCGCTGGCCCTCGGTGAGCCCCTGGGATCCATGACCTGGTTCCCCGGCAACCACCACCCCTC
Organism: Streptomyces luteolifulvus; assembly: GCF_008806595.1. Classification (GTDB taxonomy): domain Bacteria; phylum Actinomycetota; class Actinomycetes; order Streptomycetales; family Streptomycetaceae; genus Streptomyces; species Streptomyces luteolifulvus. Next base: position 316,935 of record NZ_VZRB01000007.1, on the reverse strand, counting down.
CGACAAGGCGTCGTACGACATCGCCGTCACCGTGCCCGAGGGTCTTCAGGCCGTGTCCAACGGAGAGCTGACGGGACAGGCGACCTCCCGCGGCCGTACAACCTTCACCTGGCACACCGCCGAACCCATGGCGAGTTACGTCGCCACGGTCGCCGTCGGCCGGTACGACATCCGCCGGACCTCCACCGGCGACGGACTGCCCGTGTACGTCGCCGTCGACCCGGCCCGGGCGGAGGAGAGCCGGGCCGTGCTCGCGAAAATCCCCGAGGTCATGGAGTGGGCGGAGAACAACTTCGGCCCCTACCCCTTCTCCTCCACCGGCGCGATCGTCGACGACGCGGACGGCATCGGCTACGCCCTGGAGACCCAGAACCGGCCCGTCTTCCCCGGCACCCCGGACACCGAGACCCTCGTGCATGAACTCGCCCACCAGTGGTACGGCGACTCGGTCACGCCGAAGACCTGGCGGGACATGTGGCTCAACGAGGGCTTCGCCACCTACGCGGAGTGGCTGTGGCAGGAGGACCACGGCGGCGACACGACCGACGAGATCTTCAAGGCCCTCTACCGGGGCGACTACTACGACGACCCCGAGGAGAACCGGGCCATCTGGGCCTTCCCGCCCGCCAGGCCGGACAAGGCCGCGCACCTCTCCGACAGCCCCGTCTACGACCGTGGTGCGATGGTCCTGCACAAGATCCGGCAGAAGGTCGGCGACGACACCTTCTACGACATCGTCCAGGGCTGGGCCGCCGCCCACCGCCACGGCAACGCGGACACCGCCGAGTTCACCGCGTATGTGGAGAAGAAGGCGCCGGACAAGAACTTCGGCCGGATCTGGAAGGACTGGCTGTACGGGAACGGAAAGCCGGACCGCCCCTGACGGACGACCCGGTGCCCGGGTGTCCCACCTGCCGGCCCGTTGCTCACACCTGACGTTCGAGGTCGTGGCGCATCGCCTCGCGGGCCGTGTCCACGCTCCGGGTGTGCGCCCGGCGGGCCTCCTTGTACTCGGCGGAGCCGAGCGGATACCCGGCGGCGAGCACATCGCGCAGGGAACGCAGGCTCAGATAGGCCTCCTCCAGCCTGTCGGCCATCCCGGGCGGCACACAGATGAGGGCCGTCTCACGCGCCTCGTTGCAGCCCGACGTCCGGAACGCCTCACGCACGGCCGCGTCGACGGCTGCCGCCTCCCGCTGCTGGTCCCCGGTCGCCACGGCCCGCATGGACTCGTGCGCCTGACGCAACGTCGTCAGACACGACACGTATATCTCCTTGCGTTCCTGACGCGCCCGGTCCGCCGTGTCCCGGCGCCAGCGCGAACGGTCGGCGAGCAGCGTCGAACCGACACCGACCGCCGCACCGAGGCCCGTACCGGCCAGTGTCATCCACTCCACGTCGGCCCATTCTGCTCCAACTCGTCCAGCAGTCGCGCCAGTTCGGGCGGCCACACCGGCTCCGGCGCCTCGGTGAGCTCCTTGCGGGTCCACCAGCGCCAGGTGAGGATGCCGTCCTCGGCGTGCGCGGCGGCCAGATGCGGGCCGGTGGGTTCCCGGCGGGGGCCGTGGGTGACGTAGATGTGCTCGTGCTGGCGGACCGGGATGCTCGCGTGCGTGAAGTCGTGCTCCCAGGTGCACAGGAGCGGGCCCGGTTCCAGATCCGTCCAGCCGGTTTCCTCGCGCAGTTCCCGCAGGGCGCCCTCGCGCGGGCCCTCCTCCCCTTCGAGACCGCCGCCGGGCAGGGCCCAGTGCACACCGACCTCGACGTTGTCGTAGCGGAAGAGGAACACCGAGCCGTCGGGGTCGAGCACGGCGACACGGGCCGCGCGGCGCGGCGTGCGCAGCACCTTGCGCAGGATGGTGCACGGGCGGCCGAGCCGGCGGTCCGGGCGGCGGGCGACGACCTCGTAGCCGAGGGAGGTCCAGAAGGCGAGGCCCCTGCGGTTGTGGTCGAGGACGGCGAGGCGTACGGCGGTGCGGCCCGCCGCGCGGAAGCGGTCCTCGACGAGCGACGCCAACTCCTTGCCGTGGCCCTGCCGCTGGACCTCCGCATCCACCATCAGCAGCCCGATCCACGGGTCCGGGTCGGCCGGGTCCGGGTGGTGCGCCAGGGTGATCGCCGTCCCGACCAGCCGGCCGGCGCTGCGCGCGAGCAGCACCTCCGCATCCGGGTGAGCCAGTTCGTCGGCCAGCGCCGCCGCCACCTGCTCCGGGCGGATGGCGTCCGGGTCGGGGAAGTCGCCGCTGAGGGCGTGGAACTCGCGGTTGGAGGCGTAGAGCGCGGTGAGTTCCGTGAGCAGGGCGGCCGGAATGTCGTGGTCGGGGGAGAGGCGAAGCGGCTCGAGGATCACACGGGGCAACCTATCGCGGGGCACACCGAAGCCCCCGGCCACGGACATGGCCGGGGGCTTCGCCGCTTCACGGGGTGTCCGTCAGACGCTGACGCCGAAGTCCTGGGCGATGCCCACCAGGCCCGAGGCGTAGCCCTGGCCGACCGCGCGGAACTTCCACTCGGCGCCGTTGCGGTAGAGCTCGCCGAAGACCATCGCCGTCTCCGTCGCCGCGTCCTCCGACAGGTCGTAGCGGGCGATCTCCGCGCCGCCGGCCTGGTTGACGATGCGGATGTAGGCGTTGCGGACCTGGCCGAAGTTCTGCGAGCGGTTCTCGGCGTCGTAGATGGAGACCGGGAAGACGATCTTGTCGATGTCGGCCGGGAGGGCCGCCAGGTTGACGTTGATCGCCTCGTCGTCGCCCGCGCCCTCGCCGGTGCGGTTGTCGCCGGTGTGGACGATCGTGTTGTCCGGGGTCTGCTTGTTGTTGAAGAAGACGAAGTGGGCGTCGGAGTACACCTTGCCCTGTCCGTTGACCGCGATCGCGGAGGCGTCGAGGTCGAAGTCCGTGCCGGTGGTGGTGCGGACGTCCCAGCCGAGGCCCACGGTGACGGCGGTCAGGCCCGGAGCCTCCTTGGTGAGCGAGACGTTGCCACCCTTGGACAGGCTTACAGCCATTGTTGGGAGTCCCTTCCCTCGTTGACGTACGGCAAGAAGCTACAGCTACCCCTATGAACGCTGAGAGGGGTAGGTGAGGTTCCAGGTGTCTTTACTTTCTTTACCCGGGCCCACCCGGACGGCGGTGCCCGATGACGAAAACCGGGTGACGTGGACCGGACAGAGCCGGGAACATGGAGGTCATGTCCGGTCCCTATGTCATCCGCGGCTCCGTCTCCTTGCCCGAGGCCGAGCTCATGTGGCGTTTCTCGCGGTCGTCCGGGCCGGGCGGGCAGCACGTCAACACCAGCGACTCCCAGGTGGAACTGCGCTTCGACCTCGCGAAGACCGAGGCGCTGCCCGAGGTGTGGAAGCAGCGGGCGCTGGAGCGGCTGGCCGGGCGGCTGGTCGACGGGGTCGTCACCGTCCGCGCCTCCGAGCACCGCTCCCAGTGGCGCAACCGCGAGACCGCCGCGGTGCGCCTGGCCGCCCTGCTCGCCGAGGCGACCGCCCCACCGCCGAAGCCCCGCAGACCGACGCGCATCCCCCGGGGGATCAACGAGCGCCGGCTGCGGGAGAAGAAGCAGCGCTCGGAGACCAAGCGGGGGCGGTCCGGGCGGGACTGGTGATCAGCGCGGGCGCCGGTCCCCGCGTCACATCCCCGGCGCGGGATCCGTCAGTCGAGTGACGGTGGACCGCGACGAGGGGTGACCCCGATGAGTGAGAACGACTTCCTGGCCCGGCGCTTCGAAGCCCACCGGGGCCATCTGCGTGCCGTGGCGCACCGGATGCTGGGCTCGCTCGCCGAGGCCGACGACGCCGTCCAGGAGGCCTGGATCCGGCTGAACCGCACCGACATCCGGCAGGTGGAGAACCTCGGGGGCTGGCTGACGACCGTGGTCGGCCGGGTCTGCCTGGACATGCTGCGCTCGCGCAGAAGCCGTGCCGAGGAGCCCCTGGACACCACCCCACCCCTGCCGTCCGCGGCCGCCGGCCCCGAGCAGGATGCGCTGCTCGCCGACTCGGTGGGCGTCGCGCTGCTGGTCGTCCTGGACACGCTGAGCCCCGCCGAACGGCTGTCGTTCGTGCTGCACGACATGTTCGCGGTGCCGTACGAGGAGATCGCGACGATCCTCGGGCGGTCGCCGGAGGCGACACGGCAACTGGCCAGCCGGGCGCGGCGCCGGGTGCGGGGCGCCGAGGCGCCGGACGCCGGGCGGGACCGGCAGCGGGAGGTCGTCGAGGCGTTCCTGGCGGCGGCGCGGGAGGGCGACTTCGACGGGCTGCTGGACGTCCTCGACCCGGACGTGGTGGCCCGCAGCGAGGCCGGGGTGACCACGGGCGCGGCGGCGGTGGCGTCCGGCGCGACAGCCTTCGCCCACCTTGCCCTGGTCGCGCACCCCGCCCTGGTCGACGGCGCGACGGGCCTCGCGGTGCTGTCCGACGGCCGCGTGGAGCGGGCCCTGACCTTCACCTTCGCCCGCGACCGCATCGCCGTGATCGACATCGTGACGGACCCCGCACACTTGTCACGCCTTGATGTGACGCTGATCCAGCAGAGGAGAAGCCCTCCGGGCCGGTCGGGCCGGGCGGGCCGGGGTGCCAGGTGACGTGGAGCTCCGTGCCGCCCCGGCGGCAGATCTCCGTGGCCACGGACTCGACGGCGAAGCGGCCGTAGCCGCGGCCCCGTTCGTCCGCCGCGATGTTCAGGCGCCGGCGTCAGGCGACGCCGGCGGGCGGATGTACGCCTCCGCAAGGGACACCGCGACCGGCTCGACCGCGTGTTCCTGGTCGGAACGGACCCGGATGCCGATGGCGGCATCCACATTTGCGGGGGTGATTACTTCGAGGCGCGGCATGGGTTTCGTCACGCCGGCAACCCCGGGCGGGCAATTTCGCGGTGGGCCACGGAATTCCCGCTCACCCCAACTGCCGGTAACGGCCCCGGAAGTACATCAGCGGCCCGCCGTCCGCGCTCGGTACCCGGGCCGTCAGGACACGGCCGATCACCAGCGTGTGGTCCCCGGCCGGGACCCGCTGCTCGGTGCGGCACTCCAGGATGGCCAGGGCGCCGGCCACCAGGGGAGCGCCGGACACCTCGCCGCGTACGTACGGGATGTCCTCGAACAGCAGCCGGTCGCTGATGCGGCCCTTCATCGCGAAGCGGCCGGCGATGTGCCGCTGGCTCTCGGAGAGGACGGAGACGGCCCAATGGGGCTGCTCGTCGAGCAGGTCGTCCATGCGGGCGCCCTCACGCAGGCTGACCAGCACCAACGGCGGGTCGAGGGAGACCGACATGAACGCTGTGGCCGTCATACCGACGTCCTCGCCGCCCGGAGCGTCGGGGTCGTCGGGGTCGAGCGGCGGCTCTTGCGCGGTCACCAGGACCACGCCCGCGGCCAGCCGGGACATGGCGGCGCGGAACTCGTCGTTGCTCACCCCCTCAGCATGCCCGGCGGTGGCGGGCGGGGCGGCGGAGAGCGTGGCAGAGGGAGTCTTCAGCACGCCGGAAACGCTAATCTCCGGTCCGTGTGCGCCGCATCGGACCCCGGGACGAGAGCGGACCTAGGACCGCCGATGTAGTCTCGGGCGTACGTTCTGTGACCATCTCCGGGCATCTCCACATCAGCCCAAAGTTTGCGTTCAGTAAACGCACAGGAAAATCGCAGAAACTCCGCTCAATTGTTCATGTTTCGCTGTGACTTGAGTCACAAGGGGCATTAATTGTTGACCCTGTGTACCGAGTGGGCAGCGCGCTGTGATTCAGTGGCGGGGAAGATGCAAGAACACCACCGATAAGAAGCGCCGAAGAGGACCCTTGATTCGCTGCGAGGTCTCGGGGGGAGGGCGAGCATGGAGACCGAGTCGGAGCCCTACGTCCGCCTTGCGTCCCTGCGACAGCTGCACCAGGTCATGGCGGACATGAACACCGCCCGCAGCCTCGCGGACACATTGCAGACAGTGGCGGACGGCGTGATCACCGCCCTCGGGTACGAGCTGGCGTGCGTCAACCTCGTCCGCCCGGACGGCGATCTCGTGGTCGCCGCCTTCTCCGGCAACCCGGCCGCCGAGGCCCTCATCACCGGCCGGGTCGGCTCCCGCGAGTCCTGGGAGCGCCGGCTGAACATGGGTGAGCAGTGGGGCGACCTGATCTTCATCCCGCACACCGAGGGCTGGGTTCTCGACGACGACGACGTACCGCAGTGGTACACCGACGGTCCCGCGCCCCGCTTCGAGGACGAGTGGCACCCCTCCGACCGGCTCTTCGCGCCGATGTACATGCCGGGCGGGCCGGGCGGCGGCGTCGGCGAGCTGATCGGCGTGCTGTCCGTGGACCGGCCGCGCAACGGCCGCCGGCCGGGCGCATGGGGGCGTGAAGCGCTTCAGATGTATGCGTTCCAGGCCGCCATCGCGATCAGCAACGCGCGTCTACGTGCAAATATGCAGCGTGCACTGGTCAGGCTCGAAAGGGACCAGCAGGCCCTGCGTGCCAGCGAGGAGAGCTTCCGGCAGGCCTTCGAGTACGCACCCTCCGGCATGGCCATCGCCGAGATGGGCGGCGAGCAGCACGGCCGGATCCTGCGCACCAACGACGCCCTGTGCCGGCTGCTGGGCCGCCCCGCCTCCGCGATGCGCCGCTACTCCTTCTCCGACCTCGTCCACCCCGAGGACATCGGCACGCTGCTGAGGACCTCCGCCGAGGGAGGGCGCGCGGAGCTCAGGCTCGGCCGCCGGGACGGCACCTACGTCTGGGTCAGCCTGCGCAACTCCGTCGTCGCGGACGCCGCCGACGGCCCGCGCTTCCTGCTCACCCACGTCGAGGACATCGAGGACCGCAAGCGCCGCGAGCTCCAGCTCGCCCACCGCGCCTCCCACGACTCGCTCACCGGCCTGCCGAACTCCGCCGAGCTGCGCTCCCGCCTGTCCTCCCGGCTGTGCGCGCGTCCCAGCCACCCCGGCGCCCTGGAGACCCTGGACGCCGCTTACGGACACCCCGTCTACGACGTCGGCGGCCACGGTTTCGACTTCCGCCCGGGGGCGGAGGCCTTCGACGCCTTCGACCACCATGTGCACACCATCGCCCCCGAGGGCGAGCGCGACGACGGCACCAAGGGGCTCGCCGTCCTCTTCTGCGATCTCGACGGCTTCAAGTCGATCAACGACCGGTTCGGGCACAACGCCGGTGACGCGGTCCTCATCGAGGTCGCCCGGCGGCTGACGCACGGGGTGCGCGACGGCGACACCGTGGCCCGGCTCGGCGGCGACGAGTTCGTGATCCTCGCCGACGGGCTCGGCAAGGCCGACGCCCAGGACCTCGCCGTACGCCTGCGTAACGAGATCATCCAGCCGATACGCGCGGAGGGCCGGGCCGTTCGGGTCGGTGCCAGCTTCGGCATCGGCTGGGCGCACTGCGGGATGACGGCGGACGAAGTGCTGAAGTCAGCCGACGAACGCATGTACATAGAGAAACGATCTCGTCCCAAACAGCACAGACGCGCGGGATGATTCCCAGGTCAGCGAGCTGATGCGATCCGAGTCACCCGTTTGGGCGGTCAGGAGCGGGTAGGCTCGCCATTCTGACCACACGCATCGCATCCGACCCGCACCTGTTCGAGGAGTACCAAGGGATGACGTCCGGCAACAACGGCGCGACCACGCCCGAGGACGACGACCCGTTCGGCTACCTCTACGCCGACGGGCAGGCCAACGGGGCGCAGCCGCCCTCCGGAGGCTACGGCTACCCGAACGCCGTCAACCGGGTGCGCGCGGTCGGCCAGCGGCAGTACGGGCAGACGGCGCCGACCGCGCAGCACAGCCAGTCGGCGGTGCCGCAGCAGGGTGCGTACGGTCAGCCGAACGCCCACTATGCCGCGCCCGAGACCCTCCCGGGCGGCGCCCCCACCACCCAGCAGCCGATGCCCGCGGGCGGCGGCGGGGGCGGCCGGGGCCGCGGCCCCAACACCAAGGGCCTGCTGATCGGCGCGATCGCCGTGGTCGCCGCGGTCGTCATCGGCATCACCGTGGCGATCGTGAACGGCAACACGGAGGACGACACCGCGGGTGGTGACAACGGGGCGTCGTCCAAGCCGACCACGTCGAAGAGCGCGCAGCCGAGCCCGTCGAACAGCAACAGCGAGGCGGCCGAGGAAGACCTCCCGACGATCGACGCAAAGGCCCTGCTCCTCGGCGGCGGCGCCGCCACCGCATCCGACATCAAGGGCGCGAAGGCCGACGGCGGCGTCTATGTGACCGGCTTCAACCAGGCGGGCGCGTCGGTCACTTGGAACGTCAGCGGGATCCCGAAGAGCGGCAAGTACAGCGTGTACGTCGGCTACAGCGTCCCCGGCAAGGACGCCAACGCCACGCTCACGGTCAACGGCACGCCCTCCAACACGGGCGTCGACCTGAAGAACTGGGCGAACGCCGACGAGGGCGACTACGAGAAGGGCTGGACGAAGACCTACAACTACATCCAGCTCAACAAGGGCACGAACACGATCAAGATCTCGTGCGAGCAGGGCAACCAGTGCGACGCCCTCATCGACCAGATGTGGCTCGTCAGCGGCTGGGTCGACTCCTAGGGCCAGACCCCGCGACGCCGGGCTGATCCAAACGACAGGCCCTGGTCACGCCGCACTGGCCTCCCCGGTCACCGCGACCCCGTCCAGCAGTTCCTCGTACACGCTGCGGACGAACTCGCCCGCCACCGGCGCCAGTACGCTCGCCGTGGACAGGGCGACCGCGCGGGCCAGCCGGTCCGGCCACGGAAGATGCTCGGCCAGGCCCGACAGCAGGCCCGCGACCGCCGAGTCGCCGGCGCCCGTCGGATTGCCCCGGACCCGGGTGGGCGGGGTGGCCCGCCAGCGGCCCTCCGGGGTCACCGCGAACAGGCCGTCGGCGCCCAGGGAGGCGACCACCGCGTGGGCGCCGCGCCGCCGGGCGTCCATCGCGCCGCGCACCGGCTCGTGGGAGCCGGTGAGTTCGGCCAGTTCCTCGGTGTTCGGCTTCACCACGTCGGGCCGGGCCGCCACCCCGCGGCGCAGCGGCTCGCCGCTGGTGTCCAGCAGCACGGGCACACCGGCGGCCCGCGCCGTCCGTATGAGCCCCGCGTACGCCCCGACCGGCACCCCCGGAGGGAGGCTGCCGCACAGCGCCACCGCCGACACGGACGGAAGCAGCTCCCCGTACACCTCCTGGAAGGCGGCCCACTCGGCCGAAGTGACCGTCGGCCCCGGTTCGTTGAGCTGGGTCGTGTCGCCCGTGCGGTCGTCCACGACGGCGATCGTGCGCCGGGTCGCGCCGGCGACCGGGACGAGCGCATCCACCACCCCCGCCACGGCCGAGAGCTGCTCCTGCACGACACGCCCGGTGGCGCCGCCCGTGAAGCCGGTGACCGTGACCTCGTGGCCCAGGGCCGCCAGGACCCGGGCCACGTTCAGGCCCTTGCCGCCGGGGCGTTCGGTCACCTCGGAGACCCGGTGCGCGGCATGCGTCCGCAGGGCGGGCACGCGATAGGTGATGTCGAGAGCGGTGTTCAGCGTGACCGTGAGGATCACGTGGGCCGACCTCCCCCGATGTGCAGGCGCTTGGCGTCTTGTCCGGAGGCCCGATCATGCCAAAGAGACGGCGGTCCGCCCAGGGGCGGGATCGGCCACCGTCTCCGTACGACCGGACAGATCAGGTCAGTTGGGGATCGACCACCCATTCGCCCCGGCGCATCACGCCCTTGAGGCCGAACTTCGCGTCCAGGACCACCAGGTCGGCGTCCTTGCCCGGCTCCAGGGAGCCCACCCTGTCGTACATCCCCAGGAGCCTGGCCGGGTTGACCGACAGCGCGGTCACCGTGTCCTCGACCGACAGCCCGTCGACCGTGACCGCCCGCCGGAAGGCGCGGTCCAGGGTGAGGGTCGAGCCCGCGATCGAGCCGCCCTCCACCAGACGCGCCACGCCCTCGCTGACCTCGACCTCCAGCGGGCCGAGCATGTAGCGGCCGTCGCCGATGCCGGCCGCGTCCATCGCGTCCGTGATGAACGCGACCCGGCCCGCGCCCGCGTGATGGAACGCCAGCTGGAGGGAGGCCGGGTGCAGATGCGTGCCGTCGTTGATGAGCTCGACCGTGACGCGTTCGTCCTCCAGGAGGGCCGCGATCGGACCGGGGGAGCGGTGGCCGAGGGCGGGCATCGCGTTGAACAGGTGCGTCGCGACCGTCGCGCCCGCGTCGATCGCCTCCACCGTCTGCTCGTACGTCGCGTCCGTGTGCCCGATCGCCGCGATCACCCCGTGCTCCGCGAGCAGCCGTACGGAGTCGATGCCACCGGGGAGTTCGGTGGCGAGCGTGACCATCCTGGCCCGGCCGCGCGCCGCCTCGATCAGTTTGCGGACCTCCGCCGGGTCCGGGTCCCGCAGCAGCTCCTCGGAGTGCGCGCCCTTGCGGCACGGCGAGATGAACGGGCCCTCGAAGTGGATGCCGGCGATCTCGCCCTGCTCCGCCAGCTCGGACAGCAGCCCCGCCTGTCTGACCAGGAAGTCCATGTCGTCGGTGACGGTGGAGGCGACCAGGGTGGTGGTGCCGTGCAGCCGGTGGGTGCGCAGCGCGGTGAGGATGTCCTCGGCGGAGCCGGAGAAGGAGGCTCCGCCTCCGCCGTGGTTGTGGATGTCGATGAATCCCGGGACCACCCAGTGGCCTCGGAGGTCGATCACCTGGGCGTCGGGGGGCGCCGAGCCGACGATCTTCGTGCCGTCGACGACTACCTGGCCGTCGGGGACGGTTCCCGTCGGGAGGACCACCTGAGCACCGGTGAGGATCGTCGGCCGCGGGTCGGTTGCCATCAGGTGGTTACCTCCAAACGGTCCGTGTTGTCGAGGAGATCCCAGGCCATGAGCCCCGCGCCCAGGCAGCCGGCCCTGTCTCCCAGCGCCGCGGGGACGATGGACGGCAGCTTCTGGAACGTGACCCTCCGCCGGACGGCGTCCCGCAGCGGTGTGAACAAGGTTTCCCCCGCCTCGGCGAGCCCGCCACCGATGATGAGGGTGCCGGGGTCCAGCAGGGTGAGCGCGGTGACCAGTCCGTCGGCGAGCGCGTCGACGGCGTCCTGCCACACCCGTACGGCGTGGGGATCGCCGCACTCGACGGCCTTCGCGCAGTCCGCCGCGTCCGCGCCCGGACCTCCGCCCGCCTCGGCCCACGCCTGGCTCACCGCCGCCGCGGACGCGTACCGCTCGAGGCAGCCGCGCTGCCCGCACGGACAGGGGGTGCCCCCGGGTCGTACGACCACATGGCCGATCTCGCCCGCGAAGCCGTGCGCGCCCGCCTCCACCCGGCCGCCGATGCCGATGGCGCCCGCGATGCCGGTGCCCAGCGGCACGAACAGAAAGCGGTCGGCGCCCTGGCCGGCGCCGATCCGGCCCTCGGCGAGACCGCCGGTGCGCACATCGTGGCCCAGGGCGACCGGGACGCCGCCGAGCCGCTCGGCGAGCAGATCGCGCAGCGGTACGTCCCGCCAGCCCAGGTTGGCCGAGTAGGCGGCGATGCCCCGTTCGGCGTCGACGATGCCGGGGACGGCGACGCCGGCGGCGGCCGCGTGCTCGCCGAAGTGCTCGGCGCCGTACGCGCTGAGCTCGGCGGCGAAGCCGAGGACGGCCTCGACGACCGCGTCGGGTCCGCGCTCGCGCCCGGTGGCGCGGCGGGCCTGGTGCAGCAGCTCGCCGTGGGGTCCTGCCAGAGCGGCCTTCATCCCGGTGCCGCCCACGTCGAGGGCGATGACATGTCTCACGGGGACAGTGTGACCTTTTACCTGCAAGAGGTCTAGTCCACTAAGTGGTGTAGACCCTATCGTTCGGCCTGTCGAAAGATTCCGGCCGAGGGTGGGGGCGAGCGAAGTGCAGCGGCGTCGAACAGGAACGATCGCGGCGGTGGCCGCCCTCGGCATGACGGCGGTCCTCGGCGGATGCGGGGTCGTCGACGGCATCGGGGGCAGTGAGGACGTCACCCTCAGGCTGGTGGCCGCCGACTACGGCGACAGCGCGGCGAACAGCTCCGTGAAGTACTGGGACACGCTCGTCGACGAGTACGAGGCCGAGCATCCGGACGTGAAGATCGACGTCACCGTCTACTCCTGGAACGACGTCGACCGCAAGGTCAAGGAGATGGTCGACGCCGGGCACGCGCCCGACCTGGCGCAGATCGGCGCGTACGCCGACTACGCGGCGAAGGGCCTCCTCTACAAGGCCGGCGACCTGCTCTCCATCCGCACGCAGGCCGACTTCGTCCACCAGCTCGCCGGCGCGGGCGAGGTGAAGGACGTGCAGTACGGACTGCCGTTCGCGTCCTCCACACGCCTGCTCTTCTACAACAAGACCCTCTTCAACAAGGCGGGGCTCACCCCGCCGAAGACCTGGAACGACCTCGCCGCCGACGCGGAGGCGCTCAAGGCGCGGGGCGTGACCTACCCGTACGCCCTGCCGCTCGGCCCGGAGGAGGCACAGGCCGAGACCATGCAGTGGCTGCTCAGCGGCGGGGGCGGCTACACCGACCGGGTCGGTACGTACGACATCGACTCCACCGAGAACGCCGACACCCTCACCTGGCTCAGGGACGAGCTGGTCGGCAAGGGGCTGACCGGACCGGTCGCGCCCGGCAAGCTCGACCGGGCCGACGCGTTCGCCGCGTTCGCGGACGGGGACGTCGGGATGCTCAACGGCCATCCCACGCTGATGAAGATCGCCACGGCGAAGGGGGTGAAGGTCGGCATGGTGCCGATGCCCGGCGTGGACGGCGCGAGCGACGTGGCGATGGGTGTCGCCGACTGGATGATGGCCTTCAGGGAGAACGGTCACGCCGAGCAGGCCGGGGACTTCCTCGACTTCGTGTACAGCGAGAAGAACGTGCTCGCCTTCTCCCGCGAGTACGACCTGCTGCCGGTCACCAACTCCGCGTCCGAGATCATGAGCACGGCGCAGCAGGACGCGGACCTCAGGCCGTTCCTCAAGGAACTCCCGCTGTCCGAGCTCTACCCGGTCGGCAAGACCTCCTGGGCCGACGTCAGCGCGCACATCAAACAGCAGATGGGCCAGGCGGTAGCTCCGGGCGGTGATCCGAAGGCGGTCCTCAAGCGCCTCCAGGGAACGGCCTCGGCCGCGCAGGGCACGAGTTAGCCGGTACGGTGCGAGGCATGGACCAGGAACAGCTAGGCCGCCGGGAACAGGACATCCTCGCCCTGGAACGCCGCGGCTTTCCGGGCCCCGGCGCAAAGGAACGAGCCATACGCGAGGAACTGGGCCTGGCCCCGATCCGCTACTACCAACTCCTCAACGCGCTCCTGGACGACGAGCGCGCCTTGGCCCACGACCCGATCACGGTGAACAGACTGAGAAGGGTCCGCGACTCCCACCGCACGGAGCGCTGAGCGCCGAGCGCTCCGCTGGAAGTGCCGCGATGCGTCGTCGGCCGTCCGCGGCGCCATCGTGGCTGGTCGCGCAGTTCCCCGCGCCCCTTCAGGGCGCTGCCGAACCGTATAGGGTCCCCTCATGGGCAGTCACACGGACTCCAAGGACCCGCACCCCACAACCCAGGCCGGCCGCGACGGACTTGCCGCCCTTCTCTCCCGCCCCGAGCGAGCGGTGGTCGCGCTCGACTTCGACGGCACCCTCGCCCCCATCGTCCCCGACCCCGAACAGGCCCGAGCCCACCCCGACGCCGTCCCCGCGCTTGCCGCCCTCGCCCCGAAGGTCGCCTCCATCGCGGTGATCACCGGCCGTCCCGCAGCCGTTGCCGTCCAGCACGGCGGCTTCGCCGGCGTCCCCGGCCTGGAACACCTCGTCGTCCTCGGCCACTACGGCGCCGAACGCTGGGACGCCGTGACCGACACCGTCACCGCCCCCGCCCCCCACCCCGGCCTCACCGCGGTCCGCGCCGAGCTGCCGACGCTGCTGGACAAGTCCGGCGCCGCGCAGGGCGCATGGATCGAGGAGAAGGGCCGCGCCGTCGCCGTGCACACCCGCCGCGCCGCCGACCCGGAGGCCGCCTTCGAGGCCCTGCGCGAGCCCCTCACCGACCTGGCCACCCGCCACGGCCTCATCGTGGAACCCGGCCGCATGGTCCTCGAACTCCGCCCGCCCGGCATGGACAAGGGCGTGGCCCTGCTCAAACACGTACGGGAAACCGACGCGGCCTCGGTCCTCTACGCCGGCGACGACCTGGGCGACCTGCGCGCCTTCGCCGCCGTCGACGAACTCCGCTCGGACGGCACCCCGGGCCTGCTGGTGTGCAGCGGCAGCGACGAGGTCACCGAGCTGACGGAGCGCTCGGACCTGGTGGTCGACGGCCCCGAGGGCGTCGTACGGCTGCTCGCGCGTCTGGCGGCTCAGCTGGGCTGATCGCCGAGCGCGTGCAACTGCTCCAGGAACCACTGCGCCGGAGGCAGCGCGGTCGCCGCCGCGGCCAGCCGCTTCGTGCGCTCGGCCCGCTCGCCGTCCTGCATGGTCAGCGCGCTGCGCAGCGCCCGCGCCGTCTCCACCACGTCGTACGGGTTGACGGCGATCGCATCCTCCCGCAGCTCCTCGTACGCCCCCGCCTCCCGGGACAGCACCAGCACGCACCCCTCGTCGGAGACGACCGGTACCTCCTTCGCCACCAGGTTCATGCCGTCCCGGATGGGGTTCACCAGGGCCACGTCCGCCAGCCGGTAGGCCGCCAGCGACCGCGCGAAGTCGTCCTTCAGGTGGAGCACGACGGGGGTCCAGCCCGGCGTGCCGTACCGGGAGTTGATCTCCTCGGCCACGCGCCGCACATCGGCCATGTAGTCGCGGTAGACGGCGAGATCCTGCCGTGAGGGGTAGGCGAACGCGAGGTGCACCACGCGCTCGCGCCACTCGGGGTGGTCGTCGAGCAGCTGCCGGTACGCCAGCAGCCCGCGCACGATGTTCTTCGACAGCTCGGTCCGGTCGACCCGTACGACGGCCCGGCGGGGACTCCCGTCCGGGCCCGCGCCGATCTCGGCCCGCAGCGCGGCCATCCGCTCCTCGACGTCGGCCTCGTGCGCCCGCTTGCGCAGGAAGTCGGCGTCGGCTCCCAGCCCGTGCACGCCGACCCGGGTCCCGCCGAGCCCGCCGGCGAACTCCGTGGCGCAGGCGGTGAACGCGTCCGCCCAGCGGTGGGTGAGGAAGCCGAGCCGGTCGGCGCCCAGCATTCCGCGCAGCACCTGTGCGGCGATGTCGTCGGGCAGCATCCGGAAGTACTCCGGCGGCGCCCACGGCGTATGGGAGAAGTGGCCGATCCTGAGGTCGGGGCGCAGCTCGCGCAGCATCCCGGGCACCAGCGTGAGGTGGTAGTCCTGGACGACCACCGCCGCCCCTTCGGCCGCCTCCTGCGCCAGCGCCTCGGCGAAGGCGCGGTTGTAGGTCTCGTACGACGCCCACTGCCGCCGGAACTCCGCGTCGAAGACCGGCTCCAGGGGGGTCTGGTACAGCATGTGGTGGACGAACCACAGCACGGAGTTGGCGATGCCGTTGTACGCGTCGGAGTGCACGTCCGCCGGGATGTCCAGCATCCGCACCCCGGCCTCGCCGACCCCTCGGCGCACTGCCTCGCGGTCGCCGTCGCCGAGTGCGGAGCACACCCACAGGGCGCCCGCGTCCGGCCCGATCGCCGACAGACCGGAGACCAGCCCGCCGCCACCGCGCCTGGCGTGCAGCGAGCCGTCCTCCCGGACCTCGTACGAGACGGGGCCGCGGTTGGACGCGACGAGCACCGGGGCACCCTGAGCAGCCTGCGTGGAAGCCATACGCCTCAACCTAGCCCGGCCCGGAAACGCTCAAACGTACGTACGGCCTTGCGGGGGCTGTATACGGACGGCCGGAATCCGTAACAGAACCCCTCGCCCAGACTCGCTCACAGCCCACGGTCAGGCCACTTTTCTGGCGGCGTACTCCGCGATCTCCACCATCGGCGGGCGTTCCTCCGTGTCCACCGAGTAGGTGCGTGGCTCGAAGCCGTCCTCGCCCCGTTCGAACTGGGTGAGGGAGGGGCGGATCAGATGGCCACGGGCCAGCCGGAGCTGGGCCGTGCGGTAGATCGCGGCGGCCATCCGGCCGAGGGCCTGGCCGTCCTGGTGGCGGTGCTTGCGCACCCCGACGTCGACCTGGGCCAGGGCGTCCAGCCCCACCAGGTGCAGCGCGTCGACCAGCATGCCCAGCTCCACCCCGTATCCGACCGGGAAGGGAAGCTGTTCCAGCAGCGAGCGGCGGGCCGCGTACTCCCCGCCGAGCGGCTGCACGAATCCGGCCAGCTGCGGCCAGTGCATGTTCAGCAGCGGGCGGGCCATCAGCTCGGTGACCCGGCCGCCCTGCCCTGCCGCGCCGGCGAGCGGGCGGTCGTACATCGCCTTGACGAGGTCGACACCGGGGTCGGTGAGCAGCGGGCCCACGATCCCGGAGACGAAGTCGGAGGAGAACTCCCTCAGGTCCGCGTCGATGAAGCAGACGATGTCCCCGCTCGTGACCAGGAGCGAGCGCCACAGCACCTCGCCCTTGCCCGGGACGGGCGGGATGCGCGGCAGGATGTCGTCGCGGTGGACGACCCGGGCGCCCGCCGCCGCGGCCACCTCGGAGGTACGGTCGGCCGACCCCGAGTCGACGACGACGATCTCGTCGACGAGGGGGACCTGATGCATGAGGTCGTGACGGATCACGGCGACGATGTCACCGACTGTCTCCTCCTCGTTGAGCGCGGGCAGGACGACGGAGACCGACTGGCCCGTGCGCTGCTTGGCAGCGAGAATCTTGTGCACCGGGCGATCGGTCAGGGACCAGGAGCGGGTGCTCAGCCAGCGCTCGACTTCTTCCAGCACAGTGCGCGGCTCCTCTGCGTTCTCTCGGCGAGTATGTGATCACCATGTGATCCATCTCGCGGTTCGGACGGCTATCTCAACTGTCCTGGCCGTCGGTTACAGTCTTGAACAACGCTGATGACCATCGCATGTCGGTGGCCGTCCCGTGCGTACAACCGAATACCGCTCATCCAGAGGGGCAGAGGGACACGGCCCGATGAAGCCCCGGCAACCCTCCAGCCGGTCTCGTAGATCAGTGTTGATCGTTTCGTGAGGCTCCCCGGCTAGGGAAGGTGCCAAATCCGTCTCACGGCGAGATGCGTCGTGAGGAAGATGAGGAGAAAGGGCCTCGCCTCACATGGCTGTGCAGACTGTTGCAAGCACCACCGACTCCGTCGATCTCGGTCCCGCCGCGGCGCTCTCCTGCCGCGAGTGCGGTCACCGGGTACCCCTCGGGCCGGTCTTCGCATGCGAGGAGTGTTTCGGCCCGCTCGAGATCGCGTACGACTTCTCCGCCTATGACACGGAGGAGCTCCGCAAGCAGATCGAGGCGGGACCCGCGAACATCTGGCGCTACGCGCCGCTGCTGCCCGTTCCCGCGGACGTGGCCGACAAGCCCAACATCAACCCCGGTTGGACGAAGCTCGTCAAGGCCGACAACCTCGCGCGCGAACTCGGCGTGACCGGCGGGCTGTACGTCAAGGACGACTCCGGCAATCCGACCCACTCCTTCAAGGACCGGGTCGTGGCCCAGGCCATCGAGGCCGCGCGCGCCTTCGGCTTCACCACCCTCTCCTGCTCCTCCACCGGCAACCTCGCCGGTGCCGTCGGCGCCGCCGCCGCCCGCGCCGGGTTCCGCTCCTGCGTGTTCATCCCGCACGACCTGGAACAGGGCAAGGTCGTCATGGCCGCGGTGTACGGCGGCGAGCTCGTCGGTATCGAGGGCAACTACGACGACGTGAACCGCTTCTGCTCCGAGCTGATCGGCGACCCGGCCGGCGAGGGCTGGGGCTTCGTCAACGTCAACCTGCGGCCGTACTACGCCGAGGGCTCCAAGACACTGGCGTACGAGATCTGCGAGCAGCTCGGCTGGCGGCTCCCCGACCAGCTGGTGGTTCCCATCGCCTCCGGCTCCCAGCTCACGAAGATCGACAAGGGACTGCAGGAGCTGATCAAGCTCGGGCTCGTCGAGGACAAGCCGTACAAGATCTTCGGTGCGCAGGCGGAGGGCTGCTCCCCGGTGTCCGTCGCCTACAAGGCGGGCCACGACGTCGTCCGGCCGCAGAAGCCGGACACCATCGCCAAGTCGCTGGCCATCGGCAACCCGGCGGACGGTCCGTACGTCCTCGACATCGCGCGCCGTACGGGCGGTGCGGTGGAGGACGTGACCGACGAGCAGATCGTGGACGCGATCAAGCTGCTGGCGCGGACGGAGGGGATCTTCGCGGAGACCGCCGGTGGTGTGACGGTGGGTGTCACGAAGAAGCTGGTCGAGAACGGTCTGCTGGATCCTGCGCTGACGACCGTCGTCCTGAACACCGGCGACGGGCTGAAGACGCTGGACGCGGTGGCCGGTACGGGGCTGACCGCGACCATCCGTCCCAGCCTGGATTCGTTCCGCGAGGCCGGTCTCGTCTAGTTCCGTTTGTCCAGGTCAGCTGCCCTACCGGAGGTCAATAGCATGAGCGTCAACGTCCGCATCCCCACCATCCTGCGCACCTACACCGGTGGCCAGGCCGAGGTGGCCGCCGAGGGGGCCACCCTCGCCGAGGTCATCGCCGATCTGGAGAAGAACCACACGGGTATCGCCGCGCGTGTCCTGGACGATCAGGGCAAGCTGCGCCGGTTCGTCAACGTGTACGTGAACGACGACGACGTCCGGTTCGAGCAGGGGCTGGAGACGGCGACTCCGGACGGCGCGGGCGTCTCCATCATTCCGGCCGTGGCCGGCGGCTGACCGGGGCCGATTGTTACCCTAGGTAATGCCGATTACCAAGAGTTCATGCGATTGCCCCCTCCGTGAGAGAAACGGAGGGGGCAATTCTGCATGGTTGAGCGCGGTACAGTTGGGGAACCCGCTGTCCTTCGCGTGCCGGACGCATATGAGTTCCGGCTCCACGTGCGACGAGAAGTAGCCAAAGTGTGCACGCCTTTTGCGCCATTCGCGCCTTTTGGGTGACCCGACTTGCCCTGAATTCGGGCGAATTCTCCGTACATTCCCGACCGGTCATGCCTGGATTTCTCGTCCGATTGACCTGTTGCAGACGGCAGTTGGACAGATACATTCAGCCGCGGTCGACGCGTTCCGGCGCACGCCCCCAAACCTGTGGGGGGTGAGGTCTGACCCGGATCCGCGAAGTGTGGATCTGTGCAAGGGCCAGTAATAGGGGAGTTAGGCATGGCTCAGGGCACCGTCAAGTGGTTCAACGCGGAGAAGGGGTACGGCTTCATCGCGGTCGACGGTGGTGCGGATGTTTTCGTCCACTACAGTGCGATTCAGATGGACGGCTACCGCACCCTGGAAGAGGGCCAGCGGGTCGATTTCGAGATCTCGCAGGGCCAGAAGGGGCCGCAGGCGGACATGGTCCGTCTGGCGACCGGCTGAAGCACGCGCCGGGTTACTGCAGCGACGTTCTTCTGTTCTTCGAAGGGCTCGCACCCCATGGGTGCGAGCCCTTCGGCATGCCCGGAGCCGGGCACCGGCCCGGGCCGGGCTCCGCGCCACTCAACGAGCCCGCGACGCGGGCGCACCTTGCACTCGGACGGGGCGAGTGCTAATCATTGGCGTTAGCACTCTGAAGGTGAGAGTGACAACGAGGACCGGGTCGGTGAGGCCCGCAGGCCGGGTGGGGCAAGGAACCACGAGGCCGGCGAGCCGTCCGTCGCGGGCGCCAGCGCGGTCCGGAGCAATCCACCCCAGTCCGGGAGGACCACTTCACATGGCCAAGATCATCGCGTTCGACGAGGAGGCGCGGCGTGGCCTCGAGCGCGGCATGAACCAGCTCGCGGACGCCGTCAAGGTGACGCTCGGCCCCAAGGGCCGCAACGTCGTCCTCGAGAAGAAGTGGGGCGCCCCCACGATCACCAACGATGGTGTGTCCATCGCCAAGGAGATCGAGCTCGAGGACCCGTACGAGAAGATCGGCGCCGAGCTGGTCAAGGAAGTCGCCAAGAAGACGGACGACGTCGCCGGTGACGGTACGACCACCGCGACCGTTCTCGCCCAGGCGCTCGTCCGCGAGGGTCTGCGCAACGTGGCCGCCGGTGCCAACCCGATGGCCCTCAAGCGCGGTATCGAGAAGGCCGTCGAGGCCGTCTCCGGTGCCCTGCTGGAGCAGGCGAAGGATGTCGAGACCAAGGAGCAGATCGCTTCCACGGCCTCCATCTCCGCCGCCGACACCCAGATCGGCGAGCTGATCGCCGAGGCCATGGACAAGGTCGGCAAGGAAGGCGTCATCACCGTCGAGGAGTCCCAGACCTTCGGTCTGGAGCTGGAGCTCACCGAGGGTATGCGCTTCGACAAGGGCTACATCTCGGCGTACTTCGCCACCGACATGGAGCGTATGGAGGCCGTCCTCGACGACCCGTACATCCTGATCGCCAACTCCAAGATCTCCTCGGTCAAGGACCTGCTCCCGCTGCTGGAGAAGGTCATGCAGTCGGGCAAGCCGCTGCTGATCATCGCCGAGGACGTCGAGGGCGAGGCCCTGTCGACCCTGGTCGTCAACAAGATCCGCGGCACCTTCAAGTCCGTCGCCGTCAAGGCCCCGGGCTTCGGTGACCGTCGCAAGGCCATGCTCGGCGACATCGCCATCCTCACGGGCGGCGAGGTCATCTCCGAGGAGGTCGGCCTCAAGCTGGAGAACGCGACCCTGGACCTCCTGGGCCGCGCCCGCAAGGTCGTCATCACCAAGGACGAGACCACCATCGTCGACGGCGCCGGCTCCGCCGACCAGGTCGCGGGCCGGGTCAACCAGATCCGCGCCGAGATCGAGAACAGCGACTCCGACTACGACCGCGAGAAGCTGCAGGAGCGCCTGGCGAAGCTCGCCGGCGGTGTCGCGGTCATCAAGGCCGGCGCCGCCACCGAGGTGGAGCTCAAGGAGCGCAAGCACCGCATCGAGGACGCGGTGCGCAACGCCAAGGCGGCCGTTGAGGAGGGCATCGTCGCCGGTGGTGGCGTGGCGCTCATCCAGGCCTCCACCGTCTTCGAGAAGCTGGACCTGGAGGGCGACGAGGCGACCGGCGCCGCCGCCGTCAAGCTCGCGCTCGAGGCCCCGCTGAAGCAGATCGCCGTCAACGCCGGCCTCGAGGGCGGTGTCGTGGTGGAGAAGGTGCGCAACCTGACCCCGGGCCACGGTCTGAACGCCGCGACCGGTGAGTACGTCGACCTGGTCAAGGAAGGCATCATCGATCCGGCGAAGGTGACCCGTTCCGCGCTGCAGAACGCCGCCTCCATCGCCGCGCTGTTCCTCACCACCGAGGCCGTCATCGCCGACAAGCCGGAGAAGGCCGCGGCCCCGGCCGGCGGCGGCATGCCGGGCGGCGACATGGACTTCTGATCCTCCCGAGGATCGGTATTCCTGCCGAGGGCGGCACTCCCTGGAGACAGGGGGTGCCGCCCTCGGGCGTGTCCGGGATCACAGGGGTCGGCGGGGGCTGTCCGGAATGCTGTGGTGGGTGTGGCTGGTTGAGGTGGGCATAGCGTCCATGCGTA
Source organism: Streptomyces luteolifulvus (assembly GCF_008806595.1). Lineage (GTDB taxonomy): Bacteria > Actinomycetota > Actinomycetes > Streptomycetales > Streptomycetaceae > Streptomyces > Streptomyces luteolifulvus. The sequence continues at coordinate 295,406 of NZ_VZRB01000007.1, read as the reverse complement.
TGCACATACCGACCGGTTGAATTGCAAGGAGCCCGCCCGTGTCCGTCACCGCCTCCGAATCCGCCTCGCAGTCCGCCTCGCAGTCCGCCTCCCGTGCGGCCCGGATCCTCTCCCGGCCTGCCTCGATCAACGGGCTGACCGTCCCCAACCGCATCGTGATGGCGCCCATGACGCGTCAGTTCTCCCCGGGCGGCATCCCCGGCGCGGATGTGGCGTCGTACTACTCCCGCCGTGCCGCCGCGGGTGTCGGTCTGATCGTCACCGAGGGCACCTACGTCGGTCACGAGTCGGCCGGGCAGAGCAACCGCGTCCCCCGTTTCCACGGCGAGGAGCAGCTGGCGGGCTGGGCGAAGGTCGCCGAGGCGGTGCACGCGGCGGGCGGAAGGATCGTGCCGCAGCTGTGGCACATCGGCATGGTGCGCACGCAGGGCCAGCCGCCGTACGCCGAGGCACCCGCCGTCGGCCCGTCCGGCCTGCGGATCGGCGCCACCGAGCCGACCGGCAGGGCGATGACCCGGCGGGACCTGGACGACGTCGTCGGCGCGTTCGCGGAGGCGGCCGCGGCGGCGGAGCGGATCGGCTTCGACGGCGTCGAACTGCACGGCGCCCACGGCTATCTGCTCGACCAGTTCCTGTGGGCGGGCACCAACCGCCGCACGGACGCCTACGGCGGTGACGCGGTGGCCCGCACGAAGTTCGGGGCGGAGATCGTGGCCGCGGTGCGGGAGTCGGTCTCCCCCGACTTCCCCGTCATTTTCCGCTACTCGCAGTGGAAGCAGGAGGCGTACGACGCTCGCCTCGCCGAGACCCCGGAGGAACTGGAGGCCATCCTCGCGCCGCTGGCCGCGGCCGGCGTGGACGCCTTCCACGCCTCCACGCGCCGCTACTGGCTCCCCGAGTTCGACGACTCCGACCTCAACCTGGCCGGCTGGACGAAGAAGCTGACGGGCAAGCCGGTCATCACGGTGGGCTCGGTCGGCCTCGACGGCGACTTCATCAAGGCGTTCATGGGCGAGGGCTCCCCCCTCAAGAGCATCGACGACCTCCTCGACCGCCTGGAGGCGGAGGAGTTCGACCTCGTCGCCGTGGGCCGCGCCCTGCTCCAGGACCCGGAGTGGGCGGCGAAGGTCCTGGCCGGCCGCTTCGAGGATCTGACGGCGTACGACGCGGCGGCGCTGAAGACGCTGAGCTGACGCTCCTCGTCGTGTTCGCGTGGCCTGCTAGAGGTTGCCGAGTGGTTCGATGTCGACGCGTACCGGAGTGCCCCAGATGCGCAGGACCTCGTAGTCGGTGAACTCGTGGACGAGCCGGTAGGCCATCGCGGCGCGGGGGCCGCGGCGTTGGGCGGCGATGTACAGCTCGGCCTCGTGGCGGTCGCGGCGCGGGGTGCCGCACAGCTGCCATGACTGCCCGTTCCACTGCTCGGGCAGCCAGCGCTGCTGGGGCTGCGGGCGGTCCTCGCGCACGCCGTAGCGGGAGGGGGCCGGGTCGACGGGCCGGGGATGGATGGCGGGACCGTTGATCTCGGCCCGGCGGGCGGCTCTGCGCCGGGTCTCGCACAGCAGACACAGGTCGGGGGCGTTCTCGTCGACGGGCCCGTTGGGGTGCTCGGGGCAGCGGGTGGAGGGGGCGGCCGTGGTGACGCTCTCCTCCAGCAGATCCAGGGCCCGCCGCAGATCGGCCTTGACCTCGTGCAGCCGGGCATCCGGGGTGTCACCGGTCAACGCCTCCCCGTGCTCCCCGAGAAGACGCAGGGCACGGCCCAGGGCGGTGAGCTGGGCGTGGTTCATGGGGTGCGGCTCCGGTTCATGCTGGTTCGTTTGGCGCTCTCCGTCACGACGTCGACTCCTCATGCTGGTGCTCGTCTTCGGCTTTTAGTTGAGCCATGAACTCGTCGTGGGGCACGGGCACAAGGGACGCGCCCGCCTCGCGAGCCCGCGCTTCGGCGATGTCCACGTCATCGTGAAGCCGTTGCAGATTCTCGCGCGTGGGTGATGGGTTCACATTCACCGGGTTGCCTTTGTGCCCGTCCAGATGTGGCTCTGTGCGGACATCAGTCCGCGTAGTCCTTGAGTTTCTCGGTGTCCAGGGTGACGTTCACCGGTGCCGGGAGCTGGACGGAGGCCCCGTACGGGTACGAGGGGTTCTGCTGGTAGACGCCGTTCTTCGGGATGCTGTACACGGTGAGAGTGTCGCTGTCCCGGTCGATGAGCAGGTAGACGGGGATACCGGCCTCCGCGTTGCCGCGGACCTTGTCGACACGGTCGCGTCGGTCGGTGTCGCGGTCGTGGGAGGTGACTTCGACAACCATGAGGACACCCTCGGGGTCGGCCCACTCACCCTCCTGGGCAATGAAGTGGTCGAGCGGCGCCAGCGCTCCGTCCGCGCAGGCGTGCCCCTTGCGATACGCGCCGATCTTGAGGCTCTGCTCCGGACAGGGCCAGTTCGGGGCGCAACTGTACGAACAGCCGGAGGAGCCACATGACGATGCCCCTGTGACGCTGGTCCGGCAACGGCTTGACCTCAAGCTTTCCATCGATGAGTTCGAGTTTGACGCCCTCCGGCGCCCTCTGGGCAAGCTCCTCGAAGTCCTCGACGGAGATGCGGTCGCCCTTGACGTACAGCCGCCCGTTGATGAATTCGAGCTCGACGTTGTGCGGAGCCCTGCGGGCAAGCTCCTCGAAGTCCTCGGCGGACATCTGCGGGCGCTGGGCGGTGCTGGGGGTCATGGCCTCGCCTCCTCCCCTCCATGGTGCCCCGGGGAGGTGTCTGCGGACTGTCGGAGCACTCATTCGCGTGGCCTTTCGGCTCGGGGGGCCATCGCTGCGCGGGCCTCGGCGGCGAGAGTGCGGACCGTGGCAGCGGTGAGCGGTATGGCGGGGCGGGCGGGGGCGTGGCTGTCGCCTCGGCAGGCGCCGCAGATTCCGCCGGGGAGTGCTTCGGGCCGGCCCGGGATGCCGCACTTGGCGCACTCCAGGATGCGGAGGGGCGGGCGCGGGGGCGGTGGTGGGGCCGGTTCCGGCGGGAGTTTGGTGGTCAGACGGTTGCGGACGAGGGCCGCCGGGTGGTGGACCGGGGTGGGCAGGCCGACGGTCAGGGCGCGGAGTACGTCGGTGTCGGTGGCGCCTCGTGCGTACCACTCCGTGACGAGGGGTGCGAGGGCGGCGCAGTCGGCGGCGGAGAGGGAGAGGGTGGGGGCTTCTCGGCCGAGGGCGGCGAGGAGGATGTGGGCGCGGGTGCGGGTGGGGCCGGGAGGAGGTTCGGCCGTGTCGTGTACGTCGCCTCGGGTGAACGCCGCCCACCAAGGGTCGTCCCGTGCGGTACGGGTGAACCACGTTCGGGTGATCCAGCGGGAGCCGCCGCTGTCCGCGGCAAGGTGTTCACGCCCTCGGCGCAAGTGACCTGCCCGTTGAAGGTTGTTGAGGGCGGTGCGGAGGGCGCACTGTCCGTACGGCAGCGTCTTGGCCAGTGTCTTTACGGAGATGTCGGCGCCGTCGGGAAGGCGGTCGAGGTAGGCGGCGATCGCGGCTTCGCGGGGTGGGAGGTGGGCGAAGTCGTGGGGCGAGTGGGGGAGTTGGTGGGGCGCGGAACGCTTGCCGTAGCCCGGATTGGCCATGGGGTGGGGGAAGGCGTGCGCGGGCGGGCAGGCAGGACTAAGGTTGGCTTCAGCCACGGGATCGCCTCTCGATCTCGTTGGTTAAGCCCCCGCAGGTGTTGCTAGCGCCTGACGGGGGCTGTTCGTTATGCGGGCACGCCAGAGGATCGTGACTGTGCGTGGCAAGCCGAACGCGTCAAGTCAACTCGCCGGGTGGGAAGGTGGGTTGAAGCCCTCCACCCGTTCCTTGGAAAGAGGGCTCGGGGCTGGGAGCTAGGAGCTGGAGGCTTGAGCTTCGGGCGGGTGTTCGGCCGGGCGTAGGGGGCAGCCTGTGCCTATGCGGGTGGTCAGGTCCGTGCGTAGCCTGGACAGTTCGGCTATGCGGGCGTCGATCAAGTGGACCTTTTGTTGGAGCAGGTCGGACAGGGCTTCTGCCGAGTCCGGGGCCTCTCGCAGGTCCTCGCCGTGGCGGGCTATCTCCGTGAGGGAGAAGCCGAGCTTCTGGGCTGTGCGGATGTAGTGCAGCCAGGTCACCGTCTCGGGTGGGAAGTCGCGGTAGCCGTTGGGCAGGCGGTGGCCCGTGATGAGGCCGACCTTCTCGTAGAAGCGGATGGTGTCTCTGGTCATCCCCGCCTGTGCGGCCAGCTCTCCGATGCGCATGGTCCTCCCCCGGGCGATCGCTTGACCTTGGACCGTACTCCAGTGTTTAGCGTGAGGCGCGTTGCCGTCCGTCCCAGTGACCAGAGAGCTGCGGGAGCGCTGTTGTGATGCCTCACCTCTATCTTCGTGTTGTGCGTGCGAGCGCCTGGTACGACCTTGTCGTCACGGCGGGATTCGCTACGCCCTGGACTTACATGCTCGTGCATGATGCGTTGAATTCGACGGGGCGAACCTGGGGGCTGGGTGAGCTGCCCGAACTCGATTCGGCTCAGGTCCTGTACGCCAATCTGATGGGGTCTGTCATCGTGGTGTGGGCCCTCCTGCGCATCGTCAGGCCGCTCGCGGTGCACGGGCTGTTCGACGGCGTCGCCCGCGTGCTCTTCACCGCCTGGCAGGCGTACGCCCTCGCCCACGGGGCGCCCCGGTTCCTTTGGCTGTTCCTCGGCGTCGAGGTGGTGTTCTGTGTCGTCCAGCTCGTCCCCTGGTGGCGGGAGGGCGGCCCGTATCAGCGTGCCTTCACCGCTTCGACGAACGCCGACCACGCTTCCGCTCGGAACAGGAGCTTGGGGCCGTGAGAGCCAGCCTTGGAATCGCGTACGGGGACGAGGGCGGGGTGGCAGTCGGCGACTTCGAGGCAGTCGCCGCCCTGACCCCCGCTGTACGTCGACTTGCGCCAGTGGGCGACTTCCAGGCAGTCGCCGCCATCGCCGCCGCTGTAGCTGGACTTGTGCCAGATGACTGGGCTCGGGGCGGGCTCAAGGATGCTGTTCTGCATGCCCGTAATCCTGCGCCACCGACTCGATCAGGGCCAGGGATTCGGACGCGGAAAGGGACTCGGCGAGGAGGAGATTGAACATCCGGGTGTGGCGGGCCACGGTTGCCGGGTCGTCCAACAGCTTCCCCATGTCCGGGGCTTCCACAAAGGAGAGAGGAGGGGCGTCGGCGAACTCCATGAGCTTCAGAGGGCCGTCCATTGCGGAGTGCGCCCCCCGACTGAACGGCAGCACCTGCACGATGATCCTGCGTTGTCGGATGAGCGTCATGACGTGCTGAAGCGTCTGCGCCATCACTCCCGGCCCGCCCGTCTCCCGACGCAGTACGGCCTCGTCAAGCACCACCCACAACATGGGCCTTGTTGGATCGTCAAGGAGGTGGCTGCGTTCGAGGCGGGCCGCCACCAGCGCGTCGATCTCCGCATCCGGTGCCGTCGGCTTGTAGGCGCGGAACACCGCCTCCGCGTATGCCCTTGTCTGGAGCAGCCCCGGAATCAGCAGCGTCGTGTACTGGCTGATGGCCGTAGCTCTCGCTTCCGCCTCCGCCGCCTCCGCAAAGTGATCCGGATACCTCGACTTCGCCGCCGCCCCGCAGTTCCGCCGGAAGAAATCCTCCGCCCCCAGCACCTCGTCCAGCATCCGCGCATACTCCGGCTGCATCCGCCGTGTGCCCGCCTCCAGTTGGCCGATGAACGACCCGCTCACGAACAGCCGTTGGCCCAGTTCCTCCTGGCTCAGGCCCGCCTTCTCGCGGGCGTGGCGTAACTCCGCGCCCAGGAGTGCGCGGGGTGATGACGACGGGTCGAGGTCCTTCGGTCCGGCCATGGCGGCTCCCATGTCTGAACCGACTGAACGCGTCGAACATCAAAGGTTGTTGGGGTGTCCCGTCTGGCCAGGTTAGACGCGCAACGGACACGCTGTGTGGTGAATCACGAACTCAGCGTGGAGGTACGGGACCGTGCGGTCGACCGAAGAAGTCGTGCAGGCGTTGCGGGAGGCACTCGTCGGCGTGGGTGTCGTGCTGCCGTCGCTCGCCGTCGATCCCGTGACCGGCGCGAGCGAGGAGCCGTTCGCGCTGGTCGACCTGGGTCGCTGCAATGTCCGTACGGCGGAGCGGCTGGCGTCCGTGCTGCGCGGCGAGGTGCCGGCGGTCGGGTCGCATGTCGTGGATGTGCGGGACGGGCGGATCGGGGAGGTGATGGGGCACCTGGGTGGCAGGGTGCAGCTGCGGCCTGTCGCCGGGGGCCGGGAGTGGGACTGTTCGCCGGAGTCGACCGGACCGGCACCGCCGGGTGATGTGCTGCGGGCGCAGGTGCGGAAGGTCAACGGCGAGGGGCGGCTTCCCTGCTGACGGGGCGGGACGCGAGTTCGCCGGTGAAGCCGAAGGCGTAGGTCGTCAGGAAGCCCGCCATATAGGCCGTCAGCAAACCGCCCGCGTAGATCGCCGCCGATACCGCCAGGGCTCTGTTGCCCGCCAGCAGGGGGAACAGGGCCCAGCCCGACGGGCCGATCGCCGTCGCGCCCACCGTGTCGCCGAGCATCGCGAAGAAGCCGACGAAGGCGCCGCCTGCCGCGCCGCCCGCGCAGGCGGTGAGGAAGGGGCGGCCGAGCGGGAGGGAGACGCCGTAGATCAGGGGTTCGCCCACGCCGAGCAGTCCCGCCGGAAGCGCCGACCTGATCGTCGTACGGAGGGAGGTGTCGTGGCGCAGGCGGACGTACACCGCCAGTGCCGCGCCCACCTGGCCGGCGCCCGCCATGGCGAGGACGGGGAGCAGGACCGTATGGCCCTGTTGGTCGATGAGGGTGGTGTGGATGGGAATCAGGGCCTGGTGCAGGCCCAGCATCACCAGGGGGAGGAACAGACCGCCGAGGACCAGGCCCGCGAACGCGCCCGTGGTCGTCAGCAGCCAGTTCGCCGCGGTGCCGATCGCCGACGAGACCCCGCCGGCGACGTACATGAGGCCGTACAGCGTCACCAGGCCCGACACGAGGACCGTGAGCGTGGGGGTGACGAGGACGTCCAGGGCCGCCGGGACCCGGCTGCGGCACCACTTCTCCACGTAGGTGCCGAGCAGCGCGGCGGCCAGCGCGCCGAGCACTCCGCCCTGGCCGGGGGCGAGTGTCACCCCGAACGCCGTCACCTTCGCCACGCCCGGATACACCACCACGGCGGCCACCGCACCGCCCAGCACTGGGGTTCCCCCGAACTCCTTCGCCGTGTTGTGGCCGACGAACACCGCGATCAGGGCCATGAAGGCGGAGGCGATGGCGGCGAGCGCCGGGGTCGCGCCGGGCAGCCATCCCAGGTTGACCAGCAGCCCGTTGAGGCCCGCGAGGACGCCGCAGCCGATCAGTGCCGGGATCAGCGGCACGAAGATGTTCGCCAGGCGGCGTAGTGCCCGCTTCAGCGGGGTCGCGTTGCGCTGCTGTTGCGCCGCCTTCAACTCGGTGCCCCGCGCGGCCAGTTCGCCCGCCCGCGTGCGCCCCACCAGTGCCTCGAACTCCGGCGTCACCTTCGCGACCACGCCCGGACCCAGCACGATCTGGTACGTGTCGTCGTCGACGAGACCGAGCACGCCCGGCACCGCCCGCAACGCCTCCTCGTCCACCAGGGAGCGATCGGCCAGGCCCAGACGCAGCCGGGTCATGCAGTGGGCGACGGAGGTGACGTTCGCGGGGCCGCCCACCAGGGGGAGGATCGCGGCGGCGGTGTCATGGGAGGTGTGCACCTCCCGAGCGTGCTGGTCAGCCGCCCGCCGCCGCCAGCGCGGCACGCAGATGGCCGCCGGACTCCTCCAGAAGGCGGTCCGCCGTCGGGCCGTCGACGCCGGCGAGGATCGTCAGGATCGCGTTCTTCACCTCGCCGTCCGTCGCCGCCAGCGCCCGCTCGATCTCCTCGTCGCCCGCGCCGGTGGCCAGAGCGACGATCCGGCGGGAGCGGGCGCGCAGCTTCTCGTTCGAGGCGCGTACGTCGACCATCAGATTCCCGTACGTCTTGCCCAGCCGGATCATCGTGATCGTCGAGAGCATGTTGAGCACCAGCTTCTGTGCCGTGCCCGCCTTCAGCCGGGTGGAACCGGTGAGCAGCTCCGGCCCCACGACGATCTCGATGCCGTGCTCGGCCGCCGCGACGAGGGCGCTGTCCGCGTTGCAGGCCAGGCCGATGGTCAACGCCCCGCGCGCCCGGGCGTGCCGGACCGCGCCGATCGCGTACGGAGTGCGTCCGGAGGCAGAGATCCCGACCACGGTGTCGGTGGCGGTCAGGGCGAGCGCGTCGAGGTCGGCGCGGGCCAGTTCCGCGGAGTCCTCCGCCCCTTCGACGGAGGTCACCATGGCCCCGGGTCCGCCCGCGATGAGCCCCCTGACCTGCTCGGGGTCCGTGTTGAAGGTGGGCGGACACTCGGAGGCGTCCAGCACACCCAGCCGGCCGGCGGTGCCGGCACCGGCGTACACCAGCCGCCCGCCCCGCGCCATCCGCTCCGCCACGGCATCGATCGCCGCGGCGATCTCCGGCAGCCGCGCCGCGACGGCCGCGGGCACGGTGGTGTCCTCACTGTTCATCAGCCGCGCGAGGTCGAGCGTGGGCAACTGGTCGATGTCGGCGAGTTCCGGCCGGAAGGCTTCGGTGGTCAGGGTCTCCAACTGGGCCTGGAGTTCACGGTGCGGGGAGGTGGACGCCATGAGGGAGCAGCTCTTTCCGGATTACGGTGATCTTTTGTACCTGCGGACTACCTGCCGACTGCCTGCGGACTACCGGCGATGCCGATGCGCCAGCGCCTCATAGGACGCTGCCAGCGCCTCCGCCGCCCGGTCATAGGTCCGCTGCGCCACCCCCACGAACAGACAATCCACGACCAGCAGCTGACTCGTCCGTGAGGACATCGCCGCCGGCCGCAGCTCACTCTCCCGCGCCGTGGACGTGGTCAGTACATGATCGGCGTACTGGGTCACCGCACCGTCGGGCCGCCCGGTGATCGCCACCGTCGTCGCCCCGTGCTCGAACGCCACCCGCAGCGGCTCGATGACATCCCCGGTCGACCCGGAGTGCGTGATCGCGATCGCCACATCGCCCGCGCGCAGCTGCACCGCGTTGGTGACGGCGAGGTGCGGATCGCTGTGCGCGTGGGCTATGAGCCCTATGCGCAGCAGCTTCTGGGTGAGGTCCTGGGCGACCAGCCCCGACGCCCCGACGCCGTACACATCGATCCGCCGTGCGGCCGCCGCCGCCGTGACGGCCGCGGTGAGCTGGACGGTGTCGAGGCCGGCCGCGGTGTCGGCGAGGGTCTGCTGTTCGTCGTAGGCGAGTTTCGCGACCACGTCGGCGATGGGGTCGTCCACCGCGATGTCCGTGGTGATCGCGGGTGCGCGGCCGGACTGCTGCTGGGCGGCGAGCCCGGCGAGGGCGAGGCGCAGGTCCCGGTAGCCGGGGTAGCCGAGCAGCCGGGCGGTGCGCACGACCGTGGCCTCGCTGGTGCCGGTGAGTTCGGCGAGGCCGGTGACCGTGAGGGCCGCGCAGCCGGCCGGGTCGTTCGCCACGGCCTCGGCGACCCGTTGCATGGAACGGGTCATGGAGGGCGCGAGCATGCGCACCTTGGCGGCGAGGGCGGCGGGTGCGGGTGGTGTGCGCCCCGCAGCGGGCCCGAAAATTTCCTTCACTTTCTGGCTCACAAATGAAAGATATTTTCGGCTCCGCCGTGTGGTCAAGAGTGCGCACAATGGAAGCATGGATCCCGTCAGTCCGCTTGAGCAGGCGCTGCACGCCGCCCGCGCCCGGGTGCTCTCCGACCTCGCGGCAGGCGATGTCGCCGCGGCGGACGTGGTGTCCATGGTCGAGGCGTCCGTCGTACAGCGGCGCTGGTGGGTCGAGCAGTGGCCGGAGGGTGCCGCGTATGTGGCCGGGCTGGTCGCCCAGGACGTGCAGGACGCGCTCCTGGAGCGGTACGGCCGCTGGCCCCTGTGCCCGGTGTGCGGCTCCGGCGACCCGCACGCGCTGGACGTCGAACCGGAACTCGGCCCCGACCCGCACTGGGTGTGCCACAAGGCGGGCGTGAAGGTCGCCGCGGTCGGATCGCTGGGGTCGGCGGCCGGCGGGGCGGCGCCCTCGTGACGGTGTACATCGACCCGCCCGCCTGGCCGGGGCACGGGCGGATGTGGTCGCACCTCGTCAGCGACGTCTCCTTCGACGAACTCCACAAGTTCGCCGACGAGTTGGAAGTCCCTCGGCGCGCCTTCGAGCGGGACCACTACGACATCCCCTCCCACCGGTACGCGGACGCGGTGCGCGCCGGAGCGGTGGAGGTCAGCAGCCGCGAGGTGGTGCGGCTGCTGACGGAGGCGGGGTTGCGGCGGCCGAAGGGGCGCCGGGCCGCCCGGCCGCCCGCTTCCTGAGTCTTCAGCCGCGCAGTTCGTAGGCGAGGAGCCCCTCGTCGCCGTAGTCCTCGCTCACCTGCACGAAGCCGGCGCGGGAGATCACGGCCTGCGACGGGGAGTTGTCGTGTTCGATGGTCGCGAACAGGGTCGTCACGTCGTCCCGTGCGAGCGCCCACTCGGCCAGCGTGCGCAGGGCCTCGGTGGCATAGCCGTTGCCTCGGGCGGCCTCGGCCAGGTCGTAGCCGATCTCCGTGCGGCCGTCCTCGTCCGGGGCGCCGTGGAAGCCGAGGCCGCCGACCGCGCGGCCGTCCTCGTGCCGTACCACGACGAACAGGCCGAACTCCGGCCGGTGTACGCCCGCCTCGTACGCCTTGACCATCATCCCGGCGGCCTCCCGCGTGCCCTCGTAGGGGCCGTCCCCGACCCACTCGAAGCCGCCGTCACCGCCCGCGCTCAGGTCGGCGGCGGCCGCGGGTGTCACGCCCTGGAGGCCGACCCGGTCGGCCGGGACGACCAGGTTGTTGTTCCAGCGCCATGCGGTGACCGGGGCGCGGCCGGGGAGTTCGCCGCGGCCGGTGGCCCACAGCAGGGTGCGCCAGTGGTCGGGGCCGGGCGGGACGTGCGGGAAGATCCGGGTCAGGACGTACTCGGGGAGGTGGGCGGGGGGTTCGTACGGGAGGTCCATGCCCTCGGCGATGTCGTGCGTGTGCAGCAGGACCTCGGCGATGCCCATCGCGGCGAAGCCCGCGCGGTCCGCGCTGCGGAAGGGGAACGGGTGAAAGGCGCGCACCTCGCGCGGGGTGGTGCGGAGGGTGGCGGCGAACAGCGCGCCGGTCGTCTCCACGACCTGGACGACGCCCGCGTTGTCGGCGCGGTCCAGGCCGTCCTCGGTGCCGTCGAGGGTGATCTCGAAGGGGACGTACGCGTCCTGTGCGCGCCCGGCGAGCTGTCCCGCGTACGCGAGGAGATCGCTCGCGATGTGCGCCGCCGTCTTCTGGCAACTCCACTCCAGCCGGCCGGCGCCCACCTGCTCCCAGTCCCGGTCCACCACCGCCCGCAGTACGTCCGCACAGCCCGCGACGGCTTCTTCCACCCGTTCCCCGCCCATGAATCGCATGCGGGCAGGGTAGGCGGCCCGGACCCTCAGAGCGACAGCATTTCCAGCTCGGAGCGGAGGTTGTAGCGCGCCGTCGCCTCCCACTCCGCCTGCCCGTGCGGCGTTCTGAACAGCCGTGGCAGGTCGAGGAGTTGGCGCAGAATCGCGGCGCGGCCCGCGCGGAAGGCGTCGCTGTGGACGAAGTGGTACTCCTCGCGGACGGCGGCGGTGTAGGCGGCGTACACGGAGGGGGGCGAGGCGAGAATCGCCAGGTCGGCGTCGCACAGGACCTGTCCGTCGCGGTCGTCGTCGGCCGGGTCGTGGCCGACGGTGAGCCGGATCAGACGGGCGACCTCGGCGGTCCTGTCCGCCGGCACCCCGGCCTCGGGAAGGGCGCGCTCGGCGAGGCGGGCCGAGCGCTCCTCGTTCTCCGAGCGGTCGGGCAGGTACACCGCGTCGTGGAACCAGGCGGCCAGCCGCACGACGTCCGGGGCGGCGGCGTACTTCTCCAGTACGTCGATGTGGTCGAGGACCGCGGTGAGGTGCGCGAGCGTGTGGTACCGGCGCTGCGGCTCCTGCCAGCGGGCGAGCAGGTTGTCGGCGTACGGGGCCGGGTCCGGGCCGGCGCCGGGGGCGCGGGCGCCTTCGAGGGCGCGGGCGAAACGGGTGCGCAGGGTGTCTGGATCGACCATGTGCTCATTCTCCCGCCGCGCGTCGTACGGACCCTAGTTTGGAACTCATGACGACTGCTGACGTACACGAGGCACGTGACCCCGAGCAGCCCGGCCGGCTGCTCGCCACCGAGCGCGACGCGCTCATTCCGCTGCTGCGGGCCCGGCCCGACGCCGATTTCGCGCTGCCGACCGAGGCGTGTCCCGGGTGGACCGTGCGGGATGTGCTCGCGCACTGCTCCGCCGCGCTGACGCGGGTGGTGGAGAGCCGCTACGAGGAGGGGGTGTTCTCGCCCGAGTCGAACGACCGGGACATCGCCGAGCGGGCCGAATGGACGAACGCGCAGGTCGTGGACGAGCTGGAGCGCGGGATGAGCGAGGCGGGGCCCGTGATTGCCAAGGCGGGCGGGGTGCTGGACATGATCGCGCTGGGGGAGTGGGTGCACGCGGGGGACGTCCGTGAGGTCCTCGGGGAGCCGGGGGCCTACGCGGGGGCGGGGCTGCCGGACGCGCTGGCGCTGCTTGCGCGGATCACCCGGGACAAGGGGCAGGTACCGCTGCATGCCGACCTCGACGACAGGGACGAGCCGCTGCGGCTGGGGGACGTGAGCGGGGAGCGGCCTCCGGCGCGGTTCATCGGGGACGCGGCGACCCTCGTACGGCTGTATGCCGGGCGGCCAGCGCGGGGGGCGTCCTACGAGCTGGCCGGGGTGGAGGCGGAGGAGCTGAACATCTTCGGGTGAGTGGGCGAGGCCCTCTACGTACGTGGCGTGGGCATGGTCTAAATTGGACTAGACCTGTTAGCCGCGACGAATGGGGTCCCATGAGCAAGCGTGCAGTCCTGGAGGTGATCGCCCTCGACGTCGAGGACGCGGTTGCCGCCCAGGCCGGAGGCGCGGACCGCCTCGAACTGATCACCGACATGGCGGCCGACGGACTCACCCCGCCGGTGGCGACCTTCGTCGCGATCCGGGCCGCCGTCGACATTCCGCTGCGGGTGATGCTGCGGCTGGAGGACGGGTTCGCGGCGAGGGAAACGGACCGGCTGGTGGCCGTCGCGCGGGAGCTGCGGGCCGCCGGGGCCGAGGAGTTCGTGCTCGGGTTCCTCGACGCGGCGGGCGGGGTGGATCTCGGGGCCGTGGAGCGGGTGGTCGATGAGCTGGCCGGGTCCGGGTGCCGGTGGACGTTTCACCGGGCGATCGACCACGCGGCCGACCGGGATGCGCTGCGCAAGCAACTGGATGGGGTGCCGGGCCTCGACACCTACCTCACGGCAGGCTCCTCCGCGGGGGTGGACGACGGACTCCCCACGCTTCTCGCGGAGGCGGCGCGGCGTGGGGAGCCGGGGTACGAGCAGCGGATTCTCGTGGGCGGGGGGCTGCGGCTCGACCACGTGCCAGGGCTCCTGGCCGGGGGGATCGACGCGTTCCACATCGGCGGGGCGGCTCGGCCGGGGGGCTGGGGCGAGCGTGTGTCGGCGGCTGCGGTGGAGGAGTGGCGGGGGGCTCTGGACGGGGGGTGAGCGGTGTGGGGGGATCGCGCGGCGCGGGGGTGGGTCGCGCGGCCCGGCGCTGGCGGGGTGCCGCCCGTGTCCGCCTGTGCCGTCCCGGCGTGGGAGTGGCTTGCGGGGTTGGTGCGCGGGCGTGGGTCGCGCGGCCCTGCGCTGACGGGGTGCCGCCCGCGCCCACCCGTGCCGCCCCAGCGGCACGACTGCCCGCGGTGAGGGCGGGTGCGTGGCCCGGCGTTGGCGGGGGCGGCCCGCGCCCGTCCGTGCCGTCTCGGCGGCGCGACTGTGCACGGTGAAGCGGGTGCGTGGCCCGGCGTTGGCGGGGGGCGGCCCGCGCCCGTCCGTGCGCCCCAGCGGCGCGACTGGCCGCGGGATGGCGGTCTGGGCTGCCCGGCGCTGATGGGTTATCGCCCGCGCGCGTCCGTGCCGTCTCGGCGGCGCGACCCACCGCGGTGATGCGGGTGCGTGGCCCGGCGTCGGGGTGCCGCCCGCGCCCGCCCGTGTCGCCCCGGCGGCGCGACTGCCCGAGGTGATGCGGGCTAGGTGAGCTGGGGTGGGAGTGGGGACATGTGGGTGATGATCAGGCCTGATACCGCTCGGGTCAGGGTTACGTACAGGCGGCGCAGGCCTGTGCGTTCGTCCGGTTCGGCGGTTACCACTGCCTGGGGTTCGTCCAGGACCACGTAGTCGTACTCCAGGCCCTTTGCCAGGGAGGCCGGGACCAGGGTCAGGCGGGTCGTGTGCGTCGTCTCCTCGCCGGGGGGCAGATAGCCGATGCCTGCCGCCGTCAGCGCCTCCGCCAGGGGCGGGATGCGGGCGTCGGCGGCGATCAGGCCGATCGAGCCCTCGTTGCGCAGCAACTCCTCACAGGCGGCCACCACTTCCGCGGTGTCCTCGATCGCGCGGAGGTCGAAGAAGCCCGGGTTCTCACGGACCGAGGCGACCGGCGTCAGTCCCGGGGCGATGTGCGGGAGCAGACGCGAGGCGTAGGTGATGACGTCCGTCGGCACGCGGAAACCGGCCGTCAGCTCCTCGATGACGCCGTCCGCCTTCCCCAGGTGGGCCAGGGCTTGGTCCCAACTCCGGGTCGCCCAGGGCGTGGTGCCCTGCGCGAGATCGCCGAGCACGGTCGCGGAACCGGTGGTGCAGCGCCGGCCCACCGCCCGGTACTGCATCGGGGAGAGATCCTGCGCCTCGTCCAGCACCACATGCCCGAGCGAGTGCGTGCGCTGGACCAGGTCCTGCGCCTCGTCGATCAGCACCGCGTCCGCGGGCGACCACTGCGCGGACTTCACCGACCGCGCCGGCTTCGTCCACAGGATCGTCTTCTGCTCCTCCTCGCTGAGGACGTCTTCCGCATGCAGCGCGAGGAAGTCCGCGTCCGTCAGCAGCCGCAGCACCAGCTTGGCCGGGTCGACCGGCGGCCAGATCTGTTTGACGGCCGCCTTCACCGCGGAGTTGCGGGCGACGGCGTCCTGCACACGGTCGTCCGGGGCCTCGCCCGACCGCTCCATCTGCACCAGCACGGCATGCGCGATACGCTGCGGCAGGGCCTCGCGGGCGGCGCCGTAGCGGATGCCGCGGTCCAGCAGTTCCCGGACGATGTCCTCGAGTTCGTACGCCGGGACCCGCCAGCGGCGCGAGCCGCGCACCACCACGACAGGTTCGGTGGGCATGCTCACGTGCGCGTGGACGGCCCTTCGCAGGACCTCCGCCATCCGCGCGTCGCCCTTCACGAGCGCGGCGGCCGCGTCGTCCGTGCCGCGGACCTCCACATGCGCGACCAGGTCGTCGACCGTGGCCTGTTTGACCGTCAACTCGCCCAGCGCGGGCAGCACCTGCTCGATGTAGTGCAGGAAGGACCTGTTCGGCCCGATGACCAGCGTGCCGGTGCGGGCCAGCCGCTCGCGGTGGGCGTAGAGGAGGTAGGCGACCCGGTGCAGGCCGACGGCGGTCTTCCCGGTGCCCGGACCTCCCTGCACGCACACGGTCCCGCCCAGCCCGCTGCGTACGATCTCGTCCTGCTCGGGCTGGATCGTGGCCACGATGTCGCGCATCGGGCCGACGCGGGGCCGCTCGATCTCCTGCTGGAGCAGCTTGCTCGTGGCGGCAGCCTCAGCGGGATCGGACAGGTGCTCGTCCTCGTACGCCGTGAGGTCGCCGCCCGTGTAGCCGAAGCGGCGGCGCAGCGCGATGTCCAGCGGGTCCTTCTTGGAGGCCCGGTAGAACGGCTGCGAGACCGGCGCACGCCAGTCGATCACCATCGGATCGCCGTCGCCGTCGTGCACATGCCGGCGCCCGATGTAGAACCGCTCCCCCTCCGCGCCCTCGGCCCGGTCCGCGCCCGGAGCGTGCAGATAGTCGAGGCGACCGAAGAACAGCGGGGTGTGGCTGAGGTCGGCGAGGGCCTTGATGCGCTCCCCGATCTGCCGCTGCAGGATCTGCGCGTTGACCCAGTTCGCGGTGACATCGCTGATGTCGAGCGACTCGACGTCCTCCCGCATGGCCCGCAGCGCCGCGCGGGACGAGGCGAGGTGGGCGCGTTCGCGGGCCAGGGGGTCGTCGTCGACGGGCGTGGACAAGGGGGTGCCTCCGGGGGACCTGCGGGTGGACGCTGTGATGCCGGCCGGTTTCCGTCCGGGCGGCGGCGCTCCGTGGAGGAGGCGGGCAAGAGCGGAGATTCTAGGTGAGCGGGAGTGGCGCCTGCCAACGCTTTTCCCCGAGGGTCCCGATCCCCGATGGCCCCGATCCCCGAGGGCCCCGACCCCTAGGGGACGCGCCCTCCGCCCTGGGGGTGGCGAGTCAATCCGGAGTACTACGCGGCGGCCGGTGAGGTTAGCCCCTCAGACCGATGCCGCTCACGCCCCGGGCGAGCAACCATGGAGACATGAGCGCAGCAACCGTCACCCCAGCTCCGCGCCCGCCGCGCCCGGCCGGCGCCACCCCTGTCCTGGGCAGCCACCGTCACATCCTCGGCGAGGCCCTGCGAGCCGTGAAGGTGTTCGCGGGCGCCGCCTTCGACGTGGTCATACTCGGCGAGTACGGCGAGGAAGCGGGCGTCCGCCGCAAGTAGATCCCCGCGCGCCCCGCTCACCCCTCCGCCAGCAACTCGTCCGCGTCCATGATCCGGTAGGCATACCCCTGCTCCGCCAGGAACCGCTGCCGATGCGCGGCGAAGTCCTGGTCGATCGTGTCGCGGGCGACGACCGAGTAGAAGTGAGCCTGATGGCCGTCGGCCTTGGGGCGCAGGACACGACCGAGACGCTGCGCCTCCTCCTGCCGGGAGCCGAAGGTGCCCGACACCTGCACCGCGACCGTCGCCTCCGGCAGGTCGACCGAGAAGTTCGCGACCTTCGACACCACCAGCACGCTGATCTCGCCCTCCCGGAACGCGTCGAAGAGCTTCTCGCGCTGCGCGTTGCTGGTCTCGCCCTTGATCACCGGTGCGTTCAGATGCTCGCCCAGCTCGTCGAGCTGGTCGATGTACTGCCCGATGACAAGGATCTGCTGCCCGGCGAACCGGCGCACGATCGCCTCCGTCACCTTGCGCTTGGTGTCGGTGGTCGCGCAGTAGCGGTACTTCTCCTCGGTCTCTGCGGTGGCGTAGGCGAGCCGCTCGGACTCGGTGAGATTGACCCGCACCTCCACACAGTCCGCGGGCGCGATGTACCCCTGGGCCTCGATCTCCTTCCACGGCGCGTCGAACCGCTTCGGCCCGATGAGCGAGAAGACGTCCGACTCGCGTCCGTCCTCGCGCACCAGCGTCGCGGTCAGGCCCAGCCGCCGCCGCGCCTGGAGGTCCGCCGTGAACTTGAAGACGGGCGCGGGCAGCAGATGCACCTCGTCGTAGACGATCAGCCCCCAGTCCCGGGAGTCGAACAGCTCCAGGTGGGCGTAGATGCCCTTCCGCTTCGTCGTCAGCACCTGGTACGTGGCGATCGTGACGGGCCGGATCTCCTTCCTCGTCCCGCTGTACTCGCCGATCTCGTCCTCGGTGAGACTCGTCCGCTTCACCAGCTCGTGCTTCCACTGCCGGGCGGAGACGGTGTTGGTGACCAGGATCAGCGTGGTCGACTTCGCCTGCGCCATGGACCCGGCACCGACGAGGGTCTTGCCCGCACCGCAGGGCAGCACGACGACTCCCGAGCCGCCGTGCCAGAAGTTCTCCACGGCCTGCTTCTGGTAGGGCCGCAGCGCCCACCCGTCCTCGGCCAGCTCGATGGGGTGCGCCTCGCCGTCGACGTACCCCGCGAGATCCTCGGCGGGCCAGCCCAGTTTCAGCAGCGTCTGCTTGATCTGCCCGCGCTCGGAGGGGTGGACGACGACCGTGTCGGGGTCGATCCGGGCCCCGACGAGCGGGGCGATCCGCTTTGACCTCAGGATCTCCTCCAGGACCGGCCGGTCCGTGGTGGTCAGGACGAGTCCGTGCGCCGGGTGCTTGCTGAGGGTCAGCCGCCCGTACCGGTCCATCGTGTCGGCGATGTCGACGAGCAGCGCGTGCGGCACGGGATACCGGCTGTACTGCACCAGCGCGTCCACGACCTGCTCCGCGTCGTGCCCGGCCGCCCGCGCGTTCCACAGGCCCAGCGGGGTCACCCGGTAGGTGTGGATGTGCTCAGGCGCCCGCTCCAGCTCCGCGAACGGCGCGATCGCCCGACGGCAGTCGTCGGCCCGCTCGTGGTCGACCTCCAGGAGCAGGGTCTTGTCGGACTGGACGATCAGCGGACCATTCACGCGCGGCTGCCTTTCTGCACGGACCTGCTCGGCTCTCCACGGCTCTGCACGGCCAAACGTCCAGTGTGCCGCACCGGTCGCCGATCGGGTGGGGCGCAGCTCACAGCGGACGGAGCGGACGGATGCCCCAGGGCAACCCTGTGGCCCGGTCGTCCGTCTTGACCTGCGGGAGCGGCGCGCTGCGCGCGGCACGGTGGGGAGCTCGCTGTGATGTCGGTACGCATATGGGGGCCCGGCGTAGGGGCCGCGATGGTGCTGGTGGTGACGGGGGCCTGGGTGATGTGGCCGGCGGACGCCGGCGCCCGGCCGGTCGACGCCCGGCTGTGGGGCGCGGTGCGGCCCGTGATCGAGGCGCGGCTCGTGGCGGAGTCACGGGGGAGCGGATACGGCGAGGCCGTGCCCGAGTACGAGGCGCGCTGGTTCTGCCGGGCGGAGGCACTCGAACTGCAGGAGCGTGGGGACCGCGTACAGGCGGGGGTCAACACCTTGTGCATGGAGTACGGGGTGCACGACGGCACGCTGATGGAGTGCAGCGGTGCGCGGTTCCCGCAGGTGGTGGTGCTGAAGCGGGACGCGGACGGCGGCTACCGTGTCGTGTCACGGGAGGAACCGCCCGACGGCGAGGGGTACGGAGAGTGGACGAGGTCCCACTTCGGTGTCCTGGCCTCCGCCGCCGAGGACCCCGTGTCGTCCCACGCCCTGGAGACCGCGGCCCGTGCCCACTTCGGCCTGCCTGCGGACGCGGCCGTCGGCGACTGCTGAAGGCGGGCCGTCAGTCGTCAGCGGTCAGCGGTCCGCGGTCAGCACTCAGCCCTCAGTCGTCCGCCAGCTCTGCCACCCCGGTCACCCGGTGCAGCGGATACGTCCGTACCTCGTCCGCCGTGTGGTCGTACGCCGTGACGAAGCCGCCCTCCACGCGGATCGGGGTGATGACGCGCTGGCTCGCGGCGCCCTCGGCGTTGACGTAGCCGATCCACAGGGCCTCGCCGGTGAGAACGGCGGCCTGCATGGTGGCGAGGGTCTCGGCGGGGGTGGTGCGGGGGAGTTCACCGGCCGTCGCCGGGGCGGTGGTGGGCTTGAGCGGGGCCGTGGAGGCCCGGTCGCCCGCCCGGACGGCGCGGATCGCGGCCGCGAGGAGCGTGGCGTCCGGGACCGGCGGGCCCTCCGGGACCGGCTCGGGCGCGGTACGCGGCGGGGTGCGGTGGGCGTGCGTGCGGGTGATCAGCACATCGCCCTCGGCGGACTCCGCGGCCGGCGCGAAGCCCATCGCCCGCAGCCCCTCCAGAAGCGCGGCCGGGTCGGTCTGCGCGGCCAGGACCGTCGGGGCCAGCCGGCGCAGACCGAGACCCGCGGAGCGCTTGTCGGCGAGGATCTCGTTGAGCAGCGCGTCGTCGTCGCAGCGCACATACGCCGAGGCAGCGCCGACGCGCAGATGCCCGTGCTTGCGGGCGACGTCGTCGATCAGATACGCGAGCGGCTGCGGGACCGGCGTACGGGAGTGGGCGGCGAGGAAGGCGTGCAGGTCGGAGGCGGACCGGCCGGCGTCCAGGGCACGGCGTACCGAACCGGGCGTGAAGCGGTAGACGGTCGCCCCGCCCTTCGACTCGATGTCCGCGAGGACGCCCAGCATGTCGGCCAGGGGGCGTTCGAGCGGGCCCGGCGCCACCGCCGTCAGGTCGGCCTGAAGGAGGACGTGGTCCAGGGGCTCCGGCAGCAGCGGGGTGAGGAGACGGGCGGCCGCGGCCGACGCGGTGGCCTGTTCGATGGGCGCCAATGGCTCGACGGGGACCGGTACATGGTGCACAGGCAGCTTGTCGCCGGGGCCCCGCGGCTCCTCCTCCGGCGGCTTCGGCGCGGGTGCGCCGAGCAGCGCCCGCCCGTGGGCCGAGAGCGCGCCCCGGCCGGTGACGCCCAGCAGCTCCGCCTCGGTCAGCGTCCACCGGGCGAGCCGGCCGCGCAGATCGTCGCCCTGCTGCTGCGGGCCGCGCAGCGGGCGCTCCCAGCGCAGCCGGGCCAGCACGGAGTCGGCGGACGGCGAGGTCCCCTGCGGCAGCCCGGCCAGCAGGGTCAGCACCCGGTGCCGTACCTCCGGCGCGGCGGAGCGGTCGAGGCCCGGCCCCAGCGCCGACAGGGTGCGCTCCTTCGCGTCCCGCCCGCCGACCACTCCCGACGTGCGTGTCGCGTGCAGCCACACTGCGGCGAGCCGCGCCCAGCGCTGCGCGGCGGGCTGCTCCAGCCACTCGTCGTACGCCGGAGTCGCGGCGTACCGCTCGTCCGCCTCCCCGTCGGACGCCAGCAGCCCGGCCGCGTAGGCGAGCTCGACCCAGAACGCGGCGACGGGTTCGGACACGTCGAGGGCGACGGCCGTGCGCTTCAGGTCGCGGACGCTGAGCCCGCCGGCCCGCAGCACCGCCGGGCCGCCCTCGTCCCAGTCCTTCAGCAGCTCCTCGACGGTCGCCAGCGCCGTGTACGCCTGCCCGGCCGCCGTCGCGTCCACAACCTGTGGACGGTGCGTCCCGGCGGCCTCCACGGTCGGCGGGACCGGCTCGACCGTGCGGTGCGCGCGACCGTCGCGCAGATGCAGCGCCACCTCCCGCGGCAGGGCCACCGTCCCGGGCGTCGCCGGCAGCAGCAGCCCCCGGTTAAGCAGCCGGCGCAGATGGGGCGCCGGGTCGGGGGTGATCTGTCCGTACGGCGGCCCCCAGACGAGCCGCGACAGCACCTCCCGCGACTCCTCCGGAACCTCGGCGAGCAGCTTCGCCATCCGCCTGCGGTCCCTGAACAGGGCGGAGAGCGCATCCACGGCCGAGACCGAGTCATGGGTCGACGGCAGGCCCGCGGTCGTGACGATGTCCTGGATACGGCCGGGCGACATGCCCGAGGTGGCCTCGGCGACCGTGGGCCCGAGCCCCGTCGGCGACGGGTGCTGCGGCGACGGCGCGAGCAGTTCGCGGGCCGTGCGCACCAGACGCATCCGGTCGTCGTCCCCCCACACCAGGGCCTGGTCCCGCAGGGTCGCCACGGCCCGCGGCAGCGCGGCGGCGACGGCCGGGTCGCCCTCGTCGCCGGTCATCAGCCCGAGCAGCTCGTCGTACGACGCCGGGTCCGCGGCGACGGCGAGGGCCTCCGCGGTCTGCAACGCGAAACGGTCCAGGCGCTCCAGGGCGCGGACGGCCGAGGCGCGGGTGCCGGCGCGGGTGGCGAGCTGGGTGAGGTCGGTGGGGACGGGGGTGATGAGGTCGGGACGGGCGCGCAGGAGTACGGCCAGGGAGGCGTCATCCCTGCCGCGGAGCGCTTCCGCGAGGGAGCGGGGCGATGGTGCCGGGCTGCTCATCCTGCCCACGGTAGCGGGTGGGCCCGACGGCTCGGTGGGTGTGCGGTGCTCGGAACCGGTGCCCGGGGGCGCGCGTCACCGCTGCCGCTGCGACCGCCACACCAGAAACAGCGCCGATGCCACGGCCGCCCCGCGGATCACCCACGGCCAGGTCTGGGCGACGGCCTCGTTCATGTGCCCCTCGGTGATGGGGTC
Organism: Streptomyces luteolifulvus; assembly: GCF_008806595.1. Classification (GTDB taxonomy): domain Bacteria; phylum Actinomycetota; class Actinomycetes; order Streptomycetales; family Streptomycetaceae; genus Streptomyces; species Streptomyces luteolifulvus. The sequence goes on along the minus strand of NZ_VZRB01000007.1, from coordinate 273,471 downwards.
GCCCCAGCGGCCGTCCGTCCGGCCCCACAGCCACAACACGCCGGCCACGACCGCCAGCCCCGGCAGGAACATGACCGCCCACTTGGTCTCGGCGTCGGTCAGCCGCCGCGAGGCATAGGCGATGAGCCAGCCCACCAGCAGCACGACCAGGTTGCCGAGCACCGCGCCCGCGACGAGGAGGCCCGCGGCGAGCAGCAGGAGCGGGTTGCTCCAGCTTCGGGAGCCGCCGGAGCCTCCCGGGCCTTCGGCCCGCCTCGGCAGGAGACGCAGCCGGCGCCGGGCCTGGGTGTCCACGACGGCCTTGGCCTCCACCACCGGCTCGGCCTTCCCCACGACGGCCGCCGTCTCCTCGGCCGTCTCCTTCGGCGGCGGGGGCTTGAGCAGTTCCGGGATCTCCACACCGCCGACGAACCCCGGCACGCTGTCCCCGACCCCGAAGGGACTGCTGTCCACCCGCCACCAGTCCGGCTGCGAAGCGCTGTCCCCGAGCTCGTGCGTGCTTGCGAGATGCGGCGGAGAGGGCGCGTCGGACGCGGCGGGGCCGGGCGACTGGGCCGGGCGCGGGCGGGGGACGATCCGGCGCAGCCCCTTCGGCCGCTGCTCCGCCTCCGGCTCGGCGTCCCGCTGTACGGGCACGGCGGCGGCCGGTGCCTGCGGTGCCCCGCCGGTACCGCCCGCGGCCGCGACGACCTCGTCCGGGCTGCCGAGCCGGTCGAGAATGCGGCGGACGGCGGCGGGACTGTCGACGGGAGCCCTGGCACGCCGCCGGTCGATCTCGTTGCGCAGCTCCGCGACGAGCCGCATCCGGGTGGCCGACGGCAGCTGCCGCTGGTGGGCCACGTCACCGACGCGGCTCAGATACTCGTAGACGACCTGGTCGCTCTCGATACCCACGAAGTCCCCTCGGGGGTCGGTGCGTTGAAAACCCCGTGGTGACAGACGTTACCGCCTGACCGACCCGGCCCGCGGCCGGCCGTGCCACGCAGCCCGCGGGCAGCGGTGCCGCTGAACATGCAGGGCACACCGGCTCGGCACAATGACCCATATGGCCCTCACGACCTCCTCCGCGCTGACCGTCGGCTTCGACCTGGACATGACCCTCATCGACTCCCGCCCCGGCATACACGCCTGCTACGTGGCGCTCGCCGAGCGGACGGGTACGTACATCGACGCGGACCTGGCGGTCACCCGGCTCGGTCCGCCGCTCGCGGAGGAGCTGGTCAACTGGTTCCCGGCGGAAGCGGTGGACGCCATGGGCGACCTGTACCGCTCGATGTACCCGACGATCGCGATCGTGCCCACGCCCGCGATGCCGGGCGCCCGTGAGGCGATCGCGGCCGTGCGGGCGGCCGGCGGGCGGGCGATCGTGGTCACCGCCAAGCACGAGCCCAACGCCGAGCTGCACCTGGAACACCTGGGCATCGAGCCCGACGCGGTCATCGGCGACCTGTGGGCCGAGCAGAAGGCAGGGGCGCTGCGTGAGCACGGGGCGGGGATCTACGTCGGCGACCACGTCGGGGACGTACGCGGAGCCCGTACGGCCGGCGCCGTCGCGGTGACCGTGGCCACCGGGCCGTGCGACGCGGCCGAGCTGAGGTCGGCGGGCGCGGACGTCGTCCTCGGTGACCTCACCGAGTTCCCGGCGTGGCTGTCGGACTACTGTCCGGCCCGCGCCTGACGGCGGCCCGCCGCGATGGACCGCAGGACTCCCGCACCGGCCAGCAGGAAGCCGACGCCCATCAGCATGCTCAATCCGAACATGTAGGGAGGAAAAGGCGTCGTTCCGAGGAACAGCGGGGCCACGGTGACGAGTGTGGCCACGGCACCGATGAAGAACACGACGGCACCGGCACGGATCAGTCGGTCACCGGGTACGGCGGAATTCGTTTGGGTTTTGTCACGCACCGGACCAGGGTAGTTCCCTGCGCGAAGGAACAACACGGTGACGTCTTGTCTCCGGCCTGAAGAGCATTAGCCTTGGTACCGGCGGGTCCCGACGACCCGCCCGAGTGCTATCAAGAGCCGTTTTCAGAAGCAGTTTTCCGACGAGTACGAGGACGAGGACAGACGTGCCTACCGGCAAGGTCAAGTGGTTCAACAGTGAGAAAGGCTTCGGCTTTCTCTCCCGCGACGACGGCGGCGACGTCTTCGTCCATTCCTCGGTCCTCCCCGCCGGAGTCGAGACACTCAAGCCGGGACAGCGGGTGGAGTTCGGAGTGGTCGCCGGTCAGCGCGGCGACCAGGCACTTTCGGTCACCGTTCTCGACCCGACCCCCTCGGTCGCGGCCGCGACCCGCAAGAAGCCGGACGAACTGGCGTCCATCGTCCAGGATTTGACGACCCTCCTGGAGAACATCACCCCGATGCTCGAGAAGGGCCGCTACCCCGACAAGGTCTCCGGCAAGAAGATCGCGGGCCTGCTGCGCGCGGTCGCCGACCAGCTGGACGTATAGCGACGCGTTCACGCAGGCGCACCCGGACCGAGGGGCGGCATCGGCCCCTCGGCCGGCCGGTTCACGGAAACGACAGGGACTCGGGACGGTGCGGGGGGAGCAGGCCCTCTGCTGCGGCTCGGGTCAGGAGGCCGCGTACCGCTGCGTAGCCGTCCTCGCCCAGGTCGTGTGTGAATTCGTTGACGTACAGGCCGATGTGCTGGTCGGCGACGGACGGGTCCATTTCCTGGGCGTGTTCCAGGACGTACGGGCGGGAGACCTCGGGGTCGTCCCAGGCGGCGCGTACGGAGGCGCGGATCGAGTCGGCCAGGCCCGTGAGGGCCTCGGCGCCCAGTGAGCGTTTGGCGATGATCGCGCCCAGCGGAATCGGCAGCCCGGTCGTGTTCTCCCAGTGCTCGCCCATGTCGGCGAGCTTGTGCAGCCCGTAGTTCTGGTACGTGAAGCGCGCCTCGTGGATGACGAGACCCGCCTCCACCTTCCCGTCCCGTACGGCGGGCATGATCTCGTGGAAGGGCATGACCACGATCTGCCCGACCCGGCCCGGCAGCGTGTCCGCCGCCCACAGCCGGAACAGCAGGTACGCCGTCGACTTCTCGCTCGGCACGGCCACCGTACGGCCGGTGAGGTCGATGCCCGCCTCCCGGGTGAGCACCAGCGGCCCGCAGCCGCGGCCCAGCGCGCCCCCGCAGGGCAGCAGGGCGTACTCGTCGAGGACGTACGGCAGTACGGCGTACGACACCTTCAGCACGTCGAACTCGCCGCGCTCGGCCATGCCGTTGGTGAGGTCGATGTCCGCGAACGTCACGTCCAGCGCGGGCGCGCCCGGCACGCGGCCGTGGACCACGGCGTCGAAGACGAAGGTGTCGTTCGGGCAGGGGGAGTAGGCGATCCGCAGGGGCTGCCGGTGCTCAGTGTGGGCGGTCATGTGAGTTCCAACTCTTCAGGACGGGCGTCAGCTTCCCGAAGGCCTCCGTCAGGGCCGTGAGCGCGTCGCCGATGCGCCAGCCGGCGCGGTCGCGCGGGCCCACCGGGTTGGAGACGGCGCGGATCTCCAGCACGGGCACCCCGTGCGCGGCGGCCGCCTCGGCGACCCCGAAGCCCTCCATGGCCTCGGCGAGGGCGCGCGGGTGACGGGCGCGGAGCGCGTCGGCGCGGGCGGCCGTGCCGGTGACGGTCGACACGGTGAGGACGGCACCGGGGCGCGCTCCGGTCGCGGCCACCACCCCCCGTACGAGTGGTTCCGGTGGACGATGGGTGACGGTTCCGAAGCCGAGCTCGGTCACCGGCGCAAAACCGTCGGCCGTCTCGGCGCCCAGATCGGCGGCGGTGATCTCGTTGGCGACGACGAGCGACCCGACGGGCGCGTCCGGCTGGAAGCCGCCCGCGATGCCGGCGGAGACGGCCAGGTCGTAGGGGGCGCCGTCCAGGGCCGCGGCGGTGAGGGCGGCGGCGGTGGAGGCGGCGGCGAGGGCGGGGCCGACACCGGCGGCGACGAGGTCGTAGCCGCCGGTGGCCTGATGCAGGGTCACCCCCGGGAGGCGCACCTCATGCACCGGCCCCTCGAACGCGCGGGCCACCGCGTCCCGTTCGACGGGGACCGCGGTGGCTACGAGGACGCGCATGGACGGATCCGGATACGGCCGCGGATCAGGCGTTCTCGTTCTTGAGCTTGAAGTTCCACACGCCCTTGAACTGCGAGCCGGCCTTGTTCTGCTCGACGATGCTGATGTACAGCTGCTTCGGCGCGGGCTGGCCCTGCTGCTCGGAGAAGAGGTCGACGCCCTGGAAGGAGTAGTACGTCTTCTTGTAGACGGGGGTGACCTGCTGGCCGTTGATCCACAGGGCCCAGCCGGTGTCCGCGATCTCGGGGTCGACACCGATGCGCAGCGTCTCGCCCTGCGGGACCTCGATCGAGTCCGACGCCTTCTTCAGGGCGCACCTGGTGGCCTCGGCGCGGCCGATGTTCTCACCGTTGTCGTAGCAGGCGGCCTCGGCGCTCACCGAGTTCTTGCCGACCGTCACGGTGGCGCGCGGCGTCGGCTTGTCGCAGGCCGACAGGACGAGCAGTCCGGCGGCGACGGCGCCGGCGGCGGCGACGGCGCGGCGGCGTCGCACAGCACGGTATCCAGGAGCGGCGGTGCCGCGGGGCAGCAAGGTCATGGCCGAAAGGCTATCGGGCGCCTTCGGCCGTCCCTTTACCTGGGGTGCGGCGTGGCCCATTCGTTAGGCCACACGCGGCTGGGTGGCCCCGCCGTGCCGGGCCGAGCTCAGCAGGCCCCTCAGGGTGGTCAGCCAGCCCGCGGCGACGATCGCGGCGGCCACGGTCATGCCGAGCGGGCCGTTCAGCGGCAGCACGATGCCGATCGCGCCGCCCAGCACCCACGCCATCTGCAGCATCGTCTCGGAGCGCGCGAACGCCGAGGTACGCACCAACTCGGGCACGTCCCGCTGGATCAGCGCGTCCAGGGACAGCTTGGCGAGCGCCTGCGCGAACCCGGCGATCGCCGCCAGGCACGCCACCAGGAACGCGCCGAAGAAGATCGCGGCGGTGATCGCCGCGCCCAGCACGAACGCCACGACGGTCACGATGATGATCTCCGGTGCCCTCGATCTGAGCCACGCCCCGACCGCCGTACCGAGCGCGTTGCCCACGCCCGCCGCGACGATCACTATCCCCAGCGACACCGCCGCGCTCTCGCCGGTCAGCGGATGCTCCCGCAGCAGGAAGGCGAGGAAGAAGATCAGGAAGCCGGAGAGGCAGCGCAGGGCGGCGTTGGCGCCGAGGGCGTGGGTGACGGCGAGACCGACCGTGCGCAGCCCGGGGCGCTTGACCGGCTGCCGGTGCGGCCCGTGCAGATGCTGTTCGTCCGCGGCGAGCAGCGCCGTGTCCTCGCCCTTCGCCGAGTCGACCTTGTGCGGCAGGGAGAAGGACAGGAACGTACCCACGAGGAAGATCACGAAGGCGCCGTACAGCGGCAAGCGATCCCCGACGGCCTGCAGGCCCGCCGCGGCCGGCCCCGCCACGGCGGTCGCGAGGAGACCGCCCAGCGTGACCCGCGAGTTGGCCTTCACCAGCGAGAACTTGGGCGGCAGAAGCCGGGGCACCACGGCGCTTCTGACGACGCCGTACGCCTTCGAGGCGACCAGCACGCCCAGCGCCGCGGGATACAGCTCCAGACTGCCGCTGGCGACCGCCCCGGAGATGATCAGCGCGAGCATCGCCCGGGCGAGCATCGCGCCCGCCATCGCCGCCCGGCGGCCGTGCGGAAGGCGGTCGAGGAGCGGACCGATCACCGGTGCGAGGACCGTGAAGGGCGCCATCGTGATCGCGAGGTACAGCGCGACGCGCCCACGGGCCTCGTCGGTCGGCACGGAGAAGAAGACGGTGGAGGCGAGGGCGACGGTGATCATGACATCGCCGGCGCCGTTCACCCCGTGCAGCTCGATCAGCTTGCCGAGACCGGACTCACCGGCGCCCTGCGCATGGGTCGCCTTGCGGATTCCGCGGGCCGGACCGGTCACCGGCAGGTGCAGGACACGGCCGACGGAGCGGAGGGAACCGCGCACCCGGCCCGTCCCGCCGTCCCGGCTGCTCCCCTTGATCCCTTTGGATCCACCGACCCCGGTGGCTCCTTGGGGTGTCCTTGCGCCTGCCACGACGTCATAGTGCCCCGAGAACGGCGTACGTAGTGCGGTTTACGGCGCGTTTGGCACCGAGCGAGTCGGTTGGGAGCACAGGAATCACGGCCCCGGAGCGGCGAAGAGGTCGGTCGGTGTAGGCCGAGCGCCGACGAACAGGTAGCGTGCGTATCTCAGCCATCCCGCAGAATGGGTGGTACAGGTGCGCCCGAGAGCGATCGGGCGCGGACGTCGACGCGGTCCCCGGGTCCGCTCCGTCCGCCCCGCCGCCAAAGGCAGCCGCACCAGAGAGACGGCGTAGGAGAGAAGCGATACCTGTGAGCGCAGCGACCACGCGAAGCCGCACCCCCGACCGCCTGTGCGCCGAGGCAGTCGACCTCGCGCGGGCCGCAGCCGAGGAGGCCGCCGCGCCCGGCGTCGTCGGCGAGCACGCGGGACTGGAGTCCGAGGGCGACCGCGTCGTCACGCACTTCTTCGAGTGCAAGGAGCTCGGGTACCGCGGCTGGCGCTGGGCCGTCACGGTGGCCCGGGCCTCGCGCGCCAAGATCGTCACGCTGGACGAGGCCGTCCTGCTGCCCGGCCCGGACGCGCTGCTCGCCCCCGAGTGGGTGCCGTGGAGCGAGCGGCTGCGCCCCGGCGACATGGGCCCCGGCGACCTGCTGCCCACCGATGCCGAGGATCTGCGTCTGGAGCCCGGCTACACCGGTGAGGACGAGCCGCTGCCCGACTCCGCCGTCTCGGAGGAGATGGCCGAGCTGGTCGAGGCGGAGGACCTGGAGGTCACCGAGGCGCCTCCGGCCCGCCTTCCCGTCGCCCCCGTGCGCGGATCGATCGCCGCGCTCGCCGAGGAACTCGGCATGCGGCGCGCCCGCGTTCTGTCCCGCTACGGGCTGCATGTCTCCGCCGACCGCTGGGAGGACGCGTACGGCTCCAAGACCCCGATGGCCCAGGCGGCCCCGGCGTCCTGCGTGAGCTGCGGCTTCCTCGTCCCGATCGGCGGATCGCTGGGGCAGGCCTTCGGTGTCTGCGCCAACGAGTTCTCGCCGGCCGACGGGCGTGTGGTGTCCCTGGCGTACGGGTGCGGCGGGCACTCCGAGGCGGCGGTCATGCCCAAGCCGCCGCAGCCTGCTCCGCCGGTGATCGACGAGACGAAGGTGGACCCGTTCCCGCTGCGGCCGGCGGCGGACTCCGGGTCCGTGCCGGTCGTCTCCGACGAGGATGCGGCGGAGCTGGGGCACTCGTAGGTCTGCGGGTGCCTGGTGGTGCGCGGCCCTGGGGACCCCCGGACCCCGTCGGCCGGAAAGGCCTCGTCCTCAAACGCCGGACGGGCTGGTTGGCTTCCTCGCGGTACCTTCAGTCGCGTCACGCCGATGAGGAGAGTAAACGTGAGCAAGTTCGTGCGGCCCGCGGCCGAGGGGGCCGATCCGTTCGGGACGGACCGTCTGCGTCGCGGCGTGCTGGACGCCTGGGCCACCAGCCCGGCACGGTTCCGCGAGGACGCCAACGCCGAGGAGGATCTTGTCCTCGGCGGCTACCGGGACCGGCTGGTCGTCGAGCTCGCCCAGAACGCCGCGGACGCCGCAGCGCGGGCGGGCGTGCCCGGACGGCTCCGGCTCACCCTCCGCGACGGAGTCCTCGTCGCCGCCAACACCGGCGCGCCCCTCGACGCGGCCGGTGTGGAGTCGCTGTCCACCCTGCGTGCCTCAGCAAAGCGGAACTCCGCCGACAGCGCGGTCGGCCGCTTCGGCGTCGGTTTCGCCGCCGTCCTCGCCGTCACCGACGAGCCCGCGGTCGTGGGCCGCCACGGCGGTGTCCGCTGGTCCCTCGCCGAGGCCCGTGAACTGGCCGCCGACGCCGCCCGGCACAGCCCGGGGCTCGGCGACGAGATCCGCCGCCGCGACGGTCACGTCCCGCTGCTGAGGCTCCCCTTCGCCGCCGAGGGCACCGCCCCCGACCCGTACGACACGGCCGTCATCCTGCCGCTGCGCGACACGGCCGCCGCCGACCTCGCCGAGAGGCTCCTCGACGCCGTCGACGACGCCCTGCTGCTCGCCCTCCCCGGCCTCGAAGAGGTCGTGATCGAGACCGACGGCCTCCGTACCCTGCGCCGCCGCGCCGAGGGCGCCCACACGGTCGTGGAGGACTCACGGGACGGCACCACCCGCTGGCGTACCGCCGCCGCGCACGGCCCCCTCACCCCCGACCTCCTCGCCGACCGTCCCGTGGAGGAGCGGCTGCGCCCCCACTGGTCGGTCACCTGGGCCGTGCCCACCGCCGACGACGGCACCCCGGCCCGTCCCCGCACCAGCCCGTACGTCCACGCCCCCACCCCCAGCGACGAGCCCCTGGGCGTCCCCGCCCTGCTCATCGCGTCCTTCCCGCTGGACACCACCCGCCGGCACGCCGCTCCCGGCCCGCTGACCGACTTCCTCGTCCAGCGCGCGGCGGACGCGTACGCCGAACTCCTCGCCGACTGGCGGCCGGTGAGCGAGGGCATCATCGCTCTCGTGCCCGGCCCGCTGGGCAAGGGCGAACTGGACGGCGCGCTGCGGCAGGCGATCCTCGAACGGCTGCCCCGCACCTCCTTTCTCCCGCCCGCCCACCCGGCGTTTCTCCCGCCCGCCGTGCAGCCTGGCGGCCACGACACCGACGACCTGCCCGAATCCCTGCGCCCCCGCGACGCCGAGGTGGTGGAGGGCGCGGGCGCCGACACCGTGCGCGTGCTCGCCGAGGTGCTGCCCACCCTGCTGCCCGCCGGGCTCGAACGGCGCGTCGAGCTGCGCACACTGGGCGTGGCCCGGGTCCCGCTGACGGACGCGATCGACCGGCTCGCGGGACTGGAGAAGGACCCCGGCTGGTGGCGGAGGCTGTACGACAGCCTCGCCGGCGTCGACCCCGACCGGCTCTCCGGCCTGCCCGTGCCGCTCGCCGACGGGCGTACGACGATCGGGCCCCGTCAGATCCTCCTGCCCACCCCGGACGCCGCCGGCATCGACGCCGAGGTGCTTGCCCGGCTCGGCCTCAAGGTCGCCCACGAGGACGCCGCCCACCCGCTGCTGGAAAAGCTCGGCGCGCTGCCCGCGACTCCCCGGGCCGTGCTGACCACCCCCCAGGTGCGGGCCGCGGTCGCCGCCTCCCTCGACGACGGGGGCGGCGTGGCCTGGGAGGAGGACGCGCCCGACGCCGAGGAGCTGGCCGACACCGTCCTCGCCCTGGTCCGGGACGCGGGCCTGGAGCCCGGCGAGGAGCCCTGGCTCGGCGCGCTCGCCCTCCCCGACGAGGACGGGGAGCTGTCCCCCGCGGGCGAACTCGTCCTTCCCGGCAGCCCGTTCGCCGAGGTCATGCGGGAGGACGAGCTGGCCTTCGTGGACGCCGAGCTGGCCGGGAAATGGGGCGAACAGCCGCTGGCCGCCTGCGGGGTGCTCGCCGACTTCGCCCTCGTCCGCGCCACGGACGTCGTCCTCGACCCGGACGAACTGGAGCCGCGGGACGGTGACTTCGCCGAACCGGACGACGCGGGGCTGCTGGACGCGGTGGACGTCTGGTGCGAGGACGTCCTGGACCGCTTCCCGGACACCCCGGTACCGCCGGTCGCCACCGAACTGGTCGCCGTACGCGATCTGGACCTCGTGGACGACGAGAAGTGGCCGCAGGCGCTCGCCCTGCTGTCACGGCCCCCGTTGCGCGACGCGATCATCCAGCCCGTGCGGATGCTGCTGCCCGACGGTACGCACGAGGTCGTACGCCCGTACACGGCCTGGTGGCTGCGCGGCCACCCGGTCCTGGACGGCCGCCGCCCGGCGGGCCTGCTCGCGGCCGGCGGCGACCCGCTCCTGCGCGGCCTGTACGACGAGGCCGACGCGACCGGCTTCGACGACGAGCAGGTGCTGCGGGCGCTGGGGGTGAGGACGTCGGTGGCCGCGCTGCTCGACGAGCCGGGCGGCGCCGCCGAACTCCTGGACCGCCTGGCCGACCCGGACCGCGAGGTCACCGCCGCCCAGCTGCACGCCCTCTACGGCGCGCTGGCCGAACTCGACCCCGAGCAGGTGACCCTGCCGGACGAGCTGCGGGTCGTCGTCGACGGCCGGGTGGAGGTCGTGGACGCGGCCGACGCGGTGGTCGTCGACTCGCCGGACCTGCTGCCGTTCACGGAGGGCGTCCCGCTCCTTCCCGTACGACCCTCACGGGCCTCGGAGCTGGCCGAACTGTTCCAGGTACGGCGCCTGAGCGAGTCCGTCACGGGGGAGGTCGACTCCGAGGGCACCGAGCACGACGTACCGGAGTCGGTGCACGTCCTGCTCGGTCCGCGCACCCCGGACACCTACGTCGAACACGAGGAACTCGTCGTCGACGGCGTGGAGATCGACTGGCGCCTGACCGGCGACGGCGCCCTGCACGCCGCCACCCTGGAAGGCGTGGCCGCGGGCCTCGCCTGGGCGGCGGGCCAGTGGCCCCGCCGCTTCGAGGTGGCGGCCCTCCTGGAGGACCCGTCACGGACGGGGGAGCTGGCGCGGGACCGCTGGTTCGACTGAGCCCACCGAAACGAACGGCCGCCCAAGAAACGAACGGCCGCCCCACCGGAGGATTTCCGGTGGGGCGGCCTTCTTCACGGTCGGACCTCCGACCGCTTCCGCCTATCCCTGGATATGCGCGTACATGGCCTCGTACTGCGTGTACATGCGGCCCAGCTGGCGCGGATCGCTCCGTACGTCCAGGAATTCGAGGACGAGCGAGAACAGGTGCTCCACGGCCTCGTGGTGCTGGTCCGGGGTCAGGTGGTCCGGGTTCTTCCAGCCCTGGAGCCTCATGTCGGGGAACACATCCAGGAGGACGAGCTGATGCCAGTAGAGGCTGTTGAGCTCGCCCCTGCGCACCACCAGCCACTCCCTGAAGCCGCGGAACAGCCCGCCCGACCTGCCGATGTCGATCCCCGTGAGGAAGATGGCGGTCGGGTAGTAGGTGCCGTTCAGGCCGAATCCTTCCGGGTGGTCGCGGATCGCCTCGATGAACTCCTTGTCGTTCACTTGTCTCCTAGAAACCGAAGTCGATCTTGTCCGGCCGTGTCCATTGTGCTTTGTACTCTGCAATGGTCTCGCCGCCCCGCCCGGTCCAGGCGTCGTAGACCCGGCCGTTGTAGACCACCACCACGTGGTGATACCAGCCCGCGTCCTTGCCCCGGTACTTGGGAAGGATCAACTCCTCCGTCGGTTTGATGGTGACGAGCTTGCCGCCCCCGAGACTCCTCTTGATCTTCTGGGCGCAGGCCTCACAGCCGAAGGAGTCGGGGATCTCCGAGACATCCCGGGGCAGCCCCGGGACCTTGTGCTCCCCGCACGGCACTCCCCCCGCCGCCGCGGCGGCAGCGGTGCTGAAGCCGGCCCTCGTTCCCTTCCGCAGGGGCGCCTTCCGCAGGGGCGCCTTGTCGACGATCTTGCAGCCGCGCTTCAGCAGCTTCAGTTCGTCGTACAGACGGTCCAGCACCTTCAGCTTGCCGCTGAGGAGGGCGTCCACCGCGAGGCCCTTGCAGGAGTCGAAGTCCTTGTTCTGGAGGCAATCGTCGAGCTGGCTGATGCCCAGGAGCTCCTTCTCGGCGTTCCAGAGCTCCTCCATCGCGTCGCCGAACTCCTTGCCGTGCGCCAGGATGTCGCAGTAGACCTCCTGGTGCTGGCACCAGCGGGCGAAACCCTGCGGGTCGCACGGGATGAACGCCTGCCCGCAGCGGTAGATCTCGGCGGCGCTCGGCCCGTTCTCGGCCTTCTCGGCCTTCTCCTTGGCCTCGACGGCGGCCTTGCGCCGCGCCTCCTCCTCCTCGCGGTACTTCTTGACCGCGACGGTGAAGGCATCCGTGGCCGCCTTGAGCGCGGCGTCCGCGTCCTTGCCCGCCGCGACCGCCGACTTGCGTGCCTCGTCGGCGTAGTACGCCGCGGTCGAAGCGGAGGCCTGGGCGGACTCGGACGAGAGCGTGGCGTCGGCCGCCGACTTCGCGGCCCTCGACGCGTCGGCGTCCGCGCGGTTGGCGGCGTCCCGAGCCGTCCTGGCGGACGCGGCGGCCTGCGCCGCGGACGCCTCGGCGTCCTTGGCGTACTTGTCGGCCTGATCGGCGTACCCCTTGGCCTTGGTCGCGGAGTCGTTGGCCTTCTTGGCCCATTCCTTGGCCTGGTCGGCCGCCTTGCGTGCGGTGGCGGCGACCTTCTGGGCGGTCGCGGCGTTCTGCTGCGCGGTGGCCGCGACCTTCGCCGCGTCCGAGATCAGCTTCTGGACCTGGGCCACATGCGTGGCGGCCAGATAGTCCTTGCGCTGGGCCTTGTACTGGCCGGAGACGATGAACGCGTGCAGCACCTGGGGCGAGCCCTCCAGCGCGATCCGCGCCGCCGACCTCACCTCGGGACTGCCGCTGTCGATCAGCTGCGCGGCCCGGACCCGCTCGTCCTGGGTCCGTGCGGTGTGCTGTGTCGTGACCAGGAACTCGCTGTACTTCTTCGGGTCCCCGGTGGCGAGGGCCGTGCGGCCGGTCTCGGTGAGGATGGGACCGGCGTTCGAGAGGACCTGGGCGACGGCGACGCGCATGCCTTCGGCGCCGGCCTGGTACTGCCCGTTGTCGATGAACTCGGTGACGGCGGCGGCATCGCCGTCGAGGGCGGCCTCGGCAGCCTCGCGCACGCCCTTGTCCGCGCTCTCCTCGGCGAGGCGCTCGACGTAGGAGCGGTCGTCCTGCTGCTCGGCGGTCTTCCAGCCGTTGCGCAGATAGTCGACGACGACCTCGTCGGGGCCGCCCAGGGCGGCCTCTGCCGTGGCGCGGCCCCAGGCCGTGCCGTTCTTCATCACGAGGACGGCCAGGTCGCGGCCCTGGTCGGCGACGGCCGCGAGGTCGGCGCCGGGCTTGTCGGCCGCGGCCACCAGCCGGTCCCGTTCGCTGTCCCGGTCCTTGGCGGCCTTCACCCGCTCCGACTGGGCGGCGGTGCGGGCGTCGTACCCGGCCTTGTCGTCCTTGGCCCGTTCGATGCCCGCGTTGGTGCGGCCGAGCAGTTCCTCGGCCTCTACCTCGCGGGCGAGCTTGAACACGTTCTGGGCCTTGGTCACGGCGGTGGTGGCAGCGTTCGCGGCCGTGGTGGCGGCGTTGGCGTGCTCCGTGGACCTGGCTGCCGCCTTCGCCGCGTCAACGCCGTGTTCGGCCGCGTCCCTGGCCGCCTTGGCCGCGTTGGTGGCGTGCGTGGACGCCGACTTCGCGGCGTCGCGGGCTTCACGGGCCGCGGTGGCCGCCTTGCGGGCCAGGGCCTCGGCGGCGGCAGCGGCACGGTTGGCCTCGGCCGCGTGGCGCCTGGCCGCTGCGGCCGCGGCGCGCGCCTCGGCTGCGGCCGCGCTCGACTGGCCCGCATAGTTGCCGGCCTCGACCGCGGCGTTGGCGGCGGCGTTGGCATTGGCGCCGGCGCTGGCCGCGGAACTGGCGGCGTCGCCCGCCGCGTCGGCTGCCTTGGCCGCCTCGTCGGCGGCGTCGGCGGCGAGGTCGGCGCCCTTGGCGGCCTTCTCGGCGTCCTCGGCCGCCTTGCGCGCGGCATTCGCGTTCCTGGCGTCCACGGCGGCGTCGGCGGCGGCGCTGCGGGCCCGGGAGGCGGCCTGCGAGGCACCGGCCGCGGCGGCGGCCGCCTGCGCGGCCGCATTGGCGGCCACCCGTGCCGAGTTGTTCGCGGCGCTGGCCGCGTCGATCGCCCGCTGCGCGGAGGCGGCGGCCTGGGACGCCGCGGTGGCGGCCCGTTTGGCGGCACGGGCGGCCCTGCCGGTGTCGTTCTTGGCGGCCTTCGCCTCCGCCTCGGCCTCCAGCGCGGCCTCCTTCGCGAGCTGCGAGGCCTTCACCGCCTTGGCGGACTCGGTCCTGGCCGCCGCGGTCTCCTTGGCGGCCTGCCTGCCCGCCTCCTTCGCCTGCTGGGCGAGTTCGGCGACGGTCGCGTGCTCCTGGTCCTTGGCCCGGGCGACGAACTGGCCGACCTCCAGGAACTCCCGGATGTCGGCGGCGCTGCCGGCCAGCGCGATGCGCCCGGCCGCGCGCACATTGGTGCCGCCCACGCTGACGATCTGGACGAGCTGGACCCGCTCGTCCTGCTCACGCTGGAGGTACTGGCCCTCGGTGAGGAACGTCCTGACGTCGTCGGGCGAGCCCTTCAGCGCGGCCCGTCCGGCGTCCTGCACATTGGGGCCGCCGGTGTCGATGATCTGGGCGACCCGGACCCGGTTGTCCTGTTGCATCGGGGCTTCCCAGCCCCAGCTCAGGAATGTCTCCAGCTCCTCGCGGGTTCCCCCGAGCGCCGCACGGGCCGCGGTCAGCAGCTCCGGACCGCCCACCGAGGCGAGTTGGGCCGTGCTGACCCGCTCGTCCTGGAAGGCCAGGTCGTCCACGCTCGAGAGGAATGCCCGTACGTCGGCGTCGCTCCCGGTGAGCGCCGCCTCGGCGGCCGCCTTGACGCCCGGGCCGCCCGCCTTCCAGTAGTCGACGACCAGGCCGCGGTCGGCGGCGCCGGCCGCGGCGCCGGCCGCGGCGGTGATCCGGACGCTGTCCTGGGGAGCCGCGGCAGCGGCGGGCGGCGAGCCCAGGAGGCCGACGGCGAGGGCGAGGGGAAGCAGAGTCAGTGCGGTTCTGCGTACGACGCGTGTCGCTTTCCCGGTGGTATCGAGCTGGTCAGTTCTTCGATTCACTGAACACCCGTCCAAGTAATCGGCGACGACCCCCGAAAAGCGAGTCGCCGAATGGTCGACGGGTAAGCATAGTCCTGGCTTCACGACGTGAGACGCCCAATATCCGGGAGGTTCGCAGATCGGGCGAAACGGGATTTTTTGGCGTGGGTCACGGGCTTCGGTGAGGCGGCCGGCAAATGCATGTTGACGTTGGCTATCGCTATGTCTAAGCTATGCCTTGACTTTGCTTTGGTGGCGTCGGCCTGACCAGCCGAAGGCTTCACCGGGCCTTAATCTTCAGGGGGTTGAACGGGGGTCCGACGCGCCTGCGCGCGCTCGGCTGATCAGGGCATATCTGGCGACCGTCGACGGTCGCGGCCCATGTATTTCTCTTTTCCAATAGCATCCTGGCGGGGGCCTCGCCATGCGAGGAGCCGCGCCGGAAGGGACTCTTCGGTGCCTTTCCGCGCCCGAAATATCATTGTCTCCGGAATCGTGGTCGCGTGCGCCACGCTAACCGGAATTTCCGTGGCCTCCGCCGACGATCCACCGCAATCTCCGGGGGGCTCGACCCCGCCTGCCGCGGTAGAGGATTACAGTTATCCCGGCGCCGACCGAATACTGACCGAAAAAGGCATCAAGCTGAAGAAGGGCGACGGCCGCATTCTGCTGGCCGACTGCGATCGGGCCGCTCAGCAGATCCGGGTGCTGACGGTGGAGGACACCTCCGCCAACCGTGCGGGCACCTACTGCTTCCGGGCCATCGGCAAGAGCGGCCGCCTCACTCTGGAACTCCCGAGGGTCTTCGCCGTGGAGGCCGCGGATCACCCGGTACGCGCCGATCTCACGGCCAACGGCCAGACCACCTCGGTCAACGTTCCCCAGGGCGGATGGGAGTCCGTCGGCGAAGGGATTCCCGGCGGAGCCCGGTCGGTGCTCGTCGAACTCCGGGTGACCGGGTGATCCGCCGGACGCCCCCGGCGCGTGCGTCGCACCACGAGGGCTCCGACAGGCACGTCCGCAGCTTCTTCCGCACGGCCATCGCCGCACGCGGAGACAGACACTCCGATGCGAGGAAATCGTGATGAACGCCCGTCCGCGCGGGATGCGCATGGTGTGGCTCACCGGAGTCGTGGCGGCCGGCCTCACCACCGGCCTGCTGGCCGCGGCCCCGGCCCAGTCCGTTGTCGGCGACCAAGTTGCCGACAACGCCGACCAGTTCGCGGTGAAGCTCCACATCGCGGGCGGCACCGACAACGAACGCAGCTGCTCCGGTACCCTGGTCGACGGCCAGTGGGTGCTCACCGCCGCGAGCTGCTTCGCCGCCGACCCCCAGCACGCGACCACCCTCACCAAGGGCGCTCCTCCCTTCCTCACCCTGGTGACCATCGACGGCAACAAGCCCACGGCCGCGGCCGAGGTCAGACAGCGGGTCATGGAGATCGTCCCGTACCCGGGGCGGGACCTGGTCATGGCGCGCCTCGACAATCTGGCCACCACCGACAACCCGCTGGACGGACCGTTCCCCGACGCCTCCACCGCCCATGTCTCCGGTGCCGCTCCGGTCCAGGGCGACCGGCTCCGGGCGATCGGCTATGGCCGCACCAAGCTCGAGTGGACACCCGAGCGCGCTCACACCGGCTCCTTCGGCGTGGACCTCGTGAATCCCACGAGCCTTGCGATGTCGCCCGCCGCGACCGGTGGCGCCCTGTGCAAGGGAGACGCCGGCGGTCCGGTGCTCGACGCCGACGGCGGGGTCGTCGGCGTCGTCAGCGCCGCCTGGGACGGCGGGTGCTTCAACTCGGAGGAGACCCGCACCGGAGCCGTCGCCACCCGCGTCGACGACATCGCCGGCTGGGTGCAGCAGGTCCGGCTGTCGAGCCGTCAGAAGTACATCACCGACGTCATGACCGCCGGTGACTTCAACGACGACGGCCGTACGGACATCGCCACACGCCTCGTGAACGACACGGTCCAGGCCTTCTACGGCCGTCCCGACGGCACGCTGGAGTACGGCGCGTTCCTGCCCATCGTCGGACGCGGCGCCCAGAAGGACCTCGTCGCCGGGGACTTCGACACGGCGCGCGGGCTCGAAATGATCTCGGTCGCGGGCGACGGCAGCCTCACCCTGCTGAAGCGGCGTGTGGGGCCCTTTGTCTGGGACCGGACCGCACTGTGGACGGACGCCACCTGGAAGAACGGCCTGCCCGTCGCCGCCCTGCGCACCGGCACCGCAGGCCGCGACACCCTGCTCTTCCAGTGGCCCGACGGCTCCCTCTACACCTACAAGCGGGACGCCAACGGCAAACTGGTGAACCAGAAGAAGGCGATGTGGCCGGACAAGACATGGAAGAAGAAGCACATCGCCACGGCCGACTTCACCGGTGACGGGCGCGACGACATCGCCGCCGTCGCAGCCGACGGGGCCCTGCACCTCTACTCGGGCAAGGCCGACGGCACCTTCGACAAGGCCCGCTCCATGTGGCCGGACAAGAGCTGGGGCACCATGCGCTCCGTGATGGGCGGTGACTTCAACGGCGACGGCAAGGCCGACGTCGCCGCAGTGTGGGCCAACGGCGACCTGCGCCTGTACGCAGGCGACGGCAAGGGCGCACTGGCGGCCGGCAAGAGCATGTGGCCGACGGTCTAGTCCGCTCAGGCCTCGAGGGGCGCGGGGAACTGCGCGACCAGCCACAGCGGTCGCGCAGGGAACCGACGACATCAGCCCCCGGCCGGTGAGCAGCCGAGCGCTATGCGGCACCGCGGCGGTCGACCCACTTCCACACCACCTCCAGGCCGACCGCCGCCACCACCGAGATCCCGACCGCGATCCACGGCATCGTCATCCCCACCAGCTTCAGCGCGAAGAAGTGCTGCAGCGACGGCACCACCAGCACCAGCAGAAACGCCCCGCCCATCGACGCCACCAGGGCGATCCGCCACCAGGTGTAGGGGCGGGCGATGATCGCCAGCACCCACATCGAGATCAGGAACAGCGTCAGCGTGGCGACGCTGGTCTCCGCGTCCAGCGCACCGCTGCCGGTGTAGTAGTGACGGGCGATCAGGTAGGTGACGAAGGTCGCCACTCCGGCCACCACTCCACCCGGCACCGAGTAGCGCATGACCCGTCGTACGAAGTTGGGTTTCGCCCGCTCCTTGTTGGGGGCGAGGGCGAGGAAGAACGCGGGGACGCCGATGGTGAGGGTGGACAGCAGGGTCAGATGGCGCGGCAGGAACGGGTACTCGACCTGCCAGGACACCACGAGGATCGCCAGCAGTACCGAGTACACGGTCTTCACCAGGAACAGCGTGGCCACCCGGGTGATGTTGCCGATGACCCGCCGGCCCTCCGCGACCACCGAGGGAAGCGTCGCGAAGCTGTTGTTGAGCAGCACGATCTGCGCGACGGCCCGGGTCGCCTCGGAGCCCGACCCCATGGACACCCCGATGTCGGCGTCCTTGAGCGCCAGTACGTCGTTCACGCCGTCGCCGGTCATCGCGACCGTGTGGCCGCGTGACTGAAGCGCGCCCACCATGTCCCGCTTCTGCTGCGGGGTGACCCGCCCGAACACCGTGCCCTTGTCCAGGGCCTTGCCCATGTCGTCCTGTTCGCCGGGCAGCCGGCGCGCGTCGACGGTGCTGCCGGTCAGCCCGAGCTTCGAGGCCACCGCGCCCACGGAGACCGCGTTGTCCCCGGAGATCACCTTGGCGTGGACGTTCTGTTCGGCGAAGTAGCGCAGGGTGTCGGCCGCGTCGGGGCGCAGCCGCTGCTCCAGTACGACGAGAGCGGTGGGCCGGGCGTCCTTGCCGACCTCGGGATCGTCGAGGTCGCGTGCGGCGCGGGAGAGCAGCAGCACCCTGAGGCCCTGTTCGTTGAGCCGCTCGGTCTCGGCGAGGGCGGGGTCGTCCGTGTCCAGCAGCACGTCCGGCGCCCCGAGCAGCCAGGTGCTGGCCTCGCCGTTGCCCTCGCTGAAGGCGGCGCCGCTGTACTTGCGGGCGGAGGAGAAGGGGAGGGACTCGGTGCAGCGCCAGTCGTCGGCGTCCGGGTAGGCGGCGATGATGGCCTGGAGGGAGGCGTTCGGCCGCGGATCGGACTCACCGAGGGCGCCGAGGACCTTCCGTACGTAGGTCTCGTCGCTGCCGCCGAGGGACCGCAGTTCGGTGACGTCCATGCCGCCCTCGGTGAGGGTGCCCGTCTTGTCGAGGCAGACCGTGTCGACGCGGGCGAGGCCCTCGATGGCGGGCAGTTCCTGGACGAGGCACTGTTTCCGGCCGAGCCGGATGACGCCGATGGCGAAGGCGACGGAGGTGAGCAGCACCAGCCCCTCGGGGACCATGGGCACGATGCCTCCGACGGTGCGGGCGACGGAGTCCTTGAGGTCGTTGTTCTTGACGAAGAGCTGGCTGATGATCAGGCCGATCGCGGTCGGGACCATCATCCACGTCACGTACTTGAGGATCGTGGAGATGCCGGAGCGCAGCTCGGAGTGGACGAGGGTGAAGCGGGAGGCCTCCTCGGCGAGCTGGGCGGCGTAGGCCTCGCGTCCGACCTTGGTCGCCTGGAAGGCACCTGAGCCCGCCACGACGAAACTCCCGGACATGACCTGGTCGCCGGGCTTCTTGACGACCGGGTCGGCCTCGCCGGTGAGCAGTGACTCGTCGATCTCCAGCCCGTCCGCCTCCATGCACACGCCGTCGACGACGGCCTTGTCCCCGGGCCCGATCTCGATCAGGTCGTCCAGCACGATCTCGGAGGTGGCGACCGCGGAGGCGACCCCGTCCCGCCGTACCGTGGGCCGGGCCTCGCCTATCACGGCCAGCGAGTCGAGGGTCTTCTTCGCCCGCCACTCCTGCACGATGCCGATACCGGTGTTGGCGATGATCACGAAGCCGAAGAGGCTGTCCTGGATCGGCGCGACGACCAGCATGATCAGCCAGAGCACACCGATGATCGCGTTGAAGCGGGTGAAGACGTTCGCGCGGACGATCTCGCCCATGGAGCGGCTGCTGCGCACCGGCACATCGTTGACGCGGCCCCGCGCGACCCGTTCCGCGACCTCGGTGGCGGTCAGCCCGGTGGAGGCGACCGCCCGGACCGGGGCAGGGTGCACAGGATCGAGTTCGGCGCCCGCGTCGATGTGCGTCATGCATTCGACGGTACGTGCGGATGTGCGGCTTCACCCGCCGAGTGGGCAGAAGATCCGACCAGGGGATGAGGGGGAACGGGCCTGTGTGGTGCCGCGGTTGTACGGCGTGACGGTCAGTCGGCGGCAGGGGCCTTGGCGCCCTCGGCCTGCCTCTCGGCCGCCGCCCTCTTGATCGCCGCGTCGCGCTTGCGGACGTACCAGATGCCGATCAGTCCGAGGCCTCCGCCCGCCAGACAGGTCCACAGCCACCAGGTGTGGCCGTGGTCGTCGAACCAGCCGTAGAAGGGGAGCTGTACCAGGAAGAGGACGAACCAGACGATCGTGCCGCCGGTGATGGTGGCGACAACGGGGCCCTCAAGGGGCTCCGGCGCCTCGTGCTTGGGGGTCCACTTCGCCATGGGAACAGCTTACGAGGCGATCAGATCTACGCGCGGAGATGGCTTTCCCGGGGTCATCTCTTCATACTGAAACGGTTTGTTTTCGACCGCTTCTGTTCGCATGAAACACCGACGGCGCCTGGGGAAAGTGCGCTGGTGATGAGGTTCCTGCATGTCCACCTCGGCCCCCGCCAAGGTCCCCGCGCCCGAACAGCCGGGTGAGGCGTCGGCGTACGGCACCCTCGACCGCTACTTCAAGATCTCCGAGCGTGGCAGCACACTGCCCCGGGAGATCCGTGGCGGATTCGCCACCTTCTTCGCGATGGCCTACATCATCGTGCTGAACCCGATCATTCTCGGCAGTGCGAAGGACATCTACGGACACCAGCTCGACAACGGGCAGCTGGTCACCGCCACAGCTGTGACAGCGGCGTTCACCACACTGCTCATGGGTGTCATCGGCAATGTGCCGATCGCGCTGGCCGCCGGCCTCGGTGTGAACTCGGTCGTCGCGCTCCAGCTGGCCCCGCGGATGTCCTGGCCCGACGCCATGGGCATGGTGGTCCTGGCCGGCTTCGTCGTGATGCTGCTCGTCGCCACCGGCCTGCGCGAGCGGGTCATGAACGCCGTGCCCTTCGGACTGCGCAAGGCGATCTCCATCGGCATCGGCCTGTTCATCATGCTGATCGGCCTGGTCGACGCCGGTTTCGTCTCCCGTATCCCGGATGCCGCCCACACCACCGTCCCGCTCCAGCTCGGCGGTGACGGTCACCTCAGCGGCTGGCCGGTGCTCGTCTTCGTCCTGGGCGCGCTGCTCACCCTCGCGCTCATCGTGCGCAAGGTGCCCGGCGCGATCCTCATCTCCATCGTCACGATGACCGTCCTCGCGGTGGTCATCGACGCGGTCGCGAAGGTGCCGAGCTGGGGCCTCACCGCCCCCCAGTGGCCCGGCAACCCCGTCGCCACCCCCGACTTCGGCCTCGTCGGCCAGGTCAGCCTGCTCGGCGGCTTCGGCAAGGTCGGCCTGCTGACCGGTGTCCTCTTCGTCTTCACCGTCCTGCTGTCGTGCTTCTTCGACGCGATGGGCACGATCATGGGCGTCAGCGACGAGGCCGGGCTCACCGACGCACAGGGCCAGATGCCCGGCGTCAACAAGGTGCTGTTCGTCGACGGTCTCGCCGTCGCCGCGGGCGGCGCGAGCTCCTCCTCGGCCACCACGGCCTTCGTGGAGTCCACGGCCGGCGTCGGCGAGGGCGCCCGCACCGGCTTCGCCAACCTCGTCACCGGCGGTCTGTTCGCCGTCGCCCTCTTCCTGACGCCGGTCGCCACGATGGTCCCGTCCCAGGCGGCGACCCCGGCCCTGCTCGCGGTCGGCTTCCTGATCCTGGCCGGCTCGGTCAAGGAGATCGACTGGGCCGACCACACGATCGCGATGCCGGCCTTCGTCACGATGGTGATGATGCCGTTCACCTACTCGATCACCAACGGCATCGGCATGGGCTTCATCACCTTCGTGGTGCTGCGCCTGGCGGCCGGGCGCGCCAAGGAGATCCCGGTCGCGATGTACGTCGTCTCGGCGGTGTTCGCCTTCTACTACCTGATGCCGGCGCTGGGCCTGACCTGAGCGACGGCCGGATCGCGCCGCGGGACCCCGCGGGATCGCCCGAGCCGCTCAGGTGACCCCGTAGAACTTCTCCGTCTCCTCGACGGCGGCCTGGAACCGCTCGTCGAAGTCATCGCGAATGAGCGTCCGGACGACATAGTCCTGGACGCTCATTCCCCTCTTCTCCGCACGGTGCCGGAGCCGTTCGAGCAGCTCCCCGTCCATCCGCAGGCTGAGCACGCTGGTCCCCATGAACACGAGGGTCGCCGGACCGCTGCCCGTCACGCGTCACTTTCCGCAGCCGACTCACTCGTACGGGTGATGATCCGTTGCAGTGGCGGGCGTCACGGGAATCCTGGCGTGGCCCAGCTTGTTTAGGGAGGGTAATGAGTTACGCTAAAGAGATGCCGGACCTCACCCATGGCGACGACGCTGCCGCCGTGAACTCCCTCCGCTCCGCCGTGATGCGGCTCTCCCGTCGGCTCAAGCACCAGCGGGTCGACGAGTCGCTGAGCCCCACCGAGATGTCGGTACTGGGCACGCTGTCCCTGTGCGGCCAGGCCACCCCGGGCGAACTCGCCCGCAAGGAGCACGTCCAGCCGCCGTCGATGACCCGGATCGTGGCGCTGCTCGAAGCCAAGGGCCTGGTCCGCCTGGAGCCGCATCCCGAGGACCGGCGCCAGAAGGTCGTCACCAAGACGGAGCAGGCCGAGGCGATGCTCGAGGAGAGCCGCCGCAAGCGCAACGCCTTCCTGGCCACGCTGGTCGACGGCCTCGACGAGGACGAGTGGGCGAAACTCCGCGCCGCCGCCCCCGTACTGGAGAAGCTCGCACATTTGTAAGCAACAACAAGTAGGGAGGCGAACCCTTTGAGTACGGGAACCGGAGCAGATTCCGCACCCGCACCGACCGCCCACGACTCCCAGCCCACCACTCGACCGGCCGGAACCGCCGGTACCGGCCGCAACTCCTCGATGTTCAGCTCACTGAAGATCCGGAACTACCGCCTCTTCTTCATGGGCCAGGTCGTCTCGAACATCGGCACCTGGATGCAGCGCATCGCCCAGGACTGGCTGGTCCTCAGCCTCACCGGCTCCTCCACCGCCGTCGGCGTCACCACGGCCCTGCAGTTTCTCCCGATGCTGCTCTTCGGTCTGTACGGCGGCGTCCTGGTCGACCGGCTGCGCAAGCGCCCCGTACTGCTCGTCACCCAGGCGGCGATGGCCCTCACCGCGCTCGCGCTCGCCGTCCTCACCCTCTCCGGCAGCGTCCAGATCTGGCACGTGTACGTCGCCGCCCTCGCGGTCGGCCTCGCCACCGTCGTCGACAACCCGGCCCGCCAGACCTTCGTCTCCGAGCTCGTCGGCCCGGGCCAGCTGCAGAACGCGGTCAGCCTGAACTCCGCGAACTTCCAGTCGGCCCGCCTGGTCGGCCCCGCCGTGGCCGGCCTGATGATCACCGGCGTCGGCACGGGCTGGGCGTTCCTCTTCAACGGCCTGTCCTTCGTCGCCCCCATCGCCGGTCTGCTGCTGATGCGCGCGCGTGACCTGCACGTCGTCGAGCGCGCCCCGCGCGGCAAGGGACAGCTGCGGGAGGGCCTGCACTACGTCGCCGGCCGCCCCGAGCTCCTGTGGACCGTCGTCCTGGTCGGGTTCATCGGCACCTTCGGCTTCAACTTCCCCGTCTACCTCTCCGCCTTCGCCGACGACGTCTTCCACGCGGGCGCCGGCTCCTACAGCCTCTTCAACACCCTGATGGCGATCGGCTCCCTGGCGGGCGCCCTGCTGGCGGCCCGCCGCGGCACTTCCCGGATGCGGGTGCTGATCGGGGCGGCGGTGGCCTTCGGCGCGATGGAACTGGTGGCCGCGACCGCGCCCAGCCTCTGGCTGTTCGCCCTGATCATGGTCCCGATCGGCATGTTCGGCATGACGGTCAACGTCACCGCGAACACCGGCATCCAGATGACCACCGACCCGGCCATGCGCGGCCGTGTCATGGCCCTCTACATGATGGTCTTCCTCGGCGGCTCGCCGGTGGGCGCGCCGATCGCCGGCTGGATCACGGACGCGTACGGCGTCCGGGCGGGCCTCGCAGCCGGCGGCGCGGTGGCGGCGGCCGCGGCGGTCACGATCGGCCTGATCCTGGCCCGCGTCGGCAACCTGCGGCTGTCGGTGGTCTGGAACCACGGGCACCCGCGGGTGCGATTCGTTCGGCGGGAGAAGGAGGAGCTGGCGGCGGTGGCATAGCAGGCGGGCCGGTCAGCCTCGGGGGAACTCGTGGGTCTTGAGGGTCAGGCCGAGCACCGTGTCGGTGAGATCCACGGCTTCCCCGAAGGAGATCTTCGTCTCGATCGCGTAGGCGCCGTCTCTGGGGTGGACGTGGAGACGGCACTCGCCCTGATAGGGGTCGACGATGAGGTACACGGGGACCTCGGCCAGCGCGTACGCGGTCCTTTTGGGGCCGTAGTCGTTGGCGGCCGTGCCCCGGGAGATGACCTCGGCGACGAACTCGACGTCCTCATGGCGCCAACGACCCTCGTCGTCCTTCGCGGCGGAGGCGCTGAGCATGGCCACGTCCGGGCAGAAGCCGTTCTCGTGGCCGGGGAAGTCGATGCGTACGTCCGAGAGGACCTTGACGTCCATGCCGAACCTGTCCTCGACGACCCGTACGATCCGGCGAATGATCTCCCAGTGGGTGTCCCGTTGCGGCGTCATGTAGATGTTGCCCCCGACGATCTCGACCCTGAATCCTTCGGGGACGGGCATCCGTTCAAGCCGCTCGAACCACTCGTCCAAGCGCTTGGTGTTGGCGTCGGCCATGGCGATCCTGTCGTCTACGACGGTCATCGTGGCGCTCCTCCCCGGCCGCCCTGTCGACGAGTGCAGCCGCGCAGTACAACGATACGCACGGTGACCAGGACACGCCCGGACGCGAGGGGCACGGCGGGCAGACTGGCCCCATGAGACTCTTCGCCGCCGTGCTGCCCCCCGAAGCCGTGAACAGGGAACTCGACGCCGAAGTGGCCGCGTTGAAGAGGCTGCCCGGGGCGGACGGGCTGCGCTGGACCGACCGCCCCGGCTGGCACTTCACGCTCGCGTTCTACGGCGAGGTCGACGACGGCCTCGTACCGGACCTGTCGGAGCGGCTGGAACGCGCGGCCCACCGGACGGAGCCCTTCCGGCTGGCGCTGCGGGATGGCGGACAGTTCGGGCGGGGCCGTGCGCTGTGGGTCGGCGCGGACGGCGACGTACCGGCGATGCGTCTGCTGGCCGGCCGCGCGGAGGCGGCAGGGCGCAAGGCGGGTGTGTCCATGGGGGACCACCGCCGGTACAAGGCGCATCTGACGGTGGCCCGCAGCAGGGACGCGGTCGACGTACGGGCGTACGTCGACGCGCTTCACGCGTTCACCAGCCGGGCGTGGACGGTGTCGGAGCTGGTGCTGATGCGCAGCAGTCTGCCGAGGTCCGGGGTGGCGGGGGAGCAGCCCCATTACGAGGCGGTCGCCCGCCGGGCCCTCGGGACGGGCGGTTAGTCTCGGGTACGTGGACCCGAAAACCCGGAACCGGATCATGGCCGGTGCGCTTGTTCTTCTGTTCGTCGTTGTTGCGCTGGCCGCTGCGCTCGGTAGGTAGCGCTGCGCGGAGAGCGGCGGGGGACTGCGCGGTTTCGCCGGGTGCGGGCCGTATGTGGCTTGTCGTGCCCACGCGGCGGAGCCGCATATCGACAGGGCCCCGCGCCCCTCAGGGGCGCTTGCCCTCACGGTGTTACCAGGCGAAGGCCTCCGGGGACGGGCCCGGGCCCGGGAAGATCTCGTCCAGGGCTGCCAGCAGTTCCTCGTTCAGGTCCAGGTCGACCGCCCGGATCGCCGACTCCAGCTGGTCCGCGGTGCGGGGGCCGATGATCGGGCCCGTCACTCCGGGGCGGGTGAGCAGCCAGGCCAGCGCTGCCTCGCCGGGCTCCAGGCCGTGCTTGTCCAGCAGGTCCTCGTACGCCTGGATCCGGGCGCGTGCGGTGGGGTCGGCCAGGGTGTCCGCGGCCCGGCCGGAGGCGCGGCGGCCGCCCTCGGCCTCCTTCTTGATCACCCCGCCGAGCAGTCCGCCGTGCAGCGGTGACCAGGGGATGACGCCGAGGCCGTACTCCTGAGCGGCCGGGATGACCTCCATCTCGGCGCGGCGCTCGGCCAGGTTGTAGAGGCACTGCTCGCTGACGAGTCCGATGGTGCCGCCTCGCCTGGCGGCGACCTCGTTGGCCTGGGCGATCTTGTAGCCGGGGAAGTTGCTGGACCCCACGTAGAGGATCTTCCCCTGCTGCACGAGCACGTCGATCGCCTGCCAGATCTCCTCGAAGGGAGTGGCGCGGTCGATGTGATGGAACTGGTAGACGTCGATGCGGTCCGTCCGCAGCCGCTGCAGCGAGGCGTCGACGGCCCGCCGGATGTTGAGCGCGGAGAGCTTGTCGTGGTTCGGCCAGGCGGGGGCGCCGTCCCCGGCCATGTTGCCGTAGACCTTGGTGGCGAGCACCACCTTGTCGCGCCGCTCGCCCCCCTTGGCGAACCAGTTGCCGATGATGCTCTCGGTACGGCC
This sequence comes from Streptomyces luteolifulvus, assembly GCF_008806595.1. Classification (GTDB taxonomy): domain Bacteria; phylum Actinomycetota; class Actinomycetes; order Streptomycetales; family Streptomycetaceae; genus Streptomyces; species Streptomyces luteolifulvus. The sequence goes on along the minus strand of NZ_VZRB01000007.1, from coordinate 247,002 downwards.
CTTGTTCTCTCCCCAGCCGTACACGTTGGCGGTGTCGACGTAGTTGATGCCCGCGTCCAGCGCCGCGTCCATGATCGAGTGGCTGTCGGCCTCGTCGGTCTGCGGGCCGAAGTTCATGGTGCCGAGGACGAGTCGGCTGACCTTGAGTCCGGTGCGTCCGAGCTGCGTGTACTCCATGGTCCTCAAGCCAACGGCTTGAAGTGCGCTCTATGCAAGCGGCTTTACGGAACCGGATCAGACCGCGGCGTACGGCTCGCCCAGGTCCCATGCCTGGTGCATCGCGTCCGCGAAAGCCGCCGCGATCTTGTGTTCGCCGCGCGCGTTGGGATGCGTTCCGTCGTAGGTGTCCCGGTGGATGTCGTACGACTCCGGCGGCGACGCCAGCAGCAGGGGCGACCGGCGTTCGTCCAGGTCCGCCGCCGTCTTGGCGAGCAGTTCGTTGAAGCGGGCGACCTGCGCGGCGAAGGCGGTGTCCGACTCGGCGCGTACGTTCGGGATCACCGGCAGCAGCACCAAGCGCATGCGCGGGTTGGCCGCCCGCGCCTGTGCGACGAAGCTCCGTGCGTTGTCGGCCGTCTGCTCGGCGTTCGTGTAGAAGCCCAGGTCGATCAGGCCGAGGGAGACCAGGAGGATGTCGGCCCGGTGCGCCCGGACCGCCTCGCCGATCAGCGGGGCCATGTGCAGCCAGCCCTCGCCCCACCCCGCGAGGTGGGCGCGCGGGAAGCCGGGGTCGGCGTACTCGTACGAGGTGGGGGTGTCCGTCGCCTTGTCGTACAGCGTCTCGCGCGGGCCGACGAGGGCGAACGGGCCGCCGTACGTCTCGCGCAGGTGCTGCCACATTCGGTAACGCCATGTGTGTTCGCCCGCGCTTCCGATCGTCATGGAGTCGCCGACGGGCATGAACCTGAGCATCCGCTCATGATGGACGATCAGCGCGGGGGGCGGGGTGTGAGGCCTGCCACGCCCGCTGAACGCACGGCGGGGATGGCAGGCTTGGGGGCATGCGTCGCTCTTTTGCGTTCCTTGTCGCGGGCCTCCTCGCCGGTGTGCTCGCCCTGCCGGCCGCCGCCACCGCCGCCGCGGACGGAGACGAGGGGTTCACCATCTCCGACCCCCGTATCACCGAGTCCAGCGGGCTGGCCGCCTCGCGTCTCCACCCGGGCATCTACTGGACGCACAACGACAGCGACGACGGCCCGTACCTCTACGCCGTCGACAGCGCCACCGGCGAGACGGTCGCCCGGATCACCCTCACCGGCGTGGGCACCCCGCGCGACGTCGAGGCGATCTCCATCGGGCCGGACAACCAGATCTATGTCGGTGACATCGGCGACAATCTCGGCGGCAGCTGGGCCTACGTGTGGGTCTACCGGCTGACGGAGCCCAAGGAGCTCAAGGACCAATCGATCCGGGCCACGCAGTACGTGGTGAAGTACTCCGACGGGGCCCGGGACGCCGAGTCGCTGGTCGTGCACCCCAGGACCGGGCGCGTCTACATCATCGACAAGAACGAGGACGGCGGGCATCTCTACGAGGGGCCCGCGACCCTCTCCCCCTCCGGCACGAACGTCTTCAAGCCGGTCGCCCCCGTCGACCTGTGGGCCACGGACGCCGCGTTCTCCCCGGACGGCAAGCAGTTGGCCGTACGGGGCTACTTCGGCGGCATCTGGTACGACTGGAACGGCGGCAAGATCAAGCGGAAGGGCCGGCTCAGCGTGCCCCTGGGGCAGGGGGAGTCCGTCAGCTACTCCGCCGACGGCACGAAGCTGATGCTCGGCAGCGAGGGCGCGGACAGCGCGGTGGAGGCGGAGGACGCGCCCGGCGACAGCGGCGCCGGCGGATCCAAGTCGCCCTCGGGGAACGGGAGTTCCGCGGACTCGGCGAGCGACGGCGGCAGCGACGGCTACAAGGTCGGTGCTCTCGCCGTGGCGGTTGCCTTCGCGGCCGTGTTCGGCCTGCGGCGGCTGTTCCGCCGCTCCTGACGTGCGGACGAAGAAGGGGCGCCCGGTGTTCGCCGGGCGCCCTTCACCGTCGTACCGGAGAGGACTACAGCCTCTCGATCACGTAGTCGACGCACTTCGTCAGCGCCTCGACGTCCGCCGGGTCGACCGACGGGAACATCGCGATACGGAGCTGGTTGCGGCCGAGCTTGCGGTAGGGCTCGGTGTCGACGATGCCGTTGGCGCGCAGGACCTTGGCGACCGCGGCGGCGTCGATCTCGTCGGCGAAGTCGATCGTGCCGATGACCTGGGAGCGCTTGGCCGGGTCGGCGACGAACGGGGTCGCGTACTTGCTCTCCTCCGCCCAGCCGTACAGGCGGGTCGAGGAGTCCTTCGTGCGGGCCGTGGACCAGGCGAGGCCGCCCTGGCCGTTGAACCACTCCAGCTGCTCGTTCAGCAGGAACAGGGTGGCCAGCGCGGGCGTGTTGTACGTCTGGTTCTTGCGGGAGTTGTCGATCGCCGTCGGGAGCGAGAAGAACTCCGGGACGTGGCGGCCGGACGCGTGGACGCGCTCGGCGCGCTCGATCGCCGCCGGGGAGAAGACGCCGATCCACAGGCCGCCGTCGGAGGCGAAGGACTTCTGCGGGGCGAAGTAGTAGACGTCCGTCTCGGCGATGTCGACCGGGAGACCGCCGGCGCCGGAGGTGGCGTCCACCAGGACGAGGGCGCCCTCGTCGGCGCCCGGCACCCGCTTGATCGGGGTGGCGACACCGGTGGAGGTCTCGTTGTGGGTGAAGGCGTAGACGTCGACGCCCGCCTCGGCCTGCGGCTCCGGGTGTGTGCCGGGGTCGGAGGCGATCACGGTGGGCTCGGCCAGCCAGGGGGCCAGCTTGGCGGCCTTGGCGAACTTGGAGCTGAACTCGCCGAAGCTGAGGTGCTGCGACTTGTTGTCGATCAGGCCGTGCGTCGCGATGTCCCAGAAGGCGGTGGAGCCGCCGTTGCCGAGGACGACCTCGTAGCCCTCGGGGAGGGAGAACAGCTCGGAGATGCCCTCACGGACCTTGCCGACCAGGTTCTTGACCGGGGCCTGGCGGTGGGAGGTGCCGAGCAGGGAGGTGCCGGTGGCGGCCAGCGCGTCCAGCGCTTCCGTCCGCACCTTGGAGGGACCCGCGCCGAAACGACCGTCCGCGGGCTTGATGTCAGCAGGAATCTGGATCTCAGCCACGAGGCGAGCGTAGCCGCTGGGGAAACCTGTCCAAAACATAGTCCGTCCGGTGAGACGGGGTTTCTCACGGCTGGTTTGCTGAACGCATGACGGATCTCGAGGCGGAGGTACGCAGGGTCGTCCGGGGTGACGTCGGCTTCGACATCACCTCCAGGGCGCTGACCACCATGGACGCGTCCAACTACCGGCGTGTCCCGCTGGGGGTCGTCGCGCCGAAGGACGCGGACGACGTGGCGGCCGTACTGGAGGTGTGCCGGGCGCGCGGTGTGCCGGTCGTGGCGCGCGGCGGGGGTACGTCGATCGCCGGCCAGGCGACCGGCACGGGTGTGGTGCTGGACTTCACCCGCCATATGAACCGCGTGCTGTCCCTCGACCCCGAGGCGCGCACCGCCGTCGTCGAGCCGGGCCTCGTCCTCGACCGCCTCCAGGAGGCCGCCGACCCGCATGGGCTCCTCTTCGGCCCGGACCCCTCCACCCACAGCCGCTGCACGCTCGGAGGGATGATCGGCAACAACGCGTGCGGCTCCCACTCGGTGGCCTGGGGGACGACGGCGGACAGCGTGCGCGAGCTGTCGGTGGTCACCGCCCGCGGGGAGCGGCTGCGGCTCGGGCGGGGCTGGGCCGGGGCGCCGGGCGGCCTGCGGGAACTGGTGGAGGGCGAGCTGGCGCTGCTGCGCACCGGCTTTCCCGGGCTGCCCCGCCGTATCTCCGGCTATGCGCTGGACGCCCTGCTGCCGGAGCGGGGTGCCGATGTGGCCCGCTCCTTCTGCGGTGCGGAGGGCACGCTGGGCGTGCTGACGGAGGCCGTCGTACGACTGGTCGAGGCACCCCGCGCGCGTGCGCTCGCCGTGCTGGCGTACCCCGACGAGAGCGCGGCGGCCGAGGCCGCGGCCGGACTGCTGCCGCACGGGCCGCTCACGGTGGAGGGGATGGCCGCGGATCTGGTGCCGTCCGCGGCCGTGCTGCCGAGGGGCGGGGCCTGGCTGTTCGTGGAGACCGGCGGCGCTACGGCGGCGGAGGCACGCGCGCGTGCGGAGGCGGTCGTGCGGGCGGCCGATGTCGTCGACTCGCTGGTGGTGACCGATCCGGCCGGGCAGCGGGCGCTGTGGCGCATCCGCGAGGACGCGAGCGGTACGGCGACCCGGATGCCGGACGGCACGGAGGCGTGGCCCGGCTGGGAGGACTGCGCGGTGCCGCCGGCCCGGCTGGGCGCGTATCTGCGCGAGTTCAGGGGGCTGATGGCCGCTCACGGTCTGCGCGGCACGCCGTACGGTCACTTCGGGGACGGCTGCATCCACGTCCGTATCGACTTCGACCTGATGACACCGGCGGGGATCGCCCGCTTCCGGCGCTTCTCGGAGGAGCTCGCCGACCTGGTCGTCTCGCACGGCGGTTCACTGTCCGGGGAGCACGGGGACGGGCAGGCGCGCGCCGAACTGCTGCCCAGGATGTACGGCGCGCAGACGGTGGCCCTCTTCGAGCGGGCCAAGGGGGTCTGGGACCCGGACGACCTGCTCAACCCCGGGATGCTGGTGCGCCCCGCGCCCCTCGACACCAACCTCCGCTTCTCCGTCCTGCCCCGCGAACCCGTGGCCGTCGCCTTCGGCTACCCGGAGGACGGCGGGGACTTCTCGGCGGCGGTGCGCCGCTGTGTGGGGGTGGCGAAATGCCGTACGACGTCGGTGTCCGGCCCGGCGGTGATGTGCCCCTCCTTCCGGGCGACCGGTGAGGAGGAGCACTCCACGCGCGGACGGGCCCGGCTGCTGCACGAGATGCTCGCGGGCGAGCTGGTGACGGACGGCTGGCGGTCGGCCGAGGTCCGGGACGCACTGGACCTGTGCCTGTCCTGCAAGGGCTGCCGGTCCGACTGTCCGGTCGAGGTCGACATGGCCACGTACAAGGCGGAGTTCCTGCACCACCACTACGCGGGACGGCGTCGCCCGGCCGCCCATTACACGATGGGCCGGCTGCCGGTGTGGCTGCGCTGGGTGGCGCGGCTGCGCGCGGGGCGGATGGTCAACGCGCTCGCTTCGGTACGGCTGTTCGCGCGGGCGGCGAAGACGCTCGGCGGGATCGATCCCGCGCGGGAGATTCCGGAGGTGGCGGGGGAGACGTTCAGCCGGTGGTGGGGGAGGAGGCTCGCCGAGCAGATGCGGCGGCTCGCGGTGGAGGGGCGGCGGCCGTTCGGTGACGGGCCGCGCGCGACCGTGCTGCTGTGGCCGGACACCTTCACCGAGCATCTGTCGCCGTCCGTGGGGCAGGCGGCCGTGCGGGTGCTGGAGGCGGCGGGCATCGCGGCGGTCCTCCCGCCGACGCTGCGGATGGGGACCTCATCGGACGGCACATCGGTCCGCTTCAACCCGCTGAGGGCGCGCCGCGGCCGGGTCTGCTGCGGGCTGACGTACGTCTCCACGGGCCAGCTCGACCATGCCCGTACGGTGATGCGCCGCACCCTCGATCTGATGGCGCCGCTGCTGGAGACCGATGTCCCGGTCGTCGTCCTGGAGCCCAGCTGCGCCGCCGCCCTCCGCACGGACCTGCCCGAGCTGCTGCACGACGACCCGCGCGCGGCCCGCCTCGCCGCGCGGGTCCTCACGTTCGCTCAGGCGCTGGAGCGGCTGGCTCCCGACTGGGCGCCGCCCTCGCTGAACCGTCCGGTCGTCGGCCAGACGCATTGCCATCAGCACGCGGTCCTGGGCGACGCGGCCGACCGCCGCCTGCGCGAGGCGGCGGGCCTGACCGGCGAGCTGAGCGGCGGCTGCTGCGGCCTGGCGGGCAACTTCGGCTTCGAGAAAGGGCACTTCGAGGTGTCCAGGGCCTGCGCGGAGGACCAGCTGCTGCCGTCGGTACGGGGCGCGGCGAACGGGACGGCGGTCCTGGCGGACGGCTACTCCTGCCGTACCCAGCTGGAGCAGCTGGCGGGGGTGCGGGGGAGGCATCTGGCGGAGGTGCTGGCGGAGGGACTGGACGCCTCGGAATCCAAGGACGGCCGGGGCTGACGGCCTACGCTGACAAGATCATCCACTGCAAGGAGCCCGCCCATGACCCTCCGTCTGAGGCCCATCTCCCGCGAGGAGCATCTGGCGTTCGTCGCGGCCCGCCCGTCCGCCAGCCCCATGCAGGTTCCGTCCTGGGGCGATGTGAAGCCGGACTGGCGGGCGGAGAGCCTCGGGTGGTTCGACGAGGGCGGGACGCCGGTCGGGGCGGGCCTGGTGCTGCTCCGGCCGCTGCCGAGACTGAAGAGGTACCTCGCGTATCTGCCCGAGGGCCCGCTGATCGACTGGTCCGACCCGGACCTCGGCCGCTGGCTGGAGCCGATGCTCGCGTACCTCAAGGGACGGGGTGCCTTCTCGGTGAAGATGGGCCCGCCCGTCGTCGTACGCCGCTGGAGCCCCGAGGCGGTCAAGGCGGCGATCGCCGACCCGGAGGCGCGGCGCCTGCGGGACGTGGAGCCGACCTCGTACGAGCCGGCCGCCGCCGCGGTCGCCGACCGGCTGCGGGGCGCGGGCTGGCGGCAGAGCGAGCCGGGCGGCGAGGACGGCTTCGCCGTGGGACAGCCCCGGTACGTCTGCCAGGTGCCGTTCGCCGGACGGTCGCTGGAGGACATCCGGCACGGGCTCAACCAGCAGTGGCGGCGCAACATCAAGAAGGCGGAGAAGGCGGGCGTGCAGATCGTCCGCGGCGGCCACGAGGACCTGCCCGCCTTCTACGAGCTGTACGCCGAGACGGCCGAGCGCGACCGTTTCATCCCGCGCCCGCTGCCCTACTTCCAGCGGATGTGGACCGCGCTCACCGCCGAGGACCCCGACCGTATGCGGCTCTACCTCGCACGCCACGACGGCGACGTCCTCGCCGCGGCCACGATGCTGACCGTCGGCGACCATGTCTGGTACTCCTACGGCGCGTCCACCGGCCGCCGGCGCGAGGTCCAGCCCAGCAACGCCATGCAGTGGCGGATGATGACGGACGCCCATGAACTCGGCGCCGCCGTCTACGACTTCCGGGGCATCACCGACACACTGGAGGAGTCGAACCATCTGCTGGGCCTGCTGCGGTTCAAGGTGGGCGCGGGCGGAGAGGCCGTCGAATACCTCGGGGAGTGGGACTTCCCGCTGAACAAACTGCTCCACAAGGCGCTGGACCTGTACATGGCACGCCGTTAGCCGCGGCGGCGCCCCACCATCTGGGACAGCTGCAAAAAGGGTTCACACACCTGTTGAAGTCTATTACCCTGGACTCGGCAGTACATCGCGATGAACGAATCCTGACCCGAGCCACCTGGACCGCCCCGTGACCACGCCCAGCGCCGCCACCTCAGCCACTGAGCCCGACCTCGCACCCATGGGTACCTCGCGTCGCCGGGGTTCCCTCGGTCCCGTCGGGCTGGTGCTGGCCGGCGGCATCTCGGTCCAGTTCGGCGCGGCGCTCGCCGTGACCCTGATGCCGAGGGCCGGAGCCCTCGGCGTGGTGACCCTGCGGCTGATGGCGGCGGCCGTGGTGCTGCTCGTGATCTGCCGCCCCCGGCTGCGCGGACACTCCCGCACCGACTGGGGCACGGTGATCGTCTTCGGTGTCACGATGGGCGCGATGAACGGCCTGTTCTACCAGGCCGTGGACCGCATCCCGCTCGGCCCCGCGGTCACCCTCGAAGTCCTCGGCCCCCTGGCCCTGTCGGTCCTCGCCTCCCGCCGCGCGATCAACTTGGTATGGGCCTCACTCGCCCTCGCCGGCGTCTTCCTCCTCAGCGGGGGAGGCTTCGGCGACCTCGACCCGATCGGAGTCGCCTTCGCCCTGGGCGCGGGCGCCATGTGGGCGGCGTACATCGTCTTCAGCGCCCGCACGGGCCGACGGTTCCCGCAGGCCGACGGGCTCGCGCTGGCGATGGCGATCGGGGCGCTGCTCATGCTGCCGCTCGGCATCGCCGAGTCGGGAGCGAAGCTCATCGACCCGACGACGATCGCCCTGGGCTCGGCGGTGGCGGTCCTCTCCTCCGTCCTCCCCTACACCCTCGAACTCCTCGCCCTGCGCCGCCTGCCCGCCTCCACCTTCGCCATCCTGATGAGCCTGGAACCGGCCCTCGCCGCGACGGCCGGCTTCCTGATCCTCGACCAGGCGCTGTCCGCGGTGCAGGCCGCCGCGATCGCGCTGGTCATCGCAGCGAGCATCGGCGCGGTGCGGACGCAGGTGGGGCGGGGGAGGCCGCGGCCTCCGGAGGTCTGAGGGGCTGCGTTGGCGGCCACCTGCTCCTTGTGCGGGGCGAGGGACGCTACGGCCCCCGGAGGCCTGAGCGGACGCTGAGGCGTCATGCTGCCTGACGCGTCACGCCGCCTCCGCGGCCACCCACTCCTCGTACGTCGGCCCCGCCAGCCGTGCCCCGGCGCCCGGCAGCAGCCCGCCCCCCTCGAACAGCTCCCGCTGCGAGTCGTCCGTGTCGCTCACGGCGGCCACCTTCACCGACGGCTCCCGCCGGGCCAGCAGCAGCCGCACCGCATCCTCCAGGCGCTCCTCGCGCGGCCCGGCCACCTCCGGGAAGGGTGCCCGCGCCCCCGGCGCGTCCTCGGCCTCCGCCAGGTCGACCAACGCCTCGGCGACAGCCCGCGCCGCCACCAGCTGCGTCCGCATCTTCGGCACGTACACGGTGTCGCCCTGCCGCCCCCACTGCACCAGCTGCTCCACGAACTCATGGAACTGCGCGGCCCGCAGCACCCGCGTCGGCACAGGCCCGGCGAGTACGGCCCGCTCGTGCTCCAGCTTCGCCGCGTTGTAACCCGTCGTCGAGCCGTCGATCCCGATGATCGACACGACGACCATCCGGCGGACCCCGGCCTTCTGCCCTGCCTCGTGCAGATTGCGGGCTGCGGCCGTGAAGAACTCCGTGGCCTCCTGCCGGTCGGGCGAGGGGGTGCTCGCGGCGTCGATCACGACGTCCACGCCTGCGAGCGCGTCCGCCAGCCCCGCACCGGTCACGATGTCGACACCGGTCGCCCGGGACATCGGTACGACGTCATGCCCACGCTCCTTGAGCACGTCCGCCACATGCCGTCCGAGCCGCCCGGTCGCCCCGGCCACCGCGATCTTCTTCTCTGCGCTCATGGTCACGTCTCCCACTTCTTGATCCCGAATGTGCGTCGTCATCGGTCTGACGGGCGGGGGGAGGGATGTGTGACAGCTCGGGGGAGGAGTTTTCGCGGGGTGGGGCAGGACGGGGTGCGGTGGGACTGGCGTCGGGCGAGTGCACGAAGAGTTGATCCCCCGCCCGGAGCGCACTCCGGCTGCCCTGCGCGCCGCCTGCGCTGTTGTCGCCCCGCAGCTTCTGGCCGCCTACGACCAGGCTAGGGACCAAGCGCTCGCGGAAGCGGTCGGCATGGTTCTCTCGGTCCCGTCCACGCCTGTCTCAACCACTGGGCGGCTCTGATCGAGATCGAGCGCCACCCGGAGACGGCGAAGGAGTACCGCCGAGCCGCATACCTGGCGCAGGTGGCGGCTGCGCCGGAGGGGGCACGCGAACATCTGGCGGCAGCCAGCATCATCTACCGCGCCGCTGCCAACGCGGAGCGGTGACTCAGCGGACGAAGTGGCCGAGGAACGCGGAGAAGGCGTCCGGGGTGACCGTGAGGATTCCGCCTTCGGGGTTCTTGGAGTCGCGGACGGCTATGTGGGGGGCGAGGTCGGCGACCTCGATGCATTCGCCGCCGCTGCTGCCGCTGTAGGAGGACTTTCGCCAGGCGACGCTGCCGAGTGGCGCGCACTCGATGCAATCACCACCACTGCTGCCGCTGTACGACGATTTACGCCACTGCGCGCGCGTCAGGTCCAGGCTGCTCCCCATAGCGTTCCTCCGTCACGCGGGCGATCAAGGCAAGGCGGAGCGGTGACTCAGCGGACGAAGTGTCCGACGAATGCGGAGAAGGCCTCGGGGGTGACCGTGAGGATTCCGGCGTCGGGGTTCTTGGAGTCGCGGACGGCTATGTGGGGGGCGAGGTCGGCGACCTCGATGCATTCGCCGCCGGTGTCGCCGCTGTACGACGACTTACGCCAGGACGCGGCGCCGAGAGGGGTGCATTCGACACAATCGCCGCCCGTGTCGCCGCTGTACGACGACTTACGCCACGTCGCGCCCGTCACGTTCAGGTTCGATCCCATAGCGTTCCTCCATCACGCGGGCGATCAGGGCCGCCGAGTCGTCCACGGAGTGCGCGGCCGCTTGCAGATGATCGTATCGAACCGAACCCTCCCTGACTGCTTCCGGATTGGCCGTCATGTGCCCCTGGACGAAGTCCTCGGTATAGACGACATCCGGGTCCTTGTCGAAGCGGAGGAGCGTGAACGAGCCCATCAGCCCCGTGTGCGCCCCCGCCTCGAACGGCAGCACCTGGATCTCCAGCCACCGGCGCTTCTGCAGTGTCAGGAGATGTGCCAGCTGCTCGCGCATGACCTCCCGGCCGCCGACCTCCTGATGCAGCACCGCCTCGCTCAGCACCACCCACATCACCGGTGGTTGGTCTCGTTGCAGGATGTGCTGGCGGTCCAGTCGGGCGGCCACCTTGCCGTCGAGGTCGTCCTCGCCCCTCGTGCCGAGCACCGCGCGCGTACGCCTCCGTCTGAAGGAGCCCGTACACCAACTGCGCCTGGTACGTGGAGATATAGGCCGCCCTCGCCTCCATCTCCGCATACGGCTGAAACCACCCCGGCAACTGGCTCCGTAGGACCAGCCCCACCAACCGTGAGAACAACCCGTCCGTTCCCAGCGCCGCATCCACCCGCTCCGAGAACTCCCGGGTCGGCACCCTGGCCGTCGTCTCGATCTGCCCGATCAACGACCCCGTACAGAAGACAACCGAGCCGAGCTGCGCCAGCGTCAGCCCCGCCGCTTCCCGCGCCCGGCGCAACTCGAACCCGTAGTAGTCCAACGGTGAAGCCCCGGGGTCAAGCACACGGCTTCGCAAGCCAACCACCTCCCCTCACCGAGCGTAGCCACCCATAAGCACACAGGTGCCGGAGTTGTGGAAAAACAAATTAATGCAAGCATGCTTGCTTGTTTCCTGGGCCGGTGCCATGCTCACCCCATGGCTGACCCGACGCCCGTGATCGACGAACTGTGTGCGGAGAGCGAGGAACTCGACCGGCTCGTGGCCGGGTTGAGCGCGGAGCGGTGGGCGCTCGAAACCCCCGCCCCCGGCTGGACCATCGCCCACCAGATCGCCCACCTCGCCTGGACCGACCACTCCTCCCTGCTCGCCGTGACCGATCAGGACGCCTTCGCCCGTGAGGTCGAGGCCGCGCTGACCGCGCCCGGGGACTTCGTGGACAAAGGCGCGGAGGAATGGGCCGCCAAGCCGCCCGCGCAGCTGCTCGCGGACTGGCGGAGCGGGCGCAAGGCCCTGGAGGACGCCCTGCGGGCCGCGCCCGACGGTGCGCGTTTTCCCTGGTACGGGCCGCCCATGTCCACCGCCTCCATGGCGAGCGCACGGCTGATGGAGACCTGGGCCCACGGACAGGACGTCGCCGACGCCCTGGGTGTGGTCCGGACCCCGACCGACCGGATCCGGCACATCACCCGCCTCGGCGTCCGCACCCGCGACTTCTCCTTCGGCGTGCACGGACTGCCCGCGCCCTTTGAGGAGTTCCGCGTGGAACTCACCGCGCCTTCGGGCGAGTTGTGGGTGTACGGCCCCGAAGACGCCCCCGAACGCGTCACCGGCCCCGCCCTCGACTTCTGTCTCCTGGTCACCCAGCGGGCGCACCGCGCCGACCTCGCCCTGCACGCCGTCGGCCTGGAAGCGGACCGCTGGCTGGACATCGCCCAGGCCTTCGCCGGCCCGCCGGGCACGGGACGTGAGCCGAAGGGAACGGACCGATGACCCTCCGCATCGGCAACGCCTCCGGCTTCTACGGCGACCGTTTCGACGCCCTGCGCGAGATGCTCACCGGCGGCGAACTCGACGTCCTCACCGGTGACTACCTCGCCGAGCTGACGATGCTCATCCTGGGCCGGGACCGGATGAAGGACCCCGGCGCCGGGTACGCCCGCACCTTCCTGAGGCAGCTGGAGGAGTGTCTCGGGCCGGCCCACGAGCGGGGCGTCCGGATCGTCACCAACGCAGGTGGGCTCAACCCCGCCGGACTTGCCGATCGCGTACGGGAGTTGGCCGGCCGTCTCGGCATCCCCCTCCGCGTGGCGCATGTCGAGGGCGACGACCTCACGGCTGCCCACCCCGGCAGCCTCGCCGCCCACGCCTACCTCGGCGGCTTCGGTATCGCGGCCTGTCTCAGTGAGGGCGCCGATGTCGTGATCACCGGGCGGGTCACGGACGCCGCCCTGGTCACCGGCCCCGCCGCGGCCCACTTCGGCTGGGCCCGGGACGACTACGACCGGCTCGCGGGCGCCGTCGTCGCCGGGCATGTGCTGGAGTGCGGGACGCAGGCCACCGGCGGCAATTACGCGTTCTTCAACGACGGCCACCGTGACGTCCGCCGCCCCGGCTTCCCCCTCGCCGAACTCCACGAGGACGGCACCGCCGTCATCACCAAGCACCCCGGCACCGGCGGTTTCGTCGACGTCGGCACGGTGACCGCCCAGCTCCTGTACGAGACCGCGGGCGCCCGGTACGCGGGACCCGACGTCACCGCCCGTCTGGACACCGTACGGCTCACCCAGGACGGCCCCGACCGGGTACGGATCGAGGGGGTGCGCGGAGAGGCCCCGCTGCCGACCCTGAAGGTCGGGCTCAATCGCCTGGGCGGCTTCCGCAACGAGGTCACCTTCGTTCTGACCGGACTCGACATCGAGGCCAAGGCCGCGCTCGTGCGGGAGCAGATGACCGACGCGCTCGCCAAGTCCCTTCCCGCGGACGTCCGTTGGGACCTGGTCCGCACCGACCGGCCCGATGCGCCGACCGAGGAGACCGCCAGCGCACTGCTGCGGCTCGTCGTACGGGACCCCGATCAGGCGGCGGTGGGGCGGGCGCTCAGCGGGGCCGCCATCGAGCTGGCGCTCGCCAGTTACCCCGGCTTCCATGTGGTGGCGCCACCTGGAAAGGGCGCACCCTTTGGGGTCTTCGAGGATGTGTACGTTCCCCATGGTGAGGTAGACCATGTGGCCGTCCTCCATGACGGGCGCCGGGTCGCCGTGCCTCCGGCCCACGACACCCTCGTACTGGACGACGTGCCGCAGCCGTCCCTGCCCCAGCCGCTGCCGCCGGGTGGACCGACCCGCCGCGCGCCTCTCGGTCTTGTCGCGGGTGCCCGCAGCGGGGACAAGGGCGGGAACGCCAACGTCGGCGTCTGGGCCCGCACCGACGACGCCTGGCGGTGGCTCGCCCACACCCTCACCGTCGACCGGCTGCGTGAACTCCTGCCGGAGACGGCCGGCCTGAACGTGGTCCGGCACGCCCTGCCCGACCTCCGCGCGCTCAACTTCGTCGTCGAGGGCATCCTCGGCGAGGGCGTCGCCGCCCAGCACCGATTCGATCCGCAGGCCAAGGCCCTCGGCGAATGGCTGCGCTCCCGCCACCTGGACATTCCGGAGGCCCTGCTGTGACGGTACTTGCGACCACCCTGGACACCGCAGGCCCGGACTACCGGGCCCACCGCGAGGCCATGCTCGCCAAGCTCGCCGACCTCGACGCCGAGCACGCCAAGGCCCTCGCGGGCGGCGGCGAGAAGTACCTCGCCCGGCACCGGGGGCGCGGCAAGCTTCTCGCCCGTGAGCGCATCGAGCTGCTTCTCGATCCCGACACCCCGTTCCTGGAGCTGTCGCCGCTGGCGGCCTGGGGCAGCGACTACACGGTGGGCGCCTCGCTCGTCACCGGCATCGGGGTCGTCGAGGGCGTGGAGTGCCTGATCACCGCCAATGATCCGACGGTGCGCGGTGGTGCAAGCAACCCCTGGTCGCTGAAGAAGGCCCTGCGGGCCAACGACATCGCGCTCGCCAACCGGCTGCCCTGCATCAGCCTCGTCGAGTCCGGGGGTGCCGACCTGCCGTCCCAGAAGGAGATCTTCATCCCCGGGGGCGCGATCTTCCGCGATCTCACCCGTCTGTCCGCCGCCGGCATCCCCACCGTCGCCGTCGTCTTCGGGAACTCGACAGCGGGCGGTGCCTACGTCCCCGGCATGTCCGACCACGTGATCATGGTCAAGGAGCGGGCGAAGGTGTTCCTCGGCGGGCCGCCGCTGGTGAAGATGGCCACCGGCGAGGAGAGCGACGACGAGTCGCTCGGCGGCGCCGAGATGCACGCGCGTGTGTCGGGTCTCGCGGACTACTTCGCGGTCGACGAGCAGGACGCTCTGCGGCAGGCCCGCCGGGTGGTCGCCCGCCTCAACCACCGCAAGGCGTACGGCGATCCGGGTCCGGCGGCGCCCCCCAAGTACGACGAGGAGGAACTTCTCGGCATCGTCCCGGGTGACCTCAAGACCCCCTTCGATCCGCGCGAGGTCATCGCCCGGGTCGTCGACGCCTCCGACTTCGACGAGTTCAAGCCGCTGTACGGGACGAGCCTGACGACGGGGTGGGCGGCCCTCCACGGCTACCCGGTCGGCATCCTGGCGAACGCCCAAGGGGTCCTCTTCAGCGAGGAGTCCCAGAAGGCCGCCCAGTTCATCCAGCTCGCCAACCAGTGCGACATCCCGCTGCTCTTCCTGCACAACACCACCGGCTACATGGTCGGCAAGGAGTACGAGCAGGGCGGCATCATCAAGCACGGCGCGATGATGATCAACGCGGTCTCCAACTCGCGCGTGCCCCACCTCTCCGTCCTCATGGGGGCCTCGTACGGCGCCGGTCACTACGGCATGTGCGGTCGCGCCTACGACCCCCGCTTCCTGTTCGCCTGGCCCAGCGCCAAGTCGGCCGTCATGGGCCCGCAGCAGCTCGCCGGCGTGCTCTCCATCGTCGCCCGGCAGTCGGCGGCCGCGAAGGGACAGCCGTACGACGAGGAGGCGGACGCCGCCCTGCGGGCCATGGTGGAGCAGCAGATCGAGTCCGAGTCGCTGCCGATGTTCCTGTCGGGGCGGCTGTACGACGACGGCGTCATCGACCCGCGCGACACCCGAACCGTCCTCGGCCTGTGCCTGTCCGCGATCCACACGGCGCCCTACGAGGGCGCGCGCGGTGGCTTCGGCGTCTTCCGGATGTGAGGCTCATGATTACTTCCGTACTGGTGGCGAACCGCGGCGAGATCGCCTGCCGTGTCTTCCGCACCTGCCGTGAGTGGGGAATCCGGACGGTCGCCGTGCACTCGGACGCCGACGAGAACGCCCTCCACGCGCGCGTGGCCGACACGGCGGTACGACTGCCGGGGGCGGCGCCCGCGGAGACGTATCTGCGCGGCGATCTGATCGTGAAGGCGGCGGTCGCGGCCGGCGCGGACGCCGTGCACCCGGGCTACGGCTTCCTCTCCGAGAACGCGGACTTCGCGCGAGCCGTCCTCGACGCGGGCCTGGTTTGGATCGGGCCGCCGCCGGAGGCGATCGAGGCCATGGCGTCCAAGACGCGGGCGAAGAAGCTGATGGGGATCTCGTCGCTGCGCGAGGTCACCGAGGGCGACCTGCCGGTGCTGGTGAAGGCGGCTGCCGGCGGCGGAGGGCGCGGGATGCGGATCGTGCGCCGTCTGGCGGAGCTCGACGCCGCGCTGGAGGGCGCGCGCGCCGAGGCGGCGAGCGCCTTCGGTGACGGCGAGGTCTTCCTGGAGCCCTATGTGGAGAACGGCCGGCATGTCGAGGTCCAGATCCTCGCCGACACCCACGGCACCGTCTGGGCGCTCGGCACCCGTGACTGCTCCCTCCAGCGCCGCCACCAGAAGGTGATCGAGGAGGCCCCGGCGCCCGGCCTGTCCGAGGAGCTCACGGAAGAGCTGCACACGCTGTCCGTACGCGCCGCCCGCGCCGTCGACTACGTCGGCGCCGGTACGGTCGAGTTCCTGGTGGCCGGTGACAAGGCCCACTTCCTGGAGATGAACACCCGCCTCCAGGTGGAACACCCCGTGACCGAAGCGGTGTTCGGCCTCGACCTGGTGGCGGAGCAGATCCGCATCGCCGAGGGCCGCACCCTCGCCCAGGACCCCCCACGCGCGCGTGGCCATGCGATCGAGGCCCGCCTCTACGCCGAGGACCCGGCGAGCGACTGGACCCCGCAGACCGGCACGCTGCACCGCCTGACCATGCCCGGCGTGCGCCTGGACACGGGCTACGAGGACGGCGACGAGATCGGCGTCCACTACGACCCCATGCTCGCCAAGGCCGTCGCCCACGCCCCCACGCGCGCGGAGGCGATCCGCAGGCTGGCCGGCGCCCTGGAGCGGGCGGCGATCCACGGCCCGCTCACCAACCGGGACCTCCTCGTACGCTCCCTGCGGCACAAGGAGTTCACGACCGCCGCGATGGACACGGGCTTCTACGACCGCCACCTCCCGGACCTGACCGCTGCGGCCCCCGACCCGCACGCCCCGCTGGCCGCGGCGCTCGCCGACGCCCGCTCCCGCTCCCGCTTCGGCGGCTGGCGCAACGTCCCGTCCCAGCCGCAGACGAAGCGCTACGGGATGGCGGGCGAGGAACACGAGGCTCGCTACCACCACACCCGCGGGGGCGGCCTGGCGGCGGACGGGGTGCGGGTGGTGCACGCCGACGCCGGTGTCGTCGTACTGGAAGTGGACGGCGTGCAAAGGAGGTTCGAGGTCGCGCGGTACGGCGACGACCAGGTCTACGTCAACACCACCACCCTCACGGCCCTGCCCCGCTTCCCCGACCCCACGACCCAGCACGCCCCCGGCTCCCTGCTGGCCCCGATGCCGGGCACGGTCGTCAGAATCGCCGAGGGCCTGGCAGTAGGGGCCGCCGTCGAAGCCGGTGAGCCCCTGTTGTGGCTGGAGGCGATGAAGATGGAGCACAAGGTCACAGCCCCGGCCACAGGAGTCCTGAGCGCCCTGCACGCAGCACCCGGCCAACAGGTGGAGCCCGGCATGTTGCTGGCGGTAGTGCAACCCGCCTAGGGGCGCGGGGCTGTATCAATTGCGGCTCCGCCGCGTGAGCGCGACCAGCCACATACAACCCGCATCCGGAGGAGTCCCCATGACGACCCTCATCGAATCCGAGGAACACAAGGACCTTCGAGCAGCCGTCGCGGCCTTCGGCAAGCGCTACGGCCGCGACTACATAACCCAGCTGGTGGACCAGGGCGCCTACCCCACCGACCTCTGGCAGGAAGCCGCCAAGCTCGGCTACATCGGCGTCAACCTGCCCGAGGAATACGGCGGAGGCGGCGGCGGAATCGCCGAACTCTCCATCGTCCTGGAAGAACTCGGCGCAGCCGGCGCCCCCCTGCTCATGATGATCGTCTCTCCCGCAATCTGCGGCACAGTGATCGCCCGCTTCGGCACCGACAAGCAAAAACAGGACTGGCTCCCCGCCCTGGCGGACGGCACCCGCACCATGGCGTTCGGCATCACGGAACCCGACGCGGGCTCCAACTCCCACCGCATCACCACCACCGCCCGCCGCGACCCGGACACCGGGGACTGGCTGCTCACGGGCCGGAAAGTCTTCGTCTCGGGCGTCGACATCGCCGACGCCACCCTCATCGTCGGCCGCACCGAGGACTCCCGTACCGGCCGCCTCAAGCCCTGCCTGTTCATCGTCCCGCGCGACGCGGACGGCTTCACCAGGCGCCGTATCGACATGGAACTGCGCGGCGCGGAGAAGCAGTTCGAGCTGACCCTCGACGACGTACGGCTGCCCGCCGACGCGCTCGTCGGCGACGAGGACGCGGGCCTGCTCCAGCTGTTCGCCGGTCTCAACCCCGAACGCATCATGACGGCCGCCTTCGCGATCGGCATGGGCCGCTACGCGCTGGCGAAGGCGATCGAGTACGCCCGTGACCGCACGGTCTTCGAGGTCCCCATCGGCGCCCACCAGGCCATCGCCCACCCCCTCGCCCAGGCGCACATCGACCTCGAACTCGCCCGTCTGATGATGCAGAAAGCGGCTCTCCTGTACGACGCGGGCGACGACGCGGGGGCCGGAGAGGCCGCCAACATGGCCAAGTACGCGGCCGGGGAAGCCTGTGTGAAGGCCGTCGACCAGGCCGTGCACACCCTCGGCGGCAACGGCCTCACGCGGGAGTTCGGGCTTGCCTCGCTGATAACGGCCGCGCGCGTGTCTCGTATTGCTCCGGTGAGCCGGGAGATGATTCTCAACTACGTCTCCCACCAGACCCTGGGTCTGCCCAAGTCGTACTAGACAGCGCTTGACGCACCGAGTCGTGCCAGGAGGAACCGTGTTCCGAAGCGAGTACGAAGACGTTGCGCCCGTCGAACTCCCCATCCACGAGGCGGTGCTCGGCCGGGCCGCCGAGTTCGGTGACGCGCCCGCCCTGATCGACGGCACCGACGGCACCACCCTCACGTACGAACAGCTGGACCGCTTCCACCGGCGCATCGCTGCCGCGCTCGCCGACGCCGGCGTGCGCAAGGGCGACGTCCTCGCCCTGCACAGCCCCAACACGATCGCCTTCCCGACCGCCTTCTACGCCGCCACGCGCGCGGGTGCCTCCGTCACCACCGTGCACCCGCTCGCCACGCCCGAGGAGTTTGCCAAGCAGCTCGCCGACTCGGCGGCCCGCTGGATCGTCACCGTCTCGCCGCTGCTGGACATCGCGCGCCGGGCCGCGGAGATCGCGGGCGGCGTCCAGGAGATCTTCGTCTGCGACAGCGCCCCCGGACATCGCTCGCTCATCGACATGCTGGCCTCGGCGGCCCCCGAGCCTCAGGTCGCCATCGACCCGGTGGAGGACGTGGCGGCCCTCCCGTACTCCTCGGGCACCACCGGCGTGCCCAAGGGCGTGATGCTCACGCACCGGCAGATCGCCACCAACCTCGCCCAGCTGGAACCCGTCATCGCGATGGGGCCCGGCGACCGCATCCTGGCCGTGCTGCCCTTCTTCCACATCTACGGTCTGACGGCCCTGATGAACGCGCCCCTGCGCCAGGGCGCCACCGTCGTGCTCCTGCCGCGCTTCGAACTGGACACGTTCCTCGCGGCCATCCAGAACCACCGCATCACCGGCCTGTACGTGGCCCCGCCGATCGTCCTGGCCCTGGCCAAGCATCCGGCGGTCGCGCAGTACGACCTGTCGTCGCTGGAGTACATCATCAGCGCCGCGGCCCCCCTGGACGCCCAGCTGGCGGCCGCCTGCTCCCGGCGGCTCGGTCTGCCGCCGGTCGGCCAGGCGTACGGCATGACGGAACTGTCGCCGGGCACACATGTCGTCCCCGTCGGCGCCGATAACCCGCCGCCGGGGACGGTCGGCAAGCTCATCGCCGGCACCGAGATGCGGATCGTCTCCCTCGACGAGCCCGACAAGGACCTCGGCATCGGCGAGTCCGGGGAGATCCTCATCCGCGGACCCCAGGTCATGAAGGGCTACCTCGGCCGCCCCGACGCCACCGCCGCCATGATCGACCCCGACGGCTGGCTGCACACCGGCGACGTCGGCCATGCCGACGCCGACGGCTGGCTGTTCGTCGTGGACCGGGTCAAGGAGCTCATCAAGTACAAGGGCTTCCAGGTGGCCCCCGCCGAACTGGAGGCCCTGCTGCTCACCCACCCCGGCATCGCGGACGCCGCCGTCATCGGCGTCTACAACGACGAGGGCAACGAGATCCCGCACGCCTACGTCGTCCGCCAGCCGGCCGCCGCCGACCTCTCCGAAGGAGAGATCATGATGTACGTCGCCGAACGCGTCTCCCCCTACAAACGCGTCCGCCAGGTCACCTTCATCGACGGGGTGCCGAGGGCGGCCTCCGGCAAGATCCTGCGCCGGCAGCTCAGGGAACAGTCGTGACCCTGATCCAGCGCACACGCGCGCGTGCCGTCGAGACGCTCACGCTCGACTCGGCGCACAACCGCAACGCCCTGTCCGCCGCGCTCGTGGGCGACCTGGCGGACGCGCTGACCCGCGCCGCCGAGGACGGCGAGGTACGCGCGATCGTCCTCACCCACACCGGCAACACCTTCAGCGCGGGCGCCGACCTGCGCGACCCGCCGCCGCCGGACGCGATGGCCGGTCTGCTGCGGCAGATCGTCGAGCTGCCCAAGCCGGTCGTCGCGCGGGTCACCGGGCACGTCCGCGCGGGCGGCCTCGGTCTGCTGGGCGCGTGCGACATCGCGGCCGCGTCGGGCGCGGCGTCGTTCGCGTTCACGGAGGTACGGATCGGGGTGGCCCCCGCGGTCATCTCGCTGCCGCTGCTGCCCCGTACGGACCCGCGCGCACTGGCCCGCTACTACCTCACCGGCGAACGCTTCGACGCCGCCGAGGCCGCCCGTATCGGCTTGCTGACCGCGGCCGGCGACGACGTCGACGAGGTACTGGCACCCGTCCTGGACGGGCTGCGCCGGTCCGCGCCCCAGGCCCTGGCCGAGACGAAACGGCTGCTCACGGCTAAGGTGCTGGAGGCATTCGACCAGGACAAGGGCGAACTGGGCAGACTCTCCGCCCGGCTGTTCGCCTCCGCCGACGCCCGCGAGGGAATGTCGGCCTTCCTTGAACGACGGGACCCCACATGGGCGGTGTGACCACACCCGAACGCGAACGCGTCCCCAAACAGGACCGCAGCCGGGCCACCCGGCAGCGGCTCCTGGAAGCCGCCGTGGCCTGCCTCGCCGAGCACGGCTGGGCGGGCTCCACGGTCTCCGTCGTCGCCGAACGCGCCGGCGTCTCCCGCGGCGCCGCCCAGCACCACTTCCCGACCCGCGAGGACCTGTTCACCGCAGCCGTCGAGTACGTCGCCGAGGAACGCTCGACCGCCCTGCGCGCCCTGTTCCCCGAGGGCGCGGGGCAGGACCGGCGCGCTGTGGTGACGGCCCTCGTCGACCTCTACACCGGCCCGCTCTTCCGCGCCGCACTGCATCTGTGGGTCGCCGCCTCCAACGAGGACCAGCTGCGCCCGCGGGTCACCGAGCTGGAGGCCCGCGTGGGCCGCGAGACCCACCGCATCGCCGTCGACCTCCTCGGCGCCGACGAGTCCCGGCCCGGCGTACGCGAAACCGTCCAGGGCCTCCTCGACATGGCCCGCGGCCTCGGTCTCGCCAACCTCCTCACCGACGACACGGGCCGCCGCGACCGGGTCGTCGCCCAGTGGGCGGCCCTGCTGGACGAGGCGCTGGACTGAATCGCGCTCGGTGTTCTGGTCCCGCTCGTGATCAATACACCTAGTGCGCGATCTCCTCGTAGCCCTCGATCTCCCGCGGGCTGCGCGGAGCGGGGCCGACATAGCGGGCGGACGGGCGCACCAGGCGGCCCGTCCGCTTCTGCTCCAGGATGTGCGCCGACCAGCCGGCCGTACGGGCACAGGTGAACATCGACGTGAACATGTGCGCCGGGATCTCGGCGAAGTCCAGCATGATCGCCGCCCAGAACTCCACGTTCGTCGCCAGAACCCGGTCCGGGCGGCGGTTGTGCAGCTCCTCCAGGGCCGCCTTCTCCAGCGCCTCGGCGATCTCGAAGCGGGGCGCGCCGAGTTCACGGGCGGTACGGCGCAACACGCGCGCGCGTGGGTCCTCCGCGCGGTACACCCGGTGACCGAAGCCCATCAGGCGCTCACCCCGGTCCAGGGCGCCCTTGACGTACGCCTCCGCGTCCCCCGTCCGCTCGATCTCCTCGATCATGCCGAGGACACGGGAGGGCGCCCCGCCGTGCAGCGGCCCCGACATGGCGCCGACGGCACCCGACAGAGCGGCCGCGACATCCGCGCCCGTGGACGCGATCACACGGGCGGTGAAGGTGGAGGCGTTCATGCCGTGCTCGGCGGCGGACGTCCAGTAGGCGTCGACGGCGGCCACGTGCTTGGGATCGGGCTCGCCCCGCCAGCGGATCATGAACCGCTCGACCACGGACTGCGCCTTGTCGATCTCACGCTGCGGCACCATCGGCAGACCCTGACCGCGCGCCGACTGGGCGACGTACGACAGGGCCATCACGGCCGCACGGGCCAGATCGTCCCGGGCCTGCTCGATGTCGATGTCCAGCAGCGGTTTCAGGCCCCACACCGGCGCGAGCATGGCCAGCGCCGACTGGACGTCCACGCGGATGTCACCGGAGTGCACCGGAATGGGGAACGGCTCGGCGGGCGGCAGTCCGGGATTGAAGGCACCGTCGACGAGCAGCCCCCACACGTTGCCGAAGGAGACATGGCCGACCAGGTCCTCGATGTCGACGCCCCGGTAGCGGAGGGCGCCGCCCTCCTTGTCCGGTTCGGCGATCTCCGTTTCGAACGCGATGACTCCTTCGAGTCCGGGTACGAAGTCGGACATCAGGCGGCTCCTCATGATGTGTGCGACCGAAGCCTCAGGTCGAAGGACTCGCGGTCCCGAGCGGTCACCCCTGTGATGCCCGGTACGGCAGGCGGTCACCCAATCGGGATGGGATGGCAGCAGCACAATATCCCCGAGTGCCACCTTTGGGGAGTGCTTGGTGGCACTGAGTGCCACCTCCAGGACCGGGGACGGCCCACGCCGGCGGCCGTCCATACGGCAAGATGATCGCGTGACCGACCGAGACGCCGTCCACCCCGATCCCGCCTCGATGCGCAAGCAGTACCGGGACGAGGGCCTCGCCGAGGCCGACCTGCCCGCCACGCCGGTGGCGCAGTTCGCGCGCTGGTTCAAGCAGGCCGCGACGGAGGCCCACCTCTACGAGCCGAACGCGATGATCGTCTCCACGGCCGACGCGCAGGGCCGCCTCAGCTCCCGCACGGTGCTGCTGAAGCACTTCGACGAGCAGGGCTTCGTCTTCTACACCAACTACGGCTCCCGCAAGGCCCGCGACCTCGCCGAGAACCCGTACGTCTCGCTGCTGTTCCCCTGGCATCCGATGGCACGCCAGGTCATCGTCACGGGCATCGCCCGGCGCACGGGCCGCGACGAGACCGCCGCGTACTTCCGCACCCGCCCGCACGGCTCCCAGCTCGGCGCCTGGGCCAGCGCCCAGTCCTCGGTCATCGCCACCCGCAGCGACCTCGAGGCCGCCTACGCCGAACTGGCGGCCCGCTACCCCGAGGGCGAGCAGGTCCCCGTGCCGCCGAACTGGGGCGGCTTCCGGGTGGCCCCGCAGACGGTCGAGTTCTGGCAGGGCCGCGAGAACCGTCTGCACGACAGGCTGCGCTATGTGGCGGAGCCCGACGGCAGCTGGCGTGTGGAACGCCTCAGCCCCTGAGCGTGCCTGAACGCAGACGACCCGCGAGCTCGGGTTCCCTCCGCCCAAGGCGGGGGAGCCGGCCGGACGTACCGGCGAGCTCGCGGGTCGGGTGACTGCTGGGATTGGGCCGGCTGCACGCGTCTGTCACGTGCTGGTCCGGCACCGCACTGAGTGTGGTGGCGGGCCGCTAGCCCGCAGTCACCTCACGCGTCCGGTTTTCATACATCTGCCGAACCACCTCCCTTCTCGTGTAGCCGACACCTTAGAAACCGATCGGCGCACGATCAACCGTTTTTCCGGGATGTTTGAAGTCGCCACATCTGTGCTGGTCACCGGCCGTGCCGCCGAACTCCGTTGACGCTCGGCGCGGTGTGCGGTTGTCTGCTGCGGTGTCTGATCTTCGTACAGAGACGGTCGTCGGCGACGCCATGCTCGAGCAGTGGCGGCAGGTGCACAACGTCATCGTGCCGCCCGCCGCGATGAACCTCGCAGAGGTACGGGAGCGCAGCGGCCGCTTCCATCTGGAGAACGCCTATCTCGGGGACGTCCTGGTCGGCTGCTCGACCGTGCGGCCGCCGGTGGACGAGGAGGCCGTGGCGACGGTCATCGCGCGCGTGCTGCCCGAGTTCCGCAGACAGGGCTTCGGGGCGGTGATCTACGAGAAGGGGCTCGCGCACGCGCGCGTGCTCGGCGCCCGGGCGATCGAGACCTGTGTGCTGGCCGTCAACGAGGACGGACTGCGGTTCGCACGGGCACGCGGGTTCGTGGAGGTCGACCGGTATGTGCTGGACGGGGAGACCGTGGAATGGGTGGATCTGCGCCTGGAGCAGGGCGGGAGCGCTTTCTAACGGTAGTTCGTTAAATTCGGCGCTGGTGTGGGTTGACGGCAGGCCGGGTTGGTCGTAGGCCGGTGGTAGGAATCAACTTCCTTGCAGGGGGCTGAAGATGACCGCTCGCCGTCCGTGTCCGCCTGCGCCGGGTCCGTTGGAGGACTACGCGGCCCGGTTCGACGACCTCTTCTTCAGCCTGGCCCAGAGGCGAGGTTTTCGCGAGTATCTGACCGGGCTGCTGGCGCCGAGGGAGCGGAACAAGACGATCACCTGCCTGGCAGGGGCGGAGCCGGTGGCAGGTGCGCGAATGCCGGGGGTGCAGCGGCTGCAGTTCTTCCTGTCCGAGTCCCCGTGGGAGGCCGAACGGGTCAACGACCGGCGGCTTGAGCTGCTACGCGAGCAGTCGGCGACGGCTCCGCACGACGGCGGGGTCATCGTGATCGACGACTCCGGGGACCGCAAGGACGGCACGGCGACCGCGCACGTGGGCCGGCAGTGGCTGGGCCGGTACGGCAAGACCGACAGCGGCATCGTCACGGTGACCACGTTGTGGACCGACGGCCGCGTGTACTACCCGCTGCACGCCACTCCCTACACCCCCGCCCACCACTTCACCCGCGGCCGCTCCGATCCGGCCTTCCGCACGAAACCGCAGCTGGCCGCTGCCCTCGCGGCCCGCGCGAAGGAGGCGGGCTTCGGCTGCCGGGCGGTGGTCGCCGACTGCGCCTACTCCGTCAGCGACGACTGGTACCTCGCGCTACGCGAGGCCGGCCTGGCCTACGTCGTCGCCCTCAAACCGCACCGCGGCACCTGGGCCCCGGCCGACCAGCCACACACCCCCATCGAAGCCGCCCACGCCCTGACCTGGAAGAATGCCAAGCATCCCGGCGACTGGACACCCGTTAAGCGTCACTTCCGCGACGGGCACACCGAGACCTGGTGGGCCGCCGACGCCCGCCTGGCCGGCTACGGCCCCGACTCACCCTGCCGCCTGGTCGTGGCCACCACCGACCCAGCCAGCCTGCCGGAGAAGGCCACCTGGTACCTGGCCACCAACCTGCCCCACCCTGATGCACTCCACGCCACCACCAGCCCACACCCGCCGGCCGACCTCGCCGAGATCGTCCGCCTCTACGGCCTGCGGCCGTGGATCGAGCAGAGCTACAAACAGGTCAAGGACGAACTCGGCTGGGCCGACTTCCAAGTCCGCGCCGGACCCCTGCCCCGACGAGGTGCCAGAGAGGGGGACCCGCCCCGTCCCACCAGCCCCAACAGCCTTGCTGGCCCAGGGCCTTACGAGCCATCCGTTCCTGGCTCACCCCCGCCGTCACCCTCAATCGGTGGTGGCAAGCCTGGACGGACAAGGACCCTCCCTCCGAGCTCCAGGCCCTGATCGACGCGGTCACCACCGGACACGGCATTGACCTCTACTGCCGGATTTAACGAACTACCACTAAGCAGGTCGGGCTAAGTCCGCTGCGGTTCGGCAGCGCCCTGCAGGGGCGCGGGGAACTGCGCGACCAGCCACGATGGCGCCGCAGACGGCCGACGACGCATCGCGGCACTTCCGGCGGAGCGCTTAGCTGCCGATGCGCGTCTCCGGCGCGCAACGATTCCTTCAATCTTGGGGAACTCGATGTGTGCTGCGTCACGTTCCAGTTAGATGATGACAAGTGAGCGAACCGACGCGCCGTAGGTGCGGACGCAGCTTGGCAGGGGGTCCAGGTGAGTGCTTCCCGGCGTAGTGGGACCACGGACGAGCTCGGACCGGACGAACCCGGGCGGGACGGTCCGGAGGGCTCGGGTGGTTCGGATCTCCTTGCCGCGCTGCTCGACGGCATGGACGCGGCGCTGTGCGCCTTCGACGCGGACGGGGCGGTGACCCACTGGAACCGGGAGGCCGAACGGATCCTGGGGTGGACCGCCGCCGAGGCCGTGGGCCGTCAGGGGTTCGCCGGATGGGCCGTACGCCCCGCGGACGCCGAGGAGGTCGAGGGGCGGCTGATGTCCGCCATGCAGGCCCCCGGGCGGCAGGTGCACGAGTTCGCGCTGCTGACGAAGGACGGCGGGCGGGTGCTGGTGCGCACGCAGTCCGCGGCCGTGCGCGGCCCGGACGGGAAGCCGGCCGGTGTGTACTGCGCCTTCAGCGAGGTGCACGCGCAGATAGACCTGGAGCGGTCCATCGCGCTGAGCGAGGCGCTGTTCGAGGACGCGAGCTGGGGCGTTGTCCTGGTCGACGCCGATCTGCGGCCCGCCGTCGTGAACGCGCACGCGGCCCGTGCCCTCGGGATCGGGCGCACGTCCGTGCTCGGCCGGCCGCTCGGGGAGTTGCTCGCCCAGGGTGTGGAGGAGCTGGAGAGCGCGCTCACCCATGTGCTCGCGGAGGGCGCGCCGCCTGCGCCCGCCGAGATCTGGGTGAGCGTGCGCATGCCCGAGGGCGAACAGCGGCGGTGCTGGCGCAGCGGCTTCCTGCGGCTGGCGTCGCCGCTCGCGGAGGAGCCCGTTCCACTGGGCGTCGGCTGGCTGTTCCAGGACGTGACCGAGACCAAGCAGGGCGAGCAGGAGGCGGCGCTGCTGCGGTTCCGGACCAATCAGCTGCACCGGGCCGCGCGGGCCGCCGCCGAGTGCGAGGACCCGCGCGAGGCGGCCACCGTCCACCTGGACTTCGCGCTCGCCGGGTTCGCCGACCACGCCCTGATCGACCGGGTGGCGGGCGGCGCGCTGTCCGACGCGGAAGGGGCGGCGCCGGTGCGGCTGGTACGAGCCGCGGCCACGCCTTCCGGTGCGCCCGGGCCGAGCCTGCTCACGGGGCAGGCCGGGCTGCCGGTGCGCTACGGGCAGGGGCATCCGGCGCTCCAGTGCGTGGAGCGGGCCGGGTCGGTGCGGGCGAGCGCGGGGTCGGTGCCCGCCGAGCAGGCGCGGGAGTGGGCGCTGGGCCGGCAATGGCCCGCGGATGCGGTGCATGTGCTGTGCGCGGTGCTGCGCAGCCGGGGGCGGACGCTGGGCGTGGTGACGTTCCTGCGCGGGGCCGGCCGGAGCTCGTTCGAGCGGTCCGACGCGACCTACGCGGAGGACGTGGCCGTACGGATCGCGGCGGCACTGGACCTGGCGGGCGTGGTCGGGACGGAGTAACGGAGTGGCTGGATGCCCGCGCCGCAGAGCAGGTGACACAGGCGCTCAGTGGCGGTAGAAGATCCGGTCCCCGTACTCCTCCATCACCCGGCCGTTCCACTCGTGGCCGCCGTCCACGTTCCCGGAGCGCAGGAGCGGGGGTTCGATCCCGCGGCCGGACAGGGAGCCGGCCGCCGTCGCCATGACCGCCTGGAGGAGGGCCGAGGTGACGACGGTGGAGGCGGGGGCGAAGGGCGCCGGGACGGTGTCGAGGGTGAGGACCGCGTCCCCGATCGCGATCTTCGAGTCCACGACGATGTCGCAGTGGTCCTTCAGATAGGTCCCGGAGACGTGCCGGGACGTCGTCTCCGTGGCGTACGCGACCGAGGTCACGCCGATGACCTTCACACCGAGGGCGCGGGCGCTCATTGCCATCTCCACGGGGAGCGCGTTGCGGCCCGAGAGCGAGACGATCACGAGGACATCGCCGGCTCGGAGCGGGGAGGAGTCCAGTACGGCGCTCGCGAGACCGTCGACGCGTTCCAGGGCCGAGCCGAGCGTGGCCGGAACGACATCGACACCGACGGCGCCCGGCACGGTCAGCAGGTTCATCAGGGCGAGGCCGCCGGCGCGGTAGACGACGTCCTGGGCGGCGAGCGAGGAGTGCCCGGCGCCGAAGGCGAAGAGACGGCCGCCGGCGGCGACGGTGTCGGCGAGGAGGGTGCCCGCGGCGTCGATGCTGTCGGCCTCCTCGTCGCGTACCCGTTGCAGCAGGCCGATCGCCGCGTCGAAGAACTGGCCGGCCAGCGTGCGGTCGCTCATACGGGGCCCTTCCGAGCGTCGGAGGTCTGTGCCGCGGATCACGGTGCGGTCTGGACCAGTGCGGTGTCAATACGGCCGCACGGGTCCGCCTGCCGAGGAGGTGCGCTCCGGGGCGTACGCCCTGGCCGGGAATCGGCGGACACGCGCGCATACACACGCGTAACTCGCTGGTTTCACCGGCGCGGCACGGTTGTCAGTGGTATGCGTCAGAATTGAAGCCAGGGCCAGCGCACGCGCCGCGGAGCCGTCGTGCTTCCGGCAGAGCTAATCGAGGGGCACGAATGTCCGGACTGATCGACACCACGGAGATGTATCTCCGCACCATCCTCGAGCTGGAGGAGGAAGGCGTGGTCCCCATGCGCGCCCGGATCGCCGAGCGGCTCGACCAGAGCGGGCCGACGGTCAGCCAGACGGTGGCCCGGATGGAGCGGGACGGCCTGGTGTCCGTGGCCAGCGACCGCCACCTGGAGCTCACGGACGAGGGGCGCCGGCTGGCCACGCGCGTGATGCGCAAGCACCGGCTCGCGGAGTGCCTGCTCGTCGACGTGATCGGGCTGGAGTGGGAGCAGGTGCACGCCGAGGCCTGCCGCTGGGAGCACGTGATGAGCGAGGCCGTGGAGCGGCGCGTGCTGGAGCTGCTGAGGCACCCCACGGAGTCGCCGTACGGCAACCCGATCCCGGGCCTGGAGGAGCTGGGCGAGAAGGACGGCGCGGACCCGTTCCTGGACGAGGGCATGGTGTCGCTGGCCGATCTCGACCCGGGCAGCGAAGGCAAGACGGTCGTCGTGCGCCGTATCGGCGAGCCGATCCAGACGGACGCGCAGCTGATGTACACACTGCGCCGCGCGGGTGTGCAGCCCGGCTCGGTGGTGAGCGTGACGGAGTCGGCGGGCGGTGTGCTGGTGGGCAGCGGCGGTGAGGCGGCCGAGCTGGAGGCGGATGTCGCCTCGCACGTGTTCGTCGCCAAGCGCTGAGCGGTACCGGCGGCCGAGCGGGACGGGCGGGTGCCGGGCAGCCGCAGCATGGCCCGCGGATCGTCAACTTCCGTTGATCTTGGGGCAGTTGGGGCGCGCGCTGTTCTCGCCGAATCCAAGATTCACTGCTCCGAATCGCAGCGCTCGGACGCTTCGCGTGCAAGGCTGTCGCGTGAGGCATATGACCTGAGGGGGCCGGGAGGATGTGCCGCAGACGTGTCGAAGGCCCCGGCGCCTTGTGGCGCCGGGGCCTGTCCTCCCCTGTGCTGACCCGGAGCCCCGAGCTCTCAGGGTCATCCCCCACGGACCGGTTTCCCCGAGCGGTCCACCTCCCGCTGAAGATCTCCCCTCGGCGGCGGCGATCATGCCTGGCGGGGGGTCACTCGAACGAGGGGTGTTGTCCGCAGAGACGCTATTTTCGAATACCCATTCGATAGTCTGCGAGTGACGGGTCGTGCGGGACGTGCGCTGATGGGATGTGCACACAGCACCGGCAGGACAGCGGTTCGTGAAGCCAGGGGGGTGCCAGGACCATGGTGCGACGCATCGACGTGACCGGGGCGGGCGGCGTACGTCTCGCCGCCTGGGAGTTCGGCGACCCTCCCAAGGGGGATCCGGCCGAAAGCACCCCCGGCGTGCTGTTACTGCACGGCCTGATGGGCCGCGCCTCGCACTGGGCCTCCACCGCCCGCTGGCTCTCCGAACGGCACCGCGCCGTGGCCCTCGACCAGCGGGGCCACGGCCAGAGCGACAAACCCCCGCCGGCGTCCTCCACACGCGAGGCGTACGTCGAGGACGCCGAGGCCGCCCTGGAACATCTCGGCCTCGCCCCGGCCCTCCTGATCGGCCATGCCATGGGCGCCCTCACCGCCTGGCAGCTCGCCGCCAAACGCCCCGACCTGGTGCGCGGGGTGATCATCTGCGATATGCGGGCCTCCGCGCTCGGCGCCGCCTCACAGCGCGAGTGGGGCGACTGGTTCAAGGCCTGGCCGGTTCCCTTCGCCACGCTCGCCGACGTACGCAAATGGTTCGGCGGGGACGACCCCTGGGTGGAGCGCCCGAACCCCTCCCGCGGCGAGTTCTACGCCGAAGTGATGCACGAGTCCCCGGACGGCTGGCGCCCGGTCTTCGACCCGGAGCAGATGCTCGAATCCCGCGAGACCTGGGTGTACGACGCGCACTGGGAGGAGCTCGCCCAGGTCCGGTGCCCCGCCCTGGTCGTCCGCGGCCTCGACGGCGAGCTCGGCCGCGCCGAGGCCCAGGAGATGGTCCGCGTCCTGCCCCGCGGGGAGTACGCGGAGGTCGCCGACGCCGGCCACCTCGTGCACTACGACCAGCCGGAGGCCTGGCGGACGGCCATCGAACCGTTCGTCGACGCGGTGCTCATCTCAGGGCACTGATATGGGCCCCTGTCATCCCCGGCTGACCGCCGCCAGGATCTCCGGCAGCCGCCGTGCCGTGCGTGGGGCGGCCAGCCGGAGGCCGAGCAGGGTGATCGCCGCCCCGTAGGCCGCGCCGGCCGGCAGCATCAGCCAGGACCAGGGGTCACCGCTCTCGCTGGCGTTCAGCAGGATCGTCCCGACGATGACGGGGGCGCACAGCAGGGCGGCCGCGATCATGCCGCCGAAGATCGAGACCCAGGCGAGCCCGACCTGCCCGGGAGCGACGTTCTTGTAGCCCTCCTGCGGAATGGAGTAGGGGAAGCGGGCGGACGTCCACGCACCGGTCGCCAGCATCGCGCCGAGCAGCGCGAAGGACAGCCCGAGCGCCTCGGGCAGCGTCGGCCAGTCGCCGAGCATCGCCGTCGTGAGCACGGTCACGAGGGTGGCGTACGGCAGGGTGATCACCAGCAGGGCCAGTGCTCGCGCGCGCAGTTCGACGTAGGCGTCGCGGGTGGTGGAGATCGTCAGCGCGACCATCCAGAACGCCGATGTGTCCTGCCCGAACTGGTTGTACATCTGGATGCCGAGCATCCCCGCGGCGAAGCACGCGAAGTAGATCGAGCCCGTGCCCTGCCACGCGTTGAACACCGGCACGATCAACCCGATGGCCAGGGAGGTCACCCAGGCCGCCTTGGTCTTGGGGTCGCGCCAGATGTAGCGCAGGCTGCGCTCCATGACGGTGCCGGTGCGCCCGGCGGGCAGCAGCCGGGCGAGCCCCGTCGACGTCCGCTCGCGCACCGCTGACCCCTCGGTCTGGAGGGTGGATCCGTCGGGCGCGGTCATCAGCCGGGTCAGATGCCGCGACCACACCGCCAGCAGCGCCACCAACGCACCGGCGCTCAGGGCGAGTTGGGCCACCGCCCTGCCGTACGACCCCTCGCTCACCGAGTCCACCGCGCCGATCGCCGAGGCGGGCGGCACCCAGCGCAGCACCTCCGCCGCCGGGTCGAGCTGCGCCAGCCCGGACGAACCCAGCCGCTGCGCCCCGAAGTTCACCAGCTGCGCCCCGATCGCGATGACCAGACCGCTCAGCACCGCGAGATCACGGCCCTTGCGGCTGGTCAGCAGCCGCACATTGGCCGCGGCGACGGCCCGTGCGAGGGCCACGCACACCAGCAGCGCCAGCACGACGGCGATGACCCCGACGGCGTACGCTGCGCCGCCATGGGCGACCGACACCACCGAACCGGCCAGCAGGCACAGCGTGAACAGCGGCCCGATGCCCACCAGCGAGGCCACCAGCAGCGCCCGCACCATCGGCCGGGGCCGCAGCGGCAGCATCACCAGACGGGTCGGGTCCAGGGTCTCGTCACCGCCGGGGAAGAACAGCGGCATCACGGCCCAGCCCAGTGCCAGCACCGCCACCAGCAGCACCACGACGGATGCGGCGTGCGCATGCCCGCGCAGCGCGATCAGACCGATCAGCTGGAGCGCGGCGAAGAGAAAGGTGACGATGGCCGACGCGACATACGCAGCCCGCCGCCCCCCGGACTGTCTGAGCCCGTTCCGCAGGAGCGACAGTTTCAGCCGTACGACGACGGGAGTGATGTCGCCGGTCATCGCGCCCCGCCGCCCAGCCAGTCGAGATCGGAACCGGCGTCGCGGCCGTTCGCCCCGACGAGTTCGAGAAACGCAGCCTGCAGCGAGGGCGCGTCCCCGCGCACCTCGGCGAGCGTGCCCTGGGCGCGGATACGGCCGGCCGCCATCACGGCCACCCAGTCGCACAGCGACTCGACGAGCTCCATCACATGGGAGGAGAAGACAACGGTGGCGCCGGAGTCCGTGTACCGCTCCAGAACGCCCCGGATCGTCTGCGCGGACACCGGGTCGACGCCCTCGAACGGCTCGTCCAGGAACAGCACTTCCGGATTGTGGAGGAGAGCGGCCGCGAGCCCGATCTTCTTGCGCATACCGGTCGAGTAGTCGACCACGAGCTTGTGCTGGGCCCCGGCCAGATCAAGAACGTCGAGGAGCTGGGTGGCCCGCTTGTCGACCTCGGCGCCCGGCAGCCCCCGCAGCCGCCCCGAGTAGGCGAGCAGTTCACGCCCCGACAACCGGTCGAAGAGCCTGAGCCCTTCCGGCAGCACCCCGATCCGTGCCTTCACGGCCACCGGATCCCGCCACACGTCGTGCCCGACGACCTCGACGGTCCCCTGATCGGGCCGCAGCAACCCGGTCACCATCGACAACGTGGTGGTCTTCCCGGCACCGTTGGGCCCCACCAGCCCGATGAACTTCCCCGCGGGCAACTCCAGATCGATCCCGGCAACAGCAACCTGCTCCCCGAACCGCTTCCAGAGCCCTTGCACGCGTACGGCGGCTCTCTTCGCGAGTGTTCCCTCCGTCATGGGATCACCCTACGGTCGGGCAGCCCGCCCGAGGGGCGCGGGGAACCGCGCGACGGGCCACGAACCACCCGCAGCCGCCGCACAGCAGACACCACGCCGGTCAGCGGGCACCGCTACCTGTCCCTGCCGCACGCATACGCCAACGCAGAGATCAACTCCTCGACATCCGGCAACCACCGATTCACCGCGGTGGGCCGGCAGGCCCACTGCACGGCCCCCCGCGACCCGTACCGCGTAGGCGGCCCCGCGACATACCCCCCTTCCCCGACCGCGACCAGATCGAGAGAGGAGGGCGACCAGCCCAGCCCGCGCACCAGCTCCGGCACCTTCACCGCACCGCCCGGCAGGACGAAGAACCGCATCCGCCGGTCCGGCGACAACGTCACGGGCCCGAGCGTCAGCTCCATCCGCTGCATCCGCGCGAGCGCGAGAAACCCCGCGGTCTCGGGGACGTCGACCGCGTCGAACGTACGCCCCGTCGGCAGCAGGATCGACGCCCTCGGCTGCCTCGACCACATCGCGCGGACCGCGACCGCACTGCCGGTGGCCTGTGCCGCCCAGTCCTCACGCGCCGGATGTGCGCCGGGGGCGGCACACGCGGCATCGCCGCACGAGCAGCGCTGCACCCCGCCCACGGCCTCCAGCCAGGCGCCGGGGAAGACGTCCCAGTGGCGGTCCTCGACGTAGCGTACGGCTGTCTCCAACAGCGGTTCCCCGCGCTGCTTCGGAATCTGAGCGGCTTCGGTGACCGCGAACGTCTCTTCCACGCTCCACTCAACTCTCGCGTCCACCTTGAGTTACGGGGGTAATGCGCGCGGGGGAGGAGCATCGATTCGGCATCTGGGGCGCATGGATGCATGTGTGGGGGCGCGCGGGAGGAAGGACGGCGTGAGCGGGGTAGCCACGTGGGGGGTCGGTATCTGCCGGTACCTCGGCAATCCTCGCATGTCCCGCATTTTCGGTATGTCCGCGGGGCATTGATCTTCACGGCCGGAACTTTTCGCCGAACGCGACTGGGTCCGGCCCCGGAAGACACGTCAACTCGGTGCGCGGGCAGGCACCGCAGCCACAGGGGGTTAAGCCATGGCCGCAAGGCCTCTCGTCGCGCGGCAGCCGAACGAACGGCTGCAGGCGCTCATCCAGGAAGCGGGTTGCTCCAACGCGGGGCTCGCCCGCCGGGTCAACATGTGCGGCGCCGAGCACGGCCTCGATCTGCGCTACGACAAGACGTCCGTGGCCCGCTGGCTGCGCGGACAGCAGCCGCGCGGGCGCGCCCCGGCGATCATCGCGGAGGCGCTCGGCCGCAAGCTGGGCCGTACGGTCACGATCGACGAGATCGGCATGGCCAACGGCAAGAACCTCGCCTCGGGCGTCGGCCTCCAGTTCTCGCCGACGGTACTGGGAGCCATCGAGCAGGTGTGTGAGCTGTGGCGCAGCGACGTCGGGCGGCGCGACTTCCTCTCCGGCTCGTCCGTCGCCGCGTCCGCGCTCGTCGAGCCCAGCCGCGACTGGCTGATCTCCTCGCCCGACTCGCAGGTGGCACGGGCGGCGGGACCGCGGGTGGGACAGTCGGACGTGGCGGCCGTGCGCGCGATGACCCAGGCGCTGGTCGATCTGGACCACCAGTACGGCAGCGGGCATGTGCGCCCGGTCGTCGTGCACTACCTCAACAGCGTGGTCTCCGGACTGCTGGCCGGCTCCTACCGGGAGGCCGTCGGGCGGGACCTCTTCGCCGCCGTGGCCCGGCTGACCGAGCTCGCGGGCTACATGGCCGTCGACACCGGACAGCCGGGTCTCGCCCAGCGTTACTACATCCAGGCGCTGCGCCTCGCACAGGCGGCGGGGGACCGGGGATACGGCGGCTATGTGCTCGCCGCGTCCATGAGCCACCTCGCTGCACAGCTCGGAAACCCCCGCGAGATCGCCCAGTTGGCCCGGGCGGCGCAGGAGGGGGCGCGAGGGCGCGTGACACCGCGCGCGGAGGCGATGTTCCACGCCGCGGAGGCACGCGGGCACGCCCTGCTGGGTGACGCGCGGGCCGCCGAGGCGGCCTCCGGGCGGGCCGTGAGGGCGCTGGAGGCGGTGAATCCGTCCTCGGGGGACGACCCGGCGTGGATCGCCCACTTCGACGAGGCGTATCTCGCCGACGAACTGGCCCACTGCCACCGCGACTTGGGGCAGGCCGAAGCAGCCGCGCGGTGCGCGCAGGAGTCCTTGGCCGGGCATCCCAAGTCCCGTGCGCGCAGGCGGGCCATCGGCTATGTGCTCCTGGCCACGGCGCAGGCGCAGCAGCGCGAGGTGGAACAGGCCTGCAACACCGGTCTGAAAGCTGTGGAGTTGCTCGAGTCCCTCCGGTCCAACCGGGGCGCCGAGTACCTCGATGACTTCCAGCAGCGGCTCGATCCGTACCGGGACGAGCCGGTGGTGCGCGAGTTCGGGGCACGGCTGGAGTTGCAGGCGGCAGCATGACGCAGGGTCCGCGGACGCGGGAACGTGCGGGAAACAGCCGGTTTACGCGCACCAGGTGACATGTACAGCGCTCCGCGGACCGGAATTGTTACAGCGGTCACAAGGCGAGGGGTCGCGCCCTGAGCTGCGTGGCATCGGGCTCAGGGGACCCGGTAGCGTGAGCCGACGATTCCGACAGTCCCCCATTCGTAGGAGCCCCGGTGACGCAGAGTGGACAGGGCGAGGAGCCCTCGGCGCGCCCCGCGCGCGAAGGCATCGTGCTGCCCTCCGACGGCGGAGAACCCCTGCTGCCGGGCATGACGGGCGGGCAAGCGAGCGCGTACGACGGTCAGCAGCCGTCGGCCGCGGCGCCGGCCGGCGGCCAGGCCTGGGGCACTCCGTGGGGCCCCGACGAGCAATCGGCTCCGGCCCCGCAGCAGGGACAGAGCTGGAACACGCCGCCGGCGCAGCCCGACTCGTGGGGCACACCGCAGACCCCGGGCGCCCAGCCGCTGCCCGCGGAGGGGGCACAGGCTCCGGCCTACGGCTCGCCCGCGGCGGGAGGCTTCGGCGCACCTGGGGCTGACGGGGCCGGCGCTGCCGCTGGAGGGGCTGCGCCGCCCGCGGGCGGCTTCGGCTCACCGCCCGCGGGAGCGGCTCCGCCGCCCGCGGACGCTCTCGGCTTGCCCGCTGCCGGAGGTGCTTTGCCGTCGGGGGGTGGGTTCGGTTCTTCTGCTGGGGGTGCGGGGCAGGCGTCTGTGGATGGTCTTGGCTTGCCCGCTGCTGGAGGTGCTTTGCCGTCGGGGGGTGGGTTCGGTTCTTCTGCTGGGGGTGCGGGGCAGGCGTCTGTGGATGGTCTTGGCTCGCCCGCTGCGGGAGCAGCGCAGGCGCCCGATGACGGTCTCGGCTCTCCTGCCGGGGGAGCAGCGCAGGCGCCCGTGGGCGGTCTCGGGCCTGGCGCCGCCGGAGGGGCCCTGCCGCCCGGGGACTGGTTCGGTTCCCCTGCCGCCCGATCGCCCTTGCCGCCCGCGGATGGGTATGGTTCTCCGGCCTCCGGAGCCCCGCGCCCGCCCGCGGACGGGTTTGGTGTGCCCGGCGCCGACGCCGGCGCTCAGCCCCGGCCGCCCGCCGGCGGGTTCGGCGGTCACGGTGCCCCTGGTGCGCCGCTGCCCCCCGCCGACGAAGGCGCCACCCAGTTCATTCCGCCTGTCTCCGGCGCTCCTGCTTCCGCCCCCGCTCACGGGCCGGAGGGAGCCACCCAGTTCCTGCCGCCCGTCGCCGCCCCGGCGGACGAGGGTGCGACCCAGTACATCCCGCCGGTGCGGCCCGGCGCGCTGCCGCCCGAGATGCCCGCCGAGTCCGCCGCCGAGTCGACGTACTTCCTGGGCCGATCCCCCCAGGGCGCCCCGGCCGCGGCCGACCCCGACGCCCAGGCCACGCAGTACATCGCGCCCGTTCCCGGCCAGCCCGCTTCGGCGCCGTACGGCAGGGGACCGGGCGGGGCGCAGGACCGGCAGCCGCACTCCGACTTCGACAACCTCTTCCGCAGCGGGCCGGCCGCCGAGAGCCCGGCCGGGTCCACGCAGCAGCTGCCGCGCTTCACCCAGCACGAGGCCCCGTACTCCGGGCCCGCGTACACCCCGCCGGGCGCGGGCCGCGGCCATGGCGCGTACGACGACGGTGGCGGCGACGGCCGGGGCAGCCGTACCGGTTCGCGTCTGCCGGTGATCGCCGCCGTCGGCATCGGCCTCGCCGTCATCGGTATCGGCGCGGGCGCGCTGCTCGGCGGAGGCGGGGGCGACCAGGGCGACGACAAGAACCAGACCGTCTCGGCGACGGCCCCGGCGGCCGAGGACTCCCCCTCGCCGTCCGCCGATCCGGCCGAGCAGCAGGCCATCGCCCTGGACAAGCTGCTCGCCGACAGCGGCAACAGCCGGGCCTCCGTGATCAAGGCGGTGGCCGATGTGAAGTCCTGCAACAACCTCGCCCAGGCTGCGAAGGACCTGCGGGCCGCGGCCGGCCAGCGAAGCCAGCTGGTGACGCGACTGTCCGGACTCCAGGTCGACAAGCTGCCCGACCACGCCGCGCTGACCGCCGCCCTCACCAAGGCCTGGCAGGCCTCCGCGTCCGCCGACAACCACTACGCGGCCTGGGCCGACCAGAACGCCGGGCGGAAGGGCTGCCGGAAGGGCCAGGCCCGCATCACCCCGCAGACCCAGGCCGGAAACCGGGCGAGTGCCACCGCCAGCACCGAGAAGGCCAAGGCCGCCCCACTGTGGAACGCCATCGCGCAGACGTACGGCCTGACCCAGCGCCAGCCCACCCAGCTCTAGACGGGCCCGGGCCGGCACTGCCGGCCCGGATCGGGTGACTCGGTTCGGTTCAGTTCAGCTCGGCGTTGGACAGGGTCTTCGTCACATCAGTGAAGCCCTTGCCCGCCGCGACCAGGCGGCCCTGGCGTACGACCTGGAGGGTCACATCGGCGTTGACCAGGCGCGGGAAGCCGACGGCCGCGAGCTTGCTCCGGAACGTCCACTTGAGGGTCGGGGTGAGCCCGCCCGTGGAGACCTTGAGCCCGTCGTCGAGCGTCTGCGACACGGTGTGGCCGGTGACCTCGCTGTCGCCGAGCGACTCGACGACCTGCCGGAACACGGTGTAGGCGATCCAGGTGGTCTGCACTCCGGCGTCCGCGGGGTCGATGCGGTTGTCGCCGAAGGCATGCTTGCTGATCACCTGCTTCATGCCGTCCCAGCGCTTGTCACTGGCCACCGGGTACCAGCCGGTGATGTACGCCCCCTCGTACGGCCCCGACGGCCCGCCGGACGTGTTGATCACCGTCTGGTCGACGCTGCCCAGCGTCATCGCGGTGCGCACCGCCGGATAGTCCTCGCGGGCCCGCCGGAACGAGTCCATGAAAGTGCCGGTGCGGTCGCCGAGGGCGGGGATCACACAGCCCTTCTTCACCGGGTCGGTGGTCGAGGCCTCCAGGGCCCGGCCCGCCGGCACCGTGTACTCGGTGGCGTCCTCCTGCGCCCGCTGGTCGCTCGTGACCCCGTGCCCACCGGTCTTCAGCCCCGAGTTGAGCAGGCCGGGGAGCTCGTCGCCCGCGATGGTGTCGGGGCGGACGAGGGTCACGGGGCCGCAGCTCCCGGCGAGCTCCTTGCCGAGGCCGGCCAGAAGGGTGGGCTGGCCGCCGTTGACGGGGTAGGAGAGCGGGCTGGTGAACTCCGCGTTGGTGACGCCGTAGCCGCCGATGTACGGGATGCCCGCGCCCTCCAGCGGTGAGAGGAAGGAGTCGCTGTACTGGCTGTAGGAACCGACGACGGCGACGACGTTCTCGTCGACGGCGCGCCGGGCGCACTTCGCCGCTTCCACGCTGTCGTTGTGGTCGTTGCAGGTCAGGACCCTGAGCTTGTGGCCCTTGATGCCGCCCTTGGAGTTGATCCAGCGGGCATAGGCCTGCGCGAAGGCGGGCATGCCCGGCTTGTTGGTCGCGTTGGTGTCGCTCGGGGCCCAGGTCATGACGGTGATGTAGCCATCCCCGGAGCCCCCCGTGACACCGGGGATGGCCCCGCAACCGGCCACGAGCGACGCACACGCCATCAGTGCCGCCGCGCTCGAGGCGGTGGCTCTGACGGGCCTGGTGAACGTGGAGTGGGGGGTCCTGCGGAAGCGTCGCCTGCCGGTCATGAAACCGCACGATTCCCTCACACGACTAACCAGGGAGTGACCCTCGGTCAACGGAAGGTGACGTAAAGGTGAATTACAGGGGCCGGTGAGACACGTGTGATGGAGAACGTACGATCGATGACCGTGCAAGGTGCGGAGAACTCTTCCCGTCGCGGCCGTCGCTCATCCACCATGGGCGGCATGCCACTGAACGACATGCCGTGGTGGCGCTGGCGCAGCAATGTGCGCTCCGCGCTGCACATGCTTTCCGATCCGGTGTTCCAGCAGAACGTCTGGCTGGCCGGCGTCGACGGCTACGGAGACGTCACCGACGCCGTGTACCGCCTGGTCGAGGACACCTGGCTGGACAACTGGTCCGCCGAGAAGTACGTCGGCACGATCTTCCGCGACTCGCAGGAGGCGGCGCTGGTCGACACCGCCGTGCTCCGGGTGCTGCGGATCATGCACCAGGTCGGGCCGGACGCCCACGTCGCCGCCTATGTCGACCACCAGGAGTGGCCGGAGGCGGTGCGTGCGGCGCGGGACGCGCACGTACGGATGGCCGTGGCCGACGGCGAGGACCCGGACGCGCCGCCGCGCACGCTCGAGGTGCTGCGGATTCTTACCCGGTCTGCGTGACGAACCCTTCGTTCGACGGGGCCGCCGGATATGGGACCCTGTGCTGCATGAACGCGCAGTCCCGCCAGACCGTGGCCCTCGCCGACCAGTACGTCCTCACGCTGTCCTGCCCCGACAAGCAGGGCATCGTGCACGCCGTGTCGAGCTACCTCTTCATGACCGGCTGCAATATCGAGGACAGCCAGCAGTTCGGCGACCATGACACGGGTCTGTTCTTCATGCGGGTGCACTTCTCGGCGGAGGCGCCGGTGTCCCTGGAGAAGCTGCGGGCGAGCTTCGCGGCGATCGGTGACTCCTTCCACATGGACTGGCAGATCAGCGGGGCCGACGACAAGATGCGCATCGTGCTGATGGTCAGCAAGTTCGGGCACTGCCTGAACGACCTGCTGTTCCGCGCCCGGATCGGCGCGCTGCCGGTGGAGATCGCGGCCGTGGTGTCCAACCACACCGACTTCGCCGAGCTGGTGGGGTCGTACAACATTCCCTTCCACCACATTCCGGTGACGAAGGAGAACAAGTCGCAGGCCGAGGCGCAGTTGCTCGACCTCGTGCGCGAGGAGAAGGTGGAGCTGGTCGTCCTGGCCCGCTATATGCAGGTGCTCTCCGACGACCTGTGCAAGGAGCTCAACGGGCGGATCATCAACATCCACCACTCCTTCCTGCCGAGCTTCAAGGGCGCGAAGCCGTACCACCAGGCGCATGCGCGGGGCGTGAAGCTGATCGGCGCGACCGCGCACTACGTCACCGCCGACCTCGACGAGGGCCCGATCATCGAGCAGGAGGTCGAACGCGTCGGGCACGACGTGACCCCGGACCAGCTGGTGGCGGTAGGCCGGGACGTGGAGTGCCAGGCCCTGGCCCGAGCGGTGAAGTGGCATGCAGAACGCAGAATCCTCCTGAACGGCCGCAGGACGGTCGTGTTCGCGTAGGCCGAGGGCGGCACCCCGTCAGTGCCGGGCGGCGCGGCCCACCCACCTGGGTCCCGACGCCGGGCGCCCCAGCGACCGGCGGTGACCTACATCCGGCTCAGCGACGCCGCAGCGAACAGCACGGCCCTGATCGCCTCCCGGTCCCCGTCCTGCCCGGCGGCAGCTTCCTCCGGGGACACATGGCCCGCGGCCAGCCGGCAGAACTCGACTCCGTCGAGCGCGACATGGGCCACCTCATGCTCCGCGGAGCCCTTCGCCGCGGGGGAGTCCAGCGGGACCATCCACTCCCCGCCGCCCGAGCCCTCGATCTCCAGCCGCAGGCTGCGGCCGGGCTCACCCGCCGGGACGAGGTGCCGGCCCTTGCCGGGCGCGGCGCGCCCAGCCTGCCGGCGCGCGGCCAGCACAGTGGGCAGCATCCGCGCGCCGAGGTCGATCATGCCGTGCAGATGGCGCGGGGACGGCGGCTCGTAGGGGTAGTCCACCGCCTCGGCGATGTCCTCCGCGTGCACCCAGCACTCGAACGCGCGGTCCAGCAGCGCGTCCTGCAGCGACAGCTCGAAGTCGCCGTACGAGACAGGTGACGTCCTGGAGCCGGTGAAGGACACCGTGCGGACGAGGTCGTGGCTCTGTTCCCGCCAGGGCCTGCGCACAGCACGGTTGTACGGGCGCTGGGAGGCACCCCAGTACGCCTCGGTGCGTGCGGACGGGGTGGGCGCGTCCGCGGTCACCTCGCCGAGCGGGTCGTCGAGGCCGAGCGCGACCGCGACCAGCCCGTCGACGCTCAGCAGATGCGCGATGACTCCGGCGACGGTCGTACGACGGCTCGTCGGCCGGTCCGCCTCGAACCAGCGCAGCCGCACGGGTGCGTGCCACTCGGAGTCCCCTATGTCCTGGAGCAGCGCGTCCAGACGCGCGGTCTCCGCGTCGTACGGGTCGGCCCAGCCGGGTACCGGGATGCGCGGCGGCCGCCGGTCGAGGCACCCGTCCAGGACGCGGGTGCGCAGCGCCGGGTCCAGATCGAGGCTCTCGGGCGGGTGCAGCAGACCCACCGCCTCCCGCAGCCGCAGCGCCTCGTCGGCGCAGGGGCCGCAGCTGCCCAGGTGCTCCTCGACGGCCGCCGTCTCCTCCGGTGCGCAGGCGGCCAGCGCCCATGCCCCGAGCAGGGACTTCAGAACGTGGTGCGGCAGGTCGGGAGGCAGGGGAGGGAGGGGAGGAGCCGCCGGATTCCCCGGGTCTCCCAGGTCGCCCAGGCCTCCCAGGCCTCCCAGGCCTCCAAGGTCTCCCAGCTCGTGCAGCGAGGGCAGCGGTCGTCCGCTGTCCTCGACGGAGGAACGGGGCATGGGGATACGGGGCTTCCGCGCGGGGTCCGGGCCTTTGCCGGTCCCGTTCGGAG
Organism: Streptomyces luteolifulvus; assembly: GCF_008806595.1. Lineage (GTDB taxonomy): Bacteria > Actinomycetota > Actinomycetes > Streptomycetales > Streptomycetaceae > Streptomyces > Streptomyces luteolifulvus. The sequence goes on along the minus strand of NZ_VZRB01000007.1, from coordinate 205,047 downwards.
GGCTGCCCGGACCGCCAGGGCCGCCCGGACCGGCGGACCCGTCCGCACCGCCTCCGTGATCACCGCCCTCTGCGCCCGCCGCCGCGTCCCCCGCCTCGCGCGACTCGTACGATTCCTGCCTGCCCTTGTCGTCCCCGGCGTCCCCCGCGCCCCCGGCGTCCTCGCCGCCGTCGAACCCCTCGTGCTCTCCGTACGCCTCGTACGGGTGCGCGTCACTCACACCGCACCCCCGTAGCCGGGCGGCGCCCCGGGCGCTGCCGTGTCATGGGCGGTGGACAGCAGCTGGAGGCCCAGACGGAGGCGGCGGCGGGCCTCGTCCTCGGTGACGCCGAGGTCGGCGGCGGTCTGGCGGTAGTCACGGCGCTGGAAGTAGGCCAGCTCCAGGGCGGCGCGCAGCGGCACGGGCATGGACTGGACGATGTAGTCGGCGCGGGCGGCGACCGAGGCGTGGCGCACCTTGCGCTCCAGTTCCTCGGTGGAGCCGTGCCCGGCCCGGGCCAGGGCGGCGGTCTCGGTGGCGCGCAGCCGCTGCACGGCGAGGCGGTGGGTCAGCGTGGCGACCCAGGTGCGCAGGGGACCCTGCTTGGGGTCGTAGGCGTCGGGATGTTCCCAGACGTGGGCGAAGACGTCCCGGGTGATGCCGTCGGCGGCACGCTCGTCTCCGAGCACTCGGTGGGCAAGACCGTGCACGAGTGAAGCGAAACGGTCGTAGAGCTCGCCGAGGGCGGCCGCCTCACCTCGCGCGAGCCGCTGCTGCATCTTGCGGTCCCAGCGGGGAGGTGCGTCCCTCTTCGCCATACGGCCCCCTCACCCTGCCTGTGCCCGAGTCAAGCCTCCGCCCACTGTCATATCGAATGTAGTCGGCACCCATCACAGCGCACGCCCCTTTATGTCAATGTGCGCCCCCTGGAGGGCCGCGAGTGGTAGTGGACCTTCGATTCCCGGCGCCTGCCCCTTTCGTTTGATGAGCAGACCCGATCGAACAGGATCGAAGGTGACTAGAACAAGCCCTTTTTGATCGGTTTCTGTTTTTCCTACAGCGTTTCGGGGAACGGCCGCTGGGCAGTCGCGCTGCAAGGAAGCGTAGGGACTGCTTCCGTTTCCCGCGGCGAAGGGCATGGTGGTGGCGTTCAAAGTGACCGACGGTGAGCGGGGCCAGTGGTCCGTGCTCCATGTGTCGGGCGAGCTGGACCTGATGACGTCACCGGCGCTGCGTCAGCGGGTGCACGACGCGGTGGCCGAGGGCCGCCACAGCCTCGTCCTCGACCTCTCCGAGGTCTTCTTCTGCGACTCCAGCGGTGTCGGCGTGCTGATCGCGGCCCGCCGCCTCATCCGCTCCTGCCAGGGCCGGCTGCGTCTGATCCTCCCCGCCCAAGGAGCCGTCGACGGTTCGCATGTCAACCGGGTCCTCGGCGCCCTGGGGGTCCGCCGGCTGTTCGACGTGTACACCGACCTCGACGAGGCGGTCGACGAGGAGGCGGGACCGTTGTCGGCATGAGCAGGGTCCGGGTCCGCTCTGCCACACAGTTGTCGCAAAATTCCCCCGGTCTTGGCACAAGCGCAGCTTTCCCGCTCCCGGACGGCCGCCGGCGTCGTACGCTCCGTGCCAGATACACCTCCACGTGACGTAAGGCGGCCCGAAAAGACATGGTCAGCAGCGAGTACGAGCGCAGGATCGCCGACCGGTTCGCCACCTTCGACCAGGACGGCAACGGCTATATCGACCGGGAGGACTTCAGCGCGGCGGCCAAGGCGCTGCTCGCGGAGTTCGGCATGGCGGCCCGGTCCGACAAGGGCCAGGCCCTGTATCTCGGGGCGGAAGCGTTCTGGCAGGGCATGGCGGGCATCGCGGACCGGGACGGCGACCAGCGCATCAACCGGGACGAGTTCGTGAACGGCGCGGTCAAGCGCCTGCGCGACAACCCGGACCGGTTCGCCGAGATCGCCCGCCCCTTCCTGCACGCGGCCCTCGCCGTCGCGGGCACGGACGGGGACGGCCGGGCCGCTGTCGATGACACCGTACGGGTGCTCAGGGTCCTCGGCGCGAACGAGGAGGTCGCCGCCGCGGCGGCCGCGGCCCTCGACTCCGACGCGGACGGCAGGGTGGGGGAGGCGGAGGTCGTGTCGGCCTTCGCCCGCTACTTCACGGTCCCCGAATAGCGTTCCCGCAGCTTGTACTTGAGGACCTTGCGCAGGGTCTCGCCTCGCGGAAGGGCGTCCACCACCTCCAGCTGCTCCGGCAGCTTGTGCACCGACAACCCTTCCGCGCGCAGATACGAGGTCACCGCCTCCAGGGTCAACTCCTCGGCCTCCGGGGGCTGTTCGACGGTTTCGATCACGGCGCAGACCCGTTCCCCGCGCTCGGCGTCCGGCAGCCCCACGACGGCCACGTCCGCGACCGCCGGGTGCCCGTGCAGCAGGTCCTCGATCTCCTTCGCCGAGATGTTCTCGCCCTTGCGGATGATCACGTCCTTGAGCCGGCCGGTCAGCATCAGATGCCCGCCGTCGGTGAGCCGCCCGAGGTCACCGGTGCGCAGGAACCCCTCCTCGTCGAAGGCTTCCGCCGTCTGCGCCGGATCGAGGTAGCCCCGGCACACGGCCTCCCCGCGCAGCCGCACCTCCCCGTCCACGATCCGTATCTCCATCCCCTCCGGCGGCCGTCCCTCCGTCGTCGCCAGGTTCTCGGCCGTGTCGTCCGGCGACCCCATCGTGATCATCGGCACCTCGGTCATGCCGTAGCCGTGGGTGAGCTGCACCCCCATCTCCCGTACGACGGCGTGGTGCAGTTCCTCAGGCTTGGGCGCCCCGCCGCCCGCCAGCAGCCGGAGTGTCGGAATGACCGGACGGCCGGGCTGCTTGCGCTGCTCCGCCAGGAACATCGAGTAGAACGCCGTCGATCCGCCCGCGATGGTCACCCCGTGCCGGCGGTACCCGTCCAGCGCGTCCGGCAGCGCGAACTGCTCGAACATCACCGCCGGGAAGCCGTACAGCAGCAGCATCACCGTGTAGTCGGGGCCGCCGATATGGGCGTACGGGAACGCGATCGAGCCGACGTCGGCGGCCGAGGGGCGCAGGGCGTGGGCGAGACAGGACCCGCCCGCGATCAGTGAACGGTCCGTGTGCAGCACGCCCTTGGGGTCGGAGGTGGTCCCCGAGGTCCAGTAGATCCAGCGGACCGAGGTGCCCTCGGAGGGCGGGGCGGGGAGCACCCGCGGATCTCCCTCGGGCAGGGTGTCGTACGCCTCGAAGATCCCCTTCGCGCCGAGCCGCCGTGCCATCTCCGTGTGGTCGAAGCCCCGCCACTCGCCCGGCACCGCGAAGAACTCTGCCTTCGACTCCCTGAGCGCGAATCCGACCTCGCGGTCCCGGTAGAAGGGGATGACCGGCGTCTGTACGGCACCCACGCGGGCCAGCGCGAACGACAGCAGGGCCGTCTCGATGCGGGTCGGCAACTGCCAGGCGACGACGGTGCCGGGGCGTACGCCCATGCCGTACAGCCCCGCCGCCACCCGCTCGGCGCGCTCGCGCAGCTCGCCGAAGGTCAGGGTGCGGTCGTCCTGGAGGAGGACGGGACGGTGCGGGGTGAGGTCCGCGCGTCGGCCGACCAGTTCCCACAGGGTGCGGGACGAGCTGAGCGCGTGGGCGGTGTCGTTCACGGCCTTGCCCCCTTCAGAGCTGACGGACAGTCAGATCGTGGCAGAGCGTAAGCCTCGTCGCCTTGTCGGTCCAGGGGGCGGGGGCTAGCCTTCCCGTAGCATGCAATCTGACGGGCCATCAGATACGGATCGGATACGGATCGGATTCGGCACTCCGGCGGAGGGGACCATGACCGAACTGCCCCGCATCATCAGCGTCGACGACCATGTGATCGAGCCCGCGCACCTGTTCGAGAGGTGGCTGCCTGCCAAGTACCGCGACCGCGGGCCGCAGCCCCTCACCGCGGGCATCGGCGAGCTCGCCTACATCGGCGGCAAGTACCAGATCACGATGGATCCGGACGGCCCCCCGACCGACTGGTGGATCTACGAGGACCTGAAGTTCCCGTACAAGCGCAACATCGCCGCCGTCGGCTTCGACCGCGACGAGATGACCCTGGAGGGGATCACCCGGGAGGAGATGCGGCGCGGGTGCTGGGACCCCGCCGAGCGCCTCAGGGACATGGACCTCAACCATGTCGAGGCATCCCTCTGCTTCCCCACCTTCCCGCGCTTTTGCGGACAGACCTTCGCCGAGGCCCACGACAAGGAGGTCGCGCTCGCCTGTGTGCGCGCCTACAACGACTGGATGGTGGAGGAGTGGTGCGGGGACAGCGGCGGGCGTCTCATCCCGCTGTGCCTGATCCCGCTGTGGGACGTGGAGCTCGCGGTCGCCGAGATCCGGCGCAACGCCGCGCGCGGCGTGAAGGCGGTGACCTTCTCCGAGATCCCCACCCATCTGGGCCTGCCCTCCATCCATTCCGGCTACTGGGACCCGTTCTTCGCGGTCTGCGAGGAGACCGGCACCGTCGTCAACATGCACATCGGCAGCAGCTCCCAGATGCCCGCCGCCTCCCCGGACGCACCGCCCGCCGTGCAGGCCTCGCTCTCCTTCAACAACGCGATGGCCTCGATGATGGACTTCCTGTTCAGCGGCGTCCTGGTCACGTTCCCGCGCCTCAAACTCGCCTACTCCGAAGGACAGATGGGCTGGATCCCGTACGCCCTGGAACGTGCCGACGACGTGTGGGAGGAGCACCGTGCCTGGGGCGGGGTCCGCGACACGATCCCCGAGCCGCCGTCGACGTACTACTACCGGCAGATCTTCTGCTGTTTCTTCCGCGACAAGCACGGCGTGGCCTCGCTGGACGTCGTCGGCCGCGACAACGCCACCTTCGAGACCGACTACCCGCACGTCGACTCGACCTTCCCGCACACCAAGGAGGTCGCCCTGGACCATGTGAAGGGCCTCGACGACGAGACGGTCCACAAGCTGATGCGGGGCAACGCGATCCGCATGCTGGAACTCGACCTGGACGACTAGTGGATCTCTCCTACGCGCCCGAAGAGGAGGAGTTCCGGGCCCGGTTGAGACAGTGGCTCGCGAAGGTCCTGCCGTTCCTGCCGCCGAAGCCGTCCCCCGGCGACTGGCCCGCCCGCCGGGCCTACGACCTCGGCTGGCAGCGGATGCTGTACGACGCGGGATACGCCGGACTGCACTGGCCCGCCGACGCGGGCGGCCGGGGCGCGACCCCCACCCAGCATCTGATCTTCCTGGAGGAGACGGAGAAGGCGGGCGCCCCCTACGTGGGCGCCAACTTCGTCGGGCTGCTGCACGCCGGGCCGACGATCGCCGCCGAGGGGAGCGCGGGGCAGCGGACGCGCTGGCTGCCGCCGATCCTGCGCGGCGAGGAGGTCTGGTGCCAGGGCTTCAGCGAACCGGACGCCGGAAGCGACCTCGCGGCACTGCGCACGCGCGCGTGCAGGGACGGCGACGACTATGTGGTCAGCGGATCCAAGATCTGGACCTCCCACGCCGAAGTCGCCGACTGGTGCGAACTGTTGGTACGCACCGACCCCGGTGCGCCCAGGCACCGCGGGATCACCTGGCTGGCCATGCCCATGGACGCGCCCGGCATCACCGTACGGCCGCTGAGGACCCTGGCCGGGTCCGCCGAGTTCGCCGAGGTCTTCCTCGACGAGGTGCGGGTGCCCGTCGCCAACCGGGTCGGGGAGGAGAACGACGGCTGGCGGGTGACGATGGTGACGCTGTCCTTCGAACGCGGTACGGCCTTCGTGGGCGAGGTCGTCGCCTGTCGGCGTGTGCTCGGCGAACTCGCCCGCGCGGCACAGCAGAACGGACAGTGGGACGACCCGGTGCTCAGACGGCGGCTCGGGAGGCTGAACGCCGAGTTCCGGGCGCTGTGGCGGCTGACCCAGTGGAACGTGAGCGAGGCGGAGGCCGGCGGGGGAGTGCCGGGCGTCGGCGGTTCGGTTTTCAAACTCGGGTACTCGCACGCCCGGCAGGAGCTCTACGACACCGCCGCCGACGTGCTCGGCCCCGACAGTCTCGACCTCGGCCGGCCATGGATGCTCGAGCGGCTGTCCTCGCTGTCGTACACCATCGCCGCCGGCACCTCGCAGATCCAGCGGAACATCGTGGCCGAGCGGATCCTCGGACTGCCGAAGGGGCGGTGACGGCGGCCATGAGATGCACGAAGGGGCGGTGACGACGGCCATGAGTTGCACGAAGGGGCGGTGGCACGGCCGTGAGATTCCAACTCACCGAGGACCAACGAGCCTTGCGGGACGGCGTACGGGGGCTGCTGGCACGCCGCTTCGACAGCGAGGCGCTGCGGGCCGCGGCCGGCACACCCGGCCTGGACCGGGCCCTGTGGCGTGAGCTCGGTGCGGCCGGGTTCTTCGCGCTGCGGCTGCCGGAGGCGGACGGCGGGGTCGGCCTCGGCCTGCCCGAGGCGGTGTTGGCCTTCGAGGAGGCGGGCCGGGTGCTGCTGCCCGGGCCGCTGGTGGCTTCGCATCTCGCGGCGGGGGAGGTGGCGGGCGCCGCCGCCGGGGAGACGGTCGTGGCCGCCGTCGACGGCGGACTGGTGGAGTGGCTGGCGGAGGCGGACATCGTGCGGGGGGACGCCGAGGGGGCCCGGCCGCTGCGGTCGGTGGACCCGCTGACCCCGCTGCACCGGGTGCCCGCGGACACGACGGGAGGTGCGGCGGCCGGGCCCGCCGATCCCGTCGCCGTCCTGCTGACCGCCGCGGAGCAGCTCGGCACGGCGGGCCGTACCTGCGAGCTGGCGGTGCAACACGCCCGGACCCGCGAGCAGTTCGGGCAGCCGATCGGGGCCTTCCAGGCGGTCAAGCACCTGTGCGCACAGATGCTTGTGCGGACCGAGGTGGCCCGCGCCGCGGTCTACGCGGCGGCTGTCACCGCCGGGCCGGCCGACATCGCGGCGGCCCGGCTGCTCGCCGACGAGGCCGCCGTGCGCGGCGCCCGCGACTGCCTTCAGGTGCACGGCGGAATGGGGTTCACCTGGGAGTCCGAGGTGCATCTGCATCTGAAGCGGGCCTGGGTGCGGGCCCAACGTACCGGTGGTGCCACGGAGAGTGAGGAACTGTTGGCTGCCGACCTGGTGGCCTGAGCGGCGCCCGCGCTGGGCTGGTCTGCGGCGACACGGGACGGCCGGTACGGATGTCGCGGATTGTGGCATACCGGAATTACGCAGCGTTGATATCGGCTTGTGTCCTAGGTGTGACTCGTCACGTCCTGGAGTCGGTGTCCCACTCGGGTACCTTGTGTGAGATGCGAGTGGTTCCGAGCACGAGCCATGCCGGTGTTGCCCCTGGGGCGACTCCGGATCCGGCCTTGCGCGCCGCTGCTCGCAAGGTGGGAGAGCCTTCAACCCCCGCCTGTTCGACTCCCCGCAGCGAGCGTCGCACAGTATGCCGCACGGGTACTCCTTCGCGCTGGAATATGCCTGAAGCGCTTGTTGGGGTGACTGTACGTCAACCATGCTGTCTCGTAAGGGACTCACGTTCTGTGACCCTGGCTCTGGCCGTTGTTCTGGTCATGCAAAAAATGGCTACGATCGTGGCCCTCGTGAGGCGCGAGGCTATGTGTCCGCCGGTTCGGATGGTGTGAGCGGTGCAGGTGCTTCAAGTGCAGCTGGAAGTGCGGCCCGACCCCGCTGAGGTGGGGCGGGCCCGGAGATGGGCCCTTTCCCGGCTCCTCGGGTCCGGGATAGGGGCCGACGAACCGCTCGCCGAGACACTCGTCCTGCTCGTGTCCGAACTCGTCACCAACGCCGTGGTGCACACCGGCTGTCCGGCCGTGCTGCGGCTCTCCCTGTCCGGTGGTGCGGCCGAGCCGGCCACCCTCCGCCTCGAGGTGGCCGACAGCAGCGACCGTGCCCCCGTGCCCCGGTGCGTGGACGGCGAGTCGACCGGCGGCCGTGGACTCGCCCTCGTCGACGGCCTCGCCGACCGCTGGGGCTGGAACAAGGAAGGCGCGGGCAAGCGCATCTGGTGCGAACTCGACCACTGCACACAGCCCGCCAAGTCCGCCGCGGCCTACGGGGGCGGCGCTTCGGCGTATGAGGGACTGGCGTTCGAGGCGGTGTGAGGCGGGCGCGGCGGCCGGGCGCTGTGCGCGGTACGGCCGGCACGGCGGCGCGGCCGGGGCACGGTTGCAGCGGACCGGCCGATCTCGCGTCGAACGAGGGGCGGTGCGCCGGGACATGCATCCATGCGCGCCCGTAACAAATACGGCGTAAGTAATAAATCACCGAACGGGTGTTGACGCGACGTGTCCGTTTGATCACGCTTGTGTTCAGCGATTCGCCGCGAGGGGACGGCGAGGGTTTCGGTGACGGGTGCCCTCGGCGAGTGTGGGTCGTGGTCCGGCGTCGGCTCCCCGACGGGCCAGGGGAGCCTGGGCGGGAACGCCGGAGCCGGTTGGCGGCGCGCGATGCCGTGCGCCGCCAACGACACTTCCTCACAACACGGCGACGGGCGCCACCGGGGTCCCTGTCGCGCCGGCGAAGGGCTCGGGCATCGCCGACAGCAGGAAGCTGTGGCGGCCCGCTTCTCCACAGGCTGTGGACAACTCTTCGAGATTCCAGTTCTGGCCCTGGAGCATCCCCATTTCCACGAGGTCGAGCGCGTGCACGGGCAGCCACAGGTCCTCGATCTCCGGCGGGAAGATCTCGAAGGTGAGGGTGTCGTTCGCGACCGCCGCGACATCCCGCGCGTGGAACCACTCCGGCGTACGGATCGACAGTCCGGGCGACGGATAGCCGTACGCGTCCTTGTCGCCGGCCAGGTAGACCTGGATCTGCCCGGTCCGTACGAGCACGATGTCGCCCGCACGCACGCGCGTACCGGAGAGTTCCTCGGCGGCCTGAAGATCCTCCGGGGTGACGGCGTACCCGCCGTCGAGCCGGTCGACGCCACGCGCGCGTGCCACATCCAGCAGCACTCCGCGCGAGACGATGTGCCGCGCCTTGTCGATGCCGCTGAACTCGGCGCCGCCGTGCGGGGTGATGGTGCCGGCCGGGCGGCCGTTGTAGAGCCGTCCAGAGTGCGAGACATGGGTGAGCGCGTCCCAGTGGGTGGCGGCCTGAAGCCCCATGGTCACCGCGTCGTCGCTGCACGCCACCGTTCCCGGGCCGAAGATCTCCTGGTTGATCTGCACCATCGTGTGCAGGGGGTTGACCCGCCCCGGCATCAGCCCGGTCTGCACCCCGTCCTGCCGCAGCGGCAGCGCGAGCGGCACCCGACGGCCGCTGCGGACGCCTGCGGCGGCCTCCCGCACCACCTCGTCGGTGATCAGGTTGAGGGTGCCGATCTCGTCGTCGTCCCCCCAGCGGCCCCAGTTGCTGACGCGCTTGGCGATGTCGTGGAACGCGGGATGGAGCGCAGGCGGCGACATCTGTCCTCCCCGGGGCTTGTCTCCTACTGTCTGACGGGTCATAAAATCTAACGGACCGTCAGAAACCGCGGGAAGGGGCCGGGCGTGGGGAACTTCTTGGCAGGCAAGGCCGTCGCCGTGACGGGCGCCGGACGGGGCATCGGCCGTGCGGTGGCGCTGGCTGCGGCGGCCGAGGGCGCACGGGTCGTCGTCAACGACTACGGAGTGTCGGTGGACGGCGGCTCACCCACCAGCGAGGTCGCCGAGGCCGTCGTCAAGGAGATAGAGGCGGCGGGCGGGCAGGCGGTCGCGGTCGCCGACGACGTGTCCACGATGGCGGGCGGGCAGCGGATCGTGGACACCGCGTTGTCGACGTACGGGCGGCTCGACGGAGTCGTGTGCGTGGCCGGGATCCTGCGCGAGCGGATGCTGTTCAACATGACCGAGCAGGAGTGGGACCCGGTCGTGGCGACCCATCTGAAGGGCACCTTCACCGTGTTCCGGGCGGCGTCGGCCGTCATGCGCGCACAACGCTCCGGCACACTGATCGGCTTCACCAGCGGCAACCACCAGGGATCGGTGTCGCAGGCCAACTACAGCGCCGCGAAGGGCGGGATCATCTCACTGGTGCGCAGCGCGGCACTGGGCCTGCACAAGTACGGGGTGACCGCGAACGCCGTCGCGCCGGTCGCACGCACCCGGATGTCGGCGAACGTCCCCATGGAGCTCACCGAGATCGGCGATCCGGAGGACGTCGCCGCTCTGGTGGTCTACCTGCTCTCGGACCGGGCTCGGGAGCAGGGGATCACCGGGCAGGTGTACACGATCGCGGGGCCGAAGCTGGCGGTGTGGGCGCAGCCGAGGGAGCTGCGCTCGGCGTATGCGGAGGGGGCTTGGACGCCGGAGCGGATTGCGGAGTTCCTCCCGGGGAGTGTGGGGGTGGATCCGATGCCTTTGCTGGAGCGGGTGGCTGGGATGGAGCGGGCTGCGCGGGAGGGGGGTCGACCGAACGCCTAATAGCTCGGGGACCGAACGCCTAGCAGCTCGGCGGATGCGTTGGATGGCGGCTGCGGGTGTGTCCGTGGCTGGTCGCGCAGTTCCCCGCGCCCCTAGGCCCTGTCGTCAAATGCCCGCCTGCCTGGCGACGCCTGGCACGCACGCTCGCCGCGTTGCCGAACCGCCCACGTGGCTCCGCCACGAGGGCGCTCCGGCGCCTTGCGATCGCACGCACCAGACGCCGCCAGGCCCGCCCTCCGGGCGCACGACGGGCATTTGACGACAGGGCCTAGGTGGGCTGACGGGGCCGGTGTTGAGAGGAGATGCCTGTGGACTTCGGGTTCACTGCCGAGGACGAGACCTTTCGGGCAGAGGCCAGGGAATGGCTGGCGACGCACGCCGAGGGTGCCGGGGACCGCCGTACCTGGGAGCGCCACCTCGGGAAAGCCGGGTGGATCGGGCTCGGGTGGGGTGAGACCGGGTACGGCAACCGCACCGCCACCCTCACCCAACAGGTCGCCTGGGCCGAGGAGTACGCCCGCTCGCCCGCACCCCCGCGTTCCGGCCACATCGGCGAGAACCTCCTCGCCCCCACCCTCCTCGCCCACGGCACCGACGACCAGAAGTCCCGCTTCCTCCCCCCGATCGCCGCCGGCGACGAACTCTGGTGCCAGGGCTACAGCGAACCGGACGCGGGCTCGGACCTGGCCGGCGTGCGCACCACCGCCGTACGCGAGCCGCAGGGGACGTACCGGATCACCGGCCAGAAGATCTGGACGTCGCTCGCGCACGAGGCGGACTGGTGCTTCGTGCTCGCCCGTACGGACCCCGGCTCCCGGCGCCACCACGGTCTGAGTTTTCTGCTCGTTCCCATGGACCAGCCGGGCCGTATCGAAGTCCGGCCCATCCGTCAGCTGACGGGCACGAGCGACTTCAACGAGGTCTTCTTCGACGGGGCACGCGCACGCGTGGAGCACCTCGTCGGCGGAGAGGGCGCGGGCTGGCGCGTCGCGATGAGCCTGCTCGGCTTCGAACGCGGGGTCTCCACGCTCGCCCAGCAGATCGGCTTCGCCCAGGAGCTGGCGGACGTCGTGCGGACGGCCGTGGCGACCGGCGCGGTCCACGACCCCGTCCTGCGGGACCGGCTCGTACGCCAGTGGGCCGAGCTGCGCACCATGCGCTTCAACGCCCTGCGCACCCTGGGACGTCCGGGCGACGCGGGCGCCCCCAGTGCGGCCAAGCTGCTGTGGGGCGGCTGGCACCAGCGGCTCGGTGAGCTGGCGATGCAGGTGCGGGGCGCGGCGGCGAGCGCCGGCCCGGTGGACTGGACGCCCTCGGCGCCGTATGAACTCGACGCATCGCAGCACCTGTTCCTGTTCTCCCGGGCCGACACGATCTACGGCGGCTCGGACCAGATCCAGCGCACGATCATCGCCGAGCGCGTGCTCGGTCTGCCGAGAGAACTCAAGGGCTGAGGGAGCGTCATGCGAGGCGTGCTGTACGACGGGACACGGACCGACGTGGTGGACGATCTGGAGGTGCGGGACCCGGGGCCCGGTGAGGTGCGGGTCGCGATCTCGGCGGCCGGGCTGTGCCACAGCGATCTGTCCGTGGTGGACGGGACCATACCGTTCCCCGTTCCTGTGGTGCTGGGGCATGAGGGGGCCGGGGTGGTGGAGGCCGTCGGTGCCGGTGTCACACATGTCGTGCCCGGTGACCATGTCGCCCTGTCCACGCTCGCGAACTGCGGTACGTGCCCGGAGTGCGACCGGGGCCGGCCGACGATGTGCCGGCAGGCGATCGGGCGGCCGGGACAGCCCTTCACCCGGAACGGCACGCCGGTGTACCAGTTCGCGTCCAACTCCGCCTTCGCGGAACGGACCGTGGTGAAGGCCGTCCAGGCGGTCCGGATCCCGAAGGACATCCCGATGCCGTCGGCCGCGCTCATCGGCTGCGGGGTGCTGACCGGGGTGGGCGCCGTCCTCAACCGGGCGAAAGTGGACCGCGGGGACAGTGTGCTGGTGATCGGCACCGGTGGGATCGGGCTCAACGTCCTCCAGGGCGCGCGGATCGCGGGCGCCCTGCGGATCGTCGCCGTCGACGCCAACCCGGCGAAGGAGGCGGTGGCCCGCCGGTTCGGCGCGACCGACTTCCTGACCTCGGCGGAGGGCGTGAAGGAGATCCTGCCGACCGGGGCCGACCATGCCTTCGAGTGCGTCGGCCGGGTGGAGCTGATCCGCCGGGCGATCGACCTGCTCGACCGGCACGGTCAGGCGGTGCTGCTGGGGGTGCCGCCGGCGACCGCCGAGGCCTCCTTCCGCGTCTCCTCCCTGTACCTGGACAAGTCGATCCTGGGCTGCCGGTACGGCTCCTCGCGGCCGCAGCGGGACATCGCGCTGTACGCCGAGCTGTACCGGGACGGGCGGCTGCTGCTGGACGAGCTGGTGACGGAGACGTATCCGGTCGAGGACTTCGAGAAGGCGAAGGCGGACGCGGAGGCGGGGCGGGTGGCACGCGGGGTGCTCACGTTCTGACGCTCACGTTCTGAGGCCGCTCCGGAACGTCCGCCGGTACGTCGTCGGTGTCACCCCGAGCGCCGCCTGAAGGTGCTGCCGCATCGACTGGGCGGTGCCGAAGCCCGCGTCCTGGGCCACCTGGTCCACGGACAGATCGGTGGACTCCAGCAGGTGCCGGGCCCGCTCCACCCGCTGCTGGGCGAGCCACTGGCCCGGACTGACGCCCGCCTCCTCCCGGAAGCGACGGGTGAAGGTGCGTACGGACATGGCCTCCTGCTCCGCCATGTCGCGCAGCTGGATCGGTTCGTGCAGACGGCTCAGCGCCCAGGCGCGGGCGGCGGCCGTGGTGGACAGCTGCGGGTCGGGCACCGGGCGGTGGATGTACTGCGCCTGCCCGCCGTCGCGGTGCGGCGGTACGACGGTACTGCGGGCCACGTCGTTGGCCAGCGCCGTGCCGTGGTCGCTGCGTACGATGTGCAGACACAGGTCGATCCCGGCCGCGACGCCCGCGGAGGTGAGGACGTCGCCGTCGTCGATGAACAGCACGTCCGCGTCGACGTCGATCTTCGGGAAGAGCCGCTGGAAGTGCTCGGCGTGGGCCCAGTGCGTGGCCGCCCGGCGGCCGTCGAGACAGCCGGCGGCGGCCAGGACGTAACCGCCGGTGCAGATGGCGGTGAGCCGGGTGCCGGGGCGGATGTGGGCGAGGGCGACGGCCAGCTCGGGGGTGAGCACGCCCTCTTCGTAGACCGGGCCGAGCTCGTACGACGCCGGGACGACAACGGTGTCGGCGGTGGCCAGGACCTCCGGGCCGTGCTCGATGAGGACGGAGAAGTCGGCGTCGGTCCGGACGGGGCCCGGCGGGCGGATCGAGCAGGTGACGACCTCGTACAGCTGCCGTCCCTCGGCGTCCTTGGGGCGCCCGAAGATGCGGTGCGGGATGCCCAGCTCGAAGGGGAGCAGTCCGTCGAGCGCGAGGACGACGACGCGGTGGGGGCGGAAGCCGGTTTCTGGGCTCATGGCCCGATCCTAACGAATACTGTCCTTCGGGCCACTCGTTGAACGGGGGACGGGCATCGGATCCTTTATGGCGTGACCCAGACAAGCGAGTCTCCCGTTGCAGTGGAGGACCAGAAGCCCGCCACCCGCACACGCATCCACCGCGCCTGGTTCGTCGCCGCCGTCACCTTCGTGACGATCACCGGCGCCGCCGCCTTCCGTTCTCTGCCCGGGCTGCTCATCGATCCGCTGCACCAGGAGTTCGGCTGGTCACGCGGCACGATCGGCGCCGCGGTCTCGATCAACCTCGCGCTGTACGGGCTCACCGCGCCCTTCGCAGCGGCGCTGATGGACCGCTTCGGCATCCGGCGGGTGGTCGCGGTCGCGCTGACCATGATCGCGCTCGGCTCGGGCCTGACCGTGTGGATGACGGCGGCCTGGCAGCTGCTGATGTGCTGGGGCCTGCTGGTCGGGCTGGGCACCGGATCGATGGCCCTGGCCTTCGCCGCGACGGTCACCAACCGCTGGTTCACCGAGCGGCGCGGCCTGGTCACCGGCATCCTCACCGCCGCCTCGGCCTCCGGCCAGCTGATCTTCCTGCCGGTGCTGTCCTTGATGGTGCAACGGCACGACTGGCGCCCGGCGGCCGTCACGGTGGCCCTCGCCGCCCTCGCGGTCGTCCCCTTCGTCTGGCTCCTGCTGCGCGACCACCCGGCCGACGTGGACCTGAAGCCGTACGGCGCGAAGGAGTTCGTGCCGAAGCCCGAGCCGGTCCCCGGCGCCGCCCGGCGTGCGGTCACCGTTCTCTTCGAGGCCGCCCGCACCGGCCCCTTCTGGCTGCTCGCCGGCACCTTCGCGATCTGCGGCGCCTCCACCAACGGCCTGATCCAGACCCACTTCGTGCCCGCCGCCCACGATCACGGCATGCCCGTCACGGCGGCGGCCTCCCTGCTCGCGGTCATAGGCCTGTTCGACGTGGCCGGCACGGTGGCCTCCGGCTGGTTCACCGACCGCTACGAACCGCGCCGTCTGCTCGCCGTCTACTACGCGCTGCGCGGCATCTCCCTGCTTTTCCTGCCGATGCTGCTCGCGCCGAGCGTGCATCCGCCGATGCTGTTCTTCATCGTCTTCTACGGTCTGGACTGGGTCGCCACCGTCCCGCCCACCGTGGCGCTGTGCCGCGAGCACTACGGCGAGGACAGCGCGATCGTCTTCGGCTGGGTCCTCGCCTCCCACCAGGTCGGCGCCGCACTCGTGGCCTTCCTCGGAGGCGTCGCGCGGGACGTGTTCGGCTCGTACGACATGGTCTGGTACGCCTCCGGGGCACTGTGCGCGGCGGCGGCCCTGATGGCACTGGTCATCCGGCGGCGGCCGGCGGCTGTCCACCCGGGCCTGGCCTAGAAGCTGACGGCCGTGCCCGGGTCCGCGGCTTGGGGTCAGGTGCTGGGCAGTCCGAACCGTCCCCGATGGAACAGCAACGGCGCCGTGTCCTCGTCGCCCGTTCCCAGGGCGTTCACCCGGCCCACGACGATGAGGTGGTCGCCGCCCGTGTGCACCGCGTGGATCGTGCAGTCGATCCAGGCGAGCGTGTCCGCGAGGCGCGGGGAGCCCGAGACCGGTGCCGCGTCGTAGGCGACGCCCGCGAACTTGTCCGCGCCGCTGACCGCGAACGCCCGGCACAACTCGCCCTGCCCAGCGCTCAGGACATTGATGCAGCAGACGCCGGACCGGGCGATGCGCGGCCACGTCGTCGACGTACGGCCGACCATGAAGGCGACGAGCGGTGGGTCGAGCGAGAGGGAGGAGAAGGACTGGCAGGCGAACCCGGCGGGGGAGTCCTCACCGTCGGCGGCGGGTGCGGTGACAATGGTCACGCCGGTCGCGAAGTTTCCCAGCACACGGCGGAACTCCCGCTGGTCGACCGGCGCGCGCTCGTCCTCGCGGACGCACCGCAGCTCCGGGCGCGGCAGCGCCGCGACCGGCCCTGCCGGCCTGAGGTAGCGGACTGCCGCTTCCGCTGTTCCTGCTTGTCCCATCACACCTTTCATTGAAGCTGACGGGATGTCAGATGGGAAGGGCCGGCGGGCATTCGGCGTCTTCGTTCAGCGCCCTCGTTCAGCGTCCTCGGAACTCAGGGCTCCGCCGCTCCACAAAACTCCGTACGCCTTCCCGGGCGTCCTCCGTCGTCATGTTGATCTCCTGAGCGGCGGCCTCCGCGGCGAACGCGGTCCCGCGGTCGGTGTCGAGGGAGGCGTTGACGAGTTGTTTGGTGAGGGCGAGGGCGCGGGTGGGGCCGGCAGCGAGGCGTGCGGCCCACTCGCTCGCCGTCTTGCTCAAGTCGGCGTCCGGCACAACGCGGTTGACCAGGCCCAGCCGCGCAGCGTCCGGCGCCGTCAGCGCGTCGCCGAAGAACATCAGCTCCTTGGCGCGCTGGGGGCCGAGCAGGCGGGGGAGGAGGTAGGCGCCGCCTCCGTCGGGCACCAGCCCGCGGCGCACGAACACCTCCATGAACCTGGCCGATTCGGCGGCGAGTACGAGGTCGCAGGCGAGGGCCAGATGCGCGCCGAGGCCGGCCGCCGTGCCGTTCACCGCCGCGATCACCGGCTTCTCGCAGTCGAGGACGGCGGCGATCAGACGCTGGGCGCCGAGGCGGAGGACACGGGCCACGTCACCGGCGATCCGCTCGCCGACCCCGGGGGCGCCCCGCAGGTCCGCGCCCGCGCAGAAGCCGCGGCCGGTCCCGGTGAGGATCACCGCCCGTACGTCCGGGTCGGCGGAGGCGGCGGAGAGAAGGTGGATCAGATGGTCACGGTCGTCGGGAGTGAGGGCGTTGAGAGTGTCGGGGCGGTCGAGGGCGAGGTGGGTGACGTGGTGGTCGGTCCTGATCCGGATCCTCGGCTCGGGCATGGGTGGGCTCCGTTTCGTCGGTCGCCCGCCGCAGCGGGGCGAGATCCTCAGCTGCACACCACCAACGCGTCCAGCGCCACGGCCCCCTGCCCCCGCGGCAGCACCATCAGCGGGTTGATGTCGAGTTCGGCCAGGTCGCCGCCGAGTTCCAGGGCGATGCGCTGGACGCGCAGCACGACCTCGACCAGGGCGTCCACATCGGCCGCGGGCCGCCCCCGGACACCGTCGAGCAGGGCCCGCCCCCGCAGTTCGGCGAGCATGGTCCGCGCCTGCTCCTCGCCGAAGGGCGGCACCCGCACGGCCGCGTCCCGCAGCACCTCCACGAGCACCCCGCCGAGCCCGACCGTCACCGTCGGCCCGAACAGCTCGTCGTGGGTGATGCCGACGACCATCTCGACGCCCCGCTCGACCATCTGGCACACCAGCACGCCGTCCAGCGCGACCCCTTCATAGCGCGCGATGTCGGTCAGCTCGCGGTAGGCGTCGCGGACCTGGCTGGCCGAGGTCAGCCCGGTCTTCACCAGCCCGAGCTCGGTCTTGTGGGCGATCTGTGCGCCCGACGCCTTCATCACCACGGGGTAGCCCACCAGCCCGGCCGCCCGCACGGCCGCCGCCGCGCTGGTCACCAGCTGCTCGCGCGGCACGCGGATCCCGTAGGTCCGCAACAGCTGCTTCGCCGCGTGCTCGCTCAGCTGCCGGCCCGGGCGCATCAGCTCCTGCGCCTTGCGGAAGGAGGGCGAGGCGGTGCGCGGCGCCTCGTCGAAGGGGGAGCGGTAGCCGCTCACGAAACGGTGGTGGTCGAGGTGGGCGCGGACCGCGGTGATGCAGTTGGCGACGGTGCGGAAGGTGGCCACGCGCGAGGAGCCCAGCAGCACCTCGCGGTACGCCGGCTCGGTGCCGACCGGCGACCCCCACACCACGCACACCAGCTTGTCCGACCGCTCGGCGGCGTCCACCAGATCCTGCACGAGCCGGTCGCTCAGCGGCGGAAAGGGCCCGGTGACCGGGCAGATCAGCACGCCGACCTCGGGGTCGTCCAGGATCGCATCGATGATCTTCCGCCCGCGCCAGTCGCCCACCGGATGGCCGCCGTTGTCGACCGGGTTGGCCACGCTCAGATACTCGGGTATCCACTGGTGCAGCTCGGCCTGTTTGGCCCGGGACAGCACCGGCAGCCGGAGCCCCGCCTCGGCCGCCAGGTCCGCGAAGTGGGCGCCCGTGCCGCCCGAGATCGAACAGACGACGACCCCGTCGGCGCGCGGCGGCCTGGCCCTGGCCAACAGGGCGGCGGTGTCCTGGAGTTCGTCGAGTCCGTCGACGCGGATCACCCCGTACTGCCGCATCGCCGCGTCCACCACCGCGTCCGCGCCGGTCAGCTTGCCGGTGTGTGAGGCGGCCGTGCGGGCGCCGGTCTCGGTGCGGCCCACCTTGACGGCGACGACGGGCACCTTGCGCCGGGCGGCCCGGTCGGCGGCGAGCAGAAAGGAGCGGCCGTCCTTCAGCCCCTCGACGTAGCAGGCGATGGCTCCCACCTCCGGCTGCTCGGCGAAGTAGGAGATGAAGTCGGCGGTCTCCAGGTCGGCCTCGTTGCCGGTGGGCGCCCAGTGGGAGAGGCGGACTCCGAGTTCCTGGAGGGTGAAGACGGGCCGACCCTGGTGCCCGGACTGGGTGATGAGGGCGATCGCGGGCCCGTCGAGATCGTCCCGGAACCGCTCGAAGGCGTTGAGGTTGGTGTTGGGGCCCAGCATCCGCATCCCGGACCTCCGCACGGCGGCGGCGAGCCGCGCCTGGACGGCGGCGCCCTCCTCGCCCGTCTCGGCGAAGCCGGAGGCGAAGACGACCGCGAACTTCACCTTGGCCTCGGCCAGTTCCCCGATCAGTGCGAGCGGATCGGCGACCAGCAGCACGGCGAGGTCGACCTGCTCGGGCAGTTCGGCGACGGAAGGAGAGCACGGGATGCCGAAGACGGAAGGGCGGCTCGGATGCACGGGGTGCAGCCGTGCCCCGACGCGCTCGGCCCAGGAGATCAGCTGCCGGGTGATACCGGTGGTGGGCCGTCCCTCGGCGTCCGAGGCGCCGACCACGGCGACGGACTCGGGCCGGAAGAAGCGGTCCAGATCGGGGACGTCGGCGTACAGCGGCCGGCCGCTGACGTCGAGGTCGCCGGCCTCGGCGGGCCGGCCGTGGACGGCGGGCCCGGGCTGTTCGCCACAGGCGATGACCCGGGCCGGGCGGGAGTCGGTGGTGAGGGTGCCGTGGGTTGATCCAAGCATCGGTCCGCCCGCTCCTGTGTGACTGCCAAGTAACTGACGCACTGTCAGATTACAGAACTGACAGGATGTCAGGAATGGTTGCGGCGCAGAAAGGAACGGACCGGGCGGGGCGGGTCTGCGGAATCCGCTCGTGGCGGCTCACCCCGACGCGTTCACGTCCGTCGTGGTTCCCGGAACGTCCCGATGACCGGGGCGGGCCGGCTGTCGCCGGTCTGTGCACGGGCCACCGCACGGGCGATCTTCGGTGCCTCCAGGGCGAGTTCGCGGAATGTGCCGCTGATGGGGGTGGTGAAGCCAGTGAAGTACAGGCCCGGCGCGTTCTCCGGGGAGCGGGAACCGTGGGCGACCGGTCTGCCGCGCTCGTCGAGGACGCCGAGATGGCCGACCAGGTCTTCGAGGGCACGGACGTAACCGGTGGCTGCGATCACGGCGTCCGGGGAGACGCGTTCGCCGTCGGCCAGGACGACCTTGCCGTCCTCGAAACCGTCGACGGCGGCCACGATCTCGACCCGGCCCATGCGCACGGCGTCGATCAGCCCGACGTCGCACACCGGGATCGCGCCCGCCTTGACCCGGCTGTAGAGGCCGGTGTCGGGGCGGGGCAGTCCCTGCGCCGACAGGTCGGGCACGCTGAGTCTCGCCAGCGCTCCGGCCAGCCGGTCGACGAGGCCCACCGGAAGCCGTCGTACCAGCAGGCCCGTGTGCTGGGCGGTCCAGCCGGCCGTGGAGCGGCGCACGATGTGCGGAACGGTGCGCACGGCCAGCCGCACCCGTGCGGCGCCGCCCTCCACCAGGTCGACGGCGATCTCGGCGCCGGTGTTGCCGACCCCGACGACGAGGACGTCCCGGCCGGCGTACGGCTCGGCGTTGCGGTAGCTGCCGGCGTGCAGAAGCTCCCCGGTGTACGTGTCGCGCCCCGGCCAGTCGGGCACATGGGGCGTGTGGTTGTAGCCGGTGGCGACGACGACCGCGGCGCCGGTCAGCTCCCGGCCACCGGTGGCGTGCAGCAGCCAGCCGGTGCCGTCGGGGGAGCGCTCGACGCGGGAGACCTCGACGCCGGTCACGATCTCCAGTTCGTGGACCTCGGTGTACTTCTCCAGGTACCGCACCACGTCGTCCCGGGACACCCACCGTCCGAACCGGCGCGGGATCGGCAGCCCGGGCAGGGCCGACAGCCGGCGGGTGGTGTGCAGATGCAGCCGGTCGTAGTGGCGCCGCCAGGACGCCCCGACGCGGTCGGACCTCTCCAGTACGACGGCCCGTATGCCCCGGGCACGCAGGGCGTGGGCGGCGGCGAGCCCGCCGGGTCCGCCGCCGATGACGTACACGGGGCGGTCCGCCTGGTGCGCGGGCGCGGGGGAGGACGCTGTGGAGTCGGCCATGAGCGCGAGCGTAATCACGCAGGTCATTGATGGGTCTCGGTCAAGACCGGAATTGGTTGCGGATTGATCACGCATGTAGGAGATGTGGGTGGGACTTGTGGCGTAGGTCACCTGGTTGTGTGCGTGGTGTGGATGCGGCCGGAGTCCCTCATGCCTCCTGCGGGCTTCCCGGAGTCATGGATCTGACGTACCGTCAGATTCATGGATTCCATCTGGCTCACCGGAGCGCAGTGGCTGGCCGTGCTGCGCATAGGACTCGGCCTGTGGTGGCTGGAGAGCTGGCGGCACAAGGACAAGAAGGGCTGGTTCGAGCGCGGCACCGGGATCGCATGGGCGGCGGACGTGGCGGCCAGGCACCGCTGGAACGCCGTACGGTCGGGCTTCGAGGTCGTGGTCGCGCCCCGGCCGCGCACGATGGCGTACGTCGTCGTCTACGCGGAACTCGCGGTGGGACTCGGGCTGGTCGCGGGGTTCCTGACCCCGGTCGCCCTGCTCGGCGGACTGGCCCTGAACGTCCTGTACTTCACGCTCATGATCCACGACTGGGCCGAGCAGGGGCAGAACGCGATGATGGCGCTGATCTCCGCCGTCGCGCTGCTCGGGATGTCCTGGCAGACCTGGTCGTTCGACAGCGCGCTGGGGTTGTTCTGATGGGCGGCGCGCGCCATGACCTCCCCGAGCCCGACGCCTTCACCCGGCCCTACTGGGACGCGGCGGCCGAAGGGCGGCTGCTGCTGCGCCGGTGCGGCGCGTGCGGACGGGCGCACCACTACCCGCGGGAGTTCTGCCCGCACTGCTGGAGCGAGGACGTGACCTGGCAGGACGCGAGCGGCCGCGCGACGCTGTACACCTGGTCCGTCGTCCACCGCAACGACCTGCCGCCCTTCGGGGAGCGGACACCGTACGTCGCCGCCGTCGTCGATCTCGCCGAGGGCCCGCGGATGATGACCCAGGTCGTGGAGGCCGCCGAGGGAGAGCTGCGGGCCGGGGCGGAGCTGGAGGCCGTGTTCCGGGACGGGGTCCCGGTATTCCGGCCACGCCGGTCGCGGGGAGCGGCTTCAATGGCCTGATGGCCTCTGTCGACGCTCAGCACACCGCCGGCCCGCTCCCCGACCTGTACGGCCACGGCCTGCGCCTGCGCCGCTGGGACGCCGGCTCCGACGCCGACGTCGAGGCATGGCTGCGCGGTACGACCGACCCGGAGTTCCTGCGCTGGAACACGCCCCTGAACGCGATCACCGACGCCGGCAGCGCCCGGGCCACCCTGCGCGCCAAGGCCGCGCGCGACGGGGACGGCACCAGCGCGTCGTTCCGCATCACGGACGCGGAAAGCGGTACGACACTGGGGCACATAGGCGTCAACGAGATCACCCGCGTCTTCCACCGCGCCATCGTCGGCTACTGGGTCCTCCCCGAGGCCCGCGGGCAGGGCGTCGCGACCCGGGCCCTCACCCTCGCCGCGCGCTGGGCCTTCGGGGAACTGGGTCTGCACCGCCTGGAGCTGGACCACGCCCTCGGCCACGCCGCCTCCTGTCACGTGGCCGAGCGCTGCGGTTTCCGCTACGAGGGGACGCTGCGGGGCGCGATGTGGGAGGCGGGCCGGCACGACACCTACCGCGACGCACATCTGCACGCCCGCCTGGCAACGGACCCGGAGCCGGGCAGCGTCTGAACCACAGGCTCTCAGGGCCACAGCAGCTCCTTGAGCCAGCCCCCGCCCTCCCTCCGGTAGCTGAGCCGGACGTGCCTGCGGTGCTCGTCGCCCTGGAAGAACTCCACCTCGTCCGGCCGGAGGCGGTACAGCGTCCAGGACGGCACCGGGGCGCCCGGGTCCCGCTGAGCGTGCTCCCAGGCGGCCTCCGAGGCCCGCGCCAACTCCTCGACCGAGCCGAGGACCTCGCTCTGCCGGCCGGTCAGCGCAGCGGCCAGGGCGCCGGTGGACCGGGCGTGCAGGTCCGCCTGGCCCTCCTCGGACGCGGCCGCGGTGACCGGGCCGCGCAGCCGGACCTGGCGGCCCCGCACCGGCCAGTAGAAGGTGAGGGCCGCGTAAGGGCGGGCCGCGAGCTGCCGGCCCTTGCGGCTGGTCGCATGGGTGGCGAACGTCCAGCCGTCCGGACCGGCGCCGTGCAGCATCACGATCCGTACGTCCGGACGCCCCTCCTCGTCCACCGTCGCCAGCGACATGGTGTGCGGCTCCCCCTGCCCGGCCGCCACCACCTCGGCGAACCACGCGCTGAACAGGGCCAGCGGCTCGGCGGGCGCGGTGGCCGGGTCGAAGGGCGGCAGTTCGGTGACGGCCGGGTCCCACACCCGCAGCGACCTCAGCACCATATGAAGCTCGGTTTCCATGGCCCGATTGTCGTCTGTCGTCGCCCACGTGCCGATCACCCCACAGGCTCTCAGCCCCGCCCCAGCACCACCGTCCCCGACGAGCAGAACCAGCCGCCCGTCCCGCAGGCCACTCCGAGTCGGGGCAACGCCCCGGCCGGGCCGCGGACTTGGCGGGCGCCCGCCTCTCCCCGGAGCTGGCGTACCGCCTCCACCAGCAGGAACAGGCCCCGCATGCCCGGATGCTGGGCCGACAGGCCGCCGCCGTCCGTGTTGACCGGCAACTCCCCGCCCCGTACCAGCAGCCGGCCCTTCTCCACGAACGCGCCGCCCTCGCCCTTTCCGCAGAAGCCCAGGTCCTCCAGGGTCACCAGGGTCATGTAGGTGAACGCGTCGTAGATCTCCGCGAAGTCGATCTCCTCGGGTCGCACTCCGGCACGTGCGAAGGCGAGCCGGCCGCTGACCGCCGCCGGGGACGTGGTGAAGTCGGGCCACTCGGACATCGCGGCGTGGGAGACGTGCTCACCGGTGCCGAGGACCCACACCGGGGCCGTACGGCAGTCCCGTACGTACTCCTCGGCGGCCAGCAGCACCGCCGCCCCGCCGTCGGAGCGCAGGCAGCAGTGCAGCTTGGTGAAGGGGTCCGCGATCATCGGGCCGGACAGGACGTCGTCCACCGTGACCGGCTCCCGGAACATCGCCTCGGGGTTCAGCGCCGCGTTGGCCCGCGCCTGGACCGCCACCTGCGCCAACTGGTCGACGGTCGTGCCGTGTTCGAGCATATGGCGGCGGGCAGCCATCGCGTACTTGGCGATCAGTGTGTGGCCGTAGGGGACCTCGAACTGGAGGGGGCCGCGGGCGCCGAAGGACAGGTTCCCCGTGCGGCGGCCCGCTTTGATGTCCGCGCGCGCCGTCGAGCCGTACACCAGCAGCACCGCGTTCGCATGTCCCGCGGCGATCGCGTCCGCCGCGTGGGCTGCCATGACCTCCCAGGTGGAACCGCCCACGGAGGTGGAGTCGACCCAGGCGGGGCGCAGCCCCAGATACTCGGCGACCTCGACGGGCGCGAGGGTTCCGGTGCCGGCCGAGGCGAGGCCGTCGACCGTCCGCCGGTCCAGTCCGGCGTCGGCCAGGGCCCGGCGGGCCGCCTGGGCGTGCAGGGTGTAGGGGGTCGCGTTCTCCACGCGGCCGCAGTCGGAGAGGGCGACGCCGACGACCGCGACTTTCCTGCCACTTGATCCCGTCGTCATATATCTGACGGTACATCAGATTGGAGCGCCGGCGGCAGGTGTCGTACCTCTGGGCATCCCGGCCTCCCCGCCCTAACATGACGGGCCGTCAGATCTGGAAGGAGGTCCCCATGGACGCCGGCTTCACCGCCGAGCAGGACGAGATCCGCCGCACCCTGCGCGAGCTCCTCGGCAAACGCTGCGGCACGGCGGAGCAGGTACGGGCCGCCGTCGACAGCCCCGCCGGGCACGACCCCGCCCTGTGGGACACCCTCGCGGGGCGGCTCGGACTGCCCGGACTCGCGCTTCCCGAGGCATACGGCGGTGTCGGCTGCTCCGTCACCGAGCTCGCCCTCGCCGCGGAGGAGACGGGCCGGTTCCTCGCCCCCTCGCCGCTGCTTGCCACCGCCGGCCTCGCCGCCCCCCTGCTGCTCGCCCTGGGGACACCGGCCCAGCGGGCGGCGCTGCTGCCGCGTATCGCCTCCGGCGGGCTCACCGCCGCCCTCGCGGTGCCCGGCGCGGCCCTCGCCACCGCCCTCGCGCTGACCGGCACCAACGGCGGTGACTGGGCCGGCGGAGGACGGGCAGGCGGCGTACAGGCCCGGAAGGCCGGGGACGGCTGGCGGCTGTACGGGCAGGCCGACCAGGTGCTCGACGGGCACAGCGCGGGGCTGCTCGTGGTCGCCGCCCACGCCGGGGGCTTCGCCCGGTCCCGGACCTTGCTCTTCCTCGTCCACGGGGACGCGGAGGGAGTCGTAGGGACCCGGCAGACCGCGCTGGACGCGACGCGACCGCAGGCGCGCGTCCAACTCCGCGACGTCGCAGCCGAGTTGCTGGGCGACGAGGGGGGCGCGGAGGTTCCGGACGGTCTCGCCCGGGTCGGTGACGGCGCCGCCGCCCTGCTCGCCTGCGAGGCCGTCGGGGCCGCGGACCGGGCGCTGGAGCGGACCGTGGAGTATGTCCGGCAGCGCGAGCAGTTCGGCCGGGCCGTCGGCTCCTTCCAGGCCGTCAAGCACCGGCTGGCCGATGTGTACGTCCAGGTGCAGGCCGCACGCTCGGCCGCCTACTACGCGGCCTGGGCCGCCGCCGACTCGGAGCGCGTGGGCGGGCTCGCCCTCGCCCAGGCCCTGGAGGCGCTGCGCCATGCCTCCGCGGAGGGCATCCAGCTGCACGGCGGCATCGGGTTCACCTGGGAGCACGAGGCCCATCTGTACTTCAAGCGCGCCTCGGGCGACGAGCTGCTGTTCGGGCCGGTCCACCGGCTCCGGGCACACGCCGCCGAAGGGGCCGGGCTGTTCGAGACGACGGAGGTGCGGATGTGACGGCCGTCGGTGTGCGTATGGTGCAGAAGGTGTCCTCGACCCGCGGCTTCGCCAAGGTGGCGCCGTATGTCATCCCGGCGCTGGACCGGGCCGTCCACCGGCTCACACGCGGAAAAGTGCTGCTCAGCGCGCAGCTGCTGCCGGGGGTCGTGCTGACCTCGACCGGCGCGCGCAGCGGCCTCGAACGGCGTACACCGCTCGCCTGCATGCCCGAGGAGGGCGGCCGGAGCTGGATTCTCGTCGGCTCCAACTTCGGGCGGACCGGCCATCCCGCCTGGACCCACAACCTCCTCGCCCGTCCCGATGTCTCGATCAGCTGGAAGGGCGAGGACATCGCGGTCACGGCCCGGCTGCTGGAGGGCGAGGAGCGGGCGGCGGCCTGGAAGGCGCTGCTGGGGTTCTGGCCGCCGTATGCGACCTATCAGGCCCGGGTGGAGCGGGAGATCCGGGTCTTCAGGCTCCTGCGGAAGCAGGCGCGGTAGACCTCACAGCGTTGCCAGCCGCTGTACCAGCAGGAACGCGCCGATTCCGAGCATCGCCGCCCCCGAGGTGCGGACGACCGCGAGGGCGGCGGCCGGGCGGGCGCCGAGGACCGCGCGGGCCGTGACACCCACCGTCAGATAGACGGCGGCGCAGCACGCCATGTGGAGCAGCCCGAGGACGGCGGTCTGCGCGGCCACCGGCAGCCGCGCGCCGCCGGTGACGAGGAACTGCGGGAGGAGGGAGAAGTAGAGCAGCAGGCCCTTGGGGTTGAGGCCGCTGATCGTGGCGCCGCGCAGGAAGACCCGGGCCCGTGCCGTCTCCTCGGCGTCGACCGACGCTCCCGGGGTGCCCGGCCGGCGCAGCACGCCCCATCCCAGCCACACCAGATACGCCGCCCCCGTCGCCGTCAGCGCGGTGAGCAGCCCCGGTGAGCCCGCCACCAGGACCGCCAGACCGGCCACCGCCAGCACCGTGTGCAGCGCATAGCCGGCGACCAGGCCCGCCACCGCGATGGCCGCCGAGCGGTCGCGCAGCCCGGCCGAGATCGCGTACGCCCAGTCGGCGCCCGGCACGCACACCAGCAGCAGGTCCAGCGCGAGGAAGGAGAGGAGGGTTCCGGAGTCCATGATGGGGACAATACGAGCGGATGGCCCGAAAGTGTTCCTTAAGTTTGCTCATGATCGTGGATTTCGGGGGAAGATCTACCCCATGGATGACATGGACCGGAAGATTCTTTCCGAGCTTCAGCAGGACGGGCGGCTGACCGTGACCGAACTGGCCGCGCGGGTGCGGCTCAGTGTCTCGCCGTGTCACCGGCGGCTGCGCGAGCTGGAGCGCTCCGGCGCCGTGCGCGGCTATCGCGCGGTCGTCGACCCGGCCGCCGTCGGCCTGAACTTCGAGGCGCTGGTCTTCGTCTCGATGCGGCAGGAGGACCGGGACACGGTCGCCGAGTTCGAGCGGGCGCTGAGCGAGGTGGAGGAGGTGCTGGAGGCGCAGCGGCTGTTCGGGGAGCCCGACTATCTGCTGCGGGTCGTCGCCGCCGATCTCAGCGCCTACCAGCGGCTGTACGACGAACGCCTCGCCTCGCTGCCGGGCGTGCAGCGGCTGACCTCCACGCTCGTGATGAAGCACGTCGTCAAGGACCGCCCCCTCCCCGCACAGACGGCAGGCGGCCGTCCACCTCGGTGAACAGCCGCCCGCCTGACAGGACTTGGACCCGGGAAAGAGCGCGACCCGGTGGGGTCGCCGATGTGCGTCTATTTGGTCGGCTTCTTGCCGGTCACCCCCAGGTGGACCAACAGCGCCAGATTCGGCTTGAGTTCGGCCTGCTTGACGCCCCAGGTCTGGAAGCCCTTCTGGTGCGAGGCCACGGCCGCGAGCATCGCGACCAGCGAACCCGCGACCGCGGCGGGGTTCACGTCCTTGTCGACCCTGCCCTTGGCCTGGAGTTCGGCGACCGCGTCCGCGAGGGAGTTGTTCACGGAGTTCAGGATCTTCATGCGGATCTTGTAGAACCGCTTGTCGCCCTCGGCCGCACCGAGGTCGACGACCCTGAGGATGGCGTCGTTCTTGCGCCAGAACTCCAGGAATCCGTCCACGAGTTCCTGCGCGGTCTGCCAGCCCGCCTTGCCGACCCACGACCTGCCCTCCAGCAGCTCGGTCAACCCGGCGCCCTCGGCCGCCATTTGCTCGGCGATCTCCAGGACGGCGCCTTCGACGTCCGGGAAGTACTGGTAGAAGGTGGCGGGCGAAGTGCCCGCCTTCCGGGCGACATCGATGACTTTGACGTCCCGGTACGGGGAGGAGCTGAGCATCTCGCTGAGGCAGTCGAGCAGCTTCTGCCGGGTCGCCTGCCCACGCCTGCCGGCCACGCGGCCGTCGACGGTACGCACTTGTCCTGTCATGCCGTCAGCTTACCGAGGGGTGATCGGAGCGCGATTCGGCCGACTGCAAATGGGGTGCACGGGTGGGGAAAGGGTGGTGCGCCTGGTCTGCGGGGCGCGTGAGACACGGTTACGTTGGCGGCATGGCCGAAAACAGGGCATCCGCATACGGAGAGGGCGTCCCGTGCTGGATCGACGCCCAGCTTCCCGACCTGGCGGCGGGCAGGCGGTTCTACGGTGAGCTCTTCGGGTGGACCTTCGAGGACCAGCCGGCGGCGTACACGGCCACCGTCTGGGCGCTGAAGGACGGCGAGCCCGTCGCCGCGCTCGCACACAAGACGGACGGCCGTATGCCCACCGTCTGGACGGTGTACTTCGCCACTCCGGACGCCAAGGTGCTGGCCGGCCGGATCCGGGCCGCCGGCGGACAGGTCGTCATCCCCCCGACGCCGGTCGGCGGCCTGGGCACGGCCGCGCTGGCCACCGACCCCGAGGGCGCCGTCTTCGCCCTCTGGCAGCCGGAGAGTCATCCCGGCTTCGGCCGGCGGCACGAGCCGGGCAGCTTCGCCTGGGTCCAGCTCTACGCCCGGGACACCGAGGCCGCCAACACCTTCTACGGCGAGCTCTTCTACGACGCCCTGTTCGGGCCGGACGCCGAGCCCGACTTCGGCCGCGCGCCCGTCTCCGAGGTCTTCGCGGCCGAGATGCCGCCGCACCTCCTCGTCCATTTCGGTGTCGACGACTGCGAGGCCGCACTCGGGACGGTGAACCGGCTCGGCGGGCGGGTCCGGGTGCCGCCCTTCGACACCTCGTACGGAAAGGTGGCCGTGGTCTCCGACAATCAGGGGGCGTCCTTCGCGCTGCTGGAGCCCTGAACGGACGCTTTATGTCCTCAGATGTACGGAGATGTAAAGAGACACCCCGATATTTCCGCGGGTTCGCAACCAGTGCCGCGGACAGGAAGAATCGGGGTGCGTGCCGCCATTGCCGGGGCGGTGGTGAGACGCTGCACGGGGTCGCGTACATATGTGGGTGACGTGGCCCGTACGGGGAGGTGGCAGGCAAGTGGTGGATCAGCTGACGCAGCACGATCCGCGGCGGATCGGGCCGTTCGAGGTGCTGGGACGGCTGGGCGCCGGCGGCATGGGGCTGGTCTATCTCGCGCGCTCGGCGTCCGGCCGGCGCGTGGCGATCAAGACGGTCCGCACGGAGCTCGCCGAGGACCAGCTCTTCCGCGTGCGCTTCACCCGTGAGGTGGAGGCGGCCCGGGCGGTCTCCGGCTTCTACACGGCGGCCGTGGTCGACGCCGACCCGCGCGCCGCCGTGCCGTGGCTGGCCACCGCGTACGTCCCCGCGCCCTCCCTCGAGGAGATAGTGAACGAGTGCGGGCCGCTGCCGGCCCAGGCCGTGCGCTGGCTGGCCGCGGGCGTGGCCGAGGCCCTCCAGTCGATCCACGGTGCCGGGCTCGTCCACCGCGACCTCAAGCCCTCCAACGTCCTGGTGGTCGAGGACGGACCGCGGGTCATCGACTTCGGTATCGCCTCCGGCGTCTCGAACACGCGTTTGACCATGACGAACGTGGCCGTCGGTACGCCCGCCTACATGTCCCCCGAGCAGGCCAAGGACTCACGGAGCGTGACGGGCGCGAGCGATGTGTTCTCGCTCGGCTCCATGCTGGTCTTCGCCGCCACCGGACACGCCCCCTTCCACGGGGCGAACCCCGTCGAGACCGTGTTCATGCTGCTGCGCGAGGGCCCCGACCTGGAGGGCCTGCCGGACGAGCTCCGGCCGCTCATCGAGTCCTGTATGCAGATGGACGCCACGGCCCGCCCGAACCCGGCCGACCTCCAGGCCCAGCTGGCCCCCCACCTCTTCGGCTCCGGCTCCGACGACAGCGGTACGGCGTCGGCGTGGCTGCCCGAGCGCGCGGTGGGCCTGATCGAGTCGCGCCGCGGCGGCCGTCCGGCGGCGAAGCCCGCGCACGGCGGCGGCCGCAGCGCAGGCGGCCGGCCGGCGCTGCCGCCCCCGCCCCCGCACGACCCTGTCGTCCCGGCCGCCGTGTCCGCCCCGCCCGTGCCCGTGGGCGCCCCCGACACCGGCCCCGTGCGGCTGGCGGGCGCCCAGGTGCCGATCGGGCCCGGTCCGCGCGTCGCCGACGCCCGCGCGGCCGCCGTGAAGGCACCCCCGCCGGAGGCCGGCCTGGCGGCCTCCTGGTCCAAGCCCCGCCCCGGCGTCAACGGTGCCGACCCGGTCGTACCGGTGCCCGCGGCGCCCCCGGAGACCGCGGCCGGCTGGCGCCCGTGGCGGTTCCGTATGTCGAACGACGTGTGGGGCACCCCGTCGGTCGCCGACGACCTCGTCTACGTCACGTCCTTCGAGGTCCACGCCCTGGACGTGGCCACCGGCCGGCGCCGCTTCAAGACGCGGGACGTGGCCTGGTCGATGGCGGTCGCGGACGGCCGTATCCACGCCTCCGACGGACCCACGCTGTTCGCCCTGGAGGCCCGCGAGGGCGGCGACCTGTGGCGGCTGTCCACGGATGCCTGGGTGTACTCGCTGCAGGCCGACCGGGGGACGGTGGTCACCGGCACCCGCGGCGGCGGCGTCCAGGCCTGGGAGGCCTCCAACGGACACAAGCTGTGGGAGATCACCGGCGCCCAGAGCGACTTCGAGTCCCCCGAGGCCGGACCCACCCTCCACGACGGCACCGTGTACGTCTGGCAGGACGCCCGGCTGCGCGCCCTGGACGCCCGCAGCGGCGACGAGCGCTGGTCGTACCCGATCGGCGACGCGGCCTCCTGCGGCGGGGTGCCGGTCCGGGTGGCGCCCGCGCAGGACGGCTACGTGTACGTGTCCGCCGGCACCCGGATCCTGGCCGTCGATGTGGCGAGCGGCCATGTCCGCTGGCACTTCGAGGCGCCCGCGGTCTTCCTGTGCCCGCCGGCCTTCGTGCCCGGCCCCGCGGTGACCGGCGGCGGCGTCTACCTGGCCGACTACCTCGGCACCGTGTACGCCCTGGACGCCACCGACGGCCGCGACCGCTGGCGCATCGCCACCGAGTCCCGGGCGTCGACGGAGCCCGTGCTGGTGGCGGCGGGCCATGTGCACGTGGGCAGCGGCAAGGGCCTCTACACCCTGGACGCGGTCACCGGCACCCCGAAGTGGCGCTTCCAGGCGGGCGGCGACGTCGTGGGCGCCCCCGCGGTCGCGGAGGGCCGTATCCACTTCGGCTCCACGGACCATCTGCTGTACACCCTCAAGGCCGACGACGGCCGTCTGAGATGGAAGCTCGCCACCGGCGGCGAGATCACCGGCTCCCCGGTCGTCAAGGACGGGGTCGTGTACGCGTGTAGCAAGGACCGCTGCGTCTACGCCCTGGACGCGGAGAAGGGGACCGGGACGGCCAGGACGGCGTAGGGGGGCCCTCCGGGCCGCCCGGTGACCGCCACGCCTGTGATCTCCACACACTGGTCGATTCACAGTGACATGATCGTGACAGGCGGTCCCTAGCCTGAGGGCATGCATCTACGGGGGCGCAGTCTCAGGTTCACAGCGGTCACGGCGTTGGTGGTCCTCGCACTGACCGGTTTCTCCACGAGTCGTGGCCACGGCCACAAGAGCAGCGACGGTGACGGCGGCGGCTGCAGCAGCTCCAGCCAGGACCACGGCAGTTCGTCGGGCGGCCATCGCGACTACGACGATGACGACGACTCCAGCGGAAGTGGCGGCGGGTCGGGCGGATCCGACGCCACGCCGACGACGGTGCTGCAGAGCGCCGAGGTCCGGCTGATCAGCTGCGCGACCGAGAAGACCCCGTACGCGACGGTCACGGTCACCAACCCGAACGCCACCGCCGGCACGTTCTCCTTCGACGTCACCTTCGTGGACGAGCAGGCCGACACGGTCGCCCGGCGGAGCATGCAGGCGTACGTCCCGGCGAACAACTCGACCAGGGTGAACGTGGACGTGGACGACATCGGTCTGCTCGCCCGGATCGACCACTGCCAGACCGACTCGGACGCCGAGCCGGTGAGTTGAGGAACGCCGCCGTCATCTGACCCGGAACTCCCCGGACCGCCGCCCGGCGAACAACTCGGCCTGGCGGTCCGGGGGCAGGTTCCCCAGCGAGATCAGAGGCGGCGCCTGCGCGAACCCCTGCGCGACGGACGCCTCCTTGGCGGACCACAGGGCCCGCACGGTTCCCTGAACCCCCTCGGCCGGGTACCCGGCGATCACCGTGGCGCAGGCGACCGCCGCCGCCAACGCCCCGCCCGGCTCCGTGACTTCGCAGACCAGCCCGAACTCATGGGCCCGACGGGCGCCGATCCGCTCGGCCGTCCCCATCAGCATCATCCGCGCGACCTCCCCGAACGGCATCCGCTGCGCCATCAGCACCGACTCGTACGCGCTGACCATGCCGTAGGTGGTGTGCGGGTCGAAGAAGACGGCCGTCGGGTCGGCGACGACGAACTCCGACTCCCCGAGGAGGTAAAAGGCGCCCCCGCAGGCCATCCCGCACACGGCGGCGACGACGGGCTTCCACAGGTCGTTGGCCTTGGGCCCGACCCGCAGCAGCGGATCGTCCGTCATGTACGGCGAGTTCGGCTGCGGCACCACGGCGTCCCGGTCGAGCCCCGTGCAGAACGCCCGCTCCCCGGCGCCGGTCAGAACGACGGCTCGTACGGAGTCGTCGAACCGCAACTCCCGCCAGAGCTCGACGAGTTCGTCACGCATTCCCAGGTCGATGGCGTTGAGCCGATCCGGCCGGTCGAGGGTGATGACGGCGACACCGGAGTCCTTGTCGGCGGTGAGAAGCACGCTCATGACCGCTCCAGAATCCACTGGGGCAGCCCGGCCCCGGTGAAGACGACCTGCACCCTGGCACCGATGCGGACACGCTCGGGCGGCACGGAGCCGAGTGGTGCACCTGCTTCCGTCACCAGATTCCCGACGACCCGTATCCGGGGAGCGTCGGCGAGCTCGACCAGCACGACGTGGTACGGCGCCTGCTCCGCGTACTCCGGCAGGAGCGGCGGGTGGGGAACGACGTACGACCAGATACGACCGCGCCCCGAGGTGATGCGCCACTCGCTGCCGAAGGACCGGCAGTGGGGGCAGCAGGGCCGGGGCGGGAAGCGGACCTCGCCGCACGCGGCGCAGGCCTGGACGCGGAGTTCGCCCTCGGCGGCGTACCGCCAGAAGGCGGCGCCTTCGGGGTCGATGACGGGGGAGAGCATCTCAACTCCTCAGCAGCAGCGCGGACGTGGGAACTCCCTCGCCTGCGGTGACCAGGCAGGTCGAGGCGCCCGGGACCTGGGCGGTGCTGGTCCCGCGCAGTTGCTTCACGCCCTCGGTGATCAGGTTGAAGCCGTGGACATACGCCTCGGAGAGCCCACCCCCGCCCGTGTTGACGGGCAGCCGCCCGCCGATCTCCAGGGCGCCGCCCTCGGTGAACGCCCCGCCCTCCCCTCGCCCGCAGAAGCCGTACCCCTCCAGGGACAGCGGTATGAGCGGGGTGAACGCGTCGTAGATCTGGGCGACGTCCACATCCTGGGGGATGAAGTCGGCGTGCTTCCACAGATGCCGGGCGGCGGTCCAGGAGGGTCCGGTGAGGGGATCGTCGTTCCAGTAGTTGACCATGCCGTGGTGCTGGGCCGGGAGCCCCTGGGCAGCGGAGTGGACGTACACGGGCGGGCGGCGGCAGTCCCGGGCGCGCTCCCGTGAGACGACCACGCAGGCCAATGCCCCGTCCGTCTCCAAGCAGTTGTCGAAGAGGCAGAGGGGTTCGCTGATCCAGCGGGAGGTCATGTACATCTCGCGGGTCAGCGGGCGGTCGTACATGATCGCGGCGGGGTTCTGGTTGGCCCGGTTGCGGGAGGCGAGGGCGACGTTGAAGAGGTGGTCGCGGGTGGCGCCGTACTCGTGCATGTAGCGGCGCGCGAGCATGGCGATCTCGTCCGCCGGCCGCAGCAGCCCGAAGGGGCGGGTCCACTGGGCCGGAGTGGGCAGCTGGACGGCGGTGCTGGTCCACGGCCGGGGCCCGCTGCCCCGCTTGCGCGACCTCCAGGCGACCCCCACCGTCGCCTGCCCGGCGGCGATCGCGGCGGCGAGATGGGCGACCGTGGCGCAGGAGCCGCCCCCGCCGTACCCGACCTTGCTGAAGAAGGTGAGGTCGCCGAAGCCGACGGCCTTGGCGAGCTCGACCTCGTCGGTCTCCTCCATGGTGTAGGAGGCGAGGGCGTCGACCTCGCCCGGCGCGATCCCGGCGTCGTCGAGCGCGGCGAGCACGGCCCGGCAGGCGAGCGTCCTCTCGTCCTCGGGGAGTTGCCGGGCGAAGGGGGTCTGGCCGATGCCGACGATGGCGGTGGCGTCCTTGAGTCCGGCCATGCTGGGTATACCTCCGCGGGTTCCGCAGGGTGGCGCGCGTGATGCCGTAGTGCGCCGGGCTCTGCCTCGGCGCGCAGCTGACAGGTCGTCAGGCTACAGCTAATCTGACGGGTAGTCAGCTACTGCATGGGGAGGGGCTGGTCGTGCGCGGAGACATGGAGTGGGGCACCCTTGCGGGCCTGGTCCGGTCGGCGGCCCGACAGCACGCGGACGTGGAGGCGGTCGTCGAGGGCCGTACCCGGATCTCGTACGCCGAACTGGGAGCGCGGGTGGAACGCGCGGCGGGCGCCTGCATCGCCCGCGGGGTGCGGCCCGGCGACCGGGTGGGCATCTGGGCGCCCAACTCGCTGGACTGGAT
Organism: Streptomyces luteolifulvus; assembly: GCF_008806595.1. Taxonomy (GTDB): domain Bacteria; phylum Actinomycetota; class Actinomycetes; order Streptomycetales; family Streptomycetaceae; genus Streptomyces; species Streptomyces luteolifulvus. Next base: position 170,591 of record NZ_VZRB01000007.1, on the reverse strand, counting down.
CGTCGCGGCGCTCGGTGCGGTGTCGGCCGGGGCGGTGCTCGTTCCGCTGAACACACGGTTCAAGGGCGGTGAAGCGGCGTACGTCCTGCGGCGCAGCGGGGCGCGGTTGCTGTTCGTCACGGGCACGTTCCTCGGGACCTCGTACGTGGCGTCGCTGCGGCGGGCGGCGGGAGAGGGGACCGGCGACGGGCCCCTGCCCGGGCTGCCGGCGCTGCGGGACGTGGTCGTCCTGTCGGACGACGCACCCGCCGACTTCCTGGCCTGGAAGGACTTCCTGGCCGGGGGAGAGGGCGTCGGTGACGCGGAGGTACGGGCGCGGGTGTCGCTGCTCGACGGGGGCATGCCCTCGGACATCATCTTCACCTCCGGCACGACGGGCCGCCCCAAGGGTGCGGTGATCACCCATGCGCAGACACTGCGGGCGTACGAGGTGTGGAGCGACCTCGCGGGCCTGGCCCCCGGCGACCGCTATCTGATCGTGAACCCCTTCTTCCACACCTTCGGCTACAAGGCCGGCGTGGTCGCCTGTCTGATGAGGGGCGCGACGATGATCCCTCAGCCGGTGTTCGACGTCGACACGGTCCTGGCGAACATCGCCGCGGAACGGGTTTCCGTGCTGCCGGGTCCGCCGACCCTGCACCAGTCGCTGCTGGACCACCCGGCCCGCGACGCCCACGACCTGTCGGCGCTGCGCCTGGTGGTGACCGGCGCGGCGGTGGTTCCGCTGCGCCTCGTGGAACGCCTGCGCGGTGAACTGGGCGTGGAGACGGTGCTGACGGCGTACGGCCTCTCGGAGGCGAGCGGCATCGTCACGATGTGCCGCCGCGGCGACGAACCGTCCGTGATCGCGTCGACGTCCGGCCGGGCGATCCCCGGGACGGAGGTGAGGGTCGTGGACGCGCAGGGCGCGCCGCTGGGCCCGGGCGCACCCGGCGAGATCCTGGTCCGCGGCTTCAACGTCATGCGCGGCTACTACGAGGACGAGGCGGCCACGGCGGAGGTGCTCGGGGACGACGGCTGGCTGAGGACGGGCGATGTCGGTGTGCTGGACGGCGAGGGCAATCTGCGCATCACCGACCGCATCAAGGACATGTTCATCGTCGGCGGCTTCAACGCGTACCCGGCGGAGATAGAGCAACTCCTCGGCCTGCACCCGGATGTGGCGGACGTCGCGGTGATCGGCATCCCGGACGCGCGGCTCGGCGAGGTGGGCAGGGCATACGTGGTACGGCGCGCGGGCGCCGTCCTGACGGCGGACGACCTCATGGCCTGGGCGCGCAGGGAGATGGCCAACTACAAGGTGCCGCGCGCGGTGGAGTTCGTGGAGGAACTGCCCCGGAACGCGAGCGGCAAGGTGGTGAAGGGCGAGCTGAGGGGGCGGGCGGCCCGCTGAGCGCTCCGCTGGAAGTGCCGCGATGTGTCGTCGGCCGTCTGCGGTGCCATCGTGGCTGGTCGCGCAGTTCCCCGCGCCCCTTCAGGGCGCTGCGTGGCGGACGCCTCGGCCGCGGCGGCTCCCCTCCGCGCCGCCGCGGCCGAATCCCCTTGTGAGGAGCCCTACTTCTTCGGCCTGAAGGGCTCCGACGTGGCGTGCATGTCCTTCGTCGTGATGGGCTCGTCGGTGGCGTGCATGTCCTGGGTGGTCGCTTCGCCGTCCGTGGACCGGGTGTCGGCGGCCGCGGCCTTGGTGTCCGTCGCCCCCGTCGCGTGCATGTCCTGCGGCTTTATGACCGGCTCGTCGCTCATGTCCTGGCTCCACTTGATGTGTTCGTCAGTAGGTCGGCAAGGCCCGCCCAGCCACTCCCCCGAGTGCGTCCGGACGGGCCTTCCTGGGCCGCTCACCCTAGTTCGTCAGTGCGAGGCCCTCTGTGGCGACCCGTCTGCCCCCCGACGCGACGGATCGACTGAATGAAGAATGGCGTGCGCCGATAAACGAATGATGAACGCTGCGGCCCGGCCTCAGAGCCTGTGTCAGACCGTCTGCACGGGGGACAGCAGCGCGCGCACGTCCGACGCTTCGGGCGAGCCCATGTCCTCGTAGATACGCAGGGCCTCCCGCCAGCAGACCTGGGCCCGGTCCAGTTGCGCGATGCCCGTGAGGGCATGGCCGAGCACGGTGAGGACGTTGCCGCGCCGCCACTCGCCCCCGATGCCGCGCAGCACGGTGAGCGCCATCTCGGCGTTGGCGGCGGCCTGCGCGAAGCGCCGTGCGGCGATGTCCACTTCCGCCAGCCGGAACAGGGCCATGCCTTCCCACAGCCGCTGGCGGCTCTCGCGGAAGACCTCCAGCGCCTCGACGAGCCTGTCGGTCGCGGAGGCGAGCTGCCCGCTCTGGGTCAGGGCCATCCCCAGGGCGTAGCGGCCGTTGGCGCCCCGCATGGAGTTGCCCATCGCGTCGTAGATCTCCATCCCCTGCTGGGCCAGCGCCACCGCGCTCCGGGTCCGCCCGGTCGCCAGATGGATGCGGGAGAGGTTGCACAGTGCGCTGGCCTCGCCCGGGCGGTCCCCGAGGGTCCGGAAGTGCTCGATGGCCCGGGAGAGGTGCTCCTCACCGTCCGCGTTGCGGCTCTGGTAGAGCGCGATGATGCCCCGGGCGTTGCGGGCCCAGCCGGCCGGCAGGAGGTCGTCGGCCTCACGGGCGAGACGTATCACCTGCTCGGCTTCCTGGTCCGCCTTGTCGAACCGGCCGCCGTCGACGTGCGCGTGCGCCAGGGTCATCAGGGCGCGCGCTTCGACCTGCGGTGCGTCGATGCGCCGAGCCGACTGGAGCAGCGCCTCGGCCGTGGCCTCGTACTCCCTGGGGTTGGCCCCCGACTCCGACAGGTCCAGTGCCGCCCACAGCAGGTCGATGGCCCGCCGCAGCGTCCCGGCCCCGGCGGCGGACTGCCGCGCGCACGCCAGCAGGCAGTTCGCCTCGGTGTACAGCCAGTCCCGGGCCGCGTGGCGCTCCGCGAACGTCAGCCCGGGGTACTCGGACGCCGCGAGGTGATCCACCAGCCGGTCTCCCGGCCGCTCGATCGCGTACACCCCCGCCGCGGTGGCCAGGTAGAAGTCCAGGAGCCGGGACAGCGCCGCCTCGCGCTCGCCCGGCAGCCACTCGTCCCGTTCCGCGCAGGCACGCGCGTAGAGGCGCACCAGGTCGTGGAAGCGGTAGCGGCCGGGGGCCGCGGATTCCAGCAGCGACGTGTCGACCAGGCACTCCAGCAGGTCCTCGGTGTCGTCCGGGGGCAGGTTCAGTACGGCCGCTGCCGCCGCCAGGGAGATGTCGGGGCCGTCGGCGAGGCCCAGCAGGCGGAACGCCCGTGCCTGGGAGGGCTCCAGCTGGCCGTACCCCAGCTCGAAGGTCGCCTTGACGGCCAGGTCGCCCGCCTGGAGTTCGTCCAGACGGCGTCGTTCGTCCGCCAGCTTGGCGGCCAGCACCGACACCGTCCAGGTGCGGCGGGCCGCGAGACGGGAGGCCGCGATACGGATCGCCAGGGGGAGGAAGCCGCACGCCGCCACCACGTCCAGCGCCGCCTCCCGCTCCGAGGCGACCCGTTCCTCGCCCACGATCTTCGTGAACAGGGACAGTGCCTCGTCGGGCGACATGACGTCCAGGTCGACGAGGTGCGCCCCGGCCAGGTCCACCATCCGCACCCGGGAGGTCACCAGCGTCGCGCAGCCCTCGGTGCCCGGCAGCAGGGGGCGTACCTGGGCCGCGTCGCGTGCGTTGTCCAGCAGGACCAGGACGCGGCGGCCGTCCAGGACCGAGCGGTACAGGGCGGCCCGTTCCTCCAGCGAGTCGGGGATCGCCGAGTCCGGTGTGCCGAGGGCGCGCAGGAAGGAGCCCAGGACCGTCTCCGGTTCGGCCGCCCGGGCGCCCTCGCCCTGGAGGTTCGCGTACAACTGGCCGTCCGGGAAGCCTCCCCGGGCCCGGTGGGCCACATGGACCGCGAGGGTCGTCTTGCCGACGCCGCCGATTCCGGCCAGCGCCGACACCGCCATCACCCGGCCCTCGGCCGAGGCCAGGACCTCGCCGAGCTCGGCCACGAAGGACGCGCGTCCGGTGAAGTCCGGGACCGTCGCCGGGAGTTGGGCGGGGCGGACCGGTGCCGTGACGGGTTCGGCATGCGGGGCGGACGGCTCGGCGAGGCCCGGGTCCGCCTGGAGGATGCGCTGCTGGAGTTCGCTCAGGCCCGGGCGCGGGTCGACGCCCAGTTCGTCGGCCAGGAGCCGGCGGGTGTCGGCGTACACCGCCAGTGCCTCCGCCTGCCGGCCGCTGCGGTAGAGCGCCAGCATCAGCAGTTCACGCAGGCGCTCCCGCAGGGGGTGCGCGGCGGTGAGGGCGGTGAGTTCCGAGACCGCCTCGGCGTGACAGCCCTGTTCCAGGTCCATGTCCAGGCGGGATTCCAGGAGTTGCAGCCGCCACTCCTCCAGGCGGACGCGCTGCGCCTCCGCGTACGGGCCCGGCACGCCGGCCAGGGCCTCGCCGTCCCACAGGGCCAGTGCCCGGCCCAGGATCTCCCGGGCGTGGCACAGGTTCCCGGCGTTCTTCGCCTTCTCCGCCCCGGCCGCCAGTTCCTGAGCCACCGCCAGGTCCAGCGCACCCTCGCCGAGAGCTCGGATCGCGTAGCCGCCCGACTCGCTCACGAGGACCCCGGGGTCCAGCACCTTCCGCAGCCGTGAGGCGTATGTCCGCAGCGCGGCCAGTGCCTGGGACGGGGGCTCATCGGCCCACAGGGCGTCGATCAGTTCGCCCGCGGTCGCCGTGCGGCCCTCACGCAGCAGAAGCGCGGCGAGCAGGGCCCGTTGCTGGGGAGATCCGGTGGCCAGCGGCTCCTCGCCGCGCCAGGCCCGCACCGGTCCGAGCACGCTGAAGCGCAGAGCCGCCGACCCCGCGAAGGAGTCCGGACGCCTCTGCTCCGGTACGCGCGGCACCTCGGGCACCTGCGGTACACCGTCCATCGCCGTCCCCCTCGAAACAGTGAGCAACCCCGCCAGTCTGCCTTGTTCGCGGCAGACGCGTCAGCTGTGGAGGGCGTGATCACAAGCAGGCGCGCGGGATTCACAGGATCTTCATTCGCCCTTACCACACGTACGAGCCGGGGCCCGCGCCGCCGGCCCGGTGCTCGTCCCGTTCGCGTAGCTGACGACCCGTCAGATCGGCGCTACCGTGAGCGCCATGAACACCGACGCCAGCACCGCCAGCAGCTTTCCCCTGATTATCTCAGTCGACGACCACACGGTGGAGCCGGGCAACGTCTGGCAGGACCGTCTCCCGAAGAAGTACCTGGACACCGGCCCCCGTATCGTCCGTGCCCCGCTGAAGGAAATGTCCTTCCTCGGCGGCCGGTTCAAGCCCGTCATGGGCAAGGAGGGCGACGACGGGCCCCTCGGCGACTGGTGGGTCTACGAGGACCTCCACCGCCCCCTCACCCGCCTCGACACCGCCGTCGGCTACAGCAGGGACGAGATCAAGCTCGAAGTCATCACCTACCAGCAGATGCGGCCGGGCTCCCACGACGTCCCGCAGCGCCTCGCCGACATGGACGTCAACCATGTCCAGTCGGCCCTGTGCTTCCCGACCTTCCCCCGCTTCTGCGGCCAGACCTTCACCGAGGCGAAGGACCACGACCTCGGTCTGCTGTGCGTCCAGGCCTACAACGACTGGATGGTGGAGGAGTGGTGCGGGCCCGACGCCGGGGGCCGGCTCATCCCTCTCACCCTCATCCCGCTGTGGGACGCCGAGCTGGCGGCCCGGGAGGTACGCCGCAACGCGGCCCGCGGCGTGCGCGCCGTCGCCTTCTCCGAGATACCCCCGCACCTGGGACTCCCCTCCGTCCACACCGACGACTGGGACCCCTTCCTCGCCGCCTGCGACGAGACGGGCACGGTCGTCGCCATGCACATCGGGTCGTCGAGCCGTATGCCCTCCACCTCCGCCGACGCCCCACCCGCCGTCGGCTCCACCATCACCTTCGCCAACTGCTGCTTCTCGATGGTGGACTGGCTGATGAGCGGCAAGTTCGAGCGTTTCCCGAACCTCAAGGTCATGTATGCGGAGGGGCAGATCGGCTGGATCCCCTACATCCTCGAACGCGCCGACGTGGTCTGGGAGGAGAACCGCGGCTGGGGCGGCGTCGCCGACAAGGTCCACCGGCCGCCGTCCGAACTGTTCGCCGAGCATGTCCACGGCTGTTTCTTCGACGACGCCTTCGGGCTGCGCAATCTCGACGCCATCGGCGTCGGCAACGTCCTCTACGAGACCGACTATCCCCACTCCGACTCCACCTGGCCGAAGTCGCGCGAGGTCGGGGAGGCACAGATGGGGCATCTGGACGCGGACGTCGTGGAGCGGATCGTACGCGGCAACGCCATCGACCTGCTGGGGCTGACGGCGGACGGGCTGTGGCCCGGCGGCGGTGCGCAGTGAGCACGGGGATCGAGTACGGCATCCAGCTGCCCGTCCAGTCCCAGTCCACGATCTACGCCGAACCCTGGGAGGCCGGCGCCGGCCCCGCCGACCTCGTCGAGATCGCCCGCACCGCCGACCGCGCGGGCTTCGCCTACGTCGCGTGCTGCGACCACGTCGGCGTCCCGCGCCGGCTCGCCCCCGCGATGAGCACCGTCTGGTACGACCCGGTCGCCACCCTCGCCCACCTCGCGGCCGTCACCGAACGCGTCCGGCTGCTCAGCCATGTCGCCGTCGTCGGCCTGCGCCACCCCCTGCTCACGGCCAAGCAGTACGCGACCGTCGACCATCTGAGCGGGGGCCGCCTGATCCTCGGCGTGGGTGCCGGGCACGTACCCGAGGAGTTCGCGGCGCTCGGCGTCGACTTCCGGCACCGAGGGGCCGTGCTCGACGAGTGCCTCGACGCACTGCGTGCCGCCCTCGGCCCCGAGGAGTTCCCCGAACACCACGGCAAGTTCTACGACTTCGAGGGCCTGGGCCAGCGGCCCCGCCCCGCCCAGGAGCGCATCCCCCTCTGGGTGGGCGGCTCCTCGCCCGCCGCCGTACGCCGGGCCGCCCTCAAGGGCGACGGCTGGCTGCCGCAGGGCGACCCGCGCGACCTGCTGCCCGCACAGATCGAGCACATCAGGCGACTGCGGGCCGAGGCCGGTGTCGAGGGCCCGCTGACCATCGGCGCCATCACCGAGCCGCTGTACATCGGCACCCCGCGGTGGCCCGTCGGGCGGCGGACGATCACCGGCCCGCCCGACGCCCTCGCCGAGTCGCTGCGGGCGTACCGCGCGATGGGCGTGGACCAGATCCAGGTGCGGTTCCGCAGCCGGAGCCGTGCGGAACTCACCGACCAGATGGCCGCGTTCGGCGCCGACGTGGCCACCGACCTCTGAGGAGAACGGCATGGGCAAGCTGGACGGACGCGTCGTCGTGGTCACCGGGGCGGCGCGCGGGCAGGGGGAGCAGGAGGCCCGTCTGTTCCGGGCGGAGGGTGCCGAGGTGGTGGTCGCCGATGTTCTCGACGAGCAGGGCGCGGCCCTCGCGAAGGAGCTGGGCGCGCGGTACGTCCACCTGGACGTCGGCGAGGAGGATCAGTGGCGGTCCGCCGTGAGCACCGTCAAGGACGCGTTCGGCCGGATCGACGGCCTGGTCAACAACGCGGGCATCCTGCGCTTCAACTCCCTGGTCGACACGCCCCTCGACGAGTTCATGCAGGTCGTACGCGTCAATCAGGTCGGCTGCTTCCTCGGCATCAAGACCGTCGCCCCGGTGCTGGAGGACGGCGGCACGATCGTCAACACCGCCTCCTACACGGCGGTGACCGGCATGGCGGCCGTCGGCACGTACGCCGCCACCAAACACGCCATCCTCGGCCTCACCCGGGTCGCCGCGCTGGAGCTCGCGCACCGGGGCATCCGCGTCAACGCCATGTGCCCGGGCGCCGTCGACACCGCGATGTCCAACCCGGCTCAGCTGGACCCGACGGCGGACGTGGAGGAGACGAGCAGGGCACTGGACGAGCTGTATCGGAAGCTCGTGCCGCTCGGGCGGATCGGCAAGCCGGAGGAGGTGGCCCGGCTCGCGCTGTTCCTGACGTCCGACGACTCCTCCTACATCACCGGGCAGCCGTTCGTGATCGACGGGGGATGGCTGGCGGGGGTGTCGGTCATCTGAATCGCCATCTGACTGGCCGTCAGCTATTGACGGTGGATGCGGGCAGTGCGACAGTCTGGCGGCAGACGATCTGACGATGCGTCAGGAAAGCAGGGAGGGTGACCCGCCTTGGAATTCGGACTCTTTGTACAGGGATACGTCGGCAAGCGCGCCGAGACCGACCCGCTGGCCGAGCACAAGGCGCTGATGGAGGAGACCGAGTACGTCATCCAGGCGGACCGGTCCGGCTTCAAGTACGCCTGGGCGTCCGAGCACCACTTCCTGGAGGAGTACTCGCACCTCTCCGCCAACGACGTCTTCCTCGGCTATCTGGCGCACGCGACCGAGCGGATCCATCTCGGCTCCGGGATCTTCAACCCGCTCGCCCAGGTCAACCACCCGGTGAAGGTCGCCGAGAAGGTCGCCATGCTCGACCATCTCACCGGCAACCGCTTCGAGTTCGGCAGCGGGCGCGGGGCCGGCTCGCACGAGATCCTCGGCTTCCTCCCCGGGATCACCGACATGAACCACACCAAGGAGATCTGGGAAGAGACCATCGCCGAGTTCCCCAAGATGTGGCTCCAGGACGAGTACGCCGGCTTCCAGGGCAAGCACTGGCAGCTGCCGCCGCGGAAGGTCCTGCCGAAGCCGTACGGGAGGTCGCACCCCGCGATGTGGTACGCGGCGGGGTCGCCGCCCTCGTACGCGATGGCCGCGAAGAAGGGCCTCGGAGTGCTGGGGTTCAGCGTCCAGAAGGTCTCCGACATGGAGTGGGTGCTGGAGCAGTACAAGAACGCGGTCGTGGACGCCGAGCCGGTGGGGGACTTCGTCAACGACAACGTGATGGTGACGACGACGGCGATCTGTGCGCCCACGCACGCCGAGGCGATCGAGATCGCGGTGAACGGCGGGCTGCACTATCTGCCCTCGCTGGTGTTCCGGTACCACGACACGTTTCCTCGTCCCGAGGGGTTCCCGGTGTGGCCGGAGACATTGCCCGAGTACACGCCGGAGTTCGTGGAGCTGTTGATCGAGGAGGAACTGCTCATCTGCGGGGATCCGGAGGAAGTGCTCACGCAGTGCAAGCGGTGGGAGCAGGCCGGTGCGGATCAGTTGAGCTTCGGGCTGCCGGTGGGGGTGCCGAAGGAGGAGACGCTGCGGACGATTCGGCTGATCGGGGAGCACGTGATTCCGAAGATCGATACGGATCCTGTGCATCGGACTACGCGGTTCCGGCGGAGCGCGTGATCGCCGTTGGCGGGTGCGGGTCGAGTGTGGCTGGTCGCGCCCACGCGGCGGAGCCGCACATCGATACAGCCCCGCGCCCCTGAAGGGGCGCTCACCGCACCGTAGTTCAAGGAGGCAAGCTCCATGCTCGATCACGTCATCAAAGGCGCGACCCTCGTCGATGGGACGGGCGCGCCGGCCCGCACCGCCGACGTGGGGATACGGGATGGACGGATAGCCGCGATCGGCACGGTCACCGAAGAGTCCCGAACCGTCGAAGACGCCGCCGGGCTCGTCCTCGCCCCCGGATTCGTCGACCCTCACACGCACTACGACGCCCAGCTGTTCTGGGACCCGTACGCCACGCCCTCCCTGAACCACGGGGTGACCACGGTCGCGGCCGGGAACTGCGGGTTCACGCTCGCGCCGCTGAACCCGGACCGGCCCGAGGATGCCGACTACACCCGGCGCATGATGTCCAAGGTCGAAGGCATGTCGCTGGTTGCCCTGGAGGAGGGGGCTCCCTGGAACTGGAACGCGTTCGGGGAGTATCTGGACGCTCTCCAAGGGCGGATCGCCGTCAACGCCGGTTTCATGGTGGGGCATTGCGCGTTGCGGCGGTATGTGATGGGGCCGGACGCGGTGGGCGGGCAGCCGACCGAGGAGCAGCTTGCCGCCATGCTGCGGCTCTTCGATGAGGCCATGGACGCCGGTGCCTGGGGTTTCTCCACCACCCAGTCGTCCACCCACTCCGACGGCGACGGGCAGCCGGTCGCCTCCCGGCATGCCCGGCCCGCGGAGCTGCTCGCCCTCGCCAAGGCCGTGGGCGAGCACGAGGGCACACAGATCGAGGCGATCGTCGCGGGCTGCCTCGATCAGTTCAGCGACGCCGAGATCGATCTGTTCGTGGAGATGAGCGCGGCGGCGGGGCGGCCCCTGAACTGGAACGTCCTGACCGTCGACGCGGCCGTGCCCGAGCGGGTGCCCCGGCAGCTGGAGGCCAGTGAGCGCGCGCGGAAGGCCGGCGGCCGGGTGGTGGCGCTGACCATGCCGATCCTCACGCCGATGAACATGTCCCTGGGCACCTTCTGCGCGCTGAACCTGATCCCCGGGTGGGGGCCCATCCTGGGCCTTCCGGTGCCGGAGCGGATCGCGCGGCTGCGGGACCCCGGCGTGCGGGCGGAGATGCTGCGGCGCGCCGACTCCAAGGAGGCGGGCGTCTTCCGGCGGCTGGCGCACTTCGGGCGGTACGTCATCGGCGACACCTACAGCGAGGCGAACCGGGGCCTGAGCGGACGGGTGGTCAACGACATCGCGGCCGAGCGGGGCACGGACCCCTTCACCTGCCTGGTGGAGATCTGCGCGGCGGACGAGCTGCGTACGGTGCTGTGGCCGATGCCGACCGACAACGACCCCGCGTCCTGGGCGCTGCGGGCCGAGACCTGGCAGCACGAGGACGTGCTGCTCGGCGGCTCCGACGCGGGCGCGCATCTGGACCGCATGTGCGGGGCGCCGTACACCACCCGCTTCCTCGGCGACTGTCTGCGCGGCCGGAAGCTGGCCGGCCTCGAGCAGGCCGTGAAGATGCTCACGGACGACCCGGCGCGGCTGTTCGGTCTGCGCGAGCGGGGGCGGGTGCGGGAGGGGTTCCATGCGGACCTGGTCCTCTTCGACCCGGAACGGATCGACGCGGGCACGGCCACCCTGGTGCACGACCTGCCGGGTGACAGTCCGCGGCTGGACTCCAGGGCGATCGGCGTGCGGGCCGTGTGGGTCAACGGGGTCGAGACGATCCGGGACGACGTGGTGACCGGGCGGGTGCCGGGGCGGGTGCTGCGCTCCGGGCGGGACACCCGGACGGTGAGCACCCGGTGACCGGGCAGTACCCGGTGGCCAGGTTGTTCGTCGATGGCGCGTGGGTGGAGCCGGACGGCGGTCACTACGAGGTCGTCGACCCGGCGACCGAGGAGACCGTCGGGTGGGCGCCGGAGGCCTCGCGGGATCAGGTGCACGCGGCCTGTGCCGCGGCCCGTGAGGCCTTCGGGCCGTGGTCGCGCAGGCCCGCCGAGGAGCGGGCGGCGGTTCTGGCCAGGGCGGCGGGGATCATCCGCGAGCGCACGGTGCCGTACGCGGAGCTGGCGCAGGCGGAGACCGGCGCGACGACCGGGACGGCACGCGGGATGCAGGTGGGGGTGGCCGCGGCCCGTTTCCGGCGGTACGCGCGCGTGGAGCCCGCGGAGTGGGCGATCCCTCCGCAGATCAACGAGGCGGGACCCATGGGGCGGGCGGGTGTGATGGGCGCGCTGGCCGTGCGGCAGCCCGTCGGGGTCGTCACCTGCATCACCTCGTACAACAACCCCTGGGCGAACCCGGCCGGAAAGATCGCGCCGGCGCTCGCGATGGGCAACACCGTGGTCGTGAAGCCGGCCCCGCAGGACCCGCTGTCCGTCTACCGGATGGCCGAGGCGCTGGAGGAGGCCGGGGCGCCCGCCGGGGTCGTGAACGTGGTCTCCGGCCGGTCGGTCGAGGTCGGTGAGGCGGCCGTGGACTCGCCCGACGTCGACATGGTCAGTTTCACCGGCTCAACGGCGGTCGGGCAGCGCATCGCCGAGGTGTGCGGGCGGGCGATGAAGCGGCAGTTGATGGAGCTGGGCGGCAAGGGCGCGGCCGTCGTCTTCGACGACGCGGACCTCGGGTCGGCCGTGGCGGGGATCGGCACCACCTTCTCCTTCTACAGCGGGCAGATCTGCACGGCGCCGACCCGGGTGCTGGCACAGCGCGGGGTGTACGACCGACTGGTGGACCAACTCGCCGCGTATGCGGGCCGGTTGAAGGTGGGCGATCCACGGGAGCCGGACACCGCGGTCGGGCCGGTCATCTCGGCCGCGCACCGGGACCGGGTGGAGTCGTACGTCGAACTCGGCCGCAAGGAGGGGGCGACGGTGGCGGCCGGCGGTGAACGGCCGCCGTACGACCGGGGTTTTTACGTCGGCCCGACCCTCCTCGCGGACTGCACCAACGACATGCGCGTCGCCCGGGAGGAGATCTTCGGTCCGGTCGTGGTCGTCGTCCCCTTCGACGACGAGGACGAGGGGATCGCCGTCGCCAACGACAGCGACTACGGCCTGATCGACTACGTCTGGTCGGGCGACGTGGCCCGCGCCTTCCGCGTGGCACGGCGGCTGCGGGCCGGCGGGGTCGGGATCAACACCGTCGGCCGCAACATGGAGGCGCCGTTCGGGGGGTTCAAGCAGAGCGGGGTCGGCCGGGACGTCGGCTCGTACGCGCTGCACGCCTACAGCGAGGTGCAGGCGATCGTGTGGCCCGGGTGACGGTCAGAGCCTCAGACATCGAGATCCACGCGCACGGTCAGCAGCCCGGACCCTATCGCCCGTACCGCGGCACTGTTGAGCAGCGGCAGGCTCCGCAGACGGGCGACGGCGTCGTCCTCCGGCAGGAGATGAGCGGTCCCGGTGTGCCAGCGGCCCCCGATGCGTACGCGGACCCTCGGGTCGGCCTTGATGTTGCGCACGTACTGCGACCGCTCCCCAAACTCGGACACCAGCCAGAAGGCCCCGCCGATCCGCCGGCCGCCCACCGGGGTCCGCCGGGGCAGGCCCGAGGAGCGGCCGGTGGTCTCCAGGACGGTCTGGAAGGGGAGTCTGCGCAGCACCGGGTTGAGGCGGCGCTGGACGGCCGTGACGGCCCGGTACTTGGACTCGGAGTGGCGCGGCGCGGTCACTGAGACTCCCGTCTCTTGTCTCCCGTCTCCGGCCCCGCGCCGGTGACGGTGGTCTTCAATGGTCCCAACCTTGGCGGCGAGTCACTGGGCGGGGCTGCGATGCGCGTCGTGAGCTGGAATCTGTGGTGGCGGTTCGGCCCCTGGGCCGAACGGCAGAAGGCCGTGCTGGCCGTCCTGCGGGAGCTGGAGCCGGATGTCGTCGGCCTCCAGGAGGTGTGGTCGGCCGACGGCGAGAACCTCGCCGAGTGGCTGGCGGGCGAACTCGGCCTGCACTGGGCGTGGGCCCCCTCCCCGGCGTCCGAGCGCTGGCAGCGCCGGATCGGGGACCCGTCCGTCGAGGCCGGCAACGCGGTGCTGAGCCGGTGGCCGGTGGTGGACCGGGCCGTACTGCGCTTACCTGCCCCCGAGGAACTGGACGACGGACGCCTGGCCCTGTACACCCGGCTGGCCGCCCCCGCCCACGAGGTCCCCTTCTTCACCACGCATCTCACCTCGGCCACCGACGCCTCGGCCGTACGCTGCCAACAGGTCACCGCCCTCGCGGAGTTCGTCGCCGCACACCGGGGCGGCACCGGCTTCCCCCCGGTCGTCACGGGCGACTTCAACGCCTGGCCGGACTCCGACGAGATCCGCCTCTTCGGCGGCTACAAGACCGCACCGGCCGTGCCCGGCCAGGTCTTCTTCGACGCCTGGGAGTACGCCGACCGGGCGGCACCGTCCGCGACCTGGGACCCGGCGAACCCGTATGTCGGGGCCGGCTTCAGCCCGGCCGTACGCGTCGACTACATCCACGTCGGCCCACCCGGCCCGCGCGGCCTCGGCCACGTCCGCACGGTCCGCCGCGCGGGCGACGGCCCCGTGGACGGGGTGTGGCCGTCGGACCACATGGCGGTGGTGGCGGACCTGGCGGCAGCCGGGTGAAGGCCGTGCTCAACGCCCCAGGAAGATCGGATTCGTGAACGCCGCCAACGCCCCCGGCAGCGGCCCCGCCGCCGTCTCGTGCCGTAGCTCCGCCCGTACGTAGGCCGCGTACGCGGGAGTCGTGTGCCATTCGGCGGCGCCCTCGCCCGAGACCGGCAGCGGGGCACTGGTGAACAGCACGCCCTGGTCCGTGACGAAGCGGATCGTGCAGCGTGGGGCGCCCGTCACCTCCAGGCGGACGGTCACCGGGGTGTCCCGATCGGTCTTCAGACGTTCTCCGATGCCCGCGTGTTCGCCCCGGCCGCCGCTCGCCCTGAACGACAGGGAGACCCTGCTCGACTCGGCCACGTACGACCGTCCCGCCCGGATCCCGTCCTGGATGGCCTCCCGGGTCAGGTCGTCGGCCAGGACCACCGTCTGGGGCAGGCCGACCACGTCGGGGTCCCGGTGCGCGTCGCTGTTGCCCATGGCCGGGATCCAGTCCCCTCCGCCCTCCCGCACGGACGCCACCAGCATCCCGTCCCAGTCCAGCAGCGCCACCTCGTCGTCCGGGGTGTAGGGGCCGTTCCACACCTCGACCGCGTCCGCCTCGCCGAAGCCGAACTTCCAGTTGCAGCCGATGCAGGTGGCGTGCGGGTGGGCGGGCACGACCAGGCCGCCGGCCCGGCGGATCCGGCGGGCGAAGCGGCCGAAGCGGTTGTCGCGGGCCCGGTAGCGCCAGTCGACGAACGTGCCGGGCTCGGTGCCCAGCGCCAGCACATGGCCGTTGCGGGTCGTGACCTCCTCGCCCAGCATCACCAGCAGGTCGTCCCCGGCCACGTCCGCCCAGTGCGCGTGCGCGGCGTGCGTGTTGTGCTCCGAGGTGTTGATGAAGTCCAGGCCCGCCGCCCGGGCGAGGGCCCCGATCTGGGCGGGGGTGCGGCGGCCGTCCGAGTACCAGGAGTGCAGATGGCAGTCGCCCCGGTACCAGGCCCGGCCCCGCCCCTTGGCACGGGCGGGCGGGTACTCCGGCTCGACCGCGTCGCCCTGCTCGCCGTAGGCCAGCGTGATGGTGATCTCGTACGACAGGCCCTGCGGAGCGACCGTGTACGGGCCGAGCGCGATGTGCCAGGTGCCTTCCCGGACCGGCCCGGGGAGGTATCCCGGTGTCGCGTCGTCCGCGCGCAGGAAGAACTCCGTGCGGGCCCCGCCCGACCAGCCCCGGAAGCCCTGGCCGCCCAGCTCGGTGCCGCGCTCGTCGAAGATGCCGATGTCGAGGGCGTTGCCCGCCGTGCCGGCCGGCACGGGCGGCCTGTCGTAGGTGTACGCGACCTTGATCTCGTGTACGCCGGAGGGGACTTCGACGGGGACGTAGACGAAGTCGGGGGAGCCGGTGGGCAGCGTGCCCCGTACCGTCCTCGTCTCCCGGCCCTCGCTGCGGCCGGCCGCTGACGCGAAGCTCACGCTTCCCAACGTAAGCGCCGCGGCGGCTCCCGTCACGAACACGGCGCGTCGTCCGATCCCGGAATGCTCCTCGCACATGCTGCTGCTCCCAAGGTGTCGTGAGTGACATGACATGGGTGGTGCAGGGGTGGTGCGCGCAACGTTCGTATTCAGGCGTGAACTGCCTTGCAAGGGAAGGGAATCGACAGCTTTCGACTGAGCAGCGGTCGTCTCCGGAATGAGTGCTGACCAGTCGGTAACAGTCGGTATCGACATCCGGGGTCCCGCCCGGTACAGATGGGACATGCGCATCTCCGTGACGATCTTCCTCACCGACGAGACGATCACCCCCGTCCGGCTCGCCCGTGAGCTGGAACAGCGTGGCTTCGCCGGGCTCTATCTGCCCGAGCACACCCACATCCCGGTCGAGCGCACCACCCCGTACCCGGCCGGTGGCGAGCTGCCCCCCGAGTACGGCCGCACCCTCGATCCCTTCGTGGCGCTCGCCCAGGCCGCCGCCGTCACCGAGCGCCTCGGCCTCGGCACCGGCGTCACGCTCGTCACCGAGCACGATCCGATCGGCCTCGCCAAGCAGATCGCGACCCTGGACCACCTCTCCGGCGGACGTTTCACCCTCGGCGTCGGCTTCGGCTGGAACGTGGAGGAAGCCGCCGACCACGGCGTCGAGTGGCCTGCGCGGCGCGAGCTGGTCCGGGACCGGATGGGGCTGATGCGCGCCCTGTGGGCGGAGGAACCCGCCGCGTACGAGGGGGAGTTCGCGAGCGTGCGCGCCAGCTTCGCCCACCCCAAGCCGACGCAGAAGCCGCGCGGTCCGGTCGTCGGTCCGCGCACGCTCGTCGGCGGGGCGGCCGGGCCGAAGCTGTTTGCGCACATCTGCGAGTACGCCGACGGATGGCTGCCGATCGGCGGGCGCGGTCTGTCGGAGTCGCTGCCCCTGCTGCGCGCCGCCTGGGCCGACGCGGGCCGCGACCCGGGCGCCCTCCAGGTCGTCCCGTACGCCGTCCACCCGAGCCCTGGCAAGCTCGCCCACTACGCCGGCCTCGGCATCGAGGAGACCGTCGTCCAGCTGCCCCCGGCCGGGGAGACGGAGGTGCTGCGGCTCCTGGACGCGTACGCGACGTACGTGACCGGAACCGCCGACTCCAGTGACACCGTGTAACGACCGCCGCCCGGGGGCGAATCGGGCAGCGCCTGTCTTCCCTGATCACCCCGCTCGTATGCTCGAACAATGACGACTTCCGCGACCTCCGGAACCGGCCCGACCGAGAACTCCATGCGTCGCGCCCTCAAACGCGCCCGGGACGGCGTCGCCCTCGACGTCGCCGAGGCGGCGGTGCTCCTTCAGGCACGCGGCGAGGCACTTCAGGACCTCGCCGCGTCCGCCGCCCGGGTGCGGGACGCGGGCCTCGAAGCGGCCGGCCGCCCCGGGGTCATCACGTACTCGAAGAGCGTCTTCATCCCCCTCACCCGGCTGTGCCGGGACAAGTGCCACTACTGCACCTTCGTCACCGTCCCCGGCAAGCTGCGCCGGGCCGGGCACGGGATGTTCATGTCGCCCGACGAGGTGCTCGACGTGGCCCGCCGCGGCGCCGCCCTCGGCTGCAAGGAAGCCCTCATCACCCTCGGCGACAAGCCGGAGGACCGCTGGCCCGAGGCGCGCGAATGGCTCGACGCGCACGGCTACGACGACACCATCGCCTACGTCCGGGCGATCTCGATCCGCATCCTGGAGGAGACGGGGCTGCTGCCCCACCTCAACCCCGGGGTCATGACCTGGACGGACTTCCAGCGTCTGAAGCCCGTCGCCCCGTCCATGGGCATGATGCTGGAGACCACCGCGACCCGTCTGTGGTCCGAGCCCGGCGGCCCGCACCACGGCTCCCCGGACAAGGAGCCCGCCCTGCGGCTGCGCGTCCTCGAGGACGCCGGCCGCTCCTCCGTGCCCTTCACCTCCGGCATCCTGATCGGGATCGGCGAGACGTACGAGGAGCGCGCCGAGTCGCTGTTCGCGCTGCGCCGCGTCTCCCGGTCGTACCACGGCATCCAGGAACTGATCATCCAGAACTTCCGCGCCAAGCCGGACACGGCCATGCGCGGCATGCCGGACGCGGAACTCGACGAACTGGTCGCGACGGTGGCGGTGGCCCGGCACATCATGGGGCCCGCCGCCTGTCTCCAGGCGCCGCCGAACCTCGTCGACAGCGAGTACGTGCGGCTGATCGGCGCCGGGATCGACGACTGGGGCGGGGTCTCGCCGCTGACCATCGACCATGTGAACCCGGAGCGCCCCTGGCCGCAGATCGACCTGCTCGCCTCCGAGTCCGCCGCGGCCGGGTTCGCACTGCGCGAACGGCTGTGCGTGTACCCGGAGTTCGTCCAGCGCGGCGAGCCCTGGCTGGACCCGCGGCTGCGTCCGCACGTCCGGGCGCTCGCGGACCCGGAGACGGGACTGGCGCGTGCCGAGGTCCTTCCGGCCGGGCTGCCGTGGCAGGAGCCGGAGGAGGCGTTCACGGCGTCCGGCCGTACCGATCTGCATGTGACGGTCGACACCGAGGGCCGTACGTCCGACCGCCGCGACGACTTCGACGAGGTGTACGGCGACTGGGGTGCCCTGCGTGAGGCGGCCGCGCCCGGCATGGTGCCGGAGCGTATCGACACCGATGTGCGCGAGGCGCTGCGCACCGCGGCCGACGACCCGACGAAGCTGACCGACGCCGAGGCGCTGGCGCTGCTGCACGCGGACGGCGCCGCGCTGGACGCGCTGTGCGCGGTGGCGGACGACGTGCGCCGGTCGGCGGTCGGCGAGGACGTCACGTACATCGTCACGCGCAACATCAACTTCACCAACGTCTGCTACACGGGCTGCCGCTTCTGCGCCTTCGCGCAGCGCCGCACGGACGCCGACGCGTACACCCTGTCGCTGGAGCAGGTCGCGGACCGGGCGCAGCAGGCCTGGGACGTGGGCGCGGTGGAGGTCTGCATGCAGGGCGGCATCCACCCGGACCTGCCGGGCACGGCGTACTTCGACCTTGCGAAGGCGGTGAAGTCCCGTGTCCCCGGGATGCATGTGCACGCCTTCTCCCCGATGGAGGTCGTCAACGGCGCGACGAGGACCGGACTTTCGATCCGCGAGTGGCTGACCGCCGCGAAGGAGGCCGGGCTGGACTCCATCCCCGGCACGGCGGCGGAGATCCTCGACGACGAGGTCCGCTGGGTGCTGACCAAGGGCAAGCTGCCGACGGCGACCTGGATCGAGGTCGTCACGACGGCACACGAACTGGGCATCCGGTCGAGCTCGACGATGATGTACGGCCATGTGGACCAGCCCCGCCACTGGCTCGGCCATCTGCGGACCCTGGCCACGATCCAGCAACGGACGGGCGGCTTCACGGAGTTCGTGACGTTGCCCTTCATCCACACCAACGCGCCCGTGTACCTGGCGGGGATCGCGCGCCCGGGCCCGACGACCCGCGACAACCGGGCGGTGACGGCGATGGCGAGGCTGCTGCTGCACCCGTGGATCCCGAACATCCAGACCAGCTGGGTGAAGCTGGGCACGGAGGGCGCGGCGGAGATGCTGCGCTCGGGCGCCAACGACCTGGGCGGCACGCTGATGGAGGAGACGATCTCCCGCATGGCGGGCTCCTCCTACGGCTCGTACAAGTCCGTCAAGGAGCTGATCGCGGTGGCGGAGGCGGCGGGTCGCCCGGCGCGTCCGCGTACGACGCTGTACGGGGAGGTGCCGGAGGAACGGCAGCGGGCGGCGGCGGTGTCCGACGGGCATCTTCCGGAGCTGCTGCCGGTGCTGGACTGACAGACCACTGACAGACAGGGAGCTCGCAGTACGATGATCGGACCCCTGTCTGGAGGGGACCGTAGCTGAGGAGATGCGTGCCCGTGCCTGCCCGACTTCCCTCGTGGGCCTGGGTGTCCGGCCTGACGGCGGGGGCGATCGTGGCCGTCGCCGTCCTGGCCGTGCAGGCGGACCGGGGATCGCACCCCACCGCCACGGCCTCGGCCACCCGCCCCAGCGCCTCGGCGTCGAAGGGTGCGCATCCGGGGCCCGGGAAGCCCGCGCCGACGGCCGCTCCGGCGGCCGTTCCCGCGGACTCCGGGACCGGGCGGCGCATCGTCTATTCCCTCGGCCAGAAGCGGGTGTGGCTGGTCGACGCGAGCGACGCGTCCCGCAGCACCTTCGCGGTGTGGCCGGGCACGGTCAGCCCCGACCCCGGCACCTACACGGTCTCCCTCCGCCGCGACGCCACGACCGGCTCCGACGGCGTGAAGATCGAACACATCGTGTACTTCGGCGCCAAGGCGGGCGTCAACTTCGCCTTCTCCAACGCCCTCGACGGCTCCTCACCGCCCCCTGCGTCGGAGACCCGGACGGGCGGAATCCGTATGCGGGTGGCCGACGGGTCGGCGCTGTGGACGTTCGGGTCGACGGGAACGAAGGTCAGGGTCGTGGACTAGCCGGCGCGTCCGGGTGCGTCGGGTCCGGGTGCGTCGGGTCCGGCTGTGTCAGAGGGGCGTTGACGACCAGGAGCACCACTCCGCTGAGCAGAAACACCCGCATCGCCGCGTCCAGCCCGTTCCAGTCCTCCGACTGCCACATCGCGAACCACTCCCCGCCGATCGCGATGAACCCGGCGCCGAACAGCAGCATGAGCATCAGCAGACCGTACGTGGACATGCGGCGGGCTCGTAGACGGTCGCGGCGGATCCAGAGCCAGGTCCCGTAGAGGAGGACGAGGGCCGCAAGGGTCTCCCAGACGATGATGGCGACATAGGCAGCGTCCTGAACTCCCTTGTCGGTTATCGCCCGCCACATCAGATCGTCGTCCTTGAACGTCGTGTCCATGGCCAGAACATGCCGCACGAACTGCTGATTGGTCCCGAAGTCCGTGATGTTCCCGAAGGCGACGAGGACGGTGTAGAGGGCGACGGTGGCGGTGAGGAGGGCGGCGGTGAGAGGGAAGGCGGTGCGTGGGGTAGGGGTGGTCATGACAAGATCCCTTCCCCCGCGCGGCCCACCGCAGCCCGCTCACATTCGGCCAGCGTGTGGAGCGTGAGGTCCGGACTGTTCGCACATGACCGTTTAGTGGCCTTCTGCTTATCTTTGTGTGCCCTGGCGCGCCATTCCCGGTCGATTACAGTGCTGGACTGGACTGGTACCGCGCGGTAGGCGGAAGGAGGGCGAGATGAACGGGACGGGCAATGCCGTCTGGGGGCGCACCGAGCAGCAGGACTTCCGCAGCCGGGTGCGGGGGACGTTGCTCGGTGTGGCCGTCGGCGATGCGCTGGGCGCCCCCCTCGCCGGGCTCTCCCTGGACGAGATCCGGGAAGGGTACGGCGCCGAAGGTCTCGTCGATCTCGCCCCCGCCTACGGCCGGCGCGGCGCCGTCACGCATCTCACCCAGCTCACCCTCTTCACCGTGGACGGGCTGATACGCGCCCAGGTGCGCCGCGACACCGGCGCCTGGCATCCGCCGACCGATCTGCACCGGGCGTATCTGCGCTGGGCCGCCACCCAGCGCGACTGGGGGCCCGACGAGCGCCGCAAGGAGGACGGCTGGCTCGCCCGGGAGGAGTGGCTGTACGCGCGGCGCGATCCCGCGCGCGCCCTGCTGCTCGGGCTCGGCGACGAGACGATGGGGACCCTGGAGGCGCCGAAGAACCCCGGTGAGCCGGGGCCCGAGGCCGCCGCCCGTTCCGCACCCTTCGGGCTGCTCGTCGGCTGGGAGCCGCAGCTTGTCGCCCAGCTCGCCGTGGAGTGCGCCGTCCAGACGCACGGGCATCCCGCCGCCGCCCTCACGGCGGGCGTGTACGCCGTGATCGTGCACGGGCTGGCCTGCGGCGACAGTCTCGACGGGGCCGTGCAGCGGGGGCTCGCCCTGCTCGCCGTCCGCCCCGGGCACCAGCCCGTGTCGGACGCCCTCCAGTACGCGCTCGGTGCGGTGCGGCAAGGGATGCCCACACCGGCCCGCGTCGAGGAGCTCGTCGCGGCCGGTACGGCGGAGGGGGTGCTGGCCGCCGCCGTCTACTGCGCGCTCGTGGGCGAGGACGTACGGCACGGCCTGCGCCTCGCCGTGAACCACGCCGGCCCCTCCGCCGCCACCGGCGCGCTGACCGGCGGCCTCCTCGGCGCCCTGCACGGCGAGACCGCCCTCCCGCCGGCCTGGCTGGCCGAACTGGAGGGCCGTCCCACGCTGCTGGAACTGGCGGACGACTTCGCGATGGAGATGACCCAGGGCCCCGCCCTGCACGGCCCGGCGGGAGCGTCCCCGGGGTGGCTCGCGCGCTATCCGCGGGCCTAGTCGTTCACCGGCCTCACCGAAACGAACAACGTCACCGCATCAGCTCCCCGGCGTTCACCAGGAGCGACTGCCCCGTGATCGCCCGCGCCCGGTCCGAGGCCAGGAACACCGCCGCGTCCGCCACGTCCCCGTCCGTGGCCAGCTCGGGCAGGGCCATCCGCCCGGTCAGCCGGCCCAGTACCTCCGCCTCCGGCACACCCTCCGTGTGCGCCGTGAACTGGACGTACGCCTGCACCGGCGGCCCCCACATCCAGCCCGGCAGCACGGTGTTGACCCGGATCCGGTGCGGCCCGAGCTCCCGCGCCAGCGAGTACATCGCGCTCGTCAGCGCACCCTTGGAGGCCGCGTACGCCGCCTGCCGTACCTGCGAGGGGGCCGCCACCGCCGACTGCGTCCCGATGAACACGACCGAGCCCCCGCACGACTTCAGCGCCGGCAGACACACCCGCGTCATCCGCAGCGTGCCCAGCAGGTTCACATCGATCACCGACTGCCAGGTGGTGAAGTCGGCGTCCTCCAGCCCGCCGAAGCAGGAGTCCCAGGCCGCCACATGGACCACGGCGTCGATCCGCCCGAACCGCGCGGTCGCCAGCGCCGCCAGCTCCGCGCACTGCCCCTCGTCGGTGATGTCCGTGGCCCGGTACGCCGTGTGCGCCCCGTCCGGATCGATGCCGGCGGCGCTCTTCGCGAGGTTCGCCTCGGTGCGGGCCCCGAGCACGGCGTTGCCGCCGTCCCGTACGACCGCGGCGGCGACCTGATGACCCAGCCCCGCCCCGACTCCCGACACGACGACGGTCTTGCCCTCGAGCAGTGACATCCGGCACCTCCCGGCCCTGGCACATTATCTGACGGGGCGTCAGAGTATGGGCGACCGCCGGATGACGGAAGGGGAGCGCCATGTCCAAAGAGACCCGCAGCGAGGTGTACGCCGAGCTGGCCGCCGTGGGCCCGTACGGGGTCCGCCCCGGCCACGCGCTCATCACCATGGTCGAGCCGCACCCCGGCCACGAGTACGCGTACAACCGCTGGTACGAGGACGACCACTACTACGCCGGAGCGATGGCGATGCCCTGGATGTACGCCGGCCGCCGCTGGGTGGCCACCCGGGACCTCCAGCTCCTGCGGTACCCCGAGAAGTCGGCGATCGCCCAGCCGGTCACCGCGGGCTGCTACATCTCGACGTACTGGATCACCGACGGCCGCTACGACGACCACATGAAGTGGACCGTCGGCATCAACAAGCGCCTCAACCGGGACGGCCGCGTCTACCAGGACCGTACGCATGTCTTCACCGCGTTCCAGGATCACGCGGCGACCGTGTACCGGGACGGCGCGGCCGGCCCCCGCGACGTCCACGCACTCGACCACCCCTATGCCGGGCTGGTCCTGGAGGTGATCGACAGCGAGTCCGCCGAGCAGCGGGCCGCGCTGCTGGAGTGGCTGCGCTCGCGGCATCTGCCGAAGCGGGTCGCGGGCTCGCCGGCCGCGCTGGTGACCGTCTTCCGGCCCACACCGCTGCCGGGGGACCGGATGACGTACGTCAAGCAGGTCGAGGGCGTCGACACCCGCCTGACCCTGCTGTGGTTCCTGCAGACCGACCCGCGGGAGTGCTGGGAGGAGCACTTCACCGGCCTGGACGCGGCGGTCGCGGAGTCGGGCCTGGGCAGGGTGGAGCTGGTGGCACCGTTCATTCCGACGGTTCCCGGGACGGACACCTACGTCGACAGGTTGCGCTGATCACTCGCTGGTCACTTCAACGCGTCGGGGCACGGTGTCCCCCGCGGCAACGTATAGGGCGCCGCCAGCCGATACGTTCCCGCCCGCGGAGCGACCAGCATCGTCCACTTGTCGCCCTCCGCGTCCTCCTCCGTCTCCGTCAGGCATCCGTTGACGTTGTCGTACGTCTTCGGCGTGCCCTCGGGCCCGTTCTTGGACGCCTCCGTCTCCTGGGGCGGCTTGAGCTTCTTGCCGTCGGCGTCGACGATGCTCAGCCACGGCGAGTACGGGATGCGGATGAGGACGCGGCCCGCCTTCTTCACCACCATCGTCATCTCGCCCTGCTCGGCCCGCTGGACGACGGCGTTGGGCTCGGCGAGCGGCGCCGGGTCGGTCACCTTGAACAGCTGCCAGTTGGCGTCGCCCCAGATCTGCTTCAGATACGGCATGCCCCGCTGCACCAGCTCCCGCTCGCGCTCGCCGCCGTCGCCGTCGGGCTCGTCCTTCGGCAGGACGACGAAGTGCACGGCCCAGCGCTGGAGCCACTCGTGGTAGTTCGCCGAGTTGAGCGTGTCGTCGTAGAAGAGGGGATTGCGCTCCATGTCGGCCTGGCGGTTCCAGCCGCGGGCCAGATTGACGTACGGGGCGAGGGCGGAGGCCTCCCGGTGGGAGCGGGCGGGTACGACCTCCACACGGCCCTTCTCCGCGCCGACCTCCTGGAGTTCGTTGACGAGCGGCGCCAGCTCGCGCGCCCAGGACGCCGTCGGGGTCGTGTGCACGACGTCGTCGACCGACTTGAACCCGATCCAGCCGCAGAAGCCGGCGAAGGCGACGACTATGGCGTACCACTTGCGGGACCGCGGCACCGCGAAGGGCAGTGCCGCCACCAGAGCCACCCCGGCGAACAGCATCGGCAGCCGGCTGATGTTGGAGCCGATCTGGGAGCTGACCAGCCAGACCAGCACGACCGCGAGGCTGTAGACCCCGGCCGTGATCCGGACCGTCGTCCACTCCCTGGGGACCAGGACGAGGACGAAAATCCCGTACAGCAGCGGCAGGATCACCGAGAAGATCGTCATCGGCTGGGTGCCGGAGAAGGGGAACGCCCAGGCGGAGACGGCCACGACGGCGGTCGGTGCGAGACCCAGCGCCCAGGCGCCGGGGCGCCGCCTCTGCAGGAACATCGCCACCGCCACCAGGCCCACGAACAGGCCGGCGACCGGCGACGACATGGTCGCGAGCGCGGCCAGCGGAGCCGCGCACAGCGCCTTCGCCCACCGCTTGTAGCGCCAGCGGTACGGCCAGCAGAACACGACGGCGACCGCGCCCAGCGCGAACATCGTGCCCAGGCCGAACGTCACGCGCCCCGACGCCGCGTTGCACAGGAACGCGAAGACCCCCGCCAGCGACGCCCACAGCGGGTTCCGCACCGAGCGGCTGCGGATGAGGATCATGGTCAGCAGGCCCGCGGAGACCGTCCCCGCGATCATCATCGTCGTACGGACCCCGAGCACCGACATCAGATACGGCGACACCACGCTGTACGACACCGGGTGCATACCGCCGTACCAGGCGAGGTTGTACGCCGAGTCCGGATGCCGGCCGACGAACTCGGCCCAGGCGTCCTGTGCCGCGAGGTCACCGCCGCTGTTGGCGAACGTGAAGAACCAGACGATGTGCAGGACGCCCGACAGGGCAGTGACGGAGAGTACGGGGTGCCGCAGCAGCCTCTCGCGCACGGCGAGGACGAGGCCCGCGGCCTCCGGCTCGGCCCCGGGCGCGGGCACACGTATTCGCGGACCGGCTCCCGGTCCCGGCTCGGCGTCGTCGGCGCGTGTCGGCTCCGCAGTGGCCACCTGAAAGGCACTCCCCGTGTTCTGTTCTCGGCCGCGTCCCGTTTCCCCCGCGTTGCCGGCCGCGTCCTGGCGGGTTCAGCGCCCGCGTCCCGTGAGCGACGACCTGCCCCGATTCGCGACGCTAGCACGCACGTCGCCGGTGAGCGCCCGGGCGGGCGCCGACCGGCGACGTGCGCGAGGCGGTATCAGCCGAGGCGGGTCAGCTTGTCCGTGAAGCCCGGCTCGACCAGGTCCTTCCCCAGAGCGACCGGGACCTTCACGGCCCCGGCCGCGCCGCCGTCCCCCACGGTGAGGGTGCCCACCTTGGTACCCGCCTTCGCGGAGTGCGGGAGGTCGCCGGGGGCGAAGGACAGCTTCACCTCCAGGCCGGCCCAGCCCACGGCGGGGACGTCCTTGGTGATCACGACGGGTGTACGGCCGCCGAGGCCGTCGTCGACGTAGCCGACGACATCGCCCTTCTTCAGGATCTTCGCCGAGGTCAGCGCGTCCTGCGCGGCCCGGATCAGCTGGTCGCCCGCGTCGATGGCACCGCTGAGGATCGTGTTGTCCGAACCTCCGGGGCCCTGGCCGACGACCGCGCCGACGATGGTCCGCGTCTCGCCGCCGAGCTCCTTCACCGCCGCGAAGACGAGGTTGCCCCCGGCCGCGGTGGTGGTGCCGGTCTTGATGCCGATGACGCCGTTGGAGCCGACCAGACGGTTCCAGTTGGGGTGCTTCTGGCCCTTGTAGTCGACGTACTCCATCATCCGGGCGATCTCGCGGAAGGACTCGTCCTTCATCGCGGCCTTCGCCAGCTTCACCTGGTCCACGGCCGTGGAGACGGTCGTCTTCTCCAGACCCGACGGGTCGGTGTACGTCGTGTTGGTCATCCCGAGTTCCTCGGCGGCGGCGTTCATCTTCGCCACGAAGGCCTTCTCCGACCCGGCGTCCCAGCGCGCGAGCAGCCGGGCCACGTTGTTCGCGGACGCGATCAGGACGCCCTCCAGGGCCTCCCGCTCGGTGATGGTGTCGCCCGCGCGCACCTCGACCGTCGACTCGCCGTCCGCGGTCGCCTGCTCCTCGGCCGTCCGGTCCACCTTGATGTCGCCGCCCTCGCCGCCCTTGAGCGGGTGGTCACGCAGGATCAGGTACGTGGTCATGACCTTGGCGACGCTGGCGATCGGCGCGGGCTTCTGCTCGCCGGACGAGCCGAACGAACCGATGCCCTGGACGTCGAGCGCGCCCTGTCCGTCCGACGGCCACGGAATGGACACCTTGCCGCCGTCGAAGGTGTAGCTCTCCTCGGCGGTGAGGTCGAGGGTCGGGGCGGGCAGCGGGCGCACGGCCTGTGCGATCGCAAAGATGATCGCCAGAAGCAGCACCAGCGGGGTCCAGATCTTGACCCGGCGGATGAGCGTGCGGACCGGGGTCGCCGGGGGCGGCGGGGTGTTCGTCAGCTCCGCCAGCAGGTCCAGCGGCGGCTTCGGCGGCAGCGGCTGCTGCATGGTCCGCTCGGGGCCCGTCTGCCCGACGACCGCGGTGACGTCCGGCGAGGCCGGCTTCGGCGGCGCCGCCGGGCGCGGCTCGTCCAGGGGCTTGAGCGCGACGAACTTGCTGGTGCGGTCGGCCTCGGGCGTGGGCTTGGGCGTCGGCTTGGGCTTGGTGTCGTCCTTGAGCTTCGTGTCCGTGGGCTCCGCGTCCGTGGGCTCCGCGTCCTTCGGCGCCTTGGTCGCGCCGCCGAGCTTCAGCATGGTCGTCGGCTGGTCCACGGCGGGCGCGGACGGCCGTACGGCCTTGAAGACGGCGGTGGGCTGGTCGACGGGACGCTCGTCGTCGCCGGAGCGCTTGGCCCAGGAGGGGGTGCCGGCCTTGGGGGTGCCGGTGCCGGTGCCGGGCTTGGCGGGGGCGCCGGCCTTCGGGGCCGGGTCGGAGGCGGCTTCGTCCGTGTCGTCGTCGGCAGCGGTGTCCGCGGGCTCGTCCTCGTCCGCGGGCTCCTCCGGGGCGTCCGTGTCGACCTCGGCCTCTGCGTCGGCCTCCGCGGCCTCCTCGGGCTCCGTACGGTCGTCGTCGGCGTCGTCCCGGGGCTCCTCGGGCACGGCGTCCTCGACCGCGCCGTCGTCGGCGGCGACGGCCGCGGCTTCCGCGTCGGCGTCACCCTCGGCGTCGGCGTCGGCCTCGTCCGTGGTCTCCGTGGTCTCCGCGGTCCCCTCGGCCTCCACGTCGTCCTCGGCCTCGTCGGAGGTCTCCGCGTCGTCCTCGGCCTGGTCGGAGGCCTCCGCGTCGCCCTCGGTCTCCGCCTCAGCCTCGTGCTCCGTGTCCGCCGACCGCACCCACGCGGCCACGACGTCCCGCAGCCGCTCGTCGCCCGGCCCGGCGTCCGCGCCGTCCCCGGGAGCCGCCTCGTCCGCCGAACCGTTCCCGCCGGTGTCCTGGGCCCCGGGCTCCGGCTCCTCGGCGTCCTCCGGCTCCTCGGCCTGCTCGGTCTCCCGGGTCAGCTCGCGGACCGACAGCACCGTCGTCGCCGTGTCGACGCCCCCGCGGGCGCGTGCGACCTCCAGGCGAGGATCACGTGTCTCCTTCGCCTTGCCGTTCTCGGTCCTGGCTTCGGGAACCGGACCCGCGCTCCCCGACGTCGGTTCTGCCGACGACTCGCGCTGCTTCGACCTGTCGGGGGACTCGCCCGCCACCGATGCCTCCTCCATGCGCTGTACGCTCTCCGTGCGCCAAACGAAACCGTGAACCGTCGCCCGTACACCGCCTCATGGCGCTGTCCGAAGGTTGTACCAGTGTCCTGTGTGCGGGCTCGCCCCACGCGGTAGACGAGAACGACATACCTACTGGTTCCACTACAAACAGGTCACGCACCCTCGACAGACCAATGTGAGAGGGGTCACCCTGTCTTTCATCCACGCGGGGAGGCATGGATGGGCAGGAGCCGCAGAACACTTCCGGAGGAGCTTCTGCTGCTGGCACTGGACCCGGCCACGGGTACCACTGCGCAGCCGCAGTCGCTCGACCTCGGTCTGGCCGGAGCGCAGCTAGTGGAGCTGGCGCTGGCCGGACGGATAGCCCCAGACGGGGATCGTATCGCCGTGGTGGCACCACGGCCGACTGGAGATCCGACTTTGGACTGTGCGTTGGAGCTGCTGCGCAGGCGCGGCGCTCCCGTACGGGCTGTGAACTGGATCGGCGGGCCGCGACTGGGCCTCCGCCAGACCTACCTCTCGCATCTGGAGCGGTGCGGCATGGTGCATGCCGTGGCGGGTCAGATGTGCGGAGTGCTGCCGACGACTCGCTACCAGGCGACGGACACGGCCATCAGCCGGGAGATCAGGGCCCGGCTGGACTCGGCGATCCGCACCGGCGTACCGCCGGACCCGCGGACCGCGGCCCTCGCCGCACTGGCACACGCGGTCGGTCTCGGCAAGCACCTGTATCCGGGCAACGAGGGACGCTCGTCCCGTTCCCGGCTGCGGGACCTGATCAGGCACGACCCCATGGGCGGCCTCGTGGCGCACGCCGTGATGGACGTCCAGAACGGCGTGGCGGCCCAGCCGCGCCGCAGCCCGGCACAGGCCGGCCGCCAGGCCGGACCCGGAGCCAGGCCCGCAGGGGAGCCCGCTCGAGGCGTTCCGCTGCAACCGCGCCGCGGTTCCATGGCGCGCGCCGTGGCCCACTGACCGCAGTCCCACGGCGGCACAACCGCACCACACCCGTACCACCCGCATCATCCGCACCACACCCGCATCACCAGCGCCGCACCGAGCCAGAGAGCCCAGTCCCCAGAACCCGGTACGGGAGCCGCTGGTCCGCGCGGGGCGACGAGACCGTTACGTCCGGGACGACGACACGGTCCGCCGCCCCGCGCGGCCGCATGCGAAGGCATCGCCGCAGGACACTCCGGATCGCCCCGAACCGGCGCGTACGCTGCGCATATCCACGGTTTCCCAGCGGTAGAAAGCACCTTGGTGGCAGTCTGCTCAACAGCAGATACGCAAAGTGGCAAACACAAGGCCCACGCAGCCGGAGGTGCACGTCCCGTGGCGTCCAATGTCAATCCCACAGTCAGGCGACGCCGGCTGGGCCAGGAGCTGCGCAGGCTCCGTGAGCTCAAGGGCATGACCGCCGAGGAAGTGGCGGAACGGCTGCTCGTGTCGCAGTCGAAGATCAGCCGCCTGGAGAACGGCCGGCGCAGCATCAGCCAGCGGGACGTCCGTGATCTGTGCGGGGTCTACGAGGTCGAGGACCAGCGGATCGTCGAGTCGCTGATGCAGATGGCCAAGGACTCGCGCCAGCAGGGCTGGTGGCATGCCTTCGGGGACATCCCGTACAGCGTCTACATCGGCCTGGAGACCGACGCGGAGTCGCTTCGGGTCTACGAACCCCAGGTCGTCCCGGGCCTGTTGCAGACCCGTCAGTACGCGGAGGCCATCATCCAGGGCGCGTTGCCCGAGACCTCGGTCACGGACATCGAGAAGCGGGTCCAGGTCCGGCTGCGGCGGCAGGACCGGATCGCCGCCGAGCGGGACCCGCTCAGGCTGTGGGTGGTCCTGGACGAGGCGGCGCTGCGCCGGGTCGTGGGCAGCCGTCAGGTGATGCGCGAGCAGTTGGAGCACGTCGCCGAGGTGTCCCAGCAGCCGCACATCACCGTGCAGGTGCTGCCCTTCGAGGTCGGGGCGCACCCCGGTATCAACGGCCAGTACGCGATCCTGGAGTTCGCGGACGCGGCCGATTCGAGCGTGGTGTACATCGAGGGCGTGACCAGCGACCTGTATCTGGAGAAGGCCCACGACGTGCAGAAGTACACGGTGATGTACGAGCACCTGCGGGCGCAGGCGCTGAACGTGGACCAGTCGCGTCGGCTCATCGAGGATGTCGCGAAAGAATACGCCCGTTGAGCTTCCCGCGAGTGAAGGGGCGAATGCTACACCCCTGAGTGGGCCGACTGGAAGACTCACCTGGAATATGCCATCCGGTCGAGTGAACGACTCCTCCGGACAGGCAGGGCGGCGAGTAGCGTCGATCACGCCACGATCAAAGGCGTTGGCTCAAACCGTACAACTCGCCACCGGAGCAAAAATGGCAATTCATCAGGGTGCCACGGCAACGTGGACCAAGTCCTCCTACTCCACGGGAAACGGCGCGTGCGTCGAGGTCAAGTCGCCCTCCGCGACACTGGCCGTCCGTGACTCCAAGGTCCCCGAGGGCCCCACCCTGGCGTTCCCCGCCGACGCGTGGAAGGCCTTCGTGGCAGCGGTCAAGGCGTAAGAGGGAGCTTTCTGATCCCCGCCGGACCACCCGATCGGCAACCGCACGATCGAGAAGCACAGGCACCATGGGCACAGCCCTCTCGACCAGTTCGCCGTCCTTGCCGAGAGGGCTGTGTTCCTTTATGGGCTCGGTTTGCCTCATATGGGCCCGGTTCGCCTCAGGTGGCCGTCCGACCGCACACCGTCGAAGCTTCCGCCCCCGACGCCTCCCCAGCCGTCAGCCGGCCAGCTGTGCCTCGATGGCCGTGACGACCTCGGCGGACTCCGGCTCGGTCTGCGGCGAGAAACGGGCGACGACCTTGCCGTCCCGCCCTATCAGGAACTTCTCGAAGTTCCAGCGGATGTCCCCGCTGTGCCCCTCGGCGTCGGCGAAGCCGGTCAGGCGGTCGTACAGGGGGTGCCGGCCCGCACCGTTCACCTCGACCTTCTCGGTCAGCGGGAAGGTCACGCCGTACGTCGCCGAGCAGAACTCGGCGATCTCCTCGGCGGTGCCGGGCTCCTGCCCGAGGAACTGGTTGCAGGGCACGCCGAGCACGGTGAAGCCCTGGGCGGCATACCGCTCCTGCAGCCGCTCCAGCCCGGTGTACTGGGGGGTCAGCCCGCACTTGGAGGCGACGTTCACGACGAGCACGGCCTGCCCGGCGTACTGCGCGAGGTCGGCGGAACCGCCCTTCAGCGCGCCGATCTCGACGTCGTACAAGGATTCAGTAGTCATGCGGCGATGCTAGGGGGTGTCGTTTGGATCATGCCGGCGTCGCGGGGTGTGGCACGCACATCTGCGGCGTTGTCGTCGGTTGCCAACTCCCCCACTCTCGACTTCGCTCGAGCGGGGGGACCCCCATCGCGTTGTCGCCCTCCTCCGCCTTGCAGCTGCACGCACCACACCTCGCTCGACTTGGCAGCAAAGGCCCCGCTTCTCACGGCCAGCCTGATCCAAACGACACCCCCTAGCCACAGGCGTCCCGCCCCGGCCGTACCAGTACCTCTCCGCTACCTCTCCGCCGACGCTCCTTGCAGGCTCGGTGGCTGTGGCCTGTGACGTCCGGAGCTGTGGCTGCGCTGGATGCTCGGGGGGTCTGTGAGACACCTGTGCCCGGCCCCTCCCGAGAAGACAGCCAGGACGAGGGGATGAAGGTGGCTCCGAGAGCAGCACGGCACCGGCGTTCGGTGAAGCGTCGTGTCCTCGCCGGGGTTTCGGCCGCGACGGCGGTGGGGATCGCGGTCACCGCGACGCTGAGCATGAGCGCACAGGCCGCCTGGACGTCGACCTGGAACGTGTCGGCCCCCGGCTGGTCGCCCGCCGACACCCCCAAGGTCTCCGTCGACCGCCAGGGCGACGCCCTGCTGACCTGGACGGCCGGTGATCTGTCGACGCAGTACTCCTATCAGCAGGTCCAGATCAGAACGAAGTTCGCGAACGGTACGACAGGGCCGATCCGCACGCTCACACCGGAAGGCGCCTCGATCGCCTGGCCGGAGGCCGACTCCGACGACACCGGCGACTCGGCGGTGGTCTGGGAACAGGACGGCCATGTCGTGGGCCGGCGGGTCGCGGCCTCCGGCGGTCTCGTCGGATCCGTCCAGAAGCTGTCCACCTCGGGGCCCGCGGTCAACCCCGTGGTCGCCGTGACGCCGGGCGGTACCGCGATGGCGGCGTGGACGGAGATCCGCGACGGAAGCTGGTACGCCGTCGCCCGCCGCCTCAAGCTCGACGGCACGGTCGGCGCGCCCATCACGCTCGGCTCCGGCTCGGCCGAGAAGCCGACGATCGGTGTCGACCGGGCCGGCCAGTTCGTGGTCGCCTGGGCGCGCGGCGCGGACGTGGTGGCCCGCCGGATCGAGCCGGGCTATCTCTCCCCGACCAAGGTGCTCACCTCGCCGATCGCCTCGTACGGCGGTTTCGGCATGGTGCGGATCGGTGTGGACCGGGACGGCGACGCGGTCATCAGCTACCACTCCGGCGGCGGTGCCCGCTCACAGGTCTGGGCCTCGCGCTGGAGCCGCACCGGCACACTGGCGTCCCCGCTGCGGATCTCGGCGTCCACGGACAACGTCGGCTTCCATCACGCCCTCGCGACCGACCTCGACGGCGACGCGATGATCGTGTGGACCCGCTACACCAGCGCGGGCAAGCTCGAGTTGCTCGGCCGCCGACTGTCGGCGGGCGGCTCCCGCGGCACCGTCACCACCCTGGGCCCGGGCGACCGGCCCGACCTGGCCCTCGACGACGACGGCGACGGCATGCTGGTGTTCCACACGGTGGTGCCGACCTCGACGATCCCCTACAGCTACACGAAGACGAGCGCCCGCGTGATCACCCGCTCCGGCACTTTCGGCACGACAAAGACCCTCACGTCGGACGGCAGGGTCCCCCAGGTGGACACCCGCCCCACGGCCCGCTTCACGCTGATCTGGCAACGGGCGAGCCACCCGTACACGATCAAGTCGATCGCGGGCCCCTGACGACACATCACGGGCGCCGGCAGGCCTCCCGCACGGAGCACCGCGGCCCCGACTCCCGTCAGCAGCAGGGCGATTGCGCCGATTGCGGCAGCGACACCGTTCCCGGTGTCCAACGGCCGGAAGACGTGGTCGAGTTCGGACGCCGACAGCCCCTCGGCGTCCTGCCGACCCATCGGACCCAGACCCCGGACGGCAACCGGAACGCGTGCCCTACTCGTCCCCGATCCGTACCACCGCCAGCGTGATGTTGTCGGGCCCGCCCGCCTCGATCGCGGCCTTCCACAGCTCGAACGCCGCCCGCCCGTCCTCGTGCTCCCGCAGCACCACCTCGATCACATCCGGCGTCAGCGGGTCCGTCAGACCGTCCGTGGAGATCAGATAGCAGTCGCCGGACGAGAGGGGCGCGGTCGTCACATGGGGGTCGACGGAGCGGTAGCCGGGCGTGCCGCCCAGGCACTGGGTGACCAGCGAGGTGGTGCGCTGCCCGGGTTCGAGCGGGGGACTGTCGTCGACGCTCACCTGACGCAACCCGTCCCGGGACACCGCGAGGACCCGGCTGTCGCCCACGTTGAACACGCGCAGCGAGTCCTCCTCCACGACGACGCCGGCGATCGTCGTCCCCATGGCGGTCAGCTCGCTCTCCTCCTCGCCCCCTGCGGCCTCGTACACCGCGCGATTGCAGGCGTGCAGAGCGTCCCGTACGGCGTCCTCGCTGCTCAGAGCGGGACCGATCGCCGCGATCCGGCGGACGACGAGGGCGCTGGCCACATCACCCCCCGGGTGCCCGCCGAGTCCGTCGGCGACGGCGACGACGAGGGGCGTCCCGAGCCGGAAGACGAGGGTCTGCGGGTTCTCGGTCACCGTGGCACACAGGGTCCACGGCCCGGCGACGAGGCTGTCCTCGTTCCGGTGGCGGAGCAGCCCGGGATGGCTGAGCGCACTCACAGCGACGTACAGCACAAAGCGTCACCGCCTTCCCGCCCCGGATGCCCCCGCGGCGGGATCACCCGTGTCCGGATCCCGGCTGCCGCTCCTGCTCCAGGTGCTCCTTGAGGTGCTCCAGATCGTCGCGGACGATCCTCTCGATCGCGTTGGCCTGCGCGAAACCCTTGGGCCCGCCGAAGGTCTCCCTGATCGTGGCGGGGTCGTACTCGATCCGTGCCTGGACCCGGGTGTGGTTCCGGTCGATCGGCAGGAGCGAGAAGGAACCCATCAGATCGGGGGCACCGGTGGTGTGCCACTCCAGCACACGTTCGTCCCCGCGATCGGAGAGCTCGGCCTCGAATCCCCGGGCCCGGCCGCCGGCCTCGACGTCCAGCCGGGCGCGGCCCCCCGCCCCCAAAGTGGCGCCGCGCACTCCGGCCACGAAGCGCGGATAGTCCTCCACCCGGTGCAGCCCGGCCCAGGCTCTGTCCACCGGGACTCCGATGTCGACGTGTTCTTCGAGGGTGCTCATGGCTCACCTCCACGCTCACCGCATGAGGCACGGCCTCTGCTTCCAGTGTGCGCCGACACCGTCCGGCCAGGGGAACTGCGGAGCCCGCTGCGGACCAGCGGGCTCCTGCATCACCGCACGTCGACGGCACCGGCCGGCTACGGCACGGCGCGGCCCCGCATGATCGCTGCCGTGCCCGCCGCGTGCCGCGCCCCCCTCACCATTGGCTGGCCCGGACTCGGCGGTCCGCCTCGCTGTGGGACAGCCAGTGGGCGACCGCCGCCGAGATCGGCTGGCCGGTCTCCAGTTCGATGAAGCCGAACTGGCCGCCCTGGTTGCACTCCAGGAACCACCAGGTGCCGTCTCCGTCCTCCGCGAAGTCGAAGGCGGCGTACGCCAGTCCGGCGAAGGAGACGTACTCGTGCACCGCCCTGCCGATGCGTCCGGGCACCGCGACCGCCTCCCAGGAGTGCTCGGTCTCGCCGTAGCGTCCGTCGACCTGGCCGGGCTCGGCCTGCTTGCGTGCGGCGAACAGCCGGGTACCGACACAGGTCAGCCGGATGTCGGCACGCTTGGGTATGTACCGCTGGAGCAGCGCGGGGCCGGCCGCGACGGCGGAGAAGTCCGCGTCGGGGCCGATCAGCGTGGTCGGCAGGGCCATGCCGGGTTCACCGGGTGGCGGCCCCGAGGCGGACTTCACGACGACGTCCTTGTGCTCCTCGGCGAACTGCTGCGCCAAACGCGGAGCGGTGGTGAAAACGGTCGGCGGTACGGCGAACCCGCTGAGGTGAGCGACCCTCAACTGCCAGGGTTTCAGGCGGGCTTGGTCGGCATTGCGCGGATGGTTCATCCAGCGCGTCGAGGCGCAGTACAGCATGCCGAACAGCGCTTGCCGGGTCTCGGCGGTCAGCCAGGGTGAGGGATGCGCCGCATTCGCGGCCGGTTCGCCGGGCCTGCGGACCCATACGGAGCGCAGGCCTCCCATGCTGAGCACATGCCCGTTCACCGACAGATGGCCGCCGAAGTCGCCGTGCGCGTATTCGGCGGACAGTACGGCCTTGCCCGGCAGGTCGGCCGGATCCAGCCGCACGACGGGTGTTCCCGTCTCGTGCAGCCTGGCCACCACCATGTCGGCGGTCACGTCCTCCTCGGACGTGAGGATCAATACGGTCATTCGGGTACGGAAGGTCAGTCGTCGAAGTGTGTCGCGGAGCCGGCGGTGGACGTCGTCGTACCGGCCGCCATCAGGAGGTCCCGGTCACTGACGGCCGGACTGCCGTCGGGGAGCACGTTCAGCTGGCGGGACGCATCGAAGCTGTACGGCGTCACCATGGTCGTAAGCCCACTGCGGTAGGCGTAGTTGAGGGTGAACGGTCGCACTTGAAACCTCCAAAGTCACATGTGACTGCGTACAGTCCCTTACGCGTTTCATGCGTAAGCAATTCATCACTTTCCGACACATCGGGGTGAAGGTCGTCACATTGCCCACGCGTCTCATGCACATCGACTGCATCAACACCTGCATCAACACCTCCTTTGGGCACACCTTCCCCACGAGTCACACATCGGATGGGACGCCGCAGGTGTCACAGTGCGAGTTTTTGGGAATGTCTCAGTGCTGGTCAGGCGCACAGTGCCCTGCCTGGTGGGCGAGGAGCGTGATCGCGGCCGAACACCCGTCTCCACTCGCCCCTCGAAAGCCTCGAAAGACCGCGAAGGATCTCGAAAGGCCGTCGCTACCGGGTCGCGGCAAGCCCGCCGTGAAGGCGGCGGTGGGACGCGCAGCGGACCGCACGCCCATCGCCAAGGAGTTGCACACGCCTTGACG
The DNA here is from genome assembly GCF_008806595.1 of Streptomyces luteolifulvus. Classification (GTDB taxonomy): domain Bacteria; phylum Actinomycetota; class Actinomycetes; order Streptomycetales; family Streptomycetaceae; genus Streptomyces; species Streptomyces luteolifulvus. Next base: position 134,302 of record NZ_VZRB01000007.1, on the reverse strand, counting down.
CGGCGTACGGTCCGACGGACCTGCTGACGGCGGGCCTGCCTGGCCGGCCGTCGGGTCGAGCTACTTCTTCCGGCTCTGGGCCTCCGCCTCGGCGATGGCTTCCGCCTCGGTCTCCGCCATGGCGATGGCGACGCCGAACGCCTGGGAGATGTGGGTCGCGGCCGACATGACACGCGCGGTGCCCACCACGGGAGCGATCGCGACGAGGACGTCCTGCACCTGCTCGATGGTCACCTTCGCCTGCATCGCGGGACCGATGTGGGCCAGATACGAGACCGCCGGTGCGTCCATGGCCACGAGCCCGGCGATACGCGTGAGGATGAACGTGCGCTCGTCCAGCCCGCAGCGCTCGATGGCGTCGAGGGTCATGGCGGTGATCGTTTCGAGAACGGGAGCGTCAGACGCGGTGGCCATGTCGGACCGCCTTCCAGTGCCGTGAGGAGCCGAACGCATACCCGCTCAACACGGGAATTCCCTGCGTCCCGGCGGATTGCCTCCTCAAGCGTAGGGTCACCCCGCCTCTTGCGCGCGTCGGGCCGTACGGGGGGCGTGACGCTCCGCGTGGTGACCGGCGGAGCGGCAGGTTTCTTAGGGGGCGAGTGGTTGAGGGCGTACGCGTGATCCGCGCCACGGACGGGTAACTTCCGCCGGTCTGAGACGGTCTGAGACGGTCTGCGCCGGTCGGAGCCTGCCGGGGGCAGGTCGGCCCGAGCTATCCGGCCTTGTGGCGCTGATAGTGGCGGGCGACGCGGACCCGGTTGCCGCAGCGGGCGGCCGAACACCAGCGGCGCCGCGGATGGGTGGCGAGGAAGAGCATCACGCAGTCCTCGGCCTCGCACTCCCGGATCTTGGTGACCGCAGGATCGGCCAGCAGCTCGGCGGCGGCCTCGGCGAGGCAGGCGGCGAGCCGGCGCCCGGGTGAGCCGTCCCGCCGACGCGTGGCCGCCACCGCCGACCCGTTCCACGCCACCTCGCTGATCGCCGGCGCGGCACGTTGCGCCTGGTTGAGCGCCTCCAAGTCGGCAGCGGCGGGCTCCTCGCCTCGCCGGGCACGGTCGAGGGCGCGGGCGGTGTGCTCCCGTACGGCGCGCACGGCCGCCAGATCCGCGGCGGTCACCTGCTGCGGCACCTCCTCCGGCAGACGGTCGGCCTGGAGGACCCACCAGGACCGCAGGTCGCCCGGGCTCGCGAGCAGGTCACCGGCGGTCGGACGGGTGTTGACCAGGTCCAGCGCCAGCGGCTCTCCGGTCAACGGCACGAGATCACTCATGCGGCTAATGGTACATGGCGGCGTTGACACGTTAGCCGGAACCGAGCTATACCTGGAGTCTGCACCTAATGCATGGATCAGCGAGAAAGGAATTAGCATGCTTGCTCCGATCGCCCGCACGGTCCACCGCCACCTGGATGTCGACGGCGTCCGCGTCTTCTACCGCGAGTCCCTCCCCGACCGCACCGACGCCCCCGTACTGCTGCTCCTGCACGGCTTCCCGTCCGGCTCCCACCAGTTCCGCAGCCTCATGGAGGTGCTCGGCTCCCACTACCGGCTGATCGCGCCGGACCACCCCGGCTTCGGCCACACCGAGACCCCGGACGGCTTCACCCACTCCTTCGACCGGCTCGCCGACATCACCGAAGGCTTCGTCCGGCGCCTCGGACTCGACCGGTTCGTGATGTACGTCTTCGACTTCGGCGCACCCATCGGCTTCCGCCTCGCCGAACGCCACCCCGAGTGGATCGCGGGCCTGGTCGTCCAGAACGGCAACGCGTACGAGGACGGCCTCTCGGACACGGCCCGCGGCCTGCTCAGCCTGACCCCCGAGACCCCCGGCGCCCACGACGCCATCCACGCCATGCTCACCCTCGACGGCACCCGCAGCCAGTACGAGACCGGCGTCAGCAGCCCCGCCCCGATCGCCCCGGACGGCTGGACCCTCGACCAGCACTTCCTGGACCTGCCGGGCCGCAAGGAGGCCCAGCAGTCACTGTTCTTCGACTACCACTCCAACGTCGAGCGCTATGACGACTGGCAGGCGTGGCTGCGGCGGCACACCCCGCCCACCCTCATCACCTGGGGCGGCCACGACCCCTTCTTCACCGAGCCCGGCGCCCACGCCTACCTCCGCGACCTGCCCGACGCCGAACTCCACCTCTTCGACACCGGCCACTTCGCCCTGGAGACCCACCTCCCGGAGATCGCCCCGCTGATCGCCGACTTCCTCGACCGCGTATGGAAGTAGCCGGATGACCATCAAGAAGCTCGCGCACGAGGGCGAGCAGGCGATCCAGCGTCGGGCGAACGAGGGCGGGCCCGGATGGGGCTCTCCGATGTTCGGCCCGGAAATCCCGCGTGGATTCGTCCCGTTCATCAGGGACCAGCGCATGCTGGTCATCGCCGGGGCGGACGAGGAGGGCGCGATCTGGTCGACGGTCCTCGACGGCCCGACCGGCTTCGCGGACCCAGTGGACGAACGAACCGTCGTCGTCGACGCGTTGCCCCCACCTGGTGATCCTCTCCACGGGGCCTTCCGCACCGAACAGGACATCGGCGTACTGGCACTCCAGCCGCAGACGCGACGCCGTATCCGAATGAACGGAGTCGCCGGGCGGGATGCCGGAGACCGCCTCGTGGTACGGACCGAGCAGGTGCTGGGCAACTGCCCCAAGTACCTTCAGACCCGCACCGTCAAGGAGACCGCACCCCAAGCCGCCGGCCCGGCCGTGACCGGCGAGGAGCTCAGCGAGGACCAGCGGCGGTGGATCGAGGCCGCCGACACGTTCTTCATCGCGAGCCTCTCGCCCGAGCACGGAGCCGACTCCTCGCACCGCGGCGGCATGCCGGGATTCGTCACGGTCGTCGGCCCACGCAAGATCGTCTGGCCGGACTACACGGGCAACCAGTTCTACATGACACTCGGCAACCTGCACCTCAACCCGGCGGCCGGTCTCCTCTTCCTGGACTGGGAGAACGGCCACACCCTCCAACTCACCGGACAGGCCCGCATCGACTGGAACCCGGCGGGCGTACAGAAGCACCCCGGGGCCCTGCGGATGGTCGAGTTCGACATCACCAAGGTGGTCCGGATCGACCACGCCAGTTCCCTGAGGTGGGAGCTCCACGCCTACTCACAGGTCAACCCGCCCGCCAGGTGGTAAGGTCCCGATCTTCGCCAGGTGCCCTGCGCGGAGTCCCCGCGGTAGGCGTGCATGTCCGACCCTCTTGACCCCAACCCCAACCCCAACCCCGACCTCGACCTCGATTTCGATCCGTACGGAATGTGGCGGCACGCGCTCGCAGAGGCCGACCGCGTCTTCGCGTCACCGCCCCGACTCGACCGCCCGGTGGACGGCTGCACCTACTGCACCTCGGAGTCGGAGCTGAGCATTCTCGGTGGCGATCCCGCTGCCGTATCGGACGATCTCCTCGGGCGCTTCCTGCGCGAGGTCCCCTCCCACTGGGAAGCGGACCAGTACCCGGTCCTGTGGCGTCGCCTCATGCCCCGGGCGCTGCGCTACTGGGGCCCGGAGGGCCATGACGTCGATCCGGCCGGGGAAATCGGTCATCTGGGCCCGCACGGGGCCAGGTTGGCCGAGTGGCCCGCGCCCGAGCGAGCCGCGGTGGAGCAGGCCTTCCGAGCGCTGCTGGCCGTCTCTGTCATCGATGGCCGACCCGCATCGGACATCGCCGACCTCCTGGAGGGCATCGCCCACGCAACGGGTGAACTGGAGCCCTGGCTGGAGCACATCGCCGGGCTCTCCGGCTCCACGGCGGACGCCGGCCTCGTCCGCCTGTGCTTCGACTGGGCGACCGACTTTCTCTGGGAGGAGTTCCAGTTCACCTGGTGGTACGACGGCGACCCCCAGGCGATCGCCGCCTGGCTGCCCACCCAACGGGCCCGCATCGCCGCCTTCGCCACGCGGCATCCGCGCTGCAAGACGGCGTCGGACGCGCTGATCGCGGTTGACCGTCTTCAGGCGGGCGACCACAGCCCATGGCTGTACCCGTCCGGCATCGCTGGCCCAGTAAGCGGACGGCTTCGACTGCTGGGGGCGGCTGAACACCACTGAACACCGAGACATGTCCATCCGTATCCCCAAAGAGGGCATCTCGTGGAAGACACGGACAAACCGTCGGCTCCCGGGCTAGCCCGGAAAGGGGATGGGCCACATGGCACTCTCGGCACACAGGCCCCGGACGGCACTCCGCACGACGGCGGTGGCCTTCTCCGCCGCTCTCGTCCTGGCAGCCTGCTCAAGCGGTAGCGGCAACGGCGGCGGCGGTCAGCCGGCCGGCTCGGCGAGCTCCGGCGCGGGCAAGGCGGGCTCAGGGACCCGGGTGACGGTCACCGAGACCGAGTACGCGCTGAAGCTGTCCCGATCGTCCTTCACGCCAGGCACCTACACCTTCGTCTCCGACAACGCCGGCAGAACCACACACGCCCTGTCGATCGACGGCCCCGGCGTGGAGGACGCGCGGACCAGGAACATCCAGGGCGGCCAGGAGGCGACACTGACGGTGACGCTGAAGAAGGGCGAGTACGACTTGTACTGTCCGGTGGACGGCCACAAGCAGCTCGGTATGGAAGAGCACATCCAGGTCGGCTGAGAGGCCATCTGCTTTCTGGCACGGTGCTGTTGCTCTCTCTGTTCCTGATGCCTCTGGTTCCCTAGTCTGTGCAGGTGGACTGGGGGACGATCATCGGCACCGTTACAGGCGCCACCATCGGAGTCGGTGCGACATCGCTGGCTGAGCGATCGAGGTGGCGCCGGGAGCAGTCGGCACGCCAGACGGCAATCAAGCGTGAGCTGTATGCGTCTTACCTCGCGGCCGTAGCGCAGACCTGGAGTGAGATCCGCGCGGCAGTCATCGAGAGCGATCTGCCGTGGCCCGACCGTGCAGATCTGGCGAGCCGCGCGTTCCGGAACGGCAATGTGTACGAACTGCGCTATCAGATGGCCATCACAGCACCGCCTGAGATAGTGACCTTGTCCGATCAAACCATGCGGGGCATGCGAGCATTGACGAACAGGCTCAGCGCAGGCCAAACATATGGCAGCTGGGACGAACTCAAGAGTGACAATCAAGCCTGGTTCGACTCCTTCAACGTCATGCGCCGCATGATGCGACTGGACCTCGATCCCGAAGCGCTGCCCGTGCAGACTCCCAACCCGTGAGGAGGCACGACCCTTTTGGAGCCGGTGGTCGATACCTACACCGGGTGTTCCGGTGTCGTGCCAAGGGTGGTCAAGCCCCCATGTGGAGAACGGCCCATCGGGTGGTCCTCTCGGGGTGGCGGGATATGCCGTGCCGTGCGGAGAGGGCCGCGACGATGTCGGTTCCGCGACCGTTTTCCCTGTGTTCGGCGGGCTGGGGGCCATCGTGCGTTGGGCGTCGTCGAGGTGCCGGACCCGCGTCGGTGAGCTCGATGCGGAGGGCGCGACGGCTGCCGACCTCGGGCAGGGACAACCGCAGCACGGCTGGAGGCAGAGCGTGGACGATCGCGTTGGTGGCCAGCTCCGAGATCACCAGCAGGGCGTCGTCGGCTGTGGGGGTGGGCACGCCCCATCGGGCGAGGATGGCGCGTGTCCGTCGGCGTACGGCGGAGACGGCCTCGGGAAGGTGCGCCAATGCGCAGACGTCCTCGACCCGCGAGGGGGGCTCCGGAGGAGCGTCAGTCATGCTCGTGGCCGGGGCGCTCATCCTCGCCACCTCCATTGGTCATTGCTTCTCATGTCGGAAGCGGTGGCTGGTTCCGTGCCGCCGCCGGCGGTCGGGTCACTCCGCGGTGGCGAGGATCTCGGCCAACGCCGTGACGGCCTCTGCGGCGTCGTGGCCTTCGGCGCGGACGGTCACGGTGCTTCCCGCAGTGGCACCCAGGCCCATGACGGCGAGGACGCCGGTCGGATTGACTGTCCGTTCGGCGTACTCCAGTTGTAGGGCGCTGGTGAACCCGGCTGCTGCCCGGGCGAGTTGACCGGCGGGCCGGGCGTGGAGGTTGGCGGGCAGGACTACGGCCATCTCCTGCCTGGACGCGGTCGTGGCGTTTGTGGTGGTGGGGTCAGAGCTTGTGGACATGGCGGGCCTCCCTGGCGGCGTCGGCGACGGTCTTCATGTCGGCGCCGGATGCGGCGGTGACGACGGCTGCGACGGCTCCTTCGACGAAGGGCGCGTCGACGAGCAGCACGTCGGGACGGGGATGGTCGTCCATGACGGTGCGGGCCGTCAGGACGGAGCTTCCGAGGTCGGGCAGGACGACGACGCCCCCGCCGCGGTCGACGCTGCGGATGGCGGCGAGGACGAGGTCGTAGCTGGTGCCGATCCGGCCGTCTTCGGTGCCTCCGGCGGTGGCGAGGGGGACCGTGTCGGAGCCGATCTGCTCCACCAGCAGGCGAAGGCCCGCGGCGAGCTCGGCGCTGTGGGACACGAGTACGATGCCGACAGATGCGCTCATGAACAGCTACGGTAAATCTCGGAACGCTGTTCATCAATAGTGAACCTGGGGGAAATTTTCGATGGTGCAGGCGGTACAGCGGGCGGTGCAGATACTGCGGGAGCTCGCGTCCACCGGGCCCCGGCTCGGAGTGACCGAGCTGGCCGACCGCCTGGGCGTGGCCAAGCCGACGGTGCATGCGCTGCTGCGCACGCTGGAGGCCGAGGGGCTGGTGGTGCAGGACCGGGAGAGCTCGAAGTACCAGCTCGGACCCGACCTGGTGCAGCTCGGCAACGCCTACCTGGACACCCAGGAACTGCGGACCCGCTCGCTGACCTGGGCGGACCAGCTCGCGAACCGGACGAACGAGGCGGTCTGGGTGGCCGTGCTCACCGGGGACCACGTCCTGGTGGTGCACCACGCCTTCCGGCCGGAGGGAGCTGTGCAGATTCTTGAGGTGGGCGCCAGGATCCCGTGGAGCACATGCGCCCTGGGCAAGGCCATCATGGCCTTCGTGTCGGCTGACGAGCGTGAGCGGCTGCTCGCCCGTGAGCCGGCGGTGCTGACCGGTGCCAGCATCATCGACCCGGAGGTGCTGGCGAGGCAGCTGAAGGAGGTCCTCAGGACGGGGTACGCGATCGAGGACCAGGAATCCGCCATCGGGGACGCGGGTATCGCCTCTCCGGTCTTCGACCGCTCCGGAGAGGTGGTCGGCGCTCTCGGTATCGTCGGCCCCGTCGAGCGATTGCTGGCCGAATCGGCACGTCAGGAGCGCGCGGTCGCCGTGCGGGAGACCGCCCGCAATCTCTCCCGCGACCTGGGCGCCCCCCGAGGGGCTGCACGCACCACGATGACCTGACCTGCCCCCACCGCCCGGTGGTGGCCGTCCTCCCCTCCGGCACTCCGCCCTCTGATCCAGGCCCCTCGGCACACCGCCGGGGGGCCTTCTTCGTGTCGAGGGAACGTGCTGGCTGCCGAAGCTCTTGACAGGCGGGAAGCGCGGGCCTAATTTCCGGAACAACGTTCATCCATAGTGAACTGTCTACAGCCGGATGCTCAAAGCTGCCCGGCTTTCCCCTGAGCGGCCGCCAGGTTGCCCGACCCCTGACCACCTGGCGGCCACCTCCCTTCACAGCCCGCTCCACGCGGAGGAGGTGAGACGCCCAAGCCGCCGCTCGGCGCTGGGCGCCTTCCATGGAAGAAAACACTTATCCACAGAAGCTTCTGGCCGAGATGCTGGGCACCGCGATGCTGGTGTTCATAGGCGTCGGCTCGGTCCCCGCAACGCTCATCGTCGGCGGCGACGCCCCGTTCACCATGGCGCAACTGGGCATGATCTCACTGGCGTTCGCCACCGTGGTCATCGCGATGGTCTACGCGATCGGCCACATATCCGGCTGCCAGATCAACCCGGCCATCACCCTCGCCCTCGCCGCGACCGGGAAGATGCCCTGGCGGGACGTCCCCGGTTACATCGCGGCCCAGGTGGCCGGAGCGGTGCTCGGCGCGCTGGCCATCGTCGGAGTCCTGGGGAAGAAGGCGGTCGACGTCGGCCTCGGCATCGCCGCCTACGGCACCGGAGTCGGCGCAGGCCAGGCGTTCTTCGCCGAAGCAGTGGGCACCTTCATCCTCGCTTTCGTCGTCTTCGGCGCCATCGACCGCCGCGCCGCCGGAGGCTTCGCCGGTCTGGCCATCGGCCTCGGCGTGTTCGCGATCATCATCCCGGTGGCGCCGGCCACCGCGGCGTCCATCAACCCGGCCAGGACGCTGGGTCCGATGATCACCGGCGAGCTTTTCGACGGCACCGTCCACTGGGACCAGCTGCCTGTCTATCTGGCCGCCGAGGTGCTCGGCGCGGTCGCCGCCGGCGCCCTCTACACCGTCCTCAACGCCCACCGCACGGCAGCCGCCGCAGGCGCGGCCGGGAACCAGGTGGCCGAACCCGCTTCTGCCGAAGGAGCCCTGTCGTGAAGAAGTTCATCAACGCCCCTGAGGCAGTGCTGGCCGAGGCGCTGTCCGGGATTGCCGCCGCCCACCCGGAGCTGAAGGTCGACGCGGAGAACAAGGTGATCTCCCGCGGCGACGCCGGCAGAAGAGGCAAGGTGGCCCTGGTCTCCGGCGGCGGTTCCGGGCACGAGCCACTGCACGGCGGCTTCGTAGGCCTGGGCATGCTGGACGCCGCCTGTCCCGGCGAGGTGTTCACCTCGCCCGTGCCGGGCCAGATGCTGGCCGCGGCTCAGGCCGTCGACGGCGGCGCGGGCGTGCTGTTCATCGTGAAGAACTACACCGGCGACGTCCTCAACTTCCAGATGGCTGCCGAACTGGCCGCCGAGGAGGGCATCACCGTGGAGACCGTCCTGGTCGACGACGACGTCGCCGTCAAGGACTCCACCTGGACCGCCGGGCGCCGGGGCACCGGGGCCACCGTCTTCGTCGAGAAGATCGCCGGAGCGCTGGCCGAGCAGGGCGCCGGCCTGGCGGCCGTGGCGGAGATGGCCAAGAGGGTGAACGCCGCCTCCCGCTCGTTCGCCGTCGCACTGACCGCCTGCACCACACCCGCCTCCGGCAAGCCGGGCTTCGACCTGCCCGAGGACGAGATGGAGGTCGGCGTCGGCATTCACGGCGAACCCGGACGGCGTCGCGAGAAGCTCCGACCCGCCAAGGAGATCGTGGCCACCGCCCTGGACGCCATCCTCACCGACCAGCCCCTCGACACCGGTGACGAGACCATCGTCATGGTCAACGGCCTCGGCGGCACCCCGCTCATCGAGTTGTACGTGGTCTTCAACGAGGTTGCCGCCGCACTGGCGGACAAGGGCGTGGTCGTCGCCCGCAACCTCGTCGGCAACTACGTGACCAGCCTGGACATGGCGGGTGCTTCCCTCACGGTGTGCAGGGCCGACGCCGACATGCTCTCCCTGTGGGACGCGCCCGTGAACACCCCGGCCCTGCGCTGGGGCAGCTGAACCGAGCCGGGGGCGGGGCCACGCGCGACGCGAGGGCCGGGCCGGGGCCTTCCCGCTGTCCGCCCGCCCGGACCGCATCCCTCGCGTCTTCCCCCCGCCCCCGGCTCATCCACCGCCGACCAGCCCCGTACCGACCATGACGACCAGCCCCGTACCGACCATGAACGGAGACTCCGTGGACACCGACCGCGCCCGCACCTGGGTGCAGGCCATCGCCGCCGCCGTGGACCAGCACAAGGACCACCTCACCCAGCTCGACTCGGCCATCGGCGACGCCGACCACGGCACCAACATGCACCGCGGCTTCTCCGCCGCCACCACGGCCGTGGCCGCCATGGAGCCGGACACCGTCGGAGCCGCACTGATCACGGCGGGCACCACCCTCATCTCCACCGTCGGCGGCGCCTCCGGACCGCTCTACGGCGGTGCCTTCCGCGCCATCGGCAAAGCCCTGGACACTCCCACCGCCGGCACACAGCAGCTCGCCGCCGCACTCGCCGCCGGCCTGGCGAGCATCCAGAAGCTCGGCGCGGCCGCACCCGGCGACAAGACCATGATCGACGCCTACGCCCCGGCACTGGCCGCCTTCCAGCAACAGGCCGGCGCCGGCGCCGACTTGGCTGCCGCAGCCACAGCCGCCGCGGACGCCGCCGAAGTGGGCATGCGCTCCACCACCCCGATGCAGGCACGCAAGGGCCGCGCCTCCTACCTCGGTGCCCGCAGCATCGGCCATCAGGACCCAGGCGCCACGTCCACCGCCCTTGTCTTCCGGGCCCTCGCCGAGACGCTGGGGGCCCGATGACCAAGCGTCGCACCTACACCGGCCACGCCGCCGCACCCGGCACAGCCCTCGGCGTCGTCCACCGCACCGACCGGCCACCCACCACAACGGCGCTGCCTCACCGCGCCGGTGGCGACCCCGAACAGCAGATCACCGACGCCTTCGACGCCGTCGCCGCCCGCCTGCTCGACCTGTCCGCCTCGCTGCGTGAACAGGGCGAGGACGAGCAGGCCGACATCATGGAGGTCAACAGCTGCATCGCCCAGGACCAGGATCTGCGCGACCAGGCCGTCAAACGAGCGAACGACGGCCAGCCGGTAGCCGATGCCATCCGGCAGGCCATCGACGCGTACGCAGGAATCATCGCCGCCCTGGACGACCCCACCCTCGCCGAACGCGCCGCGGACATCCGCCAGGTCGGCCGCCGCGTCCTGGCCCACCTCCACGGCGAGACGGGCCCCGCCACCGACCAGCCCCTCGTCCTGATCGCCCAAGAGGTCGGCGCCGCCGACCTGCTGGAACCCGGCCGGACGGTGACGGCCGCCCTCTCCGTGACCGGCGGCCCGAACTCCCACGCTGCGATCGTCGCCCGCTCGCTGGGCATCCCCTTCCTCCTGGCTGTCGACCCGCAGCTGCTCGAACTGCACGACGGGCAGGAGATCCTGATCGACGCCGATCAGGCCAGGGCAGTCGCCGGCCCCGACGACGAGGAACGCACCAGAGCCCTGCGAGCGATGGAGACCGCCCGAACGCGCAGGCTCGCCCTCGCCGAAGAGCGTCATCTGCCCGCCGAGACACTCGACCGGCACCGCATCGTGCTGCGGGCCAACGTGGCCACCCCCGCCGAGGCCCGCGCGGCCCTCACCACGGGTGCCGAGGGTGTCGGCCTGCTCCGCACGGAGCTGCCCTTCCTCAGCCATCCCGCCTGGCCCACCCGCGAGCAGCACGCGGCCACCCTCCTCCCCGTCCTGCGCGTTCTCACCGGACGGGTCGTCACCGCCCGCACACTCGATTTCGCCGACGACAAACTGCCGCCGTTCCTCGCCCGCCTCCAGGGCGCGCGGATAGGCCGCGGCCTCCCCCTCATGCTCGCCCAACCCGACGCCTTCGCAGACCAGTTCCGCAGCCTGCTCAGTGCCGGAGCCGACACCGACCTGCGCATCATGATTCCCATGGTCGCGAGCGTCGACGAACTTCGTGCCTGCCGACGCCTCCTTGAGGCAGCAGCCACCGAAGCCGGCGTCCCGATGCCACCCCTCGGCATCATGATGGAACTCCCGGAAGCGGTCGCGGCGGCAGACGACCTCGCCCGCGAAGCCTCCTTCTTCTCCATCGGCAGCAACGACCTCACCTGCCAGATCCTGGACCTGGACCGGCGCGATCCCACCGCCGCCCCCGCCATGGCGGCACACCCCGCCGTACTCGACGCCATCGCCCGCGTCGTCACCGCCGCCCACCGCCACGATCGTCAGGTTTCCGTCTGCGGTGACGCCGCCGCACACCCCCTCGTGACACCCCTCCTCATCGGCCTCGGCTGCGACAGCCTCTCGGTCGGTCCCGCCGCCCTCGACGAGGTCCGGGCCCGCATCCGCCGGCTGCGCCACGACACCTGTGCCTCCTTGGCCGCCGTCGCCCTGACCCGCGAAAGCCCCGAAGAGGTCTGGCGACTCGTCGAGCAGTGCTGCCCGCCGTCGCTGCCCTGATCCGAATCGCGCACGTGGTGATGTCCGCCGACAGCCTTGGCCAGTTGAGAAGGTGCTTCAACCGTGAAGAAACTCATTAATTCGCCCGACGAGGTTCTCGCCGATTCCCTCGTCGGTGTGGCCGCTGCGCACCCCTCGCTGACGGTCAACTCGTCCGACCGCTACATCGCCCGCGCGGGCGGGCCGACCCCTGGAAAGGTCGGCCTGGTGTCAGGTGGCGGATCCGGACACGAGCCGCTGCACGGTGGCTTCGTCGGGTACGGGATGCTCGATGCGGCCTGTCCTGGTGAGGTGTTCACCTCGCCTGTGCCGGACCAGATCCTCGCCGCAACGCGGGCCGTTGACGGCGGGGCGGGGGTCCTGCACATCGTGAAGAACTACACCGGCGACGTACTGAACTTCCAGATGGCCGCCGAGCTGGCCGCCGACGACGGCGTACGAGTGGAAGGCGTCGTGGTCAATGACGACGTCGCCGTGGAGAACAGCACGTGGACGGCGGGCCGACGGGGTACCGGGGCGACCGTGTTCGTGGAGAAGATCGCCGGTGCGGCCGCCGAGCTGGGTGCGGACCTGGGCACGACCGCGGCTTTGGGCCAGGCGGTCAACGACCGGTCCCGATCCTTCGGTGTCGCGCTCACGCCGTGCACGGTGCCCGCGTCCGGCAAACCCGGTTTCGAGCTGGGCGAGGACGAGGTCGAGCTGGGCGTCGGCATCCACGGCGAGCCCGGTCGCGCCCGCGGCAGGCTGGCCTCCGCCAGGGAGCTCGTGGGCGTCGCACTGGACGCCATCCACGCCGACATGCCGCTCTCGGGCGAAGTGCTCGTGATGGTGAACGGTCTGGGCGGCACCCCGCTGATCGAGCTGTACGTGGTGTATGCCGCGGTTGCCGAGTGGCTCGCCGGCCATCGCGTGTGGATCACCCGCAACCTGGTCGGCAACTACGTCACCAGCCTGGAGATGGCCGGCTGCACGATCACGGTGTGCCGGCTCACCCCACAGCTCACCCACCTGTGGGATGCCCCGGTCGTGACCCCCGCACTGCGCTGGGGACGCTGAGCGGCCGACCACCGACGACAGACCGTACGAGGGAGAGGGACGACGATGGACGCGAGCATGTTCCGGGCCTGGATCCACGAGGCCGCCCGATCGGTGACCAAGAACGCCGATCATCTGACCCGCCTCGACTCCGCTGTCGGCGACGCCGACCACGGCATCAACATGCGCCGTGGCCTGCAAGCGGCGGTGGCGATGCTGGACGAAACCCGCCCGTCCACACCCGGCGCGGTGCTCGCCACCGTCGGCCGGGCATTGATCAGCAAGACCGGCGGGGCCTCAGGACCGCTGTACGGCACCGGGTTCCGGCAGGCCGCGCGCACCCTGGGAGAGGATGCCGACGTCTCCGCTGCACAACTCGGTGCGGCGTTGGCGGCAGCCCTCACCGGCATCCAGCGGATCGGCGCGGCGCTGGAGGGAGACAAGACGATGATCGACGCCCTCAGCCCGGCCGTGACCGCCTACCAGGCCGTCATAGACACCGGCGGCGACCTGACCAACGCCACCCGCGCGGCGTCCGACGCCGCCGCGCGGGGCCTGAAGCAGACCGCCGAAATGCAGGCCCGCAAGGGCCGCGCGAGCTATCTCGGCGCCCGTACCATCGGCCACGAGGACCCCGGTGCGGCGTCGACCGTCCTCATCCTGTCCGCCCTCGCGACCATCTGCTCGGCGGGCGAGCGGCACGCGGACGGTAATCCGTGATCCCCCTTGCATGGTCGGCCGGCCAACGGCCGCCGAGGGCGACCTGCCGTCGGCGGGGCCAACAGCTCTGAAACCGATGGGTAGTTCGCGTCCACAGGCACCTGCCGGAGGACGCAGGAGGCCATGGCCTCAGCCATCGACAGTCATCGACGTCACGACAAGCGCACTCGCGCGATGAGCGGAGCGTCCGCGGTGCGTGGACGCCCCCAGAATCGCGCACGTTCAATGGCGGGGAGAAGGTGCGACGGCAAGTGCACAGACAACGGGCCGACAACCAGAGGGGGTTCGCCCCGAGCAACTGGAGTGTGCGCACCCAGCTGCTGGCCGTGGTGATCATCCCGATCGTCACCGCGCTCGTACTCGGCGGTCTGCGGATCGGATCCGCCGTGCGGAACGCACAGGACATCAACAACGTCCGTCAGCTGGTCCGTGTCGTCGACAAGGGCACGGGGCTGTTGGAGGAGATCGAGGACGAGCGCGATCTCACCGCCCTCTACGTCGCGGCCGGGCGTACGGGCGACACGAGCCGACTCGACACGCAGCGCTCCAAGTCGGACGCGGCGCTCGCTCGCGTCCGTGCCGAAGCCGCCCGGATCCACCGCGGGACGACCCCCGTCCTGGCCACCCGGCTCTCGGTGCTCGATGCCTTTGGCGGGAAGGTGGCGTCTGTGCGCACCATGGCAGCCCGGTCGAACATGCGCTTCCCGTCGGTGGTCATCGCGTACACGGCGTTGATCGCCGAGCTCACCCGTACCCTCGACCTGCTCACGCCGGACATCGCCCACCAGGCCCTTACCGCGAGGGCTGGTGTGCTGGAGACCTTCGCCCAGGCAACGGAGAAAGCCTCCCAGCAACGCGCACTCCTCGGCGGCGTACTGACCCAGGGACACTTCAATGCGAACGAGGCCCAGAGCCTGACCCTCGCAGGCCGGCAGCAACAGGCATTGATCGACCAGTTCCTGTCCAGTGCGCCGCCGGCCCAGCGTCAGTTCTACGAGCGCACCGTCACCGGCAGGGACATCAACAAGGTGGAGACGCTCCAGAAACAGGCGCTCTCCCATCAGGGCACCAGCAGCCTCCGCCTCGACGCCGGCACGTGGTTCGACACCATGACGACCAAGCTCGACCTGATGCGACTGGTCGAGAAGCAGCTCGTCGGATCAATTGAAGAGGAGAGCCTGCGTGAGCTGCACGAGGCCGAGCGCTCAGTGTTCATCGCCGCGCTCGTCGAGCTGATGCTTCTCCTGCTCATGCTCGGCGTGACGTACGTCCTCGTGCAGTCGATTGTCCGCCCGCTGCACACCATGCACGCCTCCACTCTCGACATCGCGCAACGCCGCCTGCCCGAGGTGGTCCGGTTGCTGCGGGGCTCCAGCGACGCGAAAGTGGAGGCCATCGAGGTCGAGCCCACGGCCGTCGGCTCGACCGATGAGATCGCCGGTGTCGCCCGCGCATTCAACGACGTCTATCGCGACTCCGTACGGCTGGCGTTCGAGCAAGCACACCTGCGAGGCCGCATCAACTCGATGTTCGTCAACCTCTCGCAGCGCAGCCAGAACCTCGTGGAACGGCAGCTGGAGCTGATCGACCGTCTGGAGAAGGGCGAGCAGGACCCCGACCTGCTCGCCAGCCTCTTCAAGCTCGACCACCTGGCCACCCGCATGCGCCGCAACGGGGAGAACCTGCTCGTCCTCGCGGGCGAGAAGGCGGGCCGCCGCTGGAGCGCCCCGGTCCGGCTCGTGGATGTCCTCCGCGCCGCCACCAGTGAGATCGAGCACTACCAGCGCGTGCAGCTGCGCGGACTGGTCACCGCGGACGTCGACGGCCGGGCAGTGAACGACATCGTTCACCTCATTGCGGAGCTGCTGGAGAACGCGACGACGTTCTCCTCGCCGGAGACACAGGTGCTCGTCACATGCCAGCTGCTGTCCGGCGGGGGCGCGAAGGTCGAAGTCCAGGACAACGGCATCGGCATGTCCACCCAGGACCTCGAGGAGGCCAACGAGAGGCTCCTGAACCCCCCAGTGGTCGACGTCGCCGTGGCGCGGCGCATGGGTACGTTCGTCGTCGGCCGGCTCTCCGGCCGCCACGGCATCCGCGTCCAGCTCCGCGGGTCGTCTCCCCACGGCGTCACAGCAGTGGTCCTGCTGCCCCAGCAACTGGTCCGGGAACACGAAGATCACATGGATCCGCCCGGACTGTCAGCCAGGTACAACGCGGAAGGACGCCTCACCGGCTGGCGCAACTACGACAGGCCCGATCAACTCGACGAGAGTGCGTCGGCCAGACGTGCGCACCGGACACGCCGTCACGGCGCCCGCCCCAGCGGCACCATGTCCTGAACGCGTCAGCACGGATGCAGCGGCGGCCCCCCGTGGGCAGTCTGAGCAGCTCAAGGTGTCACCGGACACGATCGCGGGATGGGAGACCGGGCGACGCCCCTTGACCGCCGTCCCCGTCGGCCAGATGCTCGTGCATCGCCATCGACTGATGCAACTGGGCACCCCAGCCGCCCCAACTCCAAACCCTCGCATGGGCCCCATCTGGTGCACTCGCTGCGCGGCGGGCGTCAGTGCGGGAGGCAAAGCACCGGCTCGATGACCTCACCCCACGATCACTCCAAGGGTTCCCTCGACACCGAGGCGTGCCGACTCCGGCAGCCCGCCGCGCCGGCCACAGACGGGTGACCGGCTTTCGACAACCCCGTCTCGACAACCCCGTCTCGACAACCCCGTTTCGACAACGACGTCTTCAGCCGGCACCGCGGGCGCGGACGACGACCGCCACGGCGACGGCGTGCTGCCGCTCGGGCGGTACGAGGCGCCGCATGAGGGCGATGGTGTCGGGGTCGAAGAGCGGGTACAGCGCGCAGTCGTCGATGCCGAGGGGGCGGCGGTAGGGGATGTCGATGTCCTGGAAGCCCACGCGCGCCAGTTTGCGTACGACGTCCGCCTCCGCCAGCGCGCCGGCCACACAGCCGGCCCAGGCGGCGGGACGGGTGAGGATCTCCGGGGGCAGGTCCTCCTGGCGCACGGTGAGGTCGGAGACACAGAGCCGTCCGCCGGGACGCAGGACGCGTGCGCATTCGGCCATCACCCGTGCCTTTCGGGGCGACAGGTTGATCACGCCGTTGGAGATGATCAGGTCCACGCTGGCGTCGTCGAGGGGGATGGCCTCCACTTCGCCCTCCAGGGGCTCGACGTTCGCCAGGCCGGCCTCGGCCGCGGCGTGCGCGGTGCGCGTGAGCATCTCCGGCAGGAAGTCCAGGGCGACGACCCGGCCACCGGGGCCGAGACGGCGGGCGGCGAGGATGGTGTCGATGCCGCCGCCGCATCCGAGGTCCAGGACGGTGTCGCCGGGGCGGATGTCGGCGAAGCGCAGGTGGTTGGCGACCCCGAGGGAACGGGTGACGGCCGACGGCGGCACTCCGGCCAGCTCCTGCGGGCTGTACAGGGCTCGCGCGACAGCCTCGGTCGTCGGCGGGACGTGCCGGTAGGCGTCGCGGACCAGCTCCTTGATCTCCGCGCTGTGCATCAGGTCGCCGCCGCTCATGGTCCCAGTTCCTCCAGCGTGCCTCGAAGACGTGCCAGGACGTCCGGCGGGACGTCCTCGCGCTCGGAGTCGGCCAGGAACCGCCGCAGTGCGACGGCGAACTCCAACTCGCCGCAGCAGCGCAGGCACAGGGCGAGGTGCTCCTCCATCTCCTGTCGTTCGTCATGGCCGACGGTGGCGTCCAGGTACGCCCAGAGCCGGTCCACCGCTTCGGAACAGCTGATCACCGCACGCCCTCCTTCAGCAGCCCGTGGGTCTGCGCGTAGTCCCACATGCCCTTCTCGAACGCCTTGCGGCCTCGTTGCAGCCGCGAGAGCACGGTGCCCAGCGGCACCTGGAGGAGCGTGGCCGTCTCCTTGGCCAGGTAGCCCTCCATGTGCACCAGGACGAGCGGGATGCGGTAGATGTCCGGCAGGGCCAGCAGTACGGCCCGGACGTCGTCCCGGCTGAAGCCGTACAGGAAGTCGAGGTGGACCGAGTCCGAGTACGGGAACGGGTCCTCGTAGGCGATCTTCCGGTAGAGCGAGAAGCCCTCGGCTTCCCTGTCGTCGAAGTCGACCGGTTCCGGCTGACGGGCGCGGGCGCGCAGGCGGTCGTGACAGCAATTGACCAGGATGGTCTTCAGCCACGCCGCACCAGCGCCCGGGTCGTGCAGCTGCTCGTAGTGCTCGAGCGCCTTCACCATGCAGTCCTGTACGGCGTCCTCCGCCTCGCTGCCCACCAGCACGCGGGCGAGCGCGTACAGGCGCGGGAGCTGGTCCCGCACCAGTGCCCGGAAGTCTTCCCGTTGCCGGGACGTCTCGGTGACCGGCATCGATGCCACACCACGCAGACGCTTCTGCGGTCGGTATTTATTGCATTCTCCCGGAATGCAATAAGACCGGCGAGCCGGTCCGTCCGAGGAAGTGCCGTGCACCGATCAGGTGCCGAAGAGCGGGAAGCGAGGCAGTGCCATGACTGAACCGCTGAGCAGTTCCACGACTGAGCCGCTGGCCCGCGCGCCGGACATCCGAGAACTGGAGACGAAGGTGAAGGACCTGTACCAGCAGGTGGCCACCGCTCCGGACGGAGCCTTTCACTTCGAGCTGGGCCGGCCGCTGGCGGAGCGGCTCGGCTACCCCGCAGCCGTACTCGACGGACTCCCCGCCGAGGCCGTCGAGTCCTTCGCCGGCGTCGGCCACGCCCTGGACCTGGCGGCGCTCCAGCCGGGTGAGCGGGTGCTGGATCTGGGCAGCGGCTCCGGCACGGACGCCTTCTGCGCCGCGCTCGCCGTCGGCCCGGCAGGCCGGGTCATCGGGGTCGACTTCACCCCTGCCCAGCTCGACAAGGCCCGCCGTCTGGCGCGCGACGGCGGCTTCGACCGGGTGGAGTTCCGCGAGGGCCGCATCGAGGAACTGCCGGTCGCGGACACCGAGGTCGACTGCGTGATCTCCAACGGGGTGATCAATCTGTCCCCGGACAAGCCGCGGGTCTTCTCCGAGGCGGCCCGCGTGCTGCGCCCCGGCGGCCGTCTTGCCGTCGCCGACCTCGTCACGGAGCGGCCGCTGGGCGACGCGATCACCGCCCAGGCCGACCTGTGGGCCTCCTGCATCGCCGGTGCCGCCCAGGAGGACACCTACCGCCACATGATCGAAACGGCCGGACTGCGCGTCGAGCGCACCTGCCCGAACCCGTACGACTTCCTCAGCGAGCGGGCCCGCAACGCCAGCGCCCGCTACGGCGTCAAGAGCATCTCCCTGCTCGCCGTCAAACCGCGGACCCCAGGAGGCGTGTCATGACCACCATCGCCCACCACCGCACGGCCGGTCCGGCCATGGAGTCCGCGGGCGCCCTTCGGCTCGGCTCCGGCCTGATGGCACTGGCCGGCGCCGCGTTCGTCGCCTACGCGGTGATCTTCTTCGTACGGAACTTCACCGGCTCCTTCCTGGAGCTCGGCATCGACCGGGCCGAGGCCGGAACCACCAAGGCCGGCATCCGCGCCTTCAGCGGACCTGTACGAGTACATCTCGCACCTCCACGTCGCCGTGTCCGGGTTCATCGCCGCGGCCGGGCTCGCCGTGACGGCGCTGGCCTGGTTCGGCGTGCGACGAGGCCTGCTGTGGGCCTACGTCACCGCAGTCGCGGTCCCTGTCCTCGGCCTGGCGGTGGCCCTGCCCGCCCACTACCCCTACAACCTCGACACACTGGGCCACCTCGGCCTGATCTACCTGGCCACCGCCGTGTTCGTCATCGGCGCCGCCATCGCCCTCAAGCCCCTGCTGGCCGCCCGGGCGCATTCACCCGAACCGTGACGTCCACCCGGCAACGTTGTACTGCCGGACCCGTGCTCGATCATGCGAGGAACATCGCCAAGGCTGTCGGCTGAGGGCATGTCAGACGGCTTGTGCCGTCCACAGGCCCGGGCGGGACGGCCGGCCCGACGCGATGGCGAGGAGATTCCACTCGGAGCTCTCAGCTTGGGCAGCTGCGGTCGCTTGCGGCCAGTCTGAGCGCTGACCTGTGCGAACGGCTGGTAAGGGCTGATCAGCCCGGGCTAGGCATGGGACGGTCTACGCGCCAGGAGCCCTGTACTGGACTTGCTCGGCTTTGCGCAGGGCTTCCACTGTTTCATCGACGGTCAGGAGAACAGTCGTCTCGAACGAGCTGAGCGCGCCGCCTCCACTGATCGCCAGGGCAACCGCTGCCATGGACACGTTGTCGGGAGCCTCCCACAGGTTGTAGCCGTCGTGCGTGCCGAAGGCGTACCAGAAGCCGTGGAGCTTCCCGCCCACGGACTCGATGTACGACTGAGCGGCCTTTGCGCGGTCCTCGGGGTGGCCGATCAGCCTCCCCCAGGTCTCCGGCGTGTAGCTGAATCTCGATAGATAGAGCGGCATCGTGTCTCCCTTTCGTTCATCAAGGGATGCCCCACGGGGTGAGGAACGCGCCGGAGGTGGCCCGCGTATCCCCCGAACGGCCGGGGACGATGACCGGCATGGCCACTGCCGCCGGGTGAGCGACCCAGGTCAGTCGTCCCTGCGGGGGGTCCAGTCGGCCGTCGGTGCTCGACCGAAGGCATACTGGCGACATGAGCCCGGTTGGCGAAAGTGGCGACAAGCCGTCTGAGCAGGGCCCTGTTCCTGATCGGGTCGGCGTGGTCCAGTACGAGTGCAACGGGGCCTGGGTCGTCGTCGCTCACGGCACCTATGACATGAACTTGATCGCGCCCCTGGTCGAGGCGCTGGAGGCCGCCGCCGAGAAGCACTCACGTGTGGTGGTGGACGCCTCCGGCCTCAACTTCGCGGATTCGACGTTCCTGAACCTGCTCCTACGCATCCATCACACCACTGAGCTGCGCGTGGTTGCGCCCGCACCACAGCTACGGCGCGTGCTGGAGCTCACCGGAGCCGATGCGGTGCTGGATGTACGGGCGACACTCGAGGACACCACGTCCTAGCCCTCCTGCCTCAGTCAGGTCGGCCAGTGACTACGCGACTCGGCGGCACACCATCCGCCGCAACAGTCCCACGACGGCCCGGCAGCACCCTCGTGCGCCGGGCTCAGCGCATGATCGGGCCGATCGCGGGTAGGCGTTGAGTCGTCTCGGGGGCGGACCTAAGGTGCGGTGTTATGACTGAGATCCCGGCAGAGGTCTTCGCATCGGTGGCGCGGAAGGCTCTGCAAGACCTGTCCAGCGCCCCGGACCTGCGGGCCCTGGAGGCCCTGGCCGGCTGTGACGTGCTGATTCCTGCGATCGGCGGGATCCGGTACACGCGTAACCGCAGTGAGCTCGTGCGGCTGGTGCTGCCGGTGATCGAAAGCGTCTACGACGCCCCCGCGGTCATGGTGTTCACCTCGGAGGAGCGGCTGTTCCAGGCCTTCCCCCTGGTGCCCTGCTACCGGCCTGTCACCCTGCGGGACCTGGCCTCTCGCTGGCCGACCGACGAGGTGGTGCTGGTGATCGACGCCGGGGACGAGGACGAGCTGACCCTGTCCGCGCACAATGCGCGGTGGCTGCTCGGCCGCTGCCTCGTGTGACCGCCAGGTATGGACAGCCGCCGCGCACTCCGCGAGCGTGGTGAAGTCGTCCTCGCGCAGGCCGGTTCGCGGGCTGACGTGGTGGACCAGTGCGGGCCCGGGATGGTGGCCGGCCACGAACTCCTCATCCCGCCTGGGTCTGTTCGCCGTCCAGCCGAGCGACAGGAGCGGCCGCCGGCGGACGCCCCGATCGCCTCCGTCCGTGGGCTGGCTGCACTCGGGGCAGGCCGGCGCGGTGGTCCGTGCCCCGAGCTGGACCGAGGTGACAGGGCACGCGACCCGGCCTGGGCACAGGCTTCCCGGCTCACCTACGATCGACAACGGGTAACGGATCCAGCTTGTCCTGTTCCCTGCTGGGAGTGCCCCGCAGGAGCCCCTCGTACCCCAGAATGCCTCAATGGGTAACGGCATGATTGCGCTCGTCGTTGCGGTAGTCGGTGTGGCAGGAACGCTTCTTGCTCCGATTCTTTCGCAACGTCTACTGGCCCGGTTCCAAGGCCAACAGTTCGAACGTCAACAGCAGGCCGCTCATGCCGGCTGGCTCCGCGAACAGGAGAAAACCGCGCTGGCAGAGCGCAGGGCCTGCTATGTCATGACAAACGCGGCTTTTCGGCGCTTCCGAATCCAGCTCATGGACTACTTGTGGCACCTGAACCGTGGGACTGCCGATACAGAGACGCGGGCCGAGTTGGCCGCTGCCCGTGACGCACACAATGCTGCGTTCGCCGAAGCCCAGATGGTCGCTTCCGCAGCAGTACTGACTCACCTCGACGACATGGTCACAGCACTCCATGCTGCGTATGTGAAGATCGTCTACCTGGAGAGAGGCGATCCACGTGCCGATGGATCGCCTGAAGACATAGACAGGGAGCTTCGCGAACTCGGGGACCGCTCGCATGAGATGCGCAGCGTCATGCGTGCCGACATGGGGATCGACGCGCCGTCTGCTGTCCCGGGTCAACAGAGCCTCTGACCTCTTCGAGCGGCGTAGCGTCGAGGCGGCCGACGCTGAAGTAGGGGACTGTGTTGCGGACTACCGTCGCCCGGGGGTGCAGCTGCTGGGACTGAGGTCGGTGGAGTCTCATGCCGAACGTCGGCTTGAGGTAGTTGCGGTGATGCCTTCGGTCCGCTCGTACGACGTCTCGTCGAGCTCCGCGACACCGAGCCAGCGGTCGAGCAGGAAGGCCGAGGTCACTTCGCGCTTGGGGTGACGTTGCTCGTCGATCTGGTGGAGGAGCTTCGTGCGGACCTTCTCGGCTTCGGCCTCCGTCTCGGCCTGCTCGTGGAGGTACACATCCTTCTTCGTGAGAGGGTCACGCCCGGCGTACACCCGGACCTGGAAGCCGGACCCGTTGGGGCGGATGCTGCCGCGCTGACCAGCCGATGACGACGGTGCGCAGGCCATCAGCTTGGGAAGCGACGGCGCTGGGGCAGCCGGAGCGCTTCTGACCTGGGCATACGTGCTCTGGCGGGGCGCCTGGGAGCGCACGATCGCACCGTAGTCGACCGTGGTTCACCGATCCCACGGGCCCGCTATGGGCACGCTGAGGGCACAGCACCGAGGAACGATGTCGGGAAACGACAGTCGGCGTGCCGCTTCGACGGGCTCCTGGCCCGACTCGGCTCAATCACCTGGCCGACGGGGGCGCTTCGCCGGTGCACATTCCTCCGCCGAAGCCGCTCCCTTGCCGGCTTCCGGGTCCCTCCGGGTTGATCGCTCTCGCCTGCCATGTCGTCGGGCGTAGGCTCGAGGGCACCGAGGGCGCCTCGTGTGCCGGCTCACGCGCCGGTGCCGTTCTCGGCGAACGACGACGCCGGGCCGGACCCGTCCGGACCCGGAGCAGGGTTCGCCCATGACCGTGAACACGCCGGACCGCCCGGAGACCGCCCACCCCGGGACACCGGGGCGACGACCAAGGCTTCCCGAGGCGCCGCCGCAGCGGCGCCGGCCGGGGCCCTCACCCGAGCAGGGCGAGTTCGTCCGTCCGCTGACCCGGCGCCAGATCGACGACCGCATGCGAGAGCTCGGCGAGCTGTACACGCACACCTCGTTCAGCCAGGTGCGGGCCTCGGACGCGTCGAACCAGGACCGGTCCGCCGCATTCCGGCGACGGCTCGCGGGCCACATGCGGTGGCCGGGGTTCGAGCTGCTCGTGGCGGAGACCGCCGGCCCCTCGGGCGTCGTCGTCCTCACGGCATGCGCCTATGGCTTCCCCGTGCGCGGCGACGGGCCCTCGTGGGACGGTCTCGACGGGTACCTCCCGGAGAGCCTGCTGCGCGTCGCCGCCTTCGGAAGGCTCTTCGCGATCGCCGACATTCTCGTCGAGCGACGGGTACGCACCCAGGACCAGAGCCGCGAGTGGAACCTCGCCCGGCGCCTGCAGAAGCGGCTGCTGAGCGATCACCCAGCCGCGCTCGGTGTCACGCTGGTCGACCGTGACAACTCGGACACACTCGAAGCACTGCTGTCCTGGGGCTGGCGCTGCCTGTCGACCGAGGCCCGCGAGGCGTCTCATCTCGCTCCCAGCCGACTTCTGGTGCTCCGCTGACCGGCGACCGGCGGGCGCGCCCTGTCCGTTCTCGTTTGACCGGCACCCGCGTGGACCGCCCTGCCGGCCGTTCGTGTTCCACCCATCCCGGATCCGTCCCGACCTTTGTGAGGCACCATGCGCTGTGTGATCGCCCGTTACCCCTTCGACCTGTCCAAGGCCGAGGTGGAGATGTCGATGGAGAACGTCCGGCCCGAGCCCGCGACGGGGGAATGTGTCGTCATCGGGGAACGGGTGTACCCCGTCAAGCAGGTGGGAGTGGTGATCACCCGCCAGGACCCGCGCGACTTCACCGCCGTGGAGATGGTCCGGGCACTGGTCCGTCTCGGCTTCACCTGCCGGACCGCACCTCAGCAGCCCTCGCCCACGCCCGGCCTGTCGTACGGTTCCGTCGACCGGTTGCTCGGCTGACCCGTACGTCCGCCGCGATCCGGCCAATCCGGGACGCCGCCCTCCTCCGCGCCGCCCGCCCGCGCAGGTCACCGCACCCGCGCCGGGCCGACGCCGAGTTCCCGCCGACGGGGGCGGCGCGACCGGTGGCGCGAAGCCTGCGGTCGCCCGACCGCCGGCCGTCCGGTGTGCTTCGACCGCTGCGGGGTAACCGGCCCGCAGCACCGGCACGCCGTGACATACGCGACCGACGGGTCCCACGGCAGCCGCACGCCGATCCAGAAACACGCACCACACACCACGCGCCACGCACGCGAAGCGACAGCGGATCCCGGAACATCACGGGGAAGCGAAGCCCGGTCCCGCGCCCGCAAGCAGACCCAGGAACAAGCGCAGGAGCAGAGGCACACCCATGCCCGTGCCGAGGCCCGCGCTGCCGTCGCTGGTCGCGGACCGGCTCACCGGGTGGTGGTCCGGACGTACCGGAGGACGGATCCTGACGGCCGCGTCCTGGCTGGCCGGCCCGCTGACCAGCCCCTCCACCCCCGACGACTACCTCGCCCTGCTGACCCGCTGCTGTCCGCTCCGGCCGGATCGTCGCCGTGCGTGCCGAGAGCCCCGTCGCGGCCACCCTGACCATCCGGCCGGCTCCAGCCCCTCTACGCCGCCCTGCTCGCGCCCGTCTTCGAGTGGGGGCATCGCCCTGTACGACCTCGAGGCGGAGGCCGTGCCGGCCGGCCGCAAGAGCTGCGGGCCTTCCTCGGCGGCCTCACCGGCCTGGCCCGTAAGGCGGTGGCCCAGTTCGCCAAGGACTGCGTCCTCTTCCCGCTGCTCGCCGGCCCCTCCGCCGTGCCCTGCCTCCTCGGCTCACGGCGACGCCCTGCGCAACATCTGGGCCCACACGGTCATCTTCTGCGGCCACTTCCCGGGAGACGTACGGACCTTCACGGACGACCAGATCGAGGGCGAGACCCGCGGCCAGTGGTACCTGCGCCAGATCCAGGGCTCGGCGAACATCGAGGGCCGCTCCCTCTTCCACGTGATGACCGGCAACCTCAGCCACCAGATCGAGCACCCCGTCTTCCCCGACCTGCCAGCAACCGCTACGCCGAGGTCGCGCCCCGGGTGCGGGAGATCTGCGCCCGGCACGGACTGCCGTACGTCACCGGGCCTCTCCGTCGGCAGTACGCGTCGATGCGGGGGCGCGTGCTGCGCCACGCGCTGCCGTAGGCGTTCCCCGCCAGGCGTCCTGGGCGCTGGCATAGGCCGGGAAGCGGCCGAGTACGCCGCCGCCGAGCAGGACGAGGTCTATGCCGCGGCTGTTGTGGACGACGCGGACCCAGCCCCGTCGGGCCCGGCAGTCGTCCCACGCTTCGCACAGCGGTCGCAGGATGCTTCCGTCCGCGAAGGTCACCTCGCGGAGATCTACGATGAGGAAGACGCGCCCGCATCCGGTGCGGGCACCCTCCAGAGCGTGCACCAGGGGTGCCAAGGTGGTCAGGTCCAGCTCGCCGCGGGCGCGCACCATCCGGCATTCGTCGAACAGTTCGGGCGTACGGAAAGGCTCGGGCGGGTCGGGATGAGCGCACATGCGCCCCATCTCCTCTGTCCGGTTGGAGCTTCAGTGTGCGCAGAGCCTCTGTTGCGCGGAACGGACTGCACGGAGAGGGCCGGGGCCAAGGGCTGCCGCGTGTCGAGCCTACTGCCGTGTGGTGCCGTCCGGCGTGTCTTTCGCGGAGGGGGCGGCGGCCGCACACCGTCACGTGTCCCGGGAGTCGGGGCTCCCGAGCGCTTCCGAGGCGGCCTGGAGGGGGCTGCGGGCGCGCTCGTCCAGGAGCGGTGCGGCCTCGGGACGGGCGTGGCAGGTGAAGCCGAGGCGGGCCATGGCCCGGGTGACCTCGCCGCTGGTGAAGTCGCGGCGGTCCTGCCGGGTGATGACCTCACCGACCTGCATCACGGGATAGCGGCGGCGGCCGATGGTCACGGAATCACCGGTGACGATCTCGGGCGTGACGCCTGCCATCGAGGCCAGCACTCCGTGCTTGGTCAGTTCGAACGGGTAGCGGGCGATGACACAGCGCATGATGCCTCACAGGGAGAAGGGGAGGGGCTGACGACCGGGCACGGTGCGCCGAGGACGTCCCGCAGCCGGACGCGGTCCGTGTAGGCGGAGCTGTCGCGGTGCACGGCGAGTTCGGCCCGGGTGACCGAGCCGGTGCTCTCGTCGTCCCCGTCGCACAGGAGCAGGTACTCCACACCGGCACCGGCCATGATGGACAGGGCCACCTCGACGGTGATGTCGTCGAACACCCGTAGCTCGACCGGGTCCAGGTGGTCGACCCGGGTTATGACGTCGGGAGTGGGCGCGTTTCGATGGGTCCGAAGCGGTGTCACAGCTGCCTCCTGCGGTACGGGCGGATCTTCTGAGCGCGACGGCTTTGCGCAGGCGGTCCGTCGCCGACCGGCGATGGGCCGGCGACATGTCATGCTGCGCGGCGCTTCCCGGCGGGCCCGCCCCGAGCGGCACGCCCTCGACGGCCTCGGGCCGAGGCCGAAGCGCGGGCTGCGGCCCGCCGGGGCGGCTCCGCGGGCGGCGCGGTGATGACGACCGGGACGCCGGTCGGGGTCCGGGCGCCGGTGATGCGGCTCAGTTCCGCCTCTCCCGAGCGCACCGCGGTGATCCTCGGGGTGATGCCGGCCGAGGCCATCAACCGGCTCACGTCGCGGCGTTGGCCCGGCGTCACCAGGGTGACGACGCTGCCGGACTCCCCGGCGCGCGCCGTACGGCCGCCACGGTGCAGGTAGTCCTTGTGGTCGCCGGGCGGATCCACGTTGACCACCAGGTCGAGGCCCTCGACGTGGATGCCACGCGCCGCGACGTTGGTCGCCACCAGCACGGTCACCTGCCCGCTCTTGAACTGCGCGAGGGTCCGGGTGCGCTGCGGCTGGGACCTGCCGCCATGGAGGGCGGCGGCGCGGACACCGCTGCCGAGGAGGTGCTTGGTCAGCCGGTCCGCCGCGTGTTTGGTGTCCAGGAACATGATCACCCGGCCGTCCCGCGCCGCTATCTCGGTGGTCGTTCGGTGCTTGTCCGCCTCGTGCACATGGAGCACGTGGTGCTCCATTGTGGTGACGGCACCTGCCGGCGGGTCGACGGAGTGGACCACCGGGTCGGTCAGATAGCGGCGGACCAGCCGGTCGACGTTGCGGTCCAGGGTGGCCGAGAAGAGCATCCGCTGGCCCCCGGGACGCACCTGGTCGAGCAGCGCGGTGACCTGAGGCATGAACCCCATGTCGGTCATCTGGTCCGCCTCGTCCAGGACGGTCACGGCGACCTCGCCCAGCAGGCAGTCGCCCCGGTCGATGAGATCCTTGAGCCGCCCCGGTGTCGCGACGACGACCTCCGCCCCGGCCCGCAGCGTGTTCGCCTGCCTGCCGATCGACATCCCGCCGACCACGGTGGCCAGTCTCAGCCGTACGGCGCGGGCGTACGGGGTGAGCGCGTCGGTGACCTGCTGGGCGAGCTCCCGGGTGGGGACCAGGACGAGGGCCAGCGGCCGCCGCGGCTCGGCTCGCCGGCCTGCCGTTCGGGCCAGCAGCGGGAGGCCGAAGGCGAGGGTCTTGCCCGAACCCGTGCGGCCACGGCCGAGTACGTCACGGCCGGCCAGGGAGTTCGGCAGGGTCGCCGCCTGGATCGGGAACGGCACGGTCACACCCTCGTGGCCGAGCGCGGCCAGCAGCGGCGTCGGCAGGGCGAGATCGGCGAACGACTCGACGGCGGGCAGTGCGGGCACGGTCGTCTTCGGCAGCGCGAACTCGCCGCGGTTCGCACTCTGCCCGCCTCCGCTGCCCTTGGGGCGGCGCGGAGCGCCGGAGCGGGCGTGGGCGCGGGTAGTGCGTGAAGGGCGTGCTCGGTTCATGCGGAACCTTCCTCGATGCGGGCGCGTATCAAGGAATTCCCGCAGCACAATGAACGGCGCAGAGAATCGCGAGAACGAGCCGGATACGGCAGGGGCGATTCCCCCTGAAAATGCAGCGAGCTGGGGCCCGCACCCCAAGGTGCGGGCCCCAGCTGCGAAGTATGCGTCTGTGCCGTGGTCAGGCCGGAACGATGTTCTCGGCGGTCGGGCCCTTCTGGCCCTGAGCGATGTCGAACGACACCTTCTGGCCTTCCTGCAGCTCGCGGAAGCCCTGGGTGGCGATGTTCGAGTAGTGGGCGAAGACGTCGGCGCCGCCGCCGTCCTGCGCGATGAAGCCGAAGCCCTTTTCGGCGTTGAACCACTTCACAGTGCCGGTGGCCATGTCATTTCTCTTTCGGAAACGGTGCTCGGAGTTCGCCTTGTGCGGTCTCCGTGTCGCCGCGATGATCAGCCCGTCAGAAAAGTGAACCTATTGGCAACCACAACTGCAACCTGTCTCGACAGTAGCACGGTGTGCTCGGCCGCCTGCCGCGAATAACTCCGCTCCGCCGGTGGGCAGGGGAATATTCCCTCTACCCCGTCTTAAATTCTCCCTTCGAGCCGACAGATATCTGCCACCGCCGCGGCCGACCCCGCGGTCCAGGGTGATGACATGCTCCTCGCCCGCGGATCCGGTCGGTTCCACGCGATCACTCGGCCGGGTGCCATCACCGTGTGCGGTACGTCGGGCCATTGGGCGGCGTCCACGGTGACTGCCACCGTGGTGCCCCGCCCCCGCCCCCGCCCCCGCTCCAACGCGGCTACGAGCGAGGGCAGTTCCAGTTCCAACGCGTCGCAGCGCGGCCACCATGCGCCGTCCAGCGCCCCTCGCTGAGGCCCGGGGTGAGGGCCAGGCGGGGCAGGGGCACGCGGTAGGTGTGCCCGCCGTACGCGGGCGGGTCTTCGGCCGGCGTTCTGCTGGGTTCCATCGTGCGGTCCCGTCCCGGGAGCTGAGGTCGGCTGCCCGTTTCGTCACTCGCCGGGACCGGCACCGCCGGTCGCGCTGCGCGAATAGCCCTCGGTGGGTCGAGCCAACGCCCGGACGGTTGGCAGCGGGCCGAGGAGCGATGCCCGGCCGGTCACAGGGCCAGCACCGCACGCACTCTGTTGCCACCTCCGTCGACCGGATCGATGTCGAAGCGCTGCGCCAGACACCGCACCATGGCGAGGCCCCGCCCGCTCTCACCCCACGTCGTCAGCGGCCGAACGCCGGGTCGGCCGCGACTGCCGTCGTAGACCTCGACGGTCACCTGGGTGTCCGACATGTGCAGGCGCAGGCGGCAGCTGCCGCCGTGCCGCGTGGCGTTGGTGACCAGCTCGGAGACGATGAGGGTCGCGTCGCCGATGTGCTCGGCGTCGAGCCCCGCCGTCCGGCGGTTGGGCCGGGCGAGGAACTGCGAGGTCAACTTGCGCGCCCTGCCCGCCGATTCGGCCTCGTCGGGCAGCAGGTACTCGACTCGTACGGAACGCCGATGGGTACGCCGATGCGTACGCATGGCGGATCACTTCCCCTCCTGGGCCACCCGACCACCATGGCCGTGGCCGCTCGCCGGGCCGCGGCATGTCCTGCCCGGCCGGGCCTGCCCGGTGCTGATGCCCCGTGCAGGTGATCGCCAACCGGAAGCGGGTGGGCCGGGCGTCGCCGGCGCGGCACCGTGAAGGTCACATGTCCCGCGCCGGGCGACTGCCTCGCGTGTCCGCCAGGAGCGCGCTCGCGGTGAGGCGGAGCGCCGGATCGGCGGCGGCCGTCATCAGTCGCCCGGCCGTGGCCGTCCCGGTACCGGGCGGGACGACCAACAGGTCCCGGCGTCCGACGCCATAGGCGAAGAGCCGGATGGCGTGCGGGTCGAACCCGGACGTGAACCACGCCGCCCGCACGGTGTGGCCGGCGACCGGCAGCTCGCACGGTGCCTGGGGCCAGGCGCTGCGGTGTGCGGCCATACGGGTCACTCGCCCCCATGACCTGTCGAACGCCTCGATGAGAGCGGGCAGTTCGGTCGGCAGGTCGTCGGAACGGGGCCACCAGGCGCCACTCACCGGTCCGGGCGGGAAGGTCGGCGGACGCAGGGTGAGACGGGCGGGCCGAAGCGAAGAAGGGCGTATCCGCTCGGGCGAGGCGCGTTGACCGGTGGGCGCGTTCATGTCGCGGTCCCTGTCCCCGGACCGCCGTGCGACGAACCGGTGTCGTGGTGCGCCGAGAACGACGCCGACGGGGAGCCGGCGTACGGGCAACTCCCGGTTCGCTCCACGCTACTCCGCCCCGGTGCGTCGACAGCCGGGCCGTCCGAGGGATTCTCCATGGCCCCTCAAGGGTTCTCACCCGGGACGAGACCATCTAGGCTCGATGTATTCCCGCCGTGCACAGGTTTCCGCAGGAACGCACGCCGTTCGGCAGCCCGTGAGCTGCCTGTGCCCCGAGCCCCTGGGCAAGGACCGATTCGCAACCTCTGCAGAGCAGTCGGCTTTCGTTGACCGTTGTGGTCGGCTCCTGTGCTCCCCTCGTCCTGCTTCCCCTCGTCGCGAGACCGGCGCGGTGACCTCCCGCTTGCCCGTCGCACGGTCCGATGCGGGGCACACGGCTCCCGATCGCGCGCCCGCTCAGGGGGATTCGGCCGCGCGGGGAGGCGCAGACGGCCGCCGCCGAGGATCGGACGACCGGCGGCGGCCGTCGGAAGGCGCTTGCGCCGGCGGATCTGTGGCCGCTTGTGCGCGCGGCAGCCGCCCGGTTCACGCGCGCAGCAGCCGCCCGGTGATCTCCCGGTACTCCCGCATCGCGAGCCGGAGTTCGGCGGACTGTGTCTCGGGGTTCTGGTCCTGCCAGCCCGCGCGCAGGACGCGCCGCCGTTCCGCGAGGGCGTTGACCAGCGCGTCGGTGGCTTCGTCGAAGGCGCTCTCGGCCTCCTCCAGGGCCTCGCCCGGAGTGTCCGCGAAGGTGTTGACGGCGTGTCCGAGACGCCGGGTGATCTTGTCCCGCTCGTCGGACGGGAGCAGCGGTTCCGGGCCCGGGGCGCGGCGGTCGGCACGGCCCGGGGGCCGGTCGGCGGGTTGCTGGGCGCGTGTCTGGTCGTACATCGTCGTATGCACCGTTCCCGTTGTGAGGGGGGCGCCGCCCGAAGACGCTTCTGCTCTTCTCGGCGGCCTGCTGCAAGCAGTCGGAAACCCGGTCGGGCCTGCTCTTCACGGCCCTGCGCCGTGCCGTCAGTCAACGTCCGGCGACGATCCGTGTCAACGCGGCACCTGCCCGAGCGCACCCCGCCCGGGGCGTCTGACCAGCGGTCTCCGAGTGTTTCCCGGCACGGGGAGTACGGTGGGGAGAACGAGGGTGCGTCGTGCCGGTATGACAGGTCGTCTCGAGCACACCACCCATCCACCAGGGGCAGCCCCTGACCCCGGCCGCACCTCCGTCCCAGCGGCCTTCGCCGAGGTCAAGGAGCTCCCTCCATGTCATCCAGCCCCACCACACCCGCCAAGACGACCCCGCCGGTCACCGCGTCGCCGCCCCAGGGCTACGACGGCACCTCCCCCTTCCCGTCGGACGGTCCGCTCCCCGCACGCGACGGCGGGGAGCGGCTGTACGTGGCGGTGACGGCGGTGATCGTCGTCCTGCCGTTCGTGGCTCTGGGCCTGGCCGGCTGGTTGCTGTGGGGGCGGCTCATCCATCCCGTCGACATCCTGCTTGCCGCGGTTCTCTACGTGATCACGGGTCTGGGCGTCACGGTCGGCTTCCACCGAGGTCTCACGCACGGCGGTTACCGTGCGGTCCGTCCCGTGCGGGTCGCGCTCGCGGTGGCCGGCTCGCTGAGCTTCCAGGGCGACGTCATCGACTGGGTCGCCACCCACCGCCGCCACCACGCCTTCACCGACCGGCCCGGCGATCCGCACTCCCCGTACCGCTACGGCACGCATCTGCGTGGCCAGCTGCGCGGGCTGCTGCACGCCCACGTGGGCTGGCTGTTCCGCAACGACAGAACGCCTGCCGAGCGCTACGCTCCCGACCTGCTGGCCGACCGTGACATCCGTGCCGTCTCCCGCGCCTTCCCGGCGTTGTGCGTACTCACCCTCGCCCTGCCGTTCGCGGCGGGCTGGGCGATCGGCGGCACGTGGCTGTACGGCGTGACCGGCCTGCTGTGGGCGGGACTTGTGCGCATCGCGCTGCTCCACCACGTCACCTGGAGCGTCAACTCGCTCTGCCACATGATCGGTGAGCGCCCCTTCCGTACCCGGCGGCACGACCGGGCCACCAATCTGTGGCCGCTGGCCCTGCTCTCCTTCGGCGAGAGCTGGCACAACCTCCACCACGCCGACCCCACCAGCGCCCGGCACGGCGTCGACCGCGGTCAGATCGACCCGTCGGCCGCCGTCATCCGCCTCCTCGAACGCCTCGGCTGGGTGCACGACGTGCGCTGGCCGACGGCGGAGCGGATCGCGGCCCGTCGTGCCTGACGTCCATCACCCCATCGTGCAAGGCAGTTGGCAGGAGCCGACATGACCACCGAACTGCAGTCCCCGCTTCCCTCCCAGCCCGTCCTGCGCCTGCGTCTGGCCCCCCACAGGGACCTGCCCCGGGCCATCGACGGCGCGTGGTGGCCGCGTTCGTACGACCTGCTCGCCGAACTTCCGCAACTGCTTGCCGGGTTGCCGCGCACGTGGGGCCACATCACCAGCGTCACGGTCAGCGGGGCGACGTGGGCCGCGGTGCCCGGCCGGACGCTCGTCTCCAACCAGGTCGTACGACTGCGCAGGACACCGGGGGCATCCGCCCCGCGCACCGTCGTCCTGCTCGCCCCCGGCCGGGGGCGCTGGGACCTGCTGGTCGTCCCTCCGGACACGACCGAGGAGGCCGCGGAACCCCTCATGGCGGCCGCCGCGGCCGGTCAGGTCTGACCGGCCCGTCACGGACTGCCGGGCGGCTCACCAGGTCACCGGGGTTGCTGAGCGCCTGTGGTGGTCACGTCCCCGGCCGAGCACCCGCCGCCCGTCACGCACGCTCGGCTTCCTTCGAGAGGGGGCCCCGTGAGGCCGCGCGCTGAGCCGGCCGGGAATGTGACGCGGGCTCGGACGGCCGGGGTCGGGAGCCGGCCGTCAGAGGCCCGCCGCCGGGTCGGACCCGGCCTCGTACGACGAGGCAGTGCCGTCGGGCTGTTCCGCCGCCATGAGGGCGGCCGCGGTCGAACGCCGGCCGGTGCCGGCGCTCGCGGCGGCCATCGGCCGGGCGGCCGAGGGGTCGGCGGTCTCCGGGGGAACCACCAGGAGGTCCCAGGGACCCACCGTGCCGGACAGGAGCCGGATTTGTGCGGATCCAGCTCCGAGGTGAACCAACCAACCTTCACTACATGGCCGTTGACGAAGATCCTGCGCGGAATGATCGGCCAGTAGCGGGGATTGAGGGCGATCCGGGTGATCCGGCCCCACAGCGGGTCCAGTACGCCGGCCAGTGGGGGAATTTCCTGTGCCAGGTCGCGTGAGCGGGGCCACCAGGCGCCGTCCAGTTCGACGTGTTCCGGGGCGGGGGTGACGGGTTTGAGGGCGAGGTGTGCCGTCGGGGCCCTGAAGGGCAGGGCGCTCAGCGGAGGATGATCGGTGCTCGCGGACATCGTGCGGACCCGCCTCCGGACCCCCTGCGCCTGGGCAGTCGTCCGGTGTCGTGCTCACCAGGAACGACACCGGTATCGGGACCGGTGCGCGAAATGCTCTCGATGACCTGACGCTACTCCCCGAACAGGCCGGACGGACCGCTCCCGGCCGCCGCATCACCCGCGCCGGCGGTCCTCCTCCGAGGAGCGGCTGGTCTCCAGCCAGGACCGCGCCGGTTCCGCCGCCCGCGTCGTGTCCACGACGAGTTCGAGGCGCGTTCCTCCCCCGACGCCCGCGGGATAGCTGCGCTGCTCGGTGGCCGCGAAGCAACGGCGGAGCACCTCCGCGACGCGACGGGCGACCTCGGGGTCGGCCGCGACGATGCGTACGTCGGCGTGCCCTTCCGAGGGTGCTTCCTTGGGCTGTTGCATGGCGACCTCATCGTCTGAGCACGATCGGCGGACCGGATCTTCGACTCTACTCCGGCACGCCTCGCGGCTCACCCGCGTGACCAACGGGCTGCCCGGCCGCCGTGCGCCGCGGAGTACTGTGAAACGAGGAATCCACTCCGCGTTTCCCGTCGGCGGACAGACAGGTGAGTGTGATGCCCGACTCCGACCCCCCGCGTGCGGCCAGGCTCCTGCCGGACACGCTCCACCAGGTGGTGAAGCCCGGGACGGCTGTCGTACGGCTGGAGACGACACATGACCGCCAAGGCGTTTTGGACGGGGCATGGTGGCCGCGATCCCGTGACATCGCGGCCGAGCTGCCCGCCCTGATCGCCGCGCTGACCGAGTATCTAGGCCCGGTCGCCCGCATCGGCCTGGACGCCACCGCCTGGGAGGAACTGCCGACACGACTGATCATCGACGACCGCGTGGTCCACATCGACTCCTTCCCGGTCGGCGACGACACCGTCCTCATCACCAGGGGCGACCAGGACCACTTCTCTCTCCTCGTCGTCCCGCCGCACGCGACGCCCGGGGCGGCACGTGCCGCGATGGCCGAAGCGGTACGCGCCGACAACATCACCCAGGCCGCACAGATCCTCATCGACACCGGCACCGGCCCGGTGGTGCCGGAGACGTGACGACGGTCGGTCCGGTGCCGGAATGGCCGAGGTGCCGAAGCCGCCCGAGACGATCCGGGGGGCGAGGAACCTGTGAGGCCGGCGCGGCCGGTCGACTCGGCTGCTCCTCAACTGGATCACGTGGCGACGCGTGAACCCGGCAGGGGGCTGCCCTCAGCGCGGTCGACGATCTGCGTCGCTGGATGGGCCGGGGCCGTCTCCTCATGCCGGAGATCACAGAGGACCACCTGGGCGCCGCCCAGTCCGTCCGCGTCCGCCACCGCACGCTCGACCTCGACCTCGCCGACGCGGTGAACGTGGCGCTCGCCGCCGATTAGGACACGGACGCGATCCTCACCCTCGACCGACGAGACTTCCGGGCCGTACGCCCGCTGGGCCGCCACAAGGCACTCCGGGTGCTCCCCGACGACCTCCCGTTCTGACGCAGGACCCTCGGCGGTCAAGTGCCACCTCCCACAAGGGGCTTGCACCGCCCGCGACGAAGCACGTGCAGGACGGTATCCGCCATCGCCCAGGAACAGCGGGCTGAGGGCCCGCCTCCGGTTCATCTACGCTAAAGTGCAGGTCAGCGCCATGCTGCGACTTGAATGGGGCACCCTCTCAAGGCGCGTGTGCCCTCTGCGTGCCCCATCTCGGGGGTACAGGAGTACTCGCAAAACGCAGCAACGGCGGGGCCTTCCCCGCGATCGTGGACACCGGTTGTCATGCGGCGGTGGCCAGCGTAGTTGATCGCTGCTCGTAGGTGGTCGGGCTGATCTGGCCGAGGCGGGAGTGCCGGCGGCGTGTGTTGTAGCGGGTTGCCCATCTGAAGACAGCGAGGCGGGCCTCACGGGCTCCATTCCACCGCTTTCGTCCTTGCAGCGTTTCGCGTTTCATGGTCGCGTTCAAAGATTCCGCGGCGGCGTTGTCCGCGCTGGTGCCCACTGCTCTGAGCAGCCTGGCGGGAGCCTGGACGCAGGCGGCCCTCCGATCCCTAACGGGTCCCCTGCATCCGTCGCCGTCCGGCCACGTTGGTGTCAGTCGTGGATGTCATCGTGTCTGGCAGATGCCTCCCCCCTCTAGCGAACGGCATAGCCATCGGTGAGCGCGAGGGCGGAACTGTCAGACCTCGAACAGCGCATCCCCGTGTGCCTGAGGTGTCGGATCAAGAACCTGACGAAGCCGCCCCAATGGCGCCTCACCGCGCCCTGCCTGCCGTTTCCAGCGTCTCCCCAAAGTTCGGGTAGCTGTTGGAGCGCCGTTGGCTGCCGATTCAGTACCCGCAGTTCCCCGTGATTCTCGCACGGCCTGGCACGTGTCGGGCACGAGTCACTCGTCGTCGCATCTCTCCAGAACCAGGCTCGCCGCCCCGAGTGACTGGTCGTCCAGAGCGTCCGGCTTCAGCCCCGCCGGCTGCGCTTCCTCCACGGCCTCAGCGGAGACGGTCACATCTGTCATCAGGTGTCACTTCCTGGTCGAAGATCCACCGTTGACCGTACAGACCCGCGGCAAGGGCACCCCGGACCGCGTCGCCGCGCACCCCCGCGTGTTTGCCGCCTTCACCGCGCCCAGCTTCGGCCCGGTCCACAACCGCCCGACAGGCCGGGCCGGTTCGGTCCGCCGCTGCCGTTGCGGCACGCTTCACGACCAGGACGACACTGCACTCGGTACCCCGCTCGACGAGGGTGGGCCACAGCAGCTCGCGCGCCTGACCCGTGACCGCGACCCGGCGATCGCCGATCGGCTCGGCGCCATGATCCGGGACAGCGGGGGAGAGGCCCAGGTCCCCGGCTAGGGGGATGTGGCATCCAAGTGGACTGATCGTTTCAGAATGAGGTTCGGAGTCGTCCCAAGACCGAGTCGCCCGCTCAGGTGAACCGCCTGATACTGGGTTTATGGCCCAGAAGACCGCGAAGTCACATGGGCCGTCCACCGTGACGGTCAAGGGGCGGGACTTCCGGCTGCGTTCCATCGGCTTCTTCGTGCTCGCAGCTCTGGCCATCTGGTTCATAGCCGCCAACACCAACTCTGTGACCATCCGGCTCTGGATCTCCGAGGTCACCCTCCCCCTGTGGATCGTCCTGTCCGTGACCCTCCTCGTCGGCATCCTCCTGGGGCTGCTGATCGCCTACCGCCGGGCCCGCAGGTAACCCGTGCCCGGAAGCGGCATCGGTCAAGACTGACCGTCGGAGGCCGGGCGCTGGTGTGGGCATCCGCGCCTCGGGCTGTAGGCGAGCCGCGAGGTCGGATGGGACGCGCCCACTCAGTGGCACGCGTGTGGCACGGCGCCTGAAACGGCCAAGGGCCAGCTTGGGAGGAAAACGCTCCTGAGCTGGCCCTTCTGTGTGTGCCCCCGGCAGGATTCGAACCTGCGACACCCGCTTTAGGAGTTCGATCCATCCTCGGCAGGGTGGGGTCTTCCTTCGCGCACTGGGGTCGTGGGCGACCGCCGACAACTGCGGCTGTTCCTAGCCGTTGATGTCAGCGATGGATGTCAGCGGAACAGCTCTGGCACCGGGCATGTCTCCAGGGGCTCGTCCGGCCGGTCGGCTCGGTTCCACCAGACATGCCGCCCGGCACATCTTCACAACGCACG
Organism: Streptomyces luteolifulvus; assembly: GCF_008806595.1. Classification (GTDB taxonomy): domain Bacteria; phylum Actinomycetota; class Actinomycetes; order Streptomycetales; family Streptomycetaceae; genus Streptomyces; species Streptomyces luteolifulvus. The sequence continues at coordinate 96,960 of NZ_VZRB01000007.1, read as the reverse complement.
GCAGGCACGCCGGTTGTCGTCTTCCCGCTCATAGAGCACGAATTCATGGGCTGCCCGCAGTAAGGACAGGTCAGTGCGCCGCTGGTCATGTGGCGCGCACCTTAACGGGGAGGGGCCGCGGCTTCGCGCTGGCGTGTACTGCGCCGCTGGAGGCCTGAACCTCAGCCCACGACAGTCAGCCACGACGGCGAGTAGGCCGGCCGATCAGGCGCGCGTGTGCCTCGCTGCACCCCCCACCGGCCTCAGCCACGCTGTCGGGGTTTGTCGTCAACCACGGCAAGTCGCGACGGCCGACCCGCGACGACGACACCGGAGCCCTCAGCTTGGGAAGCTGTGATCATTTGCGGCCAATTCGGGGGCTGACCTGCGGGAACAGTCGGGCTGTGACCTCGTGGGCTCGGCTGCTTTCACCGTGATTCCCCGCTGCTTCCCGCTCGATCTGGTGCGGTTGTGGTGCGCTCATTGATCTGCTGATCTGGTCCGTCGGCCGTCTGGGTGCTGTGGACGCCGAGATCCTGCGGCTCACGGTGGATTACGTTTCGCAAGCCACTCCGTCACCGTCTCGGTCAAGATGTGGCGCGTAGCCAGGCTCACCCTCATAGATGGGCGCGGCGCCCGCGGCTCGTGCCTCAGCGCAGTTCTCGTAGTAGGGGGAGGCTTCGCTGGGCCGCGGCTCCGGCCCGGTCACCTCGCGTATGTCAGCCGCGACGATCGTGCCGTCGTGAACCGTGTAGGTGCCTTCGAAGACCCGAAGCGAGCCGTCGGTCTGCGTGGCCTCCAAACTGACCGAGACGGTATCGCCGGCCGTGTCGAGGATGTGAACTGTGTCGTGGGCGGTGGTGGCGAACCCGTCCACGAAGGCTGTGTAGGAGCCTGAGAGGTTCTTGCCCCCGAGCTCCCAGGCCCGTCGATAGTCCTGAGCGTTGATGGCAGCGAAATACTCGCGTACGACGGACGATTCGTCGGCGACCGTCGACGGAGTTGTCGGCCGGGGGGACACGGGCGCCGGCGTTGTCGGCTCGGGCGCAGCTGTCGTGGTCTCGGGTGGTGGGGTCGTCGGCTCGGTGACGGTCTTGGTCACTGTGGCAGGGTTCTGCGTGGGCGTTGAGTCATTGTCCCCACAGCCGCTCACGCCTATCACTGCGGCTACCAGCAGCGGCACGACTGCCGCATGAACGAGGCGGCTCATGGGCGTCACCTCACGACACGAGGCTCTTTCCCTTCAGACTGCGCCGCCGTCATCGGAAGAGCAACGCATGGTGGACAGAGCACGCGAGGCGAACTGGAGCTGCCCAGCTGACCCCGGGCACCTGAGCTTGGGAAGCTCGGGGCGTCTGGGGCTTGCTCCAGGCCTGACCTGCGGCGGAGTGGTGCTGGCACCCCGTTCGTGCCCGCGGCAAGTCCCCGCTGTTCCCCGTGGTTCCCCGCACGATCTGGCATGCGAATGGCACGTTCCCTGTTACGGAGCATCCTGGGCGCAGGCAGAACTTCGGCGCGCTGGGGCTTTGCATTGGGTGGTGTGCCTCTCTCACGTGCTGCGATGGTCCGTAGGACTCCCCGATTGTCCGTCGGTGTACATCGGCGTTGTCACAGAGTTTGAGACTCGGCCGCCTGATGGCAATCCTGCGGAAAGTGCCTCCAGGAATCACCCTGTTGGCCGGGAGGTAGAAATTGGCGCATCTGGTATGTATGTACGCGTCTGCATAATTTAGGGGAGTGGCATGCCTTATTGGCAAAAGGTTGTCTTGCAAGCGGCTGGCCCTGTGATCTCGGCAATCATTCTGGGCCTGATTGGAGCATGGATTGCCCGCCGGGCACAGCTGCGCAAGGAACAGTGGTCCTTGCGCCATGAGTTGATCCATGAAATGACAAAGGCCGCAAGTGCGCTATATAACGAAACGCTGCGCTTCCGTCGGGCGGTTGTACTCTTTAAGGTAGATGACAATGGAGAGGGAAGGGGAGAATATCAAAGTGACCTGGAGAGGCAGTACAAAAAGTCGCGCCTCGCTGGGCAAGTGATCGAAGATCGACTAAGTGCGTATTTTCCTACCGGGGATGCCAGGAAATTTTGGCATCGCGCAATGGACCTCTTGTCTATGAGATATTTTTTGCTGACCGAGGCGGACCTGCCAAAGGAATTTATTCGCGATTACTCGGGGGATGATCACACTGGACTTACTGTAGACAGTGGGTTGTGTGATCATCCTGCACTGTTGGAGAAGTATCGTGAAAGCCGCGAACTAGCGGCGAATGCGGTCCTGAACGATCCATTTGTTGGGGAGTGGATCGGGTGGCGGGTCGGACTTCGATTGTTACTAACGTCGTCGTCCGGTCAATCACAGGAAGAAAGTGAGCGTGCCGTGAAGCGACACCCGCTTTAGGAGAGAGGCTGGGGTGTTGTACCGGTGACCTGAGGCTTCGATGACTGGTGCGATGCCCAGCAACTCGACCGCCTGACGCCCCGGTTGACCGTGACTGACCCCTGCATCTGGCACGACAGTGGCACGAACCTCGGCCGACGACAGTCAGCCACGACGGCGGGTGCGCCGGCCGACCACGCGCGCGTGTGCCTCGCTGCACCCCCACCGGCGTCCGCCACGCTGCCGCTGCCGTCGACCAGAGCAAGCCGTGACGGCCGTCCCGTAAGGACGGGCCTGAGCCCTCAAGGCTTCCTAGTGGATTCTGTGCTGCTCAGCGTTTTAGGGCTGTCGTTCATTCTTGCCAGCCTGGCGATAGCGGCGGCAAGCGGGAGACGTTGGACGGCGCATCGAAAGCTTGTGGCAACCAGTGCTGCAAGAATTAGCCCGATTGGCCCTGAGGGGATGCGGGTTTCGCGGCTTAGGTATGCCATGGCCATGAGAGGCCGGGTGCCATCCAAGCTGGCTCGACTATGGGAGCGAATCCGAGATGGGGCAGGATGAGAATCTGAGATTGCAGGAGTGGATCCAAATATCCATCGAGGAGTACCACGAGGTCGAGCAGGAAAAGCGCCTATTTGAGCAGAGCGTGTATGCACTCGTAACGCTTCTTGCGGTCGGAACAGTCGGTGTCTTGACTGCGTTTCTTCACTCGAAGACCCTCACGGATCGACTCCTCGTTATGCTCATCCTCCCGATTGGTCAAATTCTGCTTATTGTTCTGATTGTGTTTCTTATGGTGATGTCTCTGCGGTTCGGCATGTATGCCGCTGCGATAGAAAGGCGAATTAACGTTATGGCGGGGGGCGAGCTCCTGAGATGGGAGCTCCACGGGGTGAAAGATTGGCCCGGACGCACAGTCTTTTCTGGGAGTCGATCAAGGAACCCCCTGGAGGGAACGTCGGCCACCCTTGCCATGCTGGCGGTGCTGGCACTGCTGGGGGAAATCGGGTATCTAGAGTTTTTGATCAACAGGGCGATTGAACCTACGTGGTTAAGGATTGCCGTGATGATCGCTTATCCCGCCTTTTTTAGCTTGATCGGGGTTGTCCTGACGCTATACCTGAAAGGTCTTCCTGAGTGGACCAAACAGATTCATGAAGAGTATTCCCATAACCCACTGTTGCCCGGCGCGGGGGCGGCAGATCGCTAGCTGCTAGCAGTAAGGGGTGCTGGGTGCGGATTCTCCTTGGCGGGGACACGTATTACCCGCATGTGAATGGAAACTCATATTTCACGCAGCGACTCGCCGCGAGTCTTCTGGCGCGCGGTCATGAGGTTCATGTTTTGGCGCCTTCGCGGCGTATGCGGCCAGAGCATTTCCAGCACAATGGAGTGCGAGTACACGGCTGCGGGTCGCTCCCCCTCGTATCCCACCGGCCAATCAGATTCTCGCCTTACCCTTGCTGCGTCGGACACATCACGGAAGTTGTTCGCAGCACTCAGCCTGACGTCATTCACTGCCAGAGTCATCTCTTCGTAGGTCGGGCACTTCTTGAGGCCGCCAAGCGGGCCGGTATCCCATCGGTTGCCACAAACCATTTCATGCCGATTAACCTTACTGTGCATCTTCCTGTGGGAGATGGGCTTAGGTCTGCTATTGAAAAGCTGGCATGGCGTGACTTGGTATCAGTCTATGGTTCGGCAGACGTCGTCACCGCACCGTCCAATGTGGCCGCTGAAATGCTGGGCAGGGTTGGACTGGGTAAGAAAGTTTTGAGCATTTCATGTGGCGTAGACGTTGAGAGGTTTCGCCCGATGACTGTGAAGAGAAGACGGGCTACTGTCAAACCTGGATGTCTCTATGTGGGGAGATTGGAGAAAGAGAAGAATGTGCATCACCTGATACATGCTCTCTCCATTGTGCGTAGGAGGGTCGATGCTGAGCTGGTAATCGTCGGGTCTGGAAGTCAAAGGTACAGCCTGGAGAGGCTGGCCGATTCGCTCGGGGTCAAGGATTGCGTCGTTTTCAAAGGCTTCGTGCCTGACAGCGAGATGCCAAACATCTATTCCTGCACAGATGTCTTCTGTAACCCGAGCGGTGCGGAACTGCTAAGCCTCGCTACTTTGGAGGCTATGGCCTCGGGGAAGCCGGTTGTGGCAGCGGACTCGGCGGCCCTTCCGGAAGTGGTGCGCAATGGTGTTAACGGTCTCCTCTTTACCCTGGGAGATATCGGCAATCTTTCGGAAGTTTTGACTTGCTTGTTGATGAACCCTTCGAAGTGTTCGGAGATGGGGCGTCAAGGTAGAAATATCGCAATGCTGCACGACAATGAAATGTGTATTGATGCATATGAGGAGCTGTATGAGACCTTGACGGCCGTGTCAGAGCTTCGTGATAAAGTCGTTTGAAAATACCGGAACTTTCCGCATTGCGCAGCGACTGACCTGTGACATGAGGGCGCCGCTGAGCTGCTCGGCCATAGCGCGGCGCGGACGTCGGCCGGGCTGGAGCGGGGCGGAGACAGGAGCGCAGGCCCGGCCGGGGGCCGGGCTGCGCGCGGGGAGCGGAGCGAGCCGCCTTGAACCCGTAGAGAAGGTTGTAACTCAGTCTGAGGCGTGGGGCTTGAAGTCGTATGCACAGGCTGGGAGTTCGGTGCCCTGACGGTGTGCCAGTGGCAGGAAGAGCACTGGTCGGATTGTCCATGTGATTCGGGTGGTGGCGTGGGTGACTGAGACCATGGACGGCTCAGCGCGAAGGAGCGCTCGGCGTGTGTGGATGCGGCCCTCGTACAGCCAGGCCCATGCCTCCTCGCACGCCTCGGGGTCGAGTGCCGGTGAGATGGTGCGCAGTGCGACCGCAACCCATCTGTCGGCCTGGGGCGCCGAGTACGCGTCGAAGCTTGCCCGGAGTGCCGGCCAAGTTCCCTCGGTGAGGTCTTCGGTCCAGCACTCGCACCAGTAGCCCCGCTGCGGCTTGTCGATCAGCATGGGTGACCTCCCGAGCGGGCCGTGGTGAAGAGCTCCGCGGTGACCGTGTGGGCGCCGTCGCAGTCGTGGACCACGACCCTGTGCGCGATCGCGCTGACCATGCCTAAGCCCCGGCCGTGCTCCGCCTCCTGGTCCTCGTGCTCGACCTTCGGGGCCGTACCGGTGCCGCCGTCGTCCGTGACCGACAGGGCGATGACCTGCGGGGAGACGGCCACGGCCAGGTGGAAGCTGCCTGCCTCCCGCCCGGTGGCTGTGTGGAGGATCGCGTTCGCGCTCAGCTCGCTCACGATCAGTTCGGCGTCTTCGGCTAAAGGGGAACCGCTCAGGATGTCGCGGGTCCAGCGGCGGGCCCTGCTGACCTCTTCCGGGAATCCTGGGCAACTCATTCCCCAGACCCGGGCTGTACTCGTATACTCGTGCATACAAGTTCCTTCGTGCTGGTAGGCCGCCATGTGCAGCGGGTTCGGGCTAGACGAGTTTCACGCCGTCGTGGGCGCGGATGGCCGGCGGGGATGCCGCGTCCAGAGCGTCCAGAACGCGGATCGCGTACGCCTCGTCGGCGAGTTCGGTGACTTCTTCGCGGGTGGCCCAGCGCAGTGCGCGGGTCTCGTCCCCGGTGGTGGGTGTGCCGTCGGCGGCTTCGCAGCGGAAGACCAGGGAGACGATCAGGCCCGTCATGTTCTTGTAGACGCCGGTGAGGGTTGCGGGAAGTGCGATCTTGATGCCGGTTTCTTCGAGGACTTCGCGCTGGAGGGCTTCGGGGATGGTTTCCTCGCGTTCGAGGACTCCGCCCGGGGGTTCCCACTTGCCGTTGTCGCGGCGCTTGATCAAAAGGGCGCGGCCCTGGTCGTCGACGATGACTCCGGCAACGCTCACGGAGTGCGGACGGTCAGTGCTCACGTTCCTCGGCCCTCTCGGCTGGCTAGGCTCTCCACCGTAGCAACAACACTCGCCCACTCGTCTAGATACCTAAAGGAGTACACGTGACGTCTCTTCCAAGCCTCCTCGGCGATCTCGACCCCACGAGTGATCGTGCGGTCTTTCGGCAGATCGCCGACCAGCTGCGCGAGGCCATCGACCGTGGGCGATTCAAGGAGGGCGAAAAGCTGCCCTCCGAGGCGGAGCTCGTCGAGCATTACGGGGTTTCCCGTATGACGGTCCGAAACTCCTTCTCCGTCCTCCAGGGCGAGGGCCTGGTCCACGCCGAGCACGGCAAGGGTGTCTTTGTGCGCCCTCGGCCACCTGTGCGGCGGCTCGCCTCAGATCGTTTTGCCCGGCGCCATCGCGAGCAGGGCAAGTCTGCCTTCATCGTGGAGGCGGATGCTGCCGGCAGTCACCCGCAGGTGGACAGCCTGGAGGTCAAGGAGGAGAAGGCCAGTCAGGACATCTCCACCCGGCTCGGCTCCGTGCGGCGCGTGCTCGCCCGGCGTCGGCGGTATCTGCTCGATGGGCGGCCGGTCGAGTTCGCCACCTCGTAAACACCGCGACCGGCGAGATCGGCAACGTCCTCCACCGACTCGACTCCTCCGACCTCCCCGCCGGCCACCTCCTGGTGCGGTGCAACAACCGCCGCACGACCCGCTGCGCGGCCTGCGCCGAGGTCTACCGCCGCGACACCTTCCACCTGATCACCTCCGGCCTGCGCGGCGGCAAGGGCACCCCGGAACGCGTCGCCGCACACCCCCGCGTGTTTGCCACCTTCACCGCGCCCAGCTTCGGGCCGGTCCACAACCGCCCTTCCGGCCCGGCCGGTTCAGTCCGCCGCTGCCGCTGCCGCTGCGGCACGTTTCACGACCAGGACGACGACGTACTCGGCACCCCACTCGACCCCGACACCTACGACTACGAAGCCGCCGTCCTCTGGAACGCCCACGCCGGTCCACTCTGGCGCCGCTTCTCGACCTACCTGCGCCGGGAAGTCGCCAAGCGGGCCGGACTCACACAGCGCGCCTTTCGCCAGTACGCCCGGGTGTCCTTCGCCAAGGTCGCCGAGTACCAAAAGCGCGGCGCAGTCCACTTCCACGCCGTCATCCGCATCGACGGCCCCGACGGTGGCAACACCCCGCCTCCCGCCTGGGCCACCGCCGAGCTGCTCACCGACGCCATCCGTGCCGCTGCTACCAGCGTCCGCGTGGTCGGCCCGGTCATCGATGATCGTCCGCACGTCTTCGCCTTCGGCCGTCAACTGGACGTGCGCACCATGCGCAGCGCCGACTTCGACGGCGGCCAGGAACTGACCGAGCGGGCCGTCGCCGCCTACATCGCCAAGTACGCCACCAAGGGCGCCGAGACCGCCACGGGAGCTCTCGACCGGCCGCTCAAGTTCCTCGCCGAACTCGCCCAACTCGACATCAGTGACCACGCCCGCCGCCTGATTCGAACCGCCTGGGCTCTGGGCGCACGCAAGGACCTGGAACACCTCCGCCTGCGTGCCTGGGCCCACATGCTCGGCTTCCGCGGCCACTTCTCCACCAAGTCCCGCCGCTACTCCACGACCCTCGGCGCCCTGCGCACCGCACGCGCGGAATGGCGGCGGGCCCAAGCCGCTGCCGCAACCGACGTCGAGTCGGACACGACCTTCGTGCTCGCGCACTGGGTCTTCGCCGGAACCGGCCTGTCCGACGCCGAAGCCTGGCTGGCCGCATCCCTCGAACCCGCCCCAGGAACCGAAGGAGAGCCGACCCATGCATGACGACGAGCTGTTGACGGTGCCCGACGTGATGAAGCGGATGAAGCTCGGCCGCTCCACCGTCTACGACCTGATCCGCTCGCGTCGCCTGCCCTCGATCACCATCGGCCGCTGCCGCCGCATCCCGGCCCGAGCCGTCCATGACTACATCACCAACGAACTGGAGGCGGCCGCCTGATGGCCCAGCAACGCAAGCGCAACCCGAACGGCGCCGGCACCATCACCAAGCGCAAGGACGGCCGCTTCCAGTGCGCGGTCTACGTCCTTCAGCCGGACGGCACCCGCGCCCGAAAGTTCGCCTATGGCAAGACCTGGGCCGAGTGCGACGCCAAGCGCCGTGAACTGCTCGACAAGGTGGACCAGGGCGTACCCGTGCCCACCAAGTCGGCCAAGCTCTCGGAGTGGCTTCCGTACTGGCTGGACAACGTCATCAAGCCCCGGCGGAAGCTCAGCACCTTCGACAAGTACGAAGCGCACGTCCGCCTCTACCTGGTGCCGCTCCTCGGTGCCAAGCGGCTCGAATCCCTCGGCGTCGCTGACGTCCGGCGCTTCCTCGTCCGCCTGGAGAAGGAGACCACGGCCGCAACCGCCAAGGAGTCGCACCGAGTCCTGCGCTCGGCCCTCTCCTCCGCCTGCCGCGAGGAACTGATCACACGCAACGTCGCCAAGCTCGTCGAGCCGCCCCGCACCGACAACCGTGAGCTGAAGCCCTGGACGCTGGACGAGACCCTCGACTTCCTCGCTGCATCCCGCCGTGACCCGCTCTACGCGGCCTTCGTACTCGCCATCGCCATGGGGCTCCGCCGGGGAGAGATCATCGGTCTCCGCTGGTCTGACCTCGACCTCGACAACCGCGTCCTGTACGTCCGTCAACAGACCCAGCGCCGCCGTGGCGTGCTCTACGACGACGACCCCAAGAGCCGCCGTCGTCGCGCCGTGCCGCTCCCCGCCCTCTGCATCGCACCCGTTCGCTGGCACCGCATGCGCCAGGCGGCCGCACGCGCCAAAGCGGGGGAGAGGTGGCAGGAGTCCGGCTACGTCTTCACCACCGGCACCGGGCGCCAGGTCGAGCCGCGCAATGTCTACCGCTCCTTCACCCGCGTCGCCGGGTCCGCCGGCCTCCGCGTCATCCGGCTGCACGACGCCCGGCACGGCACGGCCACCCTCCTCACAGCGGCCGGAGTCGCGCCCCGTGTCGTGATGGAGATCCTCGGCCACTCCCAGATCAGCATCACCATGGACGTGTACACGCACGTCGTGCAGGACACGCAGCGCGAGGCCATGAGCCACATGGATCGGCTGCTGCGGAGGCCTCCCGGTCGTCAGTGACCGCCCTCGTTGATGTCAAAAGTAGATGTCAAAGGCCCCGGACCATGATCGGTCCGGGGCCTTTTGGCTGGTGCCCCCGGCAGGATTCGAACCTGCGACACCCGCTTTAGGAGAGCGGTGCTCTATCCCCTGAGCTACGAAGGCGGGGGCTTGTAAAGAACCTTGGAGAAAACCCAGCGAGTGGATCTTCAGCCGAGATATACAAGCCCGCTGGTCAGTGGGGGTGCGCTGGTGCTCGCCACGGTTTCCCGGGCGGACATCTGGCGCGACCTGACCGCTGACGTGAACAGCGTAGCGGATCGGGGCGGAGCAGTGGTGTGGAGTACGGGGGCTGGGGTGTCGCGAAGGGTTTGACCTGCAGTTCCGCGCAGGGTCGGTTGGTGTTCGCCCCGACTGCGCGTGGTCGGAGGCTCGGTTTGTCCGTTCAGTGGCGGACGTGGAGCCGAGGTTGTTTCAGGTGGCGGAGTGACCGTCGCCGGCCTTTCTCCGCGGAGCGCGTCGGGCCAGATCACCTGCCGCCTGGCTGATACCGAAGTGCGGATCGGTGAGGGGCCGGGCCAGAGCTGATGGTCGAGTGCGTCCTCCAGTCGTGTGAGGGTGCCGATGTCTGGCAGGACGTCGCCGTTGAGGACTCGGGCGACGGTGGAATGCGCGACACAGGCCACGTCGGCCAGTCTGCGAAGCGAGAGCTTGCGGGAGCGCATAGTGCGGTTCAGGTCGCTGGCGAGGAGCAGCCCGCAGTGGGCGCTCAGTTGAGCGTCGTGGGTCAGGATGACCTCCGGCCAGTCTCCGTCCGCTACGTAGTACAAAGGGTGCCTTCGCGGTGGCAGAGGCATGCTCCCCGTAGGGAGGTGCGGCGCTGGGCGCCGTGACTCTGACGGCGTGCGACTGTTGGAAGCTCGGGGCTGTGGGCCGAGCGTCGCGGGGCCGGGTGGTGTCTGTGTTTGCCGAGCCGGACCTGGCGTGTCGCCAGTAGCCGTGCTCCGCAGGTGAGTTATCCGTCCTCTGGGTAAAACGGAGGGTGGGTACCGGACCGACATCGGATACACCGAGACGGTCCAGCCGGGGGGCGAAACTGAGGGTGGGGGCGAGTTCCCCACCGGTCAGGTGGTAGGTCAGGACGTCGAAGGACTTGATGTCCAGCAGCACCAGGTTGGCATCGGCGAGGAGTTCGTCGCTCGCGCGAGCGACGAGGAAGCCGGAGGTGTCGAGGGCAGTGCAGCCCGGCCTCCTTGCAGCGGCGCAGGATCTCGCCGGTGAAGGCGGATTGCAGCAGCGGCTCGCCGCCCGTGACGGTCCCTCCGGCACCGGACGTCGTGATGAAGTCCTGATCCGGCGCACGCTCGTGGTGCCTGAGCCCCGGTGCTCGGCGAACTGACATAGGCACATCTGCGGGACCTGTGGTCGCGCGTCTGCAGCAGCTTCCGCACCCCGGCACCGAGTACGACACGTGGAACATCCGGCCGATCACCGTCTTCACCCGGGCCGGCGTCCACCGCTGGTCGCGCCGGCCGTGCGCCAGGGGCCCCGCTGCAAGGCGGCTTCCAGTTGCGCGAACTGCTCCTGGCTCAGCCGCGGCCGGGACGCCGGTCCCCTCGACCGCAGCCCTTGCGGCCCCGCCGCCTGCCAGGCGCGTCGCCACCGATTCGCCGACATCCGCGTGACCCGCAACTCCTCAGCGACCTCGCTGTCACTCCGCCCCTGGCCAAACAGTTCACCAGCCTCCAGACGGACCTTCTCCCGCCCCGCACGCTCCTTGGCGGTCAGGCCCCCACCCTGCGCATACCGCATGACGACGGCATACCGCACCGCCACCCGCACGTCATCCGTCCGCAGAACACCACGAGTCAAAGATCAGCAGAGGTCACGCGATGGATCGAGGTCCAGGGCGAGTTGGGCGAACCGACTCGGCCACCCGGGACTCGAGCTCTTCCACACGCTCCCGGGCCACGGTCACCCCATCGAGAACGTCGACGCCCTGGGTGGCCGTCCGGCACGCGCGCCGAACGGCTACCCAGGGCGGGATGCCTTCCGACACTCCGTTGTAGCCCGTCGAACGATCTACCGCCTACTTCAATTGCATGGTGAAGATTGAACGCCCAATTGGATGACGTCGTGATAGTTGGCAAGGTTGAAGGAAGGTCCCATGAGCCTGCCTGAGCATTGGTGGAGCGCAAGTCGAAGTTATGTCTCGGAGATCCTCTCGCTGCTCGCAGCGACGCCGGATCGAGATGTCGTTCATTGGCGTGGCGAGGCCTTCTCTGGTGGCGACCTGATTCTGTCCGTGACGGAAACATTCCTTGCGCTGCGCAACCGCGGAGTGGGTAAGGGGGATGTGGTCGCGATTCTGGTCGCACCCAACAGTCCTGAGATGCTCACCGTGCGGTACGCGACACATCTGCTCGGCGGCGCCGTGTGCTATCTGCGAACCACTAATCCTGGTACCAGGACAACGGTCCTTCCTCTGGATCACCAGATCCAAATCCTGCGCGAAACCGAAGCCGTGACCGTCTATGCCGATGCCGAAAGTTCGAAGCGCGCGACAGAGCTCGCTGATGGTGGTGGGATCCCCGTAACGCGACTTCAGGACGGGGAACGCAGTGAGGTCGGCCGGGTCGATGGTGGCGATACTCCGGACGCCGTGTCATGGGATCCGGATGCGCTGGCCTTCATCGGCTTCACGAGCGGCAGCACGGGCCGGCCCAAGGGCATCCGGTTGTCGGGCCGCGCATGGGAAGCCACGATGCGTGCATGGATGGGCGTCGGTCGTGAATACGACTGTGCGTCGATCCTGGTGTCGACCCCTCTGAGTCATGGTGTTGCCGCGATGGTAGACGCAGTCTTCGCCCTGGGCGGAGCGCTCTATCTCCATGAGAGCTTCGATGCCGGGAAATTCGTGGACACCGTCTCCGCGGAGAAGGAGGTCTCGTGGACGTTCATGGCGACTAATCACGTGTTCCAACTCATCGACCATCTGGCCGAGCGAGGAATCCGTGACACTGACGCTGTGGAAGCTGCGGGCCTGTCTTCGCTGAAGCGGATTGTCTACGGCGGCAGCCCCGCGGCACCCGCTAGAATTGCACAGGCTTTTCAGCTTTTCGGCCCTGTTCTGGCGCAGGGGTATGCCACGAGTGAGAGCGGCCGGATCACGATCCTGACACCTCAGGAGCACGGCGACCCGGAGCTCGCGGCCACGGTCGGTCGGCCCTTCCCCGAGGTGGAGGTCGTTGTCTGCAACTCGGATTCGGGTGCGCAACTAGCGGCTGGGGAAATCGGTGAGGTTCGCGTCCGCTCGCCTCAGATGATGGACGCCTATAACGGCGAACCGGAACTGACTGCACGAGTTCTTCGTGACGGCTGGTATTTCACCGGAGATATCGGCCGTCTCGACGAGCGGGGCTATTTGACTCTCTTGGGCCGGGTGGCCCACGTCATCAAGGTCGGTGGCGTCAAGGTTCATCCAATAGTTCTCGAGGCGGAGATTCTTGCCCACCCGGGTGTCCGGCACGCCGCCGTCTACGGTGTGCAGGACGAGGATGGAAGCGAGCACATCAACGCCGCGATCGAATGCGATCCGGCTGAGCTGGTCGAAGTGGAAAACATCCGCGCGAGAATTGCTGAGGCGCTGTCCCCGATTCACGTGCCCGAGAAGATGCATATCTTGAGCGCTCTGCCGATGAACAGCAACGGCAAGCCCGACAAGGTGCTCCTGAAATCGCAATTTTCCTAGCATAGACCTTTCGGTTCGCAGGTCAATCCAACCGCTACGTCGAGAAGGCGAGTGAATGAACGTTCACCTGGCATCGTACCTGAGTGGTGCAGCCGCTGACGATCTTGCTGGAAGCAAGCGTGAGTTCCTGGAGATCGGCCGTCGTTCCGGTGATTATCCCATGGCCACTGCGCGGCGTGATGGGGTGGATTCGGAAGTAAGCGTCTGGTGCAGCAACGACTATCTGGGAATGGGCCAGAATCGCCAGGCCATCGCGGCCATGCAAGCCGCGATAGATACCCATGGCGTAGGCTCCGGAGGTTCCCGGAACATCGGTGGAACCAACCATTATCACGTCCTTCTCGAAAATGAGCTGGCGGATCTGCACGGTAAGGAGTCCGCTCTCCTTTTCACATCGGGATACACGGCCAACGAGGGATCCCTCACCGTGCTGGCGGGGCTGCCGAAAGACACCGTCGTATTTTCGGATGCGAAGAACCACGCCTCGATCATCGACGGTCTCCGGCACAGCGGCGCGAAGAAGCACGTCTTCAGGCACAACGACGTCGCCCACCTGGAAGAATTGATCGCGGCTGCTCCCGCCGACTGCCCGAAGCTCATCGTCGTGGAATCGGTCTATTCCATGTCGGGCAACGTTGCGCCGCTCGCCGAGATCGCCGACATTGCGGACAAGTACGGTGCCTCGACTTTCATCGACGAGGTCCACGCGGTCGGCATGTACGGTCCGCAGGGCGCCGGCATCGCCGCTCGGGAAGGCATCGCCGATCGGTTCACGGTCGTGATGGGTACCTTGGCAAAGGGGTACGGAACGGTCGGCGGCTACATTGCGGGACCGGCGGCCCTCGTGGACGCGGTGCGAACCTATGCGCGCTCGTTCGTCTTCACGACCTCGCTGCCGCCGGCGGTCGTGGCCGGCGCACTGGCGTCGGTCAAGTACCTGCGGTCCTCCGATGTCGAGCGAAAGCTTCTCTCGGAGAACGCGCGGCTTCTGCACAGCCTTCTGATCGAGGCCGACATCCCGTTCATTTCGACGGACTCCCATATCGTTGCGGCCTTCGTCGGCGATGACGACATGTGCAAGTGGGCGTCCCAGCTGCTGTTCGAGCGGCACGGGATCTACGTCCAGTCCATCAACGCCCCCAGCGTGCCCGCGGGCGAGGAGATCCTGCGCATCGCTCCGTCTGCCGTGCACGATCAGAAGGAGGTCGAGACCTTCGCCGACGCCCTTCATGGGATCTGGAAGGAACTGAACATCCCGACCGCGAGTGCCCGGGAGTGGTCCACGTCCGAGCTCCGCGGCGGCGGCGCCCGCACCGCCGGATGACCATGTCAGTTGCCGGCGTGCTGGCCGACACGGCGGCGCAGCGACCCGACCACTCGGCCGTGATCTACGAGTCCGAGCATTTCACCTACGGGTGGCTGTGGGAACAGGCGCGTCGCTACGCCGCCGTGCTGCGAGCCAACGGGGTCCGGCCAGGAGACCGGGTGGCCATGCTCCTGGTCGACACCCCGCAGTTTCCCGTCGTCTACTTCGGCGTGCTGGCGGCCGGCGCCGTCGCGGTCCCGCTGAATGTCATGTCGACCGCGTCGGAGATCGATCACGTACTGACCGATGCCGACGCCCGTTTTCTGGTGTGCGCCGCCTCGTTGCTCGCCCAGGCGAGAGGCGCGGCGGAACCGCTCGGCACGGTGCTCCTCACCGTCGGCCCGGGCCCCGCGGGCACTGTCGACCTGCAGAACACGGCACAGGACACGGCGCCGATCGACGATTCCGCGGTACGGGAACCCGACGATGTCGCAGTCGTGTTCTACACGTCCGGTACGACGGGTGAGCCGAAAGGGGTGATGCTCACCCATCGGAACATTCTGTACAACGTCGAGAGGATGGTCACCACTCCGTACATGTTCCGGAGTGACGACGTATTGCTCGGGTGTTTGCCGCTGTCGCACGGCTTCGGTCAGATTTGCGGCATGCTGACTGGCTTCCGCGCCGGTATATCCATCGTCATGATGCCGAGGTTCTCCGGGCGGGAGGCCCTCGCGCTGATGGCGAAACACCGATGCACGGTGCTCATGGGCGTGCCGACCATGTATTTCAAGTTGCTCGACGCGGCGGCCCAGGGAGAGCAGGTTCCTCGACTCGACCGCGTGTACAGCGGGGGATCGGCGCTTCCGGTCAAGACCCTCGAAGATGTCCGAAGCACGTTCGGATGTCCTGTGTACGAGGGCTACGGGATGACCGAGACCTCCTGTAGCGTCGCATATCACTATCCGGGCGTGACTTTTCGATCCGGAACAGTCGGTGTTCCGATCACTGGC
The DNA here is from genome assembly GCF_008806595.1 of Streptomyces luteolifulvus. Taxonomy (GTDB): domain Bacteria; phylum Actinomycetota; class Actinomycetes; order Streptomycetales; family Streptomycetaceae; genus Streptomyces; species Streptomyces luteolifulvus. Next base: position 81,545 of record NZ_VZRB01000007.1, on the reverse strand, counting down.
ATCACCGTCGGTATAGCCCGGCCGAATGCCGACAGGGTCGATCTCCTGCCGGTCGGTGAGGTGGGCGAGATCGTGGTGCGCGGTCCGAACGTCATGGCCGGATATCTCGGTCGTCCGGATATCACCGCGGAGGTTTTGATCGACGGCTGGTTCCTTACCGGCGATCTCGGCAGGCTGGACGGCGGCGGCTACCTTACGGTCGTGGGCCGTAAGAAGGACTTGATTCTTCGTGGCGGCTACAACGTCTATCCGCGCGAAATCGAGGAGATCCTCGTCGGGCATCCGGCCGTGGCGCAGGTGGCGGTTATCGGTGTTCCGCATCCTGAGCTAGGTGAGGAGGTCTGGGCGATTGTCGTGCCTGCCCGGCCGGACGATGTCACCTCTGGATCGGATGACGAGATCATCGAATGGGGCAAACAGCGTCTCGCGGCATATAAGTACCCTCGTCGAGTCGAGTTCACCGACGCTCTCCCGATGGGAACCAGCGGAAAGGTTCTCAAGCGGATGCTCGTCTCGAAATACGAGCCGGCCGTCAGCTCGTAACTGCAAACGAAAAAGAATCAAATTGGCGTAGCACCCGCGGCACGGCTGCGGGTGCTATGCCTCCTCTCAGGCATCGTACGTGACAATAGGTGGGGCGACTCGACCATGGTTGAATTCCAAGCTGACACGTCGATATCGACCGAGGCGATCGCGATCGTCGGTATGTCCTGCCGACTGCCGCACGCGGAGAACCCCGCGCAACTGTGGCAGCTGCTGCGCGACGGCCGCAGTGCGATCGGCGCGCCCCCGGCAGGCCGCCCCGAACTGCCCTCTCGGCCGGGGGGCTATCTCGAGGACGTCAGCGGCTTTGATGCAGGCTTCTTCGGCATCAGTCCGCGTGAGGCGTCGTCGATGGATCCGCAGCAGCGGCTGATGCTCGAGCTCGCCTGGGAGGCACTGGAGGACGCCAGGATCCTCCCGTCCGATCTTGCCGACAGCCGGACCGGTGTCTTCGTCGGCGTCATCGCCGACGACTATGCCGCCCTCACGCGTCAGCACGGGGTCGAAGGCATCACCCGCCACACCCTGACCGGTCTCAACCGCGGCGTCGTCGCCAACCGGATCTCCTACACCCTTGGTCTGCACGGACCGAGTGCGGCCGTGGACACCGGCCAGTCCTCCTCACTGGTAGCTGTGCACCTGGCAGCCGAGAGCCTGCGCCGCGGCGAGTCCACCATGGCCATCGCCGGCGGTGTCAACCTCAATCTGGTGCCGGAGAGCACCACCAGCGCCGAGCGGCTCGGCGCACTTTCACCAGACGGCCTCAGCTTCACCTTCGACGCGAGGGCGAATGGATATGTACGGGGCGAGGGCGGCGCGTTCGTCGTACTCAAACCGCTGCACGCCGCCGTAGCAGACGGCGACCCGGTCTACTGCGTGCTGCAGGGCAGCGCGATGAACAACGACGGGACGACCGAGGGTCTCACCGTCCCGAGTCCGGCCGGCCAGCAGGATGTCCTGCGGCAGGCGTACGAGCGTGCCAAGGTGTTCGCGGAGCACGTGCAGTACGTCGAACTGCACGGCACGGGTACCAAGCTGGGCGACCCGATCGAAGCGTCGGCTCTGGGCGCGGTGCTCGGTGACGGCCGCGTGGACGGAGCCGAGCTGCGGGTCGGATCGGTGAAGACCAACGTCGGACACCTCGAGGGTGCCGCCGGCATCGTCGGCCTGCTGAAAGCGGCGCTCTGCATCCGTCACCGCGAGCTCGTGCCGAGCCTGAACTTCGAAACCCCCAACCCGGACATTCCGTTCGACGAGTTGAAGCTCGCCGTACAGCGAAGGCTCGCGGCATGGCCGCGGCCGGACGAGCCGCTCTACGCAGGTGTCAGCTCGTTCGGTGTGGGCGGTACGAACTGCCACGTCGTGCTGTCGGACTGGCGCACCGAGTCGGCCGCGGCGGAGGAGTTGCCTGGCGCCGAGTCCGGCTCGGGTGTGGTGCCGTGGGTGGTGTCGGGTAAGTCGGCTGAGGCTGTGGCCGGTCAGGCCGGGCGGCTGGCGTCGTTCCTGGAGGGGCGTCCGGGGCTCGATGTCACGGCGGTGGGTCGCTCGCTCGTGGTGTCGCGTGCTCGTTTCGATCACCGTGCGGTGATTGTGGGCGAGACGCGCGAGGAGCTTCTGGCGGGTGTTCGGGCGTTGGCCGCGGGTGTGCCTGCGGCTGGTGTGGTGACAGGTCGCGCGGTGCCGGGTGGCCCGGGCAAGACGGTGTTCGTGTTCCCGGGGCAGGGTTCGCAGTGGCAGGGCATGGCTCTGGAACTCTTCGACTCCTCCCCGGTGTTCGCCGCCCGGCTGGTGGAGTGCGAGCGGGCGCTGGCGCCGTTCACGGACTGGTCGCTGCTGGATGTGCTGCGCGGTGTGGAGGGTGCGCCCGGTTTCGATCGGGTGGATGTGGTGCAGCCGGCGCTGTGGGCGGTGATGGTGTCCCTGGCCGCGTTGTGGCGTTCGGTGGGCATCGAGCCGGATGCGGTGGTCGGCCACTCGCAGGGCGAGATCGCGGCGGCCGTGGTGTCGGGGGCGCTGTCGCTGGACGACGCGGCGAAGGTCGTGGCGTTGCGCAGCCGGGCGATCGTGAAGCTGGCGGGTACGGGCGGGATGGTGTCGGTGGCCCTGCCGGCCGACGAGGTCCGCGAGCTCATCACCCGTTGGGACGGCGCCATCGACATCGCCGCACACAACGGCCCCGTGAGCACGGTCGTCTCCGGCGACCCGGAGGCCCTGGCCGACCTCGTCGCTCAAAGTGAGGCCAAGGGATACCGCGCCCGCACCATTCCGGTCGACTACGCCTCTCACTCCGCCCACGTCGACTTGCTGAAGGATGAGCTGCGGGCGCAGTTGGCCGACGTCACGCCGCGTACCGGTGACGTCAGGTTCTTCTCCACTGTCACCGGGCAGCCGCTGAACGGTGAGGAGCTCGACGGCGGGTACTGGTTCCGCAACCTCCGCCGGACCGTCCGGTTGGAAGACGCCACCCGTGCTCTGCTCGGCGACGGGCATCACGTCTTCATCGAGGTCAGTGCCCACCCGGTGCTTACCTCGGCCCTCAGCGACACGGCCGACGAGGCCGGCGTCGGCGGCACTGTTGTCGTCGGATCGCTGCGGCGCGACGACGGTGGACAGGATCGTTTCCTGACCTCGGTCGCAGAGGCGCACGCCAACGGTGTGGAGGTGGAGTGGGAGCGCTTCCTGCCGGGTTCGGATGTGGTGGATCTGCCCACGTACGCCTTCCAGCGTGAGCGTTTCTGGCTGGAAGGTTCGGCGACCGGGCCGGTCCAGGTCCGGACCGTCGCGGCACAGCGGAGCGGTCCGAAGCGGTCCGCGCCGCGCGGCGATGAGCTGGAGCTGGTGCGTGCGCACGTGGCAGCGGTGCTCGGCCACGGATCGGCGCGCGACGTGGACATCGACACGACCTTCAAGGACCTGGGCTTCGACTCCGTCTCGGCCGTCGAGCTTCGGAACGCGCTGAACAGGGCCACCGGGCTGTCGCTGCCCTCCGGCCTCCTTTTCAACCACCCGACCCCGGCCATACTCGCCGAACACCTCGGTGGTCAGCTCCTCGGCCCGGACCAGGGCCAGGATGACGATGAGTACGAGGCCATAGCCCTTGACGAGCCGATCGCGATCGTGGGCATGGCATGCCGGCTGCCGGGAGGGGTCGCCTCTCCGGAGGACCTGTGGCGTTTGGTCAGCAGCGAGGTCGATGCGGTCGGCGGATTCCCGACCAACCGAGGCTGGGACCTTGATTCGCTCTTCACCCCCGATCCGGACAGCCCCGGCAAGACCTATGCCACCAAAGGTGGTTTCCTGCACGATGCGGACCGGTTTGATGCCCAGTTCTTCGGCATCAGTCCCCGCGAGGCGGCGGCGATGGAGCCCCAGCAGCGGCTGCTGCTGGAGACGGCCTGGGAGGCCTTCGAGCAGGCGGGCATCGACCCCACCACGCTGCGCGGCACCCGCACCGGTGTGTACGTGGGCGCGACGGCCCAGGAGTACGGGCCGCGGCTGCACGAGCCGTCCGGCGGATACGACGGCTATCTGCTGACGGGCAACACCGCCAGTGTGGCCTCGGGCCGGCTGGCCTACACCTTCGGTCTTGAGGGCCCGGCGGTGACGGTCGACACCGCCTGCTCGTCCTCGCTCGTCGCGCTCCACCTCGCCGCGCAGTCGCTGCGCCAGGGCGAGTCCTCCGTGGCCATCGCCGGCGGTGTGTCCGTCATGGCCACGCCCGGCATGTTCGTGGAGTTCTCCCGGCAGCGCGGGCTGTCGCCGGACGGGCGGTGCAAGGCGTTCTCCTCGTCGGCGGACGGTACGGGCTGGGCCGAGGGCGTGGGTCTGCTGGTGCTGGAGCGGCTGTCGGACGCGGAGCGGAACGGGCACCAGGTGCTCGCGGTGATCCGTGGTTCCGCCGTGAATCAGGATGGCGCGAGCAACGGTCTGACGGCCCCGAACGGGCCTTCGCAGGAGCGGGTCATCCGCGCCGCGCTGGCCAACGCCCGCCTGTCGGCGTCCGAGGTGGACGCGGTGGAGGCGCACGGCACGGGCACCAGGCTCGGCGACCCGATCGAGGCGCAGGCCCTGCTGGCCACCTATGGCCAGGACCGCGAAGAGCCGCTTCGACTCGGCTCGCTGAAGTCGAACATCGGTCACACGCAGGCCGCGGCGGGTGTCGCGGGCGTGATCAAGATGGTCATGGCCATGCGTCACGGGGTTCTCCCGGCGACGCTGCACGTGGACGAGCCGACCTCACACGTCGATTGGTCGGCCGGCGCGGTGGAGCTCCTGACGCGGGCCCAGGAGTGGCCGGAGCTCGACCGTCCGCGCCGGGCGGGCATCTCGTCCTTCGGCATCAGCGGTACCAACGCACACCTCATCGTCGAGCAGGTCACGGAGATCGAAGCTCCGGTGGCGGAGCTGTCGGTGCCGGGTCCGGTGCCGTGGGTGGTGTCGGGCACGTCGGGGGCTGCTCTGTCGGAGCAGGCGGATCGGCTGGTGTCGTTCCTGGAGGAGCGGCCGGAACTGGACGTCGTGGCGGTGGGCCGTTCGCTGGCCGTATCGCGTGCTCGTTTCGATCACCGTGCGGTGGTCGTGGGGGAGACCCGTGAGGAACTGCTGGACGCTCTGCGGGCGCTGACCCCGAACGAGGCCGTCTCGGCGGGTTCGGTGGCGTTCCTGTTCTCCGGGCAGGGCAGTCAGCGTATGGGTATGGGCCGTGAGTTGTATGCGGCGGAGCCGGTGTTCGCGGCTGCGTTCGATGAGGTTGCTGCGGCTCTTGATGTGTATGTGGATCGATCTCTTGCTGTGGTGATCGAGGGCGAGCCGGAGCTTTTGGATCGGACGGTGTTCACTCAGCCGGCGTTGTTCGCGGTCGAGGTGGCCCTGTTCCGTCTGCTGTCTCATTTCGGGGTGACTCCGGATTACCTGGTGGGGCATTCGGTGGGGGAGCTGGCGGCGGCCCATGTGGCGGGTGTGCTGTCGCTCGAGGACGCCGCGCGTCTGGTGTGTGCGCGGGCGCGTCTGATGGAGGGTGTTGCCGAGGGCGGGGCGATGGTTGCCCTGAACGCGGGTGAAGCGCGCGTCGCCGGGTGGCTCGAGGGCCGTTCCGGTGTGGAAGTGGCCGGGTTCAACAGCCCTGCCGGCACCGTGATCTCGGGTGACGAGACGGCAGTGCTCGAAGTCCTGGAGCTGGCTCGCGGGGAGGGTGTGAAGGCGACGCGGCTGAAGGTGAGCCATGCTTTCCACTCCGGGCACCTGGACGGAATGCTGGCGGAGCTCACCGAGGTCGCCCGGACTCTGACCTATTCGGCTCCCCGGATCCCGGTCGTTTCGAATGTCACCGGTGAGGTGGTTGAGGGGTTCACTGCCGAGTACTGGGCAGCTCAGGCCCGTTCGGCGGTCCGTTTCGCCGACGGCATCAACACGCTGGCCGGTCTTGGTGTGACGGCGTTCGTGGAGCTGGGTCCCGACGGGACGCTTGCGGGTCTGACGGGTGAGTGCCTGGCCGACACCGAGGGCGTCGTCGTGGTTCCGGTGCTGCGCAAGGATCGTGCCGAGAAGCGTTCCCTCCTCGCCGCCCTGGGCGCTGTGCACGCACATGGTGTGGGTGTGGACTGGGAGCGGTTCCTGCCGGGTTCCGGTGTGGTGGAGCTGCCCACGTATGCGTTCCAGCGTGAGCGTTTCTGGCTGGATGCGCCGCGTTCCGGTGATGCGGCGGGTCTGGGTCTGACGGCTGTGGATCATCCGTTGCTGGCTGCGGTGATCACGGAGCCTGATGGTGATGCCGTGCAGTTCTCGGCTTCGGTGTCGTTGTCTGCGCATCCGTGGCTGGCTGATCACACGATTGGTGGGACGGTCCTGGTTCCGGCGACGGCGTTCCTGGAGCTCGCGGGCACCGCGGCCGAGCAGCTGGGTTACACCACCGTCGAGGAACTCACCCTCCAGACACCCCTGATCCTCTCGGAGAAGACGGGCGCTCAGCTGCGGCTGACCGTCGACCGGGCCGACGCGCGCGGCGATCGTCAGTTCACCGTGTACTCGCGGATGGGCGAAGAGCAGTGGACCGCCCACGCGGCCGGCCTGCTCACGTCCGCCGTCCCCTCGCCGGGCGTCTCCCTGGACCAGTGGCCCCCGGCCGATGGCACCCCCATCCCGCTGGACGGCGTCTACGACCGCCTCGACGACCTGGGCTACGGCTACGGGCCGGCCTTCCACGGCCTGCGCGCCGCCTGGCGCGCCGGCGACGACCTCTTCGCCGAGGTCGCCCTGCCCGACCAGCTCCACACCGGAACCGCGCGCTTCGGCATGCACCCCGCCGTCCTCGACGCGGTTCTGCACCCGCTCGTGCTCGTGCTGGAGGCCGCGGCCTCGGCGCAGGACGACGGCACGATCCGTCTGCCGTTCTCGTTCTCGGGCTTCGTGCTGCACGCGGTCGGTGCCACGGTGCTGCGCGTCCGCTGGACCCGTACCGGCCAGGACACGGCCCGTCTCGCTCTGGCCGACGGCGACGGCGCTCCGGTGGCGGCGATCGAGTCGGTCGCCCTGCGGCCGATCGCCCGCGATCAGCTCGCCGTTGTCGGCCCGGCCGTGGAGTCCCTGCACCGGGTGGCCTGGGAGGCCGTCCCGGCGCCCGAGCCGGCCGCCGACCAGCGGTGGGTCCGGCTGGGCAAGGCGCCCTACGCCGACCTCGCCGCGCTCGGCGCCGCGGTCGATGCCGGATCTGCCGTACCGGAGTTCGTGGTGATCGGCGAGCAGGAGCTCGTCGTAGGCACCACCGGTGATGTACTCGACCAGACCCACGCCACGGCGGCACGTGGGCTGGAGGGGGTGCGGGAATGGCTGGCCGCCCCGCAGTTCGCGGAGAGCCGCCTCGTCCTCGTCGTCCCGGACGGCGCGCTGCACACGGCCCCGCTCGTGGGCCTGATCCGCACCGCGCAGACCGAGCAGCCCGACCGACTGGTCCTCGTCCACGTGGACGAGGGTGGTCTGGAGCTGCTGCCTGCCGTGTTGGCTTCGGGTGAGCCTGAGGTGGCGGTGCGGGGCGGCGAGCTGTTCGTGCCGCGTCTGGCGCGTGCCGCGGGTGCCGTGGCGGGTGTGGTGGAGGGTCTGGATCCGGAGGGTACGGTCCTGGTGACCGGTGCTCTGGGTACGTTGGGCCGTCTGGTGGCGCGCCGGTTGGTGACGCATCACGGTGCGCGGCACCTGCTGCTGGTGTCGCGTCGTGGTGGTGGGACCCCGGGTGCCGCCGAGTTCGTCGCGGAGCTCGCGGAGTTGGGTGCGCGGGCTCGGGTGGCGGCCTGTGACGTGTCGGACTTCGACGCGCTGACGGGTCTGCTGGACGAGGTAGCGGTCGAGCGTCCGCTGACTGCCGTGGTGCATACGGCGGGTGTCCTGGACGATACGACGGTCGCCTCGCTGTCGGCCGGTCAGCTGGAGCGGGTGATGCGTCCGAAGGTGGACGCGGCCTGGAACCTCCACCGCCTCACCGAGTCCCACGGCCTCGCCTCGTTCGTCATGTTCTCGTCCATCGCGGGTCTCATGGGCAATGCCGGCCAGGCCAACTACGCGGCCGCGAACACCTTCCTCGACGCCCTCGCGCAGCACCGCCGCGCCCAGAACCTGCCCGCCACCTCCCTCGCGTGGAGCCTGTGGGACAGCGCCGACGGCATGGCCGGAACCCTCGCCGACGCCGATGTCGCGCGGTGGAAGCGGAGCGGGATCGTCCCGCTGACCCCGGAACTGGGTCTCGATCTGTTCGACGCGGCGCTCGCCTCGGCGGAGCCGCTGCTGGTCCCCGCCGAACTCGACCTGGGCGCCCTGCGCGCCCGGGCCGCGGAGAACGCGCTCCCCGAGCTGTTCACCGGCCTGGTCCGCGTCCGCCGCCGGCAGGCGGCCGGCGCCGCCCGCGGCGCCGACTCGTCGTGGGCCCAGCGGCTGATCGCGCTGGCCGAGGAGGAGCGGGCGCAGGCCGTACTCCAGACCGTACGGGAGACCGTGGGGCTGGTTCTCGGGCACGGGGCCGACGCCGGCATCGACCCGGCCAAGGCCTTCATGGACATCGGCTTCGACTCCCTCACGGGTGTCGAGCTGCGCAACCGGCTCCACTCGGTGACCGGGCTGCGACTGCCCACCACCCTCGTGTTCGACCACCCGTCGCCCCAGGCGGTGGCGGACTTCCTGCTGGACCGGCTTGACGCGACCGGAACGGCCGTCGTCCCGTCGGTGGCCGCCCATGCCCCGGGACTGGACGAGCCGATCGCCGTGGTCGGTATGGGGTGCCGCTTCCCGGGCGGGGTCTCCTCGCCGGAGGACCTGTGGCGGCTCGTGGCGGAGGGCCGGGACGCGATCGACGAGTTCCCGTCCGACCGCGGCTGGGACGTGGAAGGCCTCTTCGACCCGGACCCCGAGAAGATCGGCAAGTCGTACACGCGCAAGGGCGGATTCCTCTACGAGGCCGCCGAGTTCGATGCCGGGTTCTTCGGTCTGAGTCCGCGTGAGGCGATCGCGACCGACCCGCAGCAGCGTGTGCTGCTGGAGGTCGCCTGGGAGGCGCTGGAGCGTGCGGGAGTCGACCCCGCCTCGCTGCGCGGTTCCTCGACCGGTGTCTACGCGGGTGTGATGTACAACGACTACGGGTCGCGGCTGGGCAGTGCTCCGGAGGGCTTCGAGGGGCATTTGCTGACGGGCACGATCTCGAGTGTCCTGTCGGGCCGGGTGGCTTACACGTTCGGTTTCGAGGGGCCGGCGGTGACGCTGGACACGGCGTGTTCCTCGTCGCTGGTAGCGATGCACCTGGCCGCTCAGGCGCTGCGCCAGGGCGAGTGCTCGATGGCACTCGCCGGTGGTGTCACCGTGATGTCCACGCCGACGACCTTCGTCGAGTTCTCGCGTCAGCGTGGTCTGTCGCCGGACGGGACCTGCAAGTCGTTCGCGGCTTCGGCGGACGGCACGGGTTGGGGCGAGGGCGCGGGCATGCTGGTGCTGGAGCGTCTGTCGGACGCTCAGCGGCTCGGGCACAACATCCTTGGTGTGATCCGTGGTTCCGCGGTCAACCAGGACGGTGCGAGCAACGGCCTCACCGCCCCCAACGGGCCCTCGCAGGAACGCGTCATCCGCCAGGCCCTCGCCAACGCCCGCCTCGCTCCGCACGAGGTGGACGCGGTCGAGGCGCACGGCACCGGTACCCGGCTCGGTGACCCGATCGAGGCCAACGCGCTGCTGGCCACCTACGGCCAGGACCGCGAAGAGCCGCTGCGTCTGGGCTCGATCAAGTCGAACATCGGTCACACGCAGGCTGCCGCGGGTGTCGCGGGCATCATCAAGATGCTGATGGCGATGCGCAACGGGGAGCTTCCGCCGACGCTGCACGTGGACGAGCCGACGCCGCACGTCGACTGGTCGACGGGTGCGGTGGAGCTGGTCACCGAGCGTCGGCCGTGGCCGGAGGTGACGCGTCCGCGTCGCGCGGCCGTGTCCTCGTTCGGTATCAGTGGTACGAACGCGCATGTGGTCCTGGAGCAGGGCCCGGAGCCGGTCGTGGCCGGTGAGCCGGTGGTGGCGGTGCTTCCGCTGGTGGTCTCGGCGAAGAGCGAGGCGGCCCTGGCGGCGCGTGCCGGCCAGGTGCGTGAGCTGCTGGCCTCGGAGTTCGTCGACCCGGCGCGGGTGGCTTCGGCTCTCGCGACCCGGGTTCCGCACCTCCCCTTCAGGGCGACGGTTTCGGGCGCCGGCCGGGACGAGCTGTTCGCGGGTCTCGAGGCGCTGGCCTCGGGTGGGTCCGCGGCCAACCTGGTGCAGGGCGCGGTCACGGGCCCGGGCAAGACGGTGTTCGTGTTCCCGGGGCAGGGTTCGCAGTGGCAGGGTATGGCTCTGGAACTCTTCGACTCCTCCCCGGTGTTCGCCGCCCGGCTGGTGGAGTGCGAGCGGGCGCTGGCGCCGTTCACGGACTGGTCGCTGCTGGATGTGCTGCGCGGTGTGGAGGGTGCGCCCGGTTTCGATCGGGTGGATGTGGTGCAGCCGGCGCTGTGGGCGGTGATGGTGTCCCTGGCCGCGTTGTGGCGTTCGGTGGGCATCGAGCCGGATGCGGTGGTCGGCCACTCGCAGGGCGAGATCGCGGCGGCCGTGGTGTCGGGGGCGCTGTCGCTGGACGACGCGGCGAAGGTCGTGGCGTTGCGCAGCCGGGCGATCGTGAAGCTGGCGGGTACGGGCGGGATGGTGTCGGTGGCCCTGCCGGCCGACGAGGTCCGCGAGCTCATCGCCCCTTGGGACGGCGCCATCGACATCGCCGCACACAACGGCCCGCGTTCCGTGGTGGTCGCCGGAGAGGTGGCCGCTCTCGAGGAGCTGGTCGCCCACTGCAAGGACAACAGGATGCGTGCCAAGCGCATCCCGGTCGACTACGCCTCCCACTCCGCGCACGTCGAAAGCCTGCGGGACGAGCTTCTCGACGCCCTGTCCTCGCTCACCCCGCGCGCCGTCAAGGTGCCCTTCCTCTCCACCGTCACCGGGCTGCCGCTGGACGGCACGGAGCTCGACGGCTCGTACTGGTTCCGCAACCTCCGCCGGACCGTCCGGCTGGAGGAGGCCACCCGGACCCTGCTCGACCAGGGCCACCGCGTCTTCATCGAGGCCAGCGCCCACCCGGTGCTGACCGTGGCGCTCCAGGAGACGATCGACGACACGTCGTACGACAGCGCCGTCACCGTGCCCTCGCTCCACCGTGGCGAGGGTGGACTCGACGACTTCCTCGCCTCCGCGGCGCAGGCCCACGTCTCCGGCGCCCCGCTCGACTGGACCGCCGTGGTCGGCGGACCCGATGGGGGTCCCCCCGGTCGAGCGAAGTCGAGACTGGGGGAGGTCGTCGACCTGCCGACCTACCCCTTCCAGCGCCGGCGCCACTGGCTGGAGGGCCCGGCGACGGCCGGGGACGCGGGCGGGCTCGGCATGGCCGCCGAGCGGCACCCGCTCATCGGCGCCGCGCTCTGGACGGCCGACGCGGACAAGCTGGTCCTGAGCAGCAGGATCGCCCTGAACACGCAGCCCTGGCTGGCGGACCACGCCGTGGCCGGCACCGTGCTGCTCCCCGGTACCGCCTTCGTGGACCTCGCCATCCGGGCGGGTGACCACACAGGCCTCGACCAGCTCGACGAGCTGACCCTCCAGGCACCGCTGGTGCTGGCCGGCCGCGGCGGAGTACAGCTCCAGGTCGTGGTCGACGCTCCGGACGAGGAGGGCCGGCGCGCGCTGTCGGTCCACTCCCGCCCGGAGCCCGAGTCCGACGACGCCGCGATCCACCCGTGGACCCTGCACGCCACCGGCGTACTGGGTCACGCGGAAGGATGTGCGGGCGTACCGGCCGACACCGCCTGGCCCCCGGCCGGCGCCGAGCCGGTCGACCTGACGGCGGCGTACGACACGCTCGCCGAGCGGGGCTTCCAGTACGGACCCGCCTTCCAGGGCCTGCGGGCGCTGTGGCGTGCAGGCCGGGAGATGTTCGCCGAGGTCGCGCTCCCGAAGGACGTCCCCCCGGGCGAGTTCGGGATCCACCCGGCCCTCCTCGACGCCGCCCTGCACCCGCTGGCGCTCGCGGAGGACGGCCGCCTGGCGCTGCCGTTCGCCTGGACCGGTGTTCGGCTGCACGCGGTGAAAGCCGGCGTGCTGCGCGTACGGATCACCCCGGAGGGCTCGGGTGCCGCCCTGTCCCTCGCCGACGCGAGCGGTGCGCCGATCGCGTCGGTGAAGACGCTCAGCCTGCGGGCCGTGGACCCCGCGCGGCTGGCCGGCTCGGGCACCCCCCGCCGGCCGCTGCTCCAGGTGGAGTGGACGACCGCCCCGGAGGCCGCCCCGGCCGCCGGATGGGCCGTCCTCGACGACTCCGACAGCGGCCGGCGGGGGCTGCCCGCCCCTCTGGGCAGCTACTCGGACCTCGCCGGCATGGTCGGTACCCCGCCGCTCGTCGTGGTCCCCTTCCCCGGCGAGGACGGCCCCGGCGCCGTGGCACACCGGGCCCTGCGGCTGGCCCAGGAGTGGCTCGCCGAGGAGCGGTTCGCCGGCTCGCGCCTGGTCTTCGTGACCCGTGACGCGACCACCGCCCGCACGGAGGCCGGACTCGGCTCGGCTCCCGTCTGGGGGCTGGTGCGTACCGCCATGGCCGAGAACCCCGACCGGTTCGGCCTGCTGGACCTGACGGACTGGGACCTCTCCGAGGCCGAGCTCGGCCGTGCGCTGGCCGTACCGGGCGCGCAGGTGAGCCTGCGCGACGGCGCACTGCTGGTACCGCGGCTCGTCAAGTCGCCGACGACGGGCGACACCGTGCCCGCCCTGAACCCCGAGGGCACCGTGCTCATCACGGGCGCCACCGGCACCCTGGGCCGGCTGTTCGCCCGCCACCTCGTCGCCGAACACGGCGTACGGCACCTGCTGCTGGCGAGCCGCCGCGGCCGGGACGCGGCGGGCATGCTGGAGCTGGAGGCCGAACTCACGGCCCACGGAACCGACGTGTCCGTGGTCGCCTGTGACACGGCCGACCGCATGGCGGTCGCCGCGATGCTGGACGCGATCCCCTCGGAGCACCCGCTCACCGCGGTCCTGCACACCGCGGGCGTCCTCGACGACGGCACGCTGCACGCTCTCACGGCCGAGCAGCTCGACACCGTACTGCGCCCCAAGGTCGATGCCGCCCGGCACCTGCACGAGCTGACGGCCGACCTGGAACTGGACGCGTTCGTCCTGTTCTCCTCGCTGGCCGGTACGGTCGGCACCGCGGGACAGGCCAACTACGCTGCGGCCAACACCTATCTGGACGCCCTCGCGCACCACCGCCAGGCCCTGGGCCTGCCCGGTACGTCGCTGGCCTGGGGCCTGTGGGCCGAGGGCAGCGGGATGACCGGTCACCTGACCGACGCCGACCTCGCCCGCATGTCCCGGGGAGGCATCGCCCCCATCGGCAGCGAGCAGGGGCTGGCGCTGTTCGACGCGGCCCTCGCGACACGTCGGCCGGTTCTCGTTCCGGCGCTGCTGGACTACACCGGACTGCGGGCACAGAGCGAGGACGGCACCCTGCCCGCGCTGTTCCACGGCCTGGTGCGCCCGGCGCGGCGCGCCGCCGTCGGCGAGCAGGCGGGCGGGAACTCCCTCCAGGAACGCCTGGCGCCCCTGGCCCCCCAGGACCAGGAGCGCGCGCTGCTGGAACTGGTCCGCGGCGTGGTGGCCTCCGTACTGGGACACACCGACGCCGACCAGGTCGCGCCCGACCGGGCCTTCAACGAGCTGGGCTTCGACTCGCTCAAGGCAGTGGAACTGCGCAACCGGCTGAACGCGGCCGCAGGTCTGAAGCTGCCCGCGACACTGGTGTTCGACTACCCGAGCACGGTCGAGCTGGCCGGCTTCCTGCGAACCGAACTGCTCGGCTCGGCCGCCGCGGTGGCCGGGGCCGAACCGGTCGTCGGTGCCTCCGACGAGCCGATCGCGATCGTCGCGATGGCCTGCCGCTACCCGGGCGAGGTCAGCTCGCCGGAGGAGCTGTGGGCGCTGCTGTCCGACGAGCGGGACGCCATCGGCCCGTTCCCGAACGACCGCGGCTGGGACCTGGACGGCCTGTACGACACGGACCCCGACCACGTGGGCACCTCGTACACCCGGCACGGCGGATTCCTCTACGAGGCTCCGCAGTTCGACCCCGAGCTCTTCGGGGTGAGCGCCCGGGAGGCCACCGCCATCGACCCGCAGCAGCGCCTGCTGCTGGAAATCTGCTGGGAGGCCTTCGAGCGCGCGGGCATCGACCCGACCTCTCTCAAGGGCAGCCAGACCGGTGTGTTCGCCGGTGTCATGGCCAACGACTACGCGGCACGCCTGAAGGACGCCCCCGATGCCTTGGAGGGCTACCTGTCGGTCGGCAGCACGGTCAGTGTCGCCTCCGGCCGCGTCGCCTACACCTTCGGCCTGCAGGGACCGGCGATCACTGTCGACACCGCCTGCTCCTCCTCGCTCGTCTCCATCCACCTCGCCGCGCAGGCGCTGCGGAACGGCGAATGCGGGCTGGCCCTGGCCGGCGGTGTGACCGTACTGGCCGCGCCCACCCTGTTCGTGGAGTTCAGCAGGCAGCGTGGCCTGGCACCGGACGGCCGGTGCAAGTCCTTCTCCGCGCGGGCGGACGGGGCGGCCTGGGCCGAAGGCGCCGGAATCCTCCTGCTGGAGCGGCTCTCCGACGCCCGGCGCAACGGCCGCCGGATCCTCGGCGTGATCCGCGGAACCGCCGTCAACCAGGATGGTGCGAGCAACGGCCTCACCGCCCCCAACGGCCTCTCCCAGGAGCGGGTGATCCGCCAAGCCCTCACCAACGCGGGCCTGACCACCGCGGACGTCGACGCACTGGAAGCCCACGGCACCGGCACCACGCTGGGCGACCCGATCGAGGCCCGGGCCGTACTCGCCACCTACGGGCAGGAGCGTACGTCGCCCCTCCTGATGGGCTCCCTGAAGTCCAACATCGGACACTCCCAGGCCGCCGCCGGTGTGGCCGGCGTCATCAAGATGGTCATGGCGATGCAGCACGGGGTGCTCCCCAAGAGCCTCCACATCGACGAGCCCAGCCCGCACGTGGACTGGTCCGCCGGCGAGGTGGAACTGCTCACCGAGGCAGTGCCGTGGCCCGAGTCCGAGCGGCCGCGCCGGGCAGGCGTGTCCTCCTTCGGCATCAGCGGTACCAATGCCCACGTCGTCGTGGAGCAGCCGCCGGCCGAGGGGACGGTCCCGCCGGCCGAGCCGATGCCGGTCGTGCCGCTGCTGCTGTCCGCGCACACCGACGCGGCCCTGCTGGCGCAGGCGGACCAGGTGGGCGCGGCCCTCGCCGGCACCGCGCAGCAGGACCTGGCGTCGACGGGCCGGACCCTGGCCGTCGGACGGGCCGGACTGCCGCACCGCGCCGTGGTGGTGGCCTCCGCCGCCACCGAAGCGGTCGACGGATGCGCGGCACTGACCGTGCGGGGCACACCCGTGGACGGCCGTACGGCCGTCCTCTTCACCGGTCAGGGCAGCCAGCGACTCGGCATGGGCCGGGAGCTGTACACCGCCTACCCCGCCTACGCCGAGGCCCTGGACGCCGTATGCGAAGAGCTCGACCCATGGCTGGAAACGCCGCTGCTCGACATCCTCTTCGGTGCGGACCCGGCGCCGCTGGACCAGACCGGCTTCACGCAGGCCGCCCTGTTCGCAACCGAGGTCGCGCTCTTCCGGCTCCTCGAAGGCTGGGGCGTACGGCCGGACTTCCTCGCGGGTCACTCCATCGGTGAGCTGGCCGCCGCGCACGTCGCCGGCGTCCTCTCACTGGCGGACGCGGCGCAGCTCGTCGCGGCCCGCGGCCGGCTGATGCAGGCACTGCCCGGCGGCGGCGCGATGCTCGCCGTGCAGTCCGAGGAACAGGAGGTGCTGCCGCTGCTCGCCGGACGGGAGGATCTGCTGGGCATCGCCGCCGTCAACGGCCCCACCTCCGTGGTGCTCTCGGGCGACGCCGAAGCCGTCGAGGCCATCGGAGCCGAACTCTCCGCCCAGGGACGCAAGACCAAGCGGCTGCGCGTCAGCCACGCCTTCCACTCCCCGCACATGGACGCGATGCTGGACGAATTCCAGACGGTCGCGAAGGGGCTCACGTTCGCCGCGCCCACCATCCCGATCGTCTCCACCCTGACCGGGCAGTTGGTCAGCGCCGAGGAGCTGACCGCGCCCGAGTACTGGGTCCGGCACGTCCGCCGGCCCGTGCGCTTCCTGGACGCGGCACGCGCCCTGGAGGCCGAAGGCGTACGGACCTTCCTGGAGCTCGGCCCGGACGGCGTGCTCAGCGCGATGGGGCAGGACTTCCTCGACGCGGGATCGCTCCTGGTCCCGGTGCTGCGCGGCGGGCGCCCCGAGCCGCACACCGCCGTCACCGCCCTGGCCCACGCCCACGTACGGGGCGTGCCGGTGGACTGGCGCGCACTGTTCGGCGAGAACGCCGGACCGGCCGCGGACCTGCCGACCTACCCCTTCCAGCGCCGGCGCTACTGGCTCACGGAGGGGCCCGGCGGCGACGTCACCTCGGCCGGACTCGACTCCGCACGGCACCCGCTGCTCGGGGCCGCGGTTCCGCTCGCCGACTCCGACGGTGTCCTGTTCACCGGCCGGATCTCGGCCCGCAGCCACCCCTGGTTCGCCGACCATGCCGTCGCCGGCACCCTGCTGGTCCCGGGCACGGCCCTGGTGGAGCTCGCGCTCCACGCGGGCGCCGCACTCGGCTGCGAGCGGCTGGAGGAACTCGCCCTCCAGGCACCCCTGGTCCTTCCCGACGAGGGTGCGCTCCAGCTCCAGATCACCGTCGGCGACCCCGACGGAGACGGCCGCAGGCCCGTCGCCGTCCACTCGCGCGGGGACCAGGAAGGCGACGTCTGGAACCGGCACGCCACCGGAACCGTGGTGGCCGCCGTTCCCGGCGGCCCCGAACCCGACCTTGCGTCCTGGCCTCCGGCCGGCGCCGAGCCCCAGCCGGTCGAGGACCTGTACGACCGCCTCGCCGACCAGGGCTACGGCTACGGCCCCGCCTTCCAGGGCCTGAAGGCGGCATGGCGCTCGGGCGAGGACCTCTACGCCGAGGTACGGCTGTCCGTCGACCCTGATGGATTCGCCCTGCACCCGGCACTGTTCGACGCCGCGCTGCACGCACTGCTCCTGGAGGAGTCGGCCGAACTACGGCTGCCCTTCTCCTTCGGCGGTGTCCAGCTGACCGGGGCCCGGGCCGGCACCCTGCGGGTCAAGCTGTCGCCCGGCCCGGACGGAACGGTCGCGGTCGGCATCGCCGACGAGACGGGCGCGCCGGTCGCCACCGTCGCATCGCTGGCCCTGCGGGCCCTGCCGGCAGGGACCGCACCGACCCGCCCCTCCGACCCGCACGTGTACGCGGTGGAGCGGGCCGGTGTGGAACTTTCCACGGGTGGTGACACGGCCATCGCGGTCCTCGGCGAGGTCGACCTCGGACTCGCCGCCGAGCACCACGCCGACCTCGCCGACCTGGCCGCCTCGACGGCGGACGGCGCGCCCGCACCCGACGTGGTTGTCCTTCCGGTACGCCCGGCCACTGAGCAGGAGACCGGCCGGGTCACGGAGGAGGTGCTGGCGGTACTGCGGCAGTGGCTCGCCACCGACGCGCCGGCCGCAGCGCGGCTCGCCGTGGTCAGCACCGGGGAACTGGCGCACAGCGCACTCTCCGGGCTGATGCGGACCGCCGAGTCGGAACACCCGGGACGCTTCCAGCACGTGATCACGGACGGCCTGCCGGCCGGCCGCGAGCTGCTGGCCGCGGCCCTGGCCGACCCCCGACCGCAGCTCGAACTGCACCAGGGACAGGCCTACGTGACCCGGCTCGCCAAGGTCCCGTACCCGGTCCGGACCTCGGACGCCGACGATGCGTTCGACCCGGATCGTACGGTGCTGATCACCGGTGGCACCGGCGCACTCGGAGCCCAGGTCGCCCGGCACCTGGTGACCGCCCGCGGCGCCCGTCGCCTGCTGCTCACCAGCCGGCGAGGCGGGGCGGAGGACCTGGTCGCCGAACTGACGGCGCTCGGCGCGGACGTACGGGTCGCGGCATGCGACGCGGCCGACCGCGACGCGCTGGCCGGGCTGCTCGCCTCGATCCCGGACGAGCACCCGCTCACCGCGGTTGTGCACGCGGCCGGAGTTGTCGAGGACGCCACGCTGGAGGCGATGAGCCGGGAGAGCCTCTCCCGGGTCCTGCGGCCGAAGGTGGAAGCCGCCTGGAACCTGCACGAGCTGACCGCCGGACTGGAGCTGACGGACTTCGTCCTCTTCTCGTCCGTCGCCGGCCTGGTGGGCAACGCCGGACAGGCCAACTACGCCGCCGGCAACACCTTCCTGGACGCGCTCGCCGAATACCGGCGCGCCGAGGGCCTGCCCGCCGTGTCCTTCGCCTGGGGAATGTGGCAGGACGGCATGGCGAACGACCTCGACCGGGCCGACCGGGCCAGGCTCGCACGCAACGGGATCCTGCCGATGCCGACCGACCGGGCACTCGTGGCCCTCGACACGGCCCTGGCCGGAGCCAAGGCGCCGCAAGCCGACGGCGAGGCGGCGACCCGACCGGTGCTCGCACCGGTGGCACTCGACCTCGCGGCACTGCGGAGCCTCGGGGACGCACTGCCCGAGCTGTACCGGGGCCTGGTGCGCACCGAGCGCCGAGCTGGCCGGCGTGCCTCCGCTCCGGCGGAGATCCCGCCGGCGCAGCGGCTCACGGGCCTGGACGTGGAAGAGCAGCAGCAGCTGCTGCTCGACCTCGTCAGGGAACAGGTCGGCATCGTCCTGGCCCACCCGGCCCCGCGGACGATCGACGTCCAGCGCGGACTGCTGGACCTGGGCTTCGACTCCCTCACCGCGGTCGAACTGCGCAACAGGCTGAACACCATCACCGAACTGCGGTTGCCCAGCACGCTCGTCTTCGACCACCCGACCACCCAAGCCGTCGCCGAACACCTGCGGGGCGAGCTGGTCGGCGAAGTGGCAGACCCGGTCCAGGCGGCCCTGGACGCACTTGAGGCCGCACTCTCGGCCGCCGGCCCGTCGGACGGCGACGGACCGGCAGGAACGTACGCCGCGCGACTGCGCGGCCTGCTTCGGACGGTGGACGGCGGCCCCGACGGCACCGACCTCGACCTGGCGACCGACGACGAACTCTTCGCAGCACTTGACAACGAACTCGGCAGGTAGACATGAACAACGAGCAGAAACTTCGCGACTACCTCAAGCGGGCAACGGTCGATCTGCGGGAGAGCCGTCAGCGTGTGCAGGAGCTGGAGGAGCGCGCACACGAGCCGATCGCGATCGTGGGCATGGCATGCCGGCTCCCGGGCGGTATCGCCTCCCCGGACGACCTGTGGGAGCTGCTGAGCGCCGAACGTGACGCGGTCGGTCCCTTCCCGGACGGCCGCGGCTGGGACCTGGAAAACCTGTACCACCCGGACCCCGACCACATCGGGACCTCGTACACCCGCGAAGGCGGCTTCCTGTACGAGGCGGACCGGTTCGACGCCGAGTTCTTCGGCATCAGCCCTCGCGAGGCGGCGGCGATGGACCCCCAGCAGCGGTTGCTGCTGGAGACCGGCTGGGAGGCCTTCGAGCACGCAGGCATCGCCCCGACCGCGCTGAAGGGCACTCGCACCGGGGTGTACATGGGCGTCATGTACGACGACTACGGCTCCCGGACCCCCCAGGCGCCCGAGGACTTCGAGGGCTACCTGCTGACCGGAAGCGCGGGCAGCGTCGCGTCGGGGCGTCTGGCCTACACCTTCGGCTTGGAGGGGCCGGCGGTGACGGTCGACACCGCGTGTTCCTCCTCGCTCGTCGCGCTTCATCTTGCCGCTCAGGCACTGCGTCAGGGTGAGTGTTCGATGGCGCTTGCCGGTGGTGTGACGGTGATGGCGACACCCGGCACGTTCGTGGAGTTCTCCCGGCAGCGCGGGTTGTCGCCGGACGGGCGGTGCAGGGCGTTCTCGTCGTCGGCGGACGGCACGGGCTGGGCCGAGGGCGTGGGCGTGCTGGTGCTGGAGCGGCTGTCGGATGCGGAGCGCAGCGGGCATCGGGTGCTGGCGGTGCTTCGTGGTTCCGCGGTGAACCAGGACGGTGCGAGCAGCCGGCTGACCGCGCCGAACGGGCCTGCGCAGGAGCGGGTCATACGGGCCGCGCTGGCCAACGCGCGGCTGTCGGCGGCCGAGGTGGATGCCGTGGAGGCGCACGGTACGGGTACACGGCTGGGTGATCCGATCGAGGCGCGGGCGCTGCTGTCCGCTTACGGCCAGGCCCGTGGGGACGACAACCCGTTGTGGTTGGGTTCTGTCAAGTCGAACATCGGTCACACGCAGGCCGCGGCGGGTGTCGCGGGCGTGATCAAGATGGTCATGGCGATGCGCAAGGGGGTCATGCCCTCGACCTTGCACGTGGACGAGCCGACCCCCGAGGTCGATTGGTCGGCGGGCGCGGTGAAACTGCTGACGCAGGCTCAGCGGTGGCCGGAGCTTGATCGTCCGCGTCGGGCGGGTGTGTCGTCCTTCGGGATCAGCGGGACCAACGCTCACGTGATCCTCGAAGAGGCGCCGCGTGCTGTGGTCCAGCAGCCGGAGCCGGGGCGACCGACGCCGCCGGCACCGTGGTTGCTCTCGGCCAAGTCGGAGACCGCGCTGCGGGCACAGGCGAGCCGGCTGCTGGCCTGGCTCGCCGACCATCCCGAGGCGGCTGACGCCGATGTCGCCGCCGTGCTGACCACCGCGCGCGCCCAGCTGGGCCGGCGCGGCGCGGTGCTCGGCGCCGACCGGGCCGGTCTGCTCGCCGGCCTCACGGCCCTGGCCGCGGGTTCGGCATCCCCGTATGGGGTGTCGGGTGCCGCGACCACCGGCGGGACGGCCTTCCTGTTCACCGGCCAGGGCGCGCAACGTGTCGGTATGGGCGCGGAGTTGGCTGCCGCGTTCCCCGTGTTCGCCGCTGCCCTCGACGAGGTGTGCGCGGAATTCGATGCCCTGCTGGGGGGATCGCTGCGCGAGGTCATGTTCGGCGAGACCGAGGCCACGGACCTGCTCGACCGGACGGAATTCACGCAGCCCGCGCTGTTCGCGTTCGAGGTGGCGATGTACCGCCTGGTCGAGTCGTTCGGAGTGACCCCGGATGTGGTGGTCGGGCATTCGATCGGTGAGCTGGCCGCGGCCCATGTGGCCGAGGTGTGGTCGCTGGCCGACGCGTGCCGGCTCGTTGCCGCCCGTGGTCGGCTGATGGGCGCGTTGCCGAGCGATGGAGCGATGCTCGCCGCCGCGGTGTCGGAGGAGCGGGCGCTGGAACTGCTCGCGGCCGGGACGGTCTCGTTGGCGGCCGTGAACGCGCCTGCCGCGATGGTGTTCTCGGGCGAGACGGCGGCGATCGCCGCACTGGAGGAGCGGCTGGCGGACGAGGGTGTGAAGACGACCCGGCTGACGGTCGGTCATGCCTTCCACTCGGCGCTGATGGAGCCGATGCTTGCCGAGTACGAGCAGGTCGCCGGATCGGTGGCCTATCGGGAGCCACGCATTGGCGTGTGCTCCACGGTGTCCGGTGCGCCGGCCGGTCCCGAGCTGCTGACGCCGCAGTACTGGGTGCGGCAGGTGCGCGAGGCCGTGCGGTTCGCCCCGGCGGTGCAGTCACTCGTCGATGCCGGTGTGCGCCGGTTCGTCGAGGTGGGTCCGGACGCGGTGCTGGCGGCGCTGACCCGCCAGACACTGATCGACGACGTGGCGTCCCGCTCGCTGGTCGCGGCGGCGGCACGGCGCGGCGTCGATGAGGTCGGCCAGTTCCTGCGGCTGCTCGCCGCCGCCCACTGCTCGGGCGTTGCCGTGGACTGGGCGCCGCTGTCACCAGGAAGGCCGGTCACCCACCTCGACCTGCCTGTCTACGCTTTCCAGCATCGCCGCTACTGGGTGCAGCCCGACGACGATGCGATCGGTGACATGGGCCGCGCCGGCCTGTCCGCGCTCGATCATCCGATGCTGCGCGTCGCCGCGCCGCTTGCCGGTCGCGACGAATGGCTCTTCAGCGGCAGGCTTTCCACCACCGACCAGCCGTGGATCGTCGACCACACGGCCTTCGGAGCGATGCTTCTGCCCGGCACCGGGTTCGTGGATCTCGCGTTGGCCGCGGGCAGCCGCCTGGAACTGCCCGTCGTGGACGAACTCGTCCTGGCGACGCCGCTGCTGTTCGACGGTGCCGCTGCCGTGGACGTGCAGGTCTCGGTGACCGAGCCCGACCACACCGGCCGTCGACGCCTGTCGATCCACTCGCGTGCCGTCAACGGCACCGCACCGTCCAATCCGGGCGAGCCGGACTGGACGCTGCACGCCACCGGCACCCTCGCCCCCGCCGACGGCGTGACGCCGGCCTGGACCGACCCCGACTGGCCGCCGGCCGACGGCACCCCGATCGACGGCACGCGTCTGTACGACCGGCTCGCCGACCTGGGATTCGGCTACGGCCCGAGCTTCCAAGGCGTGCGCGCCGCCTGGACCAGTGGTGACGACGTGTTCGCCGAGGTGACCCTGGACGAGACGACAGCAGGCCGGGCGGCGGGCTTCGGGGTGCATCCGGCGGTGCTGGACGCGACCTTCCACGCTGCCATCGATGTGCTCGCCGACGACCTGCCCGACGGCAGGCTGCCGCTTCCGTTCTCCTTCGGCGGCGTCCGTGTGTTCCGGCGCGGCGCCACCGCGGTCCGCGCCCGCATCATCCGTACGGGGCCCGAGAAGGTGCGCATCGACGCCTGCGACGCCACCGGCGCCGCGGTGCTGTCGATCGACGCTGTGCTCGCCCGCCCCGCGGACGCCGGCGCTCTCGCCGGTACCCGCAGCTCGCTCTACGCGATCGACTGGACGCCGGTGACGGCGCCTGCGGTGTCGGACCGGCAGCTGGTCGCACTGGGTCGACCCGTCGCAGGCTGCGCCGAGACGTTCGAGGATGTCGCGGCGTTCGCGGCAGGCGGGGGCCACGCAGGCGCGGCTGTCGTCTGGTCGCCCGAAACGGCGCCGGCGGACGGCGACGACGTCCCCGCGACCATCCGCACCGCCGTGCACAACGCCCTCGCGGTGCTGCGCGACTGGCTCACCGAACCGGGCTGCGCCGACTCGACGCTGATCGTGCTGACCCGCAAGGGAGCAGGTCTGCCCGGTGAGACGCCAGACCCAGCGGCAGCGGCCGTCCGCGGCCTGGTACGCAGCGCGCAATCGGAACATCCGGGTCGCATCGTGAACGTCGACCTCGACAACAACGACCCCGCGGACCTGCACCAGCGGATCGCCGCAGCAGTCGCCACGGACGAACCACAGCTCGCGATCCGCGACGGCGCCACGATGGCACCGCGGCTGATCCGTGCGACCACCGTCGAATCGACCGGCGAGCTCTTCGGTGGGGGCACGGTCCTGATCACCGGCGGGGCGGGCGGACTGGGCGCCGTCACCGCACGCCACCTGATCACCCGGCACGGGGTGCGCAGGCTGCTGCTCGCCTCGCGCCGCGGCTCCGCCGCGCCGGGCGTCGCGGAGCTGGTCACCGAACTGACCGCGCTGGGCGCCGACGTACGCGTCGCCGCATGCGATGTCAGCGATCGCGCCGAAGTCGCGGCGCTGCTGGAATCCGTACCGGCGCACGAACCGGTGACCGCTGTCGTGCATACCGCGGGCGTGGTCGCCGACGGCACCATCGAAACCCTGACCGCCGAGCAGGTTGACCGGGTGCTCGCCCCGAAGGTCGATGCCGCCTGGCATCTGCACGAGCTCACCCGCGACATGGACCTGTCGGCGTTCGTGCTGTTCTCCTCCGCCGGGCCGCTGCTCGGCGGGCAGGGCCAGGGCAACTACGCGGCCGCGAACGCGGCGATGGACGCGCTCGCCCAGGCGCGCCGCAGCGCCGGTCTGCCCGCGCAGTCGCTGGCCTGGGGGCTGTGGAAGCGCGGCATGGCCGAGGCATTGAACGACCCGGGTGCCGAACATCTGGTGCGTCAGATCCGCACGCGTCTCGGTCTGTCCCCGATCGAACCGGACACCGGCATGCAGATGTTCGACGATGCGTTGACCACCGGCGAACCGATGCTGATGACCGCGCTGCTCGACACACCCGCCCTCACCGCGCTGGGCCGGCTCGGCACGCTGCCCGCGGTGCTGCGCGGCCTGATCCATGTACCGTCGCGCGGCCAGATCGCCGACAGCCCGTTGCGCCAGCGGTTGCTCGACACCCCCGCCGATCAGTGGGAAGCGCTGATCCGCGATGAGGTCCGCGCGATCGCCGCCGCGGTCCTCGGCCACGAGTCGGCCGACGCCATCGACCCCGAAACACCGTTCACGGAACTGGGCTTCGACTCGCTCGGCGGAGTCGAGTTCCGCAACAAGGTGACCGCCGCCACCGGTGTTCAGCTTCCGTCCACCCTGGTGTTCGACTATCCGACCACCGCCGCTGTCGCGGGCTTCCTGCGTACCCGGGTCGACGGCTCGGCGCCGACGCGCCCGCGCCCCGCCTCGACCAGGGCCAAGGCCAGGGCCGACGAGCCGATCGCGATCGTCGGCATGAGCTGCCGGTATCCCGGCGGCGTCGAGAATCCTGACCAGCTCTGGGAACTGATCGCCGGGCGCGTCGACGCGATCACCCAGATCCCGGGCGACCGCGGCTGGGACGTCGATCACCTGTACGACACCGACCCCGGCAAACCCGGCAAGATCTACACCCGGGAAGGCGGATTCCTGCATGCCGCAGGTGATTTCGATGCCGCCTTCTTCGGCATCGGCCCCCGTGAGGCAGCAGCGATGGACCCGCAGCAGCGGCTGCTGCTCGAGGCGTCCTGGGAAGCGCTCGAAGACGCCGGTATCGATCCGACCTCACTGCGGGGCAGCGACACCGGGGTGTACGCGGGCGTCATGTACCAGGACTACGGCTACACGGCGCGCGAGGCCGCCGACGGTGCCGCGGAAGGCTATCTGGCGACCGGATCGGGCGGCAGCGTCGTCTCCGGCCGGGTGTCCTACGCCCTCGGTCTGGAAGGACCCGCGGTGACGGTGGACACGGCATGTTCGTCGTCGCTGGTGGCCCTGCATCTGGCGGTGCAGGCACTGCGCGCCGGGGAGACGTCGCTGGTCCTGGCCAGCGGGGTGACGGTCATGTCGACTCCGATGCTGTTCCAGGAGTTCTCCCGGCAGCGGGCGCTGTCACCGGATGGGCGCTGCAAGGCGTTCTCGAGTGCCGCGGACGGTGTCTCGTGGGCCGAGGGCGTCGGCGTGCTCGCCCTCGAGCGGTTGTCCGACGCACAGCGCAACGGGCGCCCGGTGCTGGCCGTGATCCGCGGTAGCGCCATCAACCAGGACGGTGCGAGCAACGGCTTGACCGCACCGAACGGTCCGTCCCAGGAGCGGGTGATCGCGCAGGCACTGGTCAACGCAGGGGTGGCCGCGGCCGAGGTGGACGCGGTGGAGGCGCACGGCACCGGCACCACGCTGGGTGACCCGATCGAGGCACAGGCGCTGATCAACGCCTACGGACAGGATCGCGCCGAGCCGCTGCGGATCGGGTCGTTGAAGTCGAACATCGGGCACGCGCAGGCGGCTGCCGGTGTCGGCGGTGTGATCAAGATGGTGCAGGCGCTGCGGCACGAGACGCTGCCGCCCACCCTGCATGTCGACGAGCCGTCGCCGCACGTGGAGTGGTTGGCGGGCGCGGTACGGATCCTGACCGAGGCCGAGTCGTGGCCGGTCGGGGAGCGTCCGCGCCGGGCGGGAGTGTCGTCGTTCGGGATCAGCGGGACCAACGCGCACGTGATCCTCGAAGAGGCGCCCGCGGTCCAGCCGCGGCCGGTCGATCCACCGCGCCCGGCGGCCGTGACGCTGCTGCTGTCCGCGCGGACGCCTGCCGCGCTGCGGACCCAGGCGCGCCGTCTGTACGGCACGCTGAGCGAACGTCCGGAGCTCGACCTGACCGACGTCGCGGTGACGCTGGCGCTGCACCGCGCGCGGCTCGAGCAGCGCGCCGCCGTCGTGGGCTCGGACCGGGAGACGCTGCTGGCGGCCTTGGCGCGCCTGGCAGCCGACGAGTCGGGACCGGGCATCGCCAACGGCGTCGGCCAGACAGGTACGACAGCGTTCCTGTTCACCGGCCAGGGCGCGCAGCGGATCGGGATGGGCGCTGGGCTGTACCGGGCGTTCCCGGTTTTCGCGGCCGCGCTCGACGAGGTGTGCGCGGAATTCGACGCACACCTGGGGCATTCGCTGCGGGATGTGATGTTCGGCGCGACTGCCGAGACTCTGCTGGACCGCACCGAGTACACCCAGCCCGCGTTGTTCGCGTTCGAGGTGGCGATGTATCGCCTCGTCGAGTCGTTGGGCGTGACGCCGGATGTGGTGGCCGGGCATTCGATCGGCGAGCTGGCCGCGGCGTATGTGGCCGGTGTGTGGTCGTTGTCGGATGCGTGCGCACTCGTTGCGGCCCGGGGCCGATTGATGGGGGCGCTGCCGACAGGTGGGAGCATGCTGGCCGCCGCGGTGCCGGAGGGGCGGGCCGTGGAGCTGCTGGCGGCGGTCAACGCCGATTCGGCAGCCACCGCGGCCTCGCTGGCCGCGGTGAACGCTCCCGATGCGGTGGTCTTCTCCGGAAACACCGAGGCGGTATCGGCGCTCGAGTCGAGGCTGGTGGCCGAGGGCGTCAAGACCAGCAGGCTGCGGGTGAGCCACGCGTTCCACTCCGCCTTGATGGATCCGATGCTGACCGAGTTCGCGGAGATCGCCGCGGGCCTGACGTATCACGAGCCACGCATACCCTTGTGCTCCACGGTTTCCGGCGCATTCGCCGACGATTCGGTGGGTACGCCCGAGTATTGGGTACGGCAGGTGCGCGAGGCAGTGCGCTTCGCCCCGGCGGTGCAGTCACTGCTCGATTCGGGTGTGCGCCTGTTCGTCGAGCTGGGCCCGGACGCGGTGCTGACGACCATGACCCGCTCCACTCTGGCGACAGACCTCGCAGCGCGCGCATCGGTGGTCGCGGCATCCCGTCGCACAGTCGCCGAACCCGAGCAGCTGGTCGCCGCGCTGGCAACCGCGCACTGCGCGGGCCTGCCGGTGCGGTGGGCGGCCTACTTCGGAGCTCGACCGCAGGCACGGATCACGTTGCCTACCTATCCCTTCCAGCACGAACGATTCTGGCTGCTGCCCGCGGAGGCCGCCGCGCCGCTCGCCGGTGCCGACTCCGCCGACCATCCGCTGCTGCACGCCCAGGTGCAGCTCGCCGGCAAGGACGAGTGGCTGTTCACCGGCAGGCTCTCGCTGCGCACGCACCCATGGCTTGCCGACCACGCCGTCCTCGGCGCGGTCTTGATGCCAGGTACCGGATTCGTGGAACTGGCTCTGGCCGCCGGCGCCCGGCTCGGCGTGCCGCGCCTGGCGGAACTGGTGCTCGCGGAGCCGCTGATCCTCACGGCCGATGGTGCCGCGGATATTCAGCTCGCCGTGGGCGAACCCGACGCCGAGGGGCACCGGACCGTGGCCATCCACGCCCGCGCCGCCGACGCCTGGGTGCTGCATGCCCGTGGCCTGCTCACGGCCGCCGCGCCAACCGCGGCGCCGGGCTGGTCCCAGGTGTGGCCTCCGGTTGCGGGCGATCCGGTCGACGGGCAGCAGGTGTACCGCGCGCTCGGCGACCTCGGCTTCGCGTACGGCCCGGTGTTCCAGGGTGTTCGCGCCGCGTGGTCGCGTGGGGAGGAAGTGTTCGCCGACCTGGCGCTCAACACCGACACCGCAGCGCGCGCCACCGCCTTCGGACTGCATCCGGCACTGCTGGACGCGGTGTTCCACGCGGCTGTCGGCCATCTCGCCGAGGGCGGGGCCGACGGCCGGGTGCCGCTGCCTTTCGCCTTCGACGGTGTCCAGCTGGCACAGTCCGGCGTGGGTGCCCTGCGCGCCCGCATCGCCCGCGTCGCACCGGACACCTTCTGCGTGGAGGCCGTCGACGCGACCGGTGCCCTCGTGCTGAGCATGGAGTCGGTGCGGTCCCGCCCGATCGAGCGGCGGGCGCTGGCCCTTCTGCGCGGCGCGGCACCGTTGTTCGACCTCGAGTGGGTCACCGTGCCTGCCGTCTCCAAGGCGGACACCGGGCGCATCGTCGTGCTCGGCGACCCGGCGACCGTCGAGGCCCCTGAGCCCCCGACATGCTGTGCCGATCTCGCGGAACTCGCTGTGCTGCAGGATGTCCCCGACACGGTGGTCTGGTCGGCGCCCCGCGGAACCGGTGCCGGCGCGGCGGACATACACGCCGGCGTGCTGACGACCCTCGCACTGTTGCAGGGCTGGATGGCCGCCGGACACCCCGGCCGGCTCGCGATCGCGACGCGCACGGCCGCCGGGCTGCCCGGCGAGGAACCCGATCCGGTCGGAGCCGCCGTGGCGGGCCTGGTGCGTAGCGCACAGTCCGAGCACCCGGGCCGGTTCCTGCTCATCGACCACGACGGCGAGGCCCTGCCGATCAAATCGCTCGCCGACGCCCTGGCCCAGGACGAACCGCACCTGGTCGTTCGCGAGGGTCGGCTCCTGGCACCGCGATTGCAGCAGCTGCCCGCCACCGAACCGGGCGTGCCACCGTCGTTCGACCACGGCACGGTGCTCATCACCGGCGGCACCGGCGGCATCGGCGCGATCGTCGCTCGGCATCTGGTCGCAGCGCACGGCGCACAACGGCTGCTGCTGGCATCGCGGCGCGGTGTCGCCGCGGACGGCGCCGCCGAACTGGTCAGCGAGCTGACCGACCTCGGCGCCCACGTCCGGGTCGTGGCGTGCGACGTCACCGAACGCACCGCGGTCCAGGCCCTGCTGGCCGACATCGACACCGACGCCCCGCTGACCGCCGTCATCCATGCGGCGGGCGTCCTGGACGACGGCACGCTCGACACCCTCACCGCCGCGCAGACGACACGGGTGCTGGCACCGAAAGCCGATGCGGCACTGCACCTGCACGAGCTGACCCGCGACCTGGATCTGGCGGCGTTCGTGCTGTTCTCGTCCGCGGCGCCGTTGCTCGGCGGACAAGGACAGGGCAACTACGCCGCCGCGAACAGCGTCCTGGACGCGCTGGCACGCGTGCGGCGCAGCGCGGGCCTGCCCGCGCACTCACTGGCCTGGGGACTATGGACCGTAGGCATGGCAGGGATACTCGGCGGGGACGGCGCCGAGCAGTACGCCCGCCAGATCCGGGCCAGGCTGGGCCTGATCCCGATCGACCCGGAGTCCGGGATGGCGCTGTTCGACAACGCGCTCGCGACGGATCGGGCGACACCGATGACGGCCCTGCTGGACACGGCGGCGCTCACAGACCTGGCGCGTGGCGGCACACTGCCCGCCGTACTGCGCGGCATGATCGGGGTTCCCCCGGCCGCCGCGAGTGCCGGTGTCGGCCTGGCGCGACAGCTGGCCGCACTGCCCGACGCCGACCGCGACGGTGTGATCCTGGGAGAGGTGCGCAACGTCGCCTCGGCGGTCCTCGGCCACCTGTCCGGCGACGCGATCGACCCGGAGGCACCGTTCACCGAGCTCGGTTTCGACTCCCTCGGTGCCGTCGAATTCCGGAACCGGCTCGCACAGCTGACGGGGCTGACGCTGCCGTCGACGCTGATCTTCGACTACCCGACCGCCGCCGATGTGGCGAAACTGGTGCGATCGCTGATCGAGGAATCCGACACCGGCGTGGTCGAGCAGGCACCGGCCGGCGTGCGCGGCACGATCACCGACCTGGTGTCGGCGGCGCATCGCCGCGGTGAGCTGGAAGGGGCGATGCCCCTGCTGATCGCGAGCTCGGCTCTGATGATCGCGTACTCCGTCGGCGAGGCCGCCGCACGGCGCCCGGATGTGCAGCTCCTGGCGCGCGGCGCCGCGGCACCGGCACTGGTCTGCATCCCCTCGTTCCTGGCGGGATCGGGCCCGCACCAGTTCGCGCGCCTGGCCCGCGAACTGGGCGGCGAGCGGCAGGTCAGTGCGGTGCGGCTGCCCGGCATGCGCACAGGCGACGACCTGCCGGCGACCTGGGCGGCGGCGATCGAGAGCCTCGCCGCGGCCGTCGCGTCGGAACTCGAGCGAGGCCCGGTGGCGCTCATCGGCTATTCGGCCGGTGGTGCGCTCGCCCATGCGGTCGCCCGGCGGATCGAGGACGACGGCGGCGAGCTCGCGGGCGTCGCGATGATCGACACCTACTCCCCGGAAGAGCACGAACTCAACCGCCTCGTGCTCACCGACGCGCTGGGGCAGATCCTGTCCCGGGACAACGCGCTGACCCCCGTCGACGACCACGGCCTGGTCTCCATGGGCGGCTATGTGCGGATATACCCCGAGCGCGAGGCCGAGCCGATCGCCGCGCCGACGCTGAATCTGCGGGCCACCGTGACGCTGAGCAGCTTCGGGGACGTCGACCCCGTCCCCGACTGGCAACACCGTGCATTGGCCGAGTACATCGAGGCAGATCACTTCTCGATCATCGAGGAACAGGCGGCAGAGACCGCCGCGCACCTCCGGCGCTGGCTCGATTCGCTCAGCGGCCATTGATGTCCGAACCGTCGGATTCGAGGAACGAGGACAAACGACGACACATGACAGCCCTGGACAAGCCCGGCCGCCCGCGGGGCGTACTCGGGCGCCTGCGCCGAGCATTCGACGACGTTCACGCGGTCCACCGCTACTTGGGACACGACCCCGCATCGGCGGTCCGGCCGGGTGGCGCCGACCTGCAACACCAGACAGACCACGGAACCGTGGAGGGCGAGTGAGGCAAACCGGGAACCCTCAGAACGACAGTTCAGGCAACACCCCCGCGGCCCTGCTGGACCTCCTTGACGGCTTTCGCAGAACCAAGGTCCTGGCAACGGCCGTCCGACTCCGTCTGTTCGACCTCCTCGCCGACCGCGGCGCGCTGAGCGCGGCCGAGGCGACCACGGCGCTGGGCCTGGCTGAGTGTCTCACGCACATGCTGCTCACCGCCTGCTGCTCACTGGGACTGCTGGACCGCCGCCATACCTCCGGCTATGTCGAGGTCTGGCTGCGGGCACCGATCGAGGAGCTGCGCACACGCGAGGGCCGCGCCGCGTTCTACGGCCCCGAAGGGACGGACGCCGGGGCTCTGCGCGGTGTCGTCGGGGTCGACACCCGCGCGGAGTTCCCCCGCACCCCCGACCTCGTCATCGACAACCATGGTGAGACGACGGCGGAGCGAGCGGCGGACCTCATCATGCGGGCGGTCGTGCCGTAGTGCTTTCTCGCCGCAACCCTCCGGGAGTGAATTCCTTCGACTCGCAAATCCGCCAGAGGCACAAAAATGCTCAGTTCGCAAATCTGGCAGAGGCATATAGTTCGTTCGGTCGCAATAGTTTTGGCGAGAAACTCCAAGCTTGACAGCGTTGTGGTGCTTGCTTATATTCCACTCGGTCAAGGTCCCGTTCATCGATATCCGAAGGTGTTCATGACCGTGCCTCCAAGGCTGCCGAAGTCCGGGCAGCAGTTGATTCTTGCCATTCTTATGCTGTGTTCACTGCTGATTTGGATAGAAAATACCGTCCTGAGTACCACGCTGGAGACCCTCGCGGACCCGGTCCGTGGACTGGGGGCCGATCCCGGTCAGCTGCAATGGGCGACCGGTGCGTACACTCTGGCCTTCGCCACATTGATGTTCACCGCAGGAGCATTGGGCGATCGGTTCGGTCACCGGACTGTGTTCTCCAGTGGGTTGGTGATCTTCGCCGGGTCTTCGCTGTGGGCGGCGTACGCAAGCGACGCGGGCCAGCTGATTGCAGCTCGAGCTGCGATGGGTGTGGGCAGCGCGCTGATCACGCCCGCCATGATGGCCATCCTTATGTGGACCTTCACCGGCCCCGCGCGGGCTGCCGCAATCGGCATTTTCTCGACGTCGGCCGGTGTCGGCATGGCCGCCGGCCCGGTGCTGGCGGGGTTCCTGCTCGATCATTTCTGGTGGGGCTCGGTCTTTCTGATCAATGTTCCGGTCGCGGCATTGGCGTTGATCGGGCTCGCCGTGCTGGTTCCGAATTTCCGCAGCCCCACTCGGCGACCACTGGACCCCGCTGGAATGTTGCTGTCGATCAGTGGGCTCGTGGCGTTGGCCTACGGGCTGATCCGCGCGGGGCAGGTGGCAGCGTGGAGTCGTACCGACGTTTGGGTGCCGATCGTTGTCGGTCTGGTTCTGCTGGCCGTTTTCGTACTCGTCGAACTGCGCCTCAAGGCGCCCAGCTTTGATCCGCGACTGTTCGCGCAACGCACATTCGGTGGCGGCAATGTGGCGCTCGGACTGCTGCTCTTCGGTGTGGCCGCCATCACCTTCTATAACGCGTTCTACCTGCAGGGCGCGCTCGGATTTTCGCCGATGAGGGCGGGCTTGGCCAATATCCCGACCGCAGTCGGCGCGCTCGCGGGGGCGCCCCTTGCCTCGCGCCTGGTTCGCCATCTGCCGCTGCGCCTTGTGACCGTGCCGGCGCTGACCGTGGCTGCGCTGACCATGGGTGGGTACGGGTTCCTCGGACTCCACACTCCACTGGTCTGGATCGAGATCCTGTTGTTGGTACAGGGTTTCTCGGTCGGCATGGTGATCGGCCCCGTTACGGCCGCATTGATCAGCGACCTGCCGTTGGAACAGGCCGGTGCCGGATCGGCCGTCACCAACACCGTGCGACAAACCGGCAGCGTGATCGGAATCGCAGTAGGCGGCACGATCATGTCGATCACGTACCGACGTGCGATCGAACCTTCGCTGGAGGGTGCATCAGGTGCGGTGCAGGATCAGGCGCGAGTCTCCGCCGAACAGGCCCGCCACGTCGCCACCACTGTCCACCGGCCCTCTCTTGCGCAGGCTGCCGATGACGCGTTCATCCATGCCATGCACGTCGGCGCGGGCTGGATCGCGGCCATCGCACTCCTCGGAGCAGCCGTGCTGCTGATCACCTTGCCTGCTGCCGGAAAGAAGAAGAGCCCGACACCGGTGCCGGACCACGAAGAGGCCCGCGCCGGTCGCCTCTCCTGATCTTCCCCATTTTCCCGAGCGTGGCAAAACATCGCCGCCGGCATCCAAGGGCGGGCTCGCCCATAAGGAAGGAGACCCCTGTTGTCGAAAACCAATGATCCCGCCGTGCGTGCGGTTGAATTGGAGCAGGATTATGTGTCCTCCTTGTATGAGTTGCTCACCGAGCGGCTTTCCGAGGCGCGAGCAAATCGAGCGAATGTGTTGAAGGCCCCGGCGGACAGCGCCGGTGAGGCATACGAGAGAGAAAACGCCGCCGAGCGTCTGGCCAAGGAAATCGGACGGCTGGAGGGCGCCGAAAAGGGGCTGGTCTTCGGGCGCATCGACTGGTCGGACGGCACGGCCCTGCGCATCGGGCGGATCGGACTGCACACGGAGGAGGATGACCTGCCTCTGCTCGTGGACTGGCGCGCGAACGCGGCGCGGCCCTTCTACGAGGCGACACCGGTCCATCCGATGGACCTGCGGCGCCGCCGGCACCTGCGCCTCGAGGAGCGCACGGTCGTCTCGGTGAGCGACGAACTGCTGGACGGGACCGCCCCGACCGACGAGGACGTCGTGGGGGACGGCCCGTTGACCGAGGCTCTGTCGGCACGGCGTACGGGCAGGATGCACGCGGCCGTCGCGACGCTGCAGGCCGAGCAGGACGAGATCGTCCGCTCCGCCCACCGCGGCGTGACCGTGGTGCAGGGCGGACCCGGCACCGGCAAGACGGTGGTCGCCCTGCACCGGGCGGCCTATGTCCTGTACGCGTTTCCGCGCGCCACGGAGGAGGGTGTCCTGGTGGTGGGCCCGAACGCCCGCTTCCTCGACTACATCTCCCAGGTCCTTCCCTCGCTCGGAGAGAACGACGTCGTTCTGGCGACCTGCCGGGAACTGGCCGGAGTGTCCACGGACACGGTGGGCCCGTTCGACACGGCGCGTCTCAAGGGAAGGTCCGACCTCGCCGACGCCCTGGCCTGCCTGCTGCGCGTCCACCAAGCCCCCGCCGGTGACTTCACCGTGCGGGTCGGACAGGAACTGGTTCACCTTTCCGGCGAGGAAGTCGCCACGGCACGCGATGCCGCCTTGGCAGCCGTATCGGGGCACAACCCCGCGCGCCAGGTGTTCAAAGAGCTCATGGTCGACGCGGTCACCGACGCGATGCAACGAGACATGGGCGACCTTCTGGAGCAGATCGACGCCGATGCCGAAAGGATGACGGGCCTGAACCTCGACCGGTTCACGGGAGTCGCCCAGCGCCGTGCCGAGGGTGCGGCCGACCCGGGGCCGGTCCACGAGCTGGACCTGGACGCCATCCGAGCCGATCTGCTCGACGACGCCGACGTCGACCTAGCGGTCGAGGTGTTGTGGCCACGGCTGGTACCCGGTGACCTCGTCAAGGCGCTCCTGACGGACGCCGGCGCTCTCGCCGAGCGCCTGCCCCGCCTGACCACGCAGGAGCGGTCCCTTCTGCTGCGCGGTCCGGACGACCCGTGGACCGATGCCGATGTGCCGTTGCTGGACGAGGCGGCGAACCTGGTCGACGGCCCCCCTGAGCGGACCTACGGGCACGTCGTCGTCGACGAGGCGCAGGAACTGACCGCCATGCAGTGGCGGATGATCGTCCGCCGCTGCCCGGCAAGAGCGATGACGCTGGTGGGTGACTTCGCCCAGGCAGGCCCCGTCGCTACAGCACGCGACTGGAAGGAAGC
This sequence comes from Streptomyces luteolifulvus, assembly GCF_008806595.1. Lineage (GTDB taxonomy): Bacteria > Actinomycetota > Actinomycetes > Streptomycetales > Streptomycetaceae > Streptomyces > Streptomyces luteolifulvus. Next base: position 46,740 of record NZ_VZRB01000007.1, on the reverse strand, counting down.
ACTGAGCCCCCACCTCGGACCGCGGTTCAAACTGCACAACCTGACCGTCAGTTACCGCACCACGCAGGAGATCCTGGAGAGCGTCCGTGACCTGCTCGCGCGGATCGCTCCGGACCAGAACCCCACACGGTCACTGCGAAGCGGTGAGAGCCCTCGCACCGTGACCACACCTCCGGACGGGTTGGTCACCGCCGTCGTCCAGGAACTCCGCGCCCAGAGCACCGCGCACCCGGGCGAGCTTCTGGGAGTGATCTGCGCGGACACCAGGGTGAGCGAGCTTATGGCCCAGGGCATCGCTCGCCACGCACGCATCGTGCCGGCGTCCGAAGCACGCGGCCTGGAATTCGACGGGGTCGTCGTCCTGGGCCCCGAGGAAATCATCACGGCCCGCCCCGGTGGGGAAAAGGACTTGTACGTAGCCCTGACCCGGGCCACCAAGCGCCTCTGCACCATCACCGTCCAGCCCCGCTGACAACTCGGCGCCCGCGTCGTCCCCGCGGGCGCACCCGGCATCACGCGGCCTGGTCCGAGCCGACGACGTTCGGATCCCCTTCGCGCAGCAGGATGAAGTCGACGTCGAGCTTCGGGTCGTACAAGTCGGGTTCGATGCCGAGTCCGTGCGTGCTGTACTCGCCGCCCGGCCACCCAGGGGATGTGCTTGGCCGCCTCGTACAGGCCCATGCTGGTGCCCTTGACGAAGGTGGTGAGCACGTAGCGGCCGAACGGATCGTCAAGTTCTGATGGCCGTCGGAGTCCATCCGCAGCGCACCGCTCGGCCAACCGGATCGTCGGGATGAACCCGGCATCCGCGATCAGGCCGGGGTCATCGAACGTGGCAAACAGTTCCGCGGGCCTGTGCGAAATTTTACTTGAAATTTTTCTTCAGAGATGCCCTTGTCGATCGAGCGTGGTGGCCAGTTCGGGGTGGACAGTTCCTGTCACTCCGTGCCATGCTCATCTATCAGGAGTCGAACCTTCCAGATTTCAGTGTGAGGAAACGGGGGGACCACTGATATGGGCAACGGGGGATCGCTGATATGGGCAGCGTGAAGAGCAGGTTAACTTGGCAACCGGTTTCGAGCAGTGAAAATCAAGAAAACTACAGCAGCCGGATAGGCGACTTGGCGCCTGACATATCTGGCGGACGAGCCTCCCTGCAGGCTGGACGATCCCTGTTACAGACTGGGATAGCACTGATAATCGAAGACGACATTCGTCGATACAGTATCGAGGGAATGCTTCGTTCGCTCGACATCCAGTTGACAGTTCAATCCGTCACGGATACCGAAGATCTCTCGACATTCTGCAACGGCTGGCTGGTCATTTCAGACAGCAATGCTTTGGGGTCTGTACCTGGCGAGATCGCTGAAAAGCTGCGCATCCAGAACACACAGGTACTGATCCTGGTGGATTCAGCAGACGTTGTTGAGCAATCCTGGGCCGATCATGCAAACGGTTTCCTGGACTGGGCAGTTCTCTGCCCCGAGTCCCTGCGCGAAGCGATCGTCGACGTGAAGGCCGGACGATTTCATGTGTCGGCGACCCTGGCGCGACGGTCCGTGACGGTGTCCGACCAGGCCAGTGATGACACCACCTCGAAGCGCGCGTCGATGATTTCACTGACGGCACGTGAACACCAGGTGCTGCGCCTGATTGCCGAGGGGCTGAGTAACCGACAAGTCGCTCGATCGCTGAGTATATCTGAGCATGGAGTTAAGCGCACGGTCGGCATCATTTTGGCCAAGCTCAACTGCCCAAATCGGACTCTTGCGGTTGTTCGGGCCATAGAGTCGGGGCTCCTCGTTGTGTGAGGTGTCGACCGATTGGAGAAGTTCTGTCCGTCGGCACGGCTAGTCCAGAAATAGACTTCTTGATATACCACGCTATGGGGCAGGCTGTCCTCTCTCGGTCGCGGCCTGCCGCTGCTTGACGAGCAAGCTGCAGAGGGCTGGGGCATTCGCGAATGCCCCAGCCCTTGAGTCTGTGAATTGCAGCCCTGAATTTCCCCCTCGGGTTATTGGTTCCGGATTGGAATAAGCCTCTTGGGGTCGGGCGCCTTGTTTCCCTTCTGCGTCGGCCGCACCCGGATTGCGGCGAATACCTCGAACAATACTCAACATTTCGCTACTGATCTTGTCCGCGCTCCACTGCTCTTCCGGCTCGGTCAACTTTTCGGCCCGCTGCCGCAGTTGGCTTTCCTTCGGTTGGATTCGCCAGAGGAGCAAGCACTGAGCTGTTTCAGCGTTGCCGCTCCGGAGTGAGGACGGCCGCGGCAATCGACGACATTCGATTTGGGCTGCACCGGGATCTGCGGAAGATGCGCCAGGACTTCAGCCGTGCGACGCCGCGCTCGACCGGCGTCCGTGTCGCGGACAGTGCCCGGTTGACGGTTGTCCCGTCCAACAGGACACCACCACGGCCACTGCCGTCTTCGACGCTCTCGTTGCTCACGACATGGGTACCTACTTCGCCACTCCGTGCGGCGTGCCGGCACCACTGCCGGCCCAGTTGCAGGAGTGCGCCGACTACCAAGTGGTGGTGGGCGTGGGGATCAGGACAGGGGGACCCGGGTGAAGCGGCTTGCCATGTGGAGGTCTGCCTCGATGTGGGTGGCCGCGGCCTTCAGCTCGGGGAGGATGTCCTCGACGCATTCCCGCAGTGTGCGGCGTGCCGCGTGCAGGGCCACGTTCGCTGCGGCGGTCACCCTGCCCGTGCGGTCGCGGACCGGGACCGCGATCGCGCGCAGGCCCTCCTCCCGTTCCTGGTCGACCAGGGCGTAGCCCGGGGTTCGTACCTCATCCAGGCCCAGCAGCACCCTCCCCAGCGCCGTCTCCCGTGCCGGCAGTCTCGTGCCGATGGGGATGTTCACGCTCATCACTCGGCCTGTTGCCGCGCGTGCCGTGTATTGGATCTCCTCGCCGGAACCGGAACCGCCGGAATCATCGGAGCCGCCGGAGTCCGTCAATACCGCCAGCGCCGCCGTCTCGCCCACCCTCGCGGACAGGTCCGTCAGGTGGGGCGTCGCGATCCTCGGGAGTGATGTGCGGGAGAGAGGGGGGAAGCCCAGGGCGAGGACCCGGGGGGTCAGGGAGAACGTGCGGTCCGTGGGGGTCGCGGTCACCAGGCCCAGGTGTTCGTAGGTGATCAGCGCCCGGCGGGCCGTCGCGCGTGCCAGACCCGTCGCTCTGGCCACCTCCGTCAGCGTCAGCCGTGCCCGCCCCTCGCCGAAAGCCGTCAGTACGGTCAGGCCGCGGGCCAGGGACTCGATGAACTCCCTGCCCAGTTCCTGCTTCGACGCGCCCGTCCAGGTCGCCAGGCCCGCCGGTGCCGGTCCCGGTTCGGCCGGTGGCGCCAGGCGCAGTTCCCGTTCCATCTCCGCCACCGCCGCCCTCAGGCGGGGCAGAACTGTGTCGCGCAGGTGGGTGGCCGTGTGGCGGCTCGTGTGGCTCACCACGCTTGCCACGCAGGCGATCCGGCCCGTACCCGGGGCCCGTACGGGCACGGAGACCGCCACCAGTCCCGGTTCGATCAACTGGTCGTCCAGTGCCCAGCCGTCCTTCCGCGCCCGCGCGGCACGGCGTTCGAAGTCCTTGTCCGGTGACGGGTGTTCGCGGGGCGGTACGGCCGTGAAGGTCCGGTCCTCCGGGTCCGCCGCCCGGCGCTCCCGCCAGCCCTGCCACGCCTCCTTCGTCCAGTCGCTCGCGAACAGCGGGCCCGGCGCGGTGCGTTCTGCCGGGAGCGGGTCGCCGATGCGGAAGCGCAGGGAGATCGCGCGGCGCCGGGTGGCCTGGTGGATGAAACGGATGCCGTCGCCGTCGCCGACCGCCAGGGACACCGACTCGTCCAGTTCGTCGGCGAGGGCGTCCGCGTGGGCGTTCAGCAGCGCGGGCAGACGCAGTGCGGCCAGGTACGCGTTGCCCAGCTCCATCACACGCGGGGTGAGGATCACATCCCGGCCGTCGAGTCGGACGTATCCCATGCGGGCGAGCGTGGAGGTGATCCTGTCGACCGTGGAGCGCGCGAGGCCGGTGGCGCGCTCCAGCCCGCTCAGGCTCAGCGTTCCGTCCGCCTCGGTCAGTTCCCGCAGGACGGCGATCCCACGGATCAGCGGTGTGATCGCCTCCTCGGGCACGGTGCGCCCGTTCGGCACGGGGCGTACGGCACGGGGTCCGGACTCCACACCCTCGCGGGAGTCCGTCGTACGAGGTGCGGGCGTTGCGGGCATCGCTTCTCCGGTACGGCGGTCACGGCAGCCCTACCGTAATCCGACCCACTCCCAGAACCTCCCCCCACACCGAGGCCGGCCCTAGGTCCGCGTCACCAGCACGCGATAGTTCCCCCTGACATCCACCGCCGCCACCGTGATCCGGATCCGCTTGCCCGCGTCCCTGAAGTCCTCGCCGGGCGTGAGCGCCGCGTCCGAGAGTTCGGCGTGGACGTTCGGGCTGCGGGTGCAGCCTCCGCTGTCCTGCCGGGCGTCGTACACCGTCACCGGGCCCTGGCCGGTGTCGACGTCCGCCTCGACCCGGTAGATCAGCACGCCCGGCCGGCACACGGCTTCGTCGTTGCCGCCGCGGGTGCGCAGTTCGACGGCGTATCCGGTGCGGGCGTCGACGGGGACGAAGATCAGCTTCACGCCGCCGGCGCGGGAGAGCGGCGACAGCGTGTACTGCGTCGTGCCCGGTCTCGCAGCGCAGTGCACCTGGGAGGCGTCCAGCCAGCCCAGCTTCCACTTGTGCCAGGCGAGCAGGTCGTTGTTGGCCCCCCAGTCCTCGCTCATGATGTCCCAGTGGCCGACGGCGCCCCCGCCCTCCTGGGTGTAGAGGTCGGGCAGGCCGAAGACATGGCCGTTCTCATGGGGCAGGACGCGGTAGCCGGTGCGGTGGTAGGAGCCGGAGCCGTCGTCCTGGCGGGAGTAGACGAAGGACGCGTTGCCCACCGGGACGCCGTCGGCGACCGGTGCCTCCGTGTTGCCGGCGAAGGTCACCGACAGGACCGTGTCCAGGGCGGAGGGTCCGGCGTTCGGGGTGATCAGTACGTTCAGGAAGTCGTACGAGCGGAAGTCGATGTCGGCGTCGGTCGCGGCCACGATGTCCTGGACCAGCTTGCGGTAGCCGGGGTCGAAGGGGGCGCCGCGTTCTATGCCGTACTCCCGGAAGGGCTTGGGCATGCGCAGCCAGGTGGGGATCGGGGTCTCGGGACGGTAGTCGAGACGGCCGTAGGAACTGGTGCGGAACCACTGCTGGGTCTGCGGGAAGAACTCGTGGAAGCGGTCGAGCGCGCTGCCCCGGCCGGGTGCGTCGGCGAAGTCGACCATCAGGGTGAGGGCGCGTACGGTGCCGGTGGAGCGGGAGTAGCCGCCGGGCGTCGGCACGCCCTCCGACATCTGGACGGCCGGGCCGCCGTTGATCATGCAGGGACCGAGTGCGGTGGAGCGTGCCACGGTGACCGGCCCGGACCCGGCCGAGGTGCGGCCCTGGGTGAGGTGTCCGGTGCCGGCCGAGGTGCTGACCGCGAGGGTCAGGGCGGTCACGGACGCGAACGCGGCCACGCGGCGCGAGCGTATGCGGCGGAGCGGCGGTACCCGGGGTCCCTCAGGCTGGGGCTGCATGCACGGCCTTTCGCTCCAGGCAGCCGCCGGTCACCGGCTGCACCCTCTCGATCACCCTCTGTCGAGGGGTCGGCGGGCGCGCGCTGGAGAGGCCGAACGTGGGTTTCTCGCCCGGGAGGTGATGTGACTCAGGTCACAGCAAATCTCTTCGGTGGCGGGAAATAACCGGGGATCGTTTCCCCGTTTGGAACTGTGTCCGCGCGAAACGGGGAGTCCCTCCCCGGATTGCCGGCCGGAAGACCCAAGAAGGCGCCACCGTCCACTCGACCAAGGCGCCACCGTCCACTCGACCCAGGAGTACGCCGTGCAGACCGCGACCCCCGTGCAGCGAAAGGTGACCCGGCCGCGGGCCGACGCCCTGCGCAACCGGGAGCGCATCGTCACCGCCGCCCGCGAGATGTTCGTCGAGCTCGGCCCCGATGTGCCGCTCGACGACATCGCCCGCCGGGCTGGCGTCGGCAACGCCACGGTGTACCGCAACTTCCCGGACCGCGACGCTCTGGTCCGCGAGGTCGTCTGCTCGGTCATGGACCGGACGGGTGAGGCTGCCAAGCGGGCGCTCGCCGAGACCGGCGACGCGTTCGAGGCGCTGGAGCGCTTCGTGCACGCCTCCGCCGACGAGCGGATCAGCGCGCTGTGCCCGATGGTCGCCAGCACCTTCGACAAGCACCACCCCGACCTGGAAGCCGCGCGGGAGCGCGTCGAGCAGCTGGTCGAGGAGCTCATGGACCGCGCCAGGGCGGCCGGACAGCTCCGCACCGACGTGGGCGTGGGTGACCTGATGGTCGCCGTGGCCCAGCTCAGCCGACCGCCGGCCGGCACCGGCTGCCTCAGCCATGACCGCTTCGTGCACCGGCACCTGCAGCTGTTCCTGGACGGACTGCGGGCCCCGGCCCGCTCCACCCTCCCGGGCACGGCCGCGACCATGGGGGACCTGCGCGGAGGGTGCGCCACCTGAGATCCCCTGAACCGACCTGACCTGACCTGAACCGACCTGACCTGAACCGACCTGGCCCTGACCCTGACCCTGGCTCGACCGATTGGATCCGGGCGCCTCGCCCGTCACTGATACCAGCCGTCCCTCACGACACCGTTCTCCGGTTTATTTCGTCACGAAGTCCCGAAGTGGGTACCTCCATGTCTGAAACAGCCTCAAAGGCTCAGGCCGGCACCGCCGGCGCTCTCGACGCCAACCGCTGGAAAGCGCTCGTCTTCATCGCGCTGGCCCAGCTGATGGTCGTGCTCGACGCGACCATCGTGAACATCGCCCTTCCGTCCGCCCAGCAGGACCTGGGGATCTCGGACGGCAACCGTCAGTGGGTCGTCACGGCCTACGCCCTCGCCTTCGGCGGTCTGCTGCTCTTCGGCGGACGTATCGCCGACCTCTGGGGCCGCAAGCGCGCCTTCGTCGCGGGTCTGGTCGGCTTCGCCGGCGCCTCCGCGCTCGGCGGTGCGGCCACCAACGAGGCGATGATGTTCGGCGCCCGTGCCCTTCAGGGCGCGTTCGGCGCGCTGCTCGCGCCCGCCGCGCTCTCGCTGCTCGCCGTGATGTTCACGGAGGCCAAGGAGCGGGCCAAGGCCTTCGGTATCTACGGCGCGATCGCGGGTGGCGGCGGCGCCGTGGGCTTCATCCTCGGCGGTGTCCTCACCGAATACCTGGACTGGCGCTGGACGTTCTTCGTCAACATCCCGTTCGCGGTCATAGCGGCGGCGGGCGCGTACTTCGTCATCCGTGAGCCGGAGGGCGGCCGCAACCGTTCGCCGCTCGACATCCCGGGCGTCGTCCTGTCCACCCTCGGTCTGGTCGCTCTGGTCTACGGCTTCACCCGCGCCGAGTCCGACGGCTGGGGCGACTCCGTGACGATCGGCATGTTCATCGCCTCGGCGGTCCTGCTCGCGGCGTTCATCCTCACCGAGGCCAAGGTGAAGGCTCCACTGCTGCCGCTGCGCGTCGTCACCGAGCGCAACCGCGGGGGTGTCTACCTTTCCCTCGGCCTCGCGATCATCGCGATGTTCGGCCTGTTCCTCTTCCTGACCTACTACCTGCAGATCGTGAAGGGCTACTCGCCGGTCAAGACCGGCTTCGCCTTCCTGCCGATGATCGCGGGCATGATGGTCGGCTCGACGCAGATCGGCACCCGTCTGATGACCCGCGTCGCCCCGCGCCTGCTGATGGCTCCGGGCTTCCTGGTCGCGTCGGTGGGCATGCTGCTGCTGACCCAGCTGGAGATCGGCTCCTCGTACACCGGCGTGATCCTGCCGTCGATGGTGCTGCTCGGCCTCGGCATGGGTACGGCGTTCATGCCGGCCATGTCCCTGGCCACGACCGGGGTCGAGCCGCGTGACGCCGGTGTCGCCTCCGCGATGGTCAACACCTCGCAGCAGGTGGGCGGCGCGATCGGTACGGCCCTGCTGAACACGATCGCCGCCTCGGCGACGACCGCGTACATCGAGGACCACATCGCGGGTGCCGCCTCGCGGTCCCAGCAGCAGCTGGTCCAGCTGCAGGGTCAGGTGCACGGCTACACCAACGCGATCTGGTTCGCCGTCGGCATCCTGGTGATCGCCGCCACGATCGCCGCGACCTTCATCAACACCGGCCGCCCGGGCAGCACCACGGTGGCCGGATCGACCGAGGGCGAGGGTGCCGAGGACCAGGTGGCGGTGCCGGTGGTCGCCCACTGAGCCCTGGGCTCACCGAGCCCGCCCACGGCGACCGTCCGGTCGTACCCCTTCGGCCCCTGCGTACGTGCGGGGATGGGGACGCTCCGCACGTACGACCCTGAAGGACCTGCCCTGGTGACGCGTTCAGCGGAGCCAGGGCAGGTCCGCACCGGCCTCGGCCGGCTGAAGTCCCTCGGCGAGGATCCGCATGATCTCGCCGAGGGACTTCTGCTGTTCCGGGGTGAGCCGCTCGAACACCGCCTGCCGTACGGCGGTCACATGGCCCGGCGCGGTCCGCCGCAGGACGTCGTGGCCCTCCTCGGTCAGCACCGCGAACTGCCCCCGCTTGTCGGAGGGGCAGTCCTCGCGCCGCACCCAGCCGTTCTTCTCCAGGCGCGCGATCGCGTGGGAGAGGCGGGAGCGGGTGATCTTCGCGGACATGGCCAGCTCGGTCATCCGCAGCCGGTGCCGCGGGGACTCGGCGAGCTGGACGAGGAGTCCGTAGTAGATGTGCGGCATGCCCGCGTCCCGCTGCAGCTGGCGGTCGAGGTGGTCCTCCAGGAGGGTGGAGGCCTCGATGTAGGAGCGCCACACGAGCTGTTCCTCGTCGGTGAGCCAGCGAGGCTCCTCAGCGGAGGCGGATGCGGATGCGGTGTTCATGTACTCCACTGTACGAGAATTCTCCTTGAAACTTAAACGAATGAGGCGTAGGCTCTGCAGCAGACACTTTGAGAGTTCAAGTAAGCGCGGGACGGGTAGTCCGCATGTGTAGTGCCGAGTGCTTCGGCACGTGTCTTCTCAGCAAGTGATGTCTTCCCAGGGAGTAGCCGCCATGTCCGCCGCCATCCAGGAGCGGATGCCCGCTCTCTACCTCAGTCACGGCGCCCCGCCCCTGGCGGACGACCCGATCTGGCCCGGCCAGCTCGCCGCCTGGTCCGCCGCCCTGCCGCGCCCCACCGCGATCCTCATGGTCTCCGCCCACTGGGAGGAGGCCCCGCTCGCCCTCGGCGCCACGGAGCCCGTCCCGCTCGTCTACGACTTCTGGGGCTTCCCGGAGCACTACTACCAGGTGCGGTACGCGGCCCCCGGCGCCCCCGGACTCGCCGAGTCCGTCCGCAAGCTGCTGCGCGCCCCCGGTCTGCCCGTGCAGGACATCCCGGACCGCGGCCTCGACCACGGCGCCTACGTCCCGCTGGTCGAGATGTTCCCCGAGGCCGACATCCCCGTCCTGCAGATCTCCATGCCGACCCTCGACCCGGTCCGGCTGATGGAGATCGGCCGCCGGCTCGCGCCCCTGCGCGAGGAGGGCGTGCTGATCGTCGGCTCCGGCTTCTTCACCCACAACCTGGCCGCGCTGCGGCACACGGGCGGGGGAGTGCCGAGCTGGTCCTCGGAGTTCGACGACTGGGGGCGCCGGGCGCTGGAGACCCGCGACTGGGACGCTCTGCTGGACTTCCTGAACAAGGCCCCGGCCGGCCGCTACGCCCACCCGCGCACCGAGCACTTCGCACCGCTCTTCGTGACGATGGGCGCGGCGGAGGCCGGGGGCGAGCTGGACGCGCAGAGGTCCGTGATCGACGGGTTCTGGATGGGGATGGCCAAGCGGTCGGTGCAGTTCGGCTGAACCGTCGTGCTCGGTGCGGGCTCAGAGCCCCTTCTCGTACCAGGCCACGTCCCAGTAGCGGCCGAACTTGCGGCCCACTTCCCGGTACGTGCCGACGTGCCGGAAGCCGAACCGCCGGTGCAATCGCTCGGACGCCTCGTTGGGCTGCGCGATGCCCGCGTAGGCACGGTGCACGTCCTCTGCGGCGAGCGCCTTGAAGAGGGCCTGGTACAGAAGCGTGCCGACACCGCGGCCGCTCGCATGGGGGGCCACGTAGACCGTCACCTCCACGGAGGTCGAGTACGCGGGCTTCGCGCGATAAGGGCTGGATGTGGCGTAGCCGAGAATCTCCTGTGCGTTGCCCGGCGAGCCCCCTTCGGCGGCAACCATCAGCCGGTACGGGCCGTCTTCAGGGTGGGAGAGCAGCCAGGGGCGGCGCTCCTGCGGAGTGAACGCGGCGGTGTCGAATGTGATGGGCGTCTCACGTACGTAGTGGTTGTAGATGTCGGTGAGGGCTTCGAGGTCACTCTCGGCTCCCGGTCTGACCTGGACCTCCGTACGTTCCGACGGCATCACGCCTCCTCCTGCGGCGGCACAGGGTACTGCATGATCAGAAAAATAGGGGGGCGGGTTGGGAATTCTGTCCGGATTCCAGTCGTTGTTTCCATCGGATGCAGGGCACCCGAGGAGAGTGCCGAGCGTCTGCACGACCACCCGCTGAACCACCATCGCAAAGGGAGCACGCATGGCAACCCGTGCCGTCGCCCGTCGTCAGTCCGCCACCGGCGGGACCGACGGGGCAAGCAGTGTTCGCGCCCATGGCGGCGAGATCGCCGACCGCGACCTGGTCGGCATGTACCTCGACGAGATCGCGCGTACACCGCTGCTCGACGCCGCCAAGGAGGTCGAGCTGTCCCAGATCATCGAGGCGGGTGTGTTCGCGCGGCAGGTCCTCGACGGGTACGAGGAGTCGAAGGCCGACGCCACCCGTGAGGAACTCCAGGCGCTGGTCGCCGAGGGGGAGCGGGCCAAGGAGATCTTCATCCGTTCCAACCTCCGTCTGGTCGTCGCCGTGGCCCGTCGCTACCCCCGTAGCGGCCTGCCCCTGCTCGACCTGATCCAGGAGGGCAACGCGGGCCTGGTGCGTGCGGTCGAGAAGTTCGACTACCGCAAGGGCTTCAAGTTCTCGACGTACGCCACCTGGTGGATCCGCCAGGCGATCACCCGCTCGATAGCGGACCAGTCGCGCACCATCCGGCTGCCCGTCCACCTGGTGGAGGAGCTGGGCCGGGTCCGCCGTGTGCAGCGTGAGTTCAACCGTGAACACGGCCGGGACCCGGAGCCCGCGGAGATCGCCGCCGAGCTCGGCTCGACGCCGGAGCGCGTCTCCGACGTCCTGGACTGGGCCCGCGACCCGGTCTCGCTGAACATGTCGGTGGACGACGAGGGCGAGACCCAGTTCGGCGACCTCCTGGAGGACACCTCGGCGGTGTCGCCGGAGCAGTCGGTGCTGACACTGCTGCGCAGCGAGGAACTGGACGGCCTGATCGGGCGTCTGGACCAGCGCACGGCCTCGATCATCAAGATGCGGTACGGCATCGAGGACGGCCGGGAGCGCACGCTGACCGAGGTCGGCAAGGAGCACGGCCTGACGCGTGAGCGCATCCGCCAGATCGAGAAGCACGCGCTGCTGGAGCTGAAGAAGCTGGCACGGGACACGGGTTTCGACGCGGCGGCGTAAGCCACGGCGGGGCCCCGCGTACGCCGGGTGGCGAAAGACCGCGCAAACATGGCGGTGTTACGCCGCTTCAAGCGGCATGGCCATGGGAACAAGTCTTCAGGGCTCAGGAGTTCGGGACTTCGGTCCCTGAAGTCCGGGCCCGGGGCCATGCCCCCGGCCCCCTGATCCACGTCCCGACGCACTCCCCCCGGCGCCGGGACTCACCCCCAGCCGGGCTCCGGCGCCCCACCCCCCTGGGCGCCGGGGTCCGGCTCTTTCGTCCTCGGGTGGCCTGGGCAGGGTCTCGGGTGTCCCCGGGCACGCTGAGCGGCGGGGCACCCCGTACCTGAACACCGGGGTGGCCCGCCGGATGGCAGATTGTGTCACATGGGCCGAACACCTCCGACCGGCCCACCAAGTGCCGCCCTACGCACGGCTGTTGACGGTTGAACGGCCGACGATGCCCGTCTCGGGCGCGCCGTTTCTCAGGCGCCTCCCGCCCGGACCAGTCGCCCGCCCAACTCCCGTACATGCCGCAGGAGTTCCTCCGGCTCGTGCACCGTGAACTCGACCCCCGTCATCGCCAGCCGCACCGCCAGCCACTGGGCCGAGTCCCCGGTCTCGGCCCGCAGGCGGCAGGTGCCGTCGTCCAGCGGCTCGGGCCTGCCGAGCCAGGCCGGCAGCCGGGCGGCGACCACGTCGGCCGGTGCGGCGAAGGTGACGGTGAACTCGTACGTCTCCTGCCGGCGGTACATCGACCGCCGCAGGTACTCCGCCGCGCTCCCCGTCGGCAGCTCCCGCGGAGCGAACCGCGCCCCGGTCGCGAACGGCTCGCTCACCCGGTCGACGCGGAAGGTGCGCCAGTCGGCGCGGTCGAGGTCGTAGGCCACGAGGTACCAGCGGCGCCCCGTCGACACCAGCCGGTACGGCTCCGTCACCCGCCGCGACTCGGTGCCGTCCCCGGCGCGGTACGCGAACCGCAGCCGCTCCCGTCCGGCCACCGTCGAGGCCATCACGGTCAGCGTCTCGGGCGCGATGCTCGCCCCGTCCCCGCTGGTCAGCGGTGTGGTCGCGGCCTGGAGGGTGGACACGCGGTGTCTGAGCCGCGACGGCAGCACCTGCTCCAGCTTGGCCAGCGCCCGTACGGACGCCTCGTCCACCCCCTCGACCGCGTGGCCCGCCCCGGCCCGCAGCCCGACCGCGATCGCCACCGCCTCCTCGTCGTCGAGCAGGAGCGGCGGCATCGCCTTGCCCGCGACAAGCCGGTAGCCGCCGTCGGCGCCCATGGTCGCCTGCACCGGATACCCCAGCTCGCGCAGCCGGTCGATGTCCCGCCGGACCGTACGGCGGGACACCCCGAGCCGGTCGGCGAGCTCGCCGCCGGGCCATTCGCGGGGCGTCTGGAGGAGGGAGAGGAGCTGAAGGAGCCGGGCCGGAGTGTCCGTCGTCATGTATCCGAGGATGCCGCAGAACTAGGACATGATCTGACCTAATGTGGTCATAGCTTTGGGGACATGACCTCCACCGAACCTCTTGTGGACAGCAGCGACAGCAGCCACAGCAGCTCAGCGGGCCCGGACAGCTCGGCAGACCCGGCCCAGGCCCCGGCCGCGGACCGCCGCCGCTGGTTCGCCCTCGCGATCGTGATGACCGCGGCCTTCATGGACCTCGTCGACGTCACGATCGTCAACATCGCGATTCCCTCGATCCAGCGGGAGGCGGGCGCGTCCGTCAGCCAGATCCAGTGGATAACCGCCGGCTACGCGCTCGCCTTCGCCGCCGGCCTCGTCACCGGCGGACGCCTCGGCGACATCCACGGCCGCAAGCGGCTGTTCCTCATCGGCATCGGCGGCTTCACCCTCGCGTCCGCGCTGTGCGGCTTCGCGGCGGGCCCGGAGATGCTGGTCGCCTCCCGCATCCTCCAGGGCGCCATGGCCGCGATGATGGTGCCGCAGGTCCTGTCGATCGTGCACGCGACCTTCCCGGCACACGAGCGGGGCAAGGTGTTCGGGCTGTTCGGCGCGATCGTGGGGCTCGGGGCGGTCTCCGGTCCGCTGCTCGGCGCACTGCTCACCGAGTGGAACCTCTTCGGTCTGGAATGGCGTCCGATCTTCCTCATCAACCTCCCGGTCGGCATCGCGGGCCTGATCCTCGGGCGCCGGTTCATCACCGAGTCCAAGGCGCCCAAGGCGCTGAAGCTGGACCTCGTCGGGGTCGCCCTCGTCGTCCTGGGCCTCCTGATGCTGCTCTACCCGCTGACCCGCGGCCGTGAGCTCGGCTGGCCGCTGTGGGGGTACGTCTCCATGGCCGGCGCACTCGGCGTCTTCGCGGCGCTGGTGGCGTACGAACGGCGCAAGACCGCCCGCGACGGCTCCCCGCTCGTCGAACTGTCCCTGTTCAAGGTGAAGAGCTTCGCAGCCGGCATCGCCGTGCAGACCGTCTTCGGTGTCGCACTCGGCGTCTTCTTCCTGGTGTGGACGCTGTACATGCAGGAGGGCCTCGGCTGGAGGTCGCTGCGGGCCGGGCTGACGGGCGTGCCGTTCTCGATCGCCGTCTCCACGGCGGCCGGCATCTCGGTCCAGAAGCTGGTCCCGCGCTTCGGCGGACGCACGGTCCTCCAGGCGGGCGCGCTGCTGATGACGGCGGGTGTCCTGATCTACATGGGGGAGTCCGAGCGGTACGGCACGTCCATCGCCTCCTGGCAGATGGCCCTTCCGCTGGTCGTGATGGGCGTGGGCATGGGCCTGATCGTCGCCCCGCTGACCGACGCGGTGCTGTCCGGTGTCCCGCGCGAACACTCCGGTTCGGCGTCGGGCCTCATCAACACCGTGCAGCAGATGGGCAACGCGCTGGGACTGGGCCTGGTGTCCGTGGTCTTCTTCGGCGTGATCGACGAGGACCTGGGCCACGACCAGCTGGGCCCCGCCTTCGTGAACGCCTTCCAGCATGCGCTGGGCTGGGTGGCGGCGGTCATGGCCGTGATCTTCCTGCTGATGTTCGCGTTGCCGGGGCGGGGGGCGCGGGATGCGGAGAAGGTGGCGGCGGAGGGTGCGCGGGCGACGGCTTCGGAGAGCGAGCCGGCGCTCATGGGGTGAGACGGTTCCCCGTTCGGGGAGATGTTCTCGGTGCGCCCGTCCTCATGATCCGAGGGCGGGCGCATTGCCGTGCCCGAGCGCGGGCGCATTGCCCGTGCCGGAGCGCGGCGAGCAGGCATCCGCGTGCGTGGCCATGCCCGGTTGTGTCCGGCCCGCGCCCGAACCCGTTTACTTATCGGACAACTGGGCGTAGCCTCTCGGCGAAACCACAAATTCGGGCATCAGTCGGAAGGGAACGGGCATGTACGCACCGGAGCGGCAGCAGGAGATCCTGCGGCTGGCCCGTGACGGCGGCCGGGTGGACGTGGTGTCGCTGGCCGAGGAGTTCCAGGTCACGGCGGAGACGATCCGCCGGGATCTGAAGGCCCTCGACCGGGCCGGGCTGCTGCGCCGGGTGCACGGCGGTGCCATCCCGGCCGGGCGGCTCGACTTCGAGCCGGACCTCACCGAGCGCGAGTCGACCGCGGCCGACGAGAAGGACCGGATCGCGAAGGCGGCCCTCGCGGAGCTGCCGCGCGCGGGCACGGTGATCCTCGACGCCGGTACGACCGTCGCCCGTCTGGCCGGGGCCCTCCCGCTGGAGGCGGAGCTCACCGTCGTCACCCACTCCCTGCCGATCGCGGCCCGTCTCGCGGACCACCCCGGGTTGCAGCTCCATCTCGTCGGGGGGCGCGTGCGGCACCGTACGCGCGCCGCCGTGGACGCCTGGGCGCTGCGTGCCTACGGCGAGATCCGGGCCGACGTCCTGTTCGTGGCGGCCAACGGCTTCTCCACCGACCAGGGCCTGACCACGCCCGACCTCGCTGAGGCCGCGGTCAAGCGGGCGGCGATCGCCGCCGCCCGCCGTGTGGTGCTGCTGGCGGACTCCTTCAAGTACGGCCAGGAGCACTTCGCCCGCTTCGGTGACCTGAGCGACGTGGATCTGCTGATCACCGACAGCGGACTGAGCCCCGAGGACGCCCGCGCCATCGAGCGCGGCGGCACGGAAGTGGTGCGCGCATGATCCTGACCGTCACCCCCAACCCGTCCCTCGACCGCACCTACGAGGTCCCCTCGCTGGACCGCGGAGAGGTCATCCGCGCCACAGGGGAGCGCATGGACCCCGGCGGCAAGGGCGTCAACGTCTCGCGTGCCGTCGCGGCCGCCGGACGGCGCACGGTCGCGGTACTGCCGCTGGGCGGGGCGCCGGGGGCGCTGGTCGCCGATCTGCTCCATGCGCAGGGCATCGAGGTCGCGCCGGTCCCGGTCGCCGGAGCCACCCGCTCGAACATCGCGCTCGCGGAGTCGGACGGGGTCCTCACGAAGATCAACGCGCCCGGGCCCGAACTGGCCGCGGCCGAGCGGGAGCTGCTCCTGGAGACGGTACGGCGGCAGTCGGTCGACGCCGACTGGATCGCCTGCTGCGGAAGCCTGCCGCGCGGGCTCGCACCGGCCTGGTACGCCGAACTGGTCGCGCGGGCGCACTCCGCGGGCGCGCGGATCGCTCTCGACACCTCCGGTCCCGCGCTGCTGGCGGCGCTGCGCGAGCGGCCCGACGTGGTCAAGCCGAACGCGGAGGAGCTCGCGGAAGCCGTGGGACGCCCCCTGACGACCGTCGGCGACGCGATGAAGGCGGCCGAGGAACTGCGTGAGCTGGGCGCACGCGCGGTGCTCGCGAGCCTCGGCGCGGACGGGCAGCTGCTCGTGGACGGCACGGGCGCCTGGTTCGGCAGCGCGCGCGTCGACACCGTACGCAGCAATGTCGGCGCCGGAGACTCCTCGCTCGCCGGCTTCCTGATCGCCGGCGGCAGCGGACCGGCGGCGCTCGCCTCGGCGGTCGCGCACGGAGCGGCGGCCGTGCAGCTGCCCGGGAGCGTGATGCCGACGCCGGGCGACCTGGACCTCGCGGCGGTGACGGTCACGGGCGATGTGCCGGTCGACCGCGTACTGAAGGAGCCGGTGTCAGTCCTGAAGGAGCCGGTGTCATGATCGACCACGCGCGCTCCGGCCTTCTCGGCTCCGGCCTTCTCGGCCCCGGCCTTGTCGGCCCCGGCCCTCGCGGCTCCGCACTTCGCGGCTCCGGCCCTCGCGGCTCCGCACTTCGCGGCTCCGGCCTTCTCAGCGGACCGGCCCCGGTGCGGCGAGGATCCCCGTTACTCGCCGCGGCCGACGGGCGGCAGGCAGATCTGAGCCATCCTGCCGCCCGGGTGAGGCGGGATTGCCCCGGCCCCGCCTCCACCGCCTCCACCGCCTCCGCCCTCTCCACCCACCCCCGCCGCACCCGCCGCACCCACCGCACCCCCGTCCCCCTCCCCGCCCATCCCAGTCCCCGGGCGATACGCGTGCGAAGGAGCCCGCGATGAGCGACATGATCACCGCGGATCTGGTCGACCTCGACCTGTCCGCCGACACGAAGGAAGCGGCGGCGCGCGCCCTCGCCGGGCGCATGGCCGCACTGGGCCGGGTGACCGACCTGGACGGCTTCCTCGCCGACGTGGCGGCACGCGAGGCCCAGATGCCGACCGGCCTGGACGGCGGTATCGGCATCCCGCACTGCCGCAGCCAGCACGTCACCGAGCCGACGCTCGCCTTCGGGCGCAGCTCCGTCGGCATCGACTTCGGCGCGGCGGACGGCCCCGCCGACCTGATCTTCCTGATCGCCGCCCCCGCCGGCGCCGACGACGCCCATCTGACGATCCTTTCGTCGCTGGCACGCCAGCTCATGAACCCCGAGTTCACCGACGCGCTGCGGTCGGTGTCCGAGGCGTCGGCCGCGGTCGCGCTCGTCCGAGGCGA
Source organism: Streptomyces luteolifulvus (assembly GCF_008806595.1). Classification (GTDB taxonomy): domain Bacteria; phylum Actinomycetota; class Actinomycetes; order Streptomycetales; family Streptomycetaceae; genus Streptomyces; species Streptomyces luteolifulvus. The sequence goes on along the minus strand of NZ_VZRB01000007.1, from coordinate 29,272 downwards.
AGAGCCTGCGGCGGCCTCCGAGGGTGCCTCCGAAGACTCCGTGGCGGCGCCGGGGGCGGCCTCCCCCGGCGCCGCCACGGGCACCACGCCGTCCGCCGACACGTCCGGCGATACGTCCGGCGACACGTCCGACGGGGGCGGGCGGCCGTTCCGCATCGTCGCCGTCACCTCCTGCCCGACCGGCATCGCCCACACCTACATGGCGGCCGAGTCGCTGGAGAACGCGGGCCGCGAGGCGGGCATCGAGGTCGTCGTCGAGACGCAGGGCTCGGCCGGCTTCACCCGGATCGACCCGGCCGTGATCGCGGCGGCGGACGGTGTGATCTTCGCCCACGACGTGCCCGTACGCGAGAAGGACCGTTTCGCCGGCAAGCCGACCGTCGACGTCGGTGTGAAGGCCGGCATCAACCGGCCCGCCGAGCTCATCTCCGAGGTCCGCGGAAAGGCGGAACGCGGCGAGGTCACCGCGGCGGCCACGCCCGGCACACCGGTCGAGCGCACCGGCGAGCCCGGCGAGGGCTACGCCACCAGGCTGCGCAAGTGGCTGATGAGCGGTGTCAGCTACATGGTCCCGTTCGTCGCGGCCGGCGGTCTGCTGATCGCCCTCGGCTTCGCGGTCGGCGGCTACGAGATCAACAAGGCGCCGTCGGTCATGGACCACTTCGTGTGGACCCAGGGCGACAGCTGGGCCGCGCTGCTCTTCCAGATCGGCGTCGTCTCCTTCGGCTTCCTGGTGCCGGTCCTGGCGGGCTACATCGCCTACGGCATGGCGGACCGTCCCGGCCTCGTCCCCGGCTTCGTCGGCGGCGCGATCTCCATGACCATCAACGCGGGCTTCCTCGGCGGTCTCGCGGCCGGTCTGATCGCCGGCGGTGTGGTGCTGACGATCCAGAAGGTGAAGATCCCACCGGCGGTGCGCGGCATCATGCCGGTGGTGGTCATCCCGCTGGTGTCCTCGGCGATCGTCGGATTCCTGATGTTCGTGGTGATCGGCAAGCCCATCGCCTCGGCCCAGAAGGGCCTGACCGACTGGCTGAACGGCCTCACCGGCTCCAACGCCGTCCTGCTCGGCGCCCTGCTCGGCCTGATGATGTGCTTCGACCTCGGCGGCCCGGTCAACAAGGTCGCGTACACCTTCGCCACCGCCGGTATCGCGGTCGCGAGCCCCAGCGACTCCGCGATGAAGATCATGGCGGCCGTGATGGCGGCCGGTATGGTCCCGCCGCTGGCCATGGCCCTGGCGACGACCGTGCGCGGCAGGCTCTTCACCCAGACCGAGCGCGAGAACGGCAAGGCCGCCTGGGTACTGGGCGCCTCCTTCATCTCGGAGGGCGCGATCCCGTTCGCCGCGGCCGACCCGCTGCGCGTCATCCCCTCCTCGATGGTGGGCGGCGCGGTCACCGGCGCGCTGTCGATGGCCTTCGGCGCCACCCTGCGCGCCCCGCACGGCGGCGTCTTCGTGGTCCCGCTGATCGGCAACCCGTTCCTCTACCTGATCGCCATCGCCGCGGGCGTATGCGTCACGACGGCGCTGGTGGTCGTCCTGAAGGGGATGCGGAAGCCGGTGCCGGGGGCCGTGGCCTCCGAGTCCGGCGCGGGTGCGACCGCGGCGGCGGCGCAGGCGAAGGAGCCGGTGGCCGCGTAGGCCGTCCCTTTGGGGTGCTGTGGGTGGTTCACGGCACCTGCGAGATACATCACGGTCCGGGGTGAATTCCCGGACCGTGGTGTCTACTGGACCGCATGCCTGAGCACGTCTCGATCTACCAGCTGGTGGGTGTGGGCTTTCTCGTCCTGGTGACCCTCGCCTGGACGCTGGGGCTGGCTCACATGCTGCGCCGCGGCCGCTTCGAAGCCGCCCTGCGGCGTGCCGGCGGCAATCTGCCCGCCCTCCCGTCCCAGCGGCGGGCCGCCCCGCGTCTGGAGTGCGTCGAGCTGACTCCGGCGGAGGAGGACGCGTTCGCGGGTCTGGTACGGCAGTTCAGCGACGGCCGCTGAGAGGCGACCGCGGGCGTTGAGGAATGGCAGCTGCTGAGGCGCGGCGCGTGCTCACGCGCGGTGGCCGCGGGGTGGGTCGGCGCGCGAGGCGCGGGCCAGCGGCAGCGCATCGCCCTGGCCGGCCGGCCCTCACAGCACCTGTGCCGCCCGCCGCTCCATCGCCTCCCGGGCCACGTCCTCGCTCACATACACCTCGCACATGTGCCGCCCGTCGGGCGTCGCCGTGTGCTCGACCTCCCACAGGGAGATCTCCTTCCCGTCGCGCAGCAGAAACGCGTGCTCGTAGAGCGAGAAGGGCAGTGCGCCGCGCCCCGCGCGGTACGGGCGGCCGAAGGCCTGTGTGATCTGGTGCGCGAACGCCTCCCTGGCCAGCAGGGCGGCGGTCGCCGCGTCCGGCCGGTCGGCGTTCTCCGCCCGGCGCAGAAGCCGGCGCGCGTGGTCCGCCGAGTCGTCCGGTACGTACGCGTGCCGGGGCGGATGCACCGGCGACAGCTGGACCGTCACCGGCAGCTCGAAGTCCGGGGTGTCCGGAGACAGCGGCAGCCGGGCCGTCGCGGCGCGCAGCTCTTCCTCCTCGGCGTACACCTCATGCTGTGGGCCGCATCCCGGCGCGGTGTTGTGGACGAGCTCCCACAGCGTGAGCGCCGAGCCGTCGGCGAGCAGCCAGGTGTGCCGGTACATCTCCCGGTGCAGCCCCGCGCTGTGGTGCGCGGAGTGCAGGGAACTGTCGTGCGCCAGCGCGCAGTCGAGCCGCCGAATCACCTCGTCGGGCAGCTCGAACGAGTTCAGGGCGCGACCGAGCAGTCGCGCGAGGTGCTCCTCCGGAGACTCGGGCGACTCGGGTGGTTCGTACGCTGTCGTCTCGTACGGAACGCTCAAGGTTTCTCCCGGCGTTGCTGCATGTCACCTTGTGGGTGCATACCGTAGCCCCTCGGTCGGACATCATGTCCGGGAACCGAGAAAACGTACGCCCGGAAAACGCCCGGGCCGCCCAGGGAAGTTCCCACGCGGCCCGAGGATCCGTCAAAACGCACTGTTCAGAGGGCACTTCGGCGAATCAGGTGATCGAAGTGACCGGATGTCCGGATCAGGCTGTGCTCTCCGAGGTCCCCGCGGTCCACTCGCTCCACGGCATGTTCCAGCCATTGAAACCGTTGTCCGGCGCCACCGGCTTGTCGGGGGAGTTCTTGACGATCACGACGTCCCCGACCATCGAGTTGTCGTAGAACCACTTGGCGCTGGTGTCGCCCTGCGCGCCCTGGACGTCCTGGAGCCCGACGCAGCCGTGGCTGGTGCCTTCGCGGCCGAACGGCGGGTTGGCCTTGTTGTACCAGTAGTTGCCGTGGATGAACGTCCCCGACCTGGTCAGACGCATCGCGTGCGGGACGTCCTTGATGTCGTACGCGTCGGCGAGGTTGACCGTCCTGCTGTCCATGTGGAGCTGCGTGAACTTCTCGGAGATCACCATCTGCCCGTTGTACGTCGTGAACTCCGCGCTGCCCGACGAGATCGGCACCGTCTTGAGAGTCTGTCCGTCCCGCACGACGGTCATGGTCTGCGTGTTGACGTCGACCGTGGAGACCTGCGACCGCCCGATCGTGAAGGTGACCGTCTTCTTCTGCACCCCGTAGACGCCGTCGGCGCCCTCGACCCCGTCCAGGTCGATCTTCATCGTGACCTTGGACCCGGTCTCCCAGTACTTCTCGGGCCGGAAGTCGAGCCGGTCCGCCCCGAACCAGTGCCCGACGACCTTCTGCCCGCTGCTGGAGGTGACCTTGATGTGGGACTGGACGGCCTTCTTGTCGCTGATCGCCTTGTCGAAGGTGAACGACACCGGCATCCCGACGCCGACGGTGGTGCCGCCGTCCGGCGTGTACGTCCCGACGAAACTGTTCGCGGAAGAGACCGTGGTGAACGTCGAGTCGGCGGCGACGGTCTTGCCGTTGCTGCCCTTCGCGGTCGCCGATATCTCGTACTTGGTGCCGCGCTCCAGCTGCTCCTTCGGCTTCCAGGCGCCGCCGTTCGCCAACAGTGTGCCCGGTACGGCCTGCCCGCTGTCCGCCACTGTCATCTTGACGCCGGTCAGCTTGCCATTGCTGACCTTGACGCCCGTCGAGTTGATCGACGCGCCGGTCGAGCCGTTCTTCGCCGATATGACTATCTTCGCGGCGGAGGACTCGGCGGAGTCCTTGCCGCCCTTGCCGTCGTTGCTCGCGTTGGCGTTGCCGCCGCACGCGGTGAGGGTGAGGGTGCCGACCATCAGGGCGGCACAGGCCCCCAGTACGCGCCGCGCTGCTATGTCCGGCGTTGTCACGGGCTGCTCCCAGTTCGTGTGATGTGCGTGATCCGCTCCAGTGCGTGGAGAAAGAGGGACGGGGCGGCCGGTGAGGTTCCCTCCGGTCGCCTCTGGCGCCAGCGCGTGACAGAACCGGGACAATCACAACTTGCGGGCGGGGGTGCGCACTAGCCTCGGCTACCGGCTACCGGCTACCGGCTACCGGCTACCGGCTACCGGCTACCGGCTACCGGCTACCGGCTACCGGTTCCCACTCCCGTACAACTCCTCGTACGACGGCCACGATCCGCCCGGTCCGGATGCCGGCTCGGCGGCGCGCACGGCGCGCACGATCGCGCGGGTCACCATGTCCGCTCCCGCCGCGAGGATCTCGTTCAGGGCGAGGGGGTTCTCCGCGGCGAGCTGGTGGCCTCCCGTGGCGAGCGCGAACACCGTGTCTCCGTCGTGGAGCAGATGCACCGGCCGTACGGCCCGTGCGATGCCGTCGTGCGCCGTGCCGGCGAGCTTCTGCGCCTGCGCCTTCGACAGATGGGCGTCCGTGGCGACCACCGCGAGCGTCGTGTTCAGTGGGGGAGGCGCGTTCTCTGCCGCGGTCTCGGCGAGGCGGCGGCGTGCCGCGTCATGGACGTGTTGCTCCGGGTACGTCACGCGCCCCTGGAACAACTCCCCGTACAGGACACCCGTTTCCGGATCCGTCACCGACCCCGCGGCGTTGGCCACCACCAGCGCGGCCACGGTGATCCCCGAGGCCAGGACGGTGCTTGCGGTGCCGACCCCGCCCTTCAGCGGACCGACCGCGGCTCCGGTGCCGGCGCCCACGCACCCCTCCTGAACCCGTGAGCCGGGTTCGCTCGCGGCGGCGGCCTCGACGGCCGCCCGGCCGGTGGCCGCGTCCGGCCTGGCCCGGAACTCGCCGCCCCGCCCCAGGTCGAAGACGCATGCCGCGGGCACCACGGGCACGACATGCGCCGGGTCCGTCCCGACGGGCACACCGCGCCCCTCCTCTTCCAGCCAGGCCATCACCCCCGCCGCCGCGTCGAGCCCGTACGCGCTGCCTCCGGTCAGGACGATCGCGTCGACCTTCTGCACAAGGTTGCGCGGGTCGAGCGCGTCGGTCTCCTTGGTGCCGGGACCCCCTCCGCGGACGTCCACGGCGGCGACTGCCCCGCCGTCGGGGGCGAGCACGACCGTGGTGCCGGTGAGCCAACCCTCGCCGGTGCGCGTCGCGTGCCCCACCCGCACGCCGGTGACGTCCGTCAAAGCGTCGGCCAATGCGTCAACTGTCATGCGGGCAGTCTCGTGCAGTCACCACGCCACAGCGGTCACCTCCGGCCGCCGTGTCCGGCCGTCAGGCCACCATGTCCGGCCTCCGCCAGGCCGCCGTGTCCAGCCCCCGCCAGGCCACCATGTCCGGCCCGTCAGGCCGCAGGCCGGGTGGCCTTGTGCTCCCGGAACGCCGTGCGCGAGGTCAGTGTCACGCCGGTCGCCACCGAGAGCGCCGACACCACACCGGCAGCCAGGACGGCCCAGTCGCCCAGGAAGGTGCAGAGGATCACCAGCAGCGCCGTGGTCGGCAGGATCAGCTGCTCGGCGATGCCTATCTTGAAGTGGCGTGCGTGCAGGGCCCAGACGGTGAGCAGGTAGAGCGCCGTCGGGAGGGTCACCGCGGCGGACGCGGCCAGCGTGGAGATGTGCGCCTTGCCGACGGCCTGCTCGACCGCGACCTCCAGGCCCGCGCCGATCGCGGCGGCCGAGGCGAAGACGATGTAGTGGCCGTAGCCCCACAGGAACGCCTGCCGGTTGGAGCGCAGATGGCCGTGGATGGGCACCACGAAGTAGATCCACCAGGCGGCGAAGATGATCAGCAGCCCGCCCGCGGCGATCGGCAGCAGCTCGCCCAGCGCGTCGTTCTCGTCGATGCCGGTCTTCACTGCGACGGTGGCCGCCGCGATCGTCTCGCCGAGCACGATGATCGTGAAGAGCCCGTACCGCTCGGCTATGTGGTGCGGGTGCCAGGACGTGGTGAAGGCCCGCTCCGCATAGAGCGGCACGCACATTTCGAGGAGCGCCATCACCAGGAACGCCCAGGGTCTGGCCTCCTCGGGCAGGACCACCAGTCCCAGCCAGCCGACCTGACAGAGCAGCACGCCGCCCGCGTACCGCCGGGCCGTCGTTCTCTCCGTGCCGTCGCTGGAGCGCGCCACGCGCAGCCACTGCGCGGACATGGCGAGCCGCATGATCACATAGCCCAGCCAGACGACCAGAAAGTCGTGGTCCTCGAACGCCTGGGAGATCCCGGCCGCGAGGACGAGCACCCCGGCGATCTGGACAAGGGTGACGGCGCGGTAGAGCACGTCGTCGTTGTCGTACGCCGAGGCGAACCAGGTGAAGTTCATCCACGCCCACCAGATGGCGAAGAAGACCATCGCGTAATTGAGGATTCCTTCGCCCGCATGCCCCTCGGCGACGGCGTGCACCAATTGCATGCCCGCCTGGGCGACGGCCACGACGAAGCACAGGTCGAAGAAGAGCTCCAGCGGTGAGGCGACCCGATGGGCCTCGTCGCGGCCCCGGGCGGTGAGTCTGCGCAGGGGACCGCGGCTTCCGGGTGCGCCCGGCGGGGAGGGGGCCGGAGTGGGACTGGACGTCATGGGTCCAAGCACAGCAGATGCGTGGCGGAAATTCTTGTGAACGAGTTCACAAGCGGGCGGAGTGCCGCCCGGGGCCCGTACTCTGGACACATGAGCACCGCCGCCGAGTCCGAGCCGCGCGAGCCGAAGCCCGCGCTGATCTTCGACGACCCGCTGGACCAGCAGTCCTCGGACGACACGGACCGGGGATGGGGCGAGCGGCCCGGCGCCACCGGCGACAGCGCGGCCGACCTGAAGCGCTTCCTCGACGAGAAGCCGCCGCATCACCTCTGAGCCGCGCGCCGGCGCTTCTGCGCCCGGGCGACGAGGCCCTACCGCCCGTCGCGCCCCGGCCCGCGCTGCTGCTGGGCGAGCAGCGCGTCGCGGATCTCCTTGAGCACCTCCAGCTCGGTCACCTCGATGACTTCGTGTGCGCTCTCCTTCGCCTTTCTCCTGGCCTCCAGTCGCCCCAGGTACTTGGACATGGGCAGGACCATCAGGAAGTAGACGACGGTCGCCGTGATCACGAAGGTGAGCGTGGCGCCGAGAACCGAGCCCCACAGCAGCCGGATGCCGCGGTCGCCCTCGCACGTCGAACTGAGGCAGGAGCTGTAGTTGTCGAGGTTCTTGGTGCCGATCGCTCCGACCAGCGGGTTGATCAGGCCCTTCACCACCGAGTTGACGATGTTGGTGAATGCGGCGCCGATGACAACCGCCACCGCCAGATCGACGACGTTCCCGCGCATCAGGAAGGCCTTGAAGCCCTGCCAGACGCTCGCATCCTTCTTCTCGCTCACCTCGGGGCCTCTCGTTGTGCGCACAGGGTGTGGAACGAACAGCTCCGCAACCTACGTCAGGAAGAGGCGGCCCTGTCCACCGGCTCAGCACAGCGTCACCGCCAGCCGGGCCGTCGCGCTCGCACCGGCCAGTCGCGTGGCGGTGGAACGCGGCACCGAGAGCACGACCAGCGCTCCGTCCTGAGCGGCGCCGTCCAGCGGTTCCGGCACTTTCGTCACCCGCGCCCCGCGTGCGACCAGCGCCGCCTCGCCGCCCGCCGTCGCGTCCCCGGCTGCGACGACGTCCACGCGGTCACCGGGCCTGAGCAGCCGGACCGTGGCGCCGTCGGCGATCCGCACCGGCGCGGCCACCAGCTCGACGGCGCGGCGCTCCCGTACCGGTTCGGCCACCGGATGTCCACGGGACCGGTCGGCTTCCCGTGGCCCCGCCGCCACCAGTGCGGCCGCGGTGACGGCGAGCCCAGCCGCCACGGCCCGCCTCCGATGCCGTACGAACCGGTGCAGCTGATATCGCCCGCCCCGCACCCGCACAGGAGCGAAGTGCGGCACCTGGCAGGTCGCGGGAGCGTCGGGCAACGCGGATGCGGAAGGGAAGGCGGACGTGGAGGAGGAGTGAGCGAAGGACACGGGACCACCACCTGTGGACGAGGGACCGGCTTGCCCTGCCACGATGAGGCCTCGGGCCGCCGCCCGCCGGAGCCCGTGGACTACCGGCCGGTTGTGGACAACTCCCTCACCCGAACGGGACGTTCCGGACGGTCCGGCGCCCCGCAACTCCCTACGGCGCCCCGCAACTCCCACGGCGCCCCCACAACTCCCTACGGCAGCACGAACCCCGGATCCATCCCGCCCAGCGCCGTCCTGCACGGGCAGTCCCGCTCCTCGTTCGAGGGCAGCGCGGCCACCGCGTCGAAGAGAACACCCCGCAGCCGGTCCACATTCGCCGCGAACACCCGCAGCACCTCGTCGTGGGACACGCCCTCGCCGGTCTCCGCGCCCGCGTCGAGGTCGGTGACCAGCGTCAGCGAGGCGTAGCAGAGCTCCAGTTCACGGGCGAGTGCCGCCTCGGGGTGACCCGTCATGCCCACCACGGACCAGCCCTGCGCCTGGTGCCACAGCGACTCGGCCCGGGTCGAGAAGCGCGGGCCCTCTATGACGACCAGCGTGCCGCCGTCCACCGGCTCCCAGTCCCGCCCGCGGGCCGCCTTCAGCGCGGCCGCCCGGCCGGCCGGGCAGTAGGGGTCGGCCAGGGACACGTGCACCACGTTCGGCACCGTGCCGTCGGGCAGCGGCACCCCGTCGAAGTAGGACTGTTCCCGGGACTTCGTACGGTCGACCAGCTGGTCCGGCACCAGCAGCGTGCCCGGCCCGTACTCGGGGCGCAGGCCGCCCACCGCGCACGGGGCGAGGACCTGGCGCACCCCGACCGAGCGCAGTGCCCACAGGTTTGCGCGGTAGTTGATGCGATGCGGCGGCAGATGGTGTCCGCGTCCGTGCCGGGGCAGGAAGGCGACCCTGCGGCCGGTGATCTCGCCGAGGATGAGGGAGTCGCTGGGGGGACCGTACGGGGTGTCCATCTCGATCTCGGTCACGTCGTCGAGGAACGAGTAGAAGCCGGAGCCGCCGATTACACCGATCTCTGCCTTCGCCATGACAGGCACACTAGCTGGCGCCCGGACGGCGCAGGGAGCGGGTCCGGATACGCCGAAGACCCTGCCGGCGTACGACGGACATGTCGTACGCCGGCAGGGTCCGGTGAGCGGGTGCTACGCGGCGGAGCTGCCGGTGGAGGCGCTGGTGCTCGACGACTTCGTGTCCGAGGACGACGAAGACGACGAGGAGGAGGACGACGACGAGGAGTCCGACGTCGACGAGCCGGACGTCGACGACTTCGAGGCGGACGCCGGCGAGCTGCTCGACGAGGAGCCGCGGCTGTCGTTGCGGTAGAAGCCGGAACCCTTGAAGACAATGCCGACCGCGGAGAACACCTTCTTCAGGCGGCCATCGCACTGGGGGCACTCGGTCAGGGCGTCGTCGGTGAACTTCTGCACCGCCTCGAGGCCCTCGCCGCACTCGGTGCACTGGTACTGGTAGGTCGGCACTTGTCTTCCTCCTGGCACTCTCACTCAATGAGTGCTAACGAGCGTCCATAGTGACGTATTCCCGAGGATCAGTCCACTGCCACCGGCATGCGGTGACCGACGCCACGTGCGACGGTACGGCCGCGGGGCCGTGCCGAAAGCCGCGAGCGCAGCGCCACCAGGGTCACCAGGGCGAGCACCGTGCCGCCCATCGGCACCAGGAATCCGGCGCCGTCCGAGAAGCGGTCCTCCAGCTGTCCGGCGACTGTGACGGCGGCCGCCTGGCCGAGCGCCACCGCGCCGGTCAGCCAGGTGAAGGCCTCGGTGCGGGCGCCGGCCGGGACCAGGCTGTCGACCAGGGTGTAGCCGGTGATCAGGGCGGGCGCGATGCACATACCGACCAGGAGGCCGAGGCCGGCCAGGACCAGCACCGAGTGCGCGGCCCACAGGCCGGAGGCGGCCAGCGCGAGGGCGGCGTACCCGATGACCAGGCGCCGCTGCGGGGCCGTCCGCCAGGCGACGGCACCGCAGACGACGCCGGAGAGCATGTTGCCCGCGGCGAAGACGCCGTACAGGACGCCGTTGAGGCCGGGCTCGCCGATCGACTCGGTGAACGCGGCCAGCGAGACCTGCATCCCGCCGAAGACGGAGCCGATGCCCAGGAAGGTCACGATCAGGACGCGCACTCCGGGGACGTGCAGCGCGGAGGCGTGCTTCACGCGCGCGTGCTCCGCCGCCGTGACGGCGGGCCGTGTGCTCTTGCGCGCGGCGAACAGCAAACCGCCGAGCAGGGTGAGCGAGGCCTCAGCGACCAGGCCGGCGGCCGGGTGGACCGTGGTGCACAGGGCGGTGGCCAGCAGGGGCCCGACGACGAAGGTCAGCTCGTCCGTGACGGACTCGAAGGCCGCCGCTGTCGTCATCAGGGGCGAGCCCTGGAGCTTCACGCCCCAGCGGGCGCGCACCATGGGGCCGATCTGCGGCACCGAGGCGCCGGTGGGCACCGCCGCCACGAACAGGGCCCACAGGGGCGCGTGCGCGAGGGCGAGCACCGTCAGGGCCAGGGCCGACAGGGTGTGCACCAGGACGCCGGGGAGCAGCACGGCACGCTGCCCGTAGCGGTCCGCGAGGCGGCCGCTGTAGGGGGCGAACAGTGCCATGGCGACGCCGGTGACGGCCGCGGCGGCGCCTGCCGCACCGTACGAGCCGGTGGTGTGCTGCACGAGGAGCACGATGGAGAGGGTGAGCATCGCGAACGGCTGGCGTGCCGCGAAGCCGGGGAGCAGGAACGTCCAGGCGCCGCGGGTGCGCAGCAGCTGCCCGTATCCGGGGCGGGAGGTGACCGTGGATGCCACGGCCCGTGCCTTTCTGCCGCCTGGTAGCGCGCGGCCCCGGTGCGGGGCGGGTTCGCCGAGAGCTGTCCTCTTGCGCGGACTGCGGTAGATACCGGCGCCCCCTGCGAAGGGCGTTGCGGCCGCCATACGGTCGCGCCAGCTCTGCGTCAGGCAGAGTTGGTTCGATCACAATGCGCCTTCATAATACAGGGATCATGAAGCGGTGGGCCTGTGAAAATGAGCACCACGCGCACGTACGCCTGTGATGGGCGCCAGTGTGAACCATACGAAACACGCCCTTAACGACCGGCGTCTCCGTTCATGCCGAGCCAGCCCGCCAGCTTGCCGCCCCGGCCCACGGCGCGCAGCCGCCGCTCCGCCGCGTCCCGGACGGGGTCCGTGGCCACCACGAGCAGCTCGTCCCCGCGGCGCAGCACCGTCGTCGGCAGAGGCACGAACGATTTTCCGTCGCGCACGACAAGGGTGACGGCGGCCCCGGCCGGCAGCCGCAGCTCTCCGACCTCGACGCCGTGCATCCTCGACCCCTCGGGGATCGCGAAGGAGAGCAGATGGCCGCGCAGCCGCTCCAGGGGTGCCGACTCGATGCCCAGGTCGGCGGCCTCCGGGTCCTTGCCCAGGTGCAGCTGGCGGGCGAGCCAGGGCAGCGTCGGCCCCTGGACCAGGGTGTAGACGACGACCAGGACGAAGACGGCGTTGAAGATCCGGCGGCTGGCGTCGACGCCCTCCACCATGGGGATCGTCGCCAGGATGATGGGCACGGCGCCGCGCAGCCCCGCCCAGGACATGAGGGCCTGCTCCTGCCAGGGCACCCGGAACGGCGTCAGACAGACCACGACGCTCAGCGGGCGGGCCACCATCGTCAGCACCAGTCCGATGACGAGCGCGGGCCAGATGTCGTCGCCCAGTTCGTGCGGCGTGACCAGCAGACCGAGCAGGACGAACATGCCGATCTGGGCGATCCAGCCGAGCCCGTCGGCGAAACCGCGGGTGGCGGGCCAGTGGGGCAGCTTCGCGTTGCCCATGACCATCGAGGCGAGGTAGACGGCCAGGAAGCCGCTTCCGTGCGCCAGGGCGCCCGCGGCGTACGCGGTGACCGCGATCGCCATGACGGCGATCGGGTACAGACCGGAGGCGGGCAGCGCCACATGCCTCAGGCCCCAGGAGCCCAGCCAGCCCACTGCGAGACCGATGGCCGCGCCGATGGCGAGTTCCAGCAGTATCTCGCCGATCAGGACGTACCAGTGCTCGATCGGCCCGGCCTGGGAGAAGGCGACCACCAGGATGACCACGGGGGCGTCGTTGAAGCCGGACTCGGCCTCCAGCGTGCCCGTCACGCGCGCGGGGAGGGGAATTTTCCGCAGCACGGAGAACACCGCCGCCGCGTCCGTCGAGGAGACGACCGCCCCGATGATCAGTGCCTGACGCCATTCCAGGCCGATCAGGTAGTGGGCGCCCGTGGCAGTGACCCCGACGCCCACCGCGACCCCTGCCAGCGCCAGCGCGGAGGCGGCCGGCAGGGCCGGCTCGATCTCCTTCCACTTCGTGCCGAGACCACCTTCGGCCAGGATCACGACGAGGGCCGCGTACCCGATGATCTGGGTGAGTTCGGCGTTGTTGAAGTGGATGCCGCCGATGCCGTCCTGGCCCATGGCGATGCCGATCCCCAGGTAGACGAGCAGGCTGGGGAGCCCGCTGCGCGAGGAGATCCGGACCGCTGCCACGGCGACGAGCAGGACGAGCGAGCAGACGAGCAGAAGCTGGTTGAGGTGGTGGACTGTCAGCGGCCGTTCCCTTCCCTCTCCCTCGCGCCTCCCGCGTGGAGCGCAGGTCCATCGGACACGGAGCCGGGAGACTCCGCACCCAAGTAGTTCGTTACCTTACCTAACTCTTGACGATTTCTTGACGCTCGGGGGACGAGATCGAACGTCCGTCCGTTCTGGTTCCGTACTCCGCGTCAAGTCGGACCGGGTCCTGCGCCTATGGTTGCTCCAGCGCCAATTCAAAAGGACAGCCCGCCCTGCCGCTCGCGTTAGGACAGCAAGGACAGCGATGCCCCCGAACACCACCGCCTCATCGGGTCAGAAGCCCGGCAAGTCCGGCAGGAAGAAGGGGCGCAAAGCCCGTTTGGTCGTGCTTGTCCTGGTGCTGGCACTCATCGGCGGCTGCGCCTACGGGGCCTACTGGTCGATCAGCACCGTCCGTGCCTCCTTCCCCCAGACCAAGGGCTCGATCACGCTGGAGGGCCTGTCGGGGCCGGTCGACGTCCGGCGCGACGGCTACGGCATCCCGCAGATCTACGCGTCCTCCGACGAGGACCTGTTCATGGCGCAGGGCTACGTCCAGGCGCAGGACCGGTTCTACGAGATGGACGTGCGCCGGCACATGACCTCCGGGCGCCTGTCGGAGATGTTCGGCAAGAGCCAGGTCGACAACGACGAGTTCCTGCGCACCCTGGGCTGGGACCGCGTCGCGAAGCAGGAGTACGACACCAAGCTGTCCGCGTCCACCAAGAAGTACCTGCGGGCCTACGCCAAGGGAGTCAACGCCTACCTGGAGGGCAAGGCGGGCAAGGACATCTCCCTGGAGTACGCGGCGCTGGGCTTCACCAACGACTACAAGCCCGCCCAGTGGACGCCGGTCGACTCCGTCTCCTGGCTGAAGGCGATGGCCTGGGACCTGCGCGGCAACATGCAGGACGAGATCGACCGCGCCCTGATGACCAGCCGCCTCGGCCCCAAGCAGATCGCCGACCTGTACCCGCAGTACCCGTACAGCCGGAACGCCGCGATCGTCCAGGAGGGCCGGTACGACGACGTCGCCGGGGCGTACGCGCAGAACGGGGGCACGTCCACGAGCGGCTCCTCGGGCACCTCCACCGGCACCTCCACGGGCACCGGCGCTTCGGCCCTGCAGAGCCAGCTGTCCGGCCTCTACCGGGTCCTCGACGACGTCCCCGCGGCCGTCGGTGTGAACGGCAACGGCATCGGCTCCAACGCCTGGGCCGTCTCCGGCGAATACACCATCAGCGGCAAACCGCTGCTGGCCAACGACCCGCACCTCGGTCCTTCGCTGCCGTCCGTCTGGTACCAGATGGGCCTGCACTGCCGCACCGTCTCCGCCAAGTGCCAGTACGACGTCAGCGGCTACACCTTCGCGGGCCTGCCCGGTGTGATCATCGGCCACAACCGGAACATCGCCTGGGGCATGACCAACTCCGGGGTCGACGTCACCGACCTCTACCTGGAGAAGCTCAGCGGCGACGGCTACCTGTACGACGGCAAGGTGAAGCCCTTCACCTCCCGCGAGGAGACCATCAAGGTCGCCGGCGGGGAGCCCGAGAAGATCGTCGTCCGCACGACCAACAACGGACCGCTGCTGTCCGACCGTGACGACGAGCTCGTCAAGGTCGGCAGGAAGGCCACCGTCGACACCGCGGCCCCCGACCGGGGCGACGGCTACGGCATCGCGCTGAAGTGGACCGCGCTGGACCCGGGCACCTCCATGGACGCCGTCTTCGCGATCGACAGGGCGGCCGGCTGGGACGACTTCCGCGCCGCGGCCCGGCTGTTCGACGTGCCCTCGCAGAACCTGGTCTACGCCGACACCGAGGACCACATCGGCTACACCCTGCCCGGAAAGATCCCCACGCGCGCGAAGGGCCACAACGGCTCGGTCCCCGCGCCGGGCTGGGACCCCCGGTACGCCTGGACCGGCTACATCGACCAGGACGAGCTGCCGTACGAGTACGACCCGAAGCGCGGCTACATCGTCACCGCCAACCAGGCCGTGATCGACGAGGACGAGTACCCCCACACGCTCACCACCGACTGGGGCTACGGCGCCCGCAGCCAGCGGATCACCGATCTGATCGAGCAGAAGATCGACGGCGGCGGCAAGATCTCCACCGACGACATGCGCCAGATGCAGCTCGACAACAGCAGTGAGGTCGCCAAGCTGCTCGTGCCCGAGCTGATGAAGATCGACACCGGCGACAAGGACGTCCGCGAGGCGCAGAAGCTTCTCGAGGGCTGGGACTACACCCAGGACGCCGACTCGGCGGCCGCCGCGTACTTCAACGCGGTCTGGCGCAACATCCTCAAGCACGCCTTCGGCAACAAGCTGCCCAAGGAACTGCGGGTCAAGGGCCAGTGCCTGTGGGTCGACCCCGTCAACACCACCGGGCCGGTGGACGAGGCGGAGAAGGTGCGCGAGTGCGGCCGGCGAGATGCCGACCAGGCGCAGCCGGACGGCGGCGACCGCTGGTTCGAGGTGGTGCGCAGCCTGATGGACGACGAGGGCAGCGACTGGTGGCAGACGCCCAAGAACGGCAACCGTCCCGGCGCGACCGACCGCGACCAGCTGTTCAGGCGCGCCATGATCGACGCCCGTTGGGAGCTGACCGCCAAGCTCGGCAAGGACATCGACACCTGGAGCTGGGGCCGGCTGCACCGTCTGTTCCTGAAGAACCAGACCCTGGGCACGAGCGGCCCCGGCTTCCTGCAGTACGCCCTCAACCGCGGCCCGTGGAAGCTCAGCGGCGGTGAGGCGGCGGTCAACGCGACCGGCTGGAACGCGGCCGGCGGCTACGGCGTCGTCTGGGTGCCGTCGATGCGGATGGTGGTCAACCTCGACGACCTCGACAAGTCGAAGTGGATCAACCTCACCGGTGCCTCCGGGCATGCCTACAGCGCCCACTACACCGACCAGACCGGCCGGTGGGCCGAGGGTGAACTGCTGGACTGGTCCTTCTCGGACAAGGCGGTCGACGACAGCACGAGCGACACGCTGGTGCTGAAGCCCTGAGCGGGCACGGCCATGAGAACGGGGCCCGCACACGCGCGTGTGCGGGCCCCGTTCCGGCTCGCCTCTCTCAGTGCGGCACATCCGCTCCGAACCGGCGCACACCGGACGGCGTCACCACCGCGTGCACCGGCTGGTCGTGCTCCTCTGCGGGGACCCGCCCGACGACCTCGGAGTCGTACAGCAGCACCACCAGCGCGGGACGGGCGCCCGCCTGCTCCAGCCGGGTGAGCACCCGGTCGTACGACCCGCCGCCGCGTCCGAGCCGCATGCCGCGCGCGTCGACCGCGAGACCCGGCAGCAGGACCACGTCGGCCGTCGTCACGGCATCCGGGCCGAGGCGCTCGCCGGCGGGCTCGAAGAGCGCCATCCTGCCGCCGTGTTGCACGCGCGCGAGGGAGCCCTCCCCGGCGTACGCGCCCCAGTCCAGGTCGTTGTCGGGCAGCAGCGCGGGCAGCAGAACGCGCACGCCCCGCGCGCGCAACGTGTCCAGCAGCGCCAAGGTCCCGGGCTCGGTGCCCACGGAGACGTACGCCGCCACCGTGCGCGCCCGCTCCAGCTCGGGCAGCTCCAGTGCCCGCTCGGCCAGCGCGGCGGCCGCCTCCCGTACGTCATCCGCCGTCAACGTGTTCCTCACCGCGAGGAATTCTCGCCGCAACGTTCGCTTGTCAGGCTCGGCCGGACGTCCGATGTGACTCAAAGTTGCTCCCGTACCCATCCATTGCGCTCATATGAGAGCCAATTAACCGGACCTACAGATTCCCTGCAAAGGCACCGGATAAGGTTGCGGGCATGACCCAGTCGCACCCCAGGATCAGCAAGGCTGTCATCCCCGCAGCAGGCCTCGGCACCCGGTTCCTTCCTGCCACCAAGGCCACTCCCAAGGAGATGCTGCCGGTCGTCGACAAGCCGGCGATCCAGTATGTGGTCGAGGAGGCCGTGGCCGCGGGCCTCGACGACGTCCTCATGATCACAGGCCGCAACAAGCGGCCCCTCGAGGACCACTTCGACCGCAACTACGAGCTCGAGTCCGCCCTGGAGAAGAAGGGCGACGCCGAGCGGCTGGCCAAGGTCCAGGAGTCGAGCGACCTCGCGACCATGCACTACGTGCGTCAGGGCGACCCCAGGGGTCTCGGTCACGCCGTCCTGTGCGCGGCCCCCCACGTCGGCAACGAACCCTTCGCCGTCCTGCTCGGCGACGACCTGATCGACCCGCGCGACCCGCTGCTCGCACGCATGGTCGAGGTCCAGGAGCAGCGGGGCGGCAGCGTCGTCGCGCTCATGGAGGTCGCTCCGGAGCAGATCCACCTCTACGGCTGCGCGGCCGTGGAGCCGACCCAGGACGGCGACGTCGTCAAGGTGACCGGCCTGGTCGAGAAGCCGGACGTGGCGGACGCCCCGTCCAACTACGCGATCATCGGCCGTTACGTCCTCGACCCGGCCATCTTCGGCATACTGCACAAGACCGAGCCGGGCCGCGGCGGCGAGATCCAGCTCACCGACGCCCTCCAGCAGCTCGCCGACGACGAGAAGGCCGGAGGCCCGGTCCACGGCGTCGTCTTCAAGGGCCGGCGCTATGACACCGGCGACCGAGGCGACTACCTGCGTGCCATTGTCAGACTCGCATGCGAACGTGAAGACCTGGGCCAGGAGTTCCGGACCTGGCTTCGCAGTTACGTAGCCGAGGAGATGTAGCAACGTTGAGCAGCGCCGCGCCCCCCACCGCCGGTCAGGACCACCTCTGGTCGGTGGACGAGCATCTGGAGGACATCCTCGCCACCGTCCGCCCCCTCGATCCCATCGAGCTGCAACTGCTCGACGCCCAGGGCTGCGTCCTGGTCGACGACGTCACGGTGCCGGTGTCCCTGCCGCCCTTCGACAACAGCTCCATGGACGGGTACGCGGTCCGGGTCGCGGATGTCGCGGGCGCGAGCGAGGAGTTCCCCGCCGTCCTGGAGGTCGTCGGGGACGTCGCGGCCGGCCAGGCCGAGCTGCTTCAGGTGGGCCCCGGCCAGACCGCCCGCATCATGACCGGAGCCCCGCTGCCGTCCGGCGCGGAGGCCGTCGTGCCCGTGGAGTGGACCGACGGGGGCCTCGGGGAGGGCCCGGTGACCGGGATGCGCGCTCGTGCGCTGGCCCCCGAGGGCGCCGAGGGCCAGGTGCGTGTGTACCGGCCCGCAGAAGCACGCGCGCATGTGCGCGCGCAGGGCAGCGACGTCAAGGCGGGAGACCGCGCCCTAGTGGCGGGCACGGTTCTCGGCCCGCCGCAGATCGCCCTGCTCGCCGCGATCGGACGCGGCACCGTCCGGGTGCGCCCGCGCCCGCGCGTGGTCGTCATGTCCACCGGCAGCGAACTCGTCCAGCCCGGCGAGAAACTGGGCAGCGGTCAGATCCACGACTCCAACAGCTTCGCCCTCACCGCCGCCGCCCGCGACGCCGGCGCCATCGCCTACCGCGTGGGCGGAGTCGCCGACGACGCCGAGACGCTCCGGTCCACCATCGAGGACCAGCTGGTCCGCGCCGACCTCCTGGTCACCACGGGCGGCGTGAGCGTGGGGGCGTACGACGTCGTCAAGGAGGCCCTGTCCTCCGTCGGCGACGAGGACGAGCCCGGCAGCGGCATCGAGTTCCGCAAGATCGCCATGCAGCCCGGCAAGCCCCAGGGCTTCGGCTCCATCGGCCCCGACCACACGCCGCTGCTCGCGCTCCCCGGCAACCCCGTGTCGTCGTACGTCTCCTTCGAGCTGTTCGTGCGCCCCGCCATCCGCACCCTCATGGGGCTCGCCGACGTCCACCGGCCGACGACCCGGGCGAAGCTGACCGCGGACAAGGCGCTGACCTCGCCGAAGGGGCGCAGACAGTTCCTGCGCGGGGCGTACGCCGAGGGCACGGTCAGCCCGGTCGGCGGTGCCGGATCCCACCTGGTCGCGGCCCTCGCGCAGGCGGACGCGCTGATCGTCGTCCCCGAGGACGTCGAGTCCGTCGAGCCCGGCACCGAGGTCGAGGTCGTTCTGCTCGGCTGAGCGCGGGCGCGTGTGCCCGTCCGCAGTGGCTGAGCGCACGCGCGCGTGCCCGTTCGCGCCGCGGTCCTGCTCGGTTGCCCGCCCCGACATGGGGGTACCGTGTCGCGCACAACAGGCCCGCGCGCCGCACCGGGGCGGGCCGGGACCGGGAGCGCCGCACACCATGAGTACGCAGGACCGACTGACGCACCTCGACGACGCGGGCGCCGCCCGGATGGTCGACGTATCCGGGAAGGACGTGACCGCGCGCACCGCCCGCGCCAGCGGACGCGTCCTGGTCTCGCCCCGCGTGGTCGAGCTGCTGCGCGGCGAGGGGGTGCCCAAGGGAGACGCCCTGGCCACCGCGCGGATCGCGGGGATCATGGGCGCCAAGCGGACGCCGGATCTGATTCCGCTGTGCCACCCGTTGTCGGTGTCCGGTGTGAAACTGGATCTGTCGGTCGCGGACGACGCCGTGGAGATCTCGGCCACGGTCAGGACGACGGACCGTACGGGCGTCGAGATGGAGGCCCTCACCGCGGTCTCCGTCGCCGCGCTCACCGTGATCGACATGGTCAAGGCGGTCGACAAGGGAGCGGTCATCACGGACGTACGGGTGGAGGAGAAGACGGGCGGCAAGTCGGGCGACTGGAGCCGGGCATGACCACCGGGGCGTACCGCGCGCTGGTCGTGACCGCCTCCAATCGCGCCGCCGCGGGTGTGTACGAGGACAAGGGTGGCCCGCTGATCGCCGCGGGCCTCAAGAGCTTCGGCTTCACCGCCGACGGACCGCAGGTCGTGCCGGACGGTGACCCCGTCGAGGCCGCCCTGCGCGCCGGCGTCGAGGCCGGGTACGACGTCGTCCTGACCACCGGCGGCACCGGCATCTCGCCCACCGACCGCACACCGGAGGCGACCCGCGAGGTGATCGACTACGAGGTGCCGGGCATCGCGGAGGCCATCAGGGCGTTCGGCCGGGAGAAGGTGCCGGCCGCGGCGCTCTCCCGGGGACTGGCCGGAGTGGCGCGGCGGACCCTGATCGTCAACCTGCCCGGTTCCACCGGCGGGGTGAAGGACGGCCTCGCCGTTCTGGAGCCGCTGCTGGTGCACGCCGTGGACCAGATCCGCGGCGGTGACCACCCCAGACCCGCCGCCGGCAGTGGGGGTGCGAGCTGAACCGCCCATCCTGGCCCGTCGTGCTGGCGGACGGCGATGTCGTCCTCCGGCCGATAAAGCTGCGCGACCAGCGGGCGTGGCGCGAGGTCAACCGGCGCAACCGGGAGTGGCTGCGCCCCTGGGAGGCGACCATTCCGCCGCCCACGCCGGCCGGGCCGATCACCCACCGGCCCACCTATCGCCAGATGGTCAGGCATCTGCGCTCCGAGGCGAACGCGGGTCGGATGCTGCCGTTCGTCATCGAGTACCAGGGGCGGCTGGTGGGGCAGTTGACGGTCGCCGGGATCACCTGGGGCTCGATGTGTTCCGGGCATGTCGGCTACTGGGTGGACGAGGCGGTGGCCGGCCGGGGTGTGATGCCGACGTCCGTGGCGCTCGCCGTGGACCACTGTTTCCGGACCGTCGGACTCCACCGCATCGAGGTCTGCATTCGCCCGGAGAACGGGCCGAGCCGCCGGGTGGTGGAGAAACTCGGATTCCGCGAGGAGGGGCTCAGGCCCCGTTATCTCCACATCGACGGTGCCTGGCGCGACCACCTCGTCTTCGCGCTCACCGCGGAAGAGGTGCCGGACGGTTTGCTGAGGCGCTGGCAGCGGGCACGATCCCGGAGTACGCCCCACGACAATCCGGCATAGCCCATCCCGCAAAGCCGGGAAATTGAATAAATGTTCGAAAGTGATCGACGGATGACCGTCTCGGGGTGCTGAATTCGCTACCTTCGGTGGCCTAGTGATCGCATCGCTCACAAAAAAAGCTCGAAATATCAGCCAGATCGTGCGACACACCGGCTCAATTGGCGGATGGCCTCACGTAAATCCCTCTACCGTGTGAGGCGTGAGCAGCAGCGGCCTCATCTACGCAGTCATTGTCGGGGCCTGGGCCGCCTACCTGGTGCCGATGTGGCTCCGTAGGCAGGACGAGCTGAACGAGGCCCGTCCGACGGAACGCTTCAGCACAGCCATCCGGTTGCTGTCCGGACGGGCGGGGATGGAGCGCCGGTACGCCAAGGACCTGCGGGCGCGCTCCACCGACGAGGGGGAGCCCAGCGCCGAGGAGCCGGGCGCGGTCACCGATTCGGTGGACGTCCGGTCCTTCGCCATGCCCCCGACCCGTAAGCAGACCCACGCGGCCGTCGAGCCGCAGGGCGGCGCGGGAAGGGCGGAACCGGCGCGCGAACAGGTACGGGACCAGGTTCGTGAACAGGTCCGGGACCAGGTCCGGGACCAG
Organism: Streptomyces luteolifulvus; assembly: GCF_008806595.1. Lineage (GTDB taxonomy): Bacteria > Actinomycetota > Actinomycetes > Streptomycetales > Streptomycetaceae > Streptomyces > Streptomyces luteolifulvus. The sequence goes on along the minus strand of NZ_VZRB01000007.1, from coordinate 7,916 downwards.
GAGCGGGCTCGGGGACGCGCACCGCAGCGGAAGCGGGTGCCGGCCGCCCGGCGGGATGCCAGTGCGGAGGCGGCCGCCGCGCGGGCCCGGCGTACGAAGGTGCTCGCGCGCCGTCGGCGTACCACCGTGATGCTCTTCCTCGCGTTCACCCTCGGCGCGATCGTTGCCGCGGTCGGCGGGCTCGCGTTCCTCTGGGCGCCCGGCGTACCCGCCGTACTGCTCAGTGCGTACATCGCGCATCTGCGGGCCCAGGAACGCCGCCGATTCGCCTACCAGATGGACCGGCGCCGGGCCGAGGCCGCCGCACAGCGACTGCGGGAGCGCGCACGCCAGCCGCGCCGTCGCCCGACGGCCGCGGACACCGGCGCGGAGGCGGCGGAGCCGGACGAGGGGCCCGAGCCGGAGGTGGATCCCGGGATGTCGGCGCTCGCCGCGGACCGCCGGGCGCTCGTCGAGCAGACCGACCACGCCGAGTGGGTCGACCAGCAGCGCGAGCGGCAGCGCGGGCCGGGACACGGGGACAGCTGGGACCCGGTGCCGGTGCCGCTGCCGACGTATGTGACCGCTCCGGTCGCGCCGCGGGCCACCGCCGATGTGGATCTCGGAGCGGCGGACGCGTGGAGCTCGGCGCGGTCCAGCTCGGTGCCTCCGGACCAGGAGCAGGAACAGGAAGCGGAGCCCGGCGCGCGCGACGGGGGAGCGGAGGAGCCGTCCCCCGCGGAGGACAGGCCGGCGGCGGACGGCCGCAGTGACGCCCGTCGCGCCGCCTCCGCCCGCCGTGCCCGAGAGCGCGGGCGTACGCCGCTCTTCGACCAGTACGAGGACGGGGACCGGCCACGCGCGGCCAACGAGTAGGCGTCCGCCGGTCTCCGGGGTGTGGCCGTGACCAGCCCCGTAACGGATTTCCAAGCACCCTGATGGGGATGCTAGAGTTTCACTCGTTGCAAGGGCCTGTGGCGCAGTCCGGTAGCGCACCTCGTTCGCATCGAGGGGGCCAGGGGTTCAAATCCCCTCAGGTCCACGCAGCGACTGTTCTTGAGTTAGCTCGGGAGTAGTTGACGAGATCCCGTCCGATCGGAAGATCGGGCGGGATCTTCGGCGTTTCCGGGGTGTGTTCGATGCGGTGTCCGAATGTGCGGGGCGTCACGGGTGACTGCTGGTCGGGGTTTCGCCGGGGGATCGGTGGTGATTCGGTGCGGGAGACGGAGCGTGGCCGTCGCCGGGCAGCCCGAAGCTCGGGTCGTGGTGCAGGGCTGTCAGGTTGTTGCGGTGGTGCGGGTGCCGGCGGGCGGTGGAATCCCGGAGGCCGACGAGATGGGTGGCTGTTGTTCGTCGCCCCCGATGTTTTCCTCGGCGAACTCGTCGGCTGTGGGTGGGCTGGTCTGCGTCCAGCTGTGCAGGATGCCGAGGTTGGTCGTGAAGATCATCAGGGCGAGAAGGACGGTCTGGGCGACGCGGCCGTGGGCGAGTCGTCGGGCTGGGTCGGCGATGTTGACGCCATGAGACTTTGCTCTGCCGTTCAGTCCCTCGATATTGGCCCGAGCGGGCCGGTAGGCGTCCTGCCAGGACGGCTGGAGGTAGTGGCGGTCCTGGCGGAACTTGTCGATCTTTCCGAGGCTGCCGGGGTGGACGGTGACCGTCGGCCGTTGGCAGATCTTCGGCAGCTGTTCCGGAGCCGGGGGCCGCAGCCGTTCGGCCGTGGGGATGGGGACGGTGGGTTTGGCCGCGGTGTGCGCGGTGGTGGCGCGCGGGTTGGTGAGGTCGACTGTGACCGGCCGGGTGGCGGCGATCTGGTGGACCTGGTGGAAGCGGGCGCAGGAGACCGAGGGCGAAGGCCCGGCGGCCGGGCACTGCAGACGGATCGTGCCGTGCGGGTCGGGGTTCTGTTTGCGTTTGAGGAAGAACGGGGTGCGGGCTGCGAGGAGTTGGGTGAGCGGTTCGTCGTCGCCGGCTTCGCGTACGGCTTTGTCGTCCAGGTTCGTGGTGGCGTGGACGAGGGCGTCTGGCATCGCGGGGCAGGCGAGGGAGCCGTCGACGAGGAGAGCGCCGGAGGCGGTGGAGCCCTGCAGGCCGCGGTGTTCCTGTTTGTAGTCGAGGACGAGCTGGTAGCCCAGGCGGCGGGCGGGGACTGCGAAGTGGGCGGGAAGCTGGTCGGTGTAGGCGCGGTCGGCGGCCAGCAGTCCGGCGGGCAGTCCGAGGCCGTGGGCGGCGAGCCGGGTCAGGGTGTGCACGGCGTTCGGGCCGACGCGTTTGCCGGGGGTGTCCAGGACCAGGCCGAGGGCGAGCTGGGGGTGGCGGCTGACGCGTTCACCGGCCCGCCGGGCGCCGTCGGGGTGACTCCGGCTGGCGGCGACGAGGAGGGTGGCGGAGTGTCCGAAGATGCCCTCTTCAGCGCCTCCGCAGTAGTGCCAGCCCGCGGTGAGATCGACGGAGGCGAGCTCGCGACGGCGGCTGGGCGGGTGGTGCCAGGACGGGATCGGGGTGGTGTCGGCGCCGATGTCGCCGGGCCAGCCCGTGAACAGGCCGTGCCGGTAGGCGAGTTGGACGGTGACCAGGACAAGGCGGTCGCTGATCTCCTGCAACAGGGCCCGGCGGCGGACGTGTTCGGGATCGTCGTCCTCCCAGGACGCGGCGATGACGGCGGCTTCGGCGGCGGGCAGGCGCCGGCGGCGCTCGCCGCGGCGCGGGTCCAGGGCGGTGGTCAGCCGGTCGAAGGCGCGGTAGACACGGCGGGAGAAAGCGAGCCGGGCGTGTGCGTCGGCGCCGGTGAGGTCGGGAACGCCGAGCCAGGAGCGGGCGGTGGGCCGCAGGTGGTCGGCCAGGATCCGGTAGGCGTCGGCGAGGTTCGCGCCGTGGCCGTAGTGCAGGGCCAGCAGCAGGCCCACCAGGACCGTGCGCACCGGGAGGCCGTCCGGGCCGGGGCGGCCCTGAAGTTCCTGGTCGATCAGGGGCAGGATGCCCGAATCGTGCAGCAGCGTATCAAGCTGGCCGACCTTCGAGTCCGGGATCACTGGCGGGGCGTCGGTGAGGGGCCGGGGGCGGCAGCGCCGTGCCTTGTGCGGATTCCGCCAGGCGTCCGGGGCGGTCACGGACCGCTTCCGTGCAGCAGCCGCATCGCGGTGGCCTCGTCGAGCGGGGGCACGTGGTGCTGGTAGCGGGCGAGCGAGGCGGCCGAGGCGAGCCCGGCCGCCTTGGCGATCAGGTCGTGGTCGATGCGGGCGGCCATCAGCTCAACGATCCACGTCGCCCGCAGCCGCCCCGCCGACAGACCCGGCAGGTGGCCGGGCGGACGGTGGACCAGTGGCCAGGAACCGATCAGGTTCTTGGCGTAGGCGGCGGTCCGCCGGGGCCTGAACAGGTAGTTGCCGCCCGCCGCGTCCGCCAACTCGCCCAGGAGTGGGCCCCAGGCGGCGCGGGCCACCAGAGGGACGACGCGCTCGACCCCCGTGTGCAGCAGGGGACCGTCCCGTCCGAGCCGACGCAGATGGGTGCCCCGGCTGGCCGCCACCTCCTTCGGGGTGAGCCCCCAGCCAGCCCCGAGCCCCAGCAGGGCCAGCCCGTCGGTGCGCTGCTGGCGCGCAAGGTGCTCCGCCCAGTGCCTGAACGCGGCCAACTCGCCCCGGGTGTAGGGCTGGTGGGGGTTCGGCCGGGCGTGCAGCAGGGCCGGAGCGGCTTCCCCGCGCTCGCTGAACGCCAGCGCGTCGCGCACCCGCAGCAGCCACGTCCGGTACGTGCGTTTCGTCGACGCCTCGATCGTGCCCGCCCGGGAGAGGACGAACGCGTCGATGACCTCGTTGCGCAGCCACACGTCAGGCTCCCGCCCCAGTCCTGTGCCCACCGCCCACAAGGCCAGACAGCCGGTGACGTGCAGCAGCCGCTCCACGTCGTAGGGGACCGCGCTGACTGTCGAGGCGACCACGCTGCGCACCACCGTGGCGACCTCGTCCCAGGCCGGCGGCGCGTCCTTCGGCCGATAGCGGGTGATCTTCGCCGACGTGTCCGGATCAAGCTCCACGGTCCATGCATGCCGGCTGGACAAACAGCCATTCCATGACTGATCGACTTCTATGGACAGGACGGTGCGCACATGGTCGGCGGACGCGCCCGCGCACGCCCCCCGAGGCAGCACACCCGTGATCCGGAAACCTGGCCCGAACAACCGTGTACCGACCCGGCCGCCGAGGCCGTCCGCCACATCGCCCGCGCCCTCGCGGGCGTCCTGGAGGAACGGGGCCTGAGCCTGCGGGCCGCCGCCGATGGCTCCGGCGTCAACCGGCAGGCCATCGCCGACCTGCTCGCCGGACGCTCCTGGCCCGACGTCGCGACCGTCGCCCGGCTCGCGGCCTTCACCCGCTCCGGGCTGTGGCCGCCGGCGGCGGGCGTTGACCGTATGAGGAAACACTGAGCCTCGATCCGTGCCCTGATCTGCCAACAGGCGACCGGGCATGGCGATTTCGCGGCTCGGCCCTCCGAGCGGCCTGCACGGCGACTACGCTCGAAGGGCGCGAGCCACCCTTCTGCTGGGACCTCACGCAACCGGCGCCGCCGAGCTGAACCCTCGGCGGTGCCACCCCGCCCGGGAAACGGACCGCACCACGGCGGCCCGCCGGGCCTTTCCGATCAGGCTGTTCCGGGGCCCTCTCCGCCGTTTCCGGGGTGCTCCCGCGCGGCGGGCGTGATCGCGAACCAGGCCGGGGACACCTCCGCCACCAGCCCCTCCTTCGCTAGCTTCTTCAGTCGCGAACGGGTCGTCTCCACCCGCTCCGGATGCTCACCGATCGCCTCCCCGATGTCCTGTACCTTCAACGCCTGGTGAGCGCCCGTCAGCAGCACCAGAATCCGTTCCCGCGCCACTTCCAGATCCAATGGACCCGGCGTCGGGGTCGGTTCGTCACTGGCCATACCGGTCTGGGACGCGGGACCCGGGACGGGCGGCGGGTCCGGCATCGGGTGAAGCGCCCTGACGGCAGCACCTCCACGTCCGTCGCCCACCAGCGATGCCAGCGTCTCCCGGGTGATGGTCAGACGCGCGAGCCGTTCCTCCAGCACCGCGGCCTTCTCCCGCAGCGCCGCCAACTCACCGCGCACCACCGACTCTTCATGGTCCAGGCGCTCGAACAAGGGCGGTAGTGCCACGCGCAAAAGCCGCCGATCAAGGTCGCGTCCTCGTCGTGGAGCGATTGGCGCAATGGTAAGAGCGTGCCGTCTGATCCTCGGACCGCCCGTGTCCTGGTGACAGTGCTGAAGAGCTTGGCTCGGCGCACGAATCCGTCGTTCGTGCCCTGCGACGAGGCGTGGTGGGAACGGGAGTGGCGGCGGGCCCGGGATGAGCGGCATGCAGGCGGCAGAAAAGGTGGCCGGCCGCGGAAGCGGCTTCCTGTGGGCATGCCGACTGCAGGAGAGCGGACCGGCTCCCCTGAGTTGGTGGCAGACAAAGTGGCTCTTCGCAGTTGAGGGTGTAGCGCCGAGAACATAGAGCTGTTGGGCGGTTGGATGTGAGTCGTCAGGAGGTGCGAGCGTCGGAGTTCTCGCGGTTTGCGAGGACCTCGGCCATGTGTGTCTGCGCCCAGTTTCTGAGCCCGCGCGTCATGTGATGAAGCGAGAGGCCGAGGTCGGTCAGCTCGTAGGAGACGGTGACAGGGACGGTTGGCGTCACGGTACGGGTGAGCAGACCATCGCGCTCCAGCGACCGTAGCGTCTGGGTCAGCATCTTCTGGCTGACCCCAGCCAGAAGACGAAAGATCTCGGAGTAACGCATCGCCTTCGGAGCGTCTGCGTGTGCTGCACCGGGCTGGCCAGGGCTGTTGTCGCCGCCCAGCGCACACAGGATCAGGACGACCCACTTGTCCGAGATTCGGTCGAGCAGCCGCCGGCTGGGGCATGCTGCCAGGAACGCGTTGTACTCCACCTTGGCCTGAGCCCTCTTCTGGGCCGCCTTCATCGTCGTCACTGATCGCACCTCTCACCAATGGGTGGGTTACGCACTCCAAAGTGCCTACTTCCCGACAGGAAGTTTCTCTCCAATGCTGACGCAGGGAGGCAGCACGCGCCACCCCCAAGTGCACGACGAAAGGCAACAGGATGAGCACACCCTCCCCCTCTCTTCCCGGCGGCACCTGGACTCTGGGCGACCTGACCGTCAACCGGTTCGGCTACGGCGCCATGCAACTGGCGGGCCCGTGGGTCATGGGGCCGCCCGCCGATCGCGACGGTGCCCTGGCCGTTCTGCGAGAAGCGGTCGACTGTGGCATCACCCACATCGACACCAGCGACGCCTACGGGCCGCGCGTCACCAACGAGTTGATCCGCGAGGCACTGCACCCCTATCCCGAGTCGCTGCACATCGTGACCAAGGTGGGCGCGACCCGCGACGAACAGGGTGGCTGGCCCACGGCCCGGCGACCCGAAGATCTGCGCCGCCAGGTCCACGACAACCTCAAGTCCCTCCGGCTCGACGAACTCGACCTGGTCAACCTCCGACTCGGCAACGCCGAAGGTCCCCAGCCCGGCTCGCTCGCCGAAGCGTTCGAGGCGCTCGTGGAACTCCAACAGCAGGGCCTGATCCGCCACCTCGGGGTCAGCAACGCCACCGAGGAGCAGGTCACCGAGGCACAGAGCATCGCGCCGATCGCGTGCGTGCAGAACATGTACAACCTCGCCCACCGCCACGACGACAAACTCATCGACCGGCTCGCCACCGACGGCGTGGCGTACGTGCCCTTCTTCCCCCTCGGCGGCTTTACCCCGCTTCAGTCCTCGGCGCTCTCGGCGGTCGCCGCTCGATTGAAGGCGACACAGATGTCCGTCGCACTGGCCTGGCTGCTGCAGCGATCACCGAACATCCTGCTCATCCCCGGCACGTCATCGACAGCGCACCTGCGCGAGAACATCGCCGGCGCGGGACTCTCCCTCTCTCATGAGGACTTGACCGAGCTGGACGACATCGGCCGCTGAATGCCCCGTAGCTGAACGGCCCACAAGCCACGACCGAAGCCACCGTTCAAGTTTCGGCCCCGATCACCTTCGCGCGACCGGGGCCGAAGCAGGACGATTCGCCCTCACCTGGTTGACTTCAGATCATCAACCGTCAGGAACTTGTGCCCACCGGCGGTGGCAGCCCACCCCGCGTCGGTGACCGGGTAGGCGTCGAGGTCTCCCGAGGAAGGGGGTCCCTACACCAAGCCCATTCGGAAGACCTCGACGTTGCACGACGCTACCCCTGAGGCGGGCTTCGCCCGCGCTGACATGACTACCTTCTGCCGCCTTGACGAGCTCGGGCTCGAAGTCACCGGTCAGAGACTCGCCCCGGATCGTGCGGTTCTCGCGTGCCGGGTCGTCGAGTCCGATCAGTGGTGCCGCCGCTGCGGTTGCGAAGGCACACCGCGTGACACCGTGACCCGACGGCTGGCGCACGAGCCACTCGGCTGGCGGCCCACGATCCTTCACGTCACGATCCGCCGCTACCGCTGTGAGGCGCCCCGAAGTTCTCGGACAGCGGTCCCCATAGGATCGAAGTCCAGAACGGCGGAGAGAGCACGTGGCACAGAAGCGTAGGAAGTTCAGTCCTGAGTTTCGGGACGAGGCGGTGAAGATGGTGGTCGTGGAGTCCCGCCCGATCGCCGAGGTCGCCCGAGAGATACAAGTGAACGAGGGAACGCTCGGCACCTGGGTCAGCCGGTACCGGCAAGAGCACGCCGGGGAGGAGCCTCCGCTGAACATCAGCGAACGCGCCCGCCTGCGCGAGCTGGAACGCGAGAACAGGGAACTCCGTATGAAGACCGAGTTCCTGGGAAAAGTACCCATGACGGCGCTGTGCGCCGGCACCGTGGCGGGATGAGAATCCGGGGCGCGTAACGGCTTCTGGCCGGTGGGTGGTTGGCTTCTGTGCGCGGGTTGAGTGCTCTGTGGCGCCGTTC
>NZ_VZRB01000069.1 GCF_008806595.1 Streptomyces luteolifulvus | reverse complement strand
ACGCAGCTCGTACTCGCGCGGCACGCCGTGCTCGAACGCCACCTCCGACACCCAGTTCGCGGCGTCATTGACCGTGCGCAGGGTGCGCTCAAGCACGGATGCCTGCACGGCATCCGGCATGAGTTTGACCTGCGTCACGATCTTCACGGGCGTGATCGTAGCATTGATCTATATCACCAGCTGGGAGCCAAATCCCGATATCCGCAGGGGCCGTAGCGTCGTCTACACCCTCCACGCACATTTGGTCTTCACCCCAGTATCGGCGCGGACCATTCACCGACGAGGTCCTTCGGCGCTGCGAAGAGGTCATGCGCGACGTGTGCACCGACTTCGGCGCGGAGCTGCGGGAGTTCAACGGCGAACGCGATCACGTCCACCTGCTCGTGCACTACCCGCCCAAGGTCGCCATCTCCCGGCTCGTAGGCTCCCTCAAGGGTGTCTCCGCCCGGCGCCTGCGGCAGGAGTTCCCCGGCCACATCCGCAAGTACCTGTGGGGTGACCACTTCTGGTCGCCGTCCTACTTCGCCGCATCCTGCGGGGGCGCCCCGCTCGCCGTCATCAAGGAGTACATCGAGAACCAGAAACGTCCCGGCTGAGGTCAACAGCGCAGACCAGTGCACCCGCGCAGGTCAGAGCAGCGTTAAGAAGCGCTTCCTCCCGGGCGTGAACGCCCGGGGTATTCCGCGCTAGATCACGCTGAACTTGGCTGTAAGCAGCGTCGCCAAGGCCGTATCAGATCGCCCTGCATCGGAAGATGCGTCCGGCGAGGCGTACAACCCTGGACGAACTTCGGATGTCTTTGAGGTGAGAAGAGAGAGGCGTTGTCCTCGACCGCACCAAGCAAGGGGGAGGCGCGCATATGATTCCGCGCTCTTCTACTACGGGCGCTCGGCATTAAGCCCGGACGCTCAAAGCACCCGCACGGGTCCGTCCTTCGTCGGCTCGCCGAGGGACCTTACCGCGCACCTCCGCCGACCAACCCCCCACGCACAGTCCACCGCGGCTGAGCCGACGCCGCGGGCAACCTTGGGACCAAGGAGGTTCTCCCGTGCGTCGCTTCACAGGCTTGGCCCTCACGGCCGCGGCGATCTTCACCCTCGGCGGTGGCGCCGTGTGGGCGGCCCCCGCCGCACCGGCCGCAACGCCCTTTCCGTCGATCGGCTGGCAGCAGCGCAACTGCGACTACGACGGCAACGGTTTCGACGACGTGCTGCTCGGCGCCCCTGGCGCCACGGTGAGCGGCGCAAGGGGCGCCGGCTACGTCACGGTGCAGTACAGCTCGTCGAGCGGTCTGAGCACCGCCAAGAAGAGCGTCCTGCACCAGAACACCTCGGGCGTCCCGGGCGGTGCCGAGTCCGGCGACGGCTTCGGGCAGGCTGTGGCCTCCGGCGACCTGGACAACGACGGCTACGACGACGCGATCGTCGGCATCCCCGGCGAGGATCTGGCCGGGCTGTCCAACGCGGGCGGCGCCATCGTCTTCTGGGGCTCGCCGACCGGGCTGCACGGGGCCGACAGCAGCTGGCTGGAGAACCCCGGCCGGTTGCGGGCCGACGCGAAATTCGGGCGGGCGATCGAAGCGGCTCGGTACTTCGCCCCGGACCCGTCGGATCCGGACGCCAACCCGCGCGACAGCATTGCCGTCCTGGAGAACGACACGCTGCTGTTCTTCACCGCCCCACCGGGCGCGGCGGTGAAGCAGCTGAAGCCGGCGGACGACGGCGTTCAGGCCCTGGACCTCACCCCGCTCGAGACCGGCTTCGCCCTGCGGAGTCTCAGCCACGGGAACTACAACGAGGACTCCTGGGCGGACCTGGCGATCTCCGGGGTGACCACCGGCGACCATCCGGGCATCGGCGCCACCCGGGTGCTGTACGGCGCACCCAGCGTCGAGGCTCTGGGGGACGGTGGCGCGTTCGACGGCGGTCCCGCGGTCGTCTCCAGCGACTTCAACCACGATGGCCAGGACGATCTGGCCATCGGCGACACGGGCGCCGGTTCACCCGTCGGCGGATCCGTCTCCGTCTATCTGGGCAAGGGCGACCTCTCCGGCCTCGACCCGACCCCGGCTCAGACGTGGACGCAAGACTCCCCCGGCGTCCCCGGCACAGCCGAGGCCGGCGACCGGTGGGGCTCCGAGATGTCCTCCGGCGACACCAACGGCGACGGATTGCCGGACCTCGCTATCGGCGCGCCCGGCGAGGACGTCGGCTCCGTCTCCGACGCGGGCGCGGTCTGGGCGCTGCGCGGCGCACGCGGCGGGCTGACGGCGACCGGGGCGCGCAGCTTCGACCAGAACCACCCCGACATCCCCGGCGCGGCGGAGCCCCTGGACCGCTGGGGCGGCCAGGTACGGCTGATCGACGCCAACAAGGACGGCCTGTTCGGCCTGCTTGCGGCGGCACCGGGCGAGAACACCAACGACGGCTTCGTATGGGTTGTCCCATCCTCGTCGTCGGGCCTGGTCGCCCACGGCACCTGGACCTATGACGGGGCACGCCTCGGGGCGCCGGCGGCCAATGCGCGGTTCGGGGCGGCGATCGACGAGTAGCAAAGCCGCAAGGCGGCTCTGAGTTCAGCGCCTGAGCTGATGGTTTCAACATGTCACTGCCGGACGCGGTGGCTCTGCGGATCAGAGGGCATGCCAACGGACTGAGATGGGCCGGGAAGCGGCAGAGGAGTCCCGGCTGCGGTGCTGTCGCGCGGATCAGGCCTGCGATCGCCTGGCCGAGGCCGTGGCCGCCATCGGCTGAGCGTGATCCGGCGAGGCATGCTCGCCCACGCGGGGTGCCCGCATACTGGTCGTCGCGGCGCTCAGCCCGCCCGTGCCGGTACCGTCCCAGTGAGAGATGATCACTGGGGGTAGTGCATGGGGTTGGAAGCCATAATGCTGGCGGGCGCACATGTACGGCTGGAACCGCTCACACACGGACACCACGATGGTCTGTGCCAGGCTGTCCGTGACGGCGAGTTGTGGAAGCTGCAAGTGACGCTCGTCCCCCATCCCCGCGACGTGGGTGTATTCATCGACGACGCACTCGCCGCTCATGCCGCCGGCAGCCAGCTCGCGTTCGCGACCATCGACCTGGCCACGGGGCGCATCGCCGGATCGACCCGGTTCATGGCGGTTGACCTGCCGAATCGCAGGCTGGAGATCGGCTTCACCTTCCTCGGCCGGTCCTGGCAGCGTACGGCCGTCAACACCGAGGCCAAGCTGCTGATGCTCACCCACGCGTTCGAGACCCTTGGCATGAACCGCGTCGAGTTCCTCACCGACGTCCGAAACAGCACCTCGCGTGCCGCGATCACCCGCCTCGGTGCCACCCATGAGGGGGTCCTGCGCCAGCACATGGTCATGCGCGACGGCTGGATCCGTGACTCCGCGCTCTACAGCATCACCAGTCCTGACTGGCCCGACACGAAGAACTCCCTCATGGCCCGCCTCGACGAGCACCATCCGTCCGCTTTCTGATTGTTCGGAATGCCTTCCGGAGCCATCGAAGGCACGTGATCGAGCAGGCGAGTTCAAGAAGGCTCGGTGCTCCGGGCAGCCGGCCGTGACCTGCCCGCCCTGAACGGGGTGGTCCTGCACGAAAGCCGTCTTGAACGCCACCTCGCCCAAGGCGCCCCGCCGTGCGCGCCCTTCACTGCCCGCGGCGACCGCCAGGATCTGTGGACCTGCTCCGCCAACCACCCCGACTTTGCCGACGCCGACGCGCTCGTCGCCCTGCCGCGCTCCGGCCTGCTGGTCCGCCTGCAGGCCCTCGACGACGACCGCTTCCACGACGCGATCGAACTGCTCACCACCGCCGACACGGACACCGAAAACCCGACACCGCGGAACTCTTGCGCAACCTCCTACCCCGGCCGATCCACACCCGCTGACCCCAGGGACCCCGTGCCGATACCCAAGGACCAACTCTGCTCCGGCCCGGCCACGTACAGACGCCCGGCGCAACGGTCCCGCTCGAGATCGCCGCCACGCGCCCTGCCCGAAGCGTGACCGCCACCTGCAGCGTGTACACGCTCGGCATGCCGCAGCATCTTGCTGGCACGCCCGCCACGTCCTGGAGGCAGCGGCTGGCGCCCTCGTGTGCCAGGCCCGTTTGCGACAGGCCGGAGAGCAGTAGACCCGCTTCGGGCGCCGGGGCCGTACGCCCTTCTCTGCCGGGCCGGCGGTGACAAGGTGCTCCGGCTGCGGTTGGCCGTTGTCGCGGCAGACGAGGGCAGGCCGCGGTTGTGCCGGGGGTGCGGTGGGCCGTTGATGCCCTCGGCGAAGTCGCCTCGAAGGCCATGGCCGACGACACCGCCAGGCACGCAGTGAAAGGCGCAGTTCGACCAGTTCCGCCAGCAGGTCCCGTACGGACAGGCGGAAGCCGCCCGCTCGAACGGGTCCAGGTCGAAGTCGGCGCCGAGCTCGCGGTTGAGCCGATGGTGGACGGGTCCTTGAGCCTGTGTCTGAACCCCGACCGGGCGCGCGCCGCTGGCACGCTCGCACGCACCAGACGACGCGCGCTGATCCGGCCGGGGTTCAGACGCAGGCTCTCACCCCACGTGGGCGGCGACCGCGCTCTCGATCGCCGTGGCGTCCGCGCCGTCCGTCGCCCACGCCGCGTATCCGTCGGGGCGGACCAGCACGGTCGTACGGCGGTCTCCCGCCCAGCGCTCCACGGCCAGCCGGTCCTTGCGCGCACCCTGCCCCTCGTATGTTTCCGGAGTGATCAGCACGAACCGGCCGCCGCGCAGGGCCTCGTAGAGGCGGCCGCCCGACAGGGCGACATCCGGCACCCGGGTGCCGGTCAGACTGTGGGAGCCACGGGGGGCGGGGTAGCGGTAGCCGATGCCGGTGATCTGGCCGGCCGCCCTGCGCCGGGCCGGGCCGACAGTGTTGAGGAAGGTGGTGAGCGCCGCCCGCAGCGCCAGCGTCCAGGGGCGCCTGGCCATGGCGAGGCGGACGATGCCGCCGCTGCTGCGCAGCACGGACCTGCCCACAGGGTGGCGCTCGGCCTGGTAGGAGTCGAGCAGTTCCGGCGCCGCGTGGCCGTTGACGACGGCAGCGAGCTTCCAGCCGAGGTTGGCCGCGTCCTGCAGGCCGGTGTTCATGCCCTGTCCGCCGGCCGGGGTGTGGACGTGCGCGGCGTCGCCGGCGAGGAAGACCCGGCCCGCTCGGTAGGCGGGCGCCTGCCGCTCGTCGCTGTGGAAGCGGGACATCCAGCGGGCGTCGTGCATCCCGAAGTCGCGGCCGAGGGCGAGGCGGGTGATCTCCTTGACCTCGTCGAGCCCGAGAGGCTCGCTGTCGGGGACGTCGCGGCGGCGGTCCCAGCCGATCACCCGGTAGTAGCCGTCGCCGAACGGTGCGAGGAAGGCGAAGGCGTCGCCGACCGCGTTGACGGTGAGGAGCGTCTCGGGTTCCTCAGCGAGCCGGACGTCCGCGAGGACCACGGAACGGATCACGGAGCGCCCCGGGAAGGGCAGCCCGACCGCCTGCCGCACCGCACTGCGCATCCCGTCGGCACCGACGGCATAGGCGGCCCGGAGCGATTCGACCGCCCCGCCGGGACCGCGGACCTCGACGGTCACGCCTTCCGCGTCCTGGGCCAGCCCGGTGACCTCGGTCTCGTAGCGGAACTCCACTCCCGCCTCGACGGCCCGCCGCTCCAGGACCTTCTCCACCTCATATTGCGGGATGACGAGGAGGTGGTTGAAGCGGGAGGGGAGGCTGCCGAGCTCGACCGTCAGCCGGCCGAAGAGACGCAGCCGGTCGAGGCGGCGGCCGGCCGCTTCGAGGTCGTCGGCGAGGTCGCGGGCGTCGAGCTGTTCGAGCGTGCGGGCGTGCAGGACGAAGGCGCGGGAGAGGTTGCTGATCCTGTGCGGGCGCTTCTCGACGAGGGTGACGGGGACGCCGGCAGTGGCGAGGTCGCCGGCCAGCAGAAGGCCGGTGGGACCGGAGCCGACGACGATCACGGGGTGCGTGGTGCGGTGGTTCATGAGGGCCTCCTCTTGACAACGCGCGTTCCGCCAACGCATGTTTGCCAACACTTGCTTGCCAACAACTGTTTGCCAACGCTCGTTGACGAGACTAGGCGCGCCGCCCGCCATGAGTCAACACTTGTTGGCCTACGAATGTTGGCCTACGCTTGGTGACATGAACGGCAATGACAGCAGCACCACCCGGCGCCGCTCCGACGCCACACGCGGCGCGATCCTCCTCGCGGCCCGCGAGCGCTTCGCAGCCGACGGGTACGAGCGGGCCACCATCCGCGCCATCGCCAAGGACGCGGGCATCGACCCGTCGATGGTGATGCGCTACTTCGGCAACAAGGAGGGCCTGTTCGCGTCGGCGGTCACCGTGGACCTGAAGATTCCGGACATCGGCTCGCTGCCGCGGCACGAGGTCGGCCGGGCGCTCGTGGCGCACTTCCTCGCCATGTGGGAGGAGAACGAGGTGCTCACGGCCCTGCTCCGGGTCGGCGCGACCAATCAGGCCGGCGCCGAGCGTATGCAGGGGATCTTCCGGGACCAGCTGCTGCCGGTCGCCCTCACGGTGTGCCCCGACCCCGAGCAGTCCCCCGCGCGGGCCGGACTGGTCGCCACGCAGCTGCTCGGACTGGCGCTCACCCGGTACGTTCTGCGGATTCCGCCGGCCGTGGAGCTGAGCCGCGAGGAGATCGTGGCGTGGCTGGCGCCCACGCTTCAGCGGTATCTGACGGCGCCGAGCCCCTGAGTCTGACGGCCGGCACACCACCCCTTTCGATCACGGGCTCAAGCGGACGGCGTGACCGGGGACCGCTGGCCGAGCCACTGCTCGGCGTTCCAGGCCTGGAACCGCTCTACCTCGGTGAACCCCAGCTTTGTCGCGAGACGCATCGAGCCGACGTTGGCGGTCTGGGTGGTGAGCACCACCGGCTCGCCGGGAAGGACGCCGTCGAACCAGTCGAGTGCCGCCGCGCACGCCTCGGCGGCATACCCGAATCCCCACGCTCGCGGCAGGAACAGGTAGCCGAGATCGGCCTTCCCCGCGGCAGTCGGGCGACTGTGCCCCGTTGCTCTCCTGAGCAGGATCTGGCCGATCATCGCCCCGTCGAGATCAACGACGAAACTCCCGGGCCACCGCTCGGGCACCGCGGGCATCTCGCGCTCAAGCTCGTCACGCGGGCGGGGACCGCCGAGGTAGGTGTGCACCTCTGGCGACGCCAGCAGCTCGATGAACGCCGCACGGTCCCGGGCCTCGGACTCGCGGAGCACGAGCCGCTCGGTCTTGATCGGGGCAGGTGGCCAGGTGACGGACCCTAGTTCAGTCATGGCGGGCAACCTATCGCGCACCCGCAAACGGGCTTTCATGGCTCACGAACAGAACCACGGCTCCTCGGCGTCAGATACCCGCTGAAGATTCTGCGCCGTGAAGCTCCGAAGGTCACAAGGCGACGAACCATGCTCCCGCAGATAATAGGGCGTTATCCGTGGAACGACTTCAGACCGACCCCGCAGCCGACGCTCCGTCAGCCGCCCACCAGGGCCAACGAACGCTTAGCGCACGATCTGACACGGATGTTCCTCATACCCCGGCCCGTACCGGAGGCGTGAGCCACCCGGGCCACCCCGCGGGTTCTCACGAGGAGGCGGGCCTCTCGCGGTGTGGAGCGGCTTCGGCGCTCCGGCACAGCCGGGCCACGACGTGGGCGTACCTCTCGTCGAAGGCCAGCACGTTGAAGGCCGGCGTCCAGTTCGTGATCGAGCGTGCGACTGGCCTGTTCCCACAGGCTTCGGCCCGCCTCGGTCATCTCTATGCGACTGATCCGCCGGTCGCCGGGCCAGGAGGCGCGTCTCACCCAGCCCGAGCGCTCCAGCTGGGCGAGCCCCCGGCTCGCCGAGGATGCTGTCACCCCCAGCCGCCGGGCCACGTCCCCGACCGTCACGGGCTGCGGATGGCCGAGCGCCACCACACCCAGTGCCGCGGCGCTGGAGCGTGCGGTCCACCTGGTGCTCCCGGTTCCGGCGGGAGGGACCGTGCTGGCTGCCGGAGGGCTGCTGCTCAGCGGCGTCACCAATTGGCTGCTGCGCAGCAAGCCGGCGACGGGCGAACCCCGGGTCACCGCTGCGGTGTGAAGGGACTCACCACCGCTCGGGCCGACCTTGTGCATGCCCGACACATGAGGCCTCCTCCGGCGGCCTCGACTTCGGTCTGCCGATGTTCCACCTCGGGGTGCCGTCGGCGGGAGCTGCATGGGCAACTACCACGGCCGCGACTCCATCGAGACGCTCAGCCACCGCAAGGCCGTACTCGACTTCGGCAAAGGGTCGGGCGACGTCCGTCCTTGTGCAGATGCACAATCGGGTGAGCCGATCCGGCTTCACCGCTCCATCGACCCCGTCGTCACAGCTCGCGCACACTGCCGGGAAAACGGGCCGAGCAAGGAGCACAGCCATGAAGACCTACAGCGGGCACTTCATCGACGGGGAATGGACCCAGGCGCCGAACGCCGAGGTGATCGAAATCGTCAACCCCGCGGACGAACGTGTCATCGGCTCGGTTCCGGCCGGTACGCCCGAGGACGTCGACCGGGCGGTGCGTGCCGCCGCCCGGGCCTTTGAGGAGTGGTCCCAGACCTCCCCCGAGGTCCGTGGGGACTATCTGCGGCGTATCCACGGTGTGCTGGAGGAGCGTGCGGAGGAGATCGCGCGCCTGGTGGCGAGCGAGGTCGGTACTCCTGTCCAGGAGAGTCGGGTCCTGCAGTCGGGACTGCCCGTTTTCACCTTCGGTCAGGCCGCCGAGCTGGCGGCCGGTTTCGACTTCGGGCCGGAGGAGGTCGGCAATTCGCACGTCGTCCGTGAGCCCGTCGGAGTCGTCGGCTGCATCACACCCTGGAACTTTCCGCTGCACCAGGTCTCGCTGAAGGTGGCGCTGGCCCTGGCCGCGGGCTGCACGGTCGTGCTCAAGCCCTCCGAGGTCGCTCCCCTGTCCGCCATGCTCCTTGCGGAGATCGCCGAGTCCGTGGGGCTGCCCGCCGGAGTGCTCAACGTGGTGACCGGATACGGGCCGGTGGTGGGTGAGGCGCTGGTGAGCCACGCCGACGTGGCGATGGTCTCGTTCACCGGATCGACCCGGGCCGGCCGGCGGGTGGCGGCGCTGGCGGCGGAGACCGTCAAGAAGGTGGCGCTGGAACTCGGCGGCAAGTCCCCCAACGTCATTCTGGACGACGCCGACCTGGAGGCCGCGGTCACCGACGGAGTGGCCAAGTGCTACCTCAATGGCGGCCAGACCTGCATCGCTCTCACCCGCATGCTCGTCCCCCGTGACAAGCTCGAGGAGGCCGGCCGGATCGCTGCCGGGGTGGCGCTCGGCTACCGCGTCGGCGACCCCCAGGACGAGGAGACGCGGATCGGTCCCCTGGTCTCCGACGTCCAGCTCAAGCGCGTACGCGACTACATCGCGGCCGGGATCGCCGAGGGCGCCACCCTGCTCACCGGCGGCCCCGACGCGCCGCACGACGGGCCCGGCTACTTCGTGGCTCCGACCGTCTTCACCGACGTCACCAACGACATGACCATCGCCCGCGAGGAGATCTTCGGACCCGTCCTGTCGATCCTGCCCTACGACACCGAGGAGGAGGCCGTGGCCATCGCCAATGACACGCCCTACGGCCTCGCCGGCGCCGTGTGGTCGGGCGACCCCGAACGGGCGCGCTCGGTTGCCGGCCGGATCCGGGCCGGGATGGTCGACGTGAACGGCGGCGCCTTCAACCCCCTCGCCCCGTTCGGAGGCTACAAGCAGTCGGGAGTGGGCCGAGAGGCCGGGCGCCTGGGCTTCGAGGAGTTCCTGGAGACCAAGGCCATCCAGTACTGACCGCCTGGCCGGCCGCCGAGAGAAAGGGCACACCATGTACGACTACATCATCGTGGGTGCGGGATCCGCAGGCTGCGTGCTTGCCGCCCGGCTCAGCGAGGACCCCGACGTGCGCGTCCTGCTCGTGGAGGCCGGCCCGGCCGACGACGCTCAGGAAATCCACGTTCCGGCCGCGTTCTCGAAGCTGTTCCGGACCAAGTACGACTGGGACTACCTCAGCGAACCCGAGCCCGGCCTCGAAGGCCGACGGCGCTACCTGCCCCGCGGCCGAATGCTCGGCGGCTCCTCGTCGATGAACGCCATGATCTACATCCGCGGCAACCGCCGCGACTACGACTCGTGGGCCGCCGCGGGCGCCAAGGGCTGGGGCTGGAACGACGTCCTGCCGTACTTCCTGCGGTCGGAGGACCACCACGCCGGCGCCTCCGAATGGCACGGCGCCGGCGGCCCGCTCCCGGTCAACCCCGGGCGCTCCCGCAGCCCCCTCGTCGACGCCTTCCTGGCAGCGGCTCAGCAGGCGGGGCACCCGTTCAACCCCGACTTCAACGGCCCTGAGCAGGACGGCGTCGGGTATTACGAGCTCACCCAGCGCGGCGGCCTGCGGTGCAGCACGGCCGTCGCCTACCTGCGGCCCGCCATCGAACGGCCCAACCTGTCCGTGCTCACCGGGGTGCAGTGCAGCCGCATCCTCCTCGAGGGGGGACGGGCCGTTGGTGTCGAGGTGGACCGGGACGGGGCGACGCAGGGGCTTCGGTGCGAACGGGAGGTCGTCGTCTCAGCGGGTGCTTACAACTCACCCCAGCTGCTCATGCTGTCGGGCATCGGGGTCGCCGACGAGCTCGCGGCCCTCGGCATCACCCCCAGGGTGAACCTACCGGTCGGCGAGAACCTCCAGGACCACCCGCACCTGGCCGTCGTCCATCTCACCGACACAGAATCCCTCCTCACCGCCGAGAACTCCGAGAATCTACGGCTGCTGGAAACCGAAGGCCGCGGGCCCCTCACCTCGAACGCCGGTGAGGGCGGCGGGTTCTTCAGGACCGACGGCGGTATCGACACCCCGGACGTGCAGATCCACGCCGTGCCTTCGATGTTCCACCAGGAGGGGCTGGGAGCGGCCACCGACCATGCCTTCCACATCGGCGCGGTGCTGCTCGCGCCGACCAGCCGCGGAAAGGTCACGCTGCGCTCGGCGCTGCCCAGCGCCAAGCCGCGCATCCTGCACCATTACCTGTCCACCGAGGAGGACCGGGCCACAGCGATACGGGCGCTGCGGCTGGTGCTGAACATCGTCGAACAGCCGGCCCTGCGCAAGCACCGCCGGGCGGACTTCCTGACGCCGCCGTCCGACAGCGACGCCGACCTTCTGGCATACGCGCGGCGCGAGCTGCAGACCCTGTACCACCCGACGAGCACCTGCGCGATCGGCCCGGTGGTCGACGACGAGCTGCGCGTGCACGGTGTGGCGGGGCTACGGGTGGTCGATGCCTCGGTCATGCCGACCGTGGTCCGGGGCAACACCAACGCACCGACCATCATGATCGCGGAACGGGCGGCGGACCTCATCCGCGGAACGGTGGCCGTCGACGTCTGACGCGGACGGATTGTTGACGTAGGCGGGGTGTCGCCACAGCCACCTCATGTGGTTAGTCTGCCAGTGGGCCGGCCGGCTCCGGGCCACTGGCCCGTCGTGGTGGGACAGCCGGCGCAGCGGTCCCGCCGACCTCACTGCGGGAGCCCGAATGACTGTCACCCCTCCGTACGGCGGTGTACGCGACAGCGGCATGGACGACGGCCTGCGCAGGCTGGTCGACGTGCTGCTACCCGGGATCGATCGTTTCGCCGACCTGCTCACGGACCGGATCACGCAGGAGGAGGACGCCTATCGCAACCACGGCCACGTGAAGCACGACCAGCTACGCGCCTCCTGCGCGGACAACCTGCACTCCATGGTCACCCAGCTGGGCCGGGACGCTCTTGACCTGCGCGTACCGCACGACACCGGCCGTTTCAAGGCCGAGCACGGGGTGCCGCTGTCCGCGGTGACACACGCCTACCGGCTCGCCGGACGGTTCCTGTGGGAGTGCGTCCTGACCGAGGCGGGAGACACCGTAGCCCGGGAGATGCCGCACGTCGCCACCGCGGTCTGGTCGGTCAGCGACACCTTCACCGACGCGGTGGCCGTGGCCTACCGCGACACCATGTCCGAGCGGGCCCACCATGACCGGCAGGTCAAGAGCCTGCTGCTGGCCGCGCTGCTCGACGGCAGGCTGGATGAGGGCACCCACCTGTGGGAGTGCGCCGACGCGCTGCGGCTGCCGCAGCACGGAGTCTTCGCCGTGGTCAGCGCCGAGCCCGCGGCCACGGGCGGTCCGGCGGACGAGGACGCCCTGCGCGACATGGAGGGCGCACTGCGAGCCCACGGCGTCTTGTCGGTCTGGCGCCGGGAGGACGACGCGCGGGTGGGGCTGCTCTCGCTCCGGTCGTCCGGGAGCCTTGCCCAGGCCGTGGAAGTCCTTCGGGGGCGGAGCATCGGGAGGGTGGGCGTGAGCACCCTTTTCCACGACCTGGAGCAGGCGCCCGGCGCCTTTCGCCAGGCGCGGCTCGCCTGTGCCTGCGTCGAGCCGGACGCCCGCGAGGTGGCCTCCTACGGCGACTCACCGGTCCGCCTGATGGTGGTGAGCGCCCCCGACTCGGCCCAGCACGCGGTGCGCAGAGTGCTCCGCCCCGTTCTCGAACTCCCGCAGCACGAAAGGGAGCTGCTGCTGGAGACGCTGTGCCAGTGGTTCGCGTCGGGCGGGTCCGCCACCGAGACCGCTGCCCGGATGTACTGCCACCGCAACACCGTGACGTACCGTCTGCGGCGCGTGCAGGAACTCACGGGGCGCTCACCCACCGACCCGGTGGGGGCGAGCGAGATCCACCTCGCTCTGGAGGCACACCGCCTGCTGACGGACCGGCCCACCGGCCCGGCCGGTTCATGAGACAGGTGTCGCCTTCCCGCCCAACCGGAACTGGGGGACGGGAGGACAATGGTCGGTTCAACGACTGAATGCTTCCCCCCTTCACTTGCCGTTTTTTGGAAAGGCTCGTTGCCACTCCGGCAGGACGCGGGGGCGTCCTGCCGCGGGGTGCGGCTGACGAGGACGCGTTGGCGCGAGCTGCCGCAGCACCGGGGTTCCGCATGGATGATCACTCACTGCTCGTCGGGGAGCCACTGCTGGTGGGAGAGGCGCTGATGCTGCCGGAAGCACTGGCGGAAGGCCTCGCAGTAGGGGTTGTGGAAGGGGTTGCCTTCGACGAGGACGGGCTGGGGCTGTCACTGGAGGGTCGCGGGGTCGGCTTGACCGTAGCGGGTGGAGGTGCGGTGGTGGTGACACGAGGTCGGGAGGCCGACCTGTCGCCGCGAGTCGCCGTCGGCTGAGGGCGGCGGATCCCGTCGCCGCTGCGGTCCCGGACACGACTTCGGGCTGGGGGCGTGGTCGCATTCTCCGGTGAGGTCGGTGAAGCGGTGACAGGGGTCTGAGGCTCGTCGAGGGATGGCCGTTCCGGGACCGACACTGCTCGTGGGACTGTCGACTCACCAAGCATCGATCCTGCTGCAAGACCGCCAAGAACGGTGAAGGCGGCTGCGGTAAGGCTCCGTACGGCATACTTCTTCAGCCGCGGCGGTTGGTCGCAGCGGACTGCCGACAGACCCTGCGAGGGAGTTGGGGCCCCGGGAACATCAGGGGACTCCGCGATGCCGGAACTCCCCTCAAAGCGGACCTCCGGTATCGCGAAGTCCACTGCCGGAACAGCACCTTCTCGCCGATCGCTCACGTGTGCCATGTCGGAGTCGTATGCCCCGCACTCCGGGCACGTAACGGCGCCGTTGAGCGTGCGACTGCATGGGATGCAATAGTCCATAACGCGGCCGCTCAGTCCTCGGGCCCACGGGAGGAAACGTGCGTCCCGGCCGAACAGCAGTCAGCAGTAGGGAACCGCCGCCTGATTGCTTTCGGAACAGTCTTTACCATGTGCGAACCTCACTCAGCGGGCTGCGGGTGCGTCACCCGTTACTGGGGTCAACGCGGCGGACTGCATGAGTGCTCAGTCGTCGACAGGGAAGTGGGGTATGTAACACCGCTGTGCACGCTGTTGCTGAGCAGGACGGCGCAGCACCACCCCGGCGTGCGCGTCGACGGTCACGGCACGTTCCGGGGCCAGCGCTGTTCGCGTCCCGAGGCCCGACGTCCCCGGGCACACTGATTCACTTCGCTTCTGCGACGTATGCGCCCGCTGGGCGAGAGCCCTTGACGAGGGAGCAGGCGCGGCGCTTGCGCGGCCTGGAAACACCGTCACTGCGGCCGGCCTGCTCCCGCTCCCTTCCGCTCTGCTGCAGGTTCTGCGCCCCGACGACCACGATTCCGTTCTGGCTGGGGACGCTCAAGCCTGTCCTCGTCGCACCCCTCAACGAGTGGCCATGACCAACACATTCGGACCGACCGGGGGGCGGGGAAAATGGTTCGCGATGCGAGTGGAGCGGATGACAGGGTGCGGCGCATGGCAGCCCAATACCAGATTCGCGCAGACTAC
The DNA here is from genome assembly GCF_008806595.1 of Streptomyces luteolifulvus. Taxonomy (GTDB): domain Bacteria; phylum Actinomycetota; class Actinomycetes; order Streptomycetales; family Streptomycetaceae; genus Streptomyces; species Streptomyces luteolifulvus. The sequence continues at coordinate 1,304 of NZ_VZRB01000069.1, read as the reverse complement.
GATGCTGACACGATTGTGGTCTACCAGGCTTACGCGCCGGCCATAGCCGACGCAGCACTGCGAGCGGGCCGCTTCGTTGCGCCGTTCTCATTCCACAGGATGACATGGATCAAGCCCTCATTCCTGTGGCTCATGCACCGTAGCAACTGGGCCCGCAAACCCAGTCAAGAGCGCGTTCTAGCAGTGCGGATGACCCGGCAGGGCTGGGAGGAAGCTCTGTCCCAGGCTGTGCTCACGACGGCGGATCCGGCAGCTGTGGCCCAGGCAGCCGTACATGTCCAGTGGGACCCGGAACGCTCGTTGCGCGGAGCGGCACTGAACCACTACAGCATCCAGGTCGGCATCGGCCGCAATCTGATCCGCACATTCACCGACAGCTGGATCGTCAGCCTCACCGATCTCACCCCCCAGGTCCGCAAGGCCGCGACACTGACACAAACCGGGCACGCTTCCAAAGCCCAGCGGCTATTCCCCGCAGAGCGGGTATATCCACTGCCACGGACACTGGAAGGCCTCCTTTCCCCCGTCCCCTGACCACACCACACCGCACCTCACCGCGGCAGCGGTCGAGGCCCGGCTCCCTCAGGCGCTGGCCCGACGCCCTGGGAGCACGGCCGCGAAAAGACCGGACGTGGCGGGACGATCGCCCGCGCCGACCGGCCCAGCCCCCAGGAGCAGCCCACCCCAGTCACAACCAGAGGGGACGAACCTCAGGACGCAGCCCGGCAGAATGACGGGCTTGACTTCCTCCCCCGCCTACAGGCGGGGGATTCCAGCGGTCGCCCGCTGGGGTTCCTGCTTCACCGACGACTGCCCCGTCCGGGAGGACTCCCGTTGAGGTCTTAGAGGTCCTAACAAAGGCGTTGGACGTGTCTGTAGGTGATGAGGCAGGTGGCGAGGCCGAGGAATGCCTCGTGAATGTCGTCGCGTCGTTCCCAACGGATGCGCAGGCGGCGGAAGCCGTGCAGCCAGGCGATGGTGCGTTCGACGACATACCAGAAGATGCCCAGGCCGGAGCCGTGGGGCTGGCCTCGTTCGGCGATGACCGGGCGGATGCCCCGGGCCCACAGCAGGCGCCGGTACTTGTTGTGGTCGTAGCCGCGGTCGGCGAGCAGCGCGTCGGGCCGGTGTCGGGGCCGGCCTACGGTCCCGGCGACGGCGGGGATCTTGTCGAGCAGGGGCAGAAGTTGGGTGACGTCGTTGCGGTTGCCGCCGGTCAGCGACACCGCGAGCGGGATGCCCTGGGCGTCGGTGATGACGTGGTGCTTGCTGCCCGGCCGTGCGCGGTCGACCGGGCTGGGCCC
>NZ_VZRB01000068.1 GCF_008806595.1 Streptomyces luteolifulvus | reverse complement strand
CCATGATGGCAGCACAGGCACAGGTCTCCCCGGTGATCACAGAGCGTCGCAACTCCATGATCACCAGGACCTGTGCCTGTCTTGCTGCCGGGGTACCAGCACCGCGCCTATCTGCGCGACCTCTTAGGCGGGGGAGGAAGTCAACACCAGCATCGTCCTCACCCCGACACCCCGGAACGCCGTCGGCACTGCATGGACTGCGCCGAGCAACTGGAGGCCTACCTCGTTCCCGTCATCGAACGGCGCCGCCGCCACCCCGGTGAAGACCTGATATCGAAGCTGTGCACCGCCGAGTTCGACCGCATCGCCATGAGCAACCGCGAAACCGGAACCGTGCCGGCTGGATCGCCGCTGCCCTCTCCGTGTTCGTGACCACCCTCGCCCTACCAGCACTCGCCCAGCCGGAACAGGGCAACCACCGGACCCCCGCAAGCGGCATCGACTGGCACGCCTGCGCCGACACCGACTTCCAGCACATGCAGTGCGGATCGATCCGGGTACCGGTGGACTGGTCCCACCCCCGCGCCGGCAGCCTCACCCTCACCCTGGTCCGCCGGCCGGCCGACGACCAGGAGCACCGTCAGGGCACGCTGCTCGTCAACAACGGAGCGGGCGGCTCCTCGATCGAACAGCTCCGGCTGGGGTTGCGTATGCAGCTGCCCTCGTTCGCCGGCGCCATGACCCAGCGGTTCGACCTCGTCGCGGTGGATCCACGCGGAGTCGGACACAGCACGCCCATCCTCTGCGGAGAACCACTCAAGCCCGCAGGAGTCAGCCACTTCCCCCGGAACCAGGCCGCCTACGACACACTCGTCGCCCACAACCGGGCCTTCGCCGACGACTGCCGGCGCCGCAACGGCCGGCTCACCGCCCACGTCGACCTGACCAGCACCGCGCGGGACTTCGAGGCCGTACGCAAAGGACTGGGGGAGCGGCAGCTGAACTGGTACGGCATCCACTACAGCACGCTGCTCGGACGCACCTACGCCCAGCTCTACCCGGGCAGGCTGCGCACCAAGGTCCTCGACACCGCCCTGGACGACACCGGCGCGCCCCGCTCACGGATCATCGAGGAGGCGGCCACCGCCGAGACGGCCTTCGACCGCTTCACCGCCTGGTGCGCCATCCAGGCCATGGCGGCCCAGCTGCCCGGCAGCGTGGTCCTCGCCCGGGAAGGCGACGACTACAGCATGTTCCTCCTCTCCCGGTGCGTCCGGGACGCCACCAACCGCTACCTGACCACCCGCACACTGCCACGCTCCGGCACCACCTGCACCGACTGATCTTGATCTTGACCTTCAGCAGTTGACCTTCAGCAGAATGGGCCGACCCGCCCTGCCACTCCGGCAGAGCGGGCCAGCGCACTTTAAACCGATATGATGCGTTTTGTGATCATGTCCGGACGGCTGTGGCACCGTCGCCCTCCCCACGGCGGCAAATGGGAGTCGGCCCTGCTGGCACCGGTGGTTCTCACGCTCGTCATCACCGGCCTGGCGTTCTCCACACCGAGGGAGATCGCTTTCAGCCGCCTTCTGCCTGCCGCACCCGCCCTCGCCGCCGCGATGTGGCCCGTAATCCCGACGATTTTGCTGGGGACGTTCTGCCTGCTGGTCATGATCGGCCTCAGCTTTGTCTACACCGACCTGGGGACGCCTTACACAGCGGCCGCGATCGTGACGGTCACCCTGGCGGCGGCATACGCAAGCCATGTCCGGCTTCAGCGGGAGGACACGCTCTTCCATGTCCGGCTCGTCGCTGACGCCGCCCAGAAAGTGCTGCTGCGCCCCCTGCCGCGGCGCCTTCAGGACGTCGAGATCGAGTCGCTGTATCTGGCGGCCCAGGAGCAGGCCCGGATCGGCGGCGACTTCTATGAGGCGGCCGACACCCCGTACGGGGTCCGACTGCTCATCGGCGACGTACGCGGCAAGGGCCTGACCGCGGTGGGCGCGGCCTCGGCGGTGATCAGCTCGTTCCGGGAGGCCGCATACGACGAGCCCGACCTGAAGGGCGTCATCCGGCGTCTGGAGGCCAGCATCAGCCGCCACAGCGAGGCGTTCCCCGCCCATGACCTGCCGGAGCACTTCGCCACTGCCCTGATCGCCGAGATCCCGCACGGCAGCGGCCACCTCAGACTGCTCAACTGCGGGCATCCTCCGCCGCTGCTCGTGCACCGCGGGGAGACCCGCGTCCTGGAGCCGACCGCCCCTTCGCCGCCCCTCAACCTCGCGGCGCTCATCGGAGACCACTACAGCGTCGACACCGTCCCCTTGGCCCCGGGCGATCAGCTGCTGCTCTACACCGACGGCGTAACGGAGACCCGGGACCACAGCGGTGAGTTCTTTCCGCTGCCGGACTGGATGCGGGGCCAGGACCTGGCGCCGCCCCGCGAGCTGCTCGACCGGCTGCACCGGGACCTGCTCGACTACAGCGGCGGCAGGCTCGACGACGACATCGCGGCCCTCGCCGTGCGATGCCCCGGCACCCGGACCCAGGAGGGCTCCGGCGTGGGCCACCACGCACGGTGAGGCGGGGGAGGGGGACGACTCAGAGGCGTGGATTTACAGGGCGGAATCACCGAATTGTTCGAGAAGGACGTCGACCGGCGTGTGGGCCGTCGCCGCGGAGGCGCCGTCGTGAGGCGTCTGTTCCGCCCAAATGACCTTGCCGCGGGTTGTGTACCGGGTGCCCCATCGCTGTGCGAACTGGGCCACGAGGAACAAGCCCCGCCCACCTTCGTCCGTGGTCGTCGCCCGCCGCAGGCGCGGCAGGGTGCTGCTGCCGTCCGACACCTCGCAGATCAGACAGCGCCCGCACAGCAGCCGCGCCTTGACGGGGGGCGTTCCGTACCGGATCGCGTTCGTGACCAACTCACTGATGATCAGCTCCGTGGTGAACGCGATGTCTTCGAGACCCCACTCCGACAACTGCTCCCTGCACTGCGCCCGCACCGAGGGCACCACCGCGTGATCCGACGGCACGTCCCACTCGGCCACGTGCGAGCGCGGGAACAGCCTGGTACGGGCCACGAGCAGCGCGATGTCGTCGGACGGGCGGGCCGGCCCGAGCGCATCGATGACCACCTGGCACACATCCTCCGGCGTACGCCTCCCGGCCCCGGCTTCGGCCAAGGCCCGGCGCAGTGCGTCCAGCCCCACGTCCAGGTCGCGGGTACGGTCCTCCACCAGGCCGTCGGTGTACAGCACCAGTTGTGAACCCTCCGGCAGGTTCACCTCGGCGGTCTCGAACGGGTGGCCCCCCAGTCCGAGCGGAGCCGAGGCCTGTACGTCGGCGAAGGCAACGGTTCCGTCCGGCCCCACCACTGCCGGGTCGGGGTGTCCGGCACGGGCCATGGTGCAGGTCCCAGCCACCGGGTCGTAGATCGCGTACAGACATGTCGCGCCCGTCACTCCCTCACCCTCGTGGCCGTCCGGGGCATCGCCGGTGCTCTCGTCCTTGTCCATGCGCACGACCAGGTCGTCCAGGTGCCCGAGAACCTCGTCCACGGGGAGGTCGAGCGTGGAGAAGGTGTGCACCGCGGTGCGCAGTCGCCCCATCGTCGCCGCCGCATGCAGCCCGTGACCGACGACGTCGCCCATCACCAGAGCCACCCGGGCGCCGGGGAGCGGGATGACGTCGAACCAGTCCCCACCCACACCCGCGACCGCCGGCAGATAGCGCCAGGCCACGTCCAGTGCGTCCTGCTCCGGCTGCCCCCGCGGCAGCAGACTGCGTTGCAGCGTCACCGCCATCGTGTGCTCGCGCGTGAACCTCCGGGCGTTGTCGAGGGCCACGGCCGCCCGGGCGGCCAGCTCCTCCGCGAAGGACAGGTCCTCCGGCTCGAACGCAGGGGAGTCCCCCGTCCGGTAGAAGTTCGCCAGACCCAGTGACACACCCCGCGCCTGCAGCGGCACGGTGACCAGGGAATGCATCCCGCGCTCCAGGGCCTGACGAGCACGATCCGGGTCCTGCTTCTGCCAGCCGCGCGCGTTCCGCAGATCCGCCTCCAGAACGCCCCGTCCCTGTTGCAGCGTCCGCATCTGCGGAGTGCCCGGCAGGAAAGCGATCACTTCGCCGAGTGGATACACCGGCATCCCCTGCTGCCCGCCGCCGATCGCCGCACGCCGCAGCTGCCGCCATCCCTCGGTCGTCGGCTCCCACCCTCGCAGCACCGCCTCCAGCAGATCCACCGTGACGACGTCCGCGAACTGCGGCACGGCCACTTCCGCCAGTTCCTGCGCCGTACGCCGTACATCCAGCGTCGTTCCGATCCCCACCCCTGACGCGTACAGCAGCTTCAGGCGTTCCCGCGCCACCTCGGCCCGCCCGGAGAGCGCGGCCAGCTCGGTGGTGTCCCGCAACGTCACCACGCTGCCGTCCCCGGACGCGTGCGGGAAGGTGGGCCGCTTGTTCACCGACAGCAAGCGGTCGCCCGCGACGTGCAGCCCATCGGTCACCACCTCCTGCGAGGTGAGCAGCCGTGTGATCTGCTCCGGCAGTCGCAGTTCCCGCACAGGACGCCCCTGCGCCTCCGCCGGCAGGTCCAGCAGCTGACGTGCTTCGTCGTTGGCCAGCAGCAGTCGCCCGTCGGCGTCGGTGATCAGCACCCCTTCCCGCACCGCGTGCAGGACGGCGTCGTGATGCTCGTACATCCGCGCCAGCTCAACCGGGGCGAGACCGTGTGTCTGCCGCCGCAGCCGCCGGGCCACGAGCGTCGTCCCGACCGTGGCCAGCGCGAGCGCCGCCGCGCCGGCGCCGAGGGTGATCCACAGCTGGGGCAGCCACCGTTCGAAGACGTTCTTGGCCGTGATCCCTGCGGAGACCAGGCCGACGACGGTGCCGCGCGCGTCGGTGACCGGCACTACCGCCTGTACGGCCGTTCCGTCGCCGGTGGGCAGCGGCGGCCCGCCGGCCTGTTCGATGACGGTCCGGCCTTCCAGCGCCGGCTCGATGGTGCCGACGAACTTCTTCCCGATCTCCTCCGGGTAGGGATACGTGTAACGAAGGCCCTCGGTGCTGATGGCGACGACGAAATCCACGCCCGTCCTCTTCCGTGCCGCTTCGGCTCGCGGCTGCAACACCGCGCTCGGATCCGGGCTGCGGAACGCCTGGGCCACGCCGGGGGCGTTCGCGAACGACTCGGCTGCGACGACCGACTCCCTGCGCGCCTGCTGCAGAGCGTCACGTGACGCCTGGAGCACCATGGCGACCACGGCAGCCACGACCAGCAACACCACGATCAGCACCTGGAGAAGGAAAACCTGCCCGGCCGCGCTGCGCACGCTCAGCAATGAGACGCGGCGGTCCTGAGATCGTCCGGTGGGCGGATGACGCCACGGTGTCAGATATCTCCTGATGGATACCTGCATACACTCTTCATAGCACCGCCTCCTATGTCCGGCCCGATGGCGCCGGGCACGCTCAGGACGGCCGCGGCATGCGCTCGATCGCCACCATGGCGGCGTCGTCGCCCAGATGGCCGCCGACGTGCCGCATCAGGTCCCTGCGCAGATGGGCCAGGAGAGCGTCGGGACCCTTGCCGGCCTTGCCGGCCACCCGTTCGGCAAGCGGGTAGAACGTGCCGTCCCGGTTGCGGGCCTCGATGACACCGTCCGTGTAGAGAAGGGCGATGTCACCGTCCTCGAAGGCAAAGGCTTCCGCAAAGAGGTCCGATCCCCCGAATTCGGTGAGACCCAGGGGCGGGGCCGGTTGGCGCATTTCGAGGGGGCTGACCTGGCCCCGACGTACCAGCAGGGGCGGGGGGTGCCCACAGTTGATCAGGTGAAGGAGCGGCTCGTCGTCCGGGATGTCCATCACGGCGGCGGTGATGAACGCCTCTCCGCGATCCTCGGCCGCGGCTTCGGGAGCCGCTGGGTCGTCGAGGTCGGAGGAGACGGTTCCCTCCAGGAAGGTCACCAGTGCGGACAGGTCGGCCTGCCGGTGTGCCGCGCCCCGGAACGCACCCAGAAGCAGTGCGGCATCACCGACCGCCTCCAGGCCCTTGCCCCTGACATCGCCGATGACGATCCGGGTTCCCTGCTTCGTGCGGGCGGCGGCGTACAGGTCGCCGCCGATCTGCGCCGCTGATTCGGCGGCCAGGTAGACCGAGGCGATGCGCAACGGACCGATCCGCTGGGGGAGGGGCTTGAGCACCACCTCCTGGGCGGCCGTCGCGACGGAGCGCAGCTGGGTCAGCTCTGTTTCATGGCGTTCTCGCCGGGCGGCAAAAGAGGTCACGAACGCCGACATCAGGATCAGAGTGATCAGCTGGAAGGTGTGGTTCAGATCAACGAGGCTGGTGCGCACCGTCGCCACCACGGCTTGGGCCAGGACGGCGAGCGCGCCGATGCATGCGGTCGTCCGAGGTCCGGCGAACGAGGCCGTGACAGCCGGCGCGGCGATCAGGAACGGCCCGAGGTGGACACCGGGCGGAGCCAGGATGTCGACCACCGTGACAATCACGATCAGTGCGATCGGTACCGCCAGCAGCGCATGACGTGGCTCCCGCGACAGAAGATGATCTTTGGGGCGCCCAGGAACCATATGTTCTGGATACACCCCCTCATGCCCCCGCGCCCGCGAAGCCGACCCTGATATCGGCGTTGCCTCGGTCCACCTGGCTGCCGAGTCACCGGCGCAGATCACTACCCTGGACCTTGACCCGTCCGGTGATCCCGGGATCAGGCGGGGTGAGGTTGGCCGCGCCGAGCAGGAAGTAGCACACCCATGACCAGCCCCTGCGTGCGGGAGATCCCGCGCGAGGAACATCTGGCCCACCTGCGGCTGTCTCCCGACGCAAGCCATCTCCAGATCCCCGAGTGGGGCGATGTGAAGCCCGACTGGCTGCCGGAGAGCATCGGCTGGTTCGAGGGCGAGGCGATGGTCGCGGCGGCGCTCGTCCTGTACCGGCCGCTGCCCGGGACGCGGCGTTTCCTCGCGTACGTTCCCGACGGACCCGCGATCGACTGGCGCACTCCTCGTCTGGAGCGCTGGCTGGACCCGTTCATCGCCCACCTGGAGCGGATCGGGGCGTTCTCGGTGCGGATCGGACCGCCCCTGGTCGTACGTCACTGGGACGCGGCCACCGTGGCGGCGGGCATCGCCGATCCCGACGTACGGCATCTGCACGATCTGCCCGCGGCCGGCATGGACGCCTACGCCCTCGACGCCGCGGAGCGGCTGCGGCGGCTCGGGTGGCGGCCGTGCAAGGAGGACGACGGCAGCGGTTTCGGCCTCGGCCAGCCGCGCTACGGCTGCCACATCCCGCTGGCCGGGCGCTCGGTGGACGACCTTCGCGGCGCCCTCGCACCGCATTGGGAACAGTCCCTGCGTACGGCCGAGCGGGCCGGCGTCCGTGTCCAGTGGGGCACGGCCTCCGACCTGCCCGAGTTCCACGGCCTGTACACCGCAACCGCCGCCCACGACGGCTTCAAGGCCCGCCCGCTGGACTACTTCCGGCGCATGTGGAAGGCCCTGAACGCCGAGGACGACGACCGGCTCCGCCTCTATCTGGCCCAGCATGACGGCGACGTGCTCTCCGCGGCCCTCATGATCAACGTCGGCTCCCGGGTCTGGCACTCGTACGCCGCTTCCGGCCGCCGAGGGCGCCAACTGCGGCCCAGCAGCGCGCTGTTGTGGCGCATGCTGTGCGACGCACGGGCGGCGGGCGCCGAGACGTACGACCTGCGCTCCATCACCCCCGCCTTCACCGAGGACCGCCTGCTCGGCCGACTCCGCTTCAAGACGGGAACCGGCGGCCGGGCCGTGGAGTACCTCGGGGAGTGGGAACGACCGGTGGGCACCCAGGGCAAGGTGCTGCAGCGGGCGTTGGGGGTGTACCTCGGGCGGAGGTGACCTGGGGCGGCGGCCACGGCGACGAGTGCGGCGTCGAACGCGTAAGGGATGGACGTCATCGTTCTGCGACTCGGGTGAACCCGGGCATCCACCCCGCGCGCCGGACAGCGCGCACCGGCCGGGCTGATTAAGTTGGCGGACGTGTTGCTGAGCTGTGCGTTCGTCAATTTGAAGCCCGGTGTGGGGAAGACGACCAGCGCCGTCTGGCTGGCCCACGCCCTGTACGAGCTGGGACTGCCCCCGCTGCTGGTCGACAGCGACCCGGCCGGCTCCGCTCTGCGCTGGAGCGAGCTCGCCGGCGGCTTCCCCTTTCCGGTGATCGCCCTTCCTGTGGGCGATGTGCACCGCCGCGTCGACGACTTCCTGGGCGGACGGCAGACCGTGGTGCTCGACGCGCCGCAACTGGAGGACCACGCCCGTATCGCACGCAGCGTGATGCGCCACGCCAACGAATGGATCGTGCCGATCACCCCGGCCCCGATCGAGCTGGACCGGATGGCTCCCATTCAGACCGAGATGGGCGACGTGCAGTCCCTTCGCCCGCAGCCGGCCCGCACCGCGGTGCTGCTCAACCGCACCAACCGCCCCGGCACCACACGCACCGGTCCCGACGCAGACGCCCGAGAGGTGCTCGCGGAACGAGGATTCGACGTCCTCGACAGCCAGATCGCCCGCCTCGACCTGTACTCCCAGTCGTTCGGCGGTCCGGTGCGCGTCCAGGGAACGGCGTACATGGACCTCGCGAACGAACTCCTCAAACGTCAGGCATGCGAATGAACCAGCGCAAGGACAACTACCGCGCGGCCTTGCGGCGGGGTCAGGCGGACCCGGGTCCGCACACCCCCAAGCCGACGACGCTGAGCAACAGGTACGTCCGGATCACCATCGAGCTCGATCCGGACGTGCAGCGGAACCTGGACCGGTGGATGGAGCCGGCGGTCACCTTGCTGACAAACACCGGCGCGACCGCCGTGCGCGTCCTGACCATGCTCACCGCCAGAAGGCCCCCTCGCTGAAGCTCAGCTGATCCAGCAGCTCTGCCACGCTCGTCCGCAGGTCGGCCGCAGCGCCCTCGTGACCGCTCGGTTGCCTCAGATGCACCTGTTGGAACAGCCCGTCAAAAGGCGCGTACGCCACCGAAGGTGAGACAGCCGATGGCGAGCCGGCCAGCGGTCGATCTGTTCGCCCTGGGGCGCCTGTCCGGCGACTGGGTGACTCGGCGGTCCTGATCTGATCGTGGGGGACTCGCCGCAAACGCTGCCCGGCACGGGCGGCCTGCGGATCTGTATCCTGCCCGCCGAAGACCGCGGCTTGGCGGACGTCCTCCGGCTCGTCACCTGACGGCGGCCGTTCCGGATGCTGTGCATGAACGGGTCGTGCACCGTGATCTGGCGCCCAGGGGTCCGACCATGACGTGCGTGAAGGAGTGGAACCGGTGCCAGGTTGCCAGGGTTCGGCGAATCCACGAGTTCGGGAGGGGCCGTGAGTGAAGTGCCTGCCGGGGAGGAAGCCGCTGAGGTCCGCCGTTTCTGGGGTCGGCTCGGTCTTCCCGGGCTCGTCGACGTCCACACGCACTTCATGCCCGAGCGCGTCCTGCGCAAGGTGTGGGACTACTTCGATGCGCTCGGACCGCTGACCGGTGGCCTCGAATGGCCGATCACCTACCGGCAGGAGGAGGCCGAACGGGCCGCTCTGCTCCGGGAGTTCGGCGTACGGGCCTTCACCGCGATGCTCTACCCGCACAAGCCCGGCATGGCCCGGTGGCTGAACGGCTGGGCGGCCGACTTCGCCCACCGCACCCCGGACTGTCTGCACACCGCCACTGTGTACCCCGAGCCGGGAGTCGAGGCCCACGTCCGGGAGGCGATCGAGGCGGGCGCTCGCGTCTTCAAGGCGCATGTGCAAGTGGGGGCGTACGACCCGGCCGACGAACTCCTCCAGCCGGCATGGGGGTTGCTGGCCGAGGCCCGGATCCCCGTGGTGATCCACTGCGGCTCGGGGCCCGCGCCCGGCAAGCACACCGGCCCCGAGCCCGTCGCGCAGGTGCTCGCGCGGCACCCCAGGCTGCGACTGGTCGTCGCGCATCTGGGGATGCCCGAGTACGAGGATTTCCTCGGCCTCGCCGAGCGGTACGGGGAGGTGCGGCTGGACACGACGATGGCGTGCACCGACTTCGCCGAGGGTTTCATGCCGTTTCCCCGCCGGGCCCTGCCCCGGCTGGCCGCTCTCGGCGACCGCATCCTGCTCGGCTCCGACTTCCCCAACATTCCCTATCCCTACGTGCACCAGCTGCAGGCCCTGGAGCGGCTGGGGCTGGGGGAGTCGTGGCTGCGGGCGGTGTGCCATGACAACGCGGCGGAGCTGTTCGGGCTGTGAGAGCTTGATCGTGACGTCCGGGTTCAGGGCCACTCGGTTGTTCGATCGGGTGGCGCCTGCGCACGTCAGTGGGGGAAGACGACCGTCAGCAGGCGGAAGAGCTCGGTGCGCTCCTCCTCGGACAGCTTGTCCAGGCCGGTCTGGGTCTGCTCCATCCGCTCGCGGATCGTGTCGATCGCCTTCTCACCCGTCTCGGTGAGGGCGACGTTCTTCACGCGGCGGTCGGTGCTGCTGACCTCGCGGTGGACCAGGTCGCGCTTTTCGAGTCGGTCGATGATCCCGGTCATGTTCGACGCGTCGCAGGCGAGGGTGTGGGCGAGGGAGCGCATGGAGGCCGGCGCGCGGCGCAGCACCGAGAGGGTCTTGGCCTGGCTGGCGGTGAGGCTCAGGTCGGCGGCGGCGGAGGTGAAGTCGGCGTAGTGCGTACTGACCGAATGGGCGAGCAGCTCCATGAGCTGCGCCTTGGACGGGGTGGACGGCATGTGTTCGAGGGTACCGCGTAAAGCTTGATACTCCCAATCTTTGACATTCACCAGCTCCGTATTGTTTGATGTTCTCAAGCATCGAGCATCTCAATGGTTTGGCTCCTCGACCATCGATGCGTGCCCCCCTTTGGCTCCCTTCTCCTTCCCCTCTCCTTCCACCGGAAAGAAGACCGTGAAGTCCTCCCTTCCCACCGCGCCGGAGCGCCGCACCGGCAGCCTCAGCCTCGTTCTGGTGCTGGGCCTGGCCGCCATGGTCGTATCGATGATGCAGACCCTGGTCGTTCCGATCCTCGGCATCATCCAGAACGACCTCGGCGCCACCACGGCCCAGGTCAGCTGGGTCACCACCGCCACACTGCTGTCGGCCGCGGTCTTCACGCCGCTGCTGGGCCGCTTCGGCGACCAGCACGGCACAAAGCCGACGCTGCTCGGTGTGCTGGTGGTGATGGTCGCCGGATCCGTGCTCGCCGCGACCACGAGTTCGATGCTCTGGCTCATCGTGGCCCGCGTGCTGCAGGGCGCCGCCACCGCGATCTTCCCGCTCGCGCTGTCCGTGCTGCGCCAAGAGGTCGAGCCCGCGCGGCTGCCCGGCGCCATGGCCCTGGTCAGCGGAACACTCGGCTTCGGCAGCGGCCTGGCCCTGGTGAGCGCCGGCCTGCTGGCCCAGGGCGCCAACCCCGACTACCACCTGGTCTTCTGGCTGGCCGCCGCCCTCGCCATCGCCGCCCTCGTCGCGGTCGCGGTCGCCGTACCCGCGCCCCGCACCCGCACCGGCGGGCGCACCGACTGGCTCGGCGCCGCCGGACTCGCCCTGCTGCTCGTCCTGCTCCTGCTGCCCATCTCGCAGGGCCACACCTGGGGCTGGACCTCGGCCCGCACCCTCGCCCTCTTCGCCGGCGCCGCCGTCACGGCCGTCGTCTGGGTCGTCGTCGAACGCAGGGTCCGCGACCCGCTGGTCGACATGAAGATGTTCGTCCACCGGCCGGTGCTGTTCACCAACCTCGCCGGACTGCTCGTCGGATTCGCCATGTTCTCCCAGTTCATCGGGGTCTCCTACCTCGTCCAGACACCCGCTGAGATCGCCGGCTACGGCTTTGGCGCCTCCGTCCTGCGCGCCTCCGTCGTCTACCTGCTGCCCTCCACCCTCGTCTCACTCGTCGCCGCCCAGTTCGGAGGCATGCTGGTCCGCCGCATCGGCGCGCGTTTCACTCTCGCCGCCGGCGCGCTGTTCGGGGTCGTCGGGTTCGCCTGGCTGACCTTCGCCCACGACGCCACCGCGTCGGTGATCCTGGCCGGCATGGTCATCGGCATCGCCATCAGCTTCGGCTACGCCGCGATGCCCGCCCTGATCGTGGCCGGCGTCCCTCACCACCAGACCGGCATCGCCAACGGCATCAACTCCATCTCCCGCTCCACCGGCAGCGCGATCGGCAGCGCGGTCATCACCTCGCTGCTCGCCTCCAAGACGCTCGACAACCTGCCCCCCGGCACTCCCGCGCTGCCCGCCGAGAGCCAGTACACCCTCAGCTTCGCCCTCGCCGGCATGGCGTTCGTGCTGGTCATCGGCGTGGCGATGGTGGGCCTGGCGACCCGCCGCCGTACGCCTGAGTCACCCGCCACCGACACTGCGGCCCCGTCCAGCGATCGCGACACCACGCCCGCACGCCTGGCCGTCAAGGCCTGACCGCACCCCCATGCAAGGCCGCGGGCGGCTGTTGCGGCACTGCCCACGGAACGACGGCCCGGCTCACCATGCCGGGCCGTCGTCCCGCCATGACCAGAGCGACTCAGCCCGGACCGGGCCTCGTGGGATCGACCTACGGGCGCACCGGATCCAAGCTCGCCGACGACCCCGAATACGACGAGCTGTACGCGTCCCGCCGCCCCCACGCCCTGCCTGCGACCGCGACCGTCGGCTGCGCCTTCAGCAGATACGCGATTCAGGTGGCCAACTGCGGCGCTCAGCACGGTCATCCATCGCGCTCAGTCGGCCGCTCTCAGCATCAATGCGCAAGGCTCCTGGCAGACCGTGAGCGGTGTCTCGCCGGTCGGCTGCTGCGCTGGTAGAGGGCGCGCAGCGCCGGCTCGGCATGCGCCGCCTCGATCAGGGCTTGGTATGTCTCCTGCCAGGTGTACTCCAGTTCGCCCGCCTCCTGGCGCATGCTCTGCCACTCGGATTCCGTCAGGCGGGCCGGATCGTGGTCGGGCACCTCGAACCGGCCGGTCGGGTGTACGAAGGGTGCCGCCCGGCGGATGTCGTCCAGGGCCGCCCCGTCGTGCCAGGCCCGGGCCGCTCCGGCGACCTCCGCCAGGTCCTCCGTCCGGCCGTCGATGAGGCACAGGCTCTGGAACGGTTCCGTGCCGCGGATCGACCACCGCCGTTCGTGCGACCATGCGCTGATCTGCAGCGGCTCTCGGTGCGGCAGGGTGCTGGCTACGGCCGCGTGGAGCAGCGGAGCGGAGCCCGGGGACAGGACGGGGACGGCGCGGAGGCACCCTTCCGCCTCGGCACGGAGCGCTGCTGCGAGGCTGCCGAAGGACGCGACGTCGGGGTACAGGACGGCGGGATCAGGAGGAGTGGGCCAGGCGCCTGATTGTGCCCGACCCGCTCACATCCGGCCCGGGGAGATGGCTCCCGCAGGCCCCTCCATGCCCCTCGGCTCATCTTGGCTCATCGCGACGGCACGGGGCACGAGGAACAGCAGTAGAGAGAGCCCGCGCTCCAACAACCGTCATGGTCGATCGGTGGGATCCGCCGATGGGTGTCGGGGTCATGTCGGCGGCCCTGTCGAGGCCCGTGCCTGGCGCTGCCTCGGGGTACGCCTCGAGGCGGGAGTTGCGGCGGCTGTGAAGTGCTCTCCCTCGCAAACGAGGGAGATTCCTGCCTACCTTGCGGTGGCGGGCTTGACGCCACGGGGACGCCTGACGACTGCCCTCCCGGCAGCCGGGGTGAGCGCGTGGCCCATCTGGTACAGGTGCAGCACGTTCCGGGCTGCGTTCCAGTCCGCGTTGCCGGACCATCCGCAGTCGGGGCTCTTGCACACGAACGTGGCCTGATCCTCCCGGCTGCCCGGTGTGGTGATACCACATGCTGAGCAGCGCAGGGAGGTGCCGGGGGCGGGAACCTTGTGCAGGGCGCCGCCGTGGCGGGCGGTCTTGTACGTCAGCATTGTCACGGTGCGGCCCCATGCCTCCTGGCTGATGGCGCGGTTCAGGCCGGACTTGTGGGCGACGTTCCTGCCGGGTTCCTCGGTGGTGCCCTTGGCGGACTTGACCATGCTCTTGATGTTGAGCTGTTCGACCACGATGGTGCCGTACTGCATGGCAATGCTGGTGGTGGTCTTGTGCTGCCAGTCAACGGCGCGGCGCGTGGCTTTTGCGCGGAGCTGCTTGATCTGGTCGTAGGTGTGCCGCAAGCGGCGGGAGGTCTTCTCCCCGCACTGGCGGTGCTGCTTGCGCTGGGCAGCGCGTCGTTCAAGGCCCAGCAGCTTGGCCTTCTCCTGCGGGTTCAGCCACTTGTCGCGGTCGGCCTTCCCGTTGGGGAGACGGGGCGGGTGGCCGTGGTCACGGTGGTTGCCGTCCGAGAGGGCCAGGGGCAGGTTCACCCCGGCGTCGATGCCAACGTGCGGGCCGGGGTGTGGCTCCGGCTTGGCCTGGAGGGCCTGGACGCGGAAGGCGATGTGCCAGCCGAGAGCGTCCTTGACCAGCCGGGCCCCGGTGACACGGTTGCCGGTGGTGGCGTGCTTGCCGACCGGGAGGTCCTTCGTCCAGCGGAAGCTGACGCGGCCGATCTTGGGGATGTTGACCATGCCCCAGCGGCGGTGCACACGGGTGATGTTCAGGTCCCGGCCCTGCGGGATGTCCACGGACATCATCGTGCGGATGCGGGCCTTGAAGTTCGGGGCGTCGGCGCGGCCGTCCCAGCGGTTTCGCCAGGCCTGGAAGTAAGTCTTCAGCACGGCCTGCGCGGCCTGGGCGGGGAGCACGCCGAGCCAGTCGATCTCCTTGCGGGCCTGACGGATCGCGGCGTCGGCCGCGGCCAGGGAGCGCTTGTCCTTGGGGAGCATCGACCACAAGTCGTGCAGGCAGTTCCACATGGTGCGGGCCGCGTGGGCCTGGTCGTCCATGAGCCGGATCTGCGCAGGTGTCAGCGCCAGCCGGGCGCGGTGCCCGAACTGCCGCTTCTCCTGGACACGTTCCGTACTCACCCGACCTTTCTATCATTTGGTTCATGTCACCACGATGGAATCCAAATCCCGAGAGGTCTGAAGGGCTTCGAGGCCGAGCTGAAGCAGGTCAACGTGAAGCAGAAGCGCCCGGACTGAGCCCCGCTGCATCGTGGGAGCATTCCGAAGCGATACGGCAGCGCTCCGCGTCGCCCCACTCAGGATGCGATTCCTCCCGGGCATGAACGCTCGAGGTTCCCTGCAAGGTCAGGCTGAAAGGCTGCTGACGTGTCGTCGGCTTGGATGACATCTGGAACCTCTCCGTGGTGCGGTACGGCTGCTTGGACGAGGGAAGAGTGGGTTCTGCGGGTGGGTTCTGCGGGGTGGGGGTGGCCCTGCCGCCCTTCAGGGCAGGTCGCGCCGCCGCAAGTCGTCGTAGGTCTCCCGGCGCACCACGGCCCGCGCCTCGCCGTCGCGGCAGAAGACGACGGGCGGCCGCAGCGCGCCGTTGTAGTTGTTGGCGAGGGAGTAGCAGTACGCGCCGGTGACCGGAACGGCGATCAGGTCTCCGGGCCGGGGGTCGCGCAGGGGCACGTCCACGCTGAGCAGGTCTCCCGACTCGCAGTGCCTGCCCACCAGATGGCACGGGTCGCCGCCGCCCACCCGAGTGGCGACGGTGGCTTCGAAACGCTGCCCGTACAGGGCGACTTCAAGGTTGTCCCCCATACCGCCGTCCACGGCGACGAAGACCGGCTCGCCGTGCTTGACGGTGGCGACTCGGTAGAGCGTCACTCCGGCCTCGGCGACCAGGGAACGGCCGGGCTCGATCATGATCCGCGCCCCACGGGGCAAGCCTCGGCGGGCGGCGTCCACCAGTGCATCCAGGTACTCCTCGACGCTGGGTGGGGTGTCGCCGTATGTGTAGCGGGCGCCGAGGCCGCCGCCGACGTTGTAGACGTCGAACGTGCCCAGGTCCGCCACAGCCTCGACAGCGCGCACGAACGGCTCGGTGTCGAGGATCTGGGACCCGATGTGCACGTGCACCCCGTCCAGCCGCAGTACGTCGCTGGCGCGCAGCCGGGCGATGGCCTTGCGCGCCTGAGGCAGTGTCAGCCCGAACTTCGATCCCTCCTGGCCCGTGGAGACCGCGGCATGGGTGTCGGGGCGGATTCCGGGCGTGACGCGGACCAGGACGGACTGCCGGCGATCCCCGGTGACCAACTGCTCCAGCCGGTCGATGTCGTCGAAGTTGTCGATGACGATCAGACCTGCCCCGGCCTGCACGGCCAGGGCCAGTTCCGCGTCCGTCTTGGCATTGCCGTGCACCACCAGCGTTGCGGGATCGACGCCGGCAGCCAGGGCCAGGGCCAGCTCACCGCCGCCGGCGACATCGATGCTCAGGCCCTCCGCGGCCAGCAGTCGGTAGACGGCTGTGCAAGGGAAAGCCTTGGAGGCGAACGCGACCCGTGAGTTGGCCCAGCGGGCGGCGAGCCCGTCGGCGTACCGGCGGGCGCGCCCCCGTAGTGCCGCCTCGTCCACGATGAGCGCCGGGGTGCCGAAGCGCTCTGCGAGATCGGTCACCGAGCAGCCCGCGATCACCAGCGTGCCGTCCCGGTCTAGGACGGTCCCCGGCGGGAACAGGCTGAGCAACTCCTGCTGCGAGGCGCCCATGGATTTCTCCTCCGTTGTGCGAGGGCACGGGCCGGCCTTCCGTGAGTGCGGTCGAAGGCGGCGTGCGGCGGCGTAGGGGACCGCGTCCAGCCCAGGCGAGGCCCGGAACGGGCGAGGCGCGGCCGGATCATCGTCGAGCCTCGGCACCCGTCACTTCTTTGTCCGGATCGCCTAGGATCTGGTCATGTCTTCGTCGAAAGCGCCGATCCCCGTCGACAGTGGAGCGGGCGAGGAGCTCTTCGCCCTCGCCGACGCCATCGCCGCGGTCATCGGAGGTTCGGTGGCCATCGAGGATCTCGACACCCGGGTCCTCGCGTACTCGACCATTCCGGACCAGCGCATCGACGAGCTGCGCCGCCAGGGAATCCTGGGCCGTCGCGTCCCCGACCAACCGGGGCAGCGGGCCGCGCTCCAGTTGCACCAGTACCGAACGGTGCTGGCCGCCACCGATGTCGTGCGACTGCCGGGGCTCGCTGAGGAGGAGCTGCCGCGCGCGGCCGTCGCGGTGCGCGCGGGTGACCTGCCGCTCGGCACGATCTGGGCGATCGAGGACGGAACCCCACTGGATGCCGCGGGCGAGCGGGCTTTGCTGGATGGCGCACGCACCGCCGCCCTGCACATGCTGCGTCGTCGTAGCGCCGCCGCCCTGGAACTGCACGCCCGCGAGCAGGCGTTGCGCGCGGGCATCGACGGCACTGCCCCCGCGAAGGAGACGGCGTACCGGCTCGGCCTGACCCCGAGCACTCCGGTGACTCTGCTCGGCTTCGCCCCTGCCGGTGCGGGCCGTGGCTCGGCGGAACTGCTGACCCGTCTCGGCGTCGGACTCGGCCGGCACTGGGCGGCAGTACGTCCTGAAGCCGCCGTCGCCACGGGACCTCGGGCCGTGTACACCATGGTGCCGAGTGAGGATGCGGCATCGGCTCGTCGGCTTGCGGCTCAGGCTCTCGCCGCCGGACCCCTTCCCCGAGAGAATCCCCTGCGGGCCGCCGTGAGCACGCTCGCCACCGGCGTGGCCGAACTCCCTGAGCTCCGTGCCGAGGTGGATGACGTGCTGCGGGTGACGACGGGTGATGTGGACGCACCCGTGGTCGCCGCTCTGGCCGACGTCCACGCGCGGGTGCTGCTCGCGCATCTGGCGGACGAACTCAACCGCAGACCGAGGCTGCGCCGCCCGGATGTCACGGCCATGCTCGAGTACGACCGTGCCCATGACACGCCCTACGCCACCTCGGTGACGGCCTGGCTGGACGCCGTCGGCAACGTCGGTGAGGCGGCGCGGCGCCTCACGGTGCACCAGAACACTCTGAAGTACAGGCTGCGCCGCGCCCGCGAACTGTTCGGTCTCGACCTGGACGATCCGGACGACCGGCTCTCCTGCTGGCTGCAGCTCCGCGTTTCCCTCGAGCCGGGATCCTGACGGCGTCGAGCCGGCCAAGGCCTCAGAGCGAGTAACTCCCACTCCTGACCGGTCAGTTCATGGCTGCGTATCACGCCGGCGTGATCCACCATCCACAGGGTCCTTGAACCTCGGACCCTTGTGGAGGACGGGCCGACCGCCCTGCACTGCGGCGACGGCGAATGTCGTGGCTCATGCAAGGATCAACCGGTACACGTCTATTTTGCGCAACGATTGGTTCATTACACGCAACGAATCTGCATGTCAGACGGCATCGAGCCCTCATAGGGTCTCTCCTGCAGGACGAAGAGCGGCGGCGATCCCGAAGCTCGGTGTATCCGTCGGGTCTGCACGCCAGCCACCATGCAGCGCCAGGCCCGGCGTGGTGGCTTCACCGCACCGTCCGGCTTCGTGCCCCGCCTGCCGTCCGAGCACACCTGCCTGCTGAACGGGGCAGGCGCGCCCTGGCACGACCCGCTCATTCGAAGACCCGCTCGCCCCGTCGGCGACGGCGCCCCATCACCGCCAAAGGACCCCGATCATGACCGCAAGCACCACCCGTCGTACGACCGCTGCCAGAGCCCGGATTGCCGCGGTCGGTGCGATCGCGGTCGCAGGCGCGCTGCTGCTCACCGCCTGCGGTGACCAGACGGACCAGGGCAGCAGTGACAGTACGTCGGAGGCGAGCGCCGCGGCGCCGCTGGCCGA
>NZ_VZRB01000067.1 GCF_008806595.1 Streptomyces luteolifulvus | reverse complement strand
CAAGGACTACATCGAGAACCAGAAGCGCCCAGCCTGACCCTCACCACACAGGCGCAGAGAACTCCGGCGCTGCGCGCCTCCGGGCCGAAGATCGCATTCCCGCCCGGCCTGAAGGCCGGGATTCCCTGCGAAGAACAACGGATGGCCTGGTGCACCGGGCTGACGACGGCCCAGGGACGAGTTGCCGGCCGCTGCGTCTCGGCCGCGTTGCGGTCGTACCCCTTGCCCCGGTGCCCGAGCAGCAGCAGTTCCCCGGACTCGGCGTCCTCCGCCCGGCAGCCGCGAGGCAGATTGGCCACTACTGGCGCATACCAGACAAGTACGACACGGTGACGAAGCATGCCGCGGTCACGACCAAGACGAGCGCGGGGAGTTCGGACACGGTGAGCGGCCGCTCCCGCCAGGGACGGCCGTCGATCCGTCCCGTGATGCGGCCGATGAAGAAGTCCTCGGCCACCGGCAACCCGGCGGCTTCGGCCAGCGACCGGGAGGCCCCAGACAGGGAGCCGGACAGCGCGGGCAGCCCGATGAGGCAGGCCACATACCTGAAGTCGATGGCGCCGGGACGCTCCGGGTCGCCAGGCAGCTCCCTGCCCTCTTCACGCGCGGCCTGGAGGAAGAGCTTCATCCGCTCGGCCTGCGGCAGCCCGTCGTACCGGCGGTGGCTGAGATGGGTGCCCGGGTACAGCTGCCGGAATTCCCGCCACGCGTCGCGGACGTCTGGCCCGATGTCCTCCACGATGCGCAGGGCCCAGTCGAGCAGCGCGGTCATGGTGGCGGCTTCGATCCGCGGGGTCTTGTTGCCCCGGCCGGTCTTGATGTCCTCGGCCAGTTCCCCAGGGGAGCGGCCCTGCCACGGTTCCCTGACGGACATGCGGTGTTCTGGCGGCAACTGCGGTGCGTAGGCCCAGATGGCGCGCACGGCGTTCAGGAGCTGACGGCGCGTGTTGGTGCTGGCCTGGATCGCGCGCACGTGGTCGAGGTAGCGGTCGAGATCGTGATCGGTCACTCCCGGAGCCGGGCGATGCCGCAGCCAGGTCGCGAAGACGCGGAGGCGCTTGAACCACAGGAGCACCGTGGCGACGCTGGCCCGCTCCAGTCCCGTGATCCTGCTCAGGGCCGGTGGATAGGGGCAGTCGAGCACCGCGAGGGTGAACACCTTGAAGTCGTCCACCAGGACGGACGGGAACGTCGACCAGTACAGCATGATGGGCTGGGTGCTGGTCCGGCTGCGTCTCGGCCAGGGACCAGGTCCAGTTCGCGAACCGTGTCAGTAACCCAGGCCGCTGCGCCGGCCGCCGTGGTGGCGGGAAAATGGGGCCGGTGTCCGTCCGGGACGCCGACGAATCTGTGATGCCTTGTGAGCTCGCGTGTCAGTATGGCGTCGGGAACCGCTGACAGGGACCGTCGATTGTTGCAGCAGCACGCGGACCAGACTCTTTCCAGCCCTGTGGCTCCTCCGGACGGCACTTCGGCAAGTGCTGTTCCAGGAGGTGGGTTCATGGACGTACTGCAACGAGCGGTGCGCCGCACTCGACATCGGCCAAAGGACCTCAAGGTGTGCGTCCGCACCCCCAATCCGAGCGGTAGGCGCTCGCGGCGCCAGGAGATCCGCACGTGAACCTCAGCCCTCACACCCATGACGAGTTCGGGGTGCCACGCGCCTACGTCCACATCGCGCTGAGCCAGCAGGACGCCACCGTCTGGGACAGAATGGACAAGGCGGCGCTCGACCTCGCTCAGGGCCTCGCCGGCAACGCCGCCGCCATCGAGTACCTCTACGACGGAGCCTGGCAGGCTACCCCCTTCCCGTTGAACCGGCCGTTCCCGGACTGGCACCGCGGGCTGGGAACGACGTACCACGAATCGGGGACCCTGTGGATGGGAGACACTCCGCAGACCTCGGTGACCGACCCCGTGGGCAAGTTCCATCACGTGGGCAACGCCTACCCGTGCGACCAATCGCTGTTTCCCACGGTCGGGTCGGTAAACCCGGTGCTCACGGGCCTGACCTTGACCAAGCAGCTCGTTGAGCACGTCCCATGACCACGAAGACCCAGCCGTGCCGAAATGTCGGCCAGGCACGGGCAGAGCGGAGTCCGCAGCATCAGAGCTACCTACCCGCCCTCCGCGCGCCCCCACGCCACGCAAGATCGAATGCTCCCGCACCAGAACGTCTGTCCCTCGTACCGCTTACGAACGCGTCCAGTTCGATCGCTTCAAGCGGCAGGACGAGAGGCTTCTCGGAGTCCACCGACCCCAGAACCGCCGTTTGGATCCACCGCCGGTCCCCCGCCCGATAACCGCCCACTGCGCAACACCGCACCCCCGCCCGCTTCGCCTCATCTCGTCGTGCCACACGCAGTTCACCTTCGATAACGGTCTGGAGTCAGCCCTCAACCCTGGAGCCCTGCGCAACCGCTTCAACCAGCGCATCACCGACGCGGCCGGCCGACCGGAAGGTGCCCGGCCGTGCTCCGCGTGACCTGCCTGCTGCGCGGCATCGCGCAGCTGCCTCCGCATCAAGATCACCGAAGCCCACAGGGACCTGTGCCCACGACGTCCTCGGGCGGACGCCGAACCCGATCCACTCCGACCGGCGGGCGCGGCCTGGCGCTTGTCCCAGCCCTCCCCGACCACCTGGGACTGCGTCCCCTACCCGACCGGCGGCAAGACCGTCGGGGACGAGCTCCTCGACTCCACGACCAGCGCGTGATCACGCCGTCGGGAGAGGGGTGCGGCCTCCTGTCAGGCGTTCTCGTCGTGGATCCGCGCCCCCAGGTCCTCCGCCCACGCCAGCGCCCACGTCTTGAGCTCTTCGATCTGCCGGGAGGTGAGTCCGTACGCAGCGTAGTCCTCGTCCTCGTACCAGTCCGCACCCGTGAGCCGGTCACGGAGGTTTTCCAGGCTGAACTCGTCGTGGGCGCGACGGCGGCCGAGGGATTCGAGGTCGGCGGTGGAGCGGTGGCGGGAGGCGGCCTGGACGTCGATGAGGTCGCGGACGGTGCCGCGGTCGGCGAGGGCGCGGACCTTGGTGCCGATCACGTCGTCGAGCGAGAGGACGGGGCCGTAGGGGGTCTGGGCGGGCGGGGCCCAGAATGCCTCCTTGAGGACGTCAACCTCGCACTTCTCGCCGGTGTCCGGGTCGGTGACCAGGAACCGGCCGCTGAGTGGGTCGGTCTGGACATGTGTGGTCCGCCAGCCGCGCGCGGTGAGGCCGACTGCGAGGACAGCGACGATCTCGTCCATCGGAGCGGGATTCTCGGTGGCGACGTCGAGGTCACGGCTGAAGCGTTCGACCAGGCCATGGGCCTGCACGGCGTATCCGCCGGTGAGGACCAGAGGGTAGGGGGAGCCAAGGTCGAGGATATCGGCAAGGAGACGCTCGTGGAGCGGGGTGAGCTTCACGCGGCGGTCTCGTCGGCCGGAGCAGTGCGGGACAGCTCGGGGAAGGCGTTCTCCCAGACCTCGCGGATGTAGGGGCTGACCAAGCGGCTCAGAACGGGCCACTGCTCGGCCAGCAGCCGGTGGTGCAGGAAGGCCGCCAGGTCCTCGCGCAGACCCTCAGCCAGGACGGTCCGGTAGAGCGTCATGCGGGACTTCGGGCGGTCCAGACTGTAGCTCGTCCGCCCGGACCAGACGACGTGGAGCGGCAGGTCGACAGTGCCCTCGACAGGGCCGGCCAGCTCGTCCAGACACTCGGGCAACCGACTGCGGTAACGGTCCCGCAGCACCTCAGCGCGCGGGGCGGTGGTCGTCACATCCATGCATCCAGTATCGCTGGTACGCGGCGGCGCCATGGCAGATGCCCGGCTCTCCTGCCGTATGGGTGGATCAGGCACCGTGCTCGCTGGGCACAAGGCCGAGATAGGCACCGATGGTCGCGCCGGTAATACCGCGGCCAGTCGCCGACCTCGACGGCCAGGCCCAACGCGGACAGGGTGTCGATGCCGCGCAGGCAGGCCAGCCGGCGCATCACCGGGGACCATTCGGGACGCGCGGCAGCGTGGGCGATGCGCTGGTCGAAGCAGTCACGCATGGTCTTGGGCCAGAACTTCCTCCAGCCCGTTGTCGAAGGCGAACTGCGTGTCAGCGTCGATGAACCGCTGCTTGCGCAGTCACTCGTGATGGATACAGGTCCAGCCCGCCCCGCCAGACCTGGCCCTGCCGCAGCAGCAGCTTGGAGATCCGATTGCGGCCCGGGCCAGGTCCCGGCGCACGTCGTCACGCCCTTCCGGTTCGGCAGCCTGATCGCGCTGCCGCTGCACGGTGTCTCCCGCGCCAAGGGCACCACCGTCTTCGTAGACGCCGACACCTGGCAACCGTATCCGGACCAGTCCGCCCACCTCTCGCACACCGAGAGACTGTCCCCCGGCCGACGTCGCCTCGCTCGTCGACATGCTCGGCCCGGTCAAGGCCGGGCCTTCCCCGACCGCCCCGGAGCTGGGGGCCAAGCCCCGCCGCAAGGCCCTCGGCAAGGCGCCCGCGCGCGTTCAGGCCCAGCTCTCGGCGATGCTGGCGATCTCCACGACCGGGCTGCCGCCGCAGCTGCTGGCCGCACTCAAGCATGCCGCGTCGTTCCACAACCCGGAGTTCTACCGCAAGCAGAACCAGCGCTTCTCCGCCTGGGGCACCCCGCGCCTCGTCTGCTGCTTCGATGCCCGTGATCCCGACTGGCTGGGGCTGCCCCGTGGCCTGGCAGACGAGGCCGCCCAGCTCATCGCCACCGCCGGCTGAACGCGTGATGGTGAGTGAACTCGCCGTCCAGGGCTTCGATCAGGGCTGGGATCTTCGCGCGGGCCTTGCCGACGGCGAGGCCGGCCAGCTGCTCGGGGTCACGTTCCCCGGCGATGAGGGCCTTAAGGATCGCCCGGCCGCTCACACCCGTGACATCGGTCAACACCAAGGTGAGCCTCATTGTTCTGCAGCCGCATCTGCCTCCCAGCCCGCGGCCCGCAGCTCCGGGGGCTCCCTTGACCGGGCCCCTCACCACCCCGCGAATGCGCCGGACCCACTTGCCGAGGCTGCGCTCCGCTGGTCCGCCGACCCCGGCACCAGCGGCAGCCCGCCCCCGGCCGTCCACCCGTAGCCATCGCCGGCCCGCGGCGGACTCGTACGCGGTGGTCGCCTCAGCCGAGGTCGGACAGAAGCGCGGGCAGCAGGCGCTCCTCCATGACTGAGCGGCCCGAGACGCCCATGGCGTGGGCGAGTTCGGGATTCCAGGGGCTCGGTGCGGGTGGGCCGGTGAGCGGGGTGGACTCCCCCTGGTCCAGGGCGCCCCGGTAGTCGGCGGCGGTCATCCGCCAAGGGCGGGCGCCGTGACGCTCGACGGCGGTGGCGGTGATGCGCAGGCCCGTCCAGTCGAAGTCGGCGCGCCAGTTCAGGCGCGCCCCGGCGCGGGCGGCGTCGGCGAGGAGCTTGTGGCAGGCGGCAGAGGGGATGCCTTCGGTGCAGACCAGGGCCGCGGCGCGGTCCTCGAGTTCGGCGGCGGCCGCGCGCAGGACGGCGGGGTTCTCGCAGACGTGGATGTCGCGTGCGCCGGGCACGACAACGTCGAGGGTCAATTGGTGGAGGGTGAGTCGGAAGGGGATACCGAAGCCGGCGGCGTCGCGCAGCCAGTTGCAGACCACGTTCTCGCCCCGGGCACCGATGTTCAGGACGAGGACCTGGCTGGCGAGGTCGTCCGCGACGGCTCCGGCGCTCTCCCACAGAGCGCGGCGGCCCGCCCGGTCACGGGGTACGGCATCGGCGTTCCCGGCACCGGCCGTCCGCTGGGCGAGGGCGCGCAGGACGAGTTGTTCGAGCGGGCTGCCGGGCATCAGGGACTTGGTGTCGCCGGTGGCCCATTCGCCGAGTACGGGCAGCGGGAGGGGGCCGCGTCCCGGCGTTCGCGAGTCGCCCCGCCGGCCCGACAGCCCGGGGAGTTTCTCCAGGACGCGTACGGCGTCCTGGAGCAAGGGGGCGTCGCCGCGGCGCACCAGGCGGGTGAGGGTGCCGTCGGCGGCGATCCGCTCCAGCCATGCCGTGTACCAGTCCTGATCGGCAAGGGGTGTGGCGCGGGCGGCCTCCAGGGAGTGGGTGCGCAGGGCGGACTCGTCGGCCCGTTCGGCGGGCCGGTCACGCAGGGGGCCGTGCAGGCGGCCCAGGGTCTGGAGCAGGCCGGTGCCGTAGCGGTCGTACAGGTAGCTGTCGAGGTCACGCAGGGGGACGGTGAGGCGTTTGACGGTCTCGGGGCGGTAGCGGCCGGTGACGCCGATGACGGTGCGGCGTTCGGCCTCGCCGGGGGCGCTGAGCCCGATCTCGCCGTCGAGGGCGCCGCCGGTGCGCTCCAGCCTGCGGCGGGCCGCGGCGAGCAGTCGTCGCCAGCCGTCGCTTGTGAGTTCCCCGTACGTCTCGGGCGGCATCTCAGTCGACAAGGCTCGCCTCCGTCTTCCGTACCCGGTGGACGCCGCGCGTGCCCGGCGAGCCGAGGACGGCGGTCAGCTCTCCGGTCTCGTCGGCGTGCAGGCGTTCGCCGTCCCACAGCAGCAGCAGTGCGGAGACGGTGTGGTCGACGGCGGAGTGCGCGAGGTCGTAGTGGGCGGCGGCGCCGACCGCGGCGTGCACGGCCCACAGGTCGTATCCGGTCATGAACAGGTCGAGGTCGAACTGTGCGGCCAGCGACATGAGTTCACCACGCCCGGTGTCGTCGACGCCCGCGAACGCCTCGTCGAGGGCGAGCAGCCGCGGGGCGTCGGGGTGGGCGGAGTTGAGCATGGCGTGAGCGGCGGCGAACAGCGGCAGGTGCAGGGAGACGGACTGCTCGCCACCGGACAGGCGGCTGTGCCGGGCGCGGGTGAGGCGCTCCTCCTCGCCGCCGGGCCGGACCAGCTGGAAGGCGAACTGCCGCCAGCGCCGGTAGTCGAGCACCTCGGCGAGCAGTTGCCGGTAGGGGGCCTCACGGTAGCTTGCGCGGGCGTTCTTGATCTGTGCGGCGAAGTGGGTGCGCATCCGGGCCAGTTTCTCCGGGCCCAGGCGGGCGGCGTCGGCGTCCAGCAGGGCGCACACGGCGCGCTGCTCGTCGTCGAGGACGTCGGCGAGCAGCCAGCTCACCCCGACGGTGGTGCCCGAGGACATCCGGCGCTCGCGCATGTCGGAGTTCATGCGGCGGATCAGGTCACGGGCGTCCACGGTTCGTTCGTGGATCTGCTGGGCGAGGCGGGTGAGCAGCGCGTCCTCAAGGATCCGCTGTTCGGAGTCGGAGAGGAGTTCGGCCTGGTCGCGGCGGTGGTCGGCGATCTTCTCGGCGAACGAGGCGATGGGCAGCGACCCTTGTTCGTCGGCGACGGTGACCACGATGACGCCGCTGGAGCTGTCCCAGGCGGGCTGGTAGTCCTGTCCGGCGGCGGCGAGCTGGGCGTGCAGATCCTCCAGGGCCTTGGTCAGGCGGGTCACGGACTGTTTGACGCTGCTCTCGGTGGGGGCCAGGTCGCGGGTGGCGGACAGGACCGCCTCGTGGACAGCCACGGCGGCCAGCGGCAGCCGGTCGCCGGCCCAGTCGGCCTCCTGGGCGGGCCAGGCCAGGCCCGGCGGGCAGCGCAGGATGTCGAGGAGTTCGCGGGCGGCGTACGGCTGAAGGCTCCGGGCGGTGTCCTTCTCCTCCGCCGCAGCGACCCGGCGCGCCTCGGCGGCGGCGGTGCGGCGCGCCTCGGCCGCCGCGAGGTCGGCGATCGCCCGGTGCTGCGCGGCGCGGGCCACGGTGGCTTCACCCTCGGTCGCCTCCAGATCGTTCTCGATCTGTTCGACCTGGGCCATGACCTGCTGCGCCTCGGCACCGACGGCCTGGCGCAGTGCCTCAAGGCCCGCGGCCTCCTCGGTGTGGCGGCGCCGGGCGGCGCGTTCGGCCTCGGCCGCGGCCTCCTCGTCCTCAGCGGCGGCCGTCAGCCGGTCGGCGGCGGCGGACGCGGTCTCGGCCTGCCGGGTGTGCTCGCGGCGCCGGGCGGCGAGGTCGCCCGCCGCGCGCTCGAAGGCGCGGGTGGCGCTTTCGGTGTCGTCCGCGCGGTCGGCGGTCACGGCATGCTCGGCCTCGGCGCGGCGCAGGGCCCGTTCCGCGACCGAGCAGGCGGCCTGCGCCTCGTCGTACGCCGACTGGGCGGCGTCGGTCGCCTCGCGCTTGGCGCGCAGGGAGGCGGAGGCCCGGTCCAAGGCGCGCAGGCACCGGGCGATGACGGTGGTGGCGGGAAGGGCGGCGCGGGCGGTGGCGTATTCCTCGATGATCTCTTCGGTACGGGCCCGCTCACGCGCCAGCTCCGCCAGCTCGGCGTCCAGCTCGGCCAGGAGGGTGTCGCAGGCGGCGATCCGGGCCACGCGGCGGCGCTCTCGGGCGGTGGCGCCGACGTACTCGGCGTGCTCCTTCAAGTGCGCGCCGATGAGCACACCGGCGGCGTAGCGGCCGTCCGGCGCGATGTGCGCGCCGCCAGGGGCGGGCTCGCCGGCCACGGCGACGGAGCTCAGGACGGCTGTGATCCGTGCGGCCGGGAGGGCCGCCGTCTCCTCGGGGCGCAGCAGGTCGGCGAGGCTGGGCCCGTCGATGGCGGCGGTGGCGCGCAGGAAGCCGTCGCCGACCCCGGCCGTGACCGGGTGGTCCTCGGCTGTGACGAGCGCGTCGAGCAGGCCGGAGGCCTCCAAGGCGGCCTCCACACCTGCCCGTTGCCCGTCGTCGAGACCGTCGGCGAAGTCGACCAGGCGCCACAGCGGTACGGCGGCCCCGCTGTCGGTGCGAAGGTCACGGTCGGCGGTGCGGCCCCGGGCTGCGGGCGGCGCGTCGTCGTGCTCGGCGGCGATCAGCTCGCGCTCGGCCTGGGTCTCGGCCCGGCGGGCCTGAAGCCCGGTGTGCTGGGCGCGTAGCCCGGCGAGGCGGTCGCGCAGCTCCTGCACCGCGGGAGCGGTGGCCGCGGTGAAGACGCTTGGCAGGGTGACGTCTTCGGTCGCGGCGCTGCCCCGTTCCCCGTCGGCCGGGGTGCCGGCCGCTTCGGCGGCCAGGTCCAGGGCGGTCGCCAGACGGCCCTCGGTCCCTTCGGGCAGCAGGGCGTGGTACTGCTGCGTCCACTGCTCCAGCTCCGCCCGCGCCCGCGCGTGGGCGGCGGCGAGCTCGGCGTCCGCCTCGCGTTCGTCGGTCTCGGCCTCCTGGGCCGCCTCCTGGGCGCGGTCGAGTCCGGTGCGGGCCGCGCGGCGGGTCTGCTCGGTGTCGCGCAGCCGCTGGACGGCCGCGCGCACCGCGCGAACGCCCTCATGGCGGGCCTCGGCGCGCGCCGAGGCGCGGTCGGCGAAGGCGTCGGGGGCCGCATCGGCGGCGCTCCAGGCGATGCCCGCGCGGTGGGCGTGGTCGGCGAGCGCGGCGGCCGCGGCGCTGACAGCGGTGTCGAGTTCAGCGGCCAGGTGGGCCGAGTGCTCGGCCTCGGCGCGGGCGCGGCCGGTGGCCGCGGTGCGCCTTTCGCGTTCGGCGGTGGCCTGCCGGGCGGTCTGCTCACAGGTGCGCACCAGGCGTTCCAGGTCGGCGAGTTGCTCGACGGCCTGGTAGGCGGCCGAGGTTCGCAGCTGCTCGAGGCCGGCGCGCAGGGCGGCGAGGGCGGCCTCGGCCTGATCGGCCCCGGTGTCCGCGTCCGCCCGCGCCGTACGGGCCGTCTCAAGTTCCGCGGCCGCGGCGGTGTGGGCCCGCTCGCGTTCGGCGGTCTCGGTGCGGCGGGCGCTGAGCCGGTCGGCGGCGACGCGGGCGTTCACCCGCAGATACGTCGAGTAGGCCGCCAGGAAGGACCGGGTGGCCTCGTCTGCGGCGACGAGGCCGTCCAGGGTCCGCTGGACGGATTCCATGTCGTCGAAGGAACGGGCCGCTTCGGCGATCAGGTCCTCATCCAGCGGGCGCAGGCCCTCGGTGAGGGTGTCGGAGAGCTTGGCCGGGTCGAGGTTCTTCGCCAGCTGCGGACGGCGCAGCGTCAGGATGAGGGTGAGCAGTTGCTCGTAGCGCTCCCGGCCCAGGCCGAACAGCCGCTGGTCGACGGCGGTCCGGTAGTCGGTGGCCGAGGTGATCGGCTCACCGCCCAGTTCGGCGAGTTCCGCGGCCAGCTGCTTCCTGGTCAGCGGCCGGTCGTCGGCGGTGAGCAGTGAGAAGTCCTCGCCGACCCGGCCGTCGACGACGAAGTGCCAGCGCGCTGGAGTGTCCCGGTGCCGCTGGGCGTGCAGACCGATACCGCAGGTCACCGCTTGGCCGGTGGCGCGGTGGGTGAACTCGATCCAGACATAGCCGAGCGCCGCCTCCTGCCCGCGAAAGAGCAGGTTGGACTTCATGGTGCGGTCCTCGGCGGCGAAGGGGTTGAGCCGCTTGGGGTCGATCCGTCCGTCCAGCACGAACGGGAAGAGCACTTCGAGGGCCTTGGTCTTACCGGAGCCGTTGGGGCCGCGCAGCACCAGCCAGCCGCCGGCGAAGGAGAACTCCTCGTCCCGGTAGTCCCACAGGTTGATGATCCCGGCACGGGTGGGCACGTATCGGGGCTGGGGGGCGGGGGTCGTGGCGCTCACTCGACAGCGTCCTTCACGTCGTGGGCGGGGAACAGGGCGGGCTGGGGCGCGTAACCAGCGGCGGGCTGGGACGGGGAATCGACGGCGGCTTCGGGCGGCGGCCCGTTCCTGGGCTGGGGCATCCGCGTCTTCACCTCGGCCGTGACGCCCCGGTAGCGGGCGAGCAGCGGCAGGGCCAGCACCCCGCCGTCCACCCGGGCGGTCAGCGACATCGCGCTCAGCAGGTCCAGGGCCTTCTCGAGCAGCCGGTCGGGGTCGCCGCGCAGGTCGGCGGCGAAGCCCGCGCCGTACTGGGCGGTGATGTCCCGCATTCGGCCGCGCAGCCAGGAGGTGGTGACGAACGGGTAGCGGGTCTCCACACCGTCCTGGCCGTCGACGCCAGGGTCGCTTCCGACGCTCTCCGCGTTCTCCGAGTCGTCCTGTCGGTACGCACCGTACGACTGGCCGATGGCCCCGCCCACTCGTAGGCCGGCCTCGTCGTGGGCACCGGCGAGCTCAGCCAGCACCCCGTGCGCCGGAAGCGCCAGGTCGATGCGGTCGGCACGCGCCGCCAGGCGTTCGGCCGCCGTCGGCGCGGGCAGCAGCTCGGGGGCGTGCCGCCCATGACGTGCCGCCGCCTCGCTGATCCGGGCGCCGAGCAGCAGCGCGGCCTGGGCGACCGTGCCGCCGCCGGGGAAACGCAGGTCGGACAGGCGGCCGGAGGTGTCCACCAGGGCGATGCCCTCCGAACGCCGCTCCACGGCGAGACCGGTCAGCCGCGACAGGTCCTCGGCGAGCGCGGGCGCCCTCAGCTGGCCGGTCAACTCCGGGTCGGCGTCTGCGTAGTAGGCGACCGGGTTCTCCAGGACCAGCCGACGGGCCCGCCGGGCGGCCGAACGACGCCGGGCCTGACGCCCCTCGGACAGGCTCAGCGCGCCCGCCGAGTCCAGCAACGCCCGCACCGAGGTGACGTGCTGCAGCACCCGGGTGGGCTGATGCACGGCGGCGAGGACCTCCCGGTCGATGTCGTACAGCGCCTCGGCCTGCTCGGGATCCAAGGCCCAGGAGGTAGCCGATCCGTCGGCCAGCCGCAGCGCACCGCGTTCGGTGAGCCAGGTGACGGCGTCGACGAAGGCGTCCCGGTCGGCCTTGCGGGCGGTGTCCAGACCAAGACCCTCGATGCGTACGGCGTCGGCCGCCACCGCGTCCGCCAGCTCGCCGAGCGCCACCTGAGCGCCATGCCGGCCGAGCGCGGCCAGGGTGAGGGCAAGGTAGGCGTACCGGCGGCGGTCGAAGGGGCGCCCCGCGCGGCTGAGGGCGGGCCGGGTGGCGTCCAGCTGGTCCTGGGCGCGCTGGAGGCGGGCGGTGTCCGCGGTGGTGATCAGCCGGTAACCGAGCACCTCCATGAGGTCGGTGCGCAGCTGCTCCGCCCAGCGGCGTACGGTCGCCAGGGCGGTGCGATCCGGATACACCGGCGTGATCAGCGGGTGCCGCAGCACCAGCCGTACCGCCTTTTGGTAGTCGGCCAGTTCGAGGGCCGAGACACCCTCGGCCACGCTCGTACTCATCCGCTGACCTCCAGACGCAGCCCGTCCAGGTGCAGATCACCGCGCACGGTACGCACGGTGGTGAAGGACTCCCCCGGCTGCGTGGGAGTGAGGGTCAGACGCACCCCGTGTGCGGAGCCAGAAGCGGCGGCGCCGCCACCCACGCCCCGGGTGACCGGCACCCGGGCGGCGAGCGCCACGTCGAGGAGGGAGAACAGGGCACGTGTCTCGGCCTCGTCCAGGACGCGGCCGTACGCGCCGTCGCGGGCCAGCGAGACGGCGGCGCCCCGCCGTTCGGCCTGCTCGCGGACCTGCGTCGCCCGCAGCCGGGCCCGCTCGGCGTCGTTGCGCTCGATCCGGCCGGGCCCTTTGAGGGATGGGGTACGGCCCGACTGCACCAAGGTGCGGGCGAGTTCGACCGGTTCGGCCTCCCACCAGGACGTACGGCCCGCGATCAGCTCGGGGTCGGCGTAGGGGACCGCGATGTGGCGGGGCGCGCCGAGCCCGAACACCGCTTGGAACAGCGCGTGCGCGTCGTCGTCCCCGGCGCACGAGGTGAACCACTGGGCCAGGTGCCGCAGCTGGCTCTCCCGGCTCACCCCGCCGCGTCGCGCCTCGGTCACCCGGCGCAGCAGCGCCAGCACGGATCGGATCGCGGTGACCGTCGCGTCCTGCAGCCGCTCGGCCTCACTGTGCTCGCGCTCGGCGAACCAGTGCACGATGCCGGCCCATCGCTGCCGCCAGTCGTCGAGACGCGCCGCTGGGGAGCGGAAGAGGCGCTCGTCGGCCTCGGCGGCGTACTCGACCATCCGCTCGACACCGCTCGCGGCGGCCTTCTCCACCGCCTGGGCGAGCAGCGGCGCGTAGCGGCCGAGCTCGGCGGTGAACTCCCGCATGTGTGCGAGCAGCGCGTCCTTGTGCGCGAGGAACACCTCGGGCCGGGCATCGTTGGTCCGCGCCAGATCACCGAGCATCAGATAGAAGCGGGCGGCCCGCTGCGCCATCTCGTTCAGCACGGAGTCCAGGCGCCCCAGCTTGCGGTACACCTCCTCGGCGTCGCCCGCGGCGTTCGCCTCCGCCAGTGCGGCCAGGTCAGCGAGGATGTCCGGGAAGACCAGACGGGACAGTTGCGCGTCCTCCAGCGCCGCACCCACGACGTCCTCCACCGCCCGGTATGCGCGGTATCCGGCCTGGGTGAACTGGTACACGTAGTGCCGGTTGCGGTACTCGGCCAGGTTCGCCGCACGCGTTCCGTCATAGCTGCGGTCCAGCACCCGCCACTCGGCGAGGGCGTCGAGCAGCGGCTGTACGTCGCCGACCGCCGCCGCGCCGGGATTCTCGGCGGCCAGCCCGCCGATGAGTGCGGCCGCCTCCGAAGCGTGCAGCAGCACCTGGTAGTTGGCCCGGCCCCGGTCGAACGCGCGCAGCAGCCACAGATACTCGTGCCGCTTCTCGGCGGCGGCGAAGTGGAACAGCCGCAGCCGGTCGTCGAGCGTGAACGCGTCGATACCGAAGGCGCCTCCGTCGTCGGTGCCCGGAACCGAAAGGTCCGGGGCCGGGGGCATCGAGGGTGGGGGATCGTCACTCACGGGCGGCTGCGGCTTCCTCGTATGGCGGATCGTTGTCGGAGATTGC
This sequence comes from Streptomyces luteolifulvus, assembly GCF_008806595.1. Classification (GTDB taxonomy): domain Bacteria; phylum Actinomycetota; class Actinomycetes; order Streptomycetales; family Streptomycetaceae; genus Streptomyces; species Streptomyces luteolifulvus. Next base: position 6,029 of record NZ_VZRB01000067.1, on the reverse strand, counting down.
CCATCCAGTCTGCCGTGAGGGCACCCGCCTGCGGAAATCCCTCTCTCCAGCGGGGCGGCACGGGTAAACTCCGCGCACGCACCAAAGCTGCCCGACGTGCACGGTCGTTCCGCCCCTAATCCCTCGGACACATCCGGCCGGCGTCGGCACGGACTGGTTCCCCCGGCTCAGAACCAGGCCGCCGGGCCACGGCTCGCCGAGCACCGGCGGCGCCGGTCATGACTCCCTCGGCGGCTTCGGTCGCCGCTCGCCCCTCCACCCGTCCACGTCGCGGCTCTGAGGGCGCCATCGGACCGCACTTCACTGTCGCCCGGCAGTCCGGACCGCATTCCTGGAACCGACCACCGCGCCTGAGCCGACCCGCTCCGGCAGGGGGACAGGTCGTGTTGGACGAACGTTCGCAACGAGGCCGCCTACAGGTCGTCAGGCAGAAGTGGAGTTGGATCGTGCCGGACGGGTTGTGGGAGATCGCGGAGCCGTTGCTGCCGCCGACGCGGGTGCGTCCGCAGGGCGGAGGGACACGGAACATACCGGCCACGGTACTCTGGCCGGGCCGTGATCCCCTGTTCCCGTCGGCTTGGACCGACCAGCTCGACCAGTACTTCGCAGACCTCCAGCTTCAAACCTGCGCGGGATCGGACACTTCGTGCCGATGGAGGCCCCGGACGAATTCGCTGACGCCGTAGCCGCGGCCGCAGCGCGGCAAACGGCTGCTCCGCGTGATCTGAGCCGCGCACACCATACATGAGCGGCGGAACCGAACCCGGTTCCCCACCCAAACCGCCTGGTCCCGGCGCCCCCTTCCACTCCGCCCTCCTCGTGGGCGCCGGCCGTGCCAGGGCCGCAGTTAACACTGCCCAGGCCGTAGTGCTCGCCGAAGACACTGCTGTGCCTCCATATCTCTACACTGCTGCCGCTGAGGTCGTCCCAATGAAGATCATTTCCAGTGTCTGTTGAGGACGAGTGCGGCGCGGCCTGTGTCGCCCATTCTGCTGGGGCTGAGGGTGACGTGCTCGAGTAGCACGTACTGATATTCAGCACGCGCGAGGCCGGGAGGCCGGTCGGGGGCCGTCCATTGGGTGTTTCTGGTATGTGTCTTTTCGGGGCGGTCATGAGGTGCCCTTGGTGAACAGGGATCGTTCGAGCGCGGATCGGATGGAGCCGGAGGCGCTGTCACTGGCCGGGGTAAGGGCCAGTGCGGCCGTCATGAGCAGCAGCACGCGAACGGCCCCGCCGGTGGCGTTGTCCACTCCGGGTAGCAGCGGGATGATCACGGCGAAAGCGACGAGGACGAGGCTGGAGCCGGTACGGCGCACGAGCCGGGCGGCCCGGGACGTAGGCGGCTCGGCAGCACTGTGTTGCATGAGGGCCGCCAGGTCGCCCGTGGCGAGGGCAAGGACACCCATACGCAGCGAGGCCGTGATCGCGTCGTACTCCTCGGCAGTGCGCACCTGAGTGATCGCGCGGTCGTGGCGTCGGATCAGTTCTGCCAGAGCTGCGTGGAACTGTCTCGCCTGGCGCCTTGCCGCGACTTCCGTGATCGAGGTTCTACGTCGAAGGGTCGCGGTGTCCTTGGCGGCTTCGGTTGCGACGGCAAGTCGGGCCCTAACGATCTCGATGTTTCGCGGGTGCCACCACTGGGCCCGCCCGTGGAAACACGCCGATGTGGCCGCCGTGAGTTCGACCAGCACAGCGTCGAGGGGACGAGGTCGATGAGGCTGCCGAAATCTGCGGCTGATGAGCCCTTCAACCGTGCGGATCCAGCGGCCCACTTGCAAGCCCAGGATCGCACCGAACAGCCCTGTCGCAGCGGTGATCAACTGCTGGCCTGCCGGGGCGGATAGCGCGGTGTCAATGGTCAGCCAGGAGGCCGCAGCGGCGACGGCAACAGTGGCAAACACCATTCCCGGTACAAACCAATAGGCAATCTGCGGATGCGTGACGCGCCGAATCGTGCCGCGGAGGCCGAGTCGACGAAAGAGAGAGACGATCTCGCGCATGTCGTCCCGGGTAATGATGAGCGTGCTGACACAGACGGCGGCCCAGGTCGCTGTGGGAAAATGCCACCAGGGCGCGCGGGCGGAACCGCCCGTGCCCGTCGCGAACAGTGCGGCTACCACTCCGGCAGTGACAGAGGCTGCCGCCACCCCGACTGCGGTAACCACAGTGGCGACGTAGTTGGCCACGAACTGCAGGCTGACCGGGTAGCGATTACGGATCCACGCGTGCAGCACAGCCATCCGAACCCTGCGGCGCTCCTGGTCGCCGAGATCGGGAAACGCCTGGACATACCAGCGGGTCCGTGACGCGACATCCCGCAACCACACCGCCTCATGGCGGAGGAGTTCGCCGTTACTCAAGATCCGCATGCGGCTGAGTCTCCCCAAAACGACGCCGCCACAAGCTTGTTGAACCCTTGCGCCGAACGACGCGCAGCCCCGAACGAGAGAACCTTTGGCTAGGAGCGTGTCTCAGTAACAGGTAACCCGCCTGATCATTCATGCGGGATGATCTCGGTATGCGTGATGGGGATGGGTTGTTTGTCAATCCCCTCGCAGCGTGGAGACGATCTATGCGGCCAGTCCCTCGGTGAGGTAGGTGGGGCTGACGATCCCGTAGAGGCCCAGCCCCATGCCCGTGGCCTCTGACGAGGGACCTGCCGGCCTGAGACGATCATGAGACGATCAGCAGGACCGAACGAATGAACGCAGAGGTGGGGAACATGATCGTTCTGGTACTGCTCGGCGTCTTGGCCCTCGTTGTCGGCGGGTGCGGATGTGTGGTGTGGGCGGAGCGTGGCGGGCCCCGCTGGGTCCGTGCCATGGCGACCATGACACTCGCCGCGGGCGAGGTGGTGCGCCGCTCTGAGAGGAACCGGCGTCGGGACCTGAACGGGACCATCAGTGACGACGGCTAGGAGCGAACGACCCGCACGGCTGGCTGAGCACGAACCACGGGGCTGGAGCGTGATGCGCCAGCTCCGACGTTCGCCCCGCCACTTCAAGTGCTCACCCGCCAGGTGAAACGTTCAGTCACAGTGCGTCGGCCGGGTCGACATCGGACGCGGAGATACGGGTGAGGAAGTACCGCTCCACCTGACGGACTTTGCGCCCGCCCACCAGGTGGCCCTTGCTGCGCTCCGTGAGCTGCGCCTCCAGTTCGACCGCCTTCTCGTCGGGACGGACGGGGTGGACGGCCCCGACGCTCGGGAGCGGCTGCGCCAGTTGCTCACCGACTCCCGGGTCTTGTTGGGCCTCTTGGCGTCGGCCGGGGCCGTGGCCGGTCTGTCCAGTGGCCGCGGATCCAGGCAGCGAGTTGGGCGCCGGTGGCTGCGCCGGGCGGCAGGCTGGTGATCAGGTAGACGTCCCTTTCGGCGGGTGCGAGCTTGCGGGCACAGCTCGTCTCGCCAGCGGCGCACGGTGGTGGCGGAGATGTCGTTGCCGTCGGCCCCGGGCCATGGTGCGGGGCAGGGCGGCGGTGCGGGTTGGCGGTCTCCGGGTCGATCCCGTCGCGCTCGCACACCAGCAGGAACTCGCCCAGGCCGCGAGCGTACGCGTCGATCGTCCGGGGCGCCCGGCCCAGATCCGACCAGATCTGCAGCCACTCGGCCGCCCGCTCATGCCGGTCCAGCACCGGCCACTTCTCCGACAACACCGTCACGAACACGCTCAACGCGACACCCCACGACGACGTACCGACCCCCGCGGCAGATCCATCCGTCAGCGTGATTCCACCTAACTTATAAGTACAGCACTTATAAGTACAGCTTGCCCTCACCGGTGTCGATCTCGGTCCTGTCGCCCACCCAGTCCCGGCGGGACAAAGTCCGGGGCGGCCGGCCGCCTGCCCGGCCTGGTCAGCGACCGGCGGCGCTTGACCTTCCGGCCCGCCAGCCCGAGCTCGGCCATCAGCTTTGCGACGGTGTTCACCGACACCCGCCAGCCCCGGCGCACCAGCTCGATGGACACCTTCGGCGAGCCGTAGGTGCCCCCGGAGCAGCGGAAGATCTCCTCGATCTCCTCCGCCAGGTGCTGCCGGCGCATCTCCCGCTCGGTCGGCGGCCGGTCGCGCCACTTGTAGTACCACGACTCCGACACCCCCAGAGCCCGGCAGGCGACGCGATGCGGTATGCCCTCCTCGGCCTTGCAGTTGCTGATCACCCCGACCGCCACGGCCGGGTCCGCCTCAGCTACTTCACCCACAAGGCCACGAATCGCTTGCACACATCACGTTCCATCTCCAGCTCGCGGATGCGCTTGTCCTTCTCCCTGGCCTCGGCCCGCAGCCGCTCCAGCTCCGCCCGCTCGCTCTCCCGCAGCCGACCACCCGACGGCTCGGCCGCCGGCCGGTCCGACGACGGCGACCCGTTGCGCCGGGCCCGCGAGACCCAGCTGTGCAGCGTCCCGGGATGGATGCCCAGATCCTCGGCCACCTCCGGAATCGGCTTCCCGGTCTCCGTCACGATCCGTACCGCCCCCTCACGGAACTCGGCGTCGTAGATGCGCTTCCTGGATGCCATGACCCCCAACTATCCCTCCAGTCACGGTCTCCACAGTAGGAGGGGGTGCGCCACGAGGCGCCGTGTGATCGAGCGGAGGTGAAAGGACTCCGCCGCCCGCCCTGTCGTAGCAGGCGGGTGAAGCTGACGACAGTCTGACCTGGAGGAACGCCGGGAAGGACGGCAAGCAGTCGTGACGAAGTCGGGCCGGTTCAGTATCGCCGGATGGGCCGGGCCTGGTGAGCGAGACGGGAAGGTGTACGCGAGGAACCGGTGTTGTTACGCCTCTCGATAGCGTGCCAGCTCACTCAATCCGGTGAATATGGGCTGGTTGGCGGCGCGTATCCGACGGCTCCCCGCGCCACCAGGGCGGTGACTGTCGGTGAACTCCCGGGCTGGTTTCCCCTGCTGGGTCCGGGAGGCCACGGCGAAGGACTACGGCGTAACCGTGGCGATGCCGCAGGGGTATAGCCGGGCATCTCACCCGTCGATCGATCAGCGGTGAACGTGGGAACCGTCCACGATCTGCTCCCGACCCGGGCCGCCGCCAGCGGCGCGGGACGGGATAGGCGCGTTGCCCGCCGAAGGGCGCGGACGGGGCGGAGCCGCCGTAGTACTCCGGGGCCGGGAAAGCCGGCCACACGGGGAAGGGCGGCAGCGTGTCAGACAAGGAGAAGACTGCAATGCTCGAAGACGCCCTGGTGAACACCGGGGCCGGGACGGCCGCCCCATGGAGGCCGGGTGTCCCGGTACGGAAGATGCAGCTCAAGTTGCACCAGTGGGCGCGGGCAGACGTCACGCGCCGATTCGACGATCTGTACAACCTGGTCTGCGACCCGGGATTCCTGATCGACGCCTGGAACAGGGTCGCGGGCAACACCGGGCGAAGACGGCCGGGATCGACGGGCTGACCGTGGCCGCGATCGAGTCCGGGCCGGGAGTACAGCCGTTCCTGATGGAGATCAGGGACGAGCTCAAGGCGCGGACCTACCGGCCTACGCCGGTGCGGCGCACCCAGATCCCCAAGTCCAACGGGAAGATGCGCGATCTTGGCATCCCGACCGTGAAGGACCGGGTCGTGCAAGCCGCGCTGAAGGCGGTCCTGGAGCCCGTCTTCGAGGCCGACTTCCTGCCGGTCTCCTACGGGTTCCGGCCGGGCCGCCGAGCCCATGACGCCATCGCGGAGATCGTCTACCTGGCCCGCCGGGGCTACCACATGGTCCTGGAAGCCGACATCGAGGCATGTTTCGACAACATCGATCACACCGCCCTGATGAACCGGCTGCGGACCAGGATCTCCGACAAACGCGTCCTGGCACTGGTGAAGGCGTTCTTGAAGGCCGGGGTCATGCACCACGGCATCGCCAAAGGACACCGCCACCGGCACTCCCCAGGGCGGGATCCTCACGCCTCCAACGCAATGGATAACCCGTGTGCATGTCGCCCTCGGCGTCGGCGTCCGGTGACTGACCGTGGTCGGCTTGGGTGTGTTCGCGGATCGGGATGCGGTGCCGGATGGTGATCTTCTCGG
>NZ_VZRB01000066.1 GCF_008806595.1 Streptomyces luteolifulvus | reverse complement strand
CATCTTCACCGCCTCGTCCCGAAACTCAGGACTGAACTTCCTACGCTTCTGTGCCACGTGCTCTCTCCGCCGTTCTGGACTTCGATCCTATGGGGACCGCTGTCCGAGAACTTCGGGGCGCCTCACACCTCTCAGCTTGGGAAGCTGATCGGGAGCGAGTAACTGTGGGCGGATGCAGACCTCTTCACATTGGCTCAACACGTGCTCACGCTGTGAGCGGGGTGCGGGGGTCTACCTACTCATGGCCTCGAAGCCCCCCGGGATCACCGAGCAAGGCAGATCGCTCGCGTGCCAAGGTCCAGTAGCATGCGCCTAGTTGACCCGGTTAAGGGGGGATGGGTCGTCATGGAAGACGAGTCCAACATCAGCATCAAGGCGCAGGACAGATATCGTCTCGACGCTCGGACTCTGGGACATGGCAGCTACGCGCAGGTATTTCGTGCTGCGCACAAGGAAACACACGAAGAGGTAGCGCTCAAGCGGTCCTATAACCGCCAAGATGCCCGAGATAGAATTAGACGCGAGATTCAGGATCAGAAGCGGCTGGCTCACCCCAATATTATGCCAATCCTGGATCACGACCCGGGCTTTACGTGGTACACAATGCCTCTCGCGATTGATAACCTTGAAGGCCTTCGCCAAGGACCGGACGAGGAAGAACTGGCATCGATTCTCCTCGCTATCGGAGAAGCCCTAGATGTCGCACATCAACTCGGCCTAGTTCATCGTGATATTTCACCGCCGAACATTCTCGCCCTTCCTGGTCAGAGCGGTGCTAAGTACCGATGGGTGGTGGCTGATTGGGGAATGGTCCGTCGCCCGCCGGACGAAGCCTCTCGGATTCTCACTCGCACCGGCCAAGGGATGGGTACTCCAGGCTTCGACGCGCCTGAGCTGAGCACGGACCCACGCAAGGCCACGCCAGCGGCAGATGTGTACAGTCTCGGGCGTGTTGCCGCTTGGTACCTTACGGGAACAACGCCCAGAAGTGGGGTGCGGCTACTCCCTGATGCAGAGTTCCTTCACTGGCGACCATTTGTTAATGCTTGTACCCAGCAGGATCTGCAAATGAGAACGCAGAGCATGTCAGAGTTGCGTCGAATGGTGCAGGCAGTCCTTATCGACCGTGATGAGCCGGTTCCGACTAAGGCCAGTAGGCTATTGGAAGGCGTCGTTCTTGGGCAGGAGGGAAGCCTAGAGGCGCTGGTACGGCTGGTTGATGCACATCAAGACGACACTAGCCTTTATTTCGACTACTTTGCCCAGATACCCACCGGACCGACGCGTTCCTGGAGCCAGTCTGATCCTGAGCGGGCCGCCTTGTTGGCCAGCGTCTTGGCAAGACACCTTGTCAATGACTCTTGGGGGGATCGAGACAAGGAGTATGTAAGTACGCCGCTGGCCTTCTTGCATACCGTCTTGCAGGCGTTGGTCAGTGACAACAACCTTGGACACGCCCAAGACCTTGCGGCAGATTTCTTCGCCGCGGACGTCCACTGGCAGGACCAGGAGCAACGCCGGCGCAGCCTCGAGTGGTTGGCCGACCTGGAGGCGCCAGCCGACCGTGCGATCGCGCCTGTCTTGGGTGCACGGCCGGATGTTGTGGAGTACTACAGGGAGCCTGGTTGGCAGGCACGAAGTGTCGTGCTCGGCACCATCCTTGCTGGTGGATGAACTCATGCCGCATCACCGTGGTGGTGAGGCCCGTCGCCGTGGTGCAATGGGCGAGTGTTGACGAATGATAGCCACAGGCCAGTGCCGGAAGGCGTGGTCCTTCAGGAAGAGCAACAGGTGCACGAGCCCAGCTCAGGACGAGGACGCCGACATGGCACTAGTCGAAGTGAACCGTTCGATCGATGGTTTCGCTATCCCGCGGGCTTCGCCTCTGACTACGCCTCTTTGCTCCTAGGTGAGTTGCAGCTGCCCACCGCAGGACTTGTAGTTGATCCCTTCACCGGTTCCGGCGTTACAGGTACGGCCGCCAGACGAGCTGGTCACTCCTTCTTCGGAGTTGAAGCCCATCCACTGATAGCTGAGCTTGCGGCTCTGAAGCTTCGTCGTTCTCCCAGGGATCCGAGTGAACTCCTCGTAACTGCGCGCGAACTCGCACAACAAGCTACAACTAAAATGCGAGTCGATATCAGTGGCGAAGCGGACTTGACGCTTCGTAGCTTTGATCCCGAAACGCTCGCCCTTCTGGTGAGTTTGCGTGATTTGATTCGAGCGAAACAGGATCAGGAGTGGTATTTGTATTTGAAATGGGCATTGCTGGCTACACTACGGGACGTTGCCTCGGTTCGTGTCGGTTGGCCATATCAAAGGCCCGGGACTCAGCGACAGCCGACATTCGCCGACCCGGTTTCTCGTTTCCTGCAGCGCGTCGCATGGATGGCCGACGATATTCGAGACCTTGAGAAGTATAAATCTGCATCGTTGACATGCCGGGTTAAGCAAGGCGACTCTGCAGAGTCCGAGAACTGGAGCGATATAGGTAATGGCTCTGCGCACGGGTGTGTCACGTCACCGCCATATCTGAATAACTTTGATTATGCTGACGCGACGCGACTCGAACTGTATTTCTGGGGCGACGTGACCAGCTGGTCTCAAATGTGCGCTGAGGTACGTTCTGACATGCTGACGGCCACTACTCAACAAAGCAGCGTCGGTGCTGCACGCGACGCTAGAATCTCGCTGCAAGAATATGGTGCGGTAGGGGCTCAGATTAGCGAACTTGCCGACCAGCTACAAAAGGAGAGAGGGAACAGGGCCCGAGGTAAGGAGTATGACCGCGTACTTCCGGATTACTTTGTGGCGATCGCGCGTATTTTGGGAAACCTTGCCTCTGTGCTGGTCCCGGGTGCACCGGCGGTCCTGCTCGTGGGTGACAGCGCGCCATACGGGGTCTACGTTGATACGCCTGGGCTGATGGCAAAATTGGGGGCGCAACTAGGTTTCACGCTAGAAAAGGATGTAATTCTTCGACACCGGGGGAAACGGTGGGCGGGCAATGCTACTAGGCACAACGTACAGCTCGCAGAACGTTTCGTATTGCTTCGCCGCGAATGACAGGTGGCGCGCCCTCTTCACGTTTCCGCACAAACCGTTGAGGAAGAGCGCCACTATGGCTGCCACTATCCTACAGAGACGAGCGTTGCCCTTTCAAGAATTCTTGGATTAGGTCATCTTTGAGAGAGCGTGTGTCGGTTGAGCGCTCAAAAACCATTCCGCGATGTGCCAGCTGGCCAGCTGCGCCCCGATAGGCGGCAACCAGCAAATCAAATGCTGAGGCAAGAACCGATTGTGTCAGCCTTGGCCGCCTAGCGAGATCTCGTCCAAGGAATTCGACGACGTCCCGTCTATGCTCAGCGGGAATGTAGAGGAGCTCGCCTCCATTATTGCCATCAGGGGTGACGACGAGATGGTCAGCCAATCGTCGGCGCGCTTCACTGAGAGCATATCCTCCCTTCAAACGTTGCTCTCCTGTTGCCCGGCTGCTGCGATTTCGGGATACTTCAGCAGCGAATGCCTCCGCTCCCGCGAAAATCGCGCTATCCACCTGCTGGCCGTCAGCTGTCGAGTGGTCTCCCCTGATGACGGCCCTATCTTTGGTATCTGACCTGTTGACGAGAAGTGCAATCACGACGCCCACAGCGATCGCTTGCATTACTTCGCTTCCTTGACCTCGTCTCAGGGCAACTACCTGACTCAACCGTGCCATCGCCCATGTCCTGTATATCTGCATGGCTCGACGTTCCGCTGTGGCGATATCTGACACTGTGAGAATGAGATGGTCCTCGCCGGCATACTGGCTTTCCAAAAGCGCCAACATTAGTCGCGCTTCGATGCCCACCAGTAGAGTCTTATCCCCTGCTTGCACAGCAATCGGTTCCCCGTACTGATTGGCGCGCTGTTGCAGCTCGGCCGGCGTGGGGGGCAGTTTCGCCAGACGATCTCGCAAAGAATGCCCACGTGCCAGAGGATCGAAGAACCTTTTACATAGGGCTAGATCGGAATCTAGCTCTCCCGGAGGCGCGCCGTATGTAAGATGCCAGAGCTGGGTCAGATCGCTAATCAACGCCACGCATTCGGCGCCCGCCAAGATTGCAGGAACTCCGAATACCCGTTGAACCGTCGTACTCATAGTTGAAAGGCCTCTGCGAAATATCCGCGCTCCCTGAGCGCGTTGACCCGTTCGTTTGTGCTTCCGTTGGATGACGCCATGGCGGGAGAAATCTCAAGAGGGAGGATTACAAGGACTTGATCGTTGGGAGCCTGGACCTGGCGCGCCTGGAGGTAGGACGCAAGTGCTGACATGTTCTTGGCATCAATGAATGAGCCGAACTCATCGAGTGCTATGAGCCGGTTAGAAGCAGCATTCTCATCCCGGTCGAGACGTGCAACCTGTGCCTGAGTGTAAGCGAACGCTTGTTGTCCACTTGAGAATGCTGCGAGCGGACGTTCATTGGTCTGGCCGTCTTCTGCCGTCCACGAAAGCTGCAAGCTGTCAGGATCCAGCCTGACGTCACGGCCGCCATTGAAAAGTGCGGCTCTAACGACTTCACTCTCGAACCACTGGCGAACTTCATCTGCCAGCCACAGTTTGGCAGCCCTGTCGGAATCGGTCTCCGTGCCTGTCCGCCCGTTAGGCTGACGAATACGCGAACCCAACCGCCCCAGTGCCGTCTCCATTCCGCGGAGTGATGAATAGGTGGAAGCCAACGAATCACGTGCTCTGTCGATTACGGCGGCTACGTCTGTCAGTACCTCCGCCTGGTCGGCGGGACTGAGATCCGGCAGCCTCCCAATTTGCGGTACTGCCTGCCTAAGCCAAGAAATTTCGGAATCCTGACTCAGGAAATGCGCCGTCGATGTCACCTTGGAAAGGCGGCCCTGTGACGTACGGCGAGCGAGAGCCGCTTGCTGGGAGGCTTGCGCTTCTCGACGAGTCAACTCTTCCAATTCTGCTTGCTCTTTTTCGCGAAGCCCTCTAAGGCGGGCGACCTCTACATTGGCTTTGCGACATAGCTGCACCAACTCCGCCGCAAGGGCATCCTCGGTTTTCCCACCGCCGAGTAGTTCTCGTGTATGAGATAGCCTTGCGTGGTCGCCTTGAACAGTACGAGTTTCTTGGTCCAGGGCGGTGCGGTTTAGCATCAAATCTTCAAGGTTGCGCGCCGTTTGTTCCGGGAGACTCTTTGTTGCTTTGAGGAGGCGGCCTTCGGCCTTGGCGAGTGCTGTTTGTCCCGTTTCAAGATCTCTCAAAGCAGTTTCGGTCTGCGCGATTGTTCCCAGCCGGCCTCGCGTGGCCTCGATCTCTTCCGCCAGTTGTTCGGCGTCGGCTGAGGGAGCCATCTCGCTGAGGACTTGCGCTTGATGCTGAAATGCCTCCTTCAATGCGGCCACAGTCCAGCCTGAACCCTTCTCGCCGGAGTCGATTAGGACCGTGTTGCCAAGGCCTTCTTCCTCCGCGGATTCGAGGCTAGATGTCAGACTGTTGAGGAGATTCACCAATATGGGAGTGGCGTTGATACGAGGCTGCTGCTCCAGCAAGCTATTCAGATGCTGGCTTGCTTCCCGCTTGGCGGCGGCGAGAGCATCCTCAGAGGGGTCTACGCCAGCAGCGGCAGCAAGATGTTGAAGGTGGCTGCGCATTGTTCGAAACGCCTTGTCTTGGCGCACGAGGTGCCTTTGAGCGTTCTCGAACTCTTTCTCTGCCTTTTCGTTATTGTGCTTTTGTGCGCTTGCGTTCTTTATTTGATTATCTAGCTCTCGCCGCTGTTCATCAAGATTCTCAAGGCGTCTGGCTAGTTCTTGAATCTTTTGGTCCATTTCGGGCCCGCGCCCTCGAACCTGCGTGAGTTGAGCGGAAACTTCCACCGCCCTATCCAGCAGCTTGATGCGCTCCCGAGCCGTTTTCAATTGATCGGCTAGGCTCTTTGCAAGTTTTTCGGCCTCGGTTGTGATGGATAGGTCTCGTGACAGTTGTGACGGTGTGCACTCCGTGATTTTGTTTTGCAGCTCTCCTAGTAGTAGTTCGATTTCTTCCTGGCGTTGCCTTCCGACCTCCGAGTCCCATCCCTGAATGTGCTTCTGGGCAGTGTTGATTCTTTCCGTGAGAACGGAAACAGGTGTATCGGCGGCCATGACATGATGCACGCTGAGAAGTGGTGATACATCACGTGGTCGAGCAGGTTGCCCGTCAATTCGGATACCTCCGATCAAGTCACCCAGAGGTTCCGCAGTTTCGGGCCAGAGGCTAGGATCGATCGTCCATGTGATTTCTTGCGCGCCATGCAGGCCCGTAATTGCGACACGCGCGCTCTTCAATTGATTACGGAAAGTTCTCCATGAGTGATCATTTTCAACAAAAGGTTGGTCGCCTGTGCATAGCCTCAGAAGTTTAATGGCGTTTGTTTTGCCGATGCCATTGTAGCCCTCGATTCGACAGAGGGAGATGTTCGGAATTTCTCCGATGATCCGGAGGCCTCTACGAGATTCGGCTTCAATCCTGATGTGCATCTGCGATCAACCTTTCGAGAACCAGGCGAGGGCCGAACGGTTCTGATGCGAGCAGGCTCAGGAGTGAGATATCTACCCCATGCGCGGTGTCCTGGCCAGTGGTTGTACGAGAGGCGTCGGGATCCCGGAGTGCTGCGTCTATCTCCCGAACTACTGCCATCATTTGTTGTCCAACATCTGACACTGCAGTCCCCTGTCTGTCGAGACAGACCATGCCCATCCAGGCCCTGATGCTGCCACAGTTGTGGTGTGCCTAAGCCTACTTAAGGCGGAACGGGTTTGGTCGGTGGCCTGCCCGGTCTGGGGTCGAGCATGATCAGGGGGCCGTACGCTGGTTGGCAACTCGGGCAGGCTTTGGGCCTGACCGCAATTAGCACGAGTGGCCCCCTGGTCTTGCTCGACGCGGGACCCGGATCGGGGAGGTGGCTAAAGCCGTGGAGCCCCCAGCCACGACGTACCCCTTCTCTGACGTCAGGCGGGTGCATGCTTTGAGCGCGGCACGGGCGCCGGCCGGGCTGAAGCGGGGCGGAGACAGACATCCGATGCGGTTGATCAGTCAAGCCGTGTCGGGGAACGCGATCCGCTCGTCGTAGGGAGTGCGACGGGTGAGGCAGTGGTGGAGGCAGCCGAGTAGGCGGTTGAAGAGGTTGCGTTGGGCGGCGACGTGTCGTTCTTCTACTGCGCGGCGGCGGTCGTAGTGGGCTCGTGCTCCAGGGGATGCGGTCAGGGCAGCGAAGGCCCAGATGTAGCCGGCTGAGGCGAGTCGCTGGTTCTTGATGTGCCGGGCCAGGACGGTGGTCTTGCGTCCGGAGGATCTGGTGATGGGGGCTGACCCGGCGTAGGCCTTGAGTGCGCGGGCGGTGGGGAAGCGGGTGTGGTCGTCGCCGAGTTCGGCCAGGATGCGGGCGCCGGTGAGTGCGCCGAGGCCGGGGAAGCTGGTGATGATCTCGGCGTCTGGGTGGGTGGTGAAGGCGGCGGTGGTGGCGGCTTCGAGCTCGTCGGCGCTGGTGCAGGCGGCGTCGAACTGCCGCAGCAGGGCAAGGGTTTTGGTGCCCATGGCCTGCTCGACCAGAGGTGGTTGCTGCATTTGGGGTTCACGCAGCAGCGTGTGGAGGCGTTCGACTTCGCCGGTGATCTCGCGTTGGCGTCCGGCCCTTTTGAGGATCGCCCGGAGCTGGGGGCGGGTGAGCTGGGCGGCCTGGGTGGGAGTAGGGGCCGTGGCGAGCAGGGTGCGGGTGACGGGTGAGGCGAGGCCTTCGCGGAAGTGCTTGAAGACGGTGAGGACGCCCGGGAAGTACTGCCGCAGGTGGGAGCGGAGACGGTTGCCGGTCTGGACGCGGTCCCAGACGGCGTCCTGCTGGGCTCGGGCCAGGACGGTGATGGCCTGGGCAAGGTGGCTGTCCGCGGGCAGGGGGCGGTGTTCGGCGGGGTCGGTGCGCAGGATGTTGGCCAGGACCTTGGCGTCGAGGTGGTCGGACTTCTTGCGGCTGAGTGCGTAGCGGTCGCGGTAGCGGGCGGCGGTGAGCGGGTTAATCACGTAGATCGGTCTGCCGGTGGCGCGTAAGCAGGCGACCAGGAGGCCGTGAGAGGTCTCGATGGCGACGGGGATCGGGTGATCTGGGCTGTCGCCGTGTTGGGCCAGCAGTTGAAGGAGCTGGCTCAGGCCGACTGGGGTGTCGTCGATGCGGAGTTTGTCCAGGAGGGTGCCGGCTTCGTCGAGCAGCGCGATGTCATGGTGGTCGGTGGCCCAGTCGATGCCGCAGAACACGCTGGTCATAGGGGTGTCCTTGGGTGGGTGCCGGTGGTGTGGTGGTCGCCGTGCGGGGTTGCGCGTCTCCCTAATGGCAGGGCTCACGGGCCCGTCATCCGATTAGCCGTTCGCAATCCCAGCGGCCGCCAGGGGTCTCGGTCAGCTGCGGAACTGGGGGCGTTCGCCGAGCGGTGAGAGGTGTTCCCTGGCGGCGGCTTGGACCACGAGAGCCAACGATGCCGCTGCTTGTGCGCGAGCGGGGGTGGGGGGGGGGGGGGGGGGGGGGGGGGGGCTGGGGGGGGGGGGGGGGGGGCGGCCCCCCCCCCCCCCCCCCACCCACCCCCCCCCCCCCCCCCCCCCCCCCCCCCCCCCCGCGATGCTGCACATGGGCGAGCAGGCACGTGGGGCCGGCTCTGTCTTGAGAGGTCAGGCCTCAGGAGCGATTACGGATCACCACATGCCGACTCGCCCAAGACGTTCGGCATGAGACACCGCCCAACGTCTTACCGCGCCATTAGGAGCGCAGGCCCGGCCGGGGGCCGGGCCGCGCGCGGTGAGCGGAGCGAGCCGCCTTGAACCCGTGAAGAAGGTTGTTACTCAGTCGGCGCTTGGGGCGGCTGTGATGCTCCGGGACTGTGCTGCGGCTCGTCGAAGGGCTTCGGCCACCTGCTCGGCTGCATCGGCGGACAAGAGGATCTCTTGGGTCCACAGAATCGAGAGCCTGATGTCGCCGTTCAGCAGATTGGTGGCAACGTCGACCTCGGTGCCGTTGCCGGTGACGTCCTGCACGTTGAGGTCCGGATCGCTGCCGTAGGCGCTCATTGGTTGAGGCTCCACAACGGAGCGGCGTACTGATCCGGTTGGTTGTTGATGAGTAGTCGGCGCAGCTCATCGCGCTGTGAGCCGTCGAGGTTCAGGACCTCGGTGAGGTGGCGGAACGTCGTGTGCGTGACTCCGCGGCCTCGTGCCTCCGCCTCGAACTGGTCGAGTTGGGCAAGGACCGAATCGGCGTCGAGCTTCGTCGGCTGTTGCTCCTTGAGCCAGAGGGCCTTGTTGCGCTCGTAGTCGATTTCGGAGAAGCCGCAGACTTCGCGGCTCAGTGCCTCCACCTCGTCCAGGGTGGTGGTCGACATGATGGCGCGGGCCAACTCGTTGCGGCTCAGGGCCTCGTCCAAGTCGACCTCGTGGACCGTTGGGCTCTCGTTGGTGAGGGGGATGGGAAGGTCGGCGTCTCGGACTTCGCACGTACCGCGTACGCCTCGGGCGGTGGCTGCGAGCATTCCGGTTGCCTCCGAGGGGTGCCACTCCAGGACCGCGCTGACCGGCTCCACGTCCTTCGCCGTGAAGGTGTGGACGACTGGGCCGAGCATGCCTCGCAGGTCCTCGTGCGTCAGTTCGCCGTCCAGGCCGGGACCAGCGACCAACAGGCGGATCGGCGCGTTGACTTGGCCGCACGCTGCCAGTGTCAGGGAGTCGGCGAGTGGGCTCTTCAGCGTTGGTTCGTCGCCTCGGGCCAACACGTCGCCGCCGACGTCCAGGAGATCGATTGAGGTCGGCTGCAAGTGGGTGACCAGGTCTTCGACCTGATGTGTCACACCTTCGGCGCCCTGCCTCGGGTCGATCAGCGCGAACGTGTGCGGGAGCTCTGCCGCGAGTCGGGGGAGGGTCGAACCTGCCGGAGGGATCGGATGGGCCTGCGCCGGCACCTTCCACACGACGGGGGTGATCGGTTCGAGGCCGGTGAAGTTGTCGGCTCCTCGAGGGCCCGGTACGGGGTCGATCAGCAAGCGGTCCCACGCGTACGTGAGGATCACCGCCTGGTCGTCGTCGCCGTAGAGGGCGGCGTGAAGCATTGCGGCGGCGACTGCGTCGCCCCCTCCTCCTGCTGCGACGATCAACCGCGTCATGGGCTCAAGAGTACGGGGTCGGTCCTTGACCACTCACCCTATAGTGGCTAGAGGCTATGGCCACTTGGGCAAGGAGGAGACATGCCTCAGATTGAGGAGGCTCAGCCGAAGTATCTCCAGATCGCGCACTTCATCCGCGATCAGATCCTTCGGGGCGACTTGCGGCCGGGGGACGAAGTTCCCTCGGAGCGGCAGTTGGCGGCGGACTGGAAGGTGTCCAGGCCGACTGCGGCGCGGTCGTTGGAGGCGCTGAGCCATCAGGGGCTTGTCGAGAAACGGCAGGGGTCCGGCACGTACGTGCGGAGTCTCGAAGTGAACCGGCGGGCACGGGAGTTGTACGGGCGGGCCCGGCAGACCGGGAAGATCTACACATCCGGCGAGTACGCGGTGATCACGTCGGCTGGGTGGATGGACGCGCCGGATCACGTTGCTGAGGCGTTGGGCCTGGTGAGGGACCGTCGGGCTGTGCATCGCCGACGGGTTACCAACAACCAGGACGGGCCCATCACGCTGTCCACCTCATGGTTCGCGCCGGAGGTGGGGCAGCGTGCGCCCAAGCTCCTGGAGCCGGAACGGATCCAAGAGGGCACCCTGATGTACGTGGAGAACATGACGGGGCGGCAGGGAAGTTACGCCGAAGACCGCATGTGCGCCCGGCCGGCGACCGGCGAGGAGGCGGCGGACCTCCAGCTTGAGCCGGAGTCTGCGGTGCTGATCGTGCATCACGTCGTCTTTGATCTCCAGGACCGGCCGTTGGAGTTTGCCGAGGCCACCTACCCGCCGCATCGCTGGGCGTTCGAGCAGGGGTATCCGCTCACCTGATGGTTCGTCACTTCGGCGAACTGCTTGCGCGTTGCGAGTGGCTAATGCCACTATCCAGTAAGTGGCTAAGGCCACTTGATCGGAAGGGGGCACGGAGTGACGAGTCAGCGGCAGGACCAGGGAGCGCACTTACCTTGCCGGGGTTGCCGGGGGCGTGGCTGGAAGCGTGTCAGCTCGCGTACGTCCCTGGCGCTCGCCGCTGCCGCTGACCGCACTCGTGCCACGTCGAAGCGGCGCTGCCTCGACTGTGACGGCAGCGGCAAGGAGTGAGTGCGGATGGCTTACACGATCGACCGCTACCCCTCTGAGGACTCCCCGCGGCTCGGAGCGATGACCTTACATCCGGCCCCGGAGTCCGTCCCTCGGGCCCGGCGCTGGTTCCGGAAGTTCATTGCTCCGTACAACCCGGCTTGCTCGGTCGAGGACTGCGTGCTGATGATCTCGGAGCTCGTGACCAACGCGATCCGCTATGGGCAGGCTGATGAGCCGTGGGTCGTGCGGGTGGAGTGGTTCCGGGAGGAGACCTCGCTCAAGGTCGAAGTGCACAACCCCGGCTTCCCCGCGAACGTGCGGCTGCGGAAGCCGGACGCCAACGACGCGCACGGGCGCGGGCTGCTGCTCGTCGACTCCATCGCCGAGTCCTGGCACTCCGGGCCCAGTCGTTTCGGCGGGACGGTGGTCTCCTTCGTGGTCGCCGATGCCTGGCCGTTGTGACGGCAATACTCTCCGTTGGTACTGCGTCGGCGAATTCGTCGCTAGTCTGGTTGACCAGTTGACTTGGCCAATCTCGACAGGCGGCGGCGTTCATGGCGTATGAAGTGGAGGCACCGAAGTACGTTCGCCTCGCTCAGACCATTCAGCAGCGCATCGAGGACGGCACGTACGCGCCCGGCACCCGCGTGCCCAGTGAGAACCAACTCGTGCAGTCCTTCGGAATGTCCCGCCCGACCGTCGTCCGGGCGCTGGAGTTGCTGAAGCGTGACGGCTGGCTTGAGTCCCGTCAGGGGTACGGCACGATCGTGCGCGGGCGGCCGGCGGTCGTCGAGCAGAAGGACCGTCGGGGGAGTGAAGTCCTCGCGCGTGACGAGTCTCAGGCCCCGGGGCGGTTGGTCGAGGTCCGTCAGGTCCCCGTTCCGGCGCGCGTCGCCTCCCTGCTCGGACTGTCGAAGCGCGCCAAGGTCCTCATGCGCCGGTTCCTGATCGAGGACAACGGCGAACCTGTCGAGCTTGTCTCTTCGTACTTCCCTGCCGGCATGGTCGAGGGTACGCAACTGGAGAGTGCCGCCCCCTTGAGCGGCGGTACCCGTGCTCACCTTGAGGCACGGAGGAAGGTTCGCTTCGACCACGTGACGGAACGTGTCTCCGCTCGGCTGCCCGAGCGCGGTGAGGCCGAGCTCCTGGAGCTCCCGGACGGTGTACCCGTGCTGAGCGTCCTGGTGGTCGCGCGCGATGCCGCCGGTCAGGCGCTGCAAGTCTCTGACGTGCTACTTCCTGCCGATCGGCAGGAACTCGAAGACACCTACCGTCTGAACTGAGGCCGTTCCAGGGCCAGTTCCTCCTTGGTTCCGACTTGACAAGTCAACTTGGCATCCCTAACTTCGAACTTGCTAAGTCAACTTGTCAGGTGACAGGTTGATCGACCTCAGAAGGAGAAACCTCTGTGCGTGTGATCCGTATTGACGCCTCGACCGCCACGATCCTGCTCACCGAAGCGCCGGCGCCGAAGGTGCGCGACCGGCAGACCGGCGAGATCGCCAAGGACACCGTGAGCGGTGAGGCGCTGATGACCGTCGGCGTCGTCTACATCGACGAAGGCGAGTCGTCGCTGATCCAGGTCACCATCCCCGAGAGCGGTGTAACTGACGGCCTGGCCGTTGGCGCCCCGGTCTCGCTGCCCGGGCTCGTTGCCCGTCCCTGGCAGAGCGTGTTCAACGGGCAGCAGCGACACGGCATCGCCTACCGCGCTACCGCCGTCATGCCCGGTGAGTTCCAGATGGCTCAGGCGGGCTGATCGACGTGACCAACCTGGTGACGTTGGCAGAGCTGGGCGGACCGCTCGCTGCGATAGGCGGTGCGGCCTACGCCCGGCACGCCCACCCGGCGGCCTACTGGTCCACGGTCGGGTTGCCTCTCTCGGCGGCCCGGCTGTTGGCCTCGTACTCCTCGACCATGGACGCCTGTGGGCTCACTGTCGAGCCGTCCCGCTGGCGGGCCCTGGCCGTCAGGGCCACCACTCGCCGTGAGGTGCGGCCGGTTCCCCCTCGTCGAGGGATGATCCGGCCCACCTCGACCGGGCTCCGGATGCGGCTGAGGCTGGCCCCCGGGCAGGAACCGATGGACGTGGCGGCCTCGGCCGAACGGCTGCGGCACGCTTGGGGCGTTCACGCCGTGTACGTGCGGGACGTCAAGCCTGGTGTCGTCGAACTTCGGCTCGTCGGCTACGACGTCTTACGCAGGGTGCGCATGCCGCGCCGTTTCGACAGCGGGCTTCTTCGTGTGCCGGTGGCCCTGCGGGAGGACGCGACCGCGTTCGCCCGCGACTACCGCGCCGTACCGCATGAACTTGTTCTCGGCGCCACGCTGTCCGGCAAGTCCATGTACCTGCGACACCTAATCTCCGGCCTCGCGGCCCAACCTGTCGCCCTGGTTGGCGTCGACTGTAAGCGCGGAGTCGAGCTGGCGCCGTTCGCCTCGAGACTCTCCGCGCTGGCGACCGACCCGGCAGAGGCCGCCGAGCTGCTGCCGGTCCTGGTCAAGGAAATGGAGGACCGATATGACCTGATCAAGGCCCGTCAGGGCATCGCTCCCGGCACCCCGGACGAGGAGATCACCTCGGATGTGTGGGGGCTGCCCGAGAGTGAACGCCCCCCTCCCATCATCCTGTTCGTCGACGAAGTGGCCGAACTCTTCCTCGTCGCCTCGCGCAAGGACGAGGAACGGCGCGATGAGATGGTGACCCACCTCATCCGCCTCGCCCAGCTCGGCCGTGCGGCCGGCATCTACCTGGAAGTGTGCGGGCAGCGCTTCGGCGCCGAACTCGGCAAAGGCGCGACCATGCTGCGGGCTCAGCTCACCGGCCGCGTCTGCCACCGCGTCAATGACGAGGCCTCCGCGAAGATGGCCCTCGGCGATATCGCGCCCGAAGCGGTCTCCGCGGCCTGTTCCATCGCCCCTGAGCTGCCTGGTCTGGCCGTCGTCGGTGACACCTCCGGCGGCTGGTCCCGCATCCGTACCCCGTACCTGTCCCTCGCTGATGCTGCGGCCACCTGCCGTGCGTCGGCACACCTCGCACCGGATGTTCCGGCCCTCGCTCCGTTCCGGCCTCATGTCCCGCCCGTGCCCGTGGAGGCATCCGCGCCGGCGGTTGCTCCCCGACCGGTCACCGAGTAGCCGCACCGGATCCAACGGACGGCGCGGCCGTCCCGCGCCAAATCCCTACCCGTGCCATGCCCAAAACCGGCCGAAAGGACGGGACGCCCTATGCCCCCTCGCCCCACGCTCGACGAGATCACCGCCTTTCTCGCGGACCTCAAGGCCCTCTGCACTATCGGTGGCTGTCCGGCCGGGTTGGCCGATCGCAAAGCCGATCTGCTTGAGCGCATCGCCGACACCATGCCCGGCGACAAGGAGGCGGCCGACGTCGCCCATGCCGCTCGCGTCGCCGCCGACGAGGCTCGGGAGCGCTGAGCAATGTCCGTGCTCCGCATCCGAGTCGACCCGGTACTGATCCAAGCAGCCATCGCCGCCGCGCTGTCCTTCGCCCACCTGCACGACCTCGCCTCGGCCGCCGGGCAGCACGGCTGGAAGGCGTGGGCCTACCCGGTCTCCGTCGACCTGCTGTTGGTGGCGGCCTGGCGGCGACTGCGCTCCGGCGGGTCGAAAGCGGCCGGGTGGTGCTGGTTCCTCGTCGCGCTGACCGCCTCGCTCGGCGCCAACGTCGCGACCGCCGGACTACTCGACCTGGACGCCGTACCGGCCTGGTTGCGCATCCTCGTTGCCGGTTGGCCCGCCGTGGCCTTCCTCGGCGGAACGCTCCTTGCCCACGGCGCACCGGAAGAGCCCAAAGAGGCGGCTCTGACACCCGAACCGCCAGCCGCAGAGCCGGCACCCGCTCCGGCTCTCCCCTCTGCCACTCCCGTCCCGCCCGCCCTCGTCGCACACGCCCGCAAGGTCGCCGACGACCACCGCGCCCGGACCGGGACCCCTATCAACACCCCGACCCTCCGCGCCCGGCTCGGCGTCCCGCTGCCGCTCGCCGAAGCCATCGCCGCCCAACTCACCTGAACCCAGGAGAACTTCCGCCCATGCGTCCGTCCACGCTCCGCGCGCTCAACCGCGCCGCCGAGCTGACCCGCCAGAACCGCCTCACCGAAGCAATGCTCATCGCCGAACCCGTGATCCTCACCGCCGACTCAGTCGAGGGCCGGGAGATCCGGCGGTGGCTGCTCGACCACGTCGCCGACTTCACCGGCGAGAACCACCCGGACTCGAAGGAGCTGCCCTGATGCCCGCCAACCCCCGCTTCCGCCGGGTCGTCCGCATCGGCCCCGTCCAGGTCGGCACGTACTACGACAGCCGGGGCCGCGAGAAGCACGCCGCCGTATGTACGGCTCCGCGCTGCGGCTTCTCCGCCGACTACGACAGCCGCGCCGCCGCCGAGCTCGCCGCCCGCACCCACCGCTGCCGCGTCCGCTGAGGAGAGTCCGTGACCGTCTCGCTCCCGCTCGTCTTCGTCCTGGGCGTTATCGCCTGGGCCGCGATCAAGTTCCTCGGCGTCCGCCTCTGGGTCGCCGTCGTGATCGCGCTGTTCGGCTTCTGGCTCTCCCACACCTTCCTCGCCCCTGCCATCGAGACCGGCACCCGCACCGGGGTCGGCGTCGTCAACGGCACCGACAAGTGACAAGGAGGTACGCCGTGTTGTTCCGCCCTCAGCTGCCCGACACCCCGCACATGCCCACGACCCTCACCACACAGCACCAGGTGCAGGCTCCGATGCCGTCGGCCGGCCGCCCGCTCACCCCCTACGTGGGCGCGGTCGCCGCCGTGATCGTCGTCGGCATCGTCCTCACCGCCCTCCTGGCCGCGGTCGCTGTCACGGCCGTGTCCGTGGCCATCGCCGCCGTCGTCCTGCGCTCCCTCGTGACCAACGCCAACAGGCGCTGACCGGCCACCGGGGCGGCAACAACGCCGCCAAGCATCCCGCCGCCCCGGGGGCCGCCCCTCCCAACCGCAGAAACAGCCGAAAGGACGTCTCATCATCACCCGGCAGACTCCGCCCCCACTGGCGGAACTCTCCATGCTGGCCTCGCTGGGCACCATGCCCGAGCTGGCCCGCCAACTCTCCGGCCTGGGCGGCTGCACGCACCCCGTCCGCCTCGACGGCCATCGCACTGAGTACGCGGTCGACACGGCAACCGGCGAGATCGGCCGAGTCTTGCATCACCTGGACGCCGCCAATCTGCCCGCCGGTCAGCTCCTGGTCGCCTGCAACAATCGCCGCGCCACCCGCTGTCCGGCCTGTGCCGAGACCTACCGTCGCGACACCTATCACCTCATCACTGCCGGACTCCGGGGCGGCAAGGGCACCTCGGAACAGGTCGCGACCCACCCTCGCGTCTTCGCCACGTTCACCGCCCCGAGCTTCGGGCCTGTGCACAACCGCCTCTCCGGCGGCCGGACCTGCCGCTGTGGCATCCGCCATGACGAGCAGGACCCTGCTTTGGGCACACCGCTCGACCCGGACACGTACGACTACGAAGCGGCCGTGTTGTGGAACGCGCACGCGGGAGCTCTCTGGCGGCGCTTCTCGATCTACCTGCGCCGTGAGGTCGCCAAGCGTGCCGGCCTCACTCAACGCTCCTTCCGCGATCACGCGCGGATCTCCTTCGCGAAGGTCGCGGAGTATCAGAGGCGGGGCGCCGTGCACTTTCACGCCGTCATCCGCGTCGACGGCCCTGAAGGCGGACCCACCGCGCCCCCGCCGTGGGCGTCCGCCGAGCTGCTCACCGATGCCATCCGAGCCGCTGCCACCGCGGCCCGCGTCGACGGACCGGAGATCGACGACAGGGCACACACCTTCGTCTTCGGCCGTCAGCTCGACGTCCGCCCGATTCGCTCCGCCGACTTCGACGGCGGCCAGGAGCTGAGCGAGCGGGCAGTAGCCGCGTACATCGCCAAGTACGCCACCAAAGGCGCCGAGACGGCGACCGGCACCCTGGACCGCCCGATCCGCTTCCTCGCCGAGTTGGCGCAGGCCCGGATCACCGACCACGCCCGGCGCCTCATCCGTACCGCCTGGACCCTCGGCGCAAGCAAGGACCTCGTACACCTCCGCCTGCGTGCCTGGGCCCACATGCTCGGCTTCCGCGGTCACTTCTCCACCAAATCCCGCCGCTACTCCACCACCCTCGGCGCGCTCCGCTCCGCCCGCGCCGAATGGCGCCGTGCCCAGACCGCCCCGCCAGCCCCGCAGGACGGCGAAACCACGCTGGTCCTCGCCCACTGGGTCTTCGCCGGAACCGGCCTCAGCACTGCCGAAGCCTGGCTCGCCGCATCCCTCGAACCCGCCCCCGGAACGGAAGGAGAACCGACGCCATGACCGACCGCTACCTGTCCGTCGACCAGGTCGCCGAGCTGCTCGGCACGACCGCCCGCTTCCCCCGGCGCCTGATCGAGGAACGGCGCATCCGATACGTGAAGGTCGGTCGGCACGTCCGCATCCCCGAGAGCGCGGTCGCGGAGTTCATCGCGTCGCGCACGGTCGAGCCGATCCGGTTCCGCCGTGCCGGACTTCGGAGGGTTGCCTGATGGCCAACAAGAAGGGGCGGCGGCGGCGCTTCGGCGCGGTGAGGCAGTACCGGTCCGGCAGTTGGACAGCTTCGTACCTCGGGCCGGACGGCGAGCGCATCCGCGCGGACGAGACCTTCGAGACAAAGAAGGATGCAGAGATCTGGCTGTCCCAGGTTGAGGCGGATCTCAGCCGTGGTGACTGGCGCGCTCCCGACGCGGGGGCGGTCAACTTCCGCATCTACGCTGAGAAGTGGGTCGAGGAGCGGGAGTTGGCCGTTCGAACCGAGGACTTGTACAAGCATCTCCTCCGACTGCACATCCTTCCGACCTTCGGCACGCTCGACCTGGACGAGATCACCGCGCCTCGCGTCCGTGAATGGCGTGCTGAGCGGCTCCGCCTCACCGAGGCCAAGACGACCGTCGCCAAGGCGTACCGCCTCCTCAAGGGCATCCTTGAGACGGCCGTCGACGATGACTTGATCAGCCGGAACCCTTGCCGGATCAACGGAGCGGGCAAGGAGTCTGCCGCTGAGCGGCGCATCGCCACCGTCGCCCAGGTCGATGCTCTCGCCGACGCAATCGGTATCCGCTGGCGGCTCATGGTCTACCTGGGCGCCTACGGTCCGATGCGGCCCGAGGAACTGGCCGGCCTTCGGCGCCGGGACGTCGACCCGGACACCATGGTGATCCGCGTCCGTGTCGCCGAACCCGAGCGGACCAACGGCAAACGCGCGCCCGGTGAGACCAAGTCCGATGCGGGTGTCCGCGCTGTCGTGCTCCCGGCCTTCCTGCACAAGGAGGTGAAGCAGCACCTCGCCTGGTTCGCGGAGAAGGGGCCTGACGGCTTGGTTTTCGTCGGCGAGAAGGGAGCTCCCTTCCGTCGTACCTCCTTCGGGCGGAAGTGGCGACGTGCCCGTACCGTCGCGGGCCTCCCGGACGGCTTCCGCTTCTACGACCTTCGTCACACCGGACACACGCTCTCAACCCGATCGGGTGCCACGCTGAAGGACACGATGGTCCGCGCCGGCCAGTCATCAGAGAAGGCGGCGCTGATCTATCAGCACTCCGACGACGAGCGGCAACGTGACGTTGCGGCCGGGCTCGACGACATGGTCCGCGCGGAGCGTGCGAAGCACCACACCGGCAACCGCGCGCACCACGAGGAGAAGCCCACCGGCAGCTAGCCAGGGCCTTATGGTGCGGATGTGGTGCGCGCCCCGCCCACCGGTCTAGACAACAAAGAACCCCCGGGTCCACGACCTGGGGGTTTCACATGGAGCGGGTGACGAGAATCGAACTCGCGCTCTCAGCTTGGGAAGCTGATGTTCTACCATTAAACTACACCCGCGTAAGACGCCGACCGTGTCGGTGTCGGAACGCCTGGTCACTGTACCTCATGCCGGGCCCCCGGCGCTGAAGCCAAGGGGCTCGGGTGCGTTTCCGGGGAGCGATGCGGCTGCGGGGGACCGGAGTTGGGGCGTACGGTGGGGGCGTGGGAGAGGGTCCGGGTGGGGCCGGAGTGCCGCCTGGAGAGTCGTTCCTTTGATCCCGTAATGTGGCATTTGGCGTCAGGCGAGCAGCAGCCGGACGCGGCTCTTGGGGAAGGGACTCTGGGACTTGATGGAGCGCACCGTCGTCCGCTGTGCCGATGGGCACGTGTTCAGTACCGCTTCGTTCCCGATGCAGCAGGCCGAGCGGCTCGGCCCGGGCCGGCTCGTCCGGTGTCCACGGTGTGCCCGGCTCCGCAGTGTGGTGCCGGTCTCCCTGGAGAAGCGGTAGCGACAGCAGGAGCGACATGGGAGCAGCGCAGGCGCGTGGGCCGTCCGATGGTGGTCGGTCCGCGCGCCTTGCGTATCCTCGGGGCGTGCTTCTCTCAGACAAGGACATCCGGGCCGAGATCGACGCCGGGCGGGTACGGATCGATCCCTACGACGAATCCATGGTGCAGCCGTCCAGTATCGACGTGCGCCTCGACCGCTTCTTCCGGGTGTTCGAGAATCACCGGTACCCGCACATCGATCCCTCGATCGAGCAGGTGGATCTCACCCGGCTCGTCGAGCCCGAGGGCGACGAGCCGTTCATCCTGCACCCCGGGGAGTTCGTGCTCGCCTCGACGTACGAGGGCATCACGCTTCCCGACGACCTCGCCTCCCGCCTGGAGGGCAAGAGTTCCCTCGGGCGGCTCGGGCTCGTGACCCACTCCACCGCCGGGTTCATCGACCCCGGATTTTCCGGGCACGTGACCCTGGAGCTGTCCAACCTCGCCACGCTGCCGATCAAGCTGTGGCCCGGCATGAAGATCGGGCAGCTGTGCATGTTCCGGCTCAGCTCGCCGGCCGAGTTCCCGTACGGCAGCGAGCGGTACGGGTCGCGTTACCAGGGGCAGCGAGGGCCGACCGCCTCCCGGTCCTACCTGAACTTCCACCGGACGCAGGTGTGAGCTCAGGGATGAGCGGCGTACGGGAGAACCTGACCTACGAGGCGTTCGGCGTCGCCGTGCGCGAGCTCGCGCAGACCATCGCGGACGACGGGTACGAGCCCGACATCGTGCTCTCCATCGCCCGTGGCGGCGTCTTCGTCGCCGGGGGGCTCGCCTACGCCCTCGACTGCAAGAACCTCCACCTCGTGAACGTCGAGTTCTACGCCGGCGTGGGGACCACCCTCGAGATGCCCGTCATGCTCGCGCCCGTCCCCAATGTCATCGACTTCTCCGACAAGAAGGTGCTGATCACCGACGACGTCGCCGACACCGGCAAGACGCTCAAGCTGGTGCGGGACTTCTGCCTCGACACAGTCGCCGAGGTCCGCAGCTCGGTGATCTACGAGAAGTCGCATTCGCTCGTGAAGTGCGAGTACGTGTGGAAGCGGACCGATGAGTGGATCAACTTCCCGTGGAGTGTCTTGCCTCCAGTACATAAGTCTGGGGAAGCGGCCAAGCCGAACAAGGAAGCGGTCTGACCTGCGGAAACAGTGGTGCATCACGCGCAGGCCATTGGCCGCCCACTGTCAGCGGCGCAACCTCGGATCCGACAGGCATCAGCTAAGCCCACGGGCAGGCCGGCGGACCCGCGACTGGCTCATCCATATTCGCCTCTGGTTGGCATGCCGGGCAGAGTTTATGCAGTCCCTCGCCCGTAACCACGGTTCCCCACCCGAGGCACCGTTCGCAGTGCACGGCCCGGACAGGGTTGGCGCGAGGTACAGGTTGGGGGGCGTCGGCTTGGTGGTCCATGCGGGGGCATCCTCAGCGATTCAACAAGGGGAGCATGCGACCTTTGGATCCTTTTGTGCGCATATGAACGCGGTGCTCATTCGAGGTAAATCCGGCGTTAAGCCTTCCTGGATCAACGGAGCGGACTCCAAGTAAAGCGCTGGCAAGGGCGATCGGTGGCCGGTCTACTATGCGGGCCCCGCTGATCGGGACTGCTGCATGATCGAGTGACAGCGGGGTTTACGCAGCCAGAGCTGCGGGTGGGGTCACGCGTGGCACAGCCTGCCGGATCCGCCACGCGACGCAACCTGAGATGGCTTCTTGCCCTGAGCTGGGTTTTTGCTGGTCAGAGACGGTCGGCTTGCGCGCCGAGTGGTCGTCGTTGGTCGTCATTGGCCACTGTGGGGCGGCGTCGGACGGCCCGGGGACGGCCCAGCTCTGCCGCGCCCGACTGGCCGCCAGCACCCTCGACGCGCCGTTTCCTCAGCCGACGACAGTCAGCCACGACGGCGGGCGCACCAAACGACCACGCACGCGTATGCCTCGCCGCACCCCACCGGCCTCAGCCACGCTGCCGGTGCCGTCGACCAGAGCAAGCCACGACGGCCAGCCCGTGACGACGGTGCCAGAGCCCTCTTGGGAAGGCGTGGCCTTTCTGAACCCGTTGGGTTTGCGGACCTGGGCGAACGGCCGGGTGTGCGGTGTGTTGCGGCCGAGCGTGGCAGTCAGGGTTCGATGACGAGCACTTCCTCCACGGGGCGGCGTGGCGTGGAGTGGCCCGGCAATGCCGTTGCTTGACTCTGTCAAGGAGTTCGGTATGAGGCGGTGACGGCACGGGCCGGTGCTCGTTGGGCGGGGCATGGGTCACGCGTGGGTGGGATTGTCTGATCAGGTGCGGCTGGGGGCGTT